>NZ_LRPE01000011.1 GCF_001605885.1 Acinetobacter lactucae | reverse complement strand
GCAGTTAAGAGATATAGATTAATTTATTAATTTTCAGTATTTAAGCTTTAATAGAGTTACTAAATAAAATAATAATACTTTTAAATTAAAAGAGCAAATTGAATAAATGAATCTAAAATAATTATTACATATATTTAAAAAATTTATTTAGTTTTAAAAAAATACCCCAGCTAAATTGTGGGGTATTTAAATTAATACCGATTAGTTTTCATCAATTGATGAGTGTGTTTCGGTTTGTTCTAAAATTCGAGTTACAAGAAGTTGGTCAATTTTAAAATGGTCGACATCGACAACTTCAAACTTATATCCACCAAATTCTACAAAATCTGCTGGACGAGGTATTTTACGTAGACGGTACATCATGAAACCTGCGAGTGTCTCATAATTTTCTTCATCAGGCATTTCATCAATTTCAAGAGCATGTCTTAGGTCATCAATTGGTGTGCTGCCATCAATCAACCAAGAGTTATTATCACGTTTAATGATTTGTTGCTCTTCTTCTATAGGAGTCACCCAGTCACCCATAACTGTAATCATAATATCACTCAAGGTGATAACACCTACAACCAGAGCATATTCATTTATGACCACCGCAAATTTCTCTTTTGTAGAGCGGAAACGATCAAGTAATTCCGAGAGAGTTAGGGTGTCAGGAATCATTAAGACAGTACGAATGGTTGATTCATTCAATTGTGTTGGGGATTGATTGTTTAAAATGCGCACCAGAAAGTCTTTGGCATCAACATAACCAATGACCTGATCAATATTTTCATTACACACTAAAAATTTTGAGTAAGGATATTCTGCTAATTTTTGACGAATACTGTCTTCATGTTCATTCAAGGTGAAATAAACAACATTTTCGCGTGTTGTCATGCTTGAGGGTACGGTACGTTCTTCTAACTCAAAAACGTTCTCAATAAAGTGGTGTTCTTGTTTTTGAAGTACACCAGCTTGCGCGCCTGCATCCATGACTGCTGAAATATCATCAAAAGTAATATTGTCTTCTCGTGTTGTATTAACTTTGAATAAACGAAATAGTAAGTTGGCGATTGCATTAATTCCCCAAGCTAAAGGTTTGCAAACCTTAATAAAAACTTGAATTGGGTTAATAACACTAATCGCAATTTTTTCAGGTGCAATCATGGCCAAACGTTTTGGCATGAGATCGGCAAATAAAATAAATAGAGAAGTTACTAAGGTGAAGGATAGGGCAAAACCAATAGTCTGTGTCCAAGGTCCTTCATAAAAACGGTCGATGAGTGTGACAAAAAAAGGACGAAAAGCAGCTTCACCCAAAATACCACCTAAAATCGCAACTGCATTTAGGCCAATTTGAGAAGCTGCAAAAAAATCGGCAGATTGTTCTTGTAGATCAAGTACTTGTTGGGCACGTTCTTCGCCAGCTTCGGCTAAAATTTTTAACTTTACTTTTCTGGCACCAGCCAAGGCAATTTCAGTTAAAGATAAAAAGCCTGCTGCGATGATGAGCAGTGCGATGATAATGATATTTTGAAAGAGACTCACAAATCACCCGAGGTTCATCATTATTATGACTATGTTTTAACACAAAAAAGCGCTGAGGTAATCAGATTGATTGCTCAGCGCTTGAAGATAATGTCTAAAATCGACAATTAAATTAAAATTTATTTAATAGTGAGAAAATTGTGAATTGTTGGTTAGAAATTCACGATTTTCTTCTTCAATCATTTGACGAGCAACAAATAAAATAAGTTGGCGCAACCAGCGATGAGCAGGATGGTGGTGTAATAACGGGCACCAAGCCATTTTAAGTTCAAATTCTGGAATATAAAAAGGAGGATCCTTTATAACCAGTTTTGGATTTTGAGTTTGTAAACGTGCCATGCGGGTTGGTAATGTAGCAATAAGATCTACATTTTGAGCAAGTAATGCTGGCATTTGGTAGTGACGGGTAAATACAGAAATTTTACGACGTTGACCAATACGCTCTAATGCCTGATCGATCCAGCCTAAACCGCCTTGTTTATCTGGATTTACACCAAAGCCTACGCCCATACCTGTTTTAGACACCCAGATATGTTGTGCATCTAGATAGCTTTTAAGATTTAAATGGGTTACAGCAGGGTGTTTGTCGTTAAGAATACAACTGAAACTATCACGCCAAACTAAAACTTGATGGAAACTTTGCGGTATTTCATTAAATCTATTAATCGCAAGATCAACTTTACCTTGTTCCATATCTCTATAAGACACATCACTTGGTGTAAGAAAGTCGAGGACAACATTTGGAGCTTCAGAGCGTAGAGCTTTGACAAGGCGAGGGACTAAAGTTGCCTCGGCATAGTCAGATGTCATAATGCGGAAAACGCGATTACTTGTATAAGGGCGGAATTCGGTACGGGGTTCCAAAATCATGGAGAGGTCAGAAAGGGCATCACGAATACGAGGTTGTAATTCGAGTGCACGTTCTGTTGGGGTCATCCCTTCAGAAGAACGGATAAGAAGCGGATCATTAAATAAATTACGTAAGCGACGTAAAATATTACTCATTGCAGGCTGAGTTACCCCAAGCTGTTCGGCTGCGCGCGTAACATTTTTTTCACGAAGAAGTACATCAAGATATATTAATAGATTAAGATCTACTCGCTCCAGATTCATAAAAAAAATACCGAAAATAAAACCCTGAAATTGTTTCAAATTATGCCATATTTAATAATCATTGTGTGAAAAAATGATGAGAAAAGCGACATTTTTTGTAGGAATTAAGTAGGGTGGAAAGCCGTTTCAAAGGTACGATTTTATTGTCTTTGCTTAGTTTTGAATGAAAGAAATCTAAATAGAATATATTTATGAATAACTTCTCAATTTCTAGCATATAAATTGACTTTTTGCATTGGCAAAAATAGCCTAATTTACAATTGACTTTTAGATTTAAAAATGAGTGGAAAATCTTCAAAAATTGTATAAAAATAAGACTTAGTGAGGTTTTAGAATGAAACTCTATACTCCTTTAGGATAATTTTATTTTTATAAACAGAGTGTTAAGGTTTTTAGTTTTATCTATAATATCGATTTATTGGTATATTTTTTAAATAAATACTGAAGATTAATAAAGGATATTGGATTAATTGATTGGCTAAGTCTAAGCTGTGGTCATGAGGAAGCAGCTGGTGTCATAAGAAATTTAAGTAACGTGACTCTAGGCTTCAATCGATGAAATCCTAAAATGAATACAGGACAATATCATGACTACATATCAAACAGCGATTGATGCAGTACGTCAATTAAAAGCAAAATTCGGCAACACTTGGGCAGACATTAGCCCAGAAGATGCTGCTCGTATGCAACTTCAAAACCGTTTCAAAACAGGTTTAGATATTGCTAAGTATACAGCTGCGATTATGCGTCGTGATATGGCTGAATACGATGCTGACTCAAGCAAATACACTCAATCATTAGGTTGCTGGCATGGTTTCATCGCACAACAAAAAATGATTGCGAACAAAAAATATTTCGGTACTACAAGCAAACGTTATATCTACCTTTCTGGTTGGATGGTTGCTGCTCTTCGTTCTGAATTTGGTCCACTTCCTGACCAATCTATGCACGAAAAAACTTCTGTTCCTGCATTGATCGAAGAAATCTATACTTTCTTACGTCAAGCTGACGCAAAAGAATTAAACGATTTATTCCGTGCACTTAAAAAAGCACAAGAAGCTGGTGATACAGCTAAAGCAGCTGAAATCACAGCTCAAATCGACAACTTTGAAACTCACGTTGTGCCAATTATTGCGGACATCGATGCTGGTTTCGGTAACGAAGAAGCAACTTACTTACTTGCTAAGAAAATGATTGAAGCTGGTGCTTGTGCGCTTCAAATCGAAAACCAAGTATCTGATGCTAAACAATGTGGTCACCAAGCTGGTAAAGTAACTGTTCCACACGAAGACTTCATCGCTAAGATCCATGCATTACGTTATGCATTCTTAGAAATGGGTCTTGAAGAAGGTATCATTGTTGCGCGTACTGACTCTGAAGGCGCTGACTTGACTCAAAAAATCCCAGTGGTTAAAGAGCCAGGTGACATCGCTTCTCAATACATCAGCTACTTAGATACTCAAGAAATTGATATTGCTGATGCTCAAGAAGATGAAATCTTAATCAAGCGTGATGGTAAATTACACCGTCCTAAGCGTTTACCATCAGGTTTATATCAGTTCCGTGCTGACACTCAAATTGACCGTGTTGTGCTTGACTGTGTATCTAGCCTTCAAAATGGTGCTGACCTTCTTTGGATCGAAACTGCGACTCCAAACGTAGAAGAAATCGCGCACATGGTTAACCGTGTTAAAGAAGTTGTTCCAAATGCTAAGCTTGTTTATAACAACAGCCCATCATTCAACTGGACTTTAAACTTCCGTCAACAAGCTTACGACCGTTGGGTTGCTGAAGGTAAAGACGTTTCTGCATATGACCGCGCTAAATTAATGAGTGCTGAATATGACAACACTGAATTAGCTGCTGATGCTGATGACAAGATCCGTACTTTCCAAGCAGATGCTTCTCGCGAAGCAGGTGTGTTCCATCACTTGATCACACTTCCGACTTACCACACTGCGGCTCTTTCTACTCATGAGCTTGCACAAGGTTACTTCGGTTCTGAAGGTATGTTGGCTTATGTTGCTGGCGTACAACGTAAAGAAATCCGCGGTGGAATTGCTTGTGTTAAACACCAAGCAATGGCGGGTTCTGACATCGGTGATGATCACAAAGAAATCTTCTCTGGTGACAACGCTCTTAAAGCGCATGACGATGCTAAAAACACAATGAACCAATTCGCTGCTCACTAAGAATTGATTCATAAAAAAACCCGCTCAAATGAGCGGGTTTTTTAATTATTAAAAATTATTTTTTCAAAACATAGTGTTCAGCTAAAGAGCCTTCAACTTTCTTACCTTCCATATCTAAAGCAGTTGCAGTGTTTTCACCGATAAAGAATTTACGGTTTTGACCTTTATCATCTAGGGTAATGACTGAAGTATTATCTTTGTCAAAAGTAAAGGTACCATGGGTTTCAAATGGGTTTGCATCACCTTTACCAAGATAAGTTTCAGTCAGCTCGTAGGTTTTATCATCTTTAAGTTCTAATTCGGTTTTAATACCTTCACAGTCTGCGCATGGGAGAGTGCCTTTATATGTGCCGTCCCAATCGAGTGAGTTTTCAGCTGTGTGTGCGGTATCTACAGCATTATTATTCGCTTCAGTTGTTTGTGCTGGAGCAGATGCTTGGGTTGTCGTGTCGGCTTTATTTTCATTTTTGCTACAAGCGGCAAGAAGGATACTTAAGAGTGCTACTGATAATAATGTTTTTTTCATGATGATCTAAACCTCGGAAAATAAATAAAAAACAAGTAAACAGGCTATGAAATATAAGAGCCTAATAAAAGTTTAAGTATGTAATTTAATTTTAACAAAAGGTAAAGTGAGTAAAATTTAATCAAAAAGAAGGATATAAAAATTAAAAAAAGGTATCCACTAAAAAATTAGTGAATACCTTTCTATTTTAAGGTTGAGAAGAAACTCCGCCTAAAGAATCACAAGCTGATTTATAAAGTTGATATTGTTGCTTTAAAACTTCATCTAGCGGCATGTCGAATAATTCTTCACCATTCTTATAACTCTCTACATATGAAGTCGCCTTTTCTTTGCTTACCGCTAAAGACTGTTGGTAGTAAGAATTAATTGAACTTGTTGCAATCTGACTTGTCTCAACATTTTTACATTCAAAATTATGGAGAATTTTTTCTGCACGTTTGACCTCACTAGATTGGCCAAAAATACACCCAGTTAAAAAGACAAGTGGCGTTAACACGAAAAAAAGTTTCATGGAGAGCAAGTATGGAAGCAACGGTGGGCGCTATTGTATAAATAATTCCATGAGTTACTGTGGTTTTATGTTAGACATTGATTGTTTTTTAACTCATTAAAATCGAAAAATTGTATCTAATTTTATCATTTGGCTTATTTTTATATTTGGTGCGTATTTTGCTTATAACTTTAAGCACTTATTTTGAACATACGAACCAGAATGAATCAGGTACAAACGTTTTCAAAAAACTCTTTAGCACCATTTTGGTATGCGAGATTAGAGCTCGGATTTTGTTTTGAAAATTCGCGCACCATAATGAATCATAGAAAGCATTATGGCCCTGTAAGGGTGCAAAAAATGCTCTGGCCTGAAAAAACAGGTGTATGTCACGCCATTATTGTACATCCTCCCGCAGGAATTGCAGGAGGAGATCATCTTACTTTTCAAATCGAAACCAAAGATCAAGCTCATGCGGTTGTAACGACTCCTGGCGCAGGGAAGTGGTACAAAACCAATGGGAAGCAAGCCTTTCAGCATATTCATCTTCATGTGCGAGATCAGTCTATTTTGGAGTGGGTTCCACAGGAATCCATGTTATTTGACGGAGCTCTAGCACACTCAGAAACTCATATTCATCTTGACCATACTGCCAGTTTTATAGGATGGGATATGTTGGTACTCGGGCGGCAGGCGCGCGCTGAGCGTTTTGTGCAGGGAAGCTACCACAACCAGTTTAAGTTGTGGCGAGAACAAAAATTACTGGTTGCAGATATATTGTTTTTTGAAGGTGAAGATCGTTGGCTTCGTTCATGTTTAGGTATGAATAATCAAGCCGTAATAGGAAGCTTTTGGGCGGTTGCACCTGAGAAATATCGGTCTTCATTTTATTTAGAACAACAGCTCGAACTCATTCGTGAATTAATGATGCGTATGCAAGCACCTGTAACTTTAACATTATTAGATGATGTGGTTTGTGCGCGTTTCTTGGGAAATGATGTCCGACGTTGCCATGATGCTTTTGCGGCAATAAGAGCAAGATTAAGACGTTATTGGTTTGATTTAGATGAAGAATTTCCGAGAATATGGAAGACCTAAGTTACGTTAAATTGCGTATTTAAAAAACAATTAAAATAAGTATGCTGCTTTTGAGCACGTATTTTGCTTAAAGAAAATTAGATGCTATTTAGGAAAGAGATATGGAACTCAATCCAACAGAAAAAGATAAATTACTTATTTTCACCGCTGGTTTAGTTGCTGAGCGTCGTAAAGCGCGTGGTTTAAAACTGAATTATCCGGAAGCTATCGCTTTTATTTCTGCTGCTTTGCTTGAAGGGGCGCGGGACGGTATGACGGTGAGTGACTTGATGCATTACGGAACAACTTTATTAAAGCGCGAAGATGTGATGGATGGTGTGCCAGAAATGATTGCTGAGGTTCAGGTCGAAGCAACTTTTCCTGATGGTTCGAAGTTAGTCACTGTTCATCAGCCAATCGTATAAAAGGAGGACTTATGATCCCCGGTGAAATCATTACTCCAGATACAGACATTGAGCTGAATGTTGGACGACAAACTTTAAAAGTTGTAGTTGCTAATATTGGCGATCGGCCTATTCAGGTGGGTTCACATTTTCATTTTTATGAAGCAAATGATGCACTACAGTTTGATCGTGAAATAGCTAAAGGCTTTCGATTAAATATCGCGGCAGGTACAGCAATACGTTTTGAACCCGGACAAAGTCGAGAAGTAGAGCTTGTTGCTTTGGTTGGTAAACGAGAAGTTTATGGTTTTGCAGGCCGAGTCATGGGGCGTTTGGATGAGAATGTTGATTAGAAAAGCAACGAAAGATGACACAGATACTATCGTTGCCATAATCGCTCCATATGTAGATCAAGTGATTGCAAATCACGAAGGGCGCTCACGCTTTAAACCAGAAGTCATACAAACAATTTTTGATCGAGAAGATATTCATTATTTTGTTGGAGAGATTGATCAACAGATCGTGGGTATAGTCGCTTATATGGAACCCTCACATTTAATGCATTTTTTTATTAAAAAAACACATTTGAAACTAGGTCTAGGGCGACAGCTTTGGGATTTCATAGAAGAAAAAATTAAAAATGAAAATATAGACGTTGAAAAAATTACGGTGAATTCAAGTTTTTATGCTCAAGATATCTATGAAAAATTTGGTTTTATTGTAAGTGGTGATGCTGCTGAAAAATGGGGAATCCGGTTTATCCCGATGACAAAATATTATGCTTTGCCATCAGAAAAATAAGGAACTAATCGTATGAAAATGTCACGTCGTGCATATGCTGAAATGTTTGGTCCAACGGTTGGTGATCGTATTCGCTTGGCTGATACAGAGCTTTTTATTGAGGTTGAGCAAGATTTAACGACCTATGGTGAAGAAGTTAAGTTTGGCGGTGGCAAAGTCATTCGTGATGGAATGGGGCAATCTCAACTTTTAGCCAATGAAGTTGCCGACACTGTGATTACCAATGCTTTGATTGTGGATTGGTGGGGAATTGTAAAGGCGGATGTTGGCTTAAAAAATGGTCGAATTTGGAAAATAGGAAAAGCTGGAAATCCTGATATTCAACCTGACATTACCATTCCTTTAGGTGCTGCAACAGAAGTGATTGCAGGTGAAGGACAAATTTTAACGGCAGGTGGTATTGATACTCACATTCACTGGATTTGCCCGCAGCAAGTTGAAACTGCTCTTATGTCGGGTACAACAACAATGGTGGGTGGTGGTACAGGACCGGCGGCTGGAACTTCAGCAACGACTGTGACTCCGGGGCCTTGGCATATTGCGATCATGTTGCAAGCCATTGATGATTTGCCTATGAATATTGGGCTGTTAGGCAAAGGGAATTTGAGTTTACCTGATCCAATTCGTGAGCAAATTAAAGCTGGGGTAATTGGGTTAAAACTCCATGAGGACTGGGGTTCAACACCGGCAGCCATTGATAACTGTTTGAGTGTAGCGGATGAGTTTGACGTGCAGGTCGCTATTCATACAGATACTTTAAATGAAGGTGGTTTTTTAGAAGAAACACTAGCTGCATTTAAAGATCGCACGATTCATACGTACCATACCGAAGGTGCGGGTGGTGGGCATGCACCTGACATTTTAAAGGCAATTGGACAAAGTAATGTCTTGCCGTCTTCTACTAATCCAACGCGCCCTTATACGATTAATACCATTGATGAGCATTTAGATATGCTTATGGTTTGCCATCATTTAGATCCGGCAATCGCTGAGGATATTGCATTTGCTGAAAGTCGTATTCGCCGTGAAACTATTGCCGCTGAAGATATCCTGCAAGACTTAGGTGCTATTGCCATGATGTCCTCTGACTCTCAGGCGATGGGTCGCGTAGGTGAGGTGATTTTACGAACTTGGCAAACTGCTCATAAAATGAAAATTCAACGTGGGCCTCTTGAGGGTGATAATGAGTTTCATGATAACAATCGTGTTAAACGTTATATTGCTAAATATACGATTAACCCTGCAATTACCCATGGTTTAAGTCATGAAGTGGGTTCTGTTGAAGTCGGAAAACTTGCTGATTTAGTGCTCTGGAAGCCTGCTTTTTTTGGCGTAAAGCCTTCCATGATTATTAAAGGGGGTATGATTGCGGCAGCACCGATGGGTGACATTAATGCTTCAATTCCAACACCTCAACCCGTGCATTATCGTCCAATGTTTGGTGCTTATCCGCGTGGTGTACATAACACCTGTATTACCTTTTTACCTCAAGTGGCAATTGATGAAAAAGTTGCTGAGAAATTAAACCTTAAAAAGTTAATTAGCCCATGTAAAAACACACGTCAAATTAGCAAAGCTGATATGAAGCACAACACATATTGCCCAGTCATGCATGTTCATCCTGAAACTTACGAGGTGCGGGCTGATGGTGAATTATTAACGTGTGAACCTGCTGATGTATTACCTATGGCTCAGCGTTATTTCTTATTTTGATAAGTTTTATAGAGATGATTTGCCTCATTACTCTAGATATGAAAGAAATAAATAAGGAGAGAAAAGCTAAATGAAAATCTATACCCAACGTCTTGAATATATTTCTCCTGATCAGGCATTTGAAACGGTTGAACTGACTTTTGATACACGCCAAAAATCACGGTTTCGAGCGGCTTTAGCGAGTGGGGTGGATATTGGTGCTGATTTACCGCGTACTGGTATTTTGCGTAGTGGCTCATATATCGCAACTCAAGAGGGCGATGTATTGCGTGTTGATGCAAAACCTGAGCGATTAATGCAAGTCACTGCTCAAACCGATTTTGATTTGCTTAAAGCTGCCTATCACTTAGGTAATAGGCATGTGCCATTAATGCTGACACCTACAGCTTTGTATTTTGAGCCTGATCATGTGCTTGCAGAAATGGTGGAAGGGTTAGGGCTTACAGTTTCAGAAACTGATCATCCGTTTGAACCTGAAAGCGGTGCCTATGCACAGCATAGCCATGATCATCGTTTAAGCTCAATCAAAGCTTTACATCATGTCCATTCATAGTGCCGCGCAATTACTGCAACTGCTGACACTGTCTTCTACGGCATTGCCAGTTGGGGCGTATTGTTATTCGCAAGGTGTGGAAACGGCGATTGATATTGGCCTAATACATGACGAAATCTCGGCAATTGCTTACTTTGAAGAAGTACTTGAGATGTTGTTGGTGAGGTTTGAGCTACCAGTATTAAAGCGTCTCATGCAGCATCACGATGATTCAGAACAGTTTCTGGTATGGGCAAATTTGTATAAGGCCAGCAGAGAAAGTAAAGAACTCTTGGCAGAATCTCAACAGCTGGCATTTTCTTTAAATGCGTGGATTAAAGATGTTTTAAAAAAAACAGTTGAGGTTAAAAAGCAGTTTGGTTTCGTGCCGGTCTATGCACAGCTTTGTGGTCGACTCGAACTCAAAGACATGGATGTACTTACGGCTTATACCTTCACTGTTTTAGAAAATCAGGTTTTAGCCGCAGTAAAAACTGTTCCTTTAGGACAAATGGCTGGGCAAAGAATTTTATGGCACTTGCATGGTTTAGTACCACAAGCAGTAGAGAAAGCTTTGAAGCTTAATGATGAGCAATTGAGCTGCGCTTTACCTCGTTATGCCATGCTGAGCATGAAACACGAAACACAATATTCACGGTTATTCAGATCTTAAGTTTAGGAAAAAAGGATAAAAATCATGACAGAGCGTAGTCCATTACGAGTTGGAATTGGCGGACCAGTGGGTTCGGGTAAAACAGCACTTACACTTAATTTATGTTTAGCCTTGCGTAATAAATACAATATGGCTGTAGTGACAAATGATATTTATACCAAAGAAGACTCAAACTTTTTAACCCGTAATGAAGCGATGTCGCCAGATCGGATTGTGGGTGTGGAAACAGGTGGTTGTCCGCATACGGCAATTCGTGAAGATGCTTCAATTAACTTGGCTGCAATTGATGATTTGTGTGAAAAATTCGAAGGCTTAGAACTCATTATTATCGAAAGTGGTGGTGATAATTTAGCTGCAACATTTAGTCCTGAACTTTCTGATTTAACTTTATATGTTATTGATGTCGCAGGTGGAGAAAAAATCCCTCGTAAAGGTGGGCCGGGTATTACTAAGTCAGATTTACTCATTATTAATAAAACTGACCTTGCGCCAATGGTAGGTGCAAACCTTGATGTAATGGACCAAGATGCGAAACGCATGCGCGGAGAAAAACCCTTCTTATTTTCAAACATGAAAACACAAGATGGGCTTGAAGAAATTATCCAATTTATTGAGAAACAAGGGCTGTTTAAAGCTTAAGGAGAGATTATGGACTTCATGAAAAAATGGAGTGTAGTGCTCCTTTCATTATTGCCAGCACTTGCAATGGCCCATCCGGGACATGATCATGCACATTCTGGTTTTGTGGCGGGCTTTATTCATCCCTTTACTGGGTTAGACCATTTAGTCATGGCCTTGGCTTTTGGTGTCTTATTGTGGTCAGCAGCTAAGCTGTGGAAAATTGCTGGAGTTATTACTTTAAGCGTGACCTTAATTGTAGGGTTCTTAGTGGGTGCTCAAGGTTTAGTAGCTGCAAATGTTGCTGAATACGGTATTGTGGCTTCTTTAGTGGTTACAGCAATTGCATTATGGACAAAATTGAATAAGGTTTTACCTGTAGCGGCGGCATTACTTGCAAGCTTCCACGGTATTGCTCATGGGGTTGAGTTAGCACACGCAGGACATATCGTGTCATTAGTAACTGGTATGATTGCGGGTATGGCATTAATCTATTGCAGTGGGTTGGTGTTGGGCGCTCTGCTTACACGCTATGTGCCATATGGCAAAAAAATTGTTGGCGCCTGTGCAGCAGTTGTGGCACTGATTGGCTTAAGCTAATTAAAATTTTGCAAAGTAAAAGGTAGCTTAGAGCTACCTTTTTTATTTGCTTATTTTTTGGTAAAGCCCTGCGTGAACTGTACCAGCTTTTGTTGTTTTAACCTGTTGCCATGTGGCAGGAAGATGAAGCTGAGATAACTCTCGGTCAGCTTCAACATACATATATCCATTTTTTTTAATATGTGGCTCGGCCAAGTTCGAAAGCTCTTGCCATAAATCAAGACTATAAGGTGGATCTAAAAAAACCACGTCAAATTGTTCTTTTAAACGCGGTAAAGCCTGTTGAGCAGTTGCATTAATTAAATGACAGTTTTGGGCTTTTAAGAGTTCAATATTGTCTTTTAAAAATCTTGCCTGAGTTTTGTCGGGTTCAATCATATAAACCGAAGCAGCCCCGCGTGACAATGCCTCAAAACCTAATGCACCAGAGCCTGTACAGATGTCGAGAACATGAGCATTTTGGATATCCCACATGAGCCAGTTAAATAGAGTTTCACGGACTCTGTCTGGAGTTGGGCGTAAGCCATCAATGCTAGCGAAAGGAAGTACTCGTCTTTTCCATTCGCCTCCAATAATGCGTAGTTGATTTTTCATTATTCATCGGCCTCATTGGTAGCAGGACGAGCAGGAGTCGCTTGTGGTGTTGATGCTGCTGGTTTGTTGGTAGTAGCAGATGCTGGACCAGAACTTTCACCGCCACTTGGAAGTTCACCTGGTTTAATTCCTGCCGTCATTAGCCCACCATTTACTTGGTGATTTGCTGGACGAATCGGGTTTTTCTTACGCGTTAATAGCCAGTAATCAAACACAGGTCGTGCAAGTTGAGCAGCTGAACCACCATGACGGCCATTTTCCCAAATCACGGCAATCGCGATTTCAGGTTTATCAGCAGGGGCAAATCCAACAAATAAACCATGGTCAAGTTGACGCTCACTCAAGGCTGCTTCGTTATAACGTTTACCTTGTGCAATACTCTTAACCTGTGCTGTACCTGTTTTTCCTGCAATTTGATATAGAGGGGTACGAATACCTCGACCAGTACCTGACTGAATTACATCAATCATTGCATCGCGCATTTGAATCCAGTCTTCGTCGGTTCCGTTAAAGTTAATTTTGCCGTCAGGTGCATTACGTACGGTAAATGGTTTTGCACCATGAGTTGCGCGTAAAACATGAGGAGTAACGTGGGAACCATGGTTTGCCGTAATCGCAGTTGCCATGGCAAGTTGTATCGGAGTGGCTGTAAAAGCACCTTGCCCAATACTGACTGAAATAGTTTCACCCTTCATCCATTTCGCTTTACGCGTACGCATTTTCCATTCAGGATTTGGATAAAGACCTTCACTTTCACTTGGTAAATCGACACCTGTTTTTTGACCAAACCCGAATTGACGCATCCATTGGTTCATTTGATCAATGCCCATTTGATGGGCAAGAATATAAAAATAGGTATCACATGACATAATAATGGCTTTATGCATGTTCACGATACCATGACCAGATTTTTTCCAGTCACGGAATTTATGTGAATCACCTGGTAGGTGGAAATAACCGGGGTCAGAAATTGCTGTTGACCAGTCCACTATGCCGTAATGTAAACCACCCATAGCTTCCATTGGCTTAATGGTAGAACCGGGCGGATATACACCCTGTACTGCGCGGTTATAAAGCGGTTGGTCTAAATTGTCACGTAGTGAGCTGTAGTCAGTATGGCTAATTCCTGTCACAAATAAATTAGGGTTGAAGCTTGGGCTAGACACTAAAGCCAGAATTTCACCCGTACGAGGGTCAATGGCTACAATAGCGCCACGACGACCTGCAAGCTGTTGAGACGCGATAACTTGTAATCCATAATCTAAAGATAAATACAGGTCATTACCGCGAGTAGGGTCTTTACGACCTAAATGGCGTAATACATTGCTATGTGCATCTGCTTCAACAGATTCATAACCTGGCGTACCATGCAGTAAATCTTCATAGCTTTTTTCAACACCAATCTTGCCGATGAGGTTGGTTCCAGCATATAGGTCTTTATCAATACTTTTTAATTCTTTATCGTTGATACGCCCGACATAGCCAATCACATGAGCAAATAATTCACCGTGTGGATAATAGCGAGTCATTTGTGTCTCGATTCTTACACCCGGGAACTTATATTTGGCTTCACTAAACTTAGCAATATTGGCTTCAGTTAGATTAAGTTTGATCGCGACGCGTTCAGTTTTACGGGCAGTTTTTATGCGGCTTTTAAAACGGTCAATATCTTCTTGTGTTAAATCTAAAATAGGCTGTAATTGCTCAACCACACTATCAACATCTTCTACATCTGTTTTACTTAGAGTTGCTGTGAAAACAGGGTAGTTATCTGCTAGTAAGACACCATTTCTGTCATAGATATAACCACGAGCAGGCGGAAGTGGCTGTAAGCGAATTCGGTTTTTGTCAGATGCAGTTGAGAATTCGTCATAGTGAAAAATTTGTAGATAAGCATATCGGCTAATTAAGACTAATAAGCAGATAGTCACGATCCCTACGGCAAAAAAGATACGACCTCGATAAATGCGCTTTTCTTGCTGGATATCTTTTAAAGGAAAGTGCTGCTTCATAAGGATCGACTTAATGACATAGGGGAAGAAAAATAGCTTCTTATTCTAACGCAAGAGCATTTAAAATATTGCATAATTTTCAAAGTTTCATTGCATTTTAATAAGATACTTTTTGACTTTGCAGACAACAAAATTGTAGATACTTGTATATAAGAAGCAAAATAATTCTGTTAAAGTCTCTCATTCAATAGAATAGGGTTGTTCTCACCATACGATTAGGGAAAATGGAGAAAATAATGAGAAAAATTTATCCCTTACTTGCAGTTTTGACAGTAAGTAGTTGGGCACATGCTCAAGACTACTCGTTTCTTCCGGAAGCAAAATTAGCAGGACATAATGCATCTACTTGGAATGTGGGTGCCGGAGTTACTCAAAAATTATTACATCTTAATGGTGAGTGGGTAAATCCGTATGGTATTGCCTATGCCAAAGCCGGCGCATTTTTGAATGGTGATAAAACAGCTGGCGGACAAGTTGGCTTCCGCTATCCTTATTATCTTACCGGCACAGACAAAAATGGTTACTATATCGGTTTCTATGCTGGGCATCTTGATAGTAAAGAGGTTGATGGTGATTTTAAATCCCGTTTAGGTGCGGGTGTTGATTTGGCCTATGTGTGGTTAAATTCAGAAAGAATTAGCACTTTTAGTGTGGGTATTGGTGCGGCTGAAAAATTAACTGACCAGAACGGAAATGTTGCTGCAGATACTAAACCACAAATTCAATTTTCTTATTCTCTAAGTTTTGGTTTATAAAACAAAGCAGTTTATCGTTAACTCGCCATAAGCAGAGCACAAATAAATACGAGAGTCTTACATGTTAGAGTACGTCAGTGGATTGTGGCAGACCTTTTTACACAGACCTGATTTTTGGGCCGTTTTGAGTATTATTCCCGTAACGGCTTTTGTCACATGGGCACATGTGTGGATGGCTTTAAAAATGGTATTTTACCCAATTAAGTTTTGGGGGTTCCATTTAGGACCATTGCCAGTAGGTTGGCAAGGTATCGTGCCACGTAAAGCTGGGCGTATCTCTGGGATTATTACCGATAATACTTTATCTAAATTAGGTTCATTGCGGGAATTCTTAGAAGCAATGGATCCTGAAGATATGGCGCGTATTATTGGCGAACAAGTCGGTTTTGAACTTGAACATCTTATTGATGAAGTCATGATCGACCGTAATGCAGTACTTTGGGAAAATCTCCCTTACTCGATTAAACGCCGTATTTATGCTCAAGCGCATAAGCAATTGCCAGGTGTGCTAAAAGAATTAGTGACTGAGTTGACCATGAATGTAGAGTCACTGGTTAACATGCGTGAAATGGTCGTGAGCCAGATGGAAGGTGATCGCCGTTTAATGGTACGTATGTTCTTAAAGGTGGGTCAAAAAGAAATTAACTTTATTTGGCATATTAGTGCACTGATTGGCATGTTCTTTGGTATTTTCCAAATGGTGGTTTGGTTTGTCGTACCATGGCACTGGACAGTACCATTTTGGGCTGCAATTTGGGGCTTTTTAACCAACTGGATCGCAATCTGGATGGTATTTAACCCAGTTGAACCGCATTATATTCGTTATCCACAGATTTTTAGATTAACAAAAGATCGTAAGTTTCCTTGGATTGTACCAGTTCTTCGAATTGGGACCTATAATGTCCAAGGTGCTTTTATGAAGCGTCAAGAGGAAGTCTCTGATGTGTTTTCGAGCGTAGTCACAGAAGATCTGATCACGTTAAAATCGATTATGACCGAAATGATGTACGGGCCGCGTAAAGATAAAACCCGTCGTATTGTTAAGCGTCATATTAACGAAATCATGGAAACCCCGTTAGTTCGCACCTCTTTACAGCTTTCTTTAGGGCCAAGAGAGTACGCAAGATTAAAGACGGACTTGATTGATCGTTCAATTGAAATTACGATGGGACCCGTATGTGACCCAGCACTGAACGCAAGCCGGGCACAGAAGATTTTTCAAATGTTTAAAGAGCGTATTCGCGAACTGACACCAAAAGAATTTCAGAATTTATTGCGTCCTGCATTTCAGGAGGATGAATGGATTCTTATTGTACTAGGTGGGGTAACCGGATTTATTGCTGGTACAATACATTTGTTTGTGGCTTTCTTATAATTCGATGTCAGGCAGGATCTATTGAAGATTAACGAGACTTTTTCTGCCGGACTTCATATTCATTGTTTTAAATGAGGATGTTTTTTATGCGCATTATTTTACTCGGACCACCTGGAGCAGGCAAAGGGACTCAGGCTCAGTTGATCTGTAAGCGCTACAATGTCCCACAAATTTCAACCGGTGATATGCTCCGTGCTGCGATTCGTGAAGGTACTGAATTAGGTCTAAAAGCTAAAAGTGTAATGGAATCTGGTGGTTTGGTTTCAGATGAACTTATTATCGGTTTAGTAAAAGAACGTATTGCTCAACCTGACTGTGCAAATGGCTGCATTTTCGATGGTTTCCCGCGTACTATTCCACAAGCTGAAGCTCTGGAAAAAGAAGGGATTAGCATCGATCACGTGATTGAAATTGATGTTCCTGATGAAGAAATCGTAAAACGTCTTTCTGGTCGTCGTCAGCATCCAGCTTCTGGCCGTGTTTATCACACTGTATACAATCCACCTAAAGTGGAAGGTAAAGATGATGAAACTGGTGAAGACCTTGTTCAACGTCCAGATGACCAAGAAGAAACTATTCGTAAGCGTTTAGCGTCTTATCACACTGAAACAGAGCAATTAGTTGGTTTCTACCAAGGTCGTGCTGCTTCTGGTGAAAATGCGCCAACTTATGACAAGCTTGATGGCTTGCGTACAATTGAAGATGTACAAAAAGATTTGTTCAACATCTTAGACAAATAATTTAATATTGTTTGTGATAATGAGCCCTCTTTGTGAGGGCTCTTTTCTTTCATTAGGTGCAGGAGAACAATATGAAAATCATATTGATTTTGGTGGTATTGCTTAGTCTAGCACTATTAATATTTTTGGCTTTTCAAAGCTACAAAATGCTAAGACAGGTACAAAAACAAGCAAAAGAAGAGCGTAATGAGAAAAAGCGTCTAAAGTAAGTTTGATTGGGTATGATCCCTATACCCAACCATATTTTTAAGCTTCAATATTTTTAATGGCAATTTGCTTTTGTGCGCCAAATTCAAAGCGATCAGGCCAGTTACAGACATCTGCGACTACACATTCCGCACATTTAGGTTTACGGGCGATACAACAATAACGACCGTGTAATATGAGCCAGTGATGTGAATCTAAAATAAATTCTTTAGGAATGACCTTAATTAAGCGGTGCTCAACCTCAAGAACATTTTTACCTACTGCTAAACCAGTTCGATTTCCTACTCGGAAAATATGAGTATCGACAGCCATGGTGGGTTGTCCGAAAGCCGTATTTAAAACTACATTGGCTGTTTTACGCCCGACACCCGGTAAAGCTTCTAAATCTTTTCTGTTGCTTGGCACTTCGCCGTTAAATTGTTCCATTAAAATCTTACAGGTCTTAATGACATTTTCGGCTTTTGCGTTATAGAGACCAATGGTCTTGATATATTCCTTTAACCCATCTACGCCCAAGTTATAGATTTTTTCAGCTGTATTTGCTACAGGGTAGAGCTTATCTGTTGCTTTATTAACACTTACGTCGGTCGCTTGAGCTGACAACATAACTGCAATAAGTAACTCAAATGGAGAGGAATATTTTAACTCGGTTTGAGGTGAAGGTCGTTGTTCGCGAAGGCGTTCAAAGAAAATTTGAATCTGCTTTTTCGTCATATTCTTGACGGCCATTCAGACCTCCTGTAATTGCATGAGTTGCTGTTGCAGTTCTTCAAGCTGAAGACGCTTTTTAGCATCTTCACGAACACTGAGCTGTTTTTCCAGTTTCTTAATTTGTGTACGAATTTTCGCTAACTCAATTGTAGTTTTCGCATCTGTTGACACAACTTCTTTGGGTTTCTCAATGAGCTCAATTGAAGGTACTTCATCAAGTGCCTGAGAGAACTGTGCAAACAGTTGAGTATCAATTTCAGCGCGTACTACAGGCCCTTTACGGTGAGTACGACGCTTTTCTTCGCGCTGAATGTGAGCGTAATAACGTTGTCTTAAATCATTTTGTTCAGCAAGACGCTGTTGCTCATTTGGTAATGCTTGGTTGTCTTCGACCAAATCAATGCAATCTACCGGACAAGGTGGAATGCATAACTCACAACCCGTACATAAGTCAGTCAAGATGGTATGCATGAGCTTACCACTTCCAATAATAGCATCTACGGGGCAAGCACTAATACATTTGGTGCAGCCAATACATTCATCCTCACGAATAATTGCTTTCATTCGCTGTGGGCGGCCATCGGCTTGTACAGGCCATACGCTAGTTTCAGCGGTTAACACAGGACGATTTAATAGATTTGCGAGTGCATCAGCTACAGGTTGGCCACCTGGAACACATTTATTTGCTTCTTCACCTTCAGCAATCGACTTTGCGTAGGGTAGACATCCATCACGATGTCCACATAGACCACATTGTGTTTGTGGTAATAACGCATCAATCTCGCGTATGAGAGAAATAGATGAATTCATAGTGGGCAAATAGCTTGGTTAAAACGATGCGATAATGAAGAAAAACCTAAGTAAGGTCAATGGATTTTAACGAATTTATCGGGTTTTTAATTGACCTAAAATGTCGCTAATTATGCACAATAATAGATCAATAAAAGTGAAAAGTTAAATGACTATTTCTGATCTTTAAGTAGTTTTCCTAAAAATAAGTTTTTGATAATTAAGGTTAATAAAATAATTTAAAATAACTATTGTTAAAATTGATGGAAAGGGATTTAATATTTTGCTGCTAAATGATGCATTTAATAATGTATTGCACCAATTTAATTCATTACTATGCTGAGGACCGTGCATTGAAATACAACAATCTGAATGAATTCCTGAATTACGTGCAAGCGCGTGATCCGCATCAACCTGAGTTCTTGCAAGCTGTCGAAGAAGTGATGACAAGTTT
Source organism: Acinetobacter lactucae (assembly GCF_001605885.1). GTDB lineage: Bacteria > Pseudomonadota > Gammaproteobacteria > Pseudomonadales > Moraxellaceae > Acinetobacter > Acinetobacter lactucae. The sequence continues at coordinate 167,826 of NZ_LRPE01000011.1, read as the reverse complement.
GTGGCCATTTATTGAAAAAAATCCGGAATATGCAGAGCAGGGTTTGTTAGAACGCTTAGTTGAACCTGAGCGTGTGATTCAATTTCGTGTTTCATGGATGGATGATCAAGGTCAGACTCAAGTTAACCGAGCTTTCCGTGTTCAATACAATTCAGCAATTGGTCCATTCAAAGGGGGAATGCGTTTCCATCCATCGGTCAATCTATCAATTTTAAAATTTTTAGGTTTTGAACAGACTTTTAAAAACTCACTTACCACTTTACCAATGGGTGGAGGAAAAGGTGGTTCAGATTTCGATCCTAAAGGTAAATCTGATGCTGAAATTATGCGATTCTGTCAGGCATTAATCATTGAGCTTTATCGCCATTTAGGACCAAATACGGATATTCCTGCGGGTGATATTGGCGTGGGTGCACGTGAAGTCGGTTATATGGCAGGCATGATGAAAAAGCTGAGTAACGACACCGCTTGTGTCTTTACCGGTAAGGGAATTTCATTTGGTGGTAGCTTGATGCGTCCTGAAGCAACTGGTTATGGTACGGTTTATTTTGCAGAAGAAATGCTAAAAGTCCGTGGACAATCTTTTGCTGGTAAAACTGTTTCAGTTTCAGGTTCTGGTAACGTTGCTCAATATGCAGCAGAGAAAGCCATGTTCTTAGGGGCAAAAGTGGTTACCTTGTCGGACTCAAATGGCACAGTTTATGTAAAAAATGGTTTTACAGATGAGTTACTTGCCGAAGTAATGGAACTGAAAAACGTTAAACGTGGTCGTATTTCCGAGTTTGCTTCTAAACATGGTTTTGAATATTTTGAGGGAAAAACGCCTTGGCATATTCCTGTTGATATTGCTTTGCCATGTGCTACACAAAATGAATTAACAGGTGAAGACGCGAAAATACTTATTTCTAACGGTGTCATTTGTGTAGCTGAAGGCGCTAATATGCCATCTACACTTGAAGCAGTTGAACACTTTATCGAAGCTAAAATTTTGTATGCGCCAGGAAAAGCCTCTAATGCGGGTGGTGTTGCAACATCTGGTTTAGAAATGTCTCAAAATGCAATTCGTTTAAGCTGGACCCATGCTGAAGTCGATGAACGCTTACATGCAATTATGAAAGACATTCATGCCAACTGTGTACGATATGGAACTAAGGAAGACGGGACTGTGAATTATGTAGACGGTGCCAATATTGCAGGCTTCGTAAAAGTTGCTGATGCAATGCTTGCTCAAGGTATTTACTAAAATAGAAACAAAAAATCCGATGCTTATGCATCGGATTTTTTTAGTCTAAAAACTTATTTTTTAGGTTTTTTAACTAACTCTTGCTCTACAACCATATCTAATACATCTGCTTGACTAGATTGGTCTGCAGCTGGGTTTTTCACTTCAAAACGTTTTACACGTAAAATTACGCGTTGGTCTGGCTTATGTTCAAAACCTTCGATTTGGCCGTAATATAATGACCAGTTTTTGTCAGCGTAAGTTTTAACGCCTTTGTCATCATATTTAATTTCACGAACTTGCATACAAGTTTGTGGGGCAACACCAGTACACGATTTAGTTTCTGGAGCTACTTCAAGGAAAACAGTTTTTCCTTCAGATTGATATTTTGCTTCAGGTGTCATTTTACCTGTGAAAGTATATTTCTGGCCTTGAGCATCAGATACTGTCAATGTGGGTTGATCAACATTTGTAGTATTGAGTTCAAACGGAATTGCACGTTTTTGGAAGAGAGTGCTAGAGAACTGTTCCTGTTTCATTAAAGCAGGTTCACATGCCATCATCGTCGACATTACGTCTGCAGTTACGATGGTATTGTTTTCAACTTTCCAAGTTGTTCCTTGGCGGTTACAACCTGTTGCGATAGATAAACGATCATTTGTAAAGTTAAGAACGATTGGTTTTTTAGTATTTTCAGGCTGATATGACCAAGAGTAGTCTGTTAAAGCTTGAGTATTCACTGCTTTTTGGCCTTGGAAAATGTGTTTTTGACCAGTTTTATCTGTCACGGTTAAAATCACCTGACCATTAGTGTTGCTAATTTCGATTGGTAATTTTGCTTCATTAAAGATGCTATTCGACAATTGTTCTTGTTTCATTAAATCATCTTGGCAAGCCATCATAGTTGAAACAAGATTCGAAGTAACAAGTTGGTTGTCTTCAACTTTCCAAGTACCGCCTTGGCCATTACAACCTGTATTAATGGCTAATTTACCATCTGCATTAAAGTTAAGAATAAGTGGTTTAGAAGCTTTTACATTTTGATAAGTCCATGCATATTCACCTAAAGTGGTTGCAAGGTTTTGTTGTTGCTCAGATACAATTGGAGCAGGAGTATTAGTAACTGTTTGACACGCCATCAAAGAAAAAGGTAATAACGCAAGAATTAAATATTTAATTTTCATTTAAAAACTTCAAGTAAAAAAACAACAGTAATAAGCTTAAAACATTCTTAAAAAAAGAAAATGTAAACATTTGATTGTTTCGGTTTTTAAAATGTATAAGTTTGTAAATTATTCTAATTTTCAACAAAAATAATGGTATACCCCGCAAAACGGGGTATTTCCTAATAATCAATCAAAACGATAAATGTCCATTCCTAATGAGCCCATTGTGAAGCTACTGTGAACAATCGTAAAGCGATTGCCCGTACCCATTGCAAAAAACAAAGGTGCAAAATGTTCAAGAGTAGGGTGGTTGCGTTTTACGTAAGGCAGTGATTGCCAGTCTAAAACCCCATCATAATCTTGATGGAAAAGCTTATTCACAACAGTATTTCTAAACGTTGAAGCCCATTCAGGAACTTTAGAGTTGTCTCCTTGCCAAGATAACTCTGCAAGATTATGAGTAATACTTCCCGAACCAATCAGTAAAATTTGTTTATCACGTAAAGGTGCGAGTGTTTGTCCTATCCGATAAATTTCTTGAGCGCTTAAATTTGATGGCAATGAGATTTCAACCACGGGAATGTCTGCATCTGGATACATATGCAATAAAGGCATCCATACACCATGGTCACGAGGACGTGTACTATTGGCATGTGCAACAAAGTGAGCATCGGCCAATAATTTTAAGATTTCTTCTGCGAGTTCTGGTTCGCCAGGCGCACTGTAGCGAATTTCATATAACTCTTTAGGAAATCCACGGAAGTCATGCCACGTTTCAGGACGAGTTGAAATGCTCACTTCAAGTGCTTTGCTTTCCCAGTGCGCAGACATCACAATGATTGCCTTTGGGATAGGCAGATTTGTACCTAGACGGTGTAGAGCAGGTCCCACTTGTTCCGGGTCAAGTGCAAGCATGGGTGAACCATGTGAAATAAACAGTCCGGGAAGGGTTTGTAGTTCCATTTCATTACACCTGAGTTGAAAAGCAGAATAATAAGTATTATGCCAAAATCAGGACATGTTAAAAGTATCCAGATTTCAACGGATTGTTCTTAAAATGAAACGTTTGTTCCTTTTATGCACGGTGATACGGATGATTGTGATTAATACTCATAGCTCGATATAGTTGCTCGATTAATAAAACACGTACCAAAGGATGAGGCATTGTCAGTTTTGAGAGAGACCAATGCCATGCGGCAGCTTTACGTACCTGATCTGATAAACCATCAGGACCGCCAATAGCAAGTGCTACATCATTTCCTTCAAGCATCCATTGTTTCATGGTGTCAGCTAATTTTTCTGTACTTAGTTCTCGACCACCAACTTCTAGTGCAATTAAAGTTTCATTCGGTTTTAAAGCATTTAAAATACTTTCGCCTTCAATTTGACAATATTTTAAAATATCCGCTTCTGAATCATTCTTACCACGTTTGGCCATAGGCAGTTCAATAACTTGGGTTTGAACAAAAGGTTGGATACGTTTGAAATAATCTTCAAAACCAGTAAGAACCCAAGCAGGCATTTTTTGACCAATGGTCAGAATACGAATTTTCATATTATCTATTCATTCAAAAACAGCAGGCGCATTATACCTGAGGAATGAAAGCATCTGATGATCTAAAAGACGGGCATAAAAAACGCAGTCCAAAAAACGGTGTTGGACTGCGATCAAATGATCATCTGTCTGGAGTTCAGATGATCATAGAGAATAAAAACAAGGCTATCTATGAATTAGATAGATAAGAGTACTCATTTATTTAAATACCCTTATTACCTATTATGAGGATGGTTGGATATTTTTCAATCAAATTGTGTAACAAAAAAAAGAGAGCCGAAGCTCTCTCTTTTTTACTTTTTAATTAGTGACGTGCTGCTTTTGAGCCTTCCACCGGTTTTACAATCGGTGTTTTAGGTAAAGGCTTTGGCATCGAAACTAATGCTAAAGGCAAGATGTCATCAATACTTTTCACAGCTTTGATTTCCAAACCTTCTTTAACATTTGCAGGAATTTCTGCTAAGTCTCGAACGTTGTCTTGAGGAATAAAGACAAGCTTGATTCCACCGCGGTGTGCTGCAAGAAGTTTTTCTTTTAAGCCACCAATACGCATTGCACGACCACCTAAGCTTGTTTCACCAGTCATTGCAATATCAGGACGAATTGCAATACCTGTAAATGCTGACACAAGCGCAGTTGTTAACGCTAAACCAGCAGACGGACCATCTTTTGGTGTTGCACCTTCAGGTAAGTGAACATGTACATCAGTTTCTTCAAAACGCGAAGCTTCTATACCCAACTCATCGGCACGTGTACGTACTAAAGTCATTGCTGTGGTAATAGACTCTTTCATAACGTCACCGAGTGAACCGGTCGTAATGAATTTACCTTTACCTTTAACAGCTGCAACTTCGATAGTAAGTAACTCACCACCAACAGATGTCCAAGCTAGACCATTTACACGTCCTACTTGTGCTTCATCTTCTGCAATACCAAAGTCAAACTTATGTGGACCTAAGTATTCTGGAAGATTGGCAGAAGTAATATCAAGCTGTAAGTTTTTAGACTTTTTACTTACTGCTTCTTTTACCACTTTACGTGCAATTTTAGACACTTCACGTTCTAAATTACGTACGCCAGCTTCACGTGTATAACGTTGAACAATGTCACGAATCGCTTCTTCATGAATTGTTAACTCTTTTGCACGTAGACCATTGTTCTTAATTGCTTTCGGAACAAGATAACGTTCAGCAATGTTAACTTTTTCATCTTCGGTATAACCAGGTAGACGAATAACTTCCATACGGTCAAGCAATGCTTCTGGAATATTCATACTGTTTGCAGTACAGATGAACATCACTTCAGATAGGTCAAGATCAAGATCTAAATAGTGATCGTTGAACTTACTATTTTGTGATGGATCTAGTACTTCAAGCAATGCAGAAGCAGGGTCGCCACGGTAGTCTTGCGCCATCTTGTCAATTTCGTCGAGTAAGAACAATGGGTTCTTCACGCCAACTTTTGTTAAAGATTGCACGATTTTACCTGGCATCGCACCAATATAAGTACGACGGTGACCACGAATTTCAGCTTCGTCACGTACACCACCGAGTGCCATACGAACAAATTCACGACCTGTTGCTTTCGCGACAGACTCACCAAGTGAAGTTTTACCTACACCAGGAGGGCCTACTAAACATAGAATCGGACCTTTGAGCTTTTTAACACGTGACTGAACAGCTAAGTATTCAACAATACGGTCTTTAACGTCATCTAAGCCGTAGTGATCTGTATCGAGAATTTCCTGTGCTTTCGCAAGGTTAATACTCACTTTGCTCGCTTTATTCCACGGTGTATCTAAAATTACTTCTAGATAGTTACGTACAACAGCCGCTTCACTAGACGCTGGTTGCATTGCTTTAAGCTTACGGAACTCAGCTTCAGCTTTTTTACGTACGTGTTCAGGTAAATCAGCTTCAGCAAGACGTTTCTCTATTTCAGCAACGTCATCTTCAGCACCGCCATTCATGTCAGAAAGTTCACGTTGAATGACTTTCATTTTTTCATTTAGAAAGTATTCACGTTGGTTTTTTTCCATTTGGCGTTTTACGCTGTCATGCAAAGTTTGTTCAATTTGCTGTTCAGCAGATTGATTTACCAAGTAGCTCATAAGCTCTTGTAAATGTGCTTCAAACTCATCGTGCTCTAAAAACTTCTGTTTAATTTCAATATTTAGAGGCACACGTGTTGCTACGAAAAACATAAGTTGTAGCAAGTCTTCAATTTTATTAGCCGCAGCAACGAGTTCGCGTGCATTACGTAATTTTGCTTCAGCATATTGAGCAAATAAAGTACGTAACTCTTGCAAACGAGTTTCCTGAGTAGCTTTATCTACGTTAATTGTCATTGGACTTAAGCTGTGCTCAGCAGTCAAATGACTATCTTCATCGATAATCTTTTCAAGTTTAGAGCGATGTAAGCCTTCAATAAGTACTTTAATGCAGTTTTCATCATTTTCATGATTTACGACTTGAACAATCTTAGCGACAGTTCCGTACTGATAAAGGTTATCGTGATCAATTTCTTCTGTAAGCGAATCTTTTTGCGCAACTACAAATACTAAATTGTCACTGTTACGAGCCACATCAACTGCATTGATCGATTTTTCACGACCCACGAATAACGCAATTTGCATGTGTGGATAAACCACGACATCACGCAACGCTAAAAGTGGTAATACACTTGGAACCTGAGGCTCTAAGTCAGTTTTTTCATTCATAATAAGTTCAGACATGGGCACTCCTAATGAGTGACAACGAGGTTGCCATGTTTTTTATAGTGATGTGTATTTTAAAAATTACAAGGGCCTTACTAGAGAAAATGTGGAAAAAAGGACTAATTTAGTCAACTTTTTTTTAAAAATGTTATGAATCAAGAGATTAATTCTTAAGAAGAATAAAATTTTGTAGAAAGGATAGGTAATTTAGCTTAATAATTATGAAATATGCATATAGTAGAAAAGACGTTTGGGTGGAAAAATAACCATTTTCTCATGCCATTTATCGGCATTGTATAATTAACAATAATGCAAAACTTATTTAATATTGAACATTAAATAGACGTGTTACTATAAGTTGGTAAATCGGTCTGTCACGTAGAAGTAACCATCCTTAGGGTGGTTACTTTTATGATTTTAGGGGCATTAAAAACTTAAGACTAATTTTAATTTTCATATAAATATTATCTTTTAAAATAATAAATATGTTGAGGGGTGAGTAAAGCATCTAAGGGTTGATCCCAACTTTGGCGTTTTAAAGTATGTTCAATAAATTGAAATTGATGAGCTATTCCCAAGCGATAAGGCTTATATTTTGCACTAGCCAATGTACGGTCATAATAGCCACCTCCCATACCAATACGCGTACCATAGTGATCACAAACTAAAAGTGGCATCAATAGTAAATCAAGTTTTGATACATGTTTTGCTCGGGTTGCCATGGGTTCTTTCATACCTAATGGATGATGAGAAAAACGTCGGTTTATATATTGATTTCTAGATATTTTTACCCAAACTAAACGTTGATTCATAGAACAAATCATCGGTAAATAAACGTGTTTATTTTTTTGAAAACATAACTTTATGAGAAGATCTGTGTGAACTTCTCCAAAGGCATGCAAATATAAACCAATTTTTTTGGAAGATTGGAAAATAGGGAGAGTATTTAGATGATGGAGAACATTAAGCTGAGCTTGTTTTTGCTCAAATGAACTTAGAGAACGTCTTTTAGATCTTAAATTTTTTCTAATAAAGCTGAGTTCATTCATGTATAAATCTAACGAAAATTAGAGATCAGTCGTGCAAAATTATACCTATTTTCGACAGCTTTATGGATATAGGAGAGTAATTTAGAAAAGAAGCCTAAATTTATTGACCAATAGCCATAAAGCGTTCCGATATATTCTATTTAAAGTTAAAAGTTTCTATTTCTTTACGTATTACCAGTACTTCTTTACATTTAATAAGGTTAAGTATATTTAAAAGATTGATACAGCATTCTTAAGCTTATGAAGTTAAAAATTCTAACCCTTACTATCAGTAGTTTAATGCTACTTGGTGGCTGCACAAAACAAGCAGAACCTGAAGCCGCGGAAGTTGATTATAAAGTCCAATTTGAAGAGTCAGATCGTAAAATCGGAGAGTTTTTAGATCAGTTGGATAACCCGAATACACCTCAAGAAGTTAAAGTCAAAATCTTATGTCATGATTATCCTGAAGTTTATAAAACTCAATACATGCCCGCATTAATAAAAATTTCGCCTAAACCGTATACCGAAGAAAAATTACTTTCCGATTTAAAAAGTGCAACTGATTACTATAAGGATGCTTTTGCCATTAGATGCAATCAATAAGTCGATATTGTTTTTAGTCTCAAAAAATCCGATAAATGTGAATTGATTGGCATTATTGAGTTGTGGTAAATTTTCTTTTGTCTTTATAAACCGTAGTTTGGGGATTTGGATATGGAAATCTTAAAGTTCTTACAGAGTTTTAATACAGTCGGTACCTATTTAACGATTGCTTCAACTGTTTTAGTAGGGCTTGTTATTTACTTTTATGTGATTAATCCCGCATAAAATCTTTTAAAAGAAATAGTGACTTGATCACTATTTCTTTTTCGTTAATAAGATTCTCTAATTAATTTAAAGCTATAAAAATAAGGTAGGTATATGAAGTTTAAATTATTTTTTCTTAGTTTTTTAGCTTTTGGCTGTTATGCCGAAGAAAGTGTAAGTGATCCCGAAATTTGTAATGTAGTGAAGAAAGTTTCTTATACTGTCATGGAAGCGCGTCAACAAAAAGTCCCATCTGAAGACTTGCAGCATATAGCGAATAGCCTTGAAGATCCAAAAGCAAAACAACTTTATCAAGATTTAATTAATTCTGCTTACTCAACGAAAGTATTCAAGACCAGTTTCTTTAAAAGAAAAGCGATAGAAGATTTTCAAACAGCTTGGTATCAGGAATGCCTGAGTAGAAAAGAAAAGTAATTTTGAATGCAGAGACTATTCATCTATAAAATAATAATGTCATGCTTGAAAAAAGATCGTAAACGTAGATGTATATTGGAAGGCTAATTAAAATAAATATTTGGAATTTTATTATTAAAAATAAATGCTCCGAAGATGCCGCTGCATGTGTCGTTACCCTGAACCCGATGAGTTCAAGGTGGACGCGACGTATACTTGCTGGGTTTCCTACTCGAAGGTAGGCATACACTCTAAATATACAGAACGCAATCCATAAGTTTAAGTATCGGCAGGGGAATAGACCCGCTGGCGAACATCCCAGAGATAGCTTAAGTATAACCGATATGACCCTGTTGGCAATCACTTGAGCTTATCGAACTGTAAACTTAGTTTGCGTTTGATGAAGCTTTGTACATTAGAGAGCGGAAAATAATATTCAACTGGAGTGTTGCCTTCAATAAAAATGCCCTGCATCTATGTTTTAGAGTACAAGGCATGCTTTTATTAATTGAGGTTTTTTAAACAATTTGTTCCACATCTTCTAAAATCGTTTGCAGTAGGCGTTCACAGTGAGTGTATTCCTGCAAAGATTTATTAAGGCTCAGCACTTCTTGAGTTAACTGTAGAGCGACCATAATGACAAGTTTATTGTGTTCAACACGTGGTGCACTACGGCGCATATCATTAAACTTCTCATTAAGAAGCTGTGCTGCACGTTCAAGTTCATCTTTTTTATCTGCGGTAGTCGCGAGTCTAAAAGTCTGCTCAATCAGCCTAAGCTCTACCATGACTTGTTCACTCATGATTGGGTCTCCTCACCAGTTTCAGCATTAGGATGGGCAAGCTGCTGGATTTCTTGCGCATGTTGGTCTTGAGCTGTACCTAAAATTCCTAAACGTTGAATAATGGCTTCAACTTTTGATTTGGCAAGCTCATTTTTTTGTAACAAACGGTCACGATCTTGTTGTAAATCATGCAGCTCTTGCTGGGTTTGGCGCTGGTGGGCTTGTAACTTTTCTTTTGCAACACGTAATTCATTTCGTTCTGCAAGAATTTCTTGAAAACGATTTTTTAAATCAGTCGTACTTTTTTCTAATCGGCTATAACGTTCTGCAAGTGTGTTAGCATCTTGATTCAATTGTTGAAATTGACCTTTTAACTGAGAAAGTTGCTCAGTTACCGTCTCAATTTCCTCTTGTTTTTTAGTGATAATACTATTTTTTTGCACAACTTGTGCGTGATGCTCTGTTTCAGCCAGTTCTTTAGCTTCTGAGAGTGCCGCATGTTCACTCTCTAAATGATGTAAGCGTGTTTTTAAAACGCTAATATGCGCTTGTAGCCGCTGTAATTGTTCTAACATAACGAGGTCGCACAGAATTGCAATCAAAGGTAATATATACAAAGTATAGAGATTGGATAAACGAATGCAAGACGATATTTCAGGCTGGACAGATTGGAACGCTCATTTTGAAGGAATTGAAGAAATTTCAAGCCCTAGTGAGTTACATGGTCTATTAACAGGTATTGTTTGTGTGACAGAAGCGCCTACGCGTGAAGAATGGTCACAAATTTTAACAACCCTTAATGTGCCAGAGTTAAGTGGCGATGCTTTAACGCTTTTAACTGACGAAGCAGAAGATGTAGTTCATGCTTTATCGGAAGACGAATTAGATTATCTACCAATGCTTCCAGACGATGAACATCTACTTCAAGAACGTGTGCAAGCATTATCTGATTGGTGTGCGGGTGTTGTATTAGGTTTCGGTTTAGCATCTGGTCATGTGCGCGGTGATGAACGTGAACTCATTGAACATCTTCAGGATGTTGCAGCAGTCGAATTTGAAGATTCTGACAATGATGAGGAAGGTGAAAGCAGTTACGAAGAATTGTATGAATTTGTACGCTTAATCCCTGTAAGCTTGTCTATTGGCAGAAAAAAAATCACTGTAGCTGAAAGTTCTTTATTAAAAAACTTTCATGCAAAAAGTAAAACTGCTGCTCTAGGTACAGATCAGAATATTGTAGAAATGTTCACACCACATCGCCCAAGCTAATTGAGGCGATGTGTTATTGGTTGTATTTTATTTTTTGACTTTAAAATTCTAAATCAAGTAGATCATTATGAAATTGCCTCAAGCTGATTTTCAACATCGTAGAGACCGTCTGGCAGAAAAAATGGGTCCGAACAGTATTGCAATTATTGCAACGCGTGAGGAGATGTACCGTAATCGTGATGCGGATTATAAATTTCGTGCCGATAGTAGTTTTTTCTATTTGACGGGCTTTGCTGAGCCTGAAGCAGTTGCAGTTATTGAAACCTTTGAGGATGTAACTGACTATAGTTATAGTCTTTTCTGCCGTGAACGTAACCGCGAGATGGAAATCTGGAATGGTTACCGTGCCGGAATTGACGGTGCAATCGAAGACTATGATGCAGATGAAGCCTATGCAATTGATCTGCTTGATGAAGAAATTATTGAAAAGTTATTAAATAAAGAACGCCTTTATTATCGGATTGGGCAAAATGCTGCGTTTGATGCACGGGTGATCCAGTGGATTAAAAAAGCAGATGCTGAGCACCGACATCAAGGTGCTCCCGCTCAACTGGTACAGCTCGACCGTATTGTTGATGAAATGCGTTTAATCAAGTCACCACAAGAACTTGAGCTTATGCAAACTGCTTCAAAAATTAGTGCTCAGGCACATACCCGTGCAATGCAAATGGTGCGTCCAGGTATGATGGAATATGCGCTTGAAGCCGAACTCAATTATATATTTGGGCAAAACGGTTGTGTACCGTCTTATAACAGTATTGTCGGTGGTGGGGCTAATGCCTGCATTTTGCACTATGTTGAAAATAACCAACCTCTTAAAGACGGTGATTTAGTCTTAATTGATGCTGCATGCGAATATGAGTTCTATGCATCAGATATTACCCGTACTTTTCCAATAAATGGGAAGTTTAGTGCTGAACAAAAAGCATTATATGAAGTTGTATTGGCTTCCCAATACGCTGCCATTGATGCAGTTCGTATCGGTAACTCTTACCGTGAGCCTCATGAAGTAGCTGTTAAAATTTTAACCGAAGGCTTAGTTGATTTAGGTTTGCTCAATGGGGATGTGAGCGAACTTATCGAAACCGAAGCATACCGTCAATTTTATATGCATGGTACAGGTCATTGGTTAGGTATGGATGTACATGATGTCGGGTCTTACAAAAAAGGTGAAGACTGGCGTCAATATGAAGAAGGTATGGTCGTTACCGTTGAACCAGGCCTATATATCGCATCAAACGATGAAACTGTAGATAAAAAATGGCGTGGTATTGGTATTCGTATTGAAGATGATGTAGTCGCAACATCGAAAGGGCCACGAGTTTTAACTGCTGATGTAGTTAAAAGTATTGCAGATATTGAACATTTAATGGCACAAGCTAAATCATAATTAAACGTATTCGCCAAAGGAGCACAACTCGATGCAACAACAAGTGATTATTGTAGGTGGGGGAATGGTTGGACTTAGCCTTTCACTCATGCTGGCGAAGGCTAATATTGCAGTAAAGCTGTTAGAGGCTGTGAAATACCCAAACTATGATGATCAAAATGTTGCCCCTTATCATTCCAGTTTTGATGCGCGTAATACGGCTTTATCGCGTCGTAGCGTCCAGATTTATCAGAAGCTGGGGTTATGGGATGCATTACAGCAACATGCGACTCCAATTCTACAAGTTCACATTACTGAACAAGGCAGTTTTGGTAAGGCGCGCTTAATTGCAGAACAAGAAAAAGTCGAAAGCTTTGGGCAAGTGATTGAAAATGCTTGGCTTGGCCGTGTTCTATTGACTCAAGTACGTCAGCAGCCTTTGATTGAGCTGATTGATGGCGTACAGGTGACTGCTTTAACTCAAGATGCTGAACAAGTACATATTGAAGCCAAGCGTGGTGAAGAAGTCTTAAAACTTGAGTCAAAACTACTAATCGCAGCAGATGGACGTGACTCTTTTTGTCGTCAGGCAATTGGCGTCGGTGTTGATGTTCATGATTATGATCAGGTTGCAATTGTCACGACCGTACAGACCTCAAAACCTCATGAACAAGTAGGTTTTGAGCGTTTTAGTGCATTAGGCCCTTTAGCTTTATTGCCTTTACCGGGTGAATATCGCCGTTCGGTTGTATGGCCTGTAAAAAAAGGCACTGAAGATGAATGGTTAGGCGATGAAAATGATCAGCACTTCTTAAATGCTTTACAACAAACTTACGGTGACCGAGCGGGTAAATTTGAAAAAACCGGCAAACGTTTTAGTTATCCACTTTCGCAAGTGCTTGCACATAAACAAGCTGTAGGTCGCGTTATTTTAATGGGTAATGCAGCGCATACTATCCATCCTGTTGCTGGACAGGGCTTTAACCTATGCCTACGTGATGCGGATGTTTTGGTGCGTTATTTAGTGAACCAGCTAACCGCTTCTGATGATATTGGTAATCCTGATAATTTACTTGCCTATGAACAAGCTCGTTTGTCAGACCAACAGCGAGTGATTAAGTTCTGTGATACTGTCGTTCGTGGTTTTAGTAACCAAAATCCATTATTAAAATTAATTCGTAATACCGGATTAATTGCATTTGATGTCATTCCAGGTGTTAAGCCACTAGTAGCGAACTATGCAATGGGGCTAAAAGCATGAGTGAAATATTAGATGTTGTCATTATTGGTGGTGGACTGGTTGGTGGTTTAACAGCTTTATTGCTTGCCCAAGGCGGTGTACAGCCTACTGTGCTTGATGCTGCTCCTGTACTGGATGTTGAAAAGACACTGGGTGTGATGAACCCACGTGTTTTAGCACTCAGCCAAGCGACCATTCATTTACTTAAAACTGTCAATGTTTGGGATGATCTAGCACGTCAAATGCCATATACAGGCATGCAAGTGTGGAATCTGAATGGCTATGGTGAAATTAATTTCGGCCATGAGTCCATACAAAGACCAATGCCAGAACAGTCCTTAGGTTCTATGGTTGAGCCAAGTGTATTGAATGTTGCTATTCAACAAAAAATGCTTGAGCAGTTAACAGATTATCGCACTCAAGTTCGCGTGACTCGCATTGAGCAGGGAGTTGGGTGTTGGCATATTCAATTGGCAGATGGTACGACACTTAAAACAAAACTGCTGATTGGGGCAGATGGTGCCAATTCATTTGTACGAGAACAGGCTTTTATTGATCTAGACGTATTAGATTACAAGCAAGCAGCGATTAGCTGTGCCATTAAAACATCTAAACCCCACAATTATGTGGCTCGGCAAATTTTCTTACCTACAGGGCCTTTAGCTTATTTGCCGATGGCTAGTCTTGAAGAAGGTGAAAATGGCTACTGGCAGTCAATTGTCTGGACACTACCTGATGATTATACCGATGAATATTCTGCTTTAACCGATCATGAGTTTATGCAGCTTTTAACCCGAGAAAGCCAACATATGTTGGGTGAAGTGTTAGATGTACGCTCAAGAGCACAATTCCCGCTCAAAGCGCGCGCCGCAAAACAATACGTTAAAGCTGGTTTAGCTTTAATTGGAGATGCAGCACATGTTATTCATCCACTTGCTGGACAAGGGGTAAATATTGGCTGTCTAGATGCAGCTGTACTCTGTGATGCACTGTTACATGACTTAGCACGTGGTATATGGGCAAATGAACAGACATTGTTGCGTTATGAACATCGCCGTAAAGGCCAGAATGATGCAATGATGCATAGCATGTCAGCAATTGGCTGGTTGGAAAGTAGTGAGCTATTTCCATTTATTTGGGTTCGAAATATGGGACTCAAGCAAGTTGAACAAATTTCGTTCCTAAAAGAGCGTTTTATGCAACAAGCAAATGGTTTAGGGGCTTTACAAAACACCCAGTATAGTCGTTAAAATAATTATGTAGTTTATGCTCTACTGGTCTAAAAAAATATCAGTAGATATTTTTTAAACAATCATTTATATATCATTACCAATTCGGTCAAAAAAACTACGGATTTGACCATTTTGGCTCTTTGCTAAATGCAAAGAGATTGCTAAATTTCTGAGGTCTTGGGACCATAGCGATGATGCAATAAAAGTCATTGTGGGGAGTGTGAAATGTCAGATATCAATGATTATGAAGATGCAGAAGATTCTGCTGTAGATGAAGATGAAGCGAAAGCGGCCGAAAGCGGTGCAGCTGATGAAGAAGCAAGCAGTATTAATGATACTGACATTGCGGAGGCAGAAACGCTGACTGTGACTGCTAAACAAAAACAGCGCCAAGCGTTGGAAGATGAAGTTGCCGCATTTCTAGCTCGAGGGGGGAGAATTACCGAAGTTCCCCCAGATGAACATAGCGACCATTAATTCTAAAAAGCATCACAAGAGTGATGCTTTTTTTATTTTTAAGGGGCGCTTTGAAGTTCTTTCAAAATCCCGCACTCATCTACTGTTCGATTGGTAGAGCAGTGCAGTTTTAAATCAATTAAAGATTCTTTTAAAAGTAATAATCGTTCGATTTTTTCAGATACTTCAATCAAGTATTTATTCACCAAATTATCAACTTCCGTACACGCCTGTTTCGGCTGAGCTTTCATTCCTTTTAGCGTTTTAATGTCATTGAGAGAAATATCTAACTCACGGCAATGTTTAATAAACAAAAGGTCTGCAAGAGTTTGCTCTGTATAAACACGATAATTATTTTCTGAGCGCTGAATACGGTCCAGCACACCTACTTTTTCGTAATAACGGATCGTATCAATTGGAATATTCGCTTTTTTTGATAATTGACCAATAGAAAGACTCATAAGACTTGACTCTGGAGTTACTCAAGGGTTTTTAATCACTATAAAAGAGTTTTTGAGGAAATAAAATGGCTGGATGTGGTTGTGCTTCAACATGCTCTCCTACCAAGAAAGTAAGCCCGCGCTTTAGAAAAGCGTTATGGATTGCACTTGTGATCAATGCCTTAATGTTCGTAGTAGAAATATTGGGAGGTTATAAAGCCCAATCTGTTTCACTTTGGGCCGATGCATTAGATTTTGCCGGAGATGCAGCAAACTATGCATTATCTTTAGTCGTTCTTTCGATGAGTTTATATTGGCGTGCAACAGCTGCATTACTTAAAGGAATAACGATGGCGGCTTTCGGTGTTTTTGTCATTGCGAAAGTGGTCTGGTCGTATTTCTATGGAGTTCCACCGGAACCAATGGTCATGGGGGCAATTGGCGTAATAGCCTTAATTGCTAACGTTTCAGTCGCGCTTATGCTTTATGCATTTCGTGATGGTGATGCCAATATGCGTTCTGTTTGGTTGTGTAGTCGAAATGACTCGATTGCCAATATTGCTGTAATTTTAGCGGCGGTTGGAGTATTTGGAACAGGCAGCGTATTTCCCGATTTATTGGTTGCCTTTGTCATTGCTTACTTAGGTGTATCTTCTGGCTACGTTGTTATAAAACAGTCACAGCAAGAAAGAAAACAGGCAAGAGTTGTGCTTGGAAGTGAGGCCTAATATTAATGAGTAATAAAAAAGGATCTTTTAGATGATCCTTTTTTAGTTTTTAAGCCGTTAAAACAAGAGCGTTATAGCAATACTCCACATAACGCAACCAATAATGAAATCTAAAATTTTCCAAGCTTTAGGATTGGTAAATAGTGGCTTTAATAATCTTGCACCATAGCCCAGACTAAAAAAGAAAACCCAAGAGGCAAGAATGCTGCCCAAAGCAAAACTCACTTTATCTTCAAGCTGAGTTGCAACTGAACCAATCAGAACAATAGTGTCTAAATAGACATGAGGATTAAGCCAAGTAAAGGCAAGACAGGTCACTAATGCTTGAGTTAATGTTTGTTTTTGACTGCTATCAAGGTCCATACTTTGGGTAGTCTTAAATGCAGCATAAAATGCTTTGGCACCATAAATGAATAAAAACGTTGCCCCTAAATATTTAGCCACGGTAATTAAGATAGGTGATGCCGTCATGATTTCTGCAAAACCTAATACACCACATGCAATTAAAATTGAGTCGGACAGTGCGCAGATTAAACACAACCAGAATACATATTGCTGTTTAAGCCCTTGTTTGAGGACAAAAGCATTTTGAGCTCCAATTGCTACGATAAGCCCGCTACCAATACCGAAACCTTTAAAAAATATACTAAGAGAGAACATAACAATAAGGTGAAAAAAATCAGATATGGGAATTATCTGACTTTTTATTAAGAAATAAGTAAAATTAAGAATATTTAGGTTTGGCTAAAAAAAAATTAGGTTTGATATGTTAGATAGCAAACAATGTGAAGCCTTTCTTGCAGTCGCAGAATTGGGAAGTTTTGATGCGGCAGGGGAGCATTTATATATTACACCCTCGGCAGTGTCCTTACGCATACAGGCTTTAGAAAAGTATTTAGGACAAATTCTAATTATACGAGGTCGCCCTTGTGTGCTCACTCAAGCGGGGCAAACTTTATTGCAACATTTACGTCATACGAGATTAATGGAGCAAAATTTATTACAAGGTTTGATGGGAAAATCATCTGAATCCGAATTTTATAAAATTGCTCTAGCTTCAAATGCAGATTCATTAGCTACTTGGCTTTTACCAAATATTCAGCAAACACTTTTTAAAGAAAAAATAGTATTAGAACTAAAAATTGATGATCAATCTCACACGCACACTTTATTGGAGACAGGACAAGTCAATGCCTGTATTTCGGCAGAAGAGCAGGTCATGTCAGGTTGTTTAGCTCAACCACTAGGAAAAATGCGTTATAAAATGTTGGCCTCTGCTGAATTTGTAAACCGGTGGTTTAGTTGTGGAATTAACCGAGAAGCTTTAAGAAATGCACCAGCTGTAATTTTTAACCATAAAGATCTCATGCATTCAGAGGTATTGCTGAAATATTATGGTTTACCTTTACAAAGTTATCCCTATAGTTTTGTTCCTGCTACAGATGCTTTCGTCAAAGCAATTCAATTAGGTTTAGGTTATGGCATGGTGCCCGAGCTACAGGTTCAACCATTACTCGAAAATGGAACACTTGTTGATATTATGCCTGAGGCTCAACTTGATATTCCTTTATATTGGCATCATTGGAAAAGGCAGTCGAAGCAACTTGATGCACTGACTGAAACAATTGTTCAGTCAGCAAAACAGATATTGAGATAAGTTTAAGATTGGGTTAACTCAAGCGCACGTTGATAAGCAGTTTTCTTCTTAATACCTGTTAGATCTGCAGCAAGTTGAGATGCTGCTTTAACTGATAAGTCTTGAAGTAAGCGTTTTAAAAGCTCATCTAGTTTTTCTTGTTCCAAATCTGTTTTTTCTGGTGCGCCGCCAACTACAAGAACAATTTCGCCTTTTTCTTGGTTATGGTCGTTTTCAATAAAACTGACCAAGTCTTTTAAGGTCATTTTTTTTATGGTTTCAAAGGTTTTAGTGATTTCACGTGCGAAACCAACTGGGCGATTTTCACCAAATACCTCTGCCATATTTTTTACACATTCTAAAATACGGTGTGGTGCTTCATAGAAAATTAAGGTTTGAGTTTCATTTTTGAGTTTTTCTAATTGAGAAATACGTTGAGAAGCTTTTGATGGTAAAAAGCCTTCAAAACTAAAACGGTCACTTGGTAAACCAACTGCACTTAAAGCAGCAATTGCCGCACAGGCACCAGGCACAGGCACAACTCTAATGCCATGTTCTTGAGCAGCGCGAACTAATTTGAAACCAGGGTCGCTAATAAGCGGCGTACCTGCATCACTAATTAAAGCAATGTTATCGCCCGCAAGTAATCTTTGAACTAACTGCTCAATTTTATTGCTTTCGTTATGATCATGACATGCAGTAAGTTGAGTCGATATATTATAGTGCTTAAATAGTTGGGCTGATTGACGCGTATCTTCTGCAGCTACAATAGAAACTGATTTTAAAATATCAATTGCACGGAAAGTCATATCATCTAAGTGCCCGATTGGGGTGGCTACAACGAATAACTGAGCACTCATTTGGTTTTACTCCGTACAGATAAACAATTTTAATCGGGTAGTTTACCCGAAATTATGTTTTGGGCGTGAACAATGTCTGTCAACCTTTGCTTTTATAAATGATCTGATTTTCATTTGTTCAATTTAAATTAGAAATACGGTTGGATTGAACGAAATAATTTAAGCATAAAAAATGTAGTGCTACTTTTAATTTGGGGAAGGTAATAATGATATTAGCGCAGCAATTGGGTAAATGGGCAGAGCAAACGGCTTTAAACCTGTTACAAAAGCAAAACTATGTATGGGTGACCAGTAATTACCATTCACGCCGTGGTGAAGTGGATTTGATTGTTAAAAGAGGGCAAGAGCTGGTTTTTGTTGAGGTAAAGGCGCGTACTATAGGAAATTATGGACAGGCTTGCGAAATGGTAACAAGAATAAAGCAGAAGAAAATTATCAAAACCGCGATGCGTTTTTTACAGCGCTACCCATCTTATCAGGATTTTTATTGTCGTTTTGATGTGATTTGTTTTGATTTTCCACAGAAAATTGCAAAAACAGTACAGCAAGACTTTTCAAATTTCCATTATGATCTGCAATGGATCGAAAATGCATTTACTTTGGATTAAGAGTTCATTACTCTTTTGAGCAAATTTAAGTCTGATGCTTTATGATCAAGCCAAGAAGAGATTGATAGGAGTCTGGTGGAGTGTTGAAACGTATTGCTGTAACAGCGCTTTGTGTCGCAAGTTTGTCAGGTTGCGCAAGTTTTATTTCTGGTGGAACAGGTACAGCTCCAGTCGGAACAGATAGTGGTGTACGTAGCTTAGGTCAGGTATTCATTGATTCCTCAATTAAACGTACAGCGAATATTAACCTCTATAAGCTTGATCAGCGTTTTAAACAATCACGTATTAATATCGAAAGCTTCCATAGTACTGTTTTATTAACAGGACAAGTGCCAGATCCATACTTGAAACAATTGGCAGAAGACAATCTTAAAGCCATGAGCGATGTTAAAGCTGTACATAACTACATTACTGTAGGTAACAAGGTCAGCTACAACACGATTATGCAAGATGCGGGTGTAACAGCCAATACACGTGCGCTTTTAATGAAGGCACCTGTAGTTTCTGATAGTAAGGTTCTAGTACATACTGAAGACGGCGTACTTTATGTCATGGGACGTTTAAATACTGCTGAAATTAATGATTTGAATAGCGTCTTACAAAATGTGGGTAACGTGACCAAAATTGTTACTTTAATCGATAATGTTGATTTAGCGCCTGCACCAGCAGCAAGTACTGCGAGTGCAACGACTACACCGATGATTAATAACGTCATAGCTCAACCAACAGTTCAAACTCCTGTTGCAATTGATCCTGACCAAACAGATCCAGCTTCGAATGCACAGTAATATATGAATCTGATTGAACAACTACAAAGTAAAATTGAACAGGCGCGAACTCTTTATAAAGAGTTCCGCCTTTATGATTTGGGGAGTTTTGCTTTAAACCGTTTTACGCCAAAAGATGGTTTTGAACAGGTCGCAAATGTACGTTATGGTTTAAAGCCACGTCACCGTTTGGATGTTTATCGATCTGTTAAAAAACTAGCACATGAGCCGCTTATTGTTTTTGTACATGGTGGTGCTTGGCAACATGGTAATAAGCGAGATTATCTTTTTATTGGTGAAACATTTGCTAAAGAAGGTTATGACGTTGCGGTTATTAACTATCAATTAGCACCTAAAAATATTTTTCCAAGTTTTGTTGATGACCTGACTCAGGCATTGAATTATTTACATCAAAACCAAGAAAAACTGGAAATCTCTACAGAAAATGTTGTGCTTATGGGACATTCGGCAGGGGCATTTAATGTCATGTCTGCTGTTTATCATCCAAAACCAAACCCTATTCAGTGTTTAGGCAATATTAAGGCAATTTTTGGTTTAGCTGGACCTTATCATTTTGACTACAAAGGTGATCCACTTGCTGAAGATGCTTTTGACCAAAGTATTTCTTACCAAGAGGTGATGCCATACTATTTCGTCAATCAAAATAGTATTAAACATTACTTGCTCATGGCTGAAAATGATCAGCTTGTTGGCAAAGAGAATACGTTGGATTTGGATCGGGCTTTAAGACAGAGTGGAAATCACAGTCATATCGCTGTGATTCCCAAAACAGGACATATTACAATTTTGGCCAGTCTTTCTAGCTTTATTAGCCACTATTTCAGAACGAAAAGAACGATCTTACATTTTCTTGAAGAAGTGTTTTAAACGATACTCTCGTTTAAAACACGGCAGATTACCCAGCTTGGGTAATCTGCATAATCATTGAATGCGCAATACTTCCTTTAAATGGAATTTCAGGTAATTGATCAATTTTGAAGAATTGTGCATCTGCAATTTCTTCTTCTTGCAGCTTAATTTCACCCGACTCATATTCTGCCCGAAATGCAACCATAAGGTTGCTTGGGAATGGCCAAGGCTGACTTGACATATATTGAATATTTTTGAGTTTTAAGCCTACTTCTTCAAAGGCCTCTCGTTGTACTGCCTCTTCAAGTGTTTCGCCCACCTCAACAAAACCTGCAATTAAACCATACATATTGGTTTTATTGTGAACTGACTTCGCTAGCAAAATTTCATCATCCCCTCGAGTAATGACGGTAATAATACAAGGGTTTACACGAGGATATTGGTGGTAGCGACAAGAAGGGCATACCATTGCATATTCGGTTGGATGAACTTCTGTCGGATGTCCACAGTGGCTACAAAACTTATGGTTACGTCGCCATTCAAGTAATTGAACAGCACGACTCGCTTGCAAAAACTGTTCTTTCGACCAGCTGGTAATAAGCTGCCGAATTGGGACAAGTTGTAAGCCTTCGGGAATAGGTTCTTCAGCAAGCAAGTCACGTGCAATGACTTGCTCATCATGAGTGAAAAGTAAATCACTTGCTAACTTTTCGACTTTAGGTAGTTGGAGATTCTGGTCAACCAGTAATTGTTGATGATGGAAAATATAAGCAAGTGATAATTCAGACATTAAGCTGCCTTTTTTTGAAGTTGTTGACTACTCGACAATGCTACATTAAACATGGATTGTAGAACAGGTTGTTTATTTTTTAAATTGTCAACTAACATGTCAATGCCTGCCAATACGTTAAAAATACAGTGAATTTGGTCTGTATTAAAAGGCTGGTTTTGCTCAAGTTGCTCTTGAACAAATTGGGCAGTTTGGAGTAAAGCATGTTGTTGAATCGTACTTCCTAAAAATTCGGCTGCACCCGCTAACTCTTTTAATGAACCTGCAATAGCTTCAATATTTTGTGTCTGGTCATTGGCATACAAAGTAAGACTCTGACAGATAAAATCAATTAAATTTTTTGTTTCGGTAAGCAAAGCTTGATGAGCTTCATCAAGACGATCTAAAGAAATAGCCGTATTATTCACGCTAAGTTGTAGACGATTTGACGTGTAATTGCGTACCAAAATACCAATTGAATTCATTGCAGATAAAATGCTGTTCATCAGTTGTTGAGCATAGTTTTCATCACTTAAAATGTTAAGTTGACTTAAACTGCTGGCTTGTTGAGAAAGAGCAGATGCGGCTTCTTCAAGATTAAGAAGTTTAAAAGTATAAGCTAACTGTAAAAGGCTTGTTTGTAGCTGCTGTGCTTTTTCAGGCGACATATTTTGGTAGTTGTATTCAATATCGTTGCGTACCTTATTCATTTCATCCAAGATTAATTGGCTGACGGTGTGCATCGTGTCAAAGTCAGGACCAAAGAGATGGCGACTTAAAACGAGTAATTGAGTATCAGTTGGTGTTTCATCACCAATATGAAGTTGGTTACGAATATGGTGAGCAATCTCATCTTCTTGAGCGATGACAATACTTAAAATATCTGCGAATGCTGCTAAATTAGGTTCAAAACTTTCAGGTGCTGCCAAGAATAGAGCAATATAACTTTCAATATTGATGAGTACACGTAAGCGTGAGTCATTTAAAAGTAGGTCGTCAATATGGTTAAAAGCGTAATTGACGAGCTGCCAATATTTTTGGCTTGGCTGAGTGTTCGCCATACTGACCAAATAGGTTGCAATAAGTTTAAAGGCTTGAAAATTCTGAGCTGATGCTGTCTTTTTTAAAAATTGGTGTAGAGATAGTTTGTAGAGTTGATGGATAAACTGAGTTTTTTCACTCATTAATATTTCAGGCAAGGGCAGTTCAAGTGAAGTATTCGCAAGTAAAGGAACAATAGCTTGTCCGGATGTAGTCAGTGGCTTATTTAAAGCTAATTCTAAATTATTTAATGTCGTAAGAAGAAATTGTGGAACTTGTATTTCACGCAAACAGATAAATTCAATATAACGCTTTACCATGGTCGTGCCTTCGCTTAGGGCAACCACATCATCAGTATTAATTTGGGCTGGATTGGCAATAATTTTTTGCATCAACTCAGTTGAATATTGAGTTATTTTTGCAAGATAGGGGATATCAATTAAGCGTAGAACTTGAGTGCATTGTTTAAATTGCTCTAATGCATCATCAATACCAAAAGGGAGAGTTTGTTCTTCAATTAAGGTACTTACCGCACCTTCAACCAGTTTTATTGAACGATCAATTTCATGTTTAATGATGAGTAAAGCTGTTGGATCGAAATGAATCGACGTATGCTCAGACATAAACGTTCCCCTTTGCAAAAAATCAATTGTTATATTCGTAGTGCTCAATAATTTGAGCTAAAAATCTATGCGACTAATATAACTTAACTTACAAAGGGGAAAAGCTAAAAACACTAAAGAATCAAAAATTTATTTTGCAAAAAGGCAAGGTTCTCCGTGTTTTTCTTCATATTCTTTGACCCAAGTCTCATGTGTATTTAACTCTTCAACTGAAGGTTCAATTACAGGAAGGTCAATTTGAACTCTACTTCGATTAGTTGTTTGTTGGCTATTTTCACTCTGAGATAAGGCATCTATATCAAAAGAAACCTGTCCACCAGTCATTGCCAAGTAGACATCAGCAAGAATTTCAGCATCGAGTAATGCGCCGTGGAAAGTACGGTCACGAGCTGGAATTTCATAACGTCTTACAAGCGCATCAAGGGAGTTTTTTTGTCCCGGATGTTTGTTTTTCGCTAAAGCTAAAGTATCCGTTACCTCACATACTTCTGAAAGTGCAGGAAGCCCTACGCGTTTAAACTCCATATCAAGGAAGTTCATATCGAAGGTTGCGTTGTGGGCAATAATCTCTGCACCTTTGAGATAGTCAAATAAGGTGTCAGCAATGTCTGCATAAAGCGGTTTATCTTTTAAGAAATCATCACTGATACCGTGGATGTTTTCTGAATCTCCCACTGGTTTTTGTGGGTTAATATAAATATGAATCGAGCTACCCGTAAGCTTACGGTTAATCATCTCAATCGCACCCACCTCAATAATGCGGTCGCCATCTTGGAAATAAAAACCAGTGGTTTCCGTATCGAGAATCAGTTGTCGAGGACCTTGTAATTTTAATTTGGCTTCGGTTACAACAATTTGAGGGTGAATGTTATTGGTTGGCTGCTTACTTTCTTGTTCGGCAGTTTCAACTTCAATGATTTCTTCGTCCACAATAATCATCTCGACTTCTTCAGGTGCTTCAAGATGAATATTTTCTTCTTCACTTGTGTCAGCCAGATCAAACCCGAAAGGGTCATCTAGCAACCAGTCCTGTTCAGGCTTTTTTATATCTTGCGATACAGCGGCAGACTGTGGTTGCTTGAGTTCTTTAGCAGTTTTGTCTGCACCTAAATTCGCCAGCTGGTCTGCCATTTCATTGCCAGGTTGTCCTGCATGGCCTTTAATCCAGTTCCATTCAATATTTCTACCTGCACAGACAGCATCTAATTTCTGCCAAAGGTCAGGATTTTTTACATCTTTCCAGTTTTTCTTTTTCCAGCCATGAATCCACTCAGTAATACCTTGCTTCACATAATTTGAATCTGTCCAGATAATCAAATGTGCTTCGGCTGGGCAAAATGAAACACCTTCAATGGCAGCAGTGAGTTCCATACGGTTATTAGTCGTATCAGGTTCACCGCCAAATAATTTATGTTCACCCTGCTCAGTAATGACATATGCGCCCCAACCACCTAAACCCGGATTGCCACGACATGCACCATCAACATACAGTGTGATTGTTTGAGACATAAATCGAAACCTAAACTAAAAGAAAAAGAACTGAATATGGTGTATTGTATACGCAAAAAGTTCGGTTCCATCGTATCAAAGCAAGGTTTTTTTAATTTCTTGTAACATTTCCATGCAAATGACATTAAATTATTGCCTTGTCTATCTTGCATGCTTTACTACAATGGCATCGAAGACCTAGGGTTTGTGGGCAGACCCCAAAAAAATATTACGCGAGTTGTTTGGAAGTTTTTATGTATAAACCAACCACATTTGTGTGGCAGCCATCTGCAGCATCATTGTTTAAAATTACCGTACTTAGCTCTGCGTTAGCTGCGTTGGGTATTACAACAGGCTGTTCATCGACTCCGCAATCTGTAAAAACCTCAAAATCAAAACAGGTCAGTGGTGCAGGTTATTTAGATGCGAGTAGTCTTGATTCGTTAGAAGACTTACTTTCAGCAACTGATATGCGAGCTGTAGAAGGTGACCGTCTGCTTATTTTAAAGCACGGTGATGTCTGGAAGCGTATGTCCGTTGGTTTCAAAATGGATTTAAACCATTGGGATTCACGTATTGAAGCTCAGCGTAGTTGGTTTATTTCTCGTCAACCTTATCTTGATCGTTTAAGTGCCCGTGCAAGTCGTTATTTGTACCATACAGTTAAAGAAGCTGAACGCCGTGGTTTGCCGACAGAACTTGCGTTATTACCTGTGATTGAAAGTTCATATGACCCAGCTGCAACAAGTAGTGCAGCCGCAGCAGGTTTATGGCAGTTTATTCCGAGTACTGGCCGTATTTATGGCTTAAAACAAACAGGCATGTATGATGGCCGTCGAGATGTTGTTGAGTCGACTCGTGCTGCCTATGAGTTTTTAGGAAGCTTATATAACCAATTCGGTTCGTGGGAGCTTGCTTTAGCAGCCTATAACGCTGGACCAGGACGTATTCAACAAGCGATTAACCGAAATCAGGCAGCAGGTCTACCAACTGATTATTGGTCTTTAAAATTACCTCAAGAAACCATGAACTATGTTCCACGTTTCTTGGCCGTTGCCCAAATTATTAAAAATCCAAAAGCTTACGGTATCTCTTTACCTCCTATTGCAAATAGACCCCATTTCCGTGAAGTGACTTTATCTGCACCTTTATCTTTAAATGAAATTGCTTCTGTGGCGGGATTAAGCCGTTCGGAACTCTATGCATTGAACCCGGGATATCGTGGTGAAATGGTAGATCCTGCAAGTCCAATGCGTATCTTGATTCCGGCAGATTTAAGTCCTTCAATTGATAATAAATTGAAAGGTATGAAGTCTGGTGGTGGTTCAGGTTGGTGGGCAAGTGTAACTTCACCATCTAAGCCAGATGCAAGTGCTTCAACATCGGTGACAATTAAAACAACACCTGCAAATCAGGTTCAACCAGTTAAACCGTCAACTCCTGCTAAAACAACCAGTAGCTCTAGCACGGTAAAAGGTTCAACACCTCGTGGATCTGACGCTTTAGCTGCGTTTGCTGCTTCGGCTGATGTACCAAGTGCTCCACGTATTCCTGTCGCTGTGACACCTGCGGCAAATATTAAGCAAGTGAAGACAGAGCCGCCAATCTCTGCTGCAGAGCGTGAAAAGATTTTAGCGGCAGTTCGAGCTGAAGGTCAGAAAGAAACAGTTCAACAAGCTTTAGAGCCACAACCAACACAGGCTGAAAAAGATCAGGTGGTTGCTGAGTTGAAAGCTCTTGCCCCACAAGGAACGGAAATTGTTGATCCTTATGACGGCAAAATTAAGTTAACTGCGATTCAAACGAGCCAATCGGTTGCAGAGCAACAAGGTAAAGAAGTAAGTAAAGGTTTTGCATATCCAAAAACTTTAGCTGAAGACGTGACTGTAGCTAACTCTGAAGATGGGCAGCGTAATAAAGACAAGCCTTACATTAAAACTGATACAGATGTAGTGGTTGTACAGCCTAAAGGTAAACGTAGTACTTATACGGTTTTACCGGGTGATACTTTAGCCGTTATTGCGATGAAAAACGGCGTAAACTGGCGCGATGTTGCTAAGTGGAACCAGATTGACCCAGAAAAGACGTTATATGTTGGTTCAACGCTTTACCTTTATGATGCTAAGCCTCAAGAAACTCAAACGGCTTCAAAAAGCACAGCTAAACCAGATGTATATGTCGTTCAGGCTAACGATAGCTTAAGCGGTGTGGCAAACCAGTTTAATTTGTCAGTAAGACAATTGGCTGAATATAACGATTTATCAGTGACTGATGGCCTATTTGTTGGGCAAAAACTTCAGTTAAAAGAACCAAAGAATAGTCGCTCAAGTGCTAAAGCAGAACCGAAAGCAGTTCAGGCAAGTGCAAAGCGTATAGCAACTAAAAGCTATACTGTGAAGCGCGGTGAATACCTTAAATTAATTGCAGATCGTTACGCCCTATCTAATCAGGAACTTGCTGAATTAACTCCGGGGTTAACTGCGGCTAGTAACTTGATGGTAGGCCAAAAAATTAATGTGCCTACACAAGATATTTCTGTAGATGAAGTTGCAGAAACTAAGGTTTCTACTAAATCTGAGAAGGCGTCAGCAAATGTTTCTTATAAAACAGAAGGCTATAAAGTACAACGTGGTGATACTTTATCGAGTATTGCAACCAAATCAAAAATTAGCCTAGCTGAGTTAGCCGAGTTAAATAACTTAAAAGCAAATAGCCATGTACAGCTTGGTCAAACTTTAAAAGTACCGGCAGGGTTAAGTGTTCCAGAACAATACGTTGTACAGTCGGGCGATAGTTTAAATGCTATTGCGAGTAAATATAACCTGCAAACAAGTTATTTGGCTGACCTAAACGGTTTGTCTCGTACAGCTGGCTTACGTGCTGGTCAACGCTTAAAACTCACAGGTACAGTTGAGGAAACTTCAACTAAATCTTCTAAAAATACGAAAGAAGAAACACCAGAAACTTATACGGTTAAGTCTGGTGATAGCTTAGGTAATATCGCTAACCGTTACCACTTACAATTGGACTATCTTGCTTCACTAAATGGCCTTTCACGCAGCAGTAGTGTTCGTGTAGGTCAGCGCTTAAAACTAACGGGTGATGTACCTACCGTTGAAACAGCTAAAGTAGATACCAAGACTTCAACTAAAACAGTTGCTGCTGGTAAAAACACTGAAAGATATACTGTGAAATCTGGTGAGTCTTTAAATAGTATTGCGAGCCGTGCGGGTATTTCAGTGCGTGAACTGGCTGAAATGAATGCATTAAAAGCAAATGCTAATTTACAGCGCGGTCAGAATATTGTGATTCCAAAAACTGTGGTGGAATACAAAGTGAAGCGTGGTGATACTTTAATTGGCCTTGCGAGTAAATATGGTTTAGAAACCAATTTCTTGGCTGAGCTGAATAATTTGACACCTTCTACTCAGCTTCGCATTGGTGATGTGATTAAAGTGCCTAATTTGTAAAATAATTAGTCACTTATGCATAAATTAAATTTTCAACTGAGCCTGCTAGTCGGGCTCAGTGTCATTTCCCATAGTACTTTTTCTGCACAGCAAACTACTTCATATATAGCGATTCATTCTAAGCCTAAGTATTTAGAAATGCTGGCTATGCCATATGCAAACCCTAATGCCCTTAAAGGTGGTCTATTAAGTCAGGCAGCTCAAGGGACTTTTGATAACCTCAATAGTATGAATGGGAAAGGGAATGCGACAGAAGGCGTTAATTATCTTTTTGATACCTTAATGACCCACTCACTTGATGAGGTCGGGGTTTTATATCCGCTTTTGGCACAGAAAGTGAGTTTTGATCCAGAAAAAACACAATCAGTGACTTTCTATTTAAACCCTAAAGCGCATTTTAGTAATGGACAGCCAGTCACTGCGTCGGATGTTAAATTTAGTTTTGATGCTTATCAGACGAAGTCTAATTTAGGTTTGCAAATGTATCTTGCCGATTTGGCAAAAACAGAAGTAATAAATGCTCATCAAGTAAAGTTTAGTTTTAAGTCTACCCATAGTCCTAAAATGCCATTCATTTTGGCAACCTTACCCATTTATTCAAAAGCAGATTGGCAAAAAAGAGATTTTAGCCGAATTACCTTACAACCGATTATTGGTTCGGGACCTTACGTGGTTGAACGAATTGATCCGGGCAGAAGCGTTAGTTATAAAAGGAACCCAAATTATTGGGCAAAAGATTTGCCTATTAACAAGGGGCGTTATAATTTTGATCGCTTGAGGTATGTCTATTATCGAAATTGGGATATTGCTTTTGAAGGATTTAAATCTGGGCAATACACTTTGCATGAAGAGACTAATCCAAAAAAATGGGTAACAGATTATCGATTTCCAGCCGTAAAAACAGGGCTAGTTACTCAATATAAGTTTCGTCACCATAATCCCATCGCCACTGAGAGCTATGTGTTTAACACACGAAGAAAACCTTTAAATGATATTCGTTTTAGACAAGCCTTAACTTATGCCTATGACTTTGAATGGCAGAATAAAGCTTTGTTTTATGGACAATATCAACGTCTACAAAGTTATTTTGAAAATAGTGAATTAGCTGCAACGGGTCGACCTTCAACAACTGAATTAGAGTTATTAAAGCCGTTATTGCCTAAGTTATCTCCACTCATGCAGCAAGGTGTTTTAGCAAACTGGAAATACCCAGTTTCAGATGCGAGTGGGTTTAACCGTCAGAATTTGTTAACTGCACGGCAATTACTGATACAAGCTGGCTACAAAGTTAAAGAAGGACAGCTATTTACACCTGAAGGGAAAAAAGTTCAGCTTGAGTTTTTGATTCAGCAAGATGGTAAACAACGAACACTCATGCCTTTTATTCGTAACTTAAAAAAGTTAGGTATTGCGGTTAATTTGCGTCAGGTTGATGCACCGCAATATTTAGAACGGACTCGTCGTTACGATTTTGATATGACTACGATGAACTTGCCGCAATCTCTCAATCCGGGCAATGAACAATCTCAATTTTGGGGAAGTGTAGCCGCAGCTCAGGATGGAAATTACAATTATGCGGGAATTCGCAATCCAGTAATTGATCAAGTGATTTCAAAACTCGTTGCGAGTAAGAGCCGTGAACAACAGATTATTTATACTCGCATTCTCGATCGATTGCTTAGGGCCGGTTATTATCAAATCCCGACTTATGGTAAAGGTGAAAACTGGTATGCTTATTGGAATATGTATCAACAACCTAAAGTTAAACCAGCGCTTTCTTCTGGGATAGAATATTGGTGGAGTGATGCAAACAAAGCCAAAAAAGTTGCCAAGTATTTACATCAACAATAAAAAGCACCTGCCATAAAGGAAATCCTGTTATATGGGTTCATATATTCTCAAGCGACTTCTTTTAATGATTCCCACATTGTTTGTCATTTTATTGATTAATTTTGTGGTTGTGCAAATTGCACCGGGTGGACCAGTTGAGCAAGCAATAGATCAGGCACAAAGCGATTTGGGAATTGGCCGTGCATTAAGTGCAGAAACTTATTATCAAGGTGCTCAGGGGTTAAGCCCTGAAATGGTTGAACAAATTAAGGCACAATATGGTTTTGATCGTTCTGCTCCTGAACGGTTTTTCTTCATGTTAAAAGACTATTTAACTTTAGATTTCGGACAAAGTTTCTTTAAAGATAAACCTGTCGTGCAATTGTTATGGGAAAAAATGCCTGTTTCCATTTCACTTGGGCTGGTGAGTACATTACTCATTTATCTCATTTCTATTCCGCTAGGAATTAAAAAGGCAAAACAGCAGGGCTCTTGGTTTGATCGCTCCACTTCTTTAATCCTTGTAGTGGGATATGCTGTACCGAGTTTTGTATTTGCCATTTTGTTAGTTGTTTTTTTTGCAGGTGGCTCTTATTTTCAATGGTTTCCCTTACAAAATTTAGTATCAGATAACTTTCATCAACTGAGTCTTTGGGGCAAAGTTACCGATTACTTATGGCATATGACTTTACCACTGATTACCATGGTATTAGGCGGTTTTGCCA
This sequence comes from Acinetobacter lactucae, assembly GCF_001605885.1. Taxonomy (GTDB): domain Bacteria; phylum Pseudomonadota; class Gammaproteobacteria; order Pseudomonadales; family Moraxellaceae; genus Acinetobacter; species Acinetobacter lactucae. The sequence continues at coordinate 136,709 of NZ_LRPE01000011.1, read as the reverse complement.
GTTTAACTTATTTAACTAAATACTCATTTTTAGAAGAACTCAATAAACCCTATGTTTTGGCAGCCTATGCAAAAGGTCTGAATAGCCAACAGGTCTTATATAAGCATGTCTTTCGTAATGCCATTTTAGTGGTGCTGGCCGGGTTGCCAGAAGCGTTAGCGGGTATTTTCTTTGTAGGTAACCTGTTTGTAGAAATTATCTTTCATTTAGATGGGGTGGGATTGTTGGGCTTTGAAGCGATTGTCCAGCGCGACTATCCTGTTATTTTTGGTGTCTTATTTTTCTTTACTTTATTTAGCCTAATTTTACGTCTCATTTGTGATGTGTTGTATCAATGGATTGATCCTCGAATTCACTTTGACGCACAAGGGGACAAATAATGTCTTTAATTGTGCGGACTCGATTACAGCGTTTTAGACAGCATAAATTGGGCTGGGCCAGCTTTATTTTATTTAGTCTGATTTTGGTTTTGTCCTTAGCTGCAGAGTTGATCGCTAACGATAAACCACTGTTAGTTAAGTATGAAGATTCTTACTATTTACCTGTGTTTAAAACATATTCAGAAACAACGTTTGGTGGCGTATTTGAAACAGAAGCTGATTATAAAGACCCCGCCGTACAAGCGCTTATTGAGGCTAAAGGTTGGGCAGTTTGGCCACTCGTTAAGTTTTCATATCAAACGCCCAATTTAGACTTGGCTGTTCCTGTGCCATCACCACCTTCCAAGCAAAACTGGTTAGGAACAGATGATCAGGGCAGAGATGTTTTTGCCCGTATTCTTTATGGCTTAAGAGTGTCGTTGCTTTTTGGTTTAGCCTTAACCTTTTGTTCTGCTTTATTTGGAATTACTGTAGGCGCCATTCAAGGTTACTACGGTGGCTGGGTCGATTTATTAGGACAAAGATTGATTGAAGTCTGGAATGGCTTACCTATGCTTTTTATGGTCATGATTTTAGTCAGTATGTTTGTACCAAACGTATATTGGCTATTTTTTATTATGCTATTTTTTGGCTGGACCGTTTTGGTGGGCATCGTTAGAGCAGAGTTTTTGAAAGCTCGCCAGCTAGATTATGTTCGTGCAGCCCAAGTATTGGGAGTGACCGATCGCGCTATTATTTTTAGGCATATTTTGCCAAATGCGATGAGCTCGAGTTTGTCTCAATTGCCATTTATTTTAACAACTAATATTAGTGCCTTAACCGCTCTTGATTTTTTAGGATATGGTCTGCCACCAGATGCAGCCTCATTAGGTGAATTATTGCTGCAAGGTAAAAATAATTTAGATGCACCATGGCTGGCAATTTCAGGATTTTTTAGTCTGGCCATTGTTCTTTCACTTTTAATTTATATTGGGGAGGCGGCCCGCGATGCGTTTGACCCAAGAAAATAATTTAAAGACCATTTCAACTTTATTAAAGGTAGAGCATCTTTCGGTTCAAACCAAAGCCCAAAAGGTTTTATTGGATGACCTGAATTTCCACTTAAGTGAAGGGGAAACACTTGCTATTGTTGGCGAGAGCGGTTCAGGTAAATCGATGAGCTGCTTAGCGATAATGGGCTTGCTACAAGAAAAATTAGAAATAACAGGTCAGGTCTGGATTGGCTCACAAAACATGCTTGAGTTAAATGAGAGAGCTCAATCAAATTTACGTGGTCGACAAATTGCTATGATTTTTCAGGAGCCTGCTACAGCATTAAATCCGCTCCATCGGGTTGAAAAAATTATAGGGGAAAACCTTCTATTATCAGGTTTCTCAAAACTTGAAGTTCGACAAAAAATAGTTGAACTGCTTAAAGATGTGGGAATTGTTGAACCAGAGCAAATTTTAAAACGCTATCCGCATGAGCTTTCTGGTGGACAAAGACAACGTGTCATGATCGCGATGACATTGGCGCTTCGGCCTAAAATTTTGATTGCCGATGAACCTACTACTGCATTGGATGTGGTTTTACAGATACAGATTTTAGAGCTATTAAAATCTTTGCAAAGCAAATATGGAATGGCACTTATTTTAATTAGCCATGACCTAAATTTAGTACATCGCTATGCTGAGAAACTTATTGTATTGCAAAGTGGGCGTGTAATAGAGCAAGGTGAACTGAGCCAAATCTTTGCAAATCCTAAAACAAGTTATACAGCACAGTTATTAGATCATGATTTTGGAAAAGTAGAATCTAGACCCACTCAACAGAATGTTTTATCAGTACAGCACCTCAGCGTGCAGTTTCCGATAAGAAAAGGAATTTTAAATCGTATTCAAGGATATTTCACCGCTATAGAAGATTTGAGTTTTGATCTTGCTCAAGGTGAATCGCTTGGGGTGGTTGGTGAAAGTGGTGCGGGTAAGTCATCTTTAGCCCTCGCTTTGGTTCAGCTTATTCAGAGTAAAGGGCAGATTGTTTTTTTAGGTCAAGATTTGAATCAGCTACAGCCAAAAGTGCTACGGTTGATGAGATCAGATTTTCAACTTGTATTCCAAGACCCATTTGGCAGTTTAAACCCGCGTATGACAGTAGGGCAGATTATTGCTGAAGGGTTAAAGTTAAAAGCTGTGAATGATAAAGAGATAAAGCAGCAAGTTGAATCTGTATTGGTAAAGGTTGAATTGGCTGAAGATTTTCAACATCGTTATCCTCATGAACTTTCAGGCGGACAACGTCAACGCGTGGCCTTAGCTAGAGCCTTGGTGGTTCAGCCTAAACTTTTAATTTTGGATGAACCTACCTCTGCCTTAGATCGGACCACGCAAAAAGCCATGATCAAGTTGTTGAGACAATTACAGCAAACCGAGCAGTTAAGTTATATTTTTATTAGTCATGATCTCAATATAGTGAAAGCACTGTGCCATAAAGTAATGGTATTACGTCATGCAAAAGTTGTGGAATATCAGGAAACTGAACTCCTATTTTCTAAGCCTCAAACTAAATATACCAGACAATTAATTAAAGCATCTCTTTAAAAAAAGACTTTAATTGATTGTTTTTAAATAAAATAATTAAAATTTGTATTTTATGCAAAAAGTTGCATATTTTTATATTCTTTAAAATTGACATGTGCTATTGTCAGTTAACGATTATGCCTTGACATGCCCAATAACTCATTTAAATTAGAGTAATTGCTCTAAAAATCAAAAAAGAGGTTACCATGAACCAGATTGCTCAACCCATCACGATACGCAATACCACCTTTAAAAACCGAATTATTAAAGGCGCAATGAGTGAAGCGCTTGCAAATTATGAAGGCCAACCAAATAACTTACATTTGGGTCTATATGGTGCATGGGCAAAAGGTGAGCTTGGCTGTGCAATTACGGGTAATGTCATGGTAAATGCCGGAGCAAAAAATGAACCGGGTGTTGTAGTTATTGAAACTGAACGTGACCTAGAGCGCTTAAAAGAGTGGGCGGCATTAGGTAAAAAATATGGCATGGTTCAGTTGATTCAATTATCGCACCCAGGTCGCCAGTGTCCAAAAGGTTTAAATAAAGAAACCGTAGCGCCTTCAGCCGTACCTTTTAGCCCAGCTTTAGCAACCATGTTTGGAACGCCACGTGAATTAACTCATGATGAAATTCTAGATATTATTAAACGTTTTGCCACAGCAGCTCAAATCTGTGAAAAAGCAGGTTTTGAAGGAGTGCAATTACATGGTGCACATGGATATTTAATCAGTCAGTTTTTATCGCCATTAACCAATAAGCGCACAGATCAATGGGGTGGTTCAGTTGAAAATCGTAGCCGTTTTTTATTAGAGGTTTATAAAGCGGTACGTGAAGCAACCTCAGAAAATTTTATTATTTCAGTGAAGCTTAACTCGGCCGACTTCCAGCGCGGTGGTATTAGCGAAGAAGATGTAATTTCAGTATTTAAAGCAGTGGATGAAGCTGGTATCGATTTAATTGAAATTTCAGGTGGTACTTACGAGGCCCCAGCAATGGCTGGAGCTAAGGCGGATAAACGTAAAGCAAGCACGATTGCACGTGAAGCATACTTTTTAGATTTTGCAGAGAAAATCCGTCAACATGTTAAGTGTAAACTCATGGTAACAGGTGGTTTCCGTACCGTAGAGGGCATGAATGCTGCACTTGAAAGTGGTGCTTGTGACTTTATTGGTATTGCTCGTCCATTTGCAGTAGAAACTGATTTAACAGAACGTTTAATTGCAGGACAAGATGTTCGCTATGCTGTAAAACCAATTAAAACAGGCTTACCATTTGTCGATAAAATGGCAATTATGGAAATTATTTGGTATGCAGCTCAATTTAAAACGATTGGCAAAGGGAAAAAGCCAAATCCAAAACTTTCACCACTTGTGGTGTTTTTAAATTATGCCAAAGGCAATATTAAAGCGGTGATTCAAGGACAAGTGAATTCGCGTAAGTCTGCATAAACCAAATGCGCCATTTCAATAACTGAAATGGCGCATTTTTTTTAGAATGTATAGTTCATACCCAATTGAACAGTACGTGTTTCACCCGGATAAGCATATAAATTGAAAGCACTTTCATCATAAACTTTATCAAAAATGTTCTTCACATCTAAGTTAAGACGAAGTTTTGGTGTTGCCTGATAATAAGAAACCAAATCTGTAACTGCATAACCTTTCATGGTGTAAGTACTATTGGCTGTTTGACCTGCACGCTTATCAATATATTTCTGATTAATTCCTAGACCTAAGCCTTGTAAGGGGCCATCTTGAAATTCATAGATATTTAAAAGATTAAAACTATTCTTTGGAATATTGGCTAAAGCGGTTCCTTTTTGCAGAGTGTTGTCTTTAGTCACTTCTGCATCTGTATAGGCATATCCACCAATAATTTTCCAAGCTGGAGTAATTTGACCTGCAATATTTAGCTCAATACCTTGGCTGCGAACTTCACCAGCAGCAACTTTATAGGCTGAATCTACAGGATCTAGAGTTAAGACATTTTCTTTTTTTGCGTAAAAAATGGCAGAGTCGACCGATAACATATTGTCGAGTCCTTGCCATTTAAAGCCTAACTCGTAAGCTATGCCTTCTTCTGGGTCAAAACCTTCTCCATTACGGCTAGCACCAGTGTTTGGTTTAAATGATTTTGCAGCATTGCTATAGAATGAAAGGTCATCACGTGCTTTAAAAACCAAACCTAAACGCGGAATAAATGCATCATGACTGGTATTCCAGTTTGCCGTATTGGGTAATAGGTTTTTGTAATCATGCTCATAGTGTTCAAATCGCAAACCTAACAGTGCACTTAAACGCTGATTTAAATCAATTTGATCTTGTACAAAAAGAGCAGTTGTTTTTAAATTTTCGCGATCATGGGTGGTAACACGATTAAGCTCAGGTAAAGGTTGCCCTAAAACTGGATTATAAATATTAATAGGGTAGCTACCGACATCTCCACTTGAGCGAATAATATATGACTTATAATCATAATTTTCATATTCAAGCCCAGTCCCTAAAGTATGTGCTAAACCTAAAAGTTGGAAATTACCTGTTAGATTAATTTGGGCATCTGTATCTTGCCATTTTAATTCTCGATAGTTGTAATTTCGGTCTAAAGTTTCTCCATCGGCCTGTATGCCATTTGCCTCTACCGCATAGCCATATAATTTGCCATGTAGATATTGCACACCCGCATTAAGTTTCCAGTCATTTCCTAAGTCATGCTCAACTCGTAATTGAGTCATGTCATTATCATTGTAAAGGCGGTTGTTATATTTGCCTGTTTCCCATAAATAGGTTTCGGGTGAACTGTTAAATGATTTCTGACCTGCATAGCGCGTATGCCCACGATCAAGTGGATGCTGATTTCGTAAGATATCTGCTTCAAAAGTAACTTTGGTTGCATCAGAAGCTTGCCATTGGATGACTGGTGCAATTCCATATCGTTTGGATTCGACATGATCGCGATAACTATCGCCGCCTTCTGCTATCACATTGAGGCGATAGCCAACGTTTTCTGCATTTGGAATAGTACCTGTAGTGTCTATAGTAGTGCGGTATAAACCTTCACTGCTAAACTGAGCACCTAAAGTGGTTTGTTGCTCAGACTTTGGTGTTTTTGAAATTAGATTAAACGTACCACCTGGATCACCACGGCCATATAAACTAGAAGAGGGGCCACGTAAAACGTCTACACGTTCAATAGTGTTGCTATCGGGAGCGTTTGGATAACCACGATTAATCGGGAATCCGTTTCGGTAAAACTCACCACTAGTGAAACCACGCAGGTTAAACCCTGTTAAGCCTTGACCACCAAAGTTATTAGCGCGAGTAACGCCGCCAGCCAAATCAAGCGCTTCGATTAAACGTGTCGCACCAATATCCTCAATTACTTTTTGAGTCACTACACTGACAGATTGTGGCGTATCTTTTAATGCGACTTCGCTACGTGTTGCGCTACTTGAGCTATCGACTTTATAGGCTTGGTCAGCAGCTTGCTGGGCTTTAATCTTAATCGTAGCAAGAGTCGTTGAGGAACCATTGGTTTCTGCGAAAGCACTTGAAATACAGCATAGTTGAGCGATGCTCAGGGAGAGAAGGCGAAGCTTAAGATCCATTTAAAACCTTGTTGATAATAAATATCAGTATAAAAATAGGAATTATTATATTGTAAATCTATGTAAAGGAAATACTGGATTGGTGATATATGTGTACAAGTGTATTTTATTACGAAATACAGAAAATTAGAAAAATAAACAGAATGTTTAAAAGCAAAAGAGAAAAGGATTTTATAAGGAGAAAGTATGGCGTCCCTACGGGGATTCGAACCCCGGTTACCGCCGTGAAAGGGCGATGTCCTAGGCCTCTAGACGATAGGGACGTTGAGGATGGCGGTATCTTAAGAAGCCGCCACCAAACTGTCAAGGAGGTAAGGCGACAGTTTGTTCAAAATATAGCAAAACAGTTCAGCAGTCTTCTGAGTATCGTACAAAGCAGAGTGCGCTTCTTTGCCGTCAAAATCAATTCCAGCTTGAATACAGGCTTTCGCAAGCACAGTTTGTCCAAACATTACAGCACTTAAAGTCACCGTATCCATCACTGAAAAACTATGGAATGGATTTTGGTTTTTTGTGCTTGTGCGTGCAATTGCTGCTTGTACAAAGCCAAGATCAAAATGCGCATTATGACCAACTAGCACTGCATGCGTACAATGCTGCTGTTTACGGACTTCATTCACCGATTTAAAGATACGGCGTAATGCGGTGCGCTCATCTTCAGCCATTGCCATACGCATTGGATTGAATGGGTCAATACCAATAAAGTCTAGCGAACGGCGATCGAGATTAGCCCCTTCAAACGGGTTAATATGCGCATGAAATGCTGGACCAGGGACAAATTGTCCCTGAGCATCATACACAATTGGAATGCACGCAATTTCTAGCAATGCATCTGTCTGGGCATTAAAACCTGCCGTTTCAACGTCAACAACAACAGGTAAGAAGCCACGAAAACGTTGGCCAATGACCGGGACAGAGGTTTCTTGTGTCACACTTTTCTCCATTGCAGCGTTTTCCCGGCATGCAGCGGGATAATTTTTTGATCATCTAAATAATCAAAAGATTCTGGAACGAGGTTATCTTCTTTTACCAATGTAATAGTAGAAGTATTACGTGGTAGACCATAGAAGTCTGCACCAAAGTGGCTAGCAAAACCTTCTAGGCGCTCTAATTTACCCACTTGATCAAATGCTTGAGCATAAAGTTCAATTGCATTAGGTGCACTATAACAGCCAGCACAGCCGCACGCATTTTCTTTTGCATTTTGCGAGTGAGGTGCGCTATCTGTACCCAAGAAAAATTTAGGGTTACCGCTCGTTGCAACTTCAAGCAAAGTGGTCTGGTGAGTTTGACGCTTTAAAATTGGTAAACAATAGAAATGCGGTTTAATACCACCTACCAACATATCATTACGGTTAAATAATAAATGTTGAGGCGTGATTGTTGCAGCGACATTGCGGTCTTGTTCTAAAACAAAGTGCGCAGCATCGCTTGTTGTGATGTGCTCAAGTACCACTTTAAGTTTTGGAAATTGCTTTAATAACGGTGATAAAACTTCATCTAAGAAGCGTTTTTCACGGTCAAAAATATCAACGTGGTTATGAGTCACTTCACCATGAAGTAATAACGGAACTTGGTGTTCTTCTAATTGCTCAATGACTGCATAAACTTTACGAATGTCACTTACACCATTATCAGAGTTGGTGGTCGCGCCTGCTGGGTAAAGTTTAATAGCATTTACATGTCCAGATTCTTTAATTTTACGAACTTCGTCTGGTGAAGTGAAATCAGTAAAATAAAGCACCATACGCGGGTCAAAATTAAGACCTTCTGGAACATGAGCAAGAATACGTTCACGGTAAGCCAATGCTTCTTCCACAGTTTTTACAGGTGGAACAAGGTTTGGCATACAGATCGCACGAGCAAATTGTTTGGCCAAATCAGGTACAGTACGTTTTAATGCTAAACCATCACGTAAATGTGCATGCCAATCATCTGGCTGGAGCAGGGTAATAGAGTCCAAGGCAGTTCAAACTTCGAAATAAAACAAATGATAATCGATAAAGTGTGAAAATGGTAACGAGAATTACGGACAAATGGCAAAATAAAGCGGAAGAGGCCTTAAAAAATAATGTTATATTTTGTTAATGTGTAAGAGACAGGAATCAAGTAGTGGCGAATAGGGGAAATGTACATGAATTACTCAAAGCAAAAGAAGAAATAGAATATTTAGTAACTCTACATACCCACCGTTATGCCAATACACCTTTGCCACATCAATTAGAAAAAAAGTTCTGGTGCCTAAATCTTGAGCGAACTAAACAAAATATCTCTAAATTCTTAACAAGCGGCATTTTAACTTATCTCATTTTTATTTTACTGGCTTTACCCACTGACTATTTAGTGATCGGTGTTCCGTATATTACTTGGGACTTCGTGTACTGCTTACTGAGTGCAATTAATATTGCTTGTGCATTGCTACTATTTTGGATCTTTGCAAAGTTTAAAAGTCTTACTGAATATTTTTATATCGCAGCCTGTGGCATTGTATTTTTGACCATTATTATTAATGCAATATTGCTTCTTAGCGTGGGAAATGTCGCCCTTAAAAATCAGTCTATGTTGCTACTTTCTTTTTTATATATGCTTGGTTTTATTTTAAGCGGAATAAAGCCTCTGCATATGCTTTATGTAGGTTTGACAGCAGCTATTTTTGTTTTTTCTCTATTGATTTTATTGCAAACGAATTGTGATTATATTGCTTTGGGAAGAGCGCTGTTTGGTAGTTGTATTTTAGGTTTTTCAATTAGTACGATGCTCACGTCTAGAGAAAGAAGCCTTTTTTTAAATAATCAACTTGCTGAACTTAATGAACAGATTTTACGTATTGAGGCTTCTGAGTTACTTCATTTAAGCCAGCAGGATGCACTGACCAATATCTCCAATCGACGTACTTTTGACGAGATGTTCGACTTTTTTTACTATCGTGCAAAGCAAGAAAAGCGTCCCTTGGCTGTTTTATTTATAGATATCGATTTTTTTAAAAATTATAACGATTTTTATGGGCACCAAATGGGGGATAAGGTGATTTCATCTATTGCCTCTGCAATTAAAAATTCGATTCGCCATGTTGACTTTGTTGCCCGTTATGGCGGAGAGGAATTTGTGGTGCTGTTGCCGAAAACACCTGCTCAAGGTGCCTATGCAGTAGCTGCAAATATTTATAAAGCAATTGAGCGCCAAGCAATTCCTCATGCCGCATCTTTAGTTTCTAAGCATGTCACGATTAGTTTAGGTTTTACTGTTTATACAGAAGGTTTTAAAGTAAATCAGGAAAAATTAATTCACGCTGCGGATCAAGCTTTGTATCGGGCTAAGCAGCTTGGTCGTAACCAAATTTATTATCAACCTTTGGAAGTAGTAGAACTTGTTTAAACTTTAAGGCTTGAAATAAAAAAGCCACCTTTGTCGGTGGCTTTTTTATTAAGTAAGAAAATTATTTTTTCTTGCTATCGAGTTGTGGTACAGCAGAACCTTGACCGATTGAAAGCAAACCAGCATCAGTATAGATACCAAGTTTCGCACGTGTATCGGTAATGTCGAGGTTACGCATAGTCAACTGACCAATACGGTCCATTGGCGTAAACATTGAATCACCTTTTTCCATTGTTAAACGTTCAGCTTCATACGTTAAGTTTGGAGATTCAGTGTTCATAATGGTGTAGTCATTACCACGACGAAGTTCAAGCGTCACTTCACCAGTAATTGCTTTAGCCACCCAACGCTGTGCAGTTTCACGCAACATAAGCGCTTGAGAGTCGAACCAGCGGCCTTGGTAAAGTAAACGACCTAAACGTAAACCGTTAATACGGTATTGTTCGATCGTATCTTCGTTATGAATACCAGTAACTAAACGCTCGTAAGCAATATGAAGAAGGGCCATACCCGGTGCTTCATAAATACCGCGAGATTTCGCTTCGATAATACGGTTTTCGATTTGGTCAGACATACCTAAACCATGACGACCACCAATACGGTTTGCTTCAAGAATAAGCTCAACCGGATTGTCAAAAGTTTGACCGTTTAATGCAACAGGTACACCTTCTTCAAAACGTACAGTCACTTCTTCTGGCGTAATTTCAACTTCTTCTTTCCAGAAAGCAACGCCCATAATTGGGTCAACGATTTTGATACCAGCGTTTAGGTATTCAAGATCTTTTGCTTCGTGAGTTGCGCCTAACATGTTTGAGTCAGTTGAGTACGCTTTTTCTTTTGACATTTTATAGTCAAAGCCGTTGTCGATCAGGAACTGTGACATTTCAGCACGGCCACCGAGTTCGTCGATGAAGTTTTGATCTAACCAAGGCTTGTAAATTTTAAGATTTGGGTTGGTCAACAAACCATAACGATAGAAACGTTCAATATCGTTACCTTTATAAGTTGAACCGTCACCCCAGATGTTTACGTCATCTTCTTTCATTGCAGTAACTAACATAGTACCTGTTACTGCACGACCAAGTGGAGTCGTATTGAAATATGGAACGCCACCTGTACTGATATGGAATGCACCACACTGAATTGCAGCAATACCTTCAAGCGCAAGTTGTAAGCGGCAGTCAATTAAGCGAGCTTTTACAGCGCCGTATTGTTCTGCTTTCTTTGGAATTGCGTCATAGTCATCTTCATCAGGCTGACCTAAGTTTGCAGTATATGCATAAGGTTCTGCGCCTTTTTGTTTCATCCACAATAAGGCAGCTGAAGTGTCTAGGCCTCCGGAGAAGGCAATCCCAACTTTTTTGCCTACTGGTACATGCTGCAAGATAGTTGCATTATCAGTCATTGCTAATCCTAACATTTATGAAAAAGACCCCATATAGGCGGTCTTGAGAATTCTGAATGGCGGCTATTGTAGCACTATTCATGGTGCTTTTTTTCGCAAAAAAAGCATTAATTCACGTGATCTGATTTGAAGTTTTAATTTGATAAAAAATATAAGGCTATTTATAGAATAAGAAGAGTTAAATGAAGTATCGTTCTTAAATTAATGGATTGACCATAAGCTCCGATAAATTTCTTTGCATGGTCATCCAAAATTATTAAAAAAGTATTAAAGTACTATGCAACAAGTTGCAAAAACTATTGGGACGCAGCATGACAAGTTACGCCAATTTATTAAAACCATTACATTTAGGCTTTACCACCATTAAAAACCGTGTGGTGATGGGATCCATGCATACGGGACTTGAAGACCGTTTTTACAATTACCCAAAACTGGCAGCTTATTTTGAAGAGCGTGCAAAAGGTGGGGTTGGCCTGATTGTGACTGGGGGGATTTCTCCAAACCGTCAAGGTTGGCTACTACCCATGGGTGGAACCATGAATGGTTTAACCGATATTCCACAGCACCGTCTGGTTACACATGCTGTGCATAAGCATGGTTCAAAAATTTTAATGCAAATTTTGCATGCTGGCCGTTATGGTTATCAACCTTTTGCAGTGTCTTCTAGTCCGATCAAATCGCCAATTTCACCATTTAAACCGCGTGAACTATCTGATAAAAATATATTAAGTACGATTGATGACTATGCACATTGTGCTGATATTGCCAAAAAAGCGGGCTATGACGGCGTTGAAATTATGGGCTCGGAAGGTTATCTCATTAACCAGTTTTTAAGTAGCCATGTGAACCAGCGTACTGACCGTTGGGGCGGTAATATTGAAAACCGTATGCGCTTTCCGGTCGAAGTCGTAAAGGCGATTCGTGCCAAAGTCGGCGAAAAATTTATTATCTGTTTCCGTTTGTCGTTGCTCGATTTAGTTCATGACGGCAACACTATGCAAGAAGTGGTGACTGTTGCAAAAGCTTTAGAAAAAGCGGGTGTCACTTTATTAAATACCGGCATTGGTTGGCATGAAGCTCGTGTTCCGACCATTGTAACCTCTGTGCCTCGTGCAGCTTTTGTCGATTACACGGCTCATGTAAAACAGCATATTTCTATACCGATTATTGCGTCAAACCGAATTAACATGCCTGAAACTGCCGAAGAAATTTTGGCAACTGGCAAAGCAGATATGGTTCAAATGGCGCGTCCTTTATTGGCCGATGCATTTTGGGTAAATAAAACTGCGACTAACCGCGTTGATGAAATTAATACCTGTATTGCGTGTAACCAAGCTTGTTTAGACCATGCTTTTAAAAATAAGCGTGTGTCCTGTTTGGTTAACCCACGTGCAGGCCATGAAACGGAACTGGTCTATTTAAAAACCAAACAGCCTAAACGAATTGCAGTTGTAGGTGGTGGTGTAGCGGGAATGTCCGCAGCAACCGTTGCGGCAAGCCGAGGTCATGCGGTTACTTTATTTGAAGCAACGGCGGAAGTAGGTGGTCAATTTAACTTTGCCAAGGTCGTCCCGGGTAAAGAAGAATTCCACGAAACAATTCGCTACTTTAAAGTCCAACTCGAAAAAACAGGGGTAGATGTACGTTTAAATACTCGCGTGAACCGTGAGCAGCTTGAACGTGAAGGTTTTGATGAGGTGATTGTTGCAACGGGTGTAATTCCTCGTGCATTAAAAATTGAAGGAAGTAATGCACCACAAGTCCTTTCTTATGCTCAAGTTTTAAAAGGGGCAGAAGTTGGACAAAAAGTTGCAGTGATTGGTGCGGGTGGTATTGGTTTTGATGTGTCTGAGTTTTTACTTAAACCGCCACATCAACCACAGCCTCAACCTTTAGCCGAGTGGCAACGTGAATGGGGTGTGGACCCAGACCCAAACTACATTTCTGAAGGTGGAATGCAGCCGCCAGTCGTTGAACCAGCAATCCGTGAAATTTATTTATTGCAACGTAAAACAACACCACTCGGTATTGGCCTTGGCAAAACTTCGGGTTGGGTCCATCGTGCACAGCTTAAAAAACATGGTGTCCGTATGTTGCGTGGTGTGCAATATAAAGCAGTTACCGACGAAGGGCTTTGGATTGAGCACAATGGTCAAGATCAGCTTTTACGTGTAGACACGGTAGTGGTGTGTGCAGGCCAAGCGTCGGTAAAAGACTTGATGCCAAAAGAAGGTGAGTCGACGATCGCGAACTATCATATTATTGGTGGTGCAAAGCTCGCAGCAGAGCTAGATGCTAAGCGTGCGATCAAAGAAGGAGCAGAATTGGCTGCCCAACTGTAAAATTGATGAAACAATATGCACTTGAACACAAAGCGGTGATTTTTTTCTTGAATAAAATGAATAAGCTTTGTATTCTTACGCACATGGAAGCGTGGCAGAGCGGTTTAATGCACCGGTCTTGAAAACCGACGAGGGTGTGAGTCCTCCGTGAGTTCGAATCTCACCGCTTCCGCCAAATTTCTGAATAAGCCCTTGTTTTTACAAGGGCTTATTTTTTATCAATTGTTTTACCCCTCATCTTACCCCACATTAAAACTTGGATTGGAATAGTCAAAATAAGAATAATTTAGATGGCTTTAGATAATCGATAAATTGAGTTTAAATTGTTTCATAGATAATAAATTCATATGTAATTGTACTGCACACTTATTTTTTGATCTTATTCTTAGTGTTCATAGTCATGATGTTTTTTTTATTGAGGTCATTTTGATCTGTATATTGATATAGTTGCTGCATTAGAAGACCACTCGTTGTTAAAACACATGCTTTCTAGATTGCGTACATTAGGATTTTTGGAACATCATAAAAGTATCTTGATGGTGATTTCTAAATGAGTGCTCGAACTGGTAAACCAGTTGTACAAAAAACAATAACTGAAAAAATGGATATTAATAAGAGGTAAGCATAGGTCAACTAGTCATTATTTACATCCTCTTAGCTTTGACTGGTAGATATGGAAGGCTGTAACAGGACTTAATTATCTTGAGTAACTTATATGATTTTTACTCATTTGTTTGGTTGATAATAAAACGTTTGGCAATTTCTTTAGCAATATTTAAAGTTGACTCGTTTCTATCTTCTGCTGATTTAAGCGCCATTTCATTTATCTGACCGCTCTCTAAATGAGATGGAATACCTGCTATAGGCTGCTCGCTAATTGAGTCTGCTTTTAAGACAATTCTCTCGATTGAACTTAGTTTTTCATTTAAAACATTACGATAATAGGTAAGTTCATCATTCAAATTTTTTTCATGCTCTTTTGCTCTCTCTAACTGCTCTTGGAGAGAGATATTTTGTGAAATAAGTAAGTTTAAAATCTGTTTAAAATTAACTTCATTATCTTTATTTGTTTTTTTATCGAGTAACTCAATAATAGCTGGCATGGCATCATTTAAATCTATTTTTCCATTGATTATATTAATTTTATTATTTTTTTCTAAATAATAAATCTGTGTTCTGGAGAGCCCAGTTCGTTTGCTTAGCTGAAGTACAGTTAATTTTTCCATGTTTAAATCTGTTTAAAATTAGCACCTACGATGAGTGATTATACTCATAAAGCGATCCAACTTTTAGCTAAAAATATAGAAAATGTGTTTTGAAAGGCAATTTTTATAATTATAGGTCTTGAAAAAGTATGCTATTTTTTATTTGTGTATTTTGGGGGCCTTATATAACAGGGCTTTTGAGGGGGGAATCTTATAATGAAAGTATCGGAAATAGAGGAAGCGCAACGTCTTCAAGAGTTCAGAACATTGTTAAGTTTTTACAGGACGCAAGTTAGACCTTCTAAAATGGAATCCGGATATGGGCAGGATGAGTTTACCACTCTGGTTGCTTATTTCAGAATTATGGACAGGTTTGAAAAATTAACCTTAAGACTAGTCTATAGCGGAAAATTAGAATATGAAGAAGAACAGGAGTTGATCAGCTTATTAAAAGACATATATGAAGTTGGGGTGGGAATATTTGAATTAGATGGAGGAGGTTTTGCTGGAAATCAGAATGGAGCTGAGTGGCCTATTCTAAGATTAATTGGTCAACTTGGTGGCTATGGTCAGATATTACTGTGTCCAGATTTTACCCAGGCACTTTTTCAGCTCAGCAAAATCATTGTTAAAAATTCTGACTTTTTTTCCGTATATAGCGAAGACGTCGCTCAGGGTCTGCTTGAGAGAAGGGAAACGTATCTTGTACAGCATAGTCTGGGTATTTTACAGTATTTTCATTTTGAGCATTGGCAAGCACGTGATCAACGTATAGAGAGATTACGAACCGTCTTTGACCAAATGCTGGGGACAAAAAACAGTGTTAAAGTACTCTGTGTGAATTTATCTGTATCCATGCACCCTGAGATAAGTTCCTTCCCATTCTTAAATCGGTCCTTTGAAAAATTCAGAAAAGAAATACAAGATAGTGAACATTATTTAGGAATGTTTTATAAACTTGAATACGGTATTGATGGGCAATTTTTTTACTTTTGTGTATTCATTTTTGAAAATTTAAAAAGTTTGTCGATTGATGAATTACATAAAAACTTGGCTATTGTTTGGGACGAAATATGTACTGGGGGACTTGAATCTTTAGATAATTCGGTAGAACTTCTCAATCTTAAGCTGTATCGTACCGGGACCTTACAAGCAGGTGTTATTTCTAAAAAGACACAAAGTTATGCACAATTTGTGAGAACATCACTTGCTTATATTGCCAACATACCTTATCTCTTACAAATATTTTCTGGGCAAGTCTTCTGGGTTGAAAATGAGCCATATGACTTTGTCAAAAAGTCTATAGAAATTCCTAAAAAAGCTGTTACTCCGAGAAAACAAAGAAAGTTGGAGCATCATCAGAAAGGCTCGTCTCTACTACAAATATTAGATTTAAAAAATGTTCTAAAGCCTTTGCAAAAAGATATTAAGGATATTGGATTGTGTTATGAATACATTCCATATATTGACCAGCCATACAGCCAGAATGTTCGAGATTTTGCGCAGGCAATGGTGCGAATGGAAATTTCGGTGACTTTAGCGCCTGTCTGGAAAAGAGATCCAGTGAGGATTGAGGGACGGGAAATCATCGAAAATGATTGGGGTAGATTAATTCGGGACTACGCACAGGAACAAAAAAATATCGAAATTTTACTTGGGTATTCTGAGTTTGTTGGCCCACGAGTTCTATGTTTCATTGCCGCTTTTTTAATGGCCTCAAAGCAACATTTCAATGTCTATGCTTTTAACTTATATAAAAATGAATTGCATCAGAAGATCCGGGAACTCATGACTTTACCTCTTAGAAGGTTTCTGGAACAAATAAAAGGGTTGGTAGATAGAGATTTGATGCCCAATGCTGCCTTTACCAAATTAAGTACACTGCTGACTAGCCAGCAGCTTGATACAGAATCATTACAAGACTGGTTAAAGGTACAGGAGCGAGTCAAAAAAAGGTCATTTCTAGCGGTTGAGAGCTATGTTAAAAAAATTGAAAAAAAGCCAAACCTTCACCGAGATGTACAATTTACAATTACCGTTTTAACGTCTCAATCTTTAAAACCAATAGATACTCTTTTGAAAAACATCATTGATTATTTTAACCAAACTCATCAAGAACTCATGGGGTATATTGGATATTGGAGTTTTCAGCAGGTAGATGAGCAAAAGATTAAATACATCGCAACCATTACATTTTATCTGGATGAAAATTATATAGAATCAACGGGGCCAGAAAGCTGGTTTGACGAGCTCATGCATCAGGTAGAATTGCGTCTGGATAAAAAGAAGGATGTTATGAAAATTGATGAGATCAAGGTTGAGCAAATTTCCTTTCAGGACGGAATTATTGATTTCGCTGAGTCTTTTGGAGCAGGACCTTTTCAAAAGCTTAAAACGCATCATTCTCAACGTTATGCATCAAGTCATTTATTTGCCTTGGTTCATCGTAATTTATACTGGATGCATACAGCCATACTTCAGAAACAAAGCTTGATTCGCGGGCGAACTGGCTACAAAAAAAGAACCAGAAAAAAGACAAAAAAACAGGCTTAACTTCCGCTTGAGGCTTATCGATAAAAATTCACGGTATAGAAGGGTTTTTTATCGATAGGCTTCTCGTAAATACGATGAGATTTTTTAGCTGGTTTAGTGGGTAAAAGATATTATTAATATATATCTATTACTACTACAAACTTATATCTCTTTTACTACGGCAATTGCTATCTCTATTGCTACAGACACTTCCATATCTAGATTCACCAAGCCTATGATTCATATGATAGGTTCATTACCTAGAGAGAATCAGTTGGATCTTCTATCAAGTAGTGCCCAGGCTACTTGATAGTACGTTGATTACAGTCAAATATAAAAAATAATTGAGCTGACTTACCTATGAAGCTTAACTGAATAGGTAGACCAGCATGTTGAATGAAACAGAGATACTCATGGCTATAGAACGCCTGATCATAGAGGTGAGTCAGGTATTAGAGAAAGGTGATCAAACGAAACGAAGTACTATACAAAAACTTCGGGCATATACACGGCAAGGATGTGATTTGATCCCTGCATTTAAACAGATCCTCACACGTAATCTTCAACTGATGTTTCCAGTCAATCAATTTATTCGAGTCATTGAGGTTGTAGATCGCCTGTACCAGCAATATGGCTGGCCACACACTGAAATTCCATATACGGATGAATATATCCAAATTTGTAGAGCTTTGTATGTACCACAAGTAGCATGGCGTCGTGATCAGAATCGTTTCTACAAACAGGAATATGAAAATCGTTTCAAACTAGAACAATACCTGAGAAACATCATCCAAAAGCATCGTCAAACTTTATGGGTTCGGGAAGAACTTAAATACTATACAGAGTCTTTGGATGAGCTTTCTATTGCAGATGTTGAATGTCATTTAAAAACTTTACGGAAACGGATTTCAGATAAGGATACCTGCTTTAAAGATTTGGTTGGCTATGCATGGGCTTTAGAGCAGGGCGGTGAAACGGGAGCCTACCATATCCATTTACTCCTGATTTATAACGGCTCAATAAGAGAAGGTGATTGGTGGCATGCGGACTTAGTCGGTGATTTATGGGAGAAAATTACGGGTGTTTTTGGGAAGGGGTTCAACAAGCATACTGCGAAGGAGAGAAAGTCTTATAAAGAAAAGGGCTTAGATGGATTGGGAATGGTGAAACGAAAAGATATAGCGAAAGTGAACAATGCGATTCGACTCGGTTTGTATCTCGCTGATCCAACCAAATATGAACAACGTTTACGAGTAAAAGTGTTTGGGATGAAAACATTTAGTCATGGTCAGTTCACACCGAGTTTGTACATGCTCCGTCAATCCCGAGAGGCAGATGACGATATCAAATTACCGTTTTGAAGTACTGATATATTCGTAGAGAAGAGAGCCATTGAGCTCTCTTCTATATTTGCTTGTTTAATTTTCTGGGTTTGTTTCTATGTTTCCTATTTATTTTTTATTGGGGCGGCTATGGTATGTGCACAAACGCACGCATCATTTAAAAGGAAACCCCATGAATGCGTCTTTTACTCAAACCATCTTTGTGATGAACAAAATCATCAACATCCATCAGGTCATCGAATTTACAGGCTTAAGCCGTGCCACGATCTACAGTTTATTAGACCCTAAATCAGAATATTATGATTCTACTTTCCCAAAACAGGTTCGACTCACTACAAAACGAGTCGGTTGGTCCGCCTTTGAAATTAATGAATGGATTGAGTCTAAACTGGCCCAACGTTAAAGGGCCAGAAGATTATTTCTGCAGTGATTTAAAGATAAGCACAATAAAAAAATATTGATCAGTACTTCCTATGAACTTAAATACAGGAAGTCAAAACATGCACCCAATTACTTTAACTCACTATGAACATCAGGTTGCTCCGCGTTTGGAACAGGATATTCATAAACTCTATTTGAGTGTTTGCTTTAAACGCGGTGGTGAGTATGATGCCCCGTTCTGGCGTTCCCATTTATTAGAGTACTTCTCAGACTGGTCGCAGATTTGCCTGATGCCTACAATAGAATGTGGACTATGGTTAAATTATTTCAGAATGTGCTTCCACGCGAGTCAAAGAGAGCTAAATCTGGTTGGTTTAAATCTCACTCTGAATCAGCAAGAAGCTGAACAGTTAATCGATCTGATTTTAGTTAAATTACGAAAAATATTTTCTGCACCATCCTTTCTGGAAATGATTGAAGATAAAAATGTTAAGTATACCAAGAGAGTTGAGCATTACCAAAAGGCATACCAACAAGCGACCAAGCATCATCATGCGTTAAACAAGATTAATCTGTTTCTAGGGTACTTGCCGGGTTATACCTCTGTAACCTCTATTTTTAATGTGGCCAAAGATATGCGCCAGTTTGAACTATTGTTGGGTCAATATGGCTATTTCCCATTTGATTATCTCTTCCAGTATCAGCGCGTTGTTCAGCTTGCTGAAAGTGGGGAGTACGGGATGCTATTCTCATTAACTCTAAATGGCTATATTTATCAGGAGAATTCTGCGCTATTGATGCAAATCGCCCGATTATGGAACTTTGTAACGAAGTACCGAGGGATGGTGGTGAACTTGAACGAAGCGATTACAGAGCATAGCCATCCGTTTACTGAGATGTTTGCAGCATTTAATGATGTGAGTGATTTTGATCGACTCTTACATCAAGATTTTTTAAATGTAGATGCAGACTCAATGAATGTCAGAATCTGGCCGCATGGTTTCAGACGTTTCCATGGAAAGGGATCACGTCAACCTTATTAGGTTATTTAGTTTAGGAGAGGGGCTGCTTAATAGCCCTAACCAATCTTGTTCGAATGGCATAAAAAAGTTCCTTGGAGGAGAGTTCAGAGGGCTTGTATAGTCACTTCTTAACGCTCACCTGCATATACTGATTTAATACCAGGGTGATCTTTACGCATATCTACATTTTTTCTTACTGTTGGATTAGGAAGAATAGATCGACCACAAGAAAAAGCTCGGTTCTCAAGCTCTATAACGATATTCTTGTAGTCTTGGCTATTGCGTATTTGTGTGAACCTTGTCATATATTCTCGCTCAGATGCGATCATCTAGATTATCTGCATTTACTTTTGAGAGATAGTCAAAATAAGAAATAGATTCATACACATACTTGGTTGATAATGTTGAGTATGCAGAAGACAATACAAAGAAAATCATTGAGAGAGGTAAAATGTATTTAGCAGCCAGAAACGCCTTTCTATAAAATTTATCATTTTCTTCGGCATCTTTAATTGAGTTTTCGATTCTTTGTTTAAGATCCTCTTCAGTTATGTCATCTTCTTTCGCTGCTGTACCAAAAACTTTTTCTTTGAAATCATATAGTTTATTTTTGGAATTTTCATACTCTTCTCTGTAGTGGAGCATAGCGTAGTAAAATGCAGAAAACAGTATTATATATGCACTGACGAAGCCAACAGCTAATGTCATGTAAGTAGATTGCTGCAGAGCAACTAAGTCATGATAAGAAACATTAATAAAAACTTTATTATTAAAAGAGCTGGAAAATTTGATAGCTTGAGCAGTAATTGCTGGATAGATGTAGTTAGTCAAGATCGCCCAGACGATACTGCCTGCCACAGTATAAATAATTGATACACCCAAACTTCTATAGATAGATTTTTTCATTTATTAGCCTGAAAATAAAATTCTGCATTAGATTAGTTTACAGACACGGAATGTTAGAATAAATGGATCATACAAGTCTGTTTAATAGTTAATCATAGAGACTATGAGAAATTTTTATAATTCAATACGAGTGCAGTAGGAGGGTGGTCAATGCTTCCTACGAGGGTAAAAGAAATATTTTACGGTTTTTCTTCTCATCTAAAAAAATTTAATATAATGTATCTAAACTAAAAAGTGAGTTATCGCCTTGAAGAAAATGTAAAATACTACTTTGATAGAATCAACTAAATTTTGGTATAAGGCATAGATTTAATCAATATATTTATTATGATCCTATACTTTATAATACTTACTTTAAAGTAAATCATAATTCGTTATTATTTGAATTTATAAAAGTATATCTAATCAATTTTTATATTTTATTACCCCCCAGTAATTATTGGTTAGAAATTTATAATTCTAAATGTATTTTTGGGAAATTTTTTAATAAAAGGAAGGGGATACTATGAGTGAAGAAGAGCAATATCCAGATAGTGCAATTTCTTCTTGGAGTGGTTTTGTATATCAAGGGAAAATTGCTTTATATCATTGTCTTAAATTGATACAGGACGGAGATGTAGATTTTGAATTACAACTTGATAGTACTGATGACTTTGCAGTTTATAAGAGTGGATTACTTTCTAGTGCTCATCAAGTTAAAGCAAAGATAGGTAAATATCGTTCAAGTTATAAAGAGGCATTGGAAAAGTCAGCAAAAATAGAGTTGGATCGAATTAAAGGGTGCATTCGATATTTTCATATATCTATACCTATTTCAGATACAAGTGACTATATGGATAGTAATGGTGAAATAGTAAAATTTTATTCATATGAGAGTGAAAAGTATTGTAGTTTGGCTGATATCGAGGGATTAACTAAGTTAGTAATTGCTAATATCTGTGCAGATAAAAAAATTGAATTAAGTGAAAAGCTATTAAATACGAATTATTGTTTACTGTCTGAAAAAATTAGCTCTAAAGCTATCGAAATTCATAAAAAAATACAGGTAGATGGTGATTCTGAACGTAAAGCTGCATATTTGAATAGGATCAAAGGCCAAAGTATTTTAGATGATCTTATTAATAATAATCCTTATAACGATACTGATTATTATGCAATTGATCTCAAGTTTAGACTTAAAGAGCATCTCGAAGATAGATTAGACCAGTCTCTTCCTGGCATGTCTAATTTAAAATACGCTCGAGCACGAAAGCTATATGAATATATTCATATAACTCCTGCCCATGAGTTAAAACAGCTATGTCAACTAATGAAACCTTCAGAACGTTTTAATAGCCTTCAAAAAAATGATATTAGAAAGTATATGGGGTTAATTCAGGCGATAGTTATAGAGCCAGTATTAGATAAAGTACCGCATTATTTATGTACTAAAAGTAAATTTTATATTCCTACAGCAATTGATCTTCCAGAAGTTGAAGAAAATCTTGACTGTTCTCAAGATATTCAAAGTGAAATGCGTAGTAATGAAGATTTACTTGAACTACTTTATGAGTATAACAATCTTATCGCATGTAGAGCTAAAGAGTCTTTTTTGGTCCAAACTAGATACACTGCAAGTACAGATTTTGATAATACTGAGAAACAAGAAGAAGCAGATAGCCATATTACGAAAATGCTATGCATTAGCATCCTTACTAAAGAAGATGCAGAGGCTCGATTAAATGATTATTAAACTTGTCGATGAAGCTTTAATTGCTCATCAATTTATAAAAGAATTAGAAACGGAACAGACTCATTTTTATAAAAGAGAAGTTGGTAGTGCAATCCGATTCGTAATACTTCATAAACTTGATACGCTTTGTACTCCAAAAGAGTTGCATGCACTAATTAACCAATTGGCTCCGAAAAGCTTTACAAGTGATCCTTCTTTTAAAAAAAACAGCGATTTAATTTGTGTTCATCACTTTCCACAATTATCTGAATTTAAGAACTATGAGGAAAAAATATTTGCCTTAGAGGAGGATCCGCATTATTACAAAAAATATGTTCTCTATTATAGTGATGCTGAAGAGATTGCTTTATCAGGGCAGTCTTATGAAACTTTAAGAGCGATTATAGCTGATAAAGAATTATTCAATGCATACAAAGATAAGCCATTAACTGCTACTCATTATAGTGTAGCAGCTAAGTTATTCATCAAACTCCCTTTCCTTGAATTACCATTTAATAAGAGAGAGTTAATACCACTTCGTTTGCAAGCTGAGGAGGCTGTGAGTGAAGTAGGACTGTTAAAAATGTACGAGAATATACAAAAGCTTAGAGATAGTAATGTTGATGATTTAATCAAGGAAATGATTTGCGATGAACTGGAAAATATCAAAGATTGAAATCTCAAGTTTTAAAGCATTCAAGAGTATTGCTTTAGACCTCGACAACTCCTCGTTAGTAATCTTAGATGGTCCGAATGGTTTTGGTAAGACGAGTACATTTGATGCTATTGAACTATTACTTACAGGACAAATAAAAAGGATTGGTAATTTATTCTCGAAAGTTATGACTAGGCATAAAAAGAATTATGAAGATAATCTTTTTTGGAACATTAGGTCAGGTCAGAAAGATTTAATAATCAAAATTGAGTTCTTTAATTCTGATCGCACAGTCACTTTAGCAAGGTATGCATCAGCTCAAACCTTGAAGAAAAAAGCACTTAATCGAGCGGATAAGTTTGTTCAATTTAGTCTATTTGAATTGCCAGATTTTTCTTCAACTAATTTCTCTAAAGAGAATTTACGCACTGAAGAATACATTGAAGAGCTTTTCGGTAAAAATTTTAGAGAAAATTTTTGTTTTTTAAACTATCTAGAGCAAGGACAAAATCAACTCTTGCATACAAGGGTGGATGAAAGAAAAGATGCTTTAGGTAATTTATTTAATATCACTGATATCACGACAGAAATTGATAACTGTAAAGTCATTGAGCGTAAGTTTGGGAGCTATTTAACTGACCCAGATCGTAAGGCTAGAGAAGCAAAGTTAATATCAGAATGTGAATCTCTTAGATCTATGGTTCAAGCTGATTTAGGTAGTGTGGAATATAAAAAGTTATCAACTACAGAATTACTGCCAAATTGGGATAAAGAAAATATTTTTCCAATTTACACATCAGAGATTTTTGAACAATATCTAGAGTCCGTACAGAAACTTAAAGAGCTAATGCTTCTCAAGAATGCTGTAAAAATTAGATATCATAATGAGCGTATTGAAACATATATAGAGCAGCATTCAGATTTATTACGGAGTTTAGCTAAGTTCGGACGAGATATTACTAAACTGGATATTTTAGATAAGACTCGGAAAGAGTTGATTCAGATTACACATGATAAGGCTATTATTCAACGTGGTTCGATCATTATCAGTTTAGAAGAAGCTAGCTCCCTTCCTGGTTGGAATACTGCGCGCCTAAGGTGGTTTGAGGAGCAAATTGTATTACGTAATGAGCTACAGCAAAAAAATAATTTGAACGCCACTGTGTTGGCAAATCTCATCCGCTTAAAGGCTAACTTACTAGAAGAGCATAATAAATTATATCCTAATGAGTCAAAGTGCCCTCTTTGTGGAGTTGATTGGCATCTACATCAAACTATGCTTGAGGCAATTGAAGAAAGATCATTAAAGATAGCAAATACATTGGATGTTGATGGAAAAACTCTGGTAGGTCTGATTGCTTCAATGGATGTAGAGTTAGCTCTAATTAGTAGTCATTTACAGTTGCTAGAAGAGTCTTTGATGAGTAATTACAATGGAATTTTACACCTTGCTTTAGAAAATGAAAGAGTTCGTTTGGTCGGGATTAATAAGTTGGCGGAACGGCTTGAGACCAAAGGTAAAATGTTTAATTACCAGTATTCAGAAAATCCTGAAATTGTGAATGTACGGTTAATTGACCTTATTACTTTGATTCGAGAAGAAAAAATAGTTGAGACTGAAGCATTGCCGAATGATTGGCGACAGATTATCAATACTACTTTTAAAACTATTGAAGATTTTTACAACTTTAAGCAACAAGATCTAATTGAAAAAACTGCATATATTAGGATTAAAGGTAATGAAGCAAAGAATAAAAATCTTCAACAGTCTCTGGATTTATTACGCAAAATTCAGAAGGAAAAAGAGGCAGCAAAGAGAGCTTGTGAAAAGATTAGGATACTTCGTAATACCCTTGAAACTGTTGAACGAATCTATGCAGATCATACCATTTCAGAAATAGAACTGATATTCCACATTTATAGTGGTCGGCTCATTCAAAACTATCAACGAGGTCTAGGTTTATTTATTGAAAGTGGAGATGGTAAGCAATTAAGATTTCTTACTGCTGAAAAATCTGAGCACGATGCTATTTTGTCAATGAGTTCAGGACAGGTATCAGCTCTAAGTTTAGCTTTTTTCTTATCGCTCAATAAAGTTTATGCCCGTATTCCTCTTATTTTAGTAGATGATCCATCTCAATCATTGGATGAGGTGAATATAGCTTCATTAACAGATTTACTTCGTTGTGAATTAAGACATTGCCAACTTATTTTATCATCACATGAGGAAGATATTTCATCTTATATGAGGTATAGGTTTACTAAAGCAGGATTGAAGACTTGTTCGCTAAATATGCAGAGTCTAGCAAAGGAAAATACTTTAACTCAAAGTGAAAATAATTAGGCAGGTCTTTTATGCGTAATCAACCAATATATCAGTCTAGCTATCAGCCGGATTTTGCATTGCATACTTTAGGTTGGAAGGCATTTCAAGACCTATGCGCCCAGATCTGTGCTGAGTCGATTGGGCGTACTGTATCGATTTATCGAGAGGCTCAGGATGGGGGGCAAGATGCTGTTTTTTTGTTGCCAGCTGATCAGAACTATTGTGAAGCAACTGTTCAATGTAAATTTAGTAGTAAACCTGATCAGCGATTAAAACTAGGAGATATCACTTCTGAACTGCAAATAGTTGAGACCTTGGTGCGTGATGGGAGAGCTAGTACGTACTATTTTATTACTAGTATGGGCGTTGATGCGCCTGTCGCAGCAAAAATTAGAACAATACTAAAATCTAAAGGTGTTGAACAACCTTTAGTCCTTGGTCGTGAGTGGTTAACAACTGAAATTCGGGGCAGTGCCCGATTACGTGCATTGGTTCCTAGAGTTTATGGATTAGGTGATCTTTCAAGTATTCTTGATGAAAGAGTAATTACCCAAACACATGCACTATTAGGTCATTTGTTACCATCTTTACAAGTTTATGTCCCGACTGCAGCTCATCGTTCAGCTGTTCGAATTTTAGGTGATCACAAGCTAGTTCTATTATTAGGCGCTCCAGCCATAGGAAAATCTATGCTTGCTGCAATTCTCGCAACCATGGCTGTTGATACTGATAATTTAGACTGTATTAAATGTGATGGACCTCTAGAGTTAGGACGGCATTGGAATCCTAATGAACAGAATCGCCTTTTTTGGGTGGATGATGCTTTTGGACCTAATCAATTAAGAGAAGATTATGTTGATGCTTGGATTGAATTTATGCCAAAGATGAAGACGGCAATTGATCAGGGATGTCACTTTATTCTTACATCTAGAACACATATTTGGAATGAGGCAAAATTACGTCTTGGTACTAGAAATCATCAATTGTTTGTTAATGAAAAAGCAGTTGTGAGAGTTGGGCAATTATCTCCAGAAGAGCGACAACAAATTCTCTATAATCATATTAAGGGTGGTCAACAGAAAGAGAGTTGGAAGTCCTTGATTAAACCACATCTCTCAGTGGTAGCTGAAGAACCTAATCTTCTGCCAGAAATTGCTAGGCGATTGGGGGATCCGCATTATACAAGTGCGATTAGGAAACTACCTGAAGACCTTATCCGTTTTATTAAATCCCCTCAAGATTTTCTAAAAGGTACTATTCAAGAACTTGGTATTCCCCAACAAGCAGCTATGACATTGGTTTTTCTTTCACGCTCCCGTTTATTATTGATTTTGGGAAATGAAATTCAGCTTGTAGCCGATAAATATGCTACATCAGTTGCATCTATTGCTCAGGCTTTGGAGCAATTAAATGGTTCCTTTATTGTGCAAAGAGAGGAAAGAGGAGTACGTTATTGGACTTTTATACATCCAACTTTTGCTGATGCAATCAGCAGTATACTTAGCGGAAGGCCTGATCTTGTAGATCTTTATCTTCGAGGTGTTAAAATAGATACATTATTAGCCGAGGTAGTGTGTGAGGGTGCTTCGCAAATTAATGATGCTGTATTAATTCCTGCTTCAAGTTTTGATGAGTTAATAGCTCGCTTATTGGAAACGCCAAATGAAGCAAATAATAATGAAAAATTATTTCAGTTCTTGAATCGAAGAATACCTTTAGAAATCCTAAAACGTTTATTGCAACTTGATTTGCATTTGTTAAACCGAAAGGGAAGTCAGAATTATTGGACTGGAATTTCAAGAAGTGCAGAGATATTATTAAAAGCAAAAGCTCACTCTTTAGGTCTACTAAATGAAGATATAAGACAAGAAATTTGTGATGAGCTTGAAGACGCTGCGAGAGTTCATCTAGATGTATCATTTTTATCTAATGAAAGTATTTTGGCTATTTTTAGACCTTATGAACTTATTAAAACGTTTCTCAAAATCATTTCTATGTTGGAAGAGACTATACCAGCCAAAATTTTAGAAACAGAAGATGATGCGGATCCGGATGCTGATATTGATGATCAGTTTGAACCCATAACTTCTTTCCTTGAAGAGGTTCAATCCTTGAGCGAATATGATCGTCGAATTAAAAGTCGCTTGGATGAGCTTTCTGAAGAGGTAGCTATAGCAAAGGAACGAGTTGAATTATTTCGGTCAGATGATGATGAGCAAAGTACCTTTAAGCGTGTTCCATTAGCAAATATGATGAATGAAAGTAATAGTAATAGTGTTCGTTCAATATTTAGTGATATTGACCAATAATAACGTAATTATATTTCATAAAAGATGTCGTATTCTATGTAGTTTTCTTGCATATAAAACAATAGTTTTAGTTAATGCAGCACTGCTTAATCTATTAAAAAAAAAGAATAATTGCTTTAAGACTTAGTCGATAGAACATTGACACCTTCAAAGTTGCGCATTATCCTTTGCATGCTGGCCTACATTGCCAGTCGGTTTTGACGGACCGTATCTCAGAGCATTAAAAGATCTTTCTTTTAGTGTTTAGCCCCTCGTGCCCCCCTTCTAAGGTGGAACGGGAGGGGGGACACCCTTTGGGTGTGCTGGCCTCTGAGACCAGTCCGTCAACCCCTCTTTCGTTCTGCCACCATAATTCTCTAATGCTTTGGCAGAACTCCCAAGATAAAGGAGTTGGCTATGCATATTCTTTTTATACCCCCTGATTAGTTTTTAATAGGGTTTGATGAACCTCTGGTTTCTCAAGCTTTAGCTTTTTTCGTCTAAAAATTTAACTTAATAAATATGTCATGTGAGATACACCGTGGCAGGGCTTTGTATTGCCTAAAAAAGCCTAAGCTCCATGACCAAGTCACTGGATATAACGATGAAAAAT
This sequence comes from Acinetobacter lactucae, assembly GCF_001605885.1. Taxonomy (GTDB): domain Bacteria; phylum Pseudomonadota; class Gammaproteobacteria; order Pseudomonadales; family Moraxellaceae; genus Acinetobacter; species Acinetobacter lactucae. The sequence goes on along the minus strand of NZ_LRPE01000011.1, from coordinate 108,059 downwards.
AAAATTTTGATGGGTGTGGTGGGTGTCATTGTTCTGATTCTACATGGCTGTTCTTCCCAGTTTGAAAAGGGAGTCAAGCAGGGCTGTTACAACATGGGTGGCAGTCGTAGTTATTGTTCCTGTGTCTATGACAAGGTCGAAGAACACTATGGAAAAACCGTCATGCGCCAGATTGAACGTATGAGCTATCTCCCAAATGATCTAGACCGTGTGATGTATCAGTCAGGTCAGCAATGCGTGGACAAACTCTAACACCAGATATTTAAAGCCTTAAGCAAATCATTGAATCACTCATTTCCTGTTGCCTGTCTGGGCAACGGGAAGGGGTTATGCAACTCAATTTAGGAATATTGATCATGAAACATCCATTTTTCACCTTCTATTTTACGATTGTCATTGGTTACTGGCTGTATTGCATTTGGGAATACCCGGGACATTACTCTGGTACTTATCTATTAGGGCGTGCTCTAGTCTGGCCTTTTATATTTATACGCTGGTTCTTCTAGGGGCATGATGATGAGCATATCGGATCGAATCCAGCAAAGTCAGTGGGTGCCCTTATTACGAAGTAGCGATAATATCTATTTTGCGCCAGTCATTCCTAATAAGAAGCTACAAGGTGCTATGACTTATCTTCCTCATAGCGTCAGTCCTAACGATGTATTGATGTTGATTGATGACACGGTGTTTGGCAGTGCCAAAGTCGGGATGTGCCTCACGGCAAAAGGGATATTTTACAAAGCCAGCTTTGAGGATGAACAAGCCCATCTGTTTGAACATATTCAGTGGGTAGAGGCTGATATTGGAATGATCACCAGTTCCATTATGATCAATGGTCAGAATGAACTGAACTTTACTCAACTGGATAAAGGTGTTGTGAGAACCCTAGTTGCCTTCCTAAAGGAATGTTGTCAGGGGCAACATGGTAGACAAGGCACTCATCAGAAAGTTGTAAGAATTGATGCCGAGATGCAGATCGTGATTGATCTGTTTGCCTATTTTATTACCTTTAATACGAGGCAGTGGAATGCCAGATCAAAAGAAGTTGTATCCGATCATTTTACTAAATTGAATGATCAGACCGTGCATCAGTATGTCGAGAAACTACTGAGTGAACAAATGAGCTTCGATTATGACGACTTGTTGCATCGTCTGGCAGACCTGAAAGATAGTCTTGCCTATAACTTTCGTAGGGAGATGATTGAGCAACTGGTCTATGCCATGGCACTGGGACAAGTTGAGCAGGAGCAGGCTGATTTGTTCATGACTCATTTATGCCGAGTAACTAACGTCTCTAGGGCAGTCTTTCCAGACCTCGTCAAAATTATCTATCAATGTTTAGCAGAAGAACAAAATAAGAAAAGAACTCCTGATTTGAATGATGAGCAACGACAGGCATGTCAACTTCTTGATATTCAACCTCACGTATTGAGTGAACAAACCCTGCAAGCTGCTTACCGCAAAAAGATGGCAGATTTCCACCCCGATAAATACCAAAGCTTACCTGAATCCGTACGGCAGCTTATTGAGCAACAAGCTCAACAACTCAATCAGGCCAGAGCTGTATTAAAGGCCTATCTAGGAGTGTAGCCGATGAAGATCAATACCCAACGGCTCAAACAGCACTGGAAATGGTACACAGCTTATGTGGTGATTTTCATTCTGTCATTTGCATTGTTTTATGCCTATGACCGTGCTCAGGATGAACAAAACGAACAGATGCTTGAACCGACTCGCAGCCATTCAATCAGTACTGATAATACAGCAGTGACAAGCATTAGTGACAAAGATGAAGTCCCTGCTTTTGATCAGGCTGACCTCAATCGGGAAAATCATAAATAAAGAAATTTTAAATACATATTACCTCAATGAGAGAGCTGACGAATTGCTCTCATGAATGAAGCAATTTCATGAAACCGAAAGGGGGAAGCATCATGACAACACAACCTAACAATACCCATACCCAGACTTTTATTATTGGCGTTTTATCTGCACTTGTTGTGGTACTTGCAGGATGGGTCGGCTATGACAAGTTACTTAAACCTAAATCAGAAGTGAAAGTTCCCACACAAGTCATTGAGAAAGCCGCAGTATCTGAACCTGTAAATGAATTGAGTGAAGCTGAAGTTGTGGCAGAACCAGAAACAAAAAATGAGCCGGTTAAAGTCAAACATGTTTCTAGTCAGCTCAATGGAAATATTCTGCAAGGTAGTGGTACTGGAGAAGTCTATCCTGAACTAGGTTTTCCTGACTTTAGCGCACCTGGTTATAAGAAACTCAATAATGCTCAACTTCTTGCACAAATTGATGCCGAGTATCACGAAGGCTTAGATATGACAGATGATCCTATTGCCTATGGATTGCAGCGAGTTGATCAAGCACCTGCAACAGTCAAGAAAATGTCTGCTTTTATCCAAGCCAATCTGCCGACCTTTGCCAATGAAGTTTTTGCTCGACCAAATGTATCGGATGTTGTGGTTGCTATGGAAGGGTGGATGGATCTCGGCAGCGATGGATACTTATACCGTGCGGTTGTTACCTCGGCACGATATCAATGTAGTTGGTATCAGGTTGTAATTAATAAGAAAACAGGTAAGGAAATCTATGAAGAATTTATCCCTTGCTATCAACCAAATCAAAAAGAAATTTAATGACTTATTCGATAAAGAGAAATTGAAATGAAAAAACTATTTCTAGGTATTGGATTTGCAGCTATAAGCATTTCAACTTATGCATTGGATTTACAGTCACATGAAGTACCCGCCTATTTAATTCAACAACAAGGCTATTCAGGGCAAGTGAACTGTACGTATCGCGGTGTTCTAAAAAGTGGAGTCCAAAGAACCTTTAAAGTATCTATGTTCAATGAGTGTGAACAGGTTTTGGCACTGAGTAATGCTACTGTCCATAATGCAATGAGTGAGGCAAGGATTCCATATAGTAGCCATCGAACTTTTGTCCGATTTATTGGGGTAAAACCTCGAAAGTTTGGAGGTATTTATATTCCGGGGCGAAGTAATCCTTGTCACCCGAGTTTACGTTCTATTCCACAAGCTGTTGCTGACTGTAAAAATAAACAGCGTGCTCGTTAAATAAGAAAATCTAACCGAGACATCAAGAGCCTGCGACTTCGCAGGCTCTTTTTTTATGCCTTTTTTTAGGAGGAAGTACATGCACCAGTGTCCTTACTGTCATTCATTACACATCACATTACTCCGCCAGACTGAGCCAACTTCGGGTGTATTTGCAAAGCTTTCATCATTCTCGCCGATGTCTCTGGCAGCAGCCTGTATGCAATTGTCCAAACGCAGTCCCGTTCATCCTTTGGTAGGTGGCTTTGTTGGCTTGGTGATCGGTGGAATGTTTCTGCTCTACGTCCAGCATCAAGACAATATGGTGTCCCTGCATTACCAGTGTGAGCAATGTCTGGAACATTTTGAAATACAGCAATCAGGCTTTGCTTAATTCTCATCGTTTATAGCATTCAAACTATTTAAATCACTTAAAGGAAATCAATCATGGCACATCAAATAGAAACTATGGCATTTGTTGGTCAAACCCCTTGGCATGGCTTAGGTAATCAACTCCCTCAAAATCAGCCAATTGAAATCTGGGCACAACAAGCGGGTATGGACTGGCGAATTGAATCCTCTAATGTCAGTTATATGGCAAAGAATGAAAGAGGGCAAAATCTCATTCTGCCTTTTGAAGAACAGCGAGTACTTTATCGTTCAGATACTCATGCACCGCTCTCGGTGGTGAGTCAGCGTTATCAGGAAGTCCAGCCTAAAGAGATTCTGGAGTTTTACCGTGACCTGACCGAGCAATCGGGTTTTGAATTAGAAACGGCGGGTGTACTTAAAGGTGGACGTAAGTTCTGGGCATTGGCAAGAACAGGACAATCGGCAGCATTGAAAAGTAAGGATGTCAGTAATGGCTATATTCTTCTGGCAACCGCATGTGATGGCACACTGGCGACCACGGCGCAGTTCACTAGTATTCGCGTGGTATGTAATAACACCTTGGCGATTGCTTTACGTGGGAAAAACAGCAATACGGGTGTAGTGAAAGTTCCACACAGTACCAAGTTTGATGCCGAGAAGATTAAACAGCAACTAGGTATTTCAGTTCTTGCATGGGATGAGCATATGTATGAAATGAAGCAGCTCAGCCAGCGCAAAGTCACTCAACAGGAAGCTGCAGCCTACTTTGATGCTGTGTTTAATAATACTAACCTGAGTATTGCCGAACAGGATGAAAGTATCATTCAGTACTATCGTCATGTTGCAAAATCTCAACCAACCTATTCATCCAAAGCCGACAATAAAAGTGAACCGAATGGACGTGCTATGTCTAAGGTCATGACCATGTTTAACGGACATGGACGTGGTGCAGAATTAGCCTCAGCCAAAGATACGGCTTATGGCTTGCTATGCAGTATCACAGAGTTTGTAGATCACGAGCGTCGTGCAATATCAACGGATCACCGAATGGATTCAGCATGGTTTGGTGCGGGAGCCAACATTAAACAACGCGGGTTGGAGCAGGCATTAATAATGGTGATGTAAATTAGCCTAAGTTAAATTTGATTACTTAGATATTCATAGCATTAATTCAAGAAGCCCTACCAGAAAACGTGTGGCTTTTATATTTAAAGTGCGGTTTGTGTATTATGATGTGATTCATGATCTAGTTTATAGAAAAATAGACTTATCTGAAGCCTTTCAAAACTATTGCAGCAATTTATAAGATATTTAGTATTGCTAAGGGAATTCATAAATATTATCTCGTGTAAGCAAAGGATTCGATAGGCCTGCTTAAAGAATGATTGTGTAGAGTTGAATAATGAGCCTAAGTAGAGCTATATCAAATTTATTTTATTTAATTGCATCTTCGTATTTGCTTATTAAGTTGTAAGAATAAGCAAATACCCTTTAAATTGGATTAAAAATACCAAATTTAAAGGGGGCTCAAATTGTCAGAATAATTACAATTTTTTTTTGTTTAATAAACTAAATCATTTCATTAGTCTTTTAATTGAAATTGCTCTTGTGCGCAATGTGTTTGTTTCTTCCAGCCATGATTCCACTTAAAGCACCTAGTACAGCGATTATTGAAGTCATCAGTAAAGGTAGTGTCCAGTCACTAAAGAAATCAAAAAGCTTACCAAATAATAATGGCCCTGATGCTGCCATTAAATATCCAATACATTGAGACATACCAGAAAGTACTGCTGCATCTTCGGTTGTGTTGGTACGCAATACGATAAAGGTTAAACCTAACATCATACTAGCACCACAGCCAAAACCGAGTATGAGAGACCAAAGTAATGCAAATTTTGGAGCAAATGCAAAACCGGCAAATGCTATAGCTGATAATAAACTGACCACAACTGCAGCTAAGCGTTGATCATTCATACGACGTAATGTTGCTGCTAAAATCAAACCGGGAATTGCTGTGGCTAATTGAAGAGAACCATGCATTGAACCTGCTTCAGCGGCTGATAACCCTTTGTTCATTAGAATTGTTGGTAACCAACCTACAGCGATATAAAAAGGCATCGCATTTAAACCCATAAAAAGAGTGACCTGCCAAGCAAGTGGAGATTTCCATACGGCGCTACTTGAGTGCGGATTGTTTTTAGATACATTAATCGTTTCATGATTCTTTAATTGAGGAATCCATACTAGAAGTGCCAGAATAGGTGCTAGTACAAATATGGATAAAGCAATATGCCACCCCCAAGCTACTGTAAGGGGAATAACAGTAGCTGATGCGATTGCTCCACCTGCACCCATCGTAATAGAGTAAGCCCCTGTTAACGATGCAGCACGTGAATGGAAATTTCGTTTGATTAAGCCTGGTAATAAAACATTACCTAGTGCGATCCCAATACCGATCAGTAATGTTCCAGAGAAAGTCATCCATGCACTTTGTCCTGAGCGGATAAGAATTCCAAATGCTATCGTCATGAGTGCAGCAAATAGAGTGCGTTCAATACCAAATTTTTTAGCTATAGACGCACTTAAAGGTGAAAATATGGCAAAGGCAATGAGCGGTAAAGAGGTAAGAAAACCTATTGCAGTTGTACTTAAATTAAATTCTTTTTGAATCCAAGGTAATACAGGAGCAATACCCGTAAAAGGCAATCGCAGGTTTAATGCAATAAGAAGAATACCGAGAATAAGGAAGATGGCTTTAGGGTTAAGTTGTTGTTTCAGACTACTCATAAATTAAAAAGGAAATGTAAAGAAAGGCATTTTATGAAATAAATTTTTGGCATAATATAAATGTTTAGACAAGTTATATCTAAAATATGCCAAAAAATAAGATAGTGGTAAGCTCTAATGAAGATTTCGATTCAGATGTCTTTGAGCAAACAGCGATTGCCTTACAATTAGCTCCGCGGCTAAAACCCATTGAGCCAAAACAACATAATCACAGAAAGGGGCAATTAATTTTGTCTTTACATGGGGCTGTTACATGTGAAGTAGCTAATGCATTATGGCTAGTCCCTCCGCAGCACGCTGTATGGATACCCAGTGGCATACCACATAGCTGTCGTGCTACTGAAAATGCTCAAACATATTTTTTATTTATTGAACCAGACGCAACTTTAATGCCTGACGAAAGTTGTACTGTTGCAATTACACCATTGGTTCGCGAGTTAATCCTTTATCTGGCCGAACAAGAGCCGTCATATCCATCTGATGGGTCAACTGCGCGTATTGTAACGGTACTCTTAGAACAACTCTCAAAAGCCTCAATTCAAGAGTTGCATTTACCTATTTCAGATCATCCGAAAATAAAATATATGGTAGATACCCTTATATCTAACCCCAGCAATCGAATGACTTTGAAACAATGGGCGAATAAACTTGCAATAAGTGAGAGATCACTAGCAAGACTAATAGAAAAATCTACGGGGTTGAGTTTTGGAAAATGGAGACAGCAGCTTCATTTAATGATTGCATTAGCTCAGTTAGCTGAAGGGAATTCCGTTCAGAATGTTGCTGGGAATCTTGGCTATGATTCAGTGAATGCTTTTATCACAATGTTCAAAAAAGCACTGGGCCGATCACCTACAAAATATTTTTCTTCACTAGAAACCAGAAGTTAAAAATTCTTTATTGATAATTAGTTAATCTGATTTTTATTGGCATAAAAAGCCATAAATACATTAATGCCATGTTCGACTCTATTTTCGATTTCTTGCGCTGATAGTGCAGGTCTAACCCCTAATTTTACTTCTAGATTTGTGAAACCTAGCCATAATCCAGTTAAATTGTCTGCTGCAACTTGAGGTTCACATCGTTTGAGCTCACCTTTAGCTATAGCTTGGGATAATAGTGCGATCAGCATATATTGTCCACGACCAGGTCCTGCTGCAAAAAAACGTTCAGGTAAGTTTGGGGTTTTGATTGCAGCAGATGCAATAAGGCGATCCCACCCTAAAATTTCTCTATTATTGATAAACTTAACATATCTCAATCCAAAGGATTTAAGAACGTCATACAAAGGCAAACCGAGGCTTTTTTCAAATTGTTCATCACTTATAGTGAGATCAGACTCTAATCGAATGACAGCTTCTAACAAGCACTCTTTATCTGAAAAATAAGAATAGATTGTCGATTTTGCTACTCCTGCTTCTAATGCAATTGCATCAGTTGTAACGTCTAAACCAATTTCGAGAAATAATTTTCGAGCTGCTGCTAGAATTGCGATTTCTTTTGACTTGTCTTTCGGACGACCAGGGCCGCGACTTTTTTCCATTTGTATTCAATTACTACTAAAAACTATTGTCATTATAAAAACATACTAGAAGTATAAAGCAATCCAATAATTGATTTAATGAGTAGCGATATCAAAACTAGAAAACACAATGTTTGATAAATTGTATATATCTTAGAAGGGGATATATGTTATTAACTAATAACAAACCAAAGACTTAATTATTCTTTTAATGGTAAAAAGACCCATTGAACGGGTCTTTTTAACTTGAGAATTAGAGTTCTTTTAAAAGATGTTCCTTAAATCGACTAATATCTTCGTCAATTTGGGGGTTCTTGTATATATCATTTGTAATAAAAGTTGAGAGTGCTGTCATTCCAAGGAATTGATTTGACTTATGAAAATGAAAGTATACTCCATCTACACCACGCCCTTCAAAGAATTGTGAGGGGTCATTAAATGCTTCTAAAGGTGCATTCCAAGTGAGTGATAACATATATTTTTTATCTTGTAATAAACCGCCTGAACCATATTTGTGAGATTCATCAGAACGTGTACGCCCATCGTTTGCATATAACTTGCCTTGACCGATTGTAAAGACTTCATCCATCCATTTTTTTACGGTCCAAGGCTCACCCATCCACCAGCCAGGCATCTGATAAATTAAGACGTCATTATCTAATATCTTTTGAATTTCATCTTCAATTACATAGTTACTGTCAGCTTTAGTGACAGTAACATTATGCCCTTCAAGAGTTAGAAGCTCTTGTGCTGTTTGAACATATAGTTCATTCAAATCACCTTTAGCAAAGTTAAAACTTTTTGCACCATTAACAATTAAAATGTTACTCATAAAACTACCTGTTGGGAGAATTATTCAATATAAGCTATTGAAAAATATTATAAATAAAAAATTATGATTCATAATGAAGTCAAAATAATTATACTACTATTTGGTATAGTAATTAAATTTAAACGTAATAAGTAGGCTATAGATATGTGATTTTATAAATTTTAGAGAAAACTTTTGAAATAAATTATATTTTTAAATCATTGTATTATTTGAAGTTAATTTAATATCTCATCTTGGTCTTATGAGGAAACTAAGTTGTAATTTTATTTTTTAATTAATAATATCAATTTGCATACTGATCGGTATGAATATTAAAGGTGTGAATGTATGTTAGAAATTTTATCTGGTTCTATTTTCTTTTTCTTGTCTAAGGTTATTTTGACTTTTTTCTTTTGGAGGGCAGGTATTTACGGGCTTTTCAACTTCAATGAAATTGAAAAAGAAATGATCGAAGTTAAACTTCCAAATCCTAAGTTATTTGCAGTAGCTACAATACTTTGTCAACTTATTGGATCAGCTTTGGTTATTTTCAACCCTCTGGGCTATGGATGGGTTGGTGCTAGTGGTTTAATTATTTTCACTCTTTTAACTATTCCGTTTGGCCATGCTTTCTGGAAATTTAATGAACCTAAGCGAACCGCTGAATTTCATATTGCATTAGAACATATATCACTTATTGGTGGGCTTATGTTGGTAGCAGGGCTATGAATCATTAGCTCTGCCATCCATTCCGAAAAAGGAGAAGCTATGAGTGTAAGTCCTCATGTAATTTATCGAAATTCTGCCTAGCTTCACGAAAACGATCTGCATTTTCTACAATCCAGGTCCAGAGCGGGATCATACGAACGAGTAACTCCATGCCTGTGTCAGACAATTCGTACTCGACTCTGGGTGGCATTTCTGCGTAATCATGTCGGAGTACTAAGCCATCACGCTCAAGTTGCCGTAAAGTCCGTGTCAACATACGCTGAGTAACGCCATGCATACGTCTGCCGATTTCAGCATGGCGCAGTCTCCCATACACGCCCAGCGTGTTGATAACACCAAGAGACCAACGGCTTCCTGCATGCACAAGAACCTCTCGTCGTAATCCATCATCATCGTCTCTCAAGCCATTACAAACGGTCTGTGAATATTGAAGTATTTCATCTTGATCCATTCATTTTGCTCCCAGCAGTATCACGCATGTACCTTCTTTTATGCTCACTCTTGAATTGCTAGAGTACAGCAATTCATTTCTTAATAGGCCTGTTTATGAATAAAGCAGATACCAATATTACATCTAAAAATATTCTTGTACTCGGTGCTGGCGAACTGGGTTTTCCTGTATTACGCAGCCTTGCGCTCCGTGCACGGGATGAGGGTGATGCTAAAATCAGCGTTTTATTGCGTGCAAGTGCCATTGAGTCTAACGAACCAGACAAGCGAAATCTTATCACCGAGATTAGAAATCTCGGAATTGAGATCATTGAAGGAGACCTTGTTAAGAGTTCTATTGATGAGCTGGCAGAAATATTTGCTCAATATGATACGGTAATCGGTTGCGCAGGCTATGCAGCAGGAATCGATACACCAATAAAGTTGGCGCGAGCTGCTTTGCAGGCAAGAATCCCAAGATATTTCCCATGGCAGTTTGGGGCTGATTTTGATGAGATCGGTCGTGGTAGTCCTCAAGACATTTTCGATGCACAGATAGATGTACGTGAATTATTACGCAGTCAGCATGAGACAGAGTGGGTTATCATTTCGACTGGTATATTCATGAGTTATCTGTTTGAACCAGACTTTGGTGTCGTTGACTTGCAAAACGATACTGTTCACGCTTTGGGGAGTCTTGACAACACGATGACGCTTACAACACCTGATGATATCGGGATGTTAACTGCCGAAATTGTTTTCTTCAAACCACGTATATGTAATGAAATCGTGTATATCGCTGGTGATACGGTTACTTACAGTGATGTTGCTGACAAACTGCAAGCTGCACTTGGCCGTCCCTTTAGACGCTTAGAATGGAGTGAGCAGTATTTGATGGATAAATTAGAACGTAATCCAAACGATATGATGAATAAATATCGTGCAGTTTTTGCTCAAGGGCGTGGGGTCGCATGGGATAAGGGGCGTACGTTTAACCATCAGCATGCTATTCCAGTTACTGATGTATCATCTTGGATCAATACAAATCTTATCTTAAATAACAACAAGTCAATTTAATTTCTATTAGTAATAAACCTACTAATTAGTTCTGCTCTCTAGCTTTATAAGCTGGGGAGCAATTCTGCATCTAAACGTCATTATTTTAAGAAAACAGAAGAAATTACTGAAAATAAATCAGATCATTTATTGTTAATAATTTCGGCCATCCACTCTGAAAATACACGTATTGCAGGTGAAAGAAAACGCTGATGCGGATAAAGTAAAGTCACAGCAACAGGCGGTGGGCACCAGTCTTGTAATACGGCAATTAGTCTTTTTTCTTTTAAGTGTTCTTCCACAAGTCTTTCAGCAAGTTGAGCGATTCCGTGTCCTTCAAGGCACATTTTTATATAAAGCTCAGTTTCATTAACAGCGGTAGTCCCACTCATTTGTACAGTTTTTTTCTCTCCATTATGTACAAAGCGCATTTCACCTGCGTGTCTATTGTTCCCTGAAAAATAATGAACAGCACGGTGATGTTCTAAATCATAGGGAGTTTTTGGAATTCCATTTTCTTTTAAATATGCTGCTGAAGCACATGTTACCCAGCGGAACTCACCAAGAGGGCGGGCAACCAGCGTGGAGTTTTCTAAATTTCCCATGCGGATCACACAATCCACACCCTCCTTAATAAGATCTACTTGTCTATCACTGACGCCTATCATGAGGTAAATATCTGGATAACGGTGCTGAAAATCTTTCAGATTTGGCATGATCACCGAATGAGCAATACCTGCGGGCATATCAACTCGTAATCGACCCTGCGGCTGTTTGATGGCCTTAGTTAGGTTGGACTCAGTATGTTCAATTAGGTCGAGTATATCTCTGCACTGGATGAGATATTCTGCACCTTCTGGAGTCAGGCTAACCCGTCTCGTTGTCCTGTTTAATAGACGGACTTGTAAATACTTTTCAAGATTTTTAACTGTGCTAGTGACTGTTGAGGCAGGTAGGGAAAGTGCTTCTGCTGCGTGGATAAAGCTTTCAGCTTCTGCCACTCGAACAAAAATCTGCATTGCCTGAATACGATCCAATCTCATACCTTTATCCCAGTACCATCTTTATAGTCTTAGATTATTCGCTTTTGCTGAATAATAAAAACAGTTTAGTTACTTTTTAATTAAGCAGGTTGAAGACAATGCAAAGTAGTAGATTTAAATCAGGAGGCATATACGTTCAACTGATGTTACGAGGTTTTGATAATCCTCGGATTGAGGTGGGAGTAAAATAGTTTATATATTGACGAATAAATCGATTTGCATTAATGCTAGTAATCATAAAAATAGAAAGATGCATTTTATTTTTAGTAAAGTTCATGCTGCTAAAAGTTGTTAGTCATGAGAATTTTTTTCTATAGATATTTGTTAAGTGTAATTTTTGCAACGCTACGTATGTTTATTTGTGCTTACGTATCTATTTAAAAAGAACATACTAGGCTGATGATATTTACGTAAGGAATCTTTGTATGCAGTTCGGGATTACCATGTTTGGCGATTTACGATTCAGCGTAGAAGAGCAAAAAATGCAGGCACCTAAAGAGCGCCTTAAAGAAATGATCGAAGAAATCAAATTGATGGATGAAGTCGGTCTAGATTATTTTGGTTTAGGTGAACATCATCGTAATGATTATGCAGTATCTGCACCTGAAATTATTTTGGCTGCGGCAAGTATACAAACTAAAAATATTATTTTAGGTAGTGCAGTTTCTGTACTTAGTTCAAGTGATCCTGTTAAATTATTCCAAGATTTTTCAATGATTGACCAACTTTCTGATGGTCGAATAGAAGTCATGGCAGGTCGCGGTTCATTTATTGAATCTTTTCCATTGTTTGGGTATGAATTAGAAAATTACAACGAATTATTTGAAGAAAAATTAGATTTATTGATTAAGCTGAATCAACAAAATCCGATAACTTGGAATGGAAAATTTCGCCCAAGCTTAAAACAGCAATCTATTCTCCCAAGACCGCAACAAGATCAATTACCTGTTTGGATTGCTGTAGGTGGAACACCAGAATCTATTGACCGTGCAGCTAAATTAGGTTTACCTGTAATGTTTGCGATCATTGGGGGTAACTATAAAGAATATAAGCCGTTATTTGATTATTATCGACAAAGCTATCAAGCATATGGTCACGATATGAGTGCATTCCAAATGGGTGTACACATGCATTCATTTTTTGTTGATGATGAAAAAGATTTAATGCAAATACATTATCCAAACTATGCAGCTCAAATTGATCGTATTGGTAAAGGTCGTGGTTGGCCAAGATACACCCCACAACACTATGCTCAAGGGCGCTCAAAGCAAGGCCATTTAGTAGTTGGTGATGTTTCGTCCACCCAAGATAAAATCTTAGAGATCATTGAAACATTCGGTTTATCGCGCTTTGCAGCACATTTAGATACAGGTGCTGCACGAAGTCATTTAGACATGATGCGTGCCATTGAAATATATGGAACTAAGATTATTCCTGAAGTAAAGAAATCATTGCATAAATAGTTAATTGAAATCGGATTTTTTTATTAATAGGTGAAATATGAAAAATTTGAAAGATTTATCAGCGTGGAGTAAAGAATTACCCAATACGCCTGTTATGCCTGTGATCTTTGTTGGTCATGGTTCCCCAATGAATGCGATTCAAGATAATGAATTCACACAAGCATGGAATAAAGTAGGTCGAGAAGTCGCTCAGCCTACAGCGATTTTGTGTATTTCAGCACATTGGTTGACTCAAGGTTCAACTGCCGTTACTGCAATGGAGTTACCACCGACAATTCACGATTTTGGTGGATTTCCTGATCAGTTATTTCAAATGCAGTATCCTGCTTCGGGGAATAAAGCTTTGGTTGAGGCAAGTATAGCTGCAATTAATATGACACAAGTCCAAGAGGATCATCAGTGGGGGTTAGATCACGGTACATGGAGTGTTTTTGTTCACATGTTCCCTGAAGCCAATATCCCTATTGTGCAACTCAGCATAGATTATTCAAAAGATGCAAGCTATCACTATGCTTTAGGAAAAGAGTTAGCAGTACTTCGGAGAAAAGGTGTGTTGATTGTTTCTAGTGGCAATATTGTGCATAACTTACGAAAAATTGCTTGGGATAAAATGGATGACCCGCATTATGGCTATGATTGGGCTATAGAAGCTGATAAAAAAGTACAAAGTTATTGGTTGAATCATAATCATAATGCTTTGATTGACTGGGATAAACAAGGGCAGGCGATGCAATTAGCAATACCTACACCTGATCATTACTATCCGATGTTGTATAGTTTGGCGCTACAAGAGGAAAAAGATCAAATGGCGTTGTTTAATGCATCTAATACGATGGGATCATTAAGTATGACATCATTTATTTTAAATCATGAATCCAATCAATAGAGTACCTATTTGCGGCTCTCTTATACTAAGGATTTAATTGCGAAAAAACATTGTTAATTAAAAGAGCATCATTCCGTAGAATTTCTTTTAGCTTATGCCATTCGAACAAATGTTATTCCGAGATTTATGTTGTGACTCCATGTGAACATGAAGTTACGTAAAGAGTTTTTATGGTTTCCAGTCGTGTAAATAACAGATAGCGTTTTCTTCTGGTTTCATTTTCTTTATATCTGTTGGATCACCAGATATAGGGTGACACATCCGTGTGGATTGCTCATTGTCTTGCCCTGGTGTATGGGCCCACACAGTGATTAAACCAGAATTTTGAATTGTGTGATTGCAAACCTTAGAATTAGATAAAACGAAATTGGAAACAGTAACGACAGAGATTCAGCTAAGTGATGCTTTGAATTTTTCAAATGAAATTTTAGATGGAAAAATAAGAGGCAGAGTTGTTGTAAAGCTATAATTTTTAGTTTTAAAAATTTTAGAGTGGATTTTCAAACTGAGAAATGGTGGAAATCTCATTTTTCAGATGAGGATTTCCCAATAATGATTCGTTCCTTTTATTTTTAGCCAATAGAGTGATACAAATGGTGACCAGTACTCATAAGTGTGAAAGATACGGCATATATAAAGTACTGGTGGGGCTAATTGATGATCTTTAGAAGAAATATTATTTTTATTCTATTAAGGTTTTATTTAAAATGTTCGAGTAAAATATCTTCAAGAATATCAAAGGTTTTTTTTATACGCTTAGGTATAAGTGTTTGGTAGGGACGATAAAGATAAAGTTGCCAAGTCTCAAGTTTCAATTCGGGCAGAACTTCTACTAATCTTCCATTCTTAAGGTATTCCTTACATGCTAAATTGCTGGACTGGATAACAACCTTACCCGCTAATGCCGCCTGAATTTCAGCCTGAGAATCGGTAGTAAAGAATTCTAAATGGCGAGGAATGAAAGTATTCACCCCATCAAGCATAAATTCAAAAACCTTACCAGTTTCTGGATTAAGCAAGCCACTGAAAGGGTAGCGTTGACGCAGATCTTCAAAGTCTATCGGTGCACCTAATTTTTCAACTAAATCGGGTGAAGCTAGTAGGGCATGTTTTACCATAGCAATGGGTTTTATTATAAAGTTTGGATTAGGTTCTCGTTCGATACGAATACCGATATCAATACGATGTTGAACTGTATCTAGTTTCAACATATCTAATCGCCAATCGATAAACAGCTCAGGATAAGGATTAAGGGCTGTCAACAACTTATATAAAACCTGTTCATGGCCGGGAAAACGAAACAGCGTAATTCTCACAATCCCTTTCATATCATTATTATCTTTAGGCGTCTGAAATAATGTTTCTGAGTCTTCCAGAAGACGCTTGGCTCTGGGTAAAAAAAGCTCTCCAAAACTTGTAAGTAAAATTGATCTAGTATTTCGCTTAAATAGTGGTTCACCGAGCTGATTTTCGAGCTCAGAAATGGTACGTGTAACTACAGAGGGAGAAATTGCAAGCTTGACCGCTGTTTCCCGAAAATTAAGTGTTTCAGCAGCCGTGACAAAAAATTTAAGCGCCTCAAGCTTGTTCATGATAGTTGTGTTTTTAGCAATTCTAATTTGCTAATTTAGCAATTTTTTAGCAATAAATCCAGTCGTATACTTAACTCGTCAAAATCAGTAATGATTAAAGAAGGGTAAGAATCGATCATGAAAATGAGAAGCCTAGGTAGTCAGGGCCTTCGAGTATCTGAAATGGGACTGGGTTGCATGGGTATGGACCATGGTTATGGCTATTCAGTTGAAATAAATGAAAGGACTAAGCTTATAGATAAGGCTATTGAACTGGGCTGCAGCCTTTTCGATACAGCCCCTATTTATGGCTTTGAAAACGAAGAGTTGTTAGGTATTGCACTTAAAAAACACAGGGATAACGTCGTCATTGCTACTAAATTTGGCGTGACTGGAATGGAAAATATTAATGGACAGTTAATTCCAGTATTAGACAGTCATCCAGACTCTGTTAGAGAACAATTAGAGGGTTCTCTGAAACGATTGCAGACTGATCATATTGACCTATTTTATCAACATCGTATTGATCCTAACGTCGAGCCAGAAGTGGTGGCGGGCTTAATGAAGGATTTGATATCCGAAGGGAAAATAAAATATTGGGGGTTATCAAATGCATCAGCCTCCTATATAAGGCGTGCTCATGCTGTGTGTCCAGTTACAGCTATTGAAGATCAATATTCAATGATGTGGCGTAAACCTGAACAGGATCTGTTTGAAGTTTGCGATGAACTAGAAATTGGTTTTATGGCTTACAGTCCGCTGGGTAATGGATTTTTGAGTGGTCAGGTAACCAAAAATACTCAATATGGGGAAGGTGATTACAGAGGCATGATGGGTCGTTTTAAACCAGAAGTTGTTGAAAATAACCAAGCACTTCTAGATTTAATTGCTGAAATTGCTGAAAGAAAAAATGTTACGTCAGCGCAGGTTGTTCTTGCATGGGAACTGGCTCAGAAGCCATATATTGTACCTATCCCTGGCACGACAAAATTACATCGTCTGGAAGAAAACTTCCAAGCCACCAACATTCAACTTAATCCAAATGAATTAAGCGATATCAATGAAGCATTATCTAAACTTGATATTGACGAAACATTCTTTTAAATAAAATAGAGGCCGAAATGAAAACTACTTTAATAGTTGTTCACCCTAATATTAATCAATCTCGTATAAATTCAGCATTAGCTAAAAATGTTGAATCTTTGTCAAATGTTAATGTACGTTATCTTTATGACTTATATCCTGAAGGTAAAATTGATGTAACCGCTGAACAAGCAGAACTCGAAAGTACTGATCGTATCGTACTTCAGTTCCCAATGCAGTGGTACAGCACTCCACCATTACTTAAACAATGGCTTGATGACGTTTTAACATTCGGCTGGTCACATGGTGGCGAAAAGCAGGCGTTACTCAATAAAAAACTTATGCTAGCTGTTTCACTCGGTGGTCCAGAATCGGCTTATCAACCTGATGGTGCTGCTGGACATACTGTAGGAGAATACTTACTGTCTTTTGAAACCATCGCTCAATATTTAGGTATGCAATATATTAAGCCTTTTATTACTGGTGGAAGTGTAACTATTACCGATCAAGAAATTGCGGTACAGGCTGAAAGTTATAAAGCTGTATTAGCATGATTATTATTTGATAAAGTCTTTTGGATACAAAAGTAAGATTGTGTGTGCCGTTCATGAACGGCACACACATTTTTATGGATAGGAGAAAATCAAATGTCGGTACAGACTGTTGAGTTG
This sequence comes from Acinetobacter lactucae, assembly GCF_001605885.1. Classification (GTDB taxonomy): domain Bacteria; phylum Pseudomonadota; class Gammaproteobacteria; order Pseudomonadales; family Moraxellaceae; genus Acinetobacter; species Acinetobacter lactucae. The sequence goes on along the minus strand of NZ_LRPE01000011.1, from coordinate 90,565 downwards.
AGAAAGGCCTATCGTTTATTACAGGTTGGGCCTACTACTATGATTTCCGCGAAACACAATAGTAAATGGAATGTCATGGCTGCAGCTTGGGTTGGCCTTGTTGGAAGTAATAAAGTGATGGCTTTTATAGGGCCTCAGGCATACACCCGTGAGTTAATTGAAAAAAGTGGATTATTTGCCGTTCAAATTCCTGTTGTAAGTCAAATGGAAACAGTTCTATACGCTGGCGAACATAGTTATAAAGATAATCATGAAAAGAATAATAAAATAGCGGCATTTTATCAGGAAGGATTTGATATACCTTTAGTGGAAGGGTGCGCTGGCTGGTTAGTGTGTAAGGTAATATCAAATGTTGACTATGAGAAGCAACACAATCTTTTTATGGGAGAAATTGTTGGCGCATGGAGTGATGACCGTGTTTTTCGTAATGGCCACTGGATTTTTGATGAAGCACCTGATGAATTACGAACAATACATTACGTGGCTGGTGGCCAGTTTTATGCTATCGGGAAAGGAACCAAATTTAATCATGGCCCAGGAAAAGATTAGGCCAAATATTTGTATTAAGTTCTCTACTCACGTCACCAGAAATAAGCTTGGAACTATAAACCAGAGCATATACGTTAGATACATTATTGCTGTTCTGATACCAAATAAAAAAGAGCTAGGGTGGTGAATCTAGCTCCTCAAAAGTTTATTCGGCAAATATATTCGTCTTTCTGAGTAGTGAACGAATTAAATTACTGCAGTAGCGAAGCGGTTTTCTGGTAAACCAGCGAATACTTTTGATTCTGCTCTTAACAATGCTCCATCATACTTTGATAGTGCAGAGATACCAACACTGGCAGTAGTGCAATAAAGCATAGTGAATTCCTCACCTGCTAGTGTCGGGCAAGTGCTCTGAATACCAGGAGAGGGTATAATGCAGTCTGTTATTCCGTCTGGGTTGTAACGTACAATACGATTTCCTCCCCATTCAGCATTCCATAAATAACCCCTTGCATCCACGCATGAGCCATCAGGTGCACCTTTACCTTCTATTTCGACAAATGTACGCTGATTTTTTAGAGAAGGATAATCACAGCAGAAAATACGACCTTGCATCGAGTCACAGTAATACATTGTGCTTCCATCTGGACTGAAGCAGATGCTATTCGGTATAGCGACTTCAGGCAGGGGAAGCGTCTCTATTGTCAGTGTCGCTGCATTCAGCCTGTGAAATTTACCGATAGCTTTAACTGGATAACCGTCATCCATGGTTCCAAAGACAAAATTACCAGAGCGATCGCATCGACCATCTCCTATACGGGTACCTACTCTACCCGGTGATACCACTATGGAGGTAAAACTACAGGTGCTGAGATCATAAAACCTGAGTCCAGATGCCATTCCCATTAACAGTACATTAGCATTTTCGGTAAGGGCAAATGATCCTAGTCTTTCAGGCAGAGACCATCTCATTACGATATCATTGCCTTCTTCTAATGCAAGCAATTCACTACCCTCAATATCTGTCCAGTATATTCTGCGTGTTCTTTCACACCACAGGGGACACTCTCCCAGCAAATTTCTCACATCTGCTGCAACTGAAAACATGTTATTTCTCCAGAGATAAAAATAAGCATTGCGCTTAAACAAATGATTACGGGCATCTGCACTGAGGCAAACGTCCGTAATGATCGGCGCTTAGTATTTTATTTTGTTAGTGAAGGAAGCGCTCAGACAGTCGATCACCGAAAAGCATGACAACTAAACCAGCCAACATGACCAGCATTCCTCCCAGTTTGATTAATGAAACTGGTCTTCTTACGGCGCCCAGCAGACCAAAATGGTCAATCATCTGTGATGAAAGTAATTGTCCAACAATTGCGAGTCCCAGTAAGGCCGAAAAGCCGATTTTCGGTGCGAGTACTACATAGCTGAATAGAGCGCATGCACCGATCAGTCCACCTGCTAGACTCCACAGAGGTTGAGAAGGAATGGCTGCAAGCGAGGTGAATAATCCACCACGCAGCAGTGAGTAAATTCCAAGGCTGAAAGCCCCAGCAGAGAAGGAAAATAAAGCTGCAGTTACCGAATCACCTCCAAGTCCTCGGGCCAGTTGGCTATTTAGGGTTGTTTGCAAGGTGATACCGAGACCTGCGGCAAAAGCAATTACGTAATAAATCATATTCATACGTTTCATACCCGTTAGTTTGTCTGCTCCAATGGGAGGAACTTTTCTGCAAAAATGTCAGGTTCATACCCAGCGGCAGCAAACAGATGCTGACGCGATTCATCAATCGCTGCATGAAGGAGCTTGTTATCGACACCTAGAACTTTACCGTTCTGCTTGACGATACGTCCGCCGATCATAACGGTATCAATGTTGCTGCGTTCTGTAGCATGTACAACCGTACCAAAGGCATTCCCAGATGGGTAAAGGTTGATGTCACCAGCATTGATTAGGATCAAGTCGGCCTGTTTGCCTGGTGTTAGGCTACCAACTTTATCCTGCAGTCCAGCACAGCTAGCACCATCAACGGTAGCTGCTTTAAGGAGATTTGCTGCTGGAAGCGTTGTTAGTGAATGTGAGGAATCACAACAGTTCTGTTGCTTGTGCATACCAATCACCCGCTGTAGATAAAATGCAACGCGCATTTCCATAAACATATCGGTACTATAAGACGTTTCATTATCCACGCTTAGACCAGGGTTGATACCATGGCGCTGAGCAGCCTCAATGGCAAACATACCATCTTCGATGCCATAATGTGCATCAGAGCGCGGGCATACATTCACCCGAACCCCAGCTTCACGTAGGATCCTCCATCCTTCATCGGGGAGCGCCGTACAATGATTGAAAATATTGTCAGGGCCAAGAAGACCTTGCTGATGCAATGATTCAAGTTCAGAAGCCATCTCGGCACCAAAGAACTCAGTCACGATTGGTAGCCCGAGTCTACGGGCCTCAGCCCACAATTCTGGCTCCAGTTGGGCCATAACACCAAGAGAAACAAGACTGTCAGGGGTGTTTGTAAAATACTTTTCTTGAAGGCGCTGCCAGTTCCCAGGCCAGTGTGCTCTATCCCATTCTCCTGATACAGGTGCACCAGAGGCATGGATGGCACGAATGCCAGAGTCAAATAAGGCCTCTACAGCAGCGTCCGAATGTGCAGCGGTACGGCTGTTATGAGAATTATCGATGATTGTTGTTATTCCCGCATCAATAGCTCCAAGAGCTGTCAGCAGATTACCAACATAGATATCGACAGGACGATAGTATTTGGCAAAAGAGAAGTGTGTAGCATTGCTGTAGTCATCCAAACATGTGGCATTAGGATTGATGCGGCGTAGTTGCCCTTCCCATGAGTGACGATGAGAATCAACCATTCCTGGCATCACAATCATGTTTTTTGCATCTATGATGTGAGCATTTTGTGCATCCAGATCCTGACCGACGGCGGTAATCGTAGATCCAGTGATAAGAATATCGCCGTGTTCAATGTTGCCTACATTCTCATCCATGCTTAAGATGGTTGCACCACGAATCAGCGTCATTGGTGGGTTTACAGTCTGGTTATTAACAATATTTCTAATGTAATCGGTCATTCAAACAGCCTTTCTCTAATCTATAAGAAAACGATATGTCACTTAATTAACTTGAAAAAGGTGCTTAATGCGTTTTCATAATTCAATATTTACGAATAATGATATTAGATCCAGATAGATTACAGAGGTAAAAGAGCGAGTAAATAGAGCCTGTTTATTAGGCTACGTATTTATATATTGGAGTCTCTTATCCATTAAAGGCTTCTGTGATCGGCCGCCTTATCATGTTCAGAAGAGAGTGGAATACATACTTTGAATAAGCCTTAAATATATAAAAGGCAACATATAATCCATTTTATATTCTTTGGGAGAGTTTTAAATTAAGTTATTTATTATTAAAGTTTTTTTCATTTATTTTTACACGTCGAGCTTGCTCAAGATGTTGTCTCAGTATATCTGCAGCTTTAAGTCGATCACCTTTTTCTAAGTATTGAATAATTTGTAAGTGTTCTTCTGCTTGCGCTTTTCTTGGATGACGATCGACTACCTGATGATATTCAACTAAACGACGTAATTGATTAATTCTTTTAATATTTTGATAATGAAATCGATTGCCTGAAAATTCAGCAAGCATTTCATGAAATTGAGCATTATTTTCAAATAACTCTGATGGTGTCATTGTTAGATAATTTCCATCAATAATAAATAATTGTTTTTGCTTGCATAATTCTAATACTTCGTAATCGATCATAAAAGTTGGCATTAGTATGCCAGCTGGTTCAGTTATCGCTCGGTAGGCATAACTTTCTTCATAAGCTTGTACTGAATCGATAAGAGGTAAAAAACACCAACCTTGTCCAGCACATTGTTCAATCCAACCTTCTTGCTGAATTCGGATTAATACATTTTTTAATGTACTCCGAGAAGTATTAAATAGACGAATAAAATCAGTTTCAGTAAATTTATCAGGTAATTCTTTTCTTAATCGACGTCTTGCAATTTCAATGTAGAGCGGGTCATCTACAGACTTATCAATTTCATTTGCGAGATCAGCATAATAATTATTAGACTCGGCTAAAAAGAAACCTCTATTTTTATCGTGAATAAACATTCCTTTACTAGCCAAATATTGCAAAGCAAATTTAATAGGAGTACGCGAGATATGTAGTACTTTGCTAAGTTCTAGCTCGGTTAAATGTTGACCGGGTTGCAGTTGGTTTTGGCGTACAAAATAAACAATATCTTTCACCGCTTTGTTTTGTAAAGGAGTTAAGTTCATAGATATATTAAAAATTTTGCCCAATAGAAAAATTAAGTGAATATAATACTATTGTCTATGTATTTACGTTAGCCCTATTTAAAAAATACTCGTCCTAAGATATTTAGTAAGTTAAATTTTAAGTAGTGGAAATATTCCAAATAAAAGGGCTGTAATTAAAAAAATTAGACATGTCAAAATTGCCCACCAGATTGTGAATTTTTGATGTTCGTTAAACTCAACACTTGCTAGTCCACACAATAAATAAGTTGAAGGAACTAATGGCGATAAAACATGAACTGGTTGTCCAATTAAAGATGCTCTAGCAATTTCAAGTGGTGTAATGCCATAGTTAGATGCAGCTTCTGACAAAATTGGTACGACTCCATAATAAAATGCGTCATTTGACATAAAAAAAGTAAGAGGAATACTAATTAGAGCAGTTATAGGTGCCATATATGGCCCCATTACTGGTGGAATTATTGCTGTAAATTCATGAGACATCGCATCTACTATGCCTGTGCCAGTTAGAATTCCTGTAAAGACACCTGCTGCGAAAATTACACCAACTACACTTAGAGCAGTATTTGCATGTATTGCGATACGTTGCTTTTGCTTTTCTAGACAAGGATAATTTACAGCTAATGCCAAGCAAAAACCAAGCATAAATAAAATAGGCATTGGTAATATGCCCATGATTAGGCAAACCATCAAAATAAAGGTTAATGCTGCATTGAACTTTCTTAAATCTGGTCGATGTGCATCTAGATGTTTGGAAATTGAAATATTAAAGTTTTTTTTAATATTAATTTCATGAATTATCCCAAGACGCTTCTTTTCAAATTTTCCATATAAATAGGCAATAAAAATCAACCATAAGCACGCAATGACTAAAGCAGGTAACATAGGAACAAAAATATGTCTTGGATCTATATTTAATGCACTCGCAACACGAGCTGTTGGTCCTCCCCAAGGTACTATATTCATTGTCCCATTAGCTAGAATCATTAGCGCAGTCATGATAAGAGGATTCATACCAATGCGCTTATAAAGTGGAAGCATTGCGGTTACACAAATCATATAAGTAGTAGAACCATCACCATCTAGGGAAATAAGCATTGTTAAAATAACTGTACCAATAGCAATTCTTACAGGATCACCTTTTACACATTGCACGATCCAATTAACGAAAGGATCAAATAGGCCTGAATCAATCATTAACGCAAAATACATAATGGCAAAAAGCAGCATAATTCCTATAGGGGCTACCTTCTTAATACCCTCAAGCATCATTTCACCAAGCTTTATTAATTCAATATGACTTAAGCTTTCGAAATGAAAACCTAATAGCCAAGCAATAATTGAAAAAATAAATGGAATGAGGGTAAGAGCAACTAAAGCACTTAATTTTTTTGACATGATCAAATACATAAAGCAAATAATCATGCTTACACCTAAAAGAGTGAGCATGGTTGCAATCCTTAGCTTAAAAATTACACTTACTAATATTGAACTTTTTTATAAAAAAATACAATTTTAAAAACCGTATTTGTTTATTTGATTATTATTTTAAATACATTTTATTGAAAAATAAAGAATAATTATTTTATTGAAAAAATATGTATTGTATTTTTTTAAAAAAAAGAGCAATAATTTGTTGTTGTTAAGGAGCCTGATATGAGTATAAGTTGGTCAAAAAAAATTAAAATTTGTGATATCGAATACAGAATTATTGATATTGAAAGTGCTGTTAAAAGTATCGGTGGAAATTATGAAAAATTACCACTGAGCCATCGAATTATGGCTGAAAATATATTGAGAACAGAAGAATCTCCTATGATGGCCTTAGAAGATATTTTATTAAGGACGAAGGATAGTGATATTTCATTTAGACCAGCTCGAGTTGTTTTACAAGATTTATTAGGAACTCCTGCGCTTGTAGATCTTGCAGGTTTAAGAGATGCGGTAGCTGAAAAAGGTGGTAACCCTAAATCAGTGAATCCAATGACCCCAACCCATTTGGTTGTAGATCACTCGTTAAATGTTGAACATTGGGGAACTGCGGAGGCATTATCTCAAAACGAAAAAATTGAATTTAAAAGGAATAGTGAGAGATTCGCATTTTTAGATTGGTGTAATAAAGCTTTTGATAATCTTTCAATTATTCCCTCTGGAAATGGAATTTTACATCAGATTAATCTTGAACGCTTAACAACAGTTATTGGTACAAAAAAAATCAATAAAGAGTTGTGGGCGTTCCCAGATACATTAGTAGGTACTGATAGTCATACGACAATGATTAATGCAATTGGCGTATTAGGATGGGGAGTTGGTGGAATTGAAGCCGAAGCCGCTATGCTTGGAAAATCATTAAAAATGAGAATTCCACAAGTGGTTGGCGTTAAGTTAGAGGGTAAGCCACCCCAAGGTTATATTGCTACAGATATCGCATTGGCATTGACCGAAATGTTAAGGAAAGTTGGTGTAATCGGTAAAATTTTAGAATTTTATGGACCAGGCGTTGCTCAGCTTTCTCTAGCAGATCGAGGCACGATTTCAAATATGGCGCCTGAATTTGGTGCAACTTCGGCTATGTTTGCAATAGATGACCGAACAATTGAATATTTAGAATTGAGCGGGCGTGGTGGTCACATTGCACAATTAACTGAAGAATACGCAAAGCAACAAGGATTATGGCATTCAATGCTTAATAATGTTGAGTATGACTATACAGTTAGCTTAGATTTAGGTGAAGTTTCACGATCAATATCGGGTCCAAAGCAACCTCACCAAAGAATTATTTTAAAAAACAAACAGCACATAAGTAATAAACCATCTGAAAATTTAGAAAATGGTTCTATCGTTTTAGCTGCAATTACTAGTTGTACGAATACCTCTAATCCGAGAGCCGTTATCGCAGCAGCACTAATTGCTAGAAATGCTCATAAAAGAAATCTAAAACGTGCTCCTTGGGTTAAAACCTCATTTGCTCCTGGTTCTAAAGTGGTTTCAGACTATCTAGAGCGAGTTGGTCTAAATAAAGATTTAGATAAATTAGGTTTTAACGTGGTTGGTTTTGGATGTACAACTTGTAATGGTATGTCTGGTCCATTACTTTCACCAGAAATTGAAGATGAAATTCGTGATAAGAAGCTTGAAACTGTAGCAGTAACGTCTGGTAATCGTAATTTTGAAGGCAGGGTACATCCTCTAGCTCGAGAAGTTTTCATTATGTCCCCTCCATTAATTGTTGCGTATGCAATAGCAGGAAGCTATTTAATTAATCCTGAGACAGATTCATTGGGGGTCGATCAAGAAGGAAAACCAGTTTATCTCAATGAATTATGGCCTTCTGACGATGAGCTAGATGCTATTGAGCGTAGTGCATTATCGGCTGATTTATTTGATCAAGCATATAAAAATGTTCCTCGTGAAGCTGGCTTGATCTTGTCTGATGTTCGGGCTTCTACTTCAGCCCAATACCAATGGGAAGCGGAAAGTACTTATATCAGAAAACCGCCATATTGGAATGATGATTTGGCTGCCATTAATCCTGAAAAGGATTTAAAAGGTATGCGTGTCTTAGTAATGTTATCGGATAACATCACAACAGATCATATTTCTCCATCGGGTGCAATTTTACCAGATAGCGATGCTGGCATTTATTTAAAAAGCTTAGGGATTGAAAAAGCTGAGTTCAACTCTTATGGAACTAGACGAGGAAATCATGAGGCTGCGCAGAGAGCAACATTTGCTAGCCCTCGTTTAAAAAATGAGTTAATGCAAGACGGCCGAGAAGGTCCTTGGACAATGCTTTTACCTGAAAAAACTGAAACTACTATTTTTGAAGCCGCACGTGTATACGCTAATCGAAATCAACCACTGATTGTTATTGCAGGTAAAGAGTATGGTAGCGGTTCCTCTCGAGATTGGGCAGCTAAAGGTCCAAGATTACTAGGTGTTCGTGTTGTAGTTGCTGAAAGTTTTGAACGTATCCATCGAACTAATCTAGCTGGTTTAGGAATTTTACCACTTCAGTTCCCTGAAGGAGTAACAAGAGAAACTCTTAATCTTACAGGTTATGAAACATTTTCAGTTGAAGGTATTACTGATCATTTTAAACCACAAGATAAATTAAATTTAGTTATTCAGAGGGAAGACAACTCAATAATTTCTATAGAGGTAACCAGTCGTCTTGATACATATGAAGATGTGAAATTCTTTCGTCAAGGTGGACTATTGCCGCAATTGTTGAATGAAATACTTGCAAATCAGAAATTTACAAAATTGAGTAATTAATCATGACACAGAAGAGAATTCCTGCCATCTATATGCGTGGTGGTAGTAGTAAAGGCGTTTTTTTTCTAGATGAAGATGTTCCACCGCAGGGACCTGAGCGAGATGCATTCATACTTAGAGTTGTTGGCAGTCCAGATCCGTATGGAAAACAAATTGATGGTATGGGAGGCGCAACCTCCAGTACAAGTAAAGTAGTCATAATTAAAAAATCTACTAGAAAGGATTGTGACGTAGATTATTTGTTTGGTGCTCCAGCTATCGAGGATCCAGTGGTTGATTGGTCTGGAAATTGTGGCAATCTCAGTTCTGCTGTCGGACCTTTTGCTATACGAAATGGTTTAGTTAATGCTCCTAGAGATGGAGTGGCTACTGTACGAATTTGGCAGGAAAATATACAAAAGCAGATTATTGCCTATGTGCCTGTGAAAGATGGAGAAGTTCAAGAAGAAGGTGATTTTGTTCTAGATGGAGTCACTTTTCCTGGGGCAGAAGTTGTTCTTGAATTTCTCCAACCAGGTGGTACAGATGAAGGAATTCTACCAACTGGAAATGTAATAGATTTTGTTGATATTCCAGAGTTTAAAGAAGTTGAAGTCACTTTATTAAATGCGGGTAATCCCACAATTTTCATTAATGCAAAGCAGTTAGGGCTTGATGGGACTGAAACACAATCTGATATCAATAATAATTTAAAACTATTGAACCTAATGGAGACAATCAGAGCAAATTGCACAGTGGTAATGGGCCTAGCGAAATCTCCTGAAGAAGCAACTAGAATTCGCCCCCATACTCCTAAGTTATGTTTAGTTGCAGAACCTGCTGACTATAAAGCTGCTGGAGGAAAGTTAGTTGTTAAAGATCAAATTGATGTAATTGCACGAATCATTTCAATGGGTAAGCTGCACCATGCAATTACTGGAACAGGGGCTATCGCTGTTGCAGTCGCTGCATGTTTAAAAGGAACTTTAGTTAATAAAATTGTGGGAGAAATTGGAAATAGACAAGTTCAAATAGGTCACACTGCTGGGACTGTAAATGTTGGGGCGCAGACACAATTTATTAATGATCAATGGATCGTAGAAAAGGCAATTATGAGCCGAAGCGCGAGAGTTATTATGGATGGATATGTACATATTCCTAATTCTCTAAATTCTTTTTCATTTTAAGTACAGGATATAGAAATGACTCAAGAGCCTTTCATGGAAAAAGTTAATAAATTATTAATAGCTCCAACCGGGATATTAAGAATAGCAATTAATTTAGGTAATCCTGTTCTAGCAAGGAAAGATAATCAAGATAATCTAAGCGGTGTATCCGTTGAATTAGCTAAATTATTTGCTGAATATGTGAGTTTGCCATATATATTGATTCCATTTAATGCAGCAGGAAAAGTTTTTGAAAGTTTGGAGGAAAATCTATGGGATTTAGCTTTTCTAGCTGATGAGCCTAAAAGAGCTGAAAAAATCACGTTTTCGCGACCATACGTAATTATTGAAGGAACCTATTTGGTAAAACAAGATTCAGATTTTAATACAGTATCTGATTTAGATAGGGCAGGTATTAAAATTAGTGTGGGTAAAGGCGCTGCTTATGATTTATTCCTCAGTAGAACTTTAGAACATGCGGAATTAATTCGGAAAGATACCTCTGAAAGTGCAATTGATTATTTTGTAGAAGGAAATGTCGATGCAGCGGCGGGTATACGCCAGCCTTTGTTTAGAACTACCAATGCTCATTCAGACTTTAGGGTGTTGAATGATAGTTTTACTCAAATTAAGCAAGCGATGGCAGTTCCACGAGACCGTGAATATTCAGCCGAGATAGTAGATGCCTTTTTAGTAGGTCAGTTGGAAAGTGGACAAATAAATCGATTGTTTGATTTAGATGGACAGAGTGATATCTGTATTCCCAATGTGACTTGAAATATTTTTAATAAATAATTTTATTAAAATACTAGAAATATATTGAAGAAATATGGATTGATTTTTGTGAATATTATATAAATCGATCCGTTAAGTATTAATTTATTAAATTTACCAGCTGTAAATAGAGCTTTTCAGTGGAATAATGTTTATTGCCTAAAGGAACGTAATGTGAAGTTTAATTTTTTATACCATTACTGGATGCTGATTGTACATTACAGAAATTAGCCCAATCCTCCATTAATCTTTTGCGCTTTTCTAGATAAGCTCCACGTAAATAAGCAGCTTCAACTTCATCTGGTAGTTTGTGCGCTAATACATGTTCACAGACTTCACGAGGATAATCTGTTTTATCGGCTGACCAATCACGGAAAGTTGAACGGAAACCATGTGTCGTGATCACTCGATTTTGCTTAGGATCAATATAGCCAATACCATCTTCTTTAAACTTCTGCTCATGCATGCGCTTGATCATCGCAGTCAAGGACATATCAGAAAGCATCTCACCACTACGTGGTGTAGGGAAAATAAAGTCACCTGGTTGAGGATGGGTTTCTTGATAAAGTTGTTCAAGTAAACTAATGGCTACTTGTGATAAAGGAACTCGATGTTCTTTATCTGCTTTCATTCGTTCTTTTGGAATAATCCAGATCTTATTTTTAAAATCGATCTCTTTCCACAAAGCACCAAATACTTCACCTGAACGACAAGCAGTTAATATGGCAAATTCCAATGCTTTGGAAGAAATACCTTTTTTCTGTCTTAAATGCTGGATAAATTTAGCTACCTGCTCATAAGGTAACGAGGGATGTGGACGCGATTCTTGTTTCAAATTACCGAGAATAGGTTCTAAATTACCTTTCCATGCAGCTGGATTATCTCCAACAAAATATTCCATAGCTTTAGCATAGTCGAAAATAGTTTCTATTCGACCACGAATCCGTTTTGCCGTTTCATGTATTTCTATCCAGATAGGCTCAAGAGCTGCAACAATATCTGTTTTAGTAATAGAGCCAATCACACGATCACCTATAACAGGGTAGATATAGGTTTCTAAAGTAGATGACCACTGCGAGATATGTTTCTCATTTTTAAGCTCAAGAGTTTTCTTATCAATTACAATCTTGGCACATTCACGAAAAGTCTTCTCACGATGTTGTTGAAGAAGTAAAGCCTCGCGTTGTTCCTGTTTATGTCGGATAGGGTCAATCCCGTTTCGGATTTGCAATCTGAATTCAGTGGCTTTTGCTCGTGCTTCAGCTAAAGAAACTTCAGGGTAGGGACCAAGACCAATATCACGGCGATGAGGTTTTAGTTTCCCATTTCTATCTAAGCGTTTGCCTACAACAGCACGCAGAATCCAGACACGAGAATTGCCTTCGACGTTCAGGCACAAACCATCAACACCCCCTACAGAATGTCGCCCAGTCACTTTAATTCTTGATACACTGAGTGCTGAAAGTTCTTTGGATTTTTTTGGCATATAATTTTTACCCCACAACCTACCCCTCAAAGAATATTGGAGAGAGCTAGATTATGCAAGACTATATTAGATTTGTTTTATTTTAAGTTTTTGAATAGTATAATTATTATATATTTGATTGGACCGTATAAGACAAGTGTTAGACGGACACCGCTTCCGCCAAATTCGAAAAGCCCCTGTGAGAACAGGGGCTTTTTTATGTCTAAAATAAAAGTTACAACGCTATTTAGCTTAAATATTGCTAATAAATCCTGAAAATTTCATATAAATCAAATAAGTACACATTTTAATCGAAATCACTATCTTTATATAATATATTTTGTGTTTTCAATATCTTAGCAATAAGAGGTCTATATATCAGAATCGAACAAGTTATTTGTAGAATATTCATTTATTGATATATGATGAGGCCATATTTAGAAACTGATTCAAAACATAATTCTATTGTTCAGCGAGTAAGTTCAAGGAAGGAATAATGCTGAATTCAGTCTTCTAAACCCTATATCTGGATATTATTTCCACCCAAAAATTGCATTTGACCCAATGGTTGGTAATGTCTCACTCTTTTGTAGAGTAGGCATTTCCTATTTTAGGATATATCTATGAAAAAATTATTTAGTGTCCTGTTCAGCGCATCTGTACTAACACTGTCTGCATGTAACAAACAACCTGCACAAACTGAAAATACAGCTTCAGCTAAAGACAAAACTGAGTCGGTACGTACAATTAAATTGGTTTCAACAGGTTCGGATACTGACGTATGGAAATACGTTGCAACGCTTCCTGAAACTGCTCAAGCGGGCATTAAACTTGAAGTGACTAACCTGACTGACTACGTTGTGCTTAATACATCTGTAGCAAGTGGCGAACAAGACGTAAATGCGTTCCAGTCATTCAACTATTTGGCAGCTTATAATGCTTCTAATACTGCTAAAGTTGCTGCTGTAGCGACAACTTACCTAGAGCCAATGGGTATTTATGCAAATAAAGTTAAATCTGTTGAAGAGTTCCCGCAGGGCGCGACTATCGCGATTCCAAACGATACTGCCAACGAAGCGCGTGCTTTAACATTATTACAGTCTGCTAAACTGATTAAACTTAAACCGAACTTTGACCCTGTAAAAGGGACGACCAATGACATCGCTGAAAACCCTAAGAATTTGAAATTAAAACCAATTCAAATGACTACGGCAGTTCGTGTTAAAAACGATGTAGATGCGATTGTGTTGGGTAATACATTGGCGCTTGAAGGTGGCTTAAACGTAATGAAAGATGCGATCTTCCGTGAGCCTATTGATCAGTCTACTAAGCTTTATGTGAACCTATTGGGTGTTGCTGAAGCAAATAAAAATGATCCGATCTATACGAAACTTGGTGAGCTTTACCACTTACCTAAAGTTCAAAAGTTTGTGAGTGAAAAATTCGGTGGCACTAAAGTTGAAGTGAACAAACCTGTTTCTGAGTTTACTGACATCAAATAAGTAATTTTTTAATTAAAATTATTTTAAAGCTAAGTCTCGGTAATCGGGGCTTAGCTTTTGTTTATTTAGAGTCTCCGCCAAATTCGAAAAGTCCCTGTTAAAAGCAGGGGCTTTTTTTATATCTATTATTTTACCCTTCATCCTACCTTACATAAAAATTTGGATTGAGTTCGGCAGATTTTGATTTCAGTTTAATTTTATATTTTGTAGTTAATCCCATTCTCATAATGGTCAATATCTTGTAATTGTTTGAAGAATTCTTTCGGGGCAACTATTGCTGCTATATGTATAATTATGGGTAGAATAGCTCCTTATAATACTAATCCCTTTGCATCACTAACTTGCAAAGTAAAATCGCCTGATATGTACCGAATTTAAATTAATAGATATGGATAGTTCATGAATTTAATAAATCACTGTAGTAAGTTATTTCTTGCAATTTTTCTTATGATGAATCTTTCAAATACATATGCCGCAAAGATACAGGCTGTAGATGCTGAATTACAGGAGAGTGCTGTAGATGCAATGGAAGCTGCTGGAGCAGAAGCTGTAGAGGTTGGTGGGCAAGAGGCTATATGCCGTGCTGACGATGCGTGTGATGTTGCATCTGCTGTTTCTGAGGATGAAATGTACGGTGGCATTCAACAGGAATATGTCGTAAAAGGCTGTAAGGTAACAATCTACAACGATGGACCTGTGAAAATGGTCGATGTAAAGACGGATCAGCCATGTAATGCTCCACTTCCTAAAGACCATAAATTTTCTAGATAGAGCCTGTTAAATTATTTTTCAAAGCTAAGCTCTGGTAATCGGGGCTTAGCTTTTGTTTTATTTAGATTAGTGTTATGGGATTCGTTTTATTTTATACCTAAGCCTATTATGTTAAATGGATTTTTCTAGCCATTCATTTATATTTTTTGAAAACTCATCAAATGCTTTTTTAACAGAGATGGTAAGAACTCCTTGATAAGCTAAATTAATCTGATCGGTATAAATGTATAGCAAAGAAGTTAAGGCTGAATCATTAATATGCCAACAAATTAATTCAATATCATTTATATATTGATCTAAATCAGTGTCTAAGTTTGATGGTTTTTTTTTCGATATATATTCTTTTAAAATATTGATAGAGATTAACTGCTCATTCTGAATATCTAAATCAGTTCGTATTAATTTATTAAAGTAATCCTTAACTTCAGCTTCAGATCCTAGAAAACAAATGTCTAGAACAAATGGATCATTTTTGCCCTCCAATATTTTTTTATCTGCCCAAGCTTGAATTTCTTTAGGAGTGATTAATCCTATATTCAACTTTAATCCGAGGCAAAATTTAATATTCTCACTCATAATAAATTTATTCGTCTTTCTAAAATTAACATAATATGCCTTATACCAAAATTTTCTAGATTAAATAAATTACCCTAACACTAGGCTGTTTTATGCCCTTTATAAACCCCTCTTTAACAATACCTCACTCATTATTTATCCTTACTTTTTAATGATCTAATTTAAAGCAAATGTCATTTTGTGTGCTTGACTGTAAAAGGGTAGAGCACTATTCTTTGCCTGCTGGCCTACATTGCCAGTCGGTTTTAGCAGACCGTTCCGAAAAGCATTAAAAGAGCAATCTTTTAGTGACGAACCCTCGTGCCCCCTCTGCGGCGGAACGGGAGGGGGACACCTTCGGGTGTGCTGGGTTTTTTCGGCCAGTCTGCTAACCCCCTTTCGTTCTGCCACCATAATTTTAATGACTTGGCAGAACTCCCAATAAAAAGGAGTTGGCTTTGCACATTCATTATTTCTTGGCAGCCTTTGCCAAAGTCTATATCGACACAACTTAAACGTTAAAGCGGTTTGATGGCCCTTGGGCTTTTCAGGCTTTAAATCGTCACGACTAAAACTTAGCAACAATAAAATTTGAGATGTGCCAAGCACAGTCTTCACGGCTTTGCTGTGCCTTTTTTCTCCCAAAAAAGTATCTCACCTACAACAAGAACTTATTTTAAAACGGTAAAAATATGCCTCATTCAGAAATATCTACCAAAAAATTACAAGTTATTTGTACTTCAATACAGCTATTTAATCTTTACGGATTTCACAATACTGGGGTAAACCTTCTGATCAAAAAATGCAAAATTCAGAAGGCAACTTTTTATAATTATTTTCAGTCCAAAGAGAGGCTCATTGAAAGATGCATAGCCTTTCAAAAAAGTCGGCTAAAAGAAGAAGTGCTGGCAATTATTTATTCGCATCGCTACCCAAATTCCCACGATAAACTCAAAGAAATTTTTCTTTTACATGTCGATTTAAATAGCTTTTACTTTTTGCTATTTAAGGCCATTTTTGAAATCAAGCTGCTTTACCCGAGAGCCTATCAAATGGCAATTGAATATAGAAAATGGCTGCTTAGTGAGCTTTTTGAGTTGATATTTAGTCTAGAAAGTCGTGGCTTGAAACCTGATGCAAACATGATTTTATTTATGATTGATGGTGCACTTATCCAGCTTTTAGATCCAAATAAAGCTGGTGAAAGGGAGAAGTTGTTGGATTATTTTTTAAACTTTCTATCTAATATGAATGGTTAACTTAGACGGCACGATGAATAGATCACTTGGATTAAGGATATTACCTATAAATCTTAAGTATCATATTAAAACCTGAAATTAATTTTTATTTAGATTATTTAAGTAATTTTCTTAGAGTGTAAGAGGTTAAATTATAGTTTAATAAATTTTGTTTTCTCATATGGTTATAGTGCTATTTCTTAAATAAGTTGGTACTTGATAGAAGTTTATCCAATCTTGCATTTAAATAAAATATACAATCTTAATGATTTATTTTATGAAATTTAATAACTATAATTTAAAAAATTTGTTTAATAGCAATGATATCATTATGTCAAAATTAGAAGTAAAGGCTGAAAACCATAAAATATTTGTTTTTAAGAAGATATTTGAATTTGATTCAGCAAAGCAACAAGCTGAAAAGAAGAAGGTTAATGCTTTTGGAATGTTAGCAAAATTTAATTTTTTAAAACGTCCTACGGAAGAAACAGTACACTTAAAAAATCATATATTACGTTATGAACCATTTTGGTTTGTCTCAAGCGAACGTAACCTTAATTACGATTGTGTTGTGACTTATTCTATTCCTGTACATAATTCACATGCGAAGCATATTCAAATCTATGAAGACCCTGAACAAAAAAATTATCCTGTTACACGTCAACAGGATAAAGGCAAAATAGAATTGCAAATGAAAGAAGTTTGTAGCAGAAAAATAGAATTTTCAAATTACTTTGATGGCTTGCAACGTGAGCTTAAATCCTCTCACTTAGCGGAATATATTAGAAAATTTGAACTTTCCGAAGTAGATAAAGTCGAATTTGAGAATGTACTTCAACCATTACTTACTCTTGATTCTATTACTAGCATTGTCAGATCGGAACTACAAAATCAAAAAGTTCATGCAACTAATATTATTGAAGATTCAGAGGAAATAACTCAAC
Source organism: Acinetobacter lactucae (assembly GCF_001605885.1). Taxonomy (GTDB): domain Bacteria; phylum Pseudomonadota; class Gammaproteobacteria; order Pseudomonadales; family Moraxellaceae; genus Acinetobacter; species Acinetobacter lactucae. The sequence goes on along the minus strand of NZ_LRPE01000011.1, from coordinate 73,083 downwards.
TGTACCTATATTTTCGTCCAGTTTATGCATTTGAATATATTTGGTCTAATGCAGATAAAGTTGGCGTTATTGAGGTTGATGGACTTACAGGAGAAGTTATTGAACAAGGAAGTTGGTTCCGGAATACTTTTGATCAAGCTTTTACTAAAGAAAATTTAGTAGAACTTTCGGCAGAGTTAGCTAGCACGGTTGTTCCTGGTGGAGGAACTTTGGTAAAAGTCGCATCAAAGGCGATTCCTCTTTAATATAGTTTATAGCCGTTTGATTCTTCTAGCCAAACTGATAGTTTGGCTTTTTATTTTAGAGTTTAACTTCGATTTATTGGGATTCATCTAAATCGCGCTCGCGGCATGATAATTCATAGTAATTACCTTTGGGTAATAAAGTGATTTTAAATCCATAGTAAGTACTATCTTGTTCTATAGGAGAGATTTTGCATTGATTAGTTTTTGCAAATTGTTTAATCAATTTCAAATTAGTGGTTTGTTTAAATACTGCTCCCCAACCTTCACTAACACAACAGCCCACATATTCAGACATATATTCATCTGAGATTAATACAACGTTTTGCCCCATAAATTGATAAGGCTTTTTCAGTTTGTATATATCATTATAATCTGCTCTTGAGATATTTGCTTTTTTTGCTATAAAGCCTTGTTTCTTTAGTATTTCAAACTTTAAAAAATCATTAGTACCAGTGCCAAGTCCGCGGTAAATTGAACTATTGTCTTCAGCAAAAGTATATGAGCTAAGGACACTTACTAAACTTAAAAATAATATTTTTTTCATTTTAACTTTCAGATGTTATATGAAGTAATAATTTTTTCATATCCTCCTAATAATGTAAAGTAAGTCCCTGATTTTATTGTTTCTCTCCACTGAGATTGGTTGTAAATATTTTGTTTTTAAAATTTAAGTTCAGTTTAGATTTCAATAAAGCAAGTGAGAAGATGATAGGGAAAAGATACTAATATAAACAAAACATGAAATACCCTAAATTGAGACAGACTTATCATTCTGTTAGACTTGTTTAATTAATAATAAGGTTTGCATCATAATGTTGAATAATATCTTTGGTATTTTGGAAAAAATAGGATTTGGCGCTCAAAAACGTGCGATTAGTATCCAGTTTTCAAATACTGAGCTTAATTCACAGATTATGTTGCAACGTATTGATGGCTATCATGGTATTAATGATGGACTATCGGCAGAGCTTATTTGTTTATCTACAAACCCATATATCGAATTAAAACAATTTATTGGATGTCAGGTTGCAATTGATCAAGTAACAGATGCAGGTCAGCTTTTTAGAACTACGGGTATTGTCACTGGTGCTAGCCAAGGTCAAAGCGATGGTGCTTTTAGTTTATATCGCTTAACTATGCAGGACGCTACTAGCTTATGGCATAAACGACGTAATAGCCGTGTGTTTATGAATAAAAGCGTAGTGGACATTATCGAAGTCATCTTTAAGGAATGGCAAAGTAAGAGTCCTTTATTTGCATCAAGTTTACAGTTAGATACGAGTGGTTTAACCAAAACATATGATGTACGCCCGTTTTCCATGCAGTCAAATGAAAGTGATTATGCATATTTAACTCGAATAATGCGTGAAGAATCGATTAATTGGCTTGTGGATGAGGCGAGTTATCTTGTAGCAAGTAATAGCCAGAGTATTGAGGCACAAAAACTACGTTTAATTGATGATAATTGTCAGTTTCAATCGCTCGAACGCAGATCCATTCGTTATCACCGTTCAAATGCGACTGAACAATATGACAGCATCACTAGTTTTATTGCTCAGCGACAGTTACAACCAACTGCTATCCATGTACAACGTTGGCAAGCTGATAGTCTAAGTCAAGAAGATGCCAGTGGATCAGTGGTCAGCTCACATCAACACAGTGCTCAGCGAGACAATGAAAGCTTAAGCTTAGAACAGGCGTGGAATATATCTCCTGCTTGGATAAATGATCTTAAAGGGGAGGATCAAGCCACCGCTTCAAGTAATTCTCAGTTAGAAAAACTGAATATGCACTTAAACCAATATCAGGCCCTACAAGCTAAGTATTTTACAGTGCATAGTAGTGTACGAGATACTCAAGTCGGTTATTGGTTCCAATTACATGATTATCCAGAGTTAGAAAAAAATCATAGTCAGCAAGATAGGGAATTTTTAATCCTTAATAAGCACTTTTATAATCAAAATAACCTGCCAAAAGATATACAAGAGCAAGTTGTAAAGCTATTGACCTTAAGTCACTGGCAAAACAGTAAAGACAGTGAACAAGAGCGTCAGGCCAATGAATTTGTAGTCGTTCGTAGAAATATTAATGTTGTGCCTGAATATGATCCTCTGAAGCATCGTCCTGTTGCCCACGTACAACGTGCCAAAGTGGTTAGTGATGGTGAAGAAATTCATGTAGATGAATGGGGACGAATTAAAGTTAGATTCTTATTCACACGTACCAAAGACCATGCCCATGATGGTGGTGCGGGGGCCAATAATAGTGATACAGATTCGGCTTGGGTAGATGTCCTTACTCCTTGGGCTGGTGAAGGTTACGGAGCACGTTTTTTACCTCGTAAAGATGAAATCGTAGTGATTGATTTCTTTGATGGCAACATTGATCGCCCATTTGTAACGGGACGTATCCATGAAGCGCAGCGCTCTCCAACGAAGTTCGATATTAAAGGGCAATTACCTGACACTAAAAAACTGAGTGGTATTCGCTCAAAAGAGGTTGATGGCAGCGGATATAACCAGCTTCGTTTTGACGATACGACAGGACAGATTAGTGCTCAGTTACATAGCAGTCACGGTTCCTCTCAGCTTAACTTGGGGAATTTGAGTCATCCGAAAGAAAGTGCGACGAGTGAGGGGCGTGGTGAGGGATTTGAATTAAGAACAGATCGTGCAGGTGCAATTCGAAGTAAAGGATTGTATATCTCAACATTTGTTCAGAACAATGCCACGGGGATACATTTAGAAGCAAATGAAGCAGTTCAAAACTTCACAGAAAGTTTAGAAAGTATGAAAGCTTTATCTGAATATGCTGTGAAACAGAAAGCAGAAGCTGCTGATATGCTTGAAAATATTAATCAGTATATTAAAACGATCGAATCTCAGTGGTCTGACTTAAAAGCTACCAAAGAAGCTTTAATGTTATTAGCCTCTCCAGATAGTATTTCTTTAGTTTCTGGAAAGGATATACATATTAATGCTTTGGATAGTGTAACCGTTGGCAGTGGGCAATCTATTAATGTCAGCACAGATGAACATTTGATCTTAAATGCTAAGAAAAAAGTAAGTTTGTTTGCCGGAGAGGAAGATTTAAAAATTTATGCAGCAAAAGGGAAATTTGATCTGCAATCGCAAGATAATGTATTAGATGTTTCTGCAAGACTCGATGTAAAAATAACATCCTCTGAAGGTAAAGTAGAAATCCATAGTCCAACTGAAATTGTATTTAAAGCAAAAGATAGTGCTCTAAAAATTAATGGTGATGGCGTTACGGTCATTACTCCAAATAAGTTTACTGCTAAAGCAGGTCAACATCTCTTTACAACAGGTGCAAGTGAAAGCCCAACGCTTCCAATATTTCCAAATAATATTTGTTGGGAATGTCTGGCTCGACGCGCAGCACAACGTGGAGCTTTCATCAATAAAGGAGATGGAATGTAAATGAAAGATCATCAAAGTCTCCAATTTTTGTTTAAAACTTTTGAAAAGTATCCGCTTGATCAAATTGGATTAAATATTTATGCAATCGCTGATGCCGCCCAAGATAAAAAGTTTTTAAAGGTTTTAGAGCACTTACGTCAAAAATGCTTATTAAAAGAAGCTAGTGGTGAAAAAGCTAAAGAGATTTCTCCACATTTAATTCAGCTACCTAAAAATTTTACTTCACTTGAATGGGAGTGGATTGAACGTAATATCGCTGGCACACCCAAAATGACAATTATTATTACGCCTTTAACTTTTGATTATCTTTATAAACATTTAAGAAATTTTTTAGATGTTGAATTTGATGGTGGTCTAGAAATGATGCTGGCATTTTGGGATCCTACTATCTTGGCGACATTAGTTGGGCACAAAGCTGATAAAACTTTATATGTACAAGGCCCTGTCTTTAACCCCCAACAAATTGAAGCTTTACTAAAACCTATTCAAAGCTGGTGGTATTGGGATCGCTTAAGTAATCTGCAAAGTATATTTGGATTAAATGAGCGCGTTGAAGTGCTTCCACCCATCGAAAAGCCTTTACATTTCACGTTGGAACAAGAAGAAATGATGGTCGAGGCTACTTTTCCTGACAATCTAATTTATTACCTCAAACTCAATAACTCATTTTTGGTTGATAAAATTGATGATGAGTCATTATATGAATTTATAATTGAAAGCATACCTGAAGCAAGAGATCACTGTTTATCTGGTACTCGTGATATTTTAAATTTTATCTGCCTAAAATTGATGTACGGAGTCCAGTTTGAGTCAGACCATAATTTACAGTATTTATTAAATAATCTGAAAGATAAAAAGCTAACAATGGATCAGATTATGAATAGCTTAATGTCTGAAGCTGGGTAATGAATTTTTTATTAAGATAAATTAATATAAGTTCTAAGTGGAGAGAAATAATGAAATATAGAATACTATTTATTTTACTTGGTATACCAGTAATTTTAACTGGTTGTAATTGGATGTATGGGCAAATTTAAGTGGTGGTAGGGAGTTCAAGGATATGAATATTTATCTGCATATTTATATCCTAATGCTACAGTAGAAATTACTACATCTAACAATTGACCAAGACCAACTGTAAAAGGTCTAATATAGCAAGAAGAAATACTATGAGTCTCAAAAAGTTATTACTCCTACCAATAAGTTTAGTGTTCAGTGCAGCAGGGTGTGCAGGTATTGGGCCAAATACAACATATTATATGGGGACAACATCTGTTAATTATAATCCTTCATATAATACTTATGATGTGAAGCTAAATAATCATATTATCGGTGGAGCACTAGGCTCAATGAATACTTCGCCAGTGGTACTAGGTTTACAGAATGTAACTTGGAAAGATGCTAAAACTGGTGAATTACATACAGCGAAAAATCAAATTTTTTTAAAAAAGAATGACGTTAAGAATATGAAATATCTTGTTGTCCATCTATACCCAGATGACACTATTGAAATAGTTACATCTCTTAATTGGCCAAACCCAACTGAAAAGGGTTTAAAGTGGCAAGAAAGAATAAGAAAGAATGGGGCTAAATAATGTTTAAAAAAACAGTTATTAAACAAAATGTAGGGGCTAATCAAATATTTAGAGAAAAGCTATTTAATCTATATAAATTAGAAAGGTTTATATAGATTAGATATTTTAAAATGAGGAAATACCATGAGTCTCAAAAAGTTTTTACTTTTACCGATAAGTTTAGTATTCAGTGCTGCGGGTTGTGCAGGTATTGGGCCAAATGCAACATACTATATGGGCACTACCTCATTTCATTATGATCCCTCATATAGCCCTTATATGGTAAAAATTAATGGGCATGAAATCGGTGGTGGTGGTGGTGGTATGAATACGTCTCCAGTAAAAATTGGACCACAAACTATTACATGGAAAGATGCAAAAACTGGTGAAGTACACACTGCTAAAAATCAAGTAATTATTACTAAAGAACAATTAAAAGGTATGAAATATCTAGCTGCACATTTATACCCAGATGATACTGTAGAAGTTACCACATCCAACAATTGGCCTAATCCAACTGAAAAGGGTACTAAATGGTTAGATCAATTAAAAAATAATAAAAAGTGAGGTTAAATCATGTTTAAAAAAACAATTATAAAAAGGACTGTAGAAACCAATAGTGATGTTTCCAATGCTCCGCCTACAGCAAAACAGGATTGTTCAGATGTTGTTCACATTTCTGTTTTTTTTGATGGTACAGGCAACAATAAAGATGCTGATGAGGACTTAAAGAAATGGTCGAATCCTGCCCGTTTATGGCGAACAGCTAATCAGTATGTTATAGATAGTAGACTAAATAGCTCAACACCTTCTAACTATGCAATATATGTATCAGGTGTAGGAACACGTTTTAATGGTGAGTTGAATATTTTCCAACGAGCACTTGCTATGATCCAAGATCATAGTGGTTTGGGACTTGGAGTAGGAACAGGCGGTACTCGGCGGCTCGATTATGGAGAAGATCAACTTAATGATGCTTTAAAGCAAGTCATGATCATGAATGCGAAAAAAGCAGAAATAGATACGAGTAAATATGCTAGCGAAAAAAAAGTTTATAGTTTTGCTGAAGTAGAGAAAAGTTTAAGCCAACATCGTCTCATCAAAAAAATTAATATTTCTACGTTTGGCTTTTCACGTGGTGCTGCTTTAGCACGTGCTTTTACCAATCAGTTTATGTGGCAGTGTGAATCTGATTGCAATGGCTTAACTTATGGCACTGGAAAATATCCTATCGAATTTAAATTTATGGGGATATTTGATACTGTCGCCTCTTTTGGCTTACCTGCGACTAACTTAAATAATAATTTAACTTTTGAAGGCCGTGATATGGTCATTGATGAACGAATCAAAATGTGTGTTCATCATATTGCAGGAAATGAACAGCGTTTTGCCTTTCCAGTTGATTTAATTCATAAAGAAAATGGTGAAATTGCGAACTCTAACTGGAAAGAAATTGTTTACCCAGGGATGCATTCAGATGTTGGTGGAGGTTATGCTCCTGGAAGCCAAAATGTAAATGATAACTATGCTCGCATTCCACTTAAGGATATGTTGGAGGAAGCTGTAAATGCTGGTGTTCGCATGTTTGACTATAATCAATTAAAAGAAAAATATGGAGCATTATTTGCTGAGCAGTTTGAAATTCAAGATAAAACCCTACATTTATATAATGCCGTGAAAGCAGAAATGCAATCTAGCGGAAAAATTCAAGATCAAATTATTGCTACCATGAAAGTCTACTATGCGGCTTATGGAGCTTTAGCTGAAAAGAAAATTGTTTCTGTAAGTCAGCAAGCACGTAATGACAATAAAATTCGTGAATATATTCCGATTGGCCCGTCAGATATGGCAACTGAGATTGGTCGCTTAGAAAAACTACAGAAACTGACTGCTCCCAATACAACAGGGGGAATTAATATCTTTAGATTATTATCACCTGTTTCGAAAGCTTATGAGTTTTACTTGGGGATTGATGAGTGGGAGTTTGCAAGCTGGAGAAAAGGGGCAAGCCCAGAAATTATGGACTTTTATCAGAATTATATACATGACTCCAAATATGGTTTTATTAGTAATGCGGAACCATTTAGTTACTTCCGACAAAGAACAGTTTACGAATCCCGTCGTAGTGGAAAAGGGAAAGAGATAGATCAAAAAGTCGCTGAAGATAAAGCTGTATGCAGTGTAGGTAGTCAAGATGTTAAGCAAGAACAGCTTTTTGATGAATACCAAAAAGCCCAGCAGGACTTTAAAGCAGCCAGTTAACTCAATAAGAGTCAGATTGCAGTCGAAAACTTTCTCATCCTTGAAAAATTAAGGCTTATATTTGTAGAGTCTTGGTGGTGTTTATGGTGTAGGAGAGCTAGAGCAACTAGTTCTCCTGCTTAATTCGTTTTACTTCTTTTGCTTAAAACGATACTTACATTTCAAGCAGCGATAGTCTTGAAAAATATTTTTATCGATCATTACGCCTGCTTTTTTACCAAAAATATTACCAACGACACCGCCAGTAATTCCTGCACTAATGGCACCGACAAAAGTCCCTACAGTTCCGCCAACAATCACACCTAAAGGGCCAGCAACAGTACCAATAGCTGCTCCAACAGTCGCGCCAGTTGCTGCACCGCCTACCGTACCTGCTGTTGTGCCAGCAGCTGTCAGTAAAACACCGCCAGTTGTTCTAAGTAATTTGTCATGGTCACGTGCTTCAATTTCTGTAGAACCACACTTAGGACATTGCAGAGCTTTTTCCATAAAATTTCCTGTCTTTCATCATTGAGTGACACAGTACGGCGCTAAATCAGTTAAGTGGGTAAAGAACCTGTCTTACGATGGAGTATCTTTTGCCTGTTGAGTGATTGCAACGATAACTGGTCTGCTTTGATTTTAGCTGAACATTGACACAAATATTTATAGATCATGTAAACACTTGTACTTTAATAATTATCTCATTAAATACTAATGTTTAGAATGACTAAGGCTGACATATCAATTTGGCTAGCAGAGAACATTTCAATAATGATGAATAGAATGTGAAGGGTTTTTTGAGTAGATTTTCTGAAGTTACTTAGGGTGACAAGATATTAAATGATAAAAGGCTTATCCTGTTTGAATAAGCCTTTTTGAATATTAGAGTGCTTTTTTCCAACTCAGAAATTTATATAAACCAAACATGAAGGTAATCCAGATTGGAATTAAAATCACAGATTTTTCGAACCCTTGAGTCCACATGATATATAAAATCATGCCAATAAAAATTAAAACAATATAGTTACTCAAAGGTGAAAATAGAGCAGGGAATTTGGCAACTTTATCTTCAAGTTTCATGGCGCGTTTAAACTTTAAATGAGTAAAGCTAATAATTGCCCAGTTTAAAACTAAAGCTGCCACAGCCATGTACATGAGATAGCTTAAAGCTTGTTCTGGGATAAAATAATTCAGTAATACACAACCAAAAATTAGTATAGAAGAAAAGATAACAGCAGGTGTTGGAACCCCTTGTTTACTTACTTTTGTAAAAATCTTGGATGCGTGGCCCTGTACTGCGAGTCCGTATAACATACGGCTGTTTGCATACATACCGCTGTTATAAACCGACAGTGCAGCTGTCAAAATAATAAAATTAAGCAAATGCGCTGCCCAGCCAATACCAAGATGGCTAAAAATCATCACAAATGGACTTTTATCTAAACCACCGAGGTCAAGCTGATTCCAAGGAATGAGCGACATGATGATAGCAAGCGAAGCCACATAGAAAATCAAGATTCGAAAGATGACTTGGTTAATGGCTTGTGGAATGCTTTTTTCAGGATTTTCGGCTTCAGCAGCAGTCATCCCAATCAGTTCAATACCACCAAAAGCAAACATTAAAAAGGCGAGCATATAAAATAGGCCCGAGAACCCATGCGGGAAAAATCCGCCATGCTGCCATAGGTTTGAAAAGCTAGCGATAGAGTCACTACCTGCGGTGAGCAATAAATATAAGCCAAACACGATCATGGCAATGACCGCTACAACTTTAATAATGGCTAACCAAAACTCAGATTCACCATAAAATTTAACGTTGCCTAAGTTCAAACATGTAACCAGAACAAAGAAAAATAAGGCTGATATCCAAGCAGGAATGTGGGGCCACCAGTAATGCACATATTTAGCAACTGCTGTCAGCTCGGTCATCGCGACCAGAATATAGACCACCCAATAGTTCCAGCCCGATAAAAAACCAGGGAATTTGCCCCAATATTTTTGTGCAAAGTAACTAAAGGAACCAACCACAGGTTCTTCTACGATCATTTCACCCATTTGGCGCATAATTAAAAATGCGACCAAACCGACAATGGCATAACCTAAAATAATAGAGGGGCCAGCAGACTGGATGACTTGTGCAGAGCCTAAAAATAAACCTGTCCCGACAGCACCACCCATGGCAATTAACTGGATATGGCGATTTTTAAGTCCGCGTTTTAATTGGGAAGATGAATTGCTCAAAATATATGCGCTGAATAAAAAAGCTGGCGCTATTGTAATAGATTGGTTAGGGATAACCTAGTTTGAAAAGGATTTTACTCAGCTAAATAAAAGGGATCCGTACAAAGCTATACGAATCCCTTTTTGAAAATTGGTTATTTTATAAATTAGAAAGATACCATTTTGCCCGGATTAATCATTGCGCCGATGCCATACATACTTTTTGCGAGCGGAATAACAACGGGTGCAAGGGTACGACCAAACATAATATTTTGATGATCAATTTTAGATAGCATTTCAAAATCGTTAGATTGCCCAACAAAGTCATTCGCAATGGCTTTACCAATGCGTACTGTCTGTGCAACGCCGTGGCCACTCCAGCCGTGAACAGCATAGATTGGGAATTTATTGCCAAATTTACGGCTATCGACTGCACCATTTACGGTTAAATCAGTGGTTCCACTCCAGACAAAGTCCATTTCTAGATTTTTAATTTGTGGGAACACGGTATGAATTCGATGCTCTAGATAATTTAAAGTTTTCTCTGGACCCCAGCATGTTCCTGTGCCTTGGCCACCAAATAGCAAACGGTTGTTAAACACTGGGCGATAGTAATCAATCTGGAACTGAGTGTCATAAACTGGATGCCCAAATGGCAAAAGCTCTTTAGTGTCAAGCTCTAGCGGGGCAGTCGTTGCAACATAAGTATAGAAAGGGATAGTGGTATTGTTTTGCTCTGATAAAAGTTTAAAAGAAGCATGGTGTACTGCTAACACCACAGACTTTTTAGCTTTTACGACAGCATTTGCTGTTTGAACATAAATACCATCTACTTTTTCTTCTATTGAAAGGACTTCTGTTTGCTCATACACAGTACCACCATTTTGGCAAAATCCATAAATTAAACCGCGGTTTAAAGCTAAAGGATGGATTTGTCCACCCAACTCATCAATTAAACCACCTGTGTAATAATCAGACTTAATAAAGTCCATAAGTTCGTGTTTACCCACAATGCGGGTATGGTCTTCACCTAAATATTTTCGTGCATCGGCACCTTGTGTTAAACCAACCAAATGTCCTTCATGAACGGCAGCAGTAATGTGACCATGTTTTCGGTCAAAGTTGAGTTGGTATTTTTCTGAGATGTCATCAATCAGCTGCATCGCTTCCGTAGAGGTAAAATGCCAGAGTTTTTTGGCATCTTCATAGCTCAAGCGATCGGCCATTTCTTGGGCTTCCCAGCGAGCTAAACCAGGGGTGAGTTGTCCACCATTTCGGCCAGAAGCTGCGCTACCTACACGGTTTTTTTCTAATAAAACAGTCTCTACGCCTTGTTCAGCTAAATGTAAGGCCGTAGATGAACCTAATAAACCACCGCCAATAACCACCACATCGCATTCAATATCAGCTTTTAAACTGTCAAAGGTATGCCAATCAGAAAGTGAGCTTTCATAGTAGTTCGCTGGATTATCTACCGATGTGCTTTCTACAGTGGTTGCGTCAAATTTTGCATGTTTTGGATTTAACCAGCTCCACTCTTTGCCCACTTGTAGAGATTTACTTGGTTTATATTGCACGTCTTTTAAAAGTTGAGGTTTAGAAATAATTTTCATGACAAAAGTTCCTTAAAAATTAATAAGCGTTACTAATAGCAATGCTTTGTTTTTTAATCGTTTTATAGATAAATAGGAGAATACCCAAAACTAACCAGAAACATCCAAAAATGAGTGAAGATGAGTCGAGGTTAAGCCAGAGGCAAATAATGCTGATGACTGATATAAGCGGTAAAAAGAGGTTCAGAAATTTATTTTTAAACCCTGAGCGCTGTTTATCTTTAATATAAAATTTCATAAAAACTGAGAAATTTACGGCTGTAAAAGCGACTAGGGCACCAAAGCTGATCAGGCTTACGATTTGTGCTAAATCTAGAAAAACCGCGGACATTGAAATAAGACCAACAAATAAAACCGAAAAAAACGGTGTACCTAAGGAGATGTGAATTGTCCCAAAATACTTTTTAGGAAAAATATTATCGGTGCCCATTATATACAGTAAACGTGAAGCACTGGCATGAGAAGCAAGACCAGAGGCGACAGTGTTCATAATTTGCCCGCATAAGAATACGGATTGAAAAAAAGCGCCACCGACGTAAAGCACAATTTCAGGCAACGCTTCTGATGGATGCTGAAAGCGTAAATTGTTTGGAAAATAAAGTTGAATAAACCAAGCAGCCGTGAAGAAAATAAGGCCACCAGTAAGTGTCGTTAACATGACTGCACGGGGGATGTTTTTGGTAGGTTGTTTGGTTTCATTTGAAAGCGTGGTAACCGCATCAAAACCTAAAAACGAAAAGCACAAAACTGAGGCACCCGCAACGAGCGGTAGTATAGATTGGTGCTCATGCCAGAGTGGAGCCAAAGTAAGCACATGCTCATAACCTTGAGTAGAGCCAATACCCTTAATCACTAAATAAACAAAAATGACCATGAGGATGATGGGTGCAAATACAAACAATAGACTCAAATTGGCGAGTAACCGAATGCGGAAACAATTCACCAAGGTGACTAGGCTCGCTGATACAATTACCCAGAACCAGTAAGGCAGACTTGGAATAAGTGCGGTGAGATAAATTGCGGCTAGCAAAACATTAATTAGAGGTAATAACAAATAGTCGAGTAGGGAACACCAACCGACAAAAAAACCGCTTTTTGGCCCTAAACTTTCAGCTGTATAACTGTATGCCGAGCCTGATTTTTCTGAATTTTGACTAAATCTTGCATAGCTCCAAGCGGTGAGTAGCATGGCACCAAGTGCAAGTAAATAGGCCAGTGGTACGTGTCCATTGGTAATTCCAGAGACGATACCAAAAGTATCGAACACCGTCATGGGAGTCATGTAGGCAATACCAATAATGGTGACTTGCCAAAGAGACAGTTTTTTTAAGGAAGACGTTTTATTTTCCATGTCATTTCAACCTCAAATTCGTTGTTTTGCTTTTCATCCGGAAAAGCGATGCTATTTTTGAGCCAAAACTTCCCCTAGACCTGAATAAACACGTCTATTTGAAGAAAGTTTGTACAAAAGTGGGTGGCTGTTTTACCTTGGTAATGCCCTAAAGCAAAGTCAAATATTTATACTTTTTGGCTTCACTCTAAATCACGACCAGTTGAAAAGATTGACACGGTCGTGAGAGAACCTGCGCGGGGCTTTGGCCTTTAAATAATGTGCCTGTTCTGATGGTGATGTCATTTGAAGTAATCACTCGAGAAGAGTCATTAATCACAATTGCTTTTTGTTTAATATTTTTAAGCTTCGGCATAAGAACTTTTTCGAGTGCGGAAACTAAAATATCGGTAGCAATTACACCGATAAATTGATCACGGATCATGACCGGATGGGCAAGGGTAATGGTATATGCACCATTGCAAATATAGTCAACATAAGGTCCATGAATGCACGGACTTTTATTTTGGGCAGGTTTATGGAACCATTCAAAAGAGCGAAAATCTAAAAAACGCTGAGCATTTTGATAGTTTTCAAGTTTGGCTTGTTGTAACTGATCTTCTTTTTTATACCACCATTCGAGTGTCCAATAATCTTGTTCTTCTTGTGTTGCAGGACTATAACTTGCAAAACCAATACCTTGACTGTAATGGCTTTCCTGTAATGCCTTTTTAATTTCTTTTTGCAAAGCTGAACGCTCTGAACCTGAAAGCTTAACGTCTTTCGTTTTTTCAGGTTCATGTTTTGAAAGAATTTTGCTCGCTTTAGTTGCCAGCTTTTCTGTAATGGCTGTCGTTTCCTCAACCACTGTCTTTAACAAATTTTGAAGCTCTTCTATATCTAAATGTTGGGTCATTCCTATAACTCCTAAAATTCCGTATTTCTCACTCGATATTTTATAAGTGCTCTACTTTATTGTTTTTATTCGATAGATAACTTATATCGAAGCATTTGGTCTGTTAGCATCGAAATAATTTTTCGTGCTTGAATAACAGCATCATCTTCATTGCCTTGAAAAAAAGATGATAAAAGTTGGTGGTATTGAGCGACGACTGATTGATGAAACTGATCATCTTGATAAAGCACAGCAATGAGCGGTGCCCATTCGGCTTGTATGGTTAACTCTTGATTTGCCAGTCGAGCTGATTGAGCAAAAGAGGTGAGTGTTAACAAGCAACGTAAATCAAGTTGGGCACGTGTGTCTGCTTCAACGGCCTGTTCAAATTGATCAATAAGTTCTTTGATTTTGCCTAGTTCATATTCAGTGGTTCTTTGTGCTGCCAAATATGCACCATGGCTCAAAATTGCACTATGAAACTCGCCTAAATCAGCTAGATACTCATTGGACGCTTGGCGAAGAGGGTGTTTGTTTAAGAGTAAATCGGAAGGTAACTCACAAACAAAGCTTCCGCCGTTTCGCCCGCGTCGTGTATCAATCAGACCCTTTACGCGTAAAGTATTTAAAGCTTCACGAACGGTAATGGGCGACACTCCCATTAAGCGAGCTAGATCCGCCTCGTTAGGAAGCTGTTCATTGCTTTTGAGCAATCCAGAGATAATTGCATTTTCCAAGCGTTCTACAACTTGTTCCGATCGAGTTGCCTGAGCGATAGGTGCAAAAATTATCGTATATGCTGACATGGCGAATTCTCTAAAAGCTAAGTCAGAGACTTAGCTTAATGAAACGGATAAATGATTAAAACACGCCATATTGATGGACTGCCTGTTCATCTTCAGGCACAGCTGGTATTGCATCCCAAAGTTCAACAATTTTGCCATTATCTACACGCCATAATTCAAAATAGGCATGTCGATTTCCGGCAATACTTCCTTCGGAATGTGTCAAGACAAATTGACCATCAGCAATGGAGCGATGCGTTTTGGAGTATACCAAACCTTGTCCTTCATTACGGATATTGTTCAAAAAATCAATGACTGCTTTAACACCATCGCCAATATCTGGGCTATGTTGAATGAACTGATCGTCGTGCGTGTATTCTTTAAATGCCTCGTAATTGCCATCAATTAATGACTTTTTAAAGAAAGAGGTCACAATCTCGCGGTTTTTCTCTGCATCATGATGTGTGACGATTTCAGTCGGACCATCTAATTGTGTTCTACCACTTACATTCGGTGCAGCTTCTGCCACAAGACCATCCCAATGTTCCACAATTTTGCCATCTTTCACTCGGTAAATATCAAAACCGACTAAAGGGTTTTCATCTAGGCCCTGAAAGCGGCCATGAATTGCAACCAAGTCGCCATCTGCCAGTACACGTACAGCTTCATGTTGCATGTCAGGGCAATCTTCTACCAGTTGGCGAAGGCCTGAAAGACCATTTGCAACCAGTGGTGAGTGTTCTATAAAGTCTTCAGAAAAATAACGGTCCAAAGCAGTGGTGTCGTGCAAATTAAATAGCTCGTGATGAGCTTTAGTCACCAAGTCTTTCATTTCTTGTTTATTCATTTTGATCTCCTTTCAAAACTCATTGTTATTATTCGTTTGAACTCATCACATGTTTAACACGGGTATATTCTTCAAAACCGTAGCCAGATAAATCCTTACCATAACCTGATTTTTTGAAACCGCCATGTGGCATTTCTGCTGTTAATGGAATATGGGTGTTAATCCAAACTGTACCGAAATCGAGTTCACGAGACAGACGAGTTGCACGGGCATGATCTGTGGTCCAAACACTTGAAGCTAGGCCATATTCAACGTCGTTGGCTTTTTCAATCGCATCATTTTCATCTGTAAATTTTTGAACAGTGATGACTGGCCCGAAAATTTCATTTTGGATGGCTTCGTCGTGTTGTTCTAAACCACTAATCACAGTTGGTTCAAAATAGAAGCCTGGGCGGTCTGCTTGCTTGCCACCAGTTTCAACTTTGGCGTGAGCAGGTAAGTTATCAATAAAGGCTTTAACATTCTTTAATTGATTGGCGTTGTTGAGTGGACCATAAAGTGCGTCTTGATCATCTGGTTCACCAAAACGTGTATTTTTTGCTGCTTCAATTAATTTACCTAAAAATTCATCGTGAACTGCTTCAGCAACAATCACGCGCGTTGCCGCAGTACAGTCTTGTCCTGCATTGAAATAACCCGTTAAAGCAATCATTTCAACTGCTTTATCAAGGTCAGCATCTTCAAAAACCACGACAGGTGCTTTACCACCAAGTTCAAGATGCGCTTTAGCTAAATTTGCTGCGGCAGAAGCTGCAACTTGTAATCCGGCACGAACCGAACCTGTAATAGAAACGAGTGCAGGGGTTTTATGTGATACAACTTTTGAACCAACCTGAGCCTGACCTAACACTACGTTAAATGCACCTTTCGGGAAAAATGGTGCAGCAATTTCTGCCAGTAAAAGTGTACTTTCAGGCGTGGTATCACTTGGTTTAAGTACTACTGTGTTACCCGCAGCCAAAGCTGGAGCAATTTTCCAAACAGCCATCATGAGTGGATAGTTCCAAGGTGTGACTTGGCCAACTACACCGACTGGTTCGCGGCGAATAGAAGAGGTTAAACCTTCTAAATATTCACCTGAAGCTGTGCCATTGAGTAAGCGGGCAGCGCCTGCAAAGAAACGAACCTGATCTGCTGAGGCACCCACTTCTTCAGATGCAATTAAGTGTTTTAACTGACCGGTATTACGGCTTTGAGCTTCAATTAAACGCTCTGCATTTGCTTCAATCGCATCTGCCAAATTTAATAATGCTTTTTGACGAGTCGAAGGTGTACTACGTCCCCAAATTTTAAATGCTTCTTTTGCAGCAGCATAAGCTGCATCAACTTCTGCCTCGGTTGCATTCGGTGATTGTGCATAAACTTCACCAGTCACTGGGCTTACCAAATCGAAGTAATCAGATCCTTTGCTAGCAACATATTCGCCGTTAATAAAGTGTTGTAGTTGAGTTTTAGCCATTTTTTATACCTTGTCCTTAGGTTTTAACATATAACATATAATACTATATGTATTATGTTTTAAATTTTCTGTCAAATGCTTTGATAAGGGGAGTGGTGGAAAAAGTTGGAATTTAAATCAAATTAGATTTTAAGTTTTTGATTTGATTATTTAAAAAAAATTAAAAATTTATTGAAGATTTTTAGGTAAGGTTGATTGTCTTAATAGCTTTGTAGATTTGAGGAAAGACAATAGAGGAATTTTTATAATCGAGAGCAGTTTGATGAGCTAAACCATATGCTTAGCTCATCAGTTTTTTGTTTTTATGATTTGAAATTCAAACAGATGATTAGGTCTTATGACTCGCAAGCAGAATGCTGGTTTCACTGTTATAAATACCTGAAATATTTCTAATTCTCTCTAAAACTTTATCGAAGTTTTCTAAAGTGTCAGAGCGTAGCTCAACCAAAATGTCCCATTTACCATTGGTTTTATGCAAACATTCCACGGCACTTTCTAGGCGTAGTTCTTTAATTACGGATTGTGCCTTGGTGCCTTCAACCATAATGCTCATCCATGCACGGATGACGTTGCGTTCAGCATTGGGTTTAAACCGTACTGTATATCCGGTAATGATGCCCGAAGACTCTAAATATTCGATTCTCTTTTTGACCGTTGCGCGTGAAACGTGAACTTTTTCGGCTAACTCGGTAACAGACATCCGTGCGTTATCTTTAAGTAAACCTAAAATAATTTGATCAATGTTATCCATATTGTAATTGTCAATTATCAGATTGGTAAAAAATAATTCATTTTTTACTGAATTACAAATTTTGTGAATCAACTTGATTTTGAATAATAGGGTTATCAGTTAAGCCTAATAATTCAATTTAATGGATTAGATAAGATGAATAATTTTGCAGTTTCTCGTAATGACTTTAACGAGTGGATGGTTCCCCTTTTTGCACCGGCAAATTTCATTCCGGTACGTGGTGAAGGTTCACGTATTTGGGATCAAGAAAATAAAGAATATATCGATTTTGCAGGCGGGATTGCAGTAAACGCATTAGGTCATGCGCATCCAGTGGCAGTGAATGCTTTAACAGAACAAGCAACAAAACTTTGGCATGTAGGCAATGGTTATACAAATGAACCCGTTCTACGCCTTGCAAAACAACTCACGGAAAATACATTTGCAGATAAAGTATTCTTCTGTAACTCAGGTGCAGAAGCCAACGAAGCGGCACTAAAACTTGCACGTAAGGTGGGTTTAGACAGCGGCGTTGCTGGAAAAAGCGGCATTGTGGCATTTAACAATGCTTTCCATGGCCGTACTTTATTTACCGTTTCAGCAGGTGGTCAACCTAAATATTCACAAGACTTTGCACCACTTCCAAATGGCATCAACCACGTTGCGTTTAATGATTTAGACGCTGCAAAAGCGGTAATTAATGAGCACACATGTGCAGTCATTGTTGAACCGATCCAAGGTGAAGGCGGTGTTATTCCTGCTGACATTGAATTTTTAAAAGGCTTAAGAGCACTGTGTGATGAGTTCGGTGCCTTGCTAATTTTTGATGAAGTACAAACGGGTGTAGGCCGTACAGGTGCACTTTATGCCTACATGAACTCTGGTGTTATTCCAGATGTGTTAACGACTGCAAAAGCACTAGGTGGTGGTTTTCCAATCGGTGCAATGTTAACAACAGATAAGTTTGCTCCGCATTTTTCAGTGGGTACACATGGTACGACTTATGGTGGT
Organism: Acinetobacter lactucae; assembly: GCF_001605885.1. Taxonomy (GTDB): domain Bacteria; phylum Pseudomonadota; class Gammaproteobacteria; order Pseudomonadales; family Moraxellaceae; genus Acinetobacter; species Acinetobacter lactucae. The sequence goes on along the minus strand of NZ_LRPE01000011.1, from coordinate 54,690 downwards.
AACCCGTTAGCGAGTGCGGTTGCGGGTGCAGTATTTGAATTTATTAATACGCCTGAAGTGCTTGAGGGTGTGAAAGAGCGTCATGACTACTATAAAAACGCTTTAAATCAATTAAATGAAAAATATGAAGTCTTTAAAACGATTCGCGGTGAAGGTTTACTCATTGGCTGTGCTTTAAAAGCCGAATTTGCAGGTAAAGCAAAAGATATTAATAACCTTGCGGGTGAAGAAGGTTTGCTGAGTCTGATTGCTGGTCCAAACGTTGTACGTTTTACACCATCTTTAATTATTCCATTTGCTGACATTGATGAAGGTTTGCAACGCTTTGAACGTGCACTTGCTCGCTTTGTTGAAATTCAAAAGGATGAACAAGCAGCATGATGATTATTCGCTACATTGAACCTAAAGATGTTAATGACCTTTACCTGTTGGCGCAAAAGGCAGGTTTTGGTTTGACATCTTTGCAGCCAAATATGGAAAAACTTGCTGCTCGTATTGAGAGGGCGTGTAAGACAGTCGCAGGCGAACTTCCAAAGGCAGATCAGGTTTACTTATTTGTTTTAGAAGATACTGAACTTAATAAAGTTGTCGGCGTTTGCGGAATTGAAGTCGCCCTTGGTTTAAAAGAGCCTTGGTATAACTTCCATGTAGGAACACAAGTTCATGCCTCGGAACCGCTAAGTGTTTATAAAGCTTTACCAACACTATATTTGAGTAATGACCACACCAATTGTAGTGAGCTTTGCACTTTGTTTTTAGACCTGGACTATCGCTTAAATAAAAATGGCAAATTTTTATCTAAAGTTCGCTTCTTGTTCCTGTCTGCATTTCGCCAATATTTTGAAGAAACCATTGTGGCAGAAATGCGTGGCTATTCCGATGCAAATGGGCAGTCACCATTTTGGAATGCGGTAGGTCATAAGTTTTTTGATATTGAATTTACCAAAGCCGATTATTTAAGTGGAGTCGGGCAAAAAGCATTTATTGCAGAGCTGATGCCAAGACATCCACTCTATGTCGATATGTTGCCAGATGATGCTAAAGCAGCGATTGGTATTGTTCATCCAAATACTCGACCAGCCTACAATCTCTTGCTAGAAGAAGGCCTGCGCTATAAAGGATATGTCGATATTTTTGATGGTGGGGCGACATTGCAGGCCGATATTGAAAACTTACGAGCGATTAAAGAAAGTCAATCTGTAGTGGTCCAAATTGAACAACCTGAAAATATTGCGGTAGGGGATGAACCTTACATTGTAGCCAATGATGACTATGAAAATTATCGCGCCATTCTTGTGTATAGCAAACCTTATAAAGAAGAGCTGCAATTAACTAAAGAACAGGCAGAACAATTGAATGCCGAAAATGGTTGTTTAGTTCGTGTGCTAAGTGTTCAAGCTAAACACGTTTCCAATCCAAAAGCGGTAAACAAACTCAAAGAGACTGATCATTTGCGAATGGCTGTTAATTAAGCAGGAATACTATACATTTCACCAAATTTAAGAAGGAATACTATATTATCGCTAACGCAAGATTGGTATATGGATAAACACAATCTTGTTCGCTGAGCTGGAATTCATTAGCCTGCCGCTATTCTATAAAAGTCAGACAATTAAAATATTTAATTAATTCATATATTTTAATTCTCTACCGAAATTATATTGATAGAGATCAGGCTAATATAATAATGAAGGAAAGGATTTATGATTAATTTTTATTGTTATAGGTAATAGCTTTTAAAAAGGAATTTATAAGGTTTTAAATGATTTAATAATATTTTTAACATGATTTAATGGACTAAATTGATAATCATATAATTTATTTATTATTAAAACATTTACAACGATTGCTATAAATTGGAGTAAATATTACATGAGTAAGAATAACGGAAAGCAATTCCTGGAAGGAGATCTTCTTGGTAGTCAACATATGACTGAGCAAGAAGAAGAGAAATTGCAACGCTCATTAACCAATCGTCATATTCAGATGATCGCAATCGGTGGTGCAATTGGTACTGGATTATTTATGGGTTCCGGTAAAACATTAAGCATTTCAGGAACTTCAATTGTTTTAACCTATTTAATTATTGGTTTCTTCTTTTTCTTCGTAATGCGAGCAATGGGCGAGTTGCTGCTGGCGAATACTAATTTTAAAACATTCGCAGATTTTGCAACGGCTTATTTAGGTCCGTGGGCGGGATTCTTCCTTGGTTGGTCCTATTGGTGTAACTGGATTATTACTGCTATTGCAGACGTGATCGTGATCGGAGGGTACATGCAGTTTTGGTATCCTGATTTACCCGTCTGGATTCCTGCATTTACTTCATTAGCAATTTTAACCATACTCAATTTTGTGGCCGTTCGATTGTTCGGTGAACTTGAGTTTTGGTTCTCACTCATCAAAATTACTGCAATTATTCTGTTTATTCTGGCGGGTATTTATTTAATTGGTACTGGGTTTACTTCACCAAATGGCGTTAAGGCTTCAATGAGCCATTTGTTTGAAACAGAGTCGATGTTTCCTTATGGCGTTACAGGTTTCTTGGCAGGCTTCCAAATTGCCATATTTGCATTTGTAGGCATTGAACTTGTTGGCACAACTGCTGCTGAAACCAAAGACCCGCATAAATCACTTCCAAAAGCGATTAACTCTATTCCTTTACGCATTTTATTATTCTACGTAGGTGCATTGGTTTGTATTATTGCGGTCACATCTTGGGCAAAAGTTTCACCAGAAAAGAGCCCATTTGTGGAAATGTTTACTTTAGTTGGGTTACCAATTGCAGCAGGTTTAATCAACTTTGTTGTTGCGACTTCGGCTTTATCTTCTGCAAATAGTGGAATCTTTGCGACCAGTCGTATGTTATACGGTTTAGCATTAGACAACGATGCTCCTAAAAGCTTTAGTAAGTTATCTAAAAATAAGGTTCCAATTAGAGGACTCGTATTTTCGATGGCTTGTGTGACGGTGGGAACTTCTATTTTATTTATTGTTCCAAACGTCATGACTGCGTTTACAATTATTTCAGCGCTCACTTCAATTTTATGTATTTTTACATTCATGTTGATTGTGCTTTCTTATATTTCCTATCGTAAAAAATTCCCTGAATTACATATTCAATCCCAATATAAAATGCCGGGTGGATTATTTATGGCATGGTTTACGATGCTGTTTTTAGTTTTCACTATTGTAATTTTAGCTTTAGATCATGATACCTTAATTGCACTTGAGTGTTCACCAATCTGGTTTATTGGTTTGTTTATTGCCTATAGATATAAAAAGAAAAAGATGTTGCAGCTTGATATTTTAAAAGCTCAAAAGATTGATTATATTTAAACTACATAATGAATTTTTTTAAAGCTAGGCAGGAGCCTAGCTTTTTTTATTTTGAAAAGAAGGAACTGATTGAAAGGTAAAACTTAAAGAGATAGATGATATACAATCAAAATTCGAAACGACATATGTATAATATGTGATTGTATACAGACTACTTGTTGAATAACTAATCACTTAAAAATAGTTGAGAAAGAATAATGTTTGAGATAACCCCATACGTGGGAGCTGGTTTAATTAAGTTTGGCATGAAAAGAGAAGAAATAAGAAAGCTTATGTTTGGGTACGAACCTAGAGTATTTGGGGAAAACTCCTCTACTGATGGTTATGATGAACTTGGGGTTAGTTTAGATTATGATAGTGCTGATAAAGTTATAGCATTGGTATTTTATGAACCTGCTCAAGTTATTTTTAATGGTACAGAGATATCTAAGCTAACTGCATCAGAAGCTTATAAGCTAATGGCTACATTAGATAAAGATATTACTATTGATGGGGATAGTCTAACTTCATTTAAATTTGGGATAGGTTTTTATGAACCAAATTATGAAGAAGAACCATTTTTACCAGTTGAAGCAATTATAATATTCATAGAAGGGTATTATGATTAAATCTATAAGGAAAAAATGATATTTAAAAATTTATATTTTTCAAAAAACAGATATGTAAATAAAAGGCGATATAGTGAATAATAAAAAAATTGTAATAGACTATTTAGATCAAAATAATGAGTTGTCAAGAGAGTCTATTTGGGGAGAGATGTATAAACATGATCAATACTTTGTTAGAAGTATTCCTTTCTTTGCACCTAACCTTGCATTTGATGATCTTATTCAGGTTGAAATAGAAGATGAAACGCTCTATTTTGATGATTTAATAAAGCCATCTAATAATTCAACATTAAGAATTGTATTTTTTAATAACGATATTAAATGTATTGAAAAAATATTAAATACTTTGGAGTCTTATTTATGTGGTTGGGAAGGCTTTGAAAGTAGACACTATTATGCAATTAATATACTTGAAAAGGTTAATTATGCTGTAGTTAAAAAATATTTAGATGATAAGAAGGATTTTCTTGATTATGAGGAATCATGCTTGTCGGATAAACATTCAAGTGATTTATTTTAGTTTTTATACTTATTTTAAACTATTAGTAAGTGAAAGAGAGGGGAAAATAATCGTAAATAATATTAATAAGTTAAATAAATAATTTTTTATTTAATCTTAGGTGTAGTAATTTTGGGTTGAATATTTAGGAAAAAATTATATTGATAATGAAGAATTGTGGAATATCATTTGTGAGAGTTAGTTTTTTAATTTTTATGGTACGTAATAATGAAATTTAATATGAAAAAAATACTGATAATAATAGCTTTATTAGCACCACTTATGTTGATAACAAACTATATAGCAAATAGGCTTTCTAAAAATAATGAAATCTATATTGATCAAGTCTTTAAGCAAGATATAGAACTACGTAATAAATATGGTGATATAACACAATATAATTTACGTAAGGCTGGGAAATATTTTGGAGGTGATGGTGGTGAGCAAAGCTATTATTACTATACATATTCTGTTAAAGGAAATATTACTAGCGGATTGATTAAATTGAAACTTTTTGAAAATGACCAAAAAAAGATTGATGGGTATACAATAGAATTTATTAAATGAATTTTAAAAATTAATAGCTGTGGTCTATTTTTTTTAATTATAAAACAGATAGTTGTGCAGTGATTTGCCATTGTTTGGGTGAAGTTGTATGGCTTGGATTTTTATTATTCTTTTAAAAAACCAGTGATCAATTAAAATCCAAAAAAAAAGCCTCATTACGAGGCTTTTTCTATAATGGTTACTTAATATTAGGATCACCTTTTTTTAAGAAGAAGCGAATCGCTAGCTTTTGCAGAAATGTCCCATAAGGAGGGTGGAAAAGCTGAGTTGGGAAGAACCTATGGCGAATAAATACAGTTTTTGCATGAGAAAGTTCACGGAAACCTTCTTCACCATGATATGACCCCATACCTGAGTTGCCGATACCACCAAAAGGAGCATCATGGTTAACTACATGCCAGCCCCAGTCATTGATGGTCACGCCCCCCGAATGAGTTTCACGTAAAATTCGGTCGCGTTCTACTGAGCTATGCGTAAAGCAATAAAGTGCTAAAGGTCGTTCGTCCGATTTCACATAGGTGATTGCATCATCTAAAGAGTCATAAGCCACCACTGGTAAAATAGGGCCAAAGAGTTCTTCTTTCATTATGCGCATATCTGGCGTGCAATTCAGCACAATCTGTACAGGCATTCTGCGACCTTGTTGGTCGAAACTATAAGTATCGCAAGGAATAATGCGGGCACCTTTCTCTTGTGCATCAGTCAAAATATCTTGAATACGTTTTAAATGACGGTCATTCACAATGGATGTGTAATTTTCATTGTTTGTGATGTTCTGACCAAACATTTTTATAAAGCTTGATTTTGCTGCATCCACAAATTCATCAATACTTTCTTTTGGAACCAACGCATAGTCAGGTGCTACACAGATTTGCCCACTATTTGTTGCTTTACCATGCGTAATACGTTTTGCAGCATCGGTAAGCGGGTAGTTGCGGCTTACAATTGCAGGTGATTTCCCACCTAATTCGAGTGTAACAGGTGTTAGATTTTCAGCCGCTGCTCGCATAACGACCTTGCCAATCGCAGGAGAACCTGTAAATACAATATGGTTAAATGGCAAAGTGGTAAATCTAGCTGGATCTGTAATTTCTTCACCAAACACAGCCACTTCATCTTCATTAAAGACTTCAGCAAGCATGCGTCGAAGCATCGCATTGGTATTCGGGGTAATTTCAGGCAGCTTAATCATGACTCGGTTGCCTGCAGCTAATGCGGCAATGAGTGGGCCAAGTGCTAAATAAACTGGGAAATTCCAAGGAACAATCACACCCACCACGCCTTTAGGTTGATATTGCACACTTAAACGGTTTGATAAAAATAAAAGCTCGGTACGGCGTTTACTTGGGCGCATCCAGCGGCGTAAATGATGAATTGCATGATCAGCCTCCAACACAGAGCCAAGCAAATCTAGTAATTTAGATTCATCAAGTGATCTTGAACTAAAATCGGAATTAATCGCAGCAGCTAAAGCATCTTGATAACGGATAATTTGTTTTTTAAGTTGATGCAGTTTTGTGCGGCGTGCTTCAAGGCTTGGGTAAGGATCTGCCTCAAAATTGGCACGTTGTTTGGAAAAAATAAGTTCCATATGTTCAGTGGCAGAGCCGCTATATTCTTTTAAGGTGGACTGTTCCATTATTATTCCTTCCATACTTTTGCTTATCATACTTTATGCTTGAAGCGTCGTATGGTCGATGTTAAATTGAGACAACAAGAGGTAGTTTAGTGCCATTATGCACGTCACTCTAGGGATGGTGTGAGTTAAATGCCTAATAATGTTTATAAAGATACAAATGCTATTATCGAAGGAAATTATGATAATACATCCTTAGGTGCCAATACATATTTGCTAGGTTTGACCAGTTTATTTGATGAAATGGGTTCGCAAGGCCATTCAATATCAGAAGTTCTCTCTGGCACAAATATTTCACCAGATACGATGAATCAATCCTCTTTATATATTTCTCAAGTCCAAAAAATTCAGTTATTTCAAAATATTCAAAAGCTATCACATGATCCACTCATTGGTCTGCGCGCAGGACAAAAGCAGCGATTGTCAGATTTTGGAGTGTATGGCTATGCGTTATATTCCTCACGTAATTTTAGACAAGCAGTCGAGCTTGGCATTCGACACATTAAGCTTGCAGGGCCTATTTTAAAGAAGTCATTTTATATTCGAGATGATGCTGCGATTTTTGAAGGGCAGGACATTATTGCACTTGGTAAGCTTCTGCCTTTAGTGTGCGAGTTTTGGTTTAGCTCCATGCAAACCTTAATTGAACGTGTGCTTGAAGGACCATTTCAAGCCAAGAAGCTTTTGTTGCCCTATCCAGCGCCTGACTATGCAGAAGAATATGAAAAAGTCTTTCATTGTCCTGTTCAGTTTAATGCTGGGGTGATGCAATGGCACTTTGATTTAAAGTGGCTTGATGTACCTTGTCCAAATGCCAACCCGATTACCGCTGATATGTGTAAGTCGTTTTGTGAGCGGATGCTAGGTGCTACTGAACTTGAGGAGCCTGAGTTGGTGAAAACGATTCGTTTAATACTATTGGATGGAACAGGGCTTTTTCCATCGGCCCAAGAAATGGCTGAACGTTTACATATGTCAAAGCGGACCTTACATCGGCGCTTGGCAGGTTTTGATTTAACCTATCAAGAGTTATTAGATGAGACTCGGCGCCGTCTTGCCGATGAGTATTTACGAGAGACGACTTTAACCATAGATGAAATTGCCGAGAGAATTGGCTTTTCGGATACTTCTAATTTTAGAAAAGCTTATCGTCACTGGACAGGCATTTCACCAAATGAGTATCGAATACAGTATCTAAATTAGAATAGGGAGTGTCGCTATTTAAATCGAGAGAGTAACTTTTTCTGCAAAAATGGATTACAGAGCAAAATCGCAAATAAAATAATAAATATGCCGATAATGCTGAATAAATCTGGTAATTCATGCCAAAAAACAAATCCCCATATTCCTGCAAAAATAATGGCAATGTAATTCATTGGGCCAATTTGTCCTGCTGGCGCTAAGCTATAAGCATAAGACATAAATAGTTGACTAATATTAGCTAAAAGTCCTGCGGCAATCAGCAATGCCAGTTCATGCCAAGTGAAAATACGCCAATGCCAGAACATTGGAATAGAGGAAATTAAACTACCAAAAATACAGAAATAAAAAACGATACGTTCAGGTGGCTCTGTACTGGTTAAAGCTCTTACGGTGACAAAGGCCATTGCTGATAAAAAGCATGCACCCAAGCCAATAAAAGATAATGCGTTAAATAAACCTTGGTCGGGTTTAGCGACAAATAAAACTCCAATGAGCCCAATAACTGCGGCAAAAATCATCGATTTGGTAATTTTTTCTTTTAAGAAAAGCCATGCAATCAGTGGAATAAAGATAGGAGATGAATAACTGAAAACCATGGCATTTGATAGCTTTAAGTTTGCAATAGCATAGAAAAAACCATACATTGCGGCAAGCCCAACTAGGCTCCGCCACGTATGCATCCAGAGTTTATCGGTTTTAATAAAGTCTAGACCCTGTTTAAACAGCATCGGAATAAAAATAAATAAACCCACTGCATTTCTAAAAAACACGACAGTCGCATTGTCTACGGTTTGCGAAGCAAAACGAATGCACACTCCCATAATGGAAAATAATAATGCCGATGTCATAAGACAAAGCAATGCTTTTCCAAGTTGAGTTGAGGGGAGGTTTAGAGCAGTCTGATTTTGCATAGAGAAATAGAGTTCTTAATTTTCGATGTTATTTTAGCAGCGATGTTAAGTTTTGGTGAAATGTGTCGTAATTAATATGGGAAATGTGAAAAAGATGAGGCGGTATGCCTCATCTTTTAAACTTTGTTAGGTCACGGGTGCAGGGTTAAATACAGCGAGTGAGTTATGAATACCCCAACGGTCCGACCACGTTTGTTTTTCACCACTAGCCACTTGTAAAATCAGTTCAAAAAGTTCCCAGCCCACTTCTTCAATAGTTTTCTTCCCAATGGCAATATCGCCAGCACTTATATCGATCAGGTCATACCAACGGTTTGCAATATTGTTTCGGCTTGCCATTTTAATGACCGGCACTGCTGCCAGCCCATAAGGTGTACCGCGGCCTGTGGTAAAGACTTGAACGGTAATACCAGATGCCATTTGCTGCGTACCACAGATAAAGTCACTCGAAGGTGTTGCCGCAAAAATTAATCCTTTTTTTGTCGGTCTTTGACCTGGTGCGAGAACTTCTACAATCGGTGAGCGACCCGATTTTGCGATCGATCCCATCGCTTTTTCTACAATGTTATTCAGCCCACCTTTTTTATTACCTGGTGTAGTATTGGCACTTCGGTCGACTTGGCCTGCTGCTAAATAGTCGTCGTACCATTTCATTTCCCGAATTAGGTCTTTGGCAACTTGTTCATTTGCTGCACGTGGAGTAAGTAAGTGAATACCATCACGGACTTCCGTAACCTCAGAGAACATGACTGTACCGCCACATTGCACAATCAAGTCAGCTGCGAAACCAACGGCAGGGTTAGAGGTGACTCCGGAAAATGCATCACTCCCACCACATTGCATACCTACAACTAAATTAGAAGCTGGAACTTCTTCTCGAGTACGTTGATTAAGCTTTTCAAGGTGTTGTTCTGCCACGGTTAAAATATGGTTGACCATACTTTCAAAACCGTTATGACGTTCATCTTGCAACTGAATAATATCTTCGTTTGCTAGGGGAATATATTTGTTTTCTTTAGGAATATTTAAAAGTCGTTCGGGTTGCATTTTTTCGCAGCCCAGACTCACCATCATAATTTCTCCACCAAAATTAGGGTTGAGTGCAAGATTATGAATTGTACGAATAGGAACAATTGCAGCGGGTGCATCGATTGCCACACCGCAGCCATATAAATGGTTTAATCCGACTACACCATCTACATTTGGATATTTAGGAAGTAAATCACGTTCAATAATTTTAACGACATAATCGACAATACCTTCTACACAGTTAACACTGGTCGTAATACCTAAAATATTCTTTGTGCCGACGCTGCCATCTTTATTTTTATAACCTTTAAATGTATAGCCGCTCAAGGCTGGAAGCTTTGGATCAGGACGAGTTGCTAACTCAAGATCATCTAGCTCAGGTGCCTCAGGCATTTGGGTAACGGCTTCATTTACCCATGAACCCGAAGGTAAATCTTTATTGGCATAGCCAATAATTTCCCCATAACGAACAATGGCTTCACCTTGCTTTAATGACTCTAATAAAACTTTATGTCCTTGTGGCACATGATCAACCAAGATGAGTTGGTATTCTTCAATAGGTGTAGAGGCTGGTAAACCGCCGTCATTCACTACAATGGCTACATTATCAAGAGGACTAATTTTTATAAGAAGAGGCTTCAGCATGATCGTTCCTTGTATACATTTGAAGAGAGGTCATAACGCTTAATTTGTTTAAGCGTTATGACTTAAAGTTTTAAGAGGTAGGTTTTAACTCGAAGCGCTGGATTTTGCCTACAATAGCGGTATAGCAAATCACTGCTGCAATCGCATGCACACCGACATAAGTCAATGCAAGGTTGAAAGAACCAGTACTTGCCAAGATATAGCCGATCACAATTGGGGTCACGATTCCTGCCGTATTACCAAACGCATTCATCATTCCGCCTGATAAACCCACCATTTCTTTTGGTGCAACATCAGACATGACTGCCCAACCTAAAGAGCCGATGCCTTTCCCAAAGAAAGATAAAGACATAAAGAATACGATTGCTGCTTGGGAATCGACGTAATTACACATAATGATTGAGGTTGAAACCAAGAATCCGACCACGATTGGGAGCTTTCTTGAAAAGCTTAAGCTGTAATTCATTCGAATTAACTTATCTGAAATCAAGCCACCTAAAATTCCGCCTACAAAGCCACAGAGTGCTGGTGCAACTGCTGCAAAACCCGCTTCTAAAATGCTGAGATGTCTTTCTTTCACAAGGTAAACAGGGAACCAAGTCAAGAAAAAATAGGTCAGTGTATTTACACAATATTGCCCAATAAAAATACCGAGCATCATACGTGAAGCAAGCAGTTGCTTAACTTTACTCCAAGTAATTTTCTCTTTTTTATTATTTTGGCTATTTTCACCCATGTCGAGTAAAGCACCTTCTGAAGCAATATATTTTACTTCTTCAGGATTTACTGTTGGATGATTGGTCGGGCTATAAATGACCTTGAGCCAGATAAAGGAAAGAATGATTCCAAGACCACCCATGACCCAGAAAATAGACTGCCAGTGGACAGTTGCAACCAGCCAGCCCATTAGGGGAGCAAAAAGTACGGTTGAGAAATAAGAAGATGAGTTAAAAATGGCAGCGGCGGTTCCACGTTCTTTGGTTGGAAACCATGCAGCAGCAATTTTACTATTACCTGGAAAAGCAGGTGACTCAGACAAACCCACTAAAAATCTTAGTACAAAGAGTGAAGTAATGATGGTCGCAGTATCACCTAAAATGTCGGTAAAACCGATTAAAACAGTGAATAACGACCATAAAAACAGACTCCAGAAATATACACGGCGAGCACCGAACTTATCGAGTAGCCAACCACCTGGTATTTGACCAATTACATAAGCCCATGCAAAGGCCGAGAAAATATAACCCATGGTGACTGAGTCGATTCCCAGCTCATGAGACATTGGCGTTGCAGCCATTGAAAGGGTTGCACGATCACCGTAATTAAAAGCCGTGACCAAAAAAATCATCGCAAGAATGTAGTAGCGAGTTTTTGTATGTTTGGCTCTTTGCTGAGTTACTACAGCAATATTTGTTTGCAGATTATCCATATACAAACTCTTTTAATAATCGACCTATTTGCATATCCGTGAAATAGGTGACGTCATGTCAAATTCATCGATAGAATAGATGAGAAAACGGAATTTTGTCTCTACTCTATAGTCCTAATTCTAAAACCGCGCCTTTAGATGTATGACATCATATGATTAAAAATATTATTTTGGCAAGTAGGGTCGAAAAATAATTTTTATACGGCTTTATATTGACAAGTTGTCTGATGTCTTATAAGTTTTGGAGATGAAAAAATAGTATCAGAATGCCAAGGAGTATTTTAATGGCGACCTCTACACCTATCGTTAAATCAATTCGAGCAATTCCTGTTGCTGGACATGACAGTATGCTGCTCAATTTGAGTGGTGCCCATGGACCTTATTTCACTCGTAACATACTCATTATCGAAGATAATTCTGGAAATATTGGTGTAGGTGAAATTCCGGGTGGAGAAAAAATTTTAGCGACATTAAATGATGCTAAAGCCTTGGTAGAAGGGCAGCCGATTGGCGAATATAAAAATCTACTCAAGAAAATTCAACAAACTTTTGCTGATCGTGACAGCGGTGGCCGAGGCAATCAAACCTTTGATTTACGGACCACAATTCATGTTGTAACGGCTTATGAGTCAGCATTACTTGATTTGCTCGGTAAGCATTTAAATGTGAATGTCGCAAGTTTGCTTGGTGAAGGTCAGCAACGTAGTGAAGTTGAAGTTTTAGGATATTTGTTCTTTATCGGTGACCGAAAACAGACTTCATTAGACTATGCAACAACACCTCAACATCACCATGATTGGTATAAAGTTCGCCATGAAAAAGCATTAACACCAGAGTCGGTGCAGCGTTTAGCAGAAGCATCTTATGACCGTTATGGTTTTAAAGACTTTAAATTAAAAGGTGGTGTATTACAGGGCGAACAAGAAGCTGAAGCTGTTACAGCTATTGCGCGCCGTTTTCCAGAAGCACGTGTGACGCTTGATCCTAATGGTGCATGGTTTTTAGACGAAGCCATTGCTTTAGGCAAACATCTTAAAGGGGTGTTGGCCTATGCAGAAGACCCATGCGGTGCAGAACAAGGTTATTCAAGCCGTGAAATTATGGCCGAGTTTAAACGTGCAACAGGTTTACCTACGGCGACCAATATGATTGCTACGGACTGGAGAGAAATGTCGCATAGTATTCAATTGCAAGCTGTTGATATTCCTTTGGCTGATCCACATTTCTGGACATTGGAAGGTTCGGTTCGAGTATCGCAGCTCTGCAATATGTACAATTTAACGTGGGGTTCGCATTCTAATAATCACTTTGATATTTCACTTGCGATGTTTACCCACGTTGCAGCCGCTGCCGTAGGTAAGGTTACGGCAATTGATACACACTGGATTTGGCAAGAAGGTACAGATCAGCTAACGAAAGCGCCGCTTGAAATTAAAGACGGTAAAATTCAGGTGCCAACCGCACCGGGACTTGGGGTTGAGCTGGACTGGGATCGAATTAATCAAGCCCATGAACTCTATAAATTAAAAGGTTTAGGGGCTCGTAATGATGCTGATGCAATGCAATTTTTAATACCAAATTGGTCGTTTAATAATAAAAAGCCGTGTTTGGTTCGTTGATATTTTACCGATATTTTTGAAAAATTCGCTTTTTGAGTTTTCTTAATACTTTGCTGTCCATATGGGCAGCTTTTTTTATGTCTAACGATTAGCCTCAAAATTAAGAATTTTAAAATATATTTTATAAAAAAATAGGTTAAATTATTTTTTATAATGAACTTTGATCTTTTTAAAAAATTTAATTTTTCAGAGGAAAAATATATTGATTAAAATAAAATTTATGATGTAAGATGTCTGACAACATAAACATGTATGGATATTTTCTAATGGATGCTCTTGAGTTAAAAAACATTGTTTCTGATGGCCTTCTTTCTTTTCCGGTTACTGACTTTGACCAAAATGGGGACTTTAATAAATCTTCTTATGCAAAACGTCTTGAATGGTTAGCGCCTTATGGTGCAAGCGCATTATTTGCTGCGGGTGGTACAGGCGAGTTTTTCTCGTTAACTGGAAGTGAATACTCTGATGTGATTAAAACTGCGGTCGATACTTGTAAAGGTAGTGTACCGATTATTGCTGGGGCAGGTGGTCCGACACGTCAGGCGATTGAACAGGCAAAAGAAGCAGAGCGCTTAGGTGCACACGGTATTTTGTTAATGCCGCATTACTTAACTGAAGCAAGCCAAGAAGGTTTAATTGAACACGTTAAGCAAGTCTGTAATTCAGTAGACTTTGGCGTAATTTTTTATAACCGTAGCGTTTCAAGATTAAATCTCGATTCAATCCAAAAGTTAGCCGAGATGTGCCCGAACTTAATCGGCTTTAAAGACAGCTCTGGTCAAATCGATATGATGACGGCAGTGACTCAGACTATGGGTGATCGTTTGTCGTATTTAGGTGGTTTACCAACAGCAGAAGTTTTTGCAGCGCCATATAAAGCCTTAGGTTGCCCAGTTTATTCATCAGCTGTATTTAACTTTATTCCAAAGACTGCAATGGAGTTTTATAACGCGCTTCGTAGTGATGACTTTGAAACAACCAATCGTTTGATTAAAGATTTCTTCTTGCCACTGATTAAAATTCGCGACCGTAAATCTGGTTATGCAGTAAGCATGATTAAAGCAGGTGCCAAAATTGTTGGGCACGATGCTGGTCCAGTACGTCCACCATTAAGTGATTTAACTCAAGCAGACTATGAAGATTTGGCTGCCCTCATTGCGACACTTGGTCCGCAATAATTTTAACTGTTTAGATATTGGAGCTTTAAAATGAGTAAAAATAACGGTCGGCAGTTTATTAATGGTCAACGCGTTGCTGCAAATGCGCCAGCCCTAGAAAGTGTAGCTGCAAAAGACTATCAGCCAACAGGTTATGTATTTAGTCAGGCGACTCTTGAAGAAGTAGATCAAGCTGCTCAAGCTGCGCATAACGCTTTTTTAGTTTATAGCCAAACTTCTCAAGAGCAACGAGCTTCTTTTCTTGAAGAGATTGCTCGCCAAATTGAAGCATTAGGTGCGAACCTGCAAGAAGTCGCTTCACTTGAAACAGGCTTGCCACTTGCTCGTCTTCAAGGAGAGACAGGCCGTGTTACTGGTCAGCTACGACTGTTTGCTGAACTTTTACGTCGTGGCGATTTTTATGGTGCTCGTATTGATGTGGCATTGCCAGAACGTAAGCCTTTGCCACGTGTTGATTTGCGTCAATATAAAGTTGGGGTAGGACCGGTTGCTGTGTTTGGCGCGAGTAATTTCCCACTTGCATTTTCAACTGCGGGCGGTGATACAGTAGCTGCTTTAGCAGCAGGGTGTCCGGTTGTTTTTAAAGCACACTCTGGCCATATGGCAACTGCCGAGCTTGTTGCAGAAGCCATTGAAAAAGCAATTGAAGTTTGTGATATGCCTAAAGGCACATTCAATATGATTTTTGGCGGACGTATTGGCGCAAACTTGGTGGAACATCCACTCATTCAAGCAGCTGGATTTACAGGTTCTCTTGAAGGTGGAATGGCGCTTTATAACCTTGCGCAGAGCCGTCCTCAGCCAATTCCATTCTTTGCTGAAATGTCGAGTGTGAACCCTGTAGTAGTTTTATCTCAAGCGCTGAGTTCTCGTGGTGAACAAATCGCTCAGGATACGGTTGCCTCATTTAATATGGGATGTGGTCAGTTCTGTACAAAACCCGGGTTAATTTTAGGCGTACAAGGTCCTGAATTTGACAGTTTCGTAGCAGCTTTAGCTGAAAGCACGCAAAAAGCTGTGCCTCAGGTCATGCTGAATGAAGGAACTTTAAAAAGCTACCGTCAAGGTATTGATGCTCTAAACAGTGAAGCTGGTTTTGAAGTTATTGCGACAGGTCAAGAGGCCGAGCTAGTTTCTCAAGCAAAAGCACATCTATTTAAAGCGGACCAATCTGTTTTACTGTCAGGCAACCCAAAACTACAACATGAAGTTTTCGGACCAATGTCGATTGTGATTGGCGTAGAGGATGAAGCGACTTTGTTAAAAGGAATTGAGGCTTTAGGTGGACAGCTTACGGCAACCATTATTGGTGATGAAAATGAGTTGTCCGAAGCAGGCGAGCTTCTCCATTTGCTAACCGGTAAAGCTGGCCGTGTATTGTTTAATGGCTTCCCGACTGGAGTTGAAGTGTCTGATGCCATGGTACATGGTGGTCCTTTCCCTGCAACTAGTGATGCACGCGGAACTTCGGTAGGTACGGGAGCAATTGAGCGCTTCTTGCGTCCGGTATGTTTCCAAAATACACCACAAGTTTTATTACCCGATGCATTAAAAGATAGTAATCCACTACAGATTACTCGTCTGGTTAATGGACAGTTAAGTCAGGCTCAAATTTAAAAGTTGTGCAGCTCAATCAACGCTATTGAGCTGCATATTTTTTAACTTATTCAACGCATTATTAAATATTAACAGAAGCATAAGTTGCTTACTTTTTTAAATATGTGTGAGGGTTTGATAAGGGAGATAAAATTTTTTGATTTTAATAACTTAGAGGTATAAAAACCGAATATGACTATCGTCTAAGTTTATAGTAAAATGAATTTTCTAATTTTTTCAACATTTCATGAGTTCTTCAGATTATGTCTAGTGCAATTAAACCTAGATCAACAAAAAAACTAAGCCAGATTATTGTAGAACAACTGATCGAAAAAATTCAGTCTGGAGACTTCCAAGTCGGAGAGAAAATTCCGACCGAACTTGAATTAATTGAAACTTTTGAAGTAAGCCGTTCTGTTATTCGTGAAGCAATCACTGAGTTGCGTTCTTTAGGGTTTGTCGAGACTCGTCACGGGATTGGTACTTTTGTAAAAGAGCAGACGGTTGAACAAAATTTTTTGCTGTCTAATGCCAGTTTAGAAACCATTAACGATATTGTTTCTTTACTTGAGCTTCGGATTAGCCTTGAGTCGGAAGCTGTCTTTTTAGCCTCTGAGCGCCGTAAGCAAATTCATATTGATAAAATGAAAGCTGCACTTGAAGACTTTGAACGTCATATTTCATCAGATGCAAATGATGGCACAGTAAAAGCTGATTATGATTTCCATATTGCCATTGCTGAAGCTTCTGAAAATCAATATTTCGTTGATTTTTTAAAGTATCTGGGTGAAAAAATCATTCCGCGTGCGCGTTTAAAATCTATTGAGCAAAGTCCCGAAAACCGTGAAGAATATTTAAAAGCGGTTCACCATGATCATGTCAATATTTATAACGCAATTGTCGATCAGGATGGTTTGTTGGCTCGACAAATGATGCGTGCTCATTTGTCTAAAAGTATTAAAAAGTTTAAGCAGTAAAGCTTGAGCTAAGACTAAGATAAAAAAGAGAGCTTATTTAAGCTCTCTTTTAATTTTATTGGGTGTGTTATTTACAGCTAAAGTTTTCAGCTTTTTCGCTATCACCTTGACCATTGTAACGAGCAATCAATGGGTAAGGGCAAAGTGGACGGGTACGGTCTGGCGCCCAGTCTTGTGGAAGCTCAGTATTAATTTGACCACTTAGATTACCTGCGCCGCGTGCGGTTGCAATGATTTTGTCAGGTGCTTGGCCATATTCCACCCAGTTGACTAAAGCAGTCAATGCGTCAAATTGGTCGGTCGCAATGCCATCACGGGTATGGTTCATGCCTGGAACTCTAAAGAAACGTGCAAATTCAGGCGCTGTACCTTTTGCATCATTTTTATAGTGTTGTAGCAGTTGATCGTACCAATTTTGAGTGTCATCTACAGAGAAAACGCCATCTGCTGTGCCTTGTACCACAATCATTTTTCCACCGTGATTACGGAGTTTATCTAGATTCAATTCATCGGATGGCATCATGAATGACATGGAACTTTCGGTATACACATCATTGGTTGCCGAGAGTTTTGGATAGTCGGTATCGAAGTTAAAATTAAAGGCAAATTGTCTAGAGTTTTGAGTCACAGTTGGGTCTGGTGGAACCTGAAAAAGAATGCCGACTGCAACTGGGTCACGCGCTGTTCCCACAGAAGATTCAAATTTCCAGCTTGCCCAGTTGCTTCCCACTAAACCGGGGTCGAAAGGCTGGGTTGCATAGAGCGCTTGTCCAGCCGAGTTTACAGGGCCGCGGTAAATATTGGCTAATACATCAATTTGTTCGGTACTTAAACAAGTACCATCTCTTGTGCTTGAGCAAACCGGTACATCTTTGTGAATATCAAAAGCAGTACGGCAAGCCTCGACGTCTTGAACTAAGCCATCTGCAACACCGTCTAGAGCATCGCATCGATCTAAAATCGCTTTTGCTAATACTTTACGTTCCGAAAGAGTAAGAGCGGTACTTAAATCATTTTCATCTGTTGCGACACGACGAAGCTGCTGTGCTGTGTAGAGTTGCGCCGCTGCTGCACGAGGTAAGTGAAAACCCGGTGTGCTTGCCAAAATTCCATCATATTGATCACCCAAACGGGTTGCAGCAATCATGGCATGACGGCCACCGTTCGATGTGCCACCTGCATAGGAACGGTCTGGCAATTTACCATATGCTGTTTTAATTAGATTTTTTGCCATAGGCGTGAGTTTGGTGATTGCGCCATAGCCGTAGTTAATTCTGGCTTGAGGGTCTAAACCAAACATTGGATTTTGTGAAGCGTTATGTCCAGCGTCGGAAGAAATAACCGCAAAACCATCATGCAGGGCATTGGTCAGTGGTCCACCGCTACCAACCTGACCTGTTGCAGGGACTAAATTACCATCGGTTCCGCCATTGCCTTGATAGAGAAAACGACCATTCCAGTCTATTGGTAAGCGCATTTCAAAACCAATTTGATAGGTTTGTCCATCGACAGGACTTACACGTTGGTCCATATAACCTTTGACTAAACAATGAGCGCCAATCGGTTCGTTGGCCACAGTCAAAGTACCTGCTTCTTGAAGGGTAGCTGAGCTAATAACGGTATTGTTGTATTGAAAACCGAGTAAGTCTGAACAGCTTCCTGTCATTTTTACGCCAACAGCAGGAGATAACTGCGGTGGTTTGGTTGTTGACGGAACCGTTGTGTCATCATTATCACTTCCACAGCCTGCCAAAGAACCAAGCATGGCCAGTACTAAAGTTGAGTAGGTCAAAATTCGTTTATTGTTGGTGTAATTCATTTATTCATATCCTTATTGAATGAATGGTCGCAATTAATCTAAAATCAAGAAATTAGCTGTGCTTCGTGCAATCATTTTGTTGTTTTGCCAAGCTTCACTTTCGAGATTCAGTACGGTTTTGCCTTGTTTAATGAATCGGCATTTTGTAATGACTTCACCCACAGCACAGGGTCTTAAAAAGTCCATGGTTAAGTTGATGGTGGTGGCAGGTTTACGGCCATTCGCAAGAAATGCAAAAAGTCCCATCACATCGTCAAGCATGGCGCAGATCATACCGCCTTCAACTGTGCCGCGTGGATTGGTAAAGCTTTCTAGCGCTGTGTAGTGGATGGTGAGCTCAGTATTTTCTTTATTCCAATGAATATTGTGTCCACCCAAATGGTGATGGATAGGTGGTAAGTGTTCTAAAGCTTTTTGATCCATAATGAAGGCTCCATCCTTTTTGTAAGTGTTATAAAAATTATTATTTCAGGGTATAGGCATCATAAATAACAGCTTTGCCCAAACGCATTGCACTACCTACTGCAACTGTTTGGTTAAGCCATGAATATTTAGGTGAGCTGGTTTCAAACTGCATGGTAATTTTGAAATAGTAATTTTTCGGATCAACATCTTTGCCTTGGGCAAGCTGTTTTAACGTTTCGGCCGAGCCATGTCTGTAACCTTTGGTTTGAAGATAAATAAGTGCACCGTCATCGGTTTCTAACAGATATCGCGTATCAATAATGGCTAGTCCTTTACTGTCGACAATTTGCCAATCTGCGCCATTATTTAAAATGCGGCCTTTAAGTGATTTCCCTTCAAATGTCCCACCTGTAATCGGAATAATTCGGCGCTTACCAGCATCACTGGTTGTGCCTAATTCCCAAACAGGCGCATTTAAATCAACACTAAATTTTGCTAAAGGCTCAAGCTGAATAGGTGGTGGGTTATATTGCGTTTCGGCATGAGTCAGGCCAATGAGACTAATTCCGCAGAGTAGCGTTACAACTTTCTTCATGATGAATTTCCCGAAATAAAAAGAGGTTCTATGTGTGACAGAACCTCTGGTTTTGAATTATTTAAATTTCCATGTGTAGTCAATGTTGATGCGGGTTTCGTTTACAGGCTTGATGTTGGCTGTAGAGAGCATGTTGTTGTCATAGATGGCATAACGCGCGCGTAGCCCTAGATTTTTTAACCAGCCACTTTGAACGGTGTAGCCTAAATCAAAGTCTGTTTCGCGTTCTTTTAAATTGGTTCCGCCTAAGTTGGGTGCATAAATATTGTGACCTGTGGTGTAACGAGTCATAAAACGTAAACCCGGTACATAATCTTTAAAGTCATATTCATAACGGAAGCTATAGGCTTTCTCTTTCGGGTTTAAAAACTCACCTGGCCATGTATCAATAAGAAGTCCGGTTTCACCGCCAGTCAAATATGGAAAGGCAGTGTCGCCGTGATGTTGGAAAGTCCCAAAAATAAATTTATGGTTTTGATGCTTGAGTTCGAAATGCGCATGATAAAGATCATTATCGACTAAGCCTGCTTTTGCTTGTCCGTCATCTCGGCTACGGTAGTAACGTAATTGAGAGCTAAAGTTAGTAGTGTCATTAATTTTGTGTTGATGTAGTGCGCCGACCATGGTTTGGTTATAAAGGTCATCAACATCCATATAAAAAGCGGTGAGCTTGAGTGCAGGATTAAACTGATAGTTTCCACCTAAATAATAGAGTCCATCAGTTTCGGCACTTTTAAATCGTCCATTCACCCCTGAAATTTTAATTTTTTCATAGTTGGTCGAATCACGATGATTCACTTTATCGAGGTAGGCTGCCTGTAAATCAAAATCTTTAATATCTTTACTGGTCAGTGAAATGCCTCGATAGGTTTGAGGAAGCAAACGAGCAGGTGAAGCCACTAAAACTGGGTTCATCGGCATGAGCGTACCAATACGTAGCTCAGTCTGGCTCATTTTCGCTTTTGCTGTGACCCCAATTTCCCCATAAGAGTCAGCAGGTTCATTGGTACGCGTGTCTCTAGGTAAGTTTCCTGTACCGCCATGCTCTGCGTCGGCATCGAGTTTAAACCCCGCCGTCGCAAGTACATCCAGCCCAAAACCGACAGTCCCTTCGGTATAACCTGAATTGGCTTTGAGAATAAAACCTTGTGTCCAGTCCTTGGCAGCAGGGTAAGCAGATTGCTCTTGGTAGTCGCGGTCAAAATAGAAATTTCGTGTGGTGAGTTCTACTGAACTGTTGTCAATAAAATTGCCAGCCCACACTGAACCAGAGAGCATGAGGGTAGAGTACATCCATAATTTCGACATAGCATTTCTTCCTGAAATAACATTTTTTTGTTTTAAACAAGGCATGGTTGTTATGTCTGCCTTGTTTGGTTTTAAATCGAATTATTTTCCGAGCAGTTCTCGGGCTACGATTTCTTTCATAATTTCATTGGTTCCCCCATAAATTTTTTGTACCCGTGCATCCACAAAAAAGCGTGAAATCGGGTATTCCTGCATGTAACCGTATCCCCCAAAAAGCTGAAGTAATTGATCAATCACTTCACATTGGACATCGGTGATAAAGCATTTCAATGCTGCAACTTGAGTGACGCTTAACTGGTGTTGTTGATACAGCGCTGCACATTGGTCTACAAAAGCTTGAGCGGCTTTTGCTTTAATTTGCGCGTTTGCGAGCACAAAACGAGTGTTTTGCATTTGGCTTAAGGGCTGCCCAAAAGCTTTGCGCTCTAGTACATAGTTTTTAGTGATTTCAATAGCCCCCAAAATGGACCCCAAAGCCATCATGGAGATACTTAAACGTTCGCGAGGTAACTCTTGCATTAAATAAGCAAACCCTTGTCCCTCTTCACCCAAACGCTGAGTTGCAGGCACATAAACATCATCAAAAAACAGTTCGGCTGTATCTTGGGCATGTAGCCCGATTTTTTGTAAAGAGCGGCCTTTTTTGACGCCGTCTAAAGCAGCATCAACTAATAAAATTGAAATGCCTTTTGCTTTGGCTTGGGGATCAGTTTTTGCTATCAGAACGATCAGGTCGGCGTGCAAACCGTTTGAGATAAACGTTTTTGAACCATTCACACGATAGTGGTCATTTTCTAAAATGGCTTGAGTACGTATGGCTTGTAAGTCTGAACCAGCATTGGCCTCTGTCATGGCAATTGCAGTGACGACTTCCCCTGTCACCATTTTTGGTAACCAATAACGTTTTTGCTCTTCAGTTCCAATATTTTGCAGGTAAGGAGAGACCAACTCATTTTGCCCACCAATGGCAACAGCTAAAGATGCAAAGCCCGCTTGAGCAGTTTCTTGAACCAGCATGAGCGAGTAATGAACAGGAGCGCCATAGCCGCCATATTCTTCGGGCACATCAACACACAAAAAGCCATTTTCCCCAAGACGAAGCCATAGATCACGTGGGATAAGGCCATCGTGTTCCCACTGTTCATAATGCGGAGCAACCTGTTCTTTTAAGAACCTGCGATAGCTGTCCCGAAATAGTTCAAATTCTGTATCGTATGGCATGTTGAACCTTTTTTAGGCAAAAGTGAGGCTAAGGCCCAAACCGAAGTTTGAGCTTCCTTTTTTTATTTCAATTGTTTATTGCTTTAAGGTGGGCACTCGGATAATCAGAGGGTTATCAGTCTGCTTTTGATAAATCTCATCAATTAAAGCGGCACGACGCTTGGTAATATTGCTTTGATTGAGGTTGCCTTTATCGGTTACTTCACCTGCATCGAGTTGAGGTGGTTCGGTCATTAAATAAAGCATTGAGACTGTATTTGAACTGCCCGTTGCATCTTTATTAAAGGTCGTTAAAAATTGGCGAAACCACTGCTGAACTTTAGGATGCTGTAATATCTCTGTTGGAGAGTTTTCACCAAGCTTAAGGCCTGCATATTGAGCACAAGCGTCTAGTTTTGGAAAAATCAGAAAACCGACAGCATTCAGGTTTGAACCGGTAATACAAACATCTTGAACCAGTAAATTACCTTGAATCAGTACTTTGTTGCGTAGTGTGCCGACATTCACAAAAGTACCCGTGTTAAGTTTAAAGTCTTCGGCAATTCGTCCGTCATACATCAGACCTTTGGTCGGATCATTGATATCGACTAAACGAACAGCATCACCTGTGTGGAAAAAGCCTTCATCATCAAACACAGTACTTTGCTGGTCCGCCTTTAAGCGCCAATAGCCTTTCATGACATGTTTGCCGCGAACACAGAACTCAAGTTTGTCGCCACATGGAACCAGCTTGATTTCACATCCCGGAGCTGGATAACCAATAAAACCAGCCATCACGCGTGGGCCAGTTGTAAAAGCACAAGAGGGTGCAGTTTCAGTCATGCCCAACCCGCTCATGATGCGAATTTTTTCTCCGCAATGTTGCTGAGCAATTTTATCGAGTCTGTTCCAGCCCGCTTCTGAAAGCGCTGCACCTGCAAAGAATAAAATTTTAACCTTGGCAAAAAAGCGGTCTCTCAATTCCTCATCTTTTTCTAAAGCTTCGGTGAGTTCTTCCCAACCTTTGGGCACATTTAAATAAACAGTTGGAGAAATTTCTTTGAGATTACGAATGGTCTCGTCAAATTTTCCTGCAACGGGTTTACCATCATCAATGTAAATCGTACCGCCGTTATAGAGCGCAATACCGACATTGTGACTGCCGCCAAATGTGTGATGCCAAGACAGCCAGTCAAGTAGGACAGGCGGCGTTTCTTCAAACTCAGGGAAAGTCTGCAACAGCATCTGTTGATTAACACACAACATTAAGTGCGTGGTCGGTACAGCTTTAGGTAATTTGGTTGAACCTGACGTAAATAAGAATTTGGCAATTTGGTTTTCATCAAGGGTTTGGTAAAACTCTTGGACATTTGAAACTGGTGTATCTAACAGCGATTGAAAAGACGTGCAGATATGATCGCCCACAATCCCTTTATTGGTCACCACTTCAATGTCAGGTGTCATACATGCCTGAATAGCTTTAGCAAAAGCCTGCCCATCGCTGGCATAGACCATACCCGGTGTCAGCACTTCAAACACATGTTTAAGTTTGCCAAAATCTTGAGAGATTAAAGAGTAGGCAGGTGAAATTGCTGAAAAAGGCACACCTGCCAGCATGGCAGCCATAGAGAGTGTTAGATGTTCGAGATCATTGCCACTTAAAATGACCAGAGGTCTTTCTTGGTTTAAATTACGTTCATGTAAAGCCTGAGCAATGTGCCATGCACGTTGTAAAACTTCTGCATAACTCAGTTTGACCCATTCACCTTGAGCATTGCGTTTTGCTGCAAAAATATGGTCGGGTTTGGTTTGCGCAAAATGAATTAACCGATCTGTCAGTTTTTGTGGATACGGTTTTAATTGCTCTTTGGGGCTGATATAGAGCGTGTCATCTTTATGGTGATAATGAATATCATGTTGCCCTAATTTTACGAACCGTTCGCGGTCTTGTGATTGAGTGGCATTCATTTGCATTTCTTTCACTCCATGGAAAGCGCATCACTGCGCTTTATTTTTTGCATCATGCAATTTTTATTTAATATGTCTGTGTTCGCATTAGCCTGACTAAATCGGGTAATGACGTGATTGGGTTTGAATGGTAATCCAGCGTAGTTCGGTAAATTCGGCAACAGAGACTTTACTACCAAATCGTCCATAACCACTAGATTTTGTTCCACCAAATGGCATTTGAGCTTCGTCATGTACGGTTGCGCCGTTAATATGACAAATACCCGAATCAATCTGTTTAGCGACTTCTAATGCCTGCGAAATATTTTGGCTAAACACTGCTGAAGACAGACCGAACTCACTGTCATTTGCCAGTGCTACACCTTCTTCAATGCTTGAAAAACGTTGAACTGTGCATACAGGTCCAAATGATTCTTCGCGGTAAAGCAGCATGTCAGGTTTAATATTAAGCACCAGTGTTGGTTGTATGGTGGTGTCTTCAATATGAATGCCTAAAGGTAAGTCAGCACCTTTGTTTTGGGCATCTTCTAGCAAATGCTGAATACGGTTTGCAGCGCGGCGACTTTCTAAAACACCGAGTACATTGTCTTTTAAGGTTGGATTACCTGCCCGAATAGAGCGGGTTTTCTCAATCAGTTTTTCAATAAATTGGTCGGCAATATTGTCTTGAACCAAAACACGTTCGGTCGACATACAGATTTGTCCCTGATTAAAGAATGCTCCAAAAGCAACTGCATTTACGGCTTCATTAATGTCAGCTTCATTTAAAACCACAACAGGGGCTTTGCCACCAAGTTCGAGTAAAACTGGTTTTAAATATTTAGCAGCAGTCTCGGCAATAATTTTTCCGACTTTGGTTGAACCGGTAAAATTAATACGTTTCACGGCTGGATGAGACACTAAACGTTCCACGATTTGTGGGGCATCTTCGGCGGCATGGGTAATCACATTTACTACACCTTCCCCCAGACCCGCTTCATGTAACACTTCACCAATGAGACGATGTGTTGCTGGACAAGCTTCAGATGCTTTTAATACAACGGTGTTACCACAAGCCAAAGGCATAGCGAGCGCACGCGTTGCCAAAATAACAGGTGCATTCCAAGGTGCAATTCCAACAATAACACCACAAGGAACCCGCACGCCCATCGCAAGATTACCCGGCACATCTGATGGAATCAGGCTTCCATCAATTTGTGTGGTCATCGATGCGGCTTCACGTAACATGTTAGCAGCAAGGTGAACGTTAAACCCATACCATGTCGCAGTTGAACCTGTTTCTTGCATTCCAGTTTCAATGAATTGCTCGGTCTTTTGGTCCATTAAATCGGCTGCTTTTAACAAACGTAAGCGACGTTCGGTAGGCGAGAGTTTCGACCATACTTTAAAAGCTTGTTGTGCCGAATCGATTGCACGATCAACATCTTCCAGTGTGGCAGCAGCAGCCTTTGTTGCCACTGATCCATCAATAGGGCTAATACGCTCAAAAGTTGCCTGATTTGATGCATCAACAGATTGACCGTGAATAAGTAACTGTACATTTTGCATGGGTTGCGTCCTTACATTGCCATTAAAGAATCAAAAGTTAACCAGTACGTTTATAGCTCTGTAAACCCGGTTTAATTGATTTTTCATCTAAAAATTGTTTCAAACCTTCTTGGCGGCCATTTTCAGTATCGCGGTGGATACATTGATCGAGCTTGGCATATAAGTAGTCTTCGTTTTGGTCCCATGTCAGTTCGCGGCAACGCTTAAATCCATTTTTAGCGGTACGAAGAACCACAGGGTTTTTCTCAAGTAAGCAATTTGCAAGTTCAGTCACTTCTGCTTTTAGCTGTTCAAGCGGCACGCTTTTATTCACAAGTCCCATGGTCTCGGCTTCTTTACCACTAAAGGTTTTACCCGTCATGATGTAGTACAAAGATGCACGGTGACCCACGGTATCTGCCATTGCTTTACTTACGAGGTTGCCCGGTGGGATACCCCAGTTAATTTCAGATAAACCGAAAGTTGCTTCATCTGCTGCAATTGCGAGGTCACACGCCACTAAAGGTGAGAAACCGCCTCCAAAGCACCAGCCGTTGACCATGGCAATCGTTGGTTTTGAATACATGCGAAGAAGTTGCCACTGCCAGCGACATGAGTCACGGCGAATACGTTCTTGATAAATTTCTGGTTGAGTGTCGACTTCACGGAAATATTCCTTCAAGTCCATGCCCGCTGTCCAAGAATCGCCAGCACCCGTCAAAACTAAAACACGCGCCTCTTGATCAAGCTCAAGCGTTTCGAGCACATCAATCATTTCACGATTGAGTGTCGGGCTCATGGCATTTTTCTTTTCTGGGCGGTTTAGGGTGACCCATGCAATTCCATCTTCAACTTTAACATCTACTGTTTCCCAGCGGTTTTCATAACTCATCTTCATACTCCTTGAATGATTTTTTGCTGTTCTGGGATTTAATCTAATATCAGTTAAACTTACATTCAAGTCTTTTTTATAAAATTTCATAAATATTTTATAATTCATTGTATTTTAAATATTAATTAATTTTATTGATTATTTGATATAAAAATGTGTTGATTTTTTAGTAAGTTTAACTGATATTTTTGATGTGTTTAAACAACAATACACAAAGGGCTAAATGGAACGACTAGTCAATAAAGGACAACACAATGGAAAAAATATCAGGACAGCCTTCAAGGGCAAAAATCACATTGCTACTGTGCTTTGCCATAGCAATTTTTGAAGGGTTTGATCTTCAATCAATGGGGGTAGCCGCTCCACGAATGCGGGCTGAGTTTATGTTAGACAATGCCCAAATGGCGTGGGCATTTAGTGCTGCAATTTTGGGAACACTACCAGGTGCCATATTAGGCGGTCGGTTTGCAGATATTGTCGGGCGTAAGAAAATTCTGATTTTTAGTATTTTACTTTTTGGAATTATGTCTTTGCTAACGGCTTATGCTGCTAACTTTAGTTTGCTGTTACTCATTCGTTTTTGCACTGGTTTAGGAATGGGTGGAGCATTACCAATGATGATTACACTTGCCTCTGAAGCTGTACCTGACCAGCACAAAGGTACTGCTGTTAGCATCATGTATAGCGGCATTCCTTTTGGCGGATTACTCACTTCTGTTGTCGCCATGTCATTGGCAGGTGATGCAGAGTGGCGCCATATTTTCTATATTGGTGGAATTGCACCTATTTTGCTGATTCCACTGATTATGCGCTTTTTACCCGAGTCAAATGATTATCTGCAACGTAAAGTTCAAGCACAAAAAACGACACCATTCTTGGAAGTTTTGTTTGCGAAAGAGCGTCGTATGTCGACCATTCAGCTTTGGATAAGCTTTTTCTGTACGTTGGTGGTACTGTATTTCTTGTTGAATTGGTTGCCGTTACTGATGGGCGCACAAGGCTTATCGAAACTACAGGCAAACTATGTACAGATGGGATACAACGTTGGCGGAATTTTAGGTTCGATTCTCATGGGTGTATTGCTTGATAAATTACGCATGAGTTTTGTGATTAAGCTGATTTATCTCGGTATTTTATTTTCGCTGTGCTGTTTGGCAGTTTCTCCGACAGTGGCTTTACTTGCACTTTCGGCAGTGGGTTGTGGCTTATTCATTGTGGGCGGACAATCGGCATTATACGGTTTGGCTGCCATGTATTATCCAACAGAAATGCGTGGAACTGGTGTAGGTTCAGCAGTTGCAATTGGCCGTATTGGTTCATTTGCAGGGCCTTTAATGGCTGGGTTTTTACTCTCGCTTGGACAAAGCTCGACCATTGTGATTGGTTCAAGTATTCCAGTGATTTTAATTGCAGCGATCTCTGCATTACTTCTTGTCAAAAAACCTAAACAGCCTGTACATTTAGTACAAAGCTCAGGTGCTCGCTAAGTTTTAACGAAAGTATGGGGTTAGAGCCTCATACTTTCATTACAGATTTTCTTATGATGATTGAAAGGTTATGGTACGTTCGAATTTAGTTCCAAAAAAAGTAGAAGATGAGCCTAAGTTAAGTTACATGATTGCTCGTGTTGACCGAATTATTAGTAAACATTTATCAGAACATTTAAAAGAGCTTGAAATTACCTTACCGCAATTTACTGCACTTTCTGTTTTAGCTTCAAAAAGTAATTTATCTAATGCCAAACTTGCTGAGCGTTCTTTTATAAAACCGCAATCAGCCAACAAAATTTTGCAAGATTTACTGCTTAATGGTTGGATTGAGAAAAAACCGGACCCAACCCATGGCCGCCGTATTTTAATTACACTGACTGAAAGCGGTGTTGATAAGCTGAATAAATGCAATGAAGTGGTTTTAAAAGTCGAAGAAAAAATGCTGGAAGGTATTGATATTAACTTGGCTTATTTAATCCGGAATAACCTCGATATTATGGTGAATAATCTTAAAAACCTTTGATAAAAGGTGGTTGGTAATTTAATTTTTTAAAATCTACAGAAATGCTTAAGCACTGATTCACACAGAAAATTTATTTCATTTTACAAATGAACTTGCTAGCATCGAAGTGACGTTTTTGGTGATGTGTGGCAGCGAATGTCTTCAGGACAACAAGTTTTACTTAAACTAAGAAAAATGATTATTTCAGGGGAACTTGAAGGCGGTGCCAGAATTGCCGAAATTCCGACTGCCGAGTTGCTTGGCGTTTCAAGGCAGCCTGTTCGTATTGCCTTTAGGTTGCTTGAGCAAGAAGGCCTCCTCATTAAAAATCCAACTCGTGGTTACACGGTTCGTGAAATTTCAGAACAACTGGTTCATGATGCGCTTGAAGTGCGCGGGGTGCTGGAAGGGTTGGCTGCGAAAACCTTGGCAGAACAAGGCTTAAGCGAAGAGCAGAAAAAGACGCTGCAACATTGCATTCAAGAAACTGAAAAACTATTTAATGATAAAGACGAATTCGGCGATGTTGAACTAGAACGTTATCACCATTTTAACGTCATCTTTCATGACACCATTATTGAGGGAGCGCAAAACGTTGCGCTTATCCAAGCCTTAGCAAAAAACAATCAATTGCCAATGGCTTCTGCCCAAGCCATTACCTATGACCAGAACCAAGCTTTATCGGAATATCGCCGTTTGCACTATGCGCATTTACAGCATTGTTCGATTTTCGATGCATTGGTAAATCGTCAGGCAGGGCGTGCTGAAACATTAATGCGCGAACACAGTAGTGTAGTTATTTTGGGTGAAACGCTCAGAAATGTTCTCAGCGCTTAAGGTAAAATGTTCCTTTATTTTTGAATAAAGGAACATTCGAGTTAAAGCTCAATCACAAGATTTTTAGTTTTTGCACGAGAACAGCAGGGCGTAAACTGATCATTTAGAGCATGTTCTTCATCGGTCATAAACATATCGCGATGATCAGGCGTACCTTCTACAACGCGGGTAATACAGGTGCCGCAAATGCCTTGTTCACATGAAACAGGAATATCAAAACCATTTGCAATTAATGCCTCAGTAGCAGTCTGCTCTGGTAATACTTCAATTCGACGGCCCGTACCTTTCACTTCAATCGTAAAAGCTTCATCTTTAGATGTATCTACTTTTTGAGCGACAAAATGTTCTTGATGTAACTGTTCGCTATGCCAACCCGCTTGTTCAGCCGAGCTCATGACAAACTGCATAAACCCTGTAGGTCCACACACATATAAGTGTTTATCAGGTGAAGCTTGGCCCAAAACCTCTGCCATATTACATTCGGTGTCTGGTTGGTCTTGAATGTGAAAATGGACTTGCTCACCAAAATGCTTGGTTAAGTTGCCATAAAAGGCAATCATTTCATGACTACGAATGAAGTAGTGCAATTCAAAAGGAATATTGGCCGACTTAAGCCGATATGCCATCGATAAAATAGGGGTAATACCAATACCACCCGCAAATAAAACCGCCTGTTTGGTTTGAGGGTGAATTTCAAATAAATTACGCGGCTCACCAATCTTTAAATGGTCACCTTCACGATATTCTGTGTGGATACAACGTGAGCCACCGCGTGAATTGGCATCATGTAAAACACCAATCACATAACGATGTTTTTCAGTGCAGCAGTTTGAAAGTGAGTATTGACGGGTGAGGCCGTTTTTCAGATGCACATCAATATGTGCACCTGCTTCAAAACTTGGCAGCTCCGTACCATTTGCTGCAATCAATTCAAAAGCACGAATGGTCGGGGTGAGTTGGTGAATTTTTTGAATAATAACGTCCATGTTCATGCTCCTTTAAATAATCCGAATATTTGGAAACTTCTGCGCGGACGTTTCAGGAGGTGTTTTATTTTCTTCGGCAAGTAGTCGCTCAATCACTTTACGAGACTGTACACCGCCTGCATCGATATTGAGCATCAGTAACTTGCGATGTGGGTTGTTTAAAATATTTTGCTGCTGTTGCTCAAGCATTTCTAAATCTTCAGTAAAGATTTTGCCTTGGCCTTCACGAATTTGATCGGTGAGTTCAGCATTATCAGGTTGGAAGTTGCGTGCCATTCCCCAGAAATACCAATGTGAGGTTTCAGTTTCTGGTGTAATAAAATCGACCACAATTGAAGACACTTTTTTGTCTTTCGGTGCGTGATAACCGCCATGTCCAGCATGCGCGACACCAACTTCAATGTGAACATTACTTGGCGCAAAGAAGTGACAACGCTGCCAACGGTCCACAGGTACGTCATCTGCCAAATGATTGCCGCGAAGGGCCATTTGCCAAAATGGAGGTGCGATCACATTTTCCATATAGCGTTCGGTAATGACATGGTCGCCGTCAACTTTAGTGACAGGTAATGATTCATCAATCTCTTTTTGTCCGATGCTGCTTGAGTGAACATAGGTTTCGTGGGTTAAATCCATCAGGTTGTCGACCATCAGGCGATAGTCACACTGAATATGAAACAGGCCTCCGCCATAGCTCCATTCAGGATGATCTGCCCATTCTAAAGTTGGCAGTTTTGCTTCATCAGCTAAGGCTTTCTCACCCGGCCATATCCAAATAAAGCCGAACTTTTCAACAACTGCATATGCTTTGTTACAAGGGAAACCATTTACACGTTGGGCTGGCATTGAAACAGTTTTTCCGTCACAACCCATCACTAAGCCATGATAACCACATACGAGGTTGCCATCTTCGACATAACCAAGTGAGAGTGGAGCACCGCGATGCGGACAAAAATCTTCAACGGCTGCAACTTGGTTTTCTTTACCACGATAAAAAACAATTTTTTCACCACAGATCGTACGACCTAATGGTTTATCTTGGATTTCTTCTGGGCGGCAGGCTACATACCAAGCATTTTTAATAAACATTGTGACGACTCCTTATCACTTATTGGATCCAATTTATAATAAATAAAAATAATGGTCAATTGATAAGCAGTATATTTTTTTAAAAATATTGTTCTTTGAAATTGATGGAATTATATTATTGTGTTTACTAATAAGGGATTTTGTATTTATTTTGAATTTCAGGGGTGAAATTTTAATTGGTTTATTTTGGATCCATAATGGCTATGGTTGAGGCCATTATGGGAGTGTGAATATTTAGAAATTAACCGTGTAGTGAAGCATCATGCGCTGTTCATCCAGGCTTTTTCCATGTTTGGTATCGTAGTTAATATTTAAGAACAGGAATTTAAGATTTTTAATCCAAGCATTGAGATCATACTGAACCAGCACATCACTTTCTTGCTCAAAATCATTTTGTTTCATGGTCTGAAATGAATCGCCATAAATATATTTATAGGTCACTTTTAGACCCTTGATATAGTCTTTAAAGTCATATGAGGCAACGAAATGATAAGACTTTTCATCTGCTTTGGTAAACGCGCCTAAGGTCCAGTTCACCATATGCGGGATGGGCATATTGTCGAGTTTTGGAATACCATCTTTGCCAAAGTTTTCTTGGTAGCCAATTCCAGTTGTAAAGTTGCCATGTTTGATAAAATGCATGGCCCCTATAGACGTGTTGTCATATTCACCAAGCTTTGATTTCCCGACATCGTCGTGGCGAAACACACGTAATTTTGTGATGTGTTGCTTTGTCCATTGATAATCAAAAGCAAGGTAACTTTGATTGATGAGGTCGGTTAAGTAACCATTATAAAATTTCCAATGGTATCGAGGTGTTTTGCCATCCCATTGAAAAAAATAGAGTCCGTCAGACTCATATTTTGAAATGGCCAGTTTGTGGTAGTCCTCCTCATTTTTTGGGGAATAACGGTTAATCAAACCTAGCTCGAAATTTTGTTGCGTTGTCTTATATTTTAATTCCAAGCCTTTATAGTTCACGCGCAATTGATGTGTATCCACTTGTGGCGTAAGTGGTGAATCAGGTGTGATTTCACCTATATTCATCCGAAAGTTTTGATATTCAACTCCAGCACCTAAGCCATATTTAACTTGATCTTGTGCTTGTTTCTTAGTGTTAGGGTCAAAGGGTATGACCATATCATTGGTGTGTTGGTCGCTACTTAGGCGATAAGCATATTGAATGCTTGGATTGAGGTGTAGCTGGACCTCATTAAGTTTTGTTGTCCAGTCACCACGATAAATCAGACCTTGGCTCAAGCTATGAGTGTCGGGACTATTGCCATTTTCATATTGTCTGTCGAAGTTGAATGTTTTGAGTGTGAGTGTATTTTGAAAATTAACATCTATTTCGCTATGAGCGAAACAGCAGGCAAGGGTTGTCCCTGAGAATAAAATCCCATAAATAAAAATATGCTTCATTTTTAAATCCGTTTAAAAGCGTTTTACTGTTCTAAATCCGACATGGCTTGTGGCAAGGTCGAGTTCCTGTGGATGCCTCGCGGCAGCACGATAACGCGCGCAATAATTGGTTGCGCACAAATAAGATCCACCTTTAATGGTGTATTGCAAAATCTGTTCGTGACTTTGCCGATACTTCGACGGATCTCCCATATGATGATCTCGTGGGCCTGTATAGGATGTTTGCGTCCATTCCCATACATTGCCAATCAAGTCATATAAACCAAATGGGTTTTTACTAAAACAGCCAACAGGGGCAACATCCTTAAAACTATCTTCCTGAATATTTTTGTATGGAAATTCACCTTGCCAGAAGTTGGCTACAATATGTCCTTCATGAGTAGGGCCAATATCGGAGTTTTGCTGAAAACCTTTGGTTGCATATTCCCACTCAAGCTCGGT
This sequence comes from Acinetobacter lactucae, assembly GCF_001605885.1. Lineage (GTDB taxonomy): Bacteria > Pseudomonadota > Gammaproteobacteria > Pseudomonadales > Moraxellaceae > Acinetobacter > Acinetobacter lactucae. The sequence continues at coordinate 20,976 of NZ_LRPE01000011.1, read as the reverse complement.
CGGTAAGTCGTGACCTAGCCAGTTTGCATAAGCGTAGGCATCATTCCATGTCACCATGCGAACGGGCTCGTGAGGCGCGGGTTGTTTTGGATTATTTAAACCCCATGGGTGTTTCCAATTGGCGCCTTTTTCAAATTTCCACCATTGTAGCTCTTCAACTTGATGATCTGGCTGTACAAACATTGCTGCACCACCTTGCTTTTCTGCATCGGTGACATAACCTGTTTGTTTAACAAACTCTTGAAATTGAGCATTGGTGACTTCAGTTGCATCAATTAAAAAAGCGGGTACTGAAGTTGCTTGTAAGTTTAATGGGCGTTCATCGTCATAACCTTGTGTGGTGCCTAAAACAATTTTTCCTTGCGGAAGCTTGACCATGCCGGCTTCTTTGTTTTTAGGCCAACCCGAAGGAAGGCCCGAATAAGAATTACATTTAGCTTTGCTGCCTAAGTCGGGCAAGGTGGTCTGTTCTAGTTGAGGCGTGGTTTTTTGGCATGCACAAAGTAAGAGGAGCGATGAAAGCATCATGATCTGTTTCATCTGGTTTTCCCTACTTTTTGTTGTATTGCTCAAAATCCACGACACCATTTTCATCGGCATATCTTAAATATTTATCGTTTAAGACTTTGGCGATCTCGCGATGTTCTGCGTAAACATTACGCTGCTCATTAAAATCTGTTTTTAAATTGTAGAGTTCCCAACCATGGCTTTTAAATTTAGAAGGTGAGTTTTCAACGAGTTTCCATTCATCAGTTTTGGCGTAGCGGCTGCCATGTAATTCTTTAAAGTCATAATAATTGACTGGTCGAATGCGGGCCTTATTGTTTTTAAAAGCAGGAATCAAGCTAAAGCCCGACGGTTTAATTTTAGTGCTTGAAGTTGGATAAATTTGATTATTTTGAATACCTGCTAGTTCCATAACAGTTGGGAAAATATCTCTAACTGTCGCAAAGTTATTGTTGATTCCACGTTGTTTAGAAATTTGCACAGGCGATTTAACAATAAATGGAACTCGCACACCGCCTTCTGAAGCAGCTGACTTCCAGTGAGTGAATGGTGTGCTGCTCACTTCGGCCCAGCGTGGGCCTATGTAAAGATATGAGCTCGCGTTGCCTATATTTTCATAGCGATTGTCAGCATCACCCATTGGGAAATTATGATCACCACCTTCAGCGCCGTTATCTGACATAAACACAATCAAAGTGTTGTCATATAAATGATGCTTTTTAAGATATTGAATGACATCACCCACGCGATCGTCTAACTGAGTGACCATGCCCGCATAAACTTCCATTTTACGCGCTTCGTATTTGCGCTCTTGTGGTGTGAGTTCATTCCAGCTTTTGGTACTTAAAGCTTGATTGCCACGCTCGACTGGGTATTCTGCATTTGCAGGAATTAATCCTAATTGCTTTTGCTTCTCAAAGCGTTGTTTGCGAATTGCATCGTAGCCTTGATCGTATTTGCCTTTATATAAGTCTCTATAATGAGCAGGTGCTTGTAGTGGCCAGTGTGGAGCGGTATAGGCTAGATAGGCAAAAAATGGTTTCTGCGCTTTATTTTTGTCTAAGTACTCAAAAGCTTTTTTTGTAAAAAAGTCGGTTGAATAGTAGTTGTCAGGCAGTGTGACCTTTTGACCATTTTCCGTGTATTGAGTGTTGCGCGGATAGTTCTTAGGTTGGTCTTTAAAGTGTAAATCGAAGCCATCGAGTAGAGCAAAAGATTGATCAAAACCACGGGCTTTAGGGTTTTGGTCGGAAGCATAGCCTAAGTGCCATTTACCGACCATGAAGGTGTAATAATCTTTAGTCTTTAAAATTTCTGCGAGTGTGTAAGCATTTTGCGTTAAGTGACCTGAATATCCATCAATTTTGAGTAGTGCGCGTGGGCTATCGGCTCCAACCAGTTTTTCTTGTCGTTTTGAAGTTTCATACATGGCACCTAAACCGACCAAGTGATTATCTGCACCCGTCATAAGCTGCGCACGAGTAGGTGAACACATTGATGAAGCATGAAAATTAAAAAGCATTTTTCCTTGCTTTAATAGGCTATCAATATGAGGAGTTTTAATCTCGCCACCATAAGCACCGATGTCTGAAAATCCAAGATCATCGGCCAAAATAATCATGATATTAGGTGGTTGTTGATTTTTTGGAGGTGCTGCTTGCGCTGTGTAAAACAATTGGCTGGCAAAAAAAAGTCCCAATGTAAGCTGGCTTACTCTTTTGAGTTTCATAACAACAATCCTTTGAAGTTTTAAAAATGCATCTTGCATTCCATGAAAATGAACTGAGCTTTTTTGGCTAAAAAATGCTCTGGAATCGATCATAATAGATTTTTTAATATGGATCCATAAAAATATTCAAGCATCCTAATTTTATGTTTTTAATAATTTTATACTTATATAATTTATGTGTTTATATACTTTTTAATAATCCATTTATAATTTTAGTTGATTTTTTGGATCCAAATATTCAGTATAGAAAAAGAGCAGGATGCTCAAAGAAGAAATATTCCTCTAGGTCATTATGGATACGGATATGCATAACCACCCAATCGCTCATATCAGCAATGTCGTGTGTATGTCTTATCCAAGGGAGATACACAAATGGAAAGAGACGTTCTAAGTGAGATCAATCAAAACAACATGAGCCGCTACCAATGGTTCGTCATTTTGATCTGTATTTGTCTCAATATTATTGATGGCTTTGACGTGATGGTAATGGCATTTACCGCTCCATCCGTGTCTGCGGAATGGTCACTTTCAGGCGCACAAATTGGTTTATTACTCAGTTCAGGCCTTTTTGGAATGGCTGCCGGTTCAATTTTTCTCGCACCTTTAGCCGATAAAATCGGCCGTCGTTTACTCATCTTAGTCTGTCTTGTGATTGCAGGTCTTAGCATGTTGGGCTGTGCTTTTGTACAAAACCACGGCATGTTAGCAGCACTTCGGTTTATTACCGGAATTGGGGTAGGTGGGATTCTTGCCAGCAGTAATGTGTTGGCGAGTGAATATGCCAATGCTCGTTGGCGTAGTCTCGCAGTGAGCTTAATGTCTACAGGTTATGGAATTGGCGCGACACTTGGTGGAGTGCTATCACTGGCTTTGATTGAACATTTAGGTTGGCGCTCAATCTTTTTAGCAGGTGGCGTTACTACCATTGCAATGCTGCTGATCAGCGCATGGTTATTACCAGAATCTTTAGATTATTTACTCGCGAAACGACCAAAACAGGCACTCGAACGGATTAACACAACGGTAAGTCGTATGGGGCTTAACCAACTGCCAGTTATGCCACGTTATGAAAAAATCAACACACAAAATGGTAGTGAACTGGGCAAGTTATTTGCAGGACAACAGGGATTTCAAACACTTTGTCTTTGGTTTGCATTCTTTTTAGTGATGTTTGGTTTTTACTTTGTCATGAGCTGGACACCAAAAATTCTTATTTCAATGGGGATGTCACCAGAGCAAGGTGTAAGTACCGGTATTTTAATTAGTATTGGTGGGATTTTTGGGGCAGCCATTATTGGTTTATTGGCATCACGTATGAAAATCTTCTATGCCTTAAGCCTGTTTTTAGGTCTAACGTCTGCATGTGTTTTCCTATTTGTCGCAGTCTCATCTCAAGTCAGCATTGCACTCATGGTGGGGTTATTGCTTGGCACACTTATTAATGGCTGTGTAGCAGGTTTATATTCTATTTCTCCAACAATTTATGATGCCGAAATTCGTAGTCGCGGTGTGGGCTATGCCATTGGTTTTGGACGAATTGGAGCAATTTTATCGCCAACGGTCGCAGGCATTTTTCTGGATAAAGGGATAGCACCCGCAACGCTGTATGCCTATTACGGTGTGGTCTTTATTTTGGCTATTTTCCTGATTTTAAGTTTGGGTAATGCTTTTTATCGAAGTAAGAAAGAGCAGAACTATTCGCTTAAAACAGCGCCTTAATCCATTAAAAATTAAATAGTTGAGATAAAAAATGAAAAAGACACCATTGTGGGTGGGGATATGCTTGTGCCCATTATTTAGTCAAGTTGTGCATGCCGAGTTTATTGCAGATAGTAAAGCTGAGCTGACACTACGTAATTTTTACTTTGACCGAGACTATAAAAAAGACCCATATCCCTATACAGCAGGTAGAGATTGGGCGCAGGGTTTAATTTTTAAAGGGCAGTCTGGTTATACCGAAGGGACAGTTGGTTTCGGAGTTGATGTACTGGCAATGGCGGGTTTTAACCTGATGGGAAGCCGTGCTGATGACTATGCGCGTAGTGGTCTATTACCAGTGAATACCGATAACTCGCGTGATGATTATTATGGAAAAATAGGTATTACAGGGAAGGCTAAATTTAGAAAAAATGAGCTTTTTGTGGGGGACTTGGTTCCGCAATTACCGACCATATTTTCATCGCCAGCGCGTTTGTTTCCGCAGACTTATCGTGGCATTCGCTTTGTTTCAAATGAAATTCCAAATCTTCAACTTGAAGGATTTTATGTCGACGAAGTGCGCCAACGTGATTCGATTCGTTATACCGATGTTGGAACGGACAATATCAACCATCGTTTCGACAAAGCGGCAACTACCGATTCTTTTTATACATTAGGTGGAAGTTATCAGTTAAAGGATTATCGTTTACGGGCTTATCATGCTGAACTCAAGGACATTTACCAGCAACAGTTTTTAGGTTTTAACGGGAAGCAGCCTTTAAATGATCAGCTTAATTTTTTAAGTGACGTGCGTTTTTTTAATAGTGAGGAAACAGGTAGTAAAAAAATAGGAGAAGTCGATAACCGACATGTGAGCGGTATATTTGGTTTGAACTATCAAAACCATACGGTTTCTTTGGGCTATATGCAGTCATTTGGCTCGACTGGTCTGCCTTTTTTGTCTGGAACAGAAAGTCCTGTTGTGCTTGATTTTATGAGTTCGGACTATTCAAATAAAGACGAAAAAGTCTATTCGATTCGTTATGAATATGACTTTAAAAATGCTCGAGTAGGTGATGTTTCATTAAACGGACTGCGCTTTATGAGTCGCTATGCAAAAGGCGAAGACATTGATTTGTTGCAATACGGCGATCAGCGTTTTAAAGAAGAGTCGATGGAATTTGATTTGGGTTATAAAATTCCTGAAGGTAAGTTAAAAGGTTTGGGAATGCGAGCCCGTTTTTCTCACTATCGCAACGATATGCCAAGTAATATGACATTTCATTCGACAAATGAAACGCGGTTAAATGTCGATTACACTTTTAAGTTTTAATGTTCAATATTTAACTAAATTCAAGACAAGTTAAAACATTGAGAGCAGCAATGTTTTAACTTTAGTTATCAACTGCACAAAATCCCTCTATAATACCGCCAATCTTATTAAAGCCAATTGAGTCGTTCATTAAACACATGGCTTTAATCTCTCATTTTTTTAAGTCAATTTCTTCGCTGTGATTCGGCTTATTTTTCAATATTTAGAATTTTATGTGTCTGTGCTGACACATAAAAATATTTAGGTGCCAGCATGGAAATCAAGGTTAATTATCTCGACAATCTTCGACAGGAAGCTAAGTTCGATGACTTTACGGTAATTGCCGATCAACCAATTCGCTACAAGGGTGACGGTTCGGCACCGGGCCCATTTGACTACTTTTTAGCATCGTCAGCATTGTGCGCAGCGTACTTTGTAAAAGTGTATTGTGCCGCTCGAGATATCCCAACCGATAATATTCGTTTATCGCAAAATAATATTGTTGATCCTGAAAACCGCTATAAGCAAACCTTTAAAATTCAAATTGAATTACCAGCTGATATTTCAGAGAAAGATCGCCAAGGGATTTTACGTTCGATTGACCGTTGTACTGTTAAAAAAGTGATTCAAACGGGTCCCGAATTTATTATTGAAGAAGTTGAAAGCATCGATGCAGATGCACAAGCATTGTTATTACCAAGCTTAACTTCAGAAAGCCATACTTATATTCAAGGTAAAGACCTGCCATTAGAAGAAACCATTGCCAATATGTCAGCTATTTTGGCAAATTTGGGCATGAAGATCGAAATCGCGTCTTGGCGTAATATTGTCCCAAATGTATGGTCATTACACATTCGTGATGCACAATCTCCGATGTGCTTTACCAATGGTAAAGGTGCAACTAAAGAAAGTGCTTTAGCTTCTGCATTAGGCGAGTTTATTGAGCGTTTAAACTGTAACTTCTTCTATAATGACCAGTTCTGGGGTGAAGAAATTGCCAATGCTGAATTTGTGCATTATCCAGATGAAAAATGGTTTAAACCGGGTCCAAATGGTGAATTACCTAAAGAAATCTTAGATGAATACTGTCTTGAGATTTACAACCCAGATGATGAGTTATTGGGCACACATTTATATGACACCAACTCAGGCAACGTAGAGCGTGGCATTTGCTCACTACCTTTTGTGCGCCAGTCTGACGGTGAAGTTGTCTATTTCCCATCAAATTTAATTGAAAATTTGTACTTAAGTAATGGTATGAGTGCAGGCAACACTTTGGCAGAAGCCCAAGTTCAATGCCTGTCAGAAATTTTTGAACGTGCTGTTAAACGTGAAATTTTAGAAGGTGAAATTGCGCTGCCGGATGTTCCTGAAGACGTATTAGCGAAATACCCAAGTATTGTTGCTGGTATTAAAGGTTTAGAAGAGCAAGGTTTCCCTGTATTAGTGAAAGATGCATCGTTAGGCGGTCAGTTCCCTGTAATGTGTGTAACTTTAATGAACCCACGTACGGGTGGAGTGTTTGCATCTTTCGGTGCGCATCCAAGTTTTGAAGTTGCGTTGGAACGTAGTCTGACTGAATTACTTCAAGGCCGTAGTTTTGAAGGCTTAAATGATTTACCTCAACCGACTTTCCAAAGTAATGCGGTCACTGAGCCGAACAACTTTGTTGAGCACTTTATTGACTCAAGTGGTTTGGTATCTTGGCGCTTCTTTAGTTCTAAATCTGACTATGACTTTGTTGAATGGGATTTTTCTGGTGAAGGCGAAGAGTCGAATGCAGAAGAAGCTGCAACATTGTTCGGTATTCTCGAAGAGATGGGCAAAGAAGTGTATATGGCAGTCTATGAGCACTTAGGTGCGACCGCTTGCCGTATTTTGGTACCGGATTATTCAGAAATTTATCTCGTTGAAGATTTGATTTGGGACAATACCAATAAAGCACTTTCATTCCGTGAAGATATTTTAAATCTGCATCGTTTGGATGATGAACAACTCGAAGCGTTGGTTGAGCGCTTAGAAGAATGTGAGCTAGATGATTACACTGAAATCACCACACTCATTGGCATCGAGTTTGATGACAATACAGTTTGGGGGCAGCTAACAATCTTAGAGCTGAAATTGCTGATTTATGTTGCTTTACAACAATTTGAAGAAGCAAAAGAGTTAGTCGAAACTTACTTGCAATATAACACCAACACCGTTGAGCGTGGCTTGTTCTATCAGTGCATGAATGTGGTGCTTGAAGTGATGTTAGATGAAGAATTAGAGCTCGAAGACTACCTGACTAATTTCCGCCGTATGTTTGGTGATACACGAATGGACGCGGTACTAGGTTCTGTCGATGGTAGCGTTCGTTTCTATGGTTTAACACCAACAAGCATGAAACTAGAAGGACTTGATCGTCATTTACGTCTGATCGAGAGCTATAAAAAATTGCATGCAGCTCGTGCTAAAGCCGTGGCGATGTAATTTAAAAAGCGAAAGAAAAAGCCTATTCTAAAATAGGCTTTTTTTATAAAACAAAATTCTAAATTAAGCAGAAGCTTTAATGATCTCTACGGTTTCTGCCTCTGCTATATGACCTTGTTGATCATCCAAAGTATGTTTAGCTGGAATATAAGACATTGCACGTTCTGCAAGAGCTGTAATGGTGAGACTTGGATTAACCCCCAAATTTGCACCTAACATTGAGCCATCTACAACATATAAGTTTTTATAGTTAAAGACACGGTTTTGTCCATCTACCACGCCACGCTCTGGACTGGAAGCAATTGCACAACCACCCATACAGTGGGCTGTAAAAGGCACGTTAAACAAAATTTCGGTAATGGTCGTCATTGGGTGACCATTAAACATTTTGGCAACTTTTTCGGTAAATGCATTGGCTTGCGGAATATAAACCGGTAGCTTTTTACCTTCGCTCGATAACACCTTACCAAAAGGCCAGAACCAATTACGTTTCAAGCGCATGTTAATTGAGGCATCAGCTGTTTGCATCACCAAGAAAATTAAGGTCTGACGCGCAAAACTGACAGGATTACTCATGCGAAGGAAAATAAATGGATGACAGATAAGTGCCCATAACCAAAAGAAGATACGTGTCCAACCCGGTTTGCCTTTAGCCATATAAGTGCACATAAGACCCATGGCATCTGAACCAGTTTGGTAGCGGGTCGCTTCAATGTGAGTGTCATGGTCAATGTAAATACTTGAACCAATGGCAACACCTTTACTCATGTCGACATCTTTACCAAAAAAGCGAACACCTAAAATCGACTCGGCATTAGTACGAACCCGATTACCCAAATCATCAGAAATATTTGGCAGAGAACCGGACTGCTTTAAGCGGAACAACATCTCTTGCGTGCCCAAAGACGATGCCGAAAAAATTACGTTACGAACATGCCATGTACGACGCTGTTTGTTAAACCATGAGCTTGAGCATTCGGTAGTGACTTCATAGCCATCGCTGCCATCGGCTTTACCATTGAGTGGTTTAACGTCAACAACTTTGGTTTCTTCATAAACCTTGGCACCATTTTTTTCAGCAAAGTACAAATAATTTTTATCTAAGGTATTTTTTGCGTTGTGTTTACAACCCGTCATACAGCCGCCACATGCGGTACAGGTTCCGCGGTCTGGACCTTCGCCGTTAAAATACGGGTCAGGGTAGGTCTTGCCACCTTGTTCACCTTCGGGGGGAAAAAACGTTGCAACACGAGTCGGTTTAAACGTATGCCCAACACCCACTGCATCGCCCATTTTTTTGAGCATATGGTCGGCTGGACCGAAGATTTTATTATCCGTCACCCCAAGCATACGTTCTGCTTCAGCATAGTGCTGTGGCATTTCATTTTTCCAGTCCGCTGCATCTGCCCATGTACCTTCATCCCAGATATGTTCAGGTGGAACCAGTAGGGTGTTTGCATAGGTAATTGAGCCACCACCTACAGCGTTCCCGCAAATAATGGTGACATGGCGAAAAAAACGCATGTTGAAATAACCGAAAAGTTTCATGCCTGGGCGCCAAATCCAGCGTTTTGTATTCCAGTTGTTTTTAGCAAAATCTTTAGCTTCCCAACGTCGCCCCATTTCCATTACAGCAACTGAATAGCCTTTTTCGGTTAGACGGCAAGCAGAAACACTACCACCAAAGCCTGAACCAATAATGAGGTAATCATAGTCATAATTGTTTGTTGTCATGCCGAGGACTCCTCTCTGGCGATATTTTTATATTGACTGTGTATGTTTATCAATGAATTGCCCAATGCGCTCAATCGAGTCATTAGATTCATTTAGTATACCCGCGTGGAACTGAAAAACATGTCCGACTCGGTCATAAACCTTCAAGTTCGTCGGAATGCCGTATTCTTCGGTTTGTTCAGCGAGCCGTTTTGCATCGTCTAATAAAACTTCTTCGGTACCGACATGAATCAAAATAGGCGGTAATCCACTTAAATCTGCATAGAGTGGAGAACAAGTTGGATCGATTAGCGATTTTTGGCCGCAGTAGTTTTTTGCACACCAAGCTAACCAATCTTCTGAAAGCATTGCATCTTGAGCAGTATGAGTTTTCATTGTGCTTCCAGAAAGGCTTAAGTCAACCCAAGGTGAAAGTAAAACTAAAGCCGCTGGCAAGGGTAACCCTGCATTCTTTATCGCAATTGCAGTACTTAAACTCAGTCCGCCGCCAGCAGAGTCGCCAGCGATCACGAGTTTTTCTGGGGCTTGTCCTTGAGCAAGTAAAGCTTTATAGACTGCAATGACATCTTCAATAGCAGCAGGACTTGCGTGTTCTGGGGCTAGGCGATATTCAGGTAACCAAACTTGTGCCTGAGCTGCGTGTCCGATTTGAGCAGCAAGTTTAGTGTGACTTTTTGAGCTGCCAACTACATAGCCACCACCATGTAAATACAAGATACCGAGCCCTGATTTAGTCGTTTTAGGCTGAATATGGACTGTCGGTACTTGAGCGATGGTTTGCTTTTTTGTTTTATAGCCACGTGGACCAAGCACAATAGCACTGGCTGCATCGCTACAAAAACGCTGAAGCTTTAATGGTGTTTTAGGGGATAAAGCTGGACGTAGCGTGGTACGAATAGTCCATGCAAGAAGCTGCTTCATAATAAGGACTCATACTAAGCCTAATATCAGTCAGCACCTCTCAAAATTAAGCGTATGCTGACCACTATTTTTATTTTGCTGATTTATTGAGTAGACGAGTTTGCAATGCCGTCGCAGTTGCAAAAATCTTTTGGTAACCCTGTGGAAGAATACGTTGAATGACATCAACGGCTTTCGCATCGGCTCCGATCAGTAAGCGGCGACGGTCTTTACGAACAGCTTCTAAAATTTGTTGAGCTGCATCGTCAGCGGGGGTGCGAAGTAATTTATCAAAAGCATCCTGACTTTTTAAAGGATCCATTCCTAAAGACTGGACACTATTATTCATGCGGGCAGCTTTGGCAATATTGGTACGAATACCACCCGGATGCACACAGGTCGCACTCACTCCAGCATTTTGTAGATCGAGTTCTTGGCGCAATGATTCAGTAAAGCCACGAACGGCAAATTTACTAGCATTATAAGCACTTTGAGTCGGTTGAGCTGTTAAGCCAAACATACTGGAAATATTAATAATATGCCCATCACCACTTTGCTTTAAGTAAGGTAAAAATTCTTTGGTGCCATAAACTACGCCCCAAAAATTAATCCCTATGAGCCATTCAAGATCTTCATAGCTCACACCTTCAGCCGTGCTACCAATTGCGACACCCGCATTGTTAAAAATTAAATTAACTTGACCATGTTCATCTACAACAGCTTTTGCCCAAGTTGCAACCTCATCACGTTTAGCGACATCAACTTTTTGAGTAGTCACTTTGATAGTATAGGGTGCTAACAGCTCGACTGTTTTGGCTAATCCAGCTTCACTGATATCGGAAAGTGCCAGATGGCAGCCTTGTTTGGCGAGTGCAATGGCAAGTGCTTGTCCAATTCCAGAACCTGCACCTGTCACAGCTGCGACTTTATTTTTAAAAGACTTCATAAAATTCTCCGTTTATTTTTCTCATTTCCTATGGTGAAGCTTGTTTAAGAAATAGCTGAAACCTGAGTGTAGTTTTCAACATCGAAGCGACGAGTACGTTGACGATATTCAAGAGTAAAACCTGGCCAGTTATTGGTATTTTTACCATCCGCAGTCTGATACCAACTGGTACAACCTTGCGCCCAGACAGTTTTTTTCATTTTTTCTTGAATGCTTTGATTAAACTCATGTTGAACTTCTGCACGAACATTGGTGAACAAAAGTTTGTTTTGTAGGGTTGTCTGAATAGCATCTAAAATATAATTCACTTGGCTTTCAATCATATAGACGATTGAGTTGTGCCCAAGATTAGTGTTTGGTCCATACAACATAAAGAAGTTTGGAAAGCCGCTCACAGTTAAGCCAAGATAAGCTTCTGCACCATCTTTCCATGTGTCTTTTAAGGTGCGGCCATCAAGACCTGTAATCTGCATTGGCGCCATAAATTCAGTTGCGGCAAAGCCTGTCCCGTAAATAATGGTATCGACTTCACGCAGATTTCCTTCCGTATCTAAAATACCGTTTTCGGTAATCTCTTGAATGCCTTTATTAATCACATCGACATGAGGTTGGGTCAGCGTTTCATACCAATGGTTAGAGATTAAAATACGCTTACAGCCAATTGGATAATCCGGCATTAAACGATGGCGTAACTTCCCATCTTTGACGACTTTACGAATGTGACGCTGGAATAAATATTCCACCAAAGGCATTTCATTGAGTGAAGTAGTAAAGGCCAGTAGGCGAATTTCATGATGACCATATTGCAAAGCTCGATCCAGACTTTGCAAAATTGGCAATTTACGGAAAGCCTTTTTCTCTAAAGGTTGGTAAACCCGATCTGGTTTAGGAATCACGTAGGGTGCAGAGCGTTGGTAAACATCGAGATGGGCAACCTGTTTTGCAATTTCAGGTACGAACTGAATTGCGCTTGCACCTGTACCGATTACCGCAACACGTTTGCCAGTTAAGTCATAGTCATGATCCCAACGCGCTGAGTGGAATGCTTTACCTTTAAAGTTTTCAATACCTTTAAGTTTTGGATAGGCAGGGCGGTTAAGCTGACCCACCGCACCGACTAAAAATTCAGCTTCAAACTGTTCACCAGTCGTACTTTGAATGTGCCATACGCCCTGTAGAGCATCAAATTCGGCACTGGCAATTTCAGTATTAAATTGAACATGCGGACGAATATCATATTTGTCGGCACAGTGGCGTAAATATTGATAAATCTCTTGAGATGTTCCGTAGCGATTTTTCCAGCCCAGCTCTTGTTCAAAAGAAAAAGAATACAGATGAGAAGGTACATCACATGCAGCACCAGGGTAAGTATTGTCACGCCATACACCGCCGACATCAGCAGCTTTTTCAAAGAGCGTAAATTGTTCAAAACCTGCTTGTTTGAGACGAATGGCAAGTCCTAGACCACCAAAACCAGTGCCAATAATGGCGATGCGTACATTTTTATTTGAATTAGACGACGAATTAAACATGGGCTGCTCTAAATCCTTAAAAACAGTGAGCGAAAAAATCGCAATTTCCTGTATGCAGAATAGACGTTTATTTGCTTGATTTAGAGGATGGATGAGGACAAAATATTGTGATTCGAGGACATTCTGAGCAATACAGTGAAGTATGCATGGGCTTTTGAACGCAGTGTACATAGTGTTCGGTTAATGGCTGATTTCGCGGTTGAATCAGGCGTTTCTTATCAAACGATTTTAAAAGGGACTGGACTTAGCCAACAACAATTACTTGACCCTAATATGGTGGTGACAGGCCATCAGGAATTACAGCTGATTCATAACTTGGTTGAGCAACTAGGAGGCAGACCGACATTAGGCTTAGAAGTGGGCATACGCTATCATTTCACCACATTTGGGCCATTAGGTATGGCTCTGATGAGTAGTGCTAGCATTCGTGAAGCACTGGATTTGGCTTTAACCTATTTTACTTTAACCTTTGCTTTTACCCGCTTTGATGTATCTGATACATCACAGGGAGTTCGCATCGAAATTGATGAGCAAGATATTCCCTTATCAGTGCGTCAATTCATTATTGAACGCGATGCCGCTGCACTCATTACGGTACAGCGAGATTTGGTGCAGGACAATTTTTGCCAGTATTTGGCTTTTTCTTTCCAACTCAAAGGTGATGGCGAGCCTTATCAGAACTTATTTGGTGTGATGCCAGAATTTGATGCAGCTAAAAGCTTTGTAATTCTTGATCCGCAAAAAGTAGATCAAAAGCTACTTATGGCAAATGATTTGATTTTACATACAGCCGAAGAACAGTGCCGTCAAATATTAGAGAAACGCCAATCACAAAATAAATTTACAACCTTAGTGCAACAGCAACTTATGAATGTGCGAGGGGAAATGCCTTCTATGGAAATAGTTGCTGATCGATTGCATTTAAATGCGCGTACCCTACGCCGTCATTTGGCATTAGAGGGAATGACTTTTATTCAAATTCGTGAAGAGGTCAGGCAAGTTCTAGCTGAGCAGTATTTGGCATTACCAAAAGTTTCGGTTGAGCAGATTGCCGAGTGGTTGGGTTATGCAGAAACAGCCAGTTTTATTCATGCTTATAAAAGATGGCATGGAAAAACACCTCATGCCATGCGCTTAAACAATCAATAATCAACATATTTTATTTTGCTAAACGCAAATGTAATAAACGCGTTGCTGAAGTGTGGCGAATTTCATCAATTCGCGCATTAAAATATCGTTCAGTAATGGCTTCACCTGAAAGATCTTCGACTACTTCAAATCCCATCTGCTCCACGGCTTGATGTAAATCTTTTGGTTTAAATTGACCTAATAAAGGTTCTTTCAGCAAATAGGTAAATTGTGCAACACCCATGCTTCCAAGTCGCTCAATACCGTTTAATTCCTGAAAATCAGTCGAATAGTCGAGTACAACTTCACTACCGTTTGCAGCAAATTCAGCAATACTCTTTAAAGTTTGCAAAGTGGTTTGAGGGTTTAAATAGTGTGTTGTGCCTAACCACGAAAAAAATGCAGGAGCGTTTGGCTCATAGAGGCTTCTAGTCAAAGCTTCCGAAATAGACTCTTTTTCAAAGTTAATCGCTACAAACTCAACGGTAGCAGGAATATTTCCTAGTTTTTTTAGCTTGGCCTGTTTGGCAGCTTGAGTATCAGGATGGTCCACTTCAAAAATTTTCAAAGTAGGGTAATGGTGTGATTCACGTAGTGCAAAAGAGTCTAGGCCAGCACCCACCAATACATATTGTTGAGTGTTCTGTTGAACTGCTAGATCAAGTAAATCTTCGGCATAACGAGAGCGTCCGACCACTTGTCCAGTAAGTAGACCTAAAGTACGGTTTAAAACCTTAGAATTCATGACTTTAACAATAAGTGAGCTAGAGAGAAGTTTTTTCCAGCCTTTACTGGTTAGTTCAAAAGCATAAGGATCTGAAAATACAGGGTTCTGTGTATTTTGAAAATGATTGGCCCGTAATGCAGCAGCAGCCTCGGCGGTACGACTTGATTGACCTTCTTTCATCTTTATCCTGTTTTTTTATTTCTTGAAGATATTCAACGAAGAAGGCAGTGTATTTCATGAAAGTCAAAAATACACTGCCTGTTTCTTACAACTGATTTGATTGAAATTACAAATTAGTGAGTCTTTGTCGTCTGATACGTCACTTCATAATCTTTCAAATCTACTTTTTTCAAACGTTGTTTCAGCTTTTTCAATGACCAAGGCCATGCGGCAAAGTTACGTCCGTTTGCATCAAGGTAGTAACTCTTACATCCGCCGCTATTAAATACGGTCGTTTGCAAGTGCTTTTGCACTAAATCGTTATGCTTTTTAACCACATCAGATTTAACATTTAATTTGCTAATTCCTTTGTTTTTAATTTTCAATAAGCCATCTACGATATAGTCTAACTGCGCTTCTGCTAGACCAATGAAAGAGTCATAGACCAATACGTTAGGGCCCAAAACTAAAAATGCATTTGGTACATTTTCAATGTTGGTACCCAAGTAAGCCTCTGGTGAGCTATCTTTCCATATATCTTGTAAACATTGACCTTTTTCATTATGGACACGTTTACCAATTGGCGGGTGAGATACTTCAAAGCCTGTACCCCAAATAATCACATCAACTTCATGGCGTTCACCATTAGCAGCAACCACCGTATTGCCTTCAACTTTAACTAAGCCATGAGGAATCAGGGTGGTGTTTGGTGCTTGTAGCGCAGGGTAGTAATTGTTAGCAAACAAAATACGTTTACAACCAATATCAAAGTTTGGCGTTACGTTTTTACGTAGCACAGGGTCATTAATTTGCAATTTAAGTAATTGCTTACCCAAAACATTTACTGGTTTTAGTGCAAGTGGGTTACGTAAACCAAAGTTAATTGCATTTAGCGTTAACGCTACACTTTTACGCCAGCTCGCCTGAATAGCCGGATATTTAGCAATGACTGATTTACTAAACTCGCCCAAATCGGTATCTGGTTTTGGTAGTACCCAAGGTGCTGTACGTTGGAATACAAAAAGCTCTTTCGCTTTTGGTTGAATTTGTGGCACAAACTGAATAGCAGATGCACCAGTACCAATCACGGCAATGCGTTTACCAGTTAGGTCGTAATCATGATTCCATTTTGCTGAATGGAACATTTCACCTTTAAATGTTTCTAAGCCTTCAAGACGTGGAATTTGAGCTTCGGTAATTGGACCTGTGGCAAAAATAACGGTTTTAGACAAATATTGACCAGTTGTGGTATCCAATACCCACACGTGACGTGAGTCATCCCATGCCGCATTCAGCAATTCATTATTAAATTCGATTTTAGAGGTAACATTAAATTCGTTACTCACATCTTCCAGATAACTTAAGATTTCTGGTTGGCGTGCAAATAAATGGCTCCATTTTGCACTTGGTGCAAATGAGTAAGAATAAAGAGCAGAAGGTACATCACATCCACAACCTGGGTAGGTATTTTCACGCCATGTTCCGCCCACGCGGCTAGCTTTTTCAATAATCTTATAATTGGTATAACCAACTTGATCTAGGCGAATGGCAGCAGCGATCCCTGAAATGCCCGCACCCACAATAAAAGTATCGAAAATATGGCTTGGTGATTTGACAGCTTTTTTTGCTGAAGCATTTGTTTTCATTTGCGCAGTCATATGTGTACTACCTATAAATTTCTTATTTAAATAATTTGTACGATGTACCAAGGAACTTGGTATACAAGCTTGGAGATGCACGTTTCATGAGCCAGAATAACTTCGCATCAATTTGAGGAATGGTATAAAGCTCATCTTGATCAAGGCGATTAAGCGTTAATCTTGCAACATCATCACTTGTCGTTAAGGCATAGTTCATGAGTGCATGGTCTGCAAGCTTTGAATAGCGTCCAGGAATTCGACCATTTTTAATGATATTGGTGGGTACCAGTGTTGGGCAGAGTACATTCACTTTAATATTAAACTTACACAGTTCAGCAGAAAGCGTTTCTGAAAGCGCGCGTACACCCGCTTTAGTCACGTTATAAGCAGTCATTTCTGGTGCAGCCGTATACGATGCCGCAGATGCCACATTAATAATCGCGCCGTAACCTAACTTTTTAAACTTTGGAACAAAGGCATGACAACCGTGAATGACACCCCAAAGGTTAATATTCATGACCCAGTTCCAGTCTTCTAGACTGAGTTCATCAAATTTACCACCTAAACCTACACCCGCATTATTAATGATGAGTGTTACTGGATGATCAAGTAACTGTTCTGCTTGATCAGCCAAAGCCTGAACTTGTTCTGCTTGCCCCACATCACATTTTACAGCAAATGCTTTTTGTCCTAACTGTTCAATTAACTTTACGGTTTCTTCAGCAGCTTCCAGATTAATATCTGCACACACTACGTTGCCACCACGTTTTGCCAGTTCAACTGCAAAACTTCTACCAATCCCACTGCCTGCACCCGTCACTACGGCATAAGCTTTTTGGCTTGGTTTAACTTTCTTTTTGCCAAATAAAATCATGATTCATCCATAAATAGCTTGAAGAGATACCAGCTATCTATTTGATAGCTGGAAATGCAGGACGATTAAGACATGCGTACTGGTGGGGTAAATTCTTTAACAAAGTAAGGAGCTATTGCACCGCCTTCGGTCAGCAATTTCTTTTTGTAATACTCAAGATATTCAGTTGTATCATGATCATTCGGATGAAAGTCTGGACGTAAGTAGTCAAGAATTTGACCAATCGTACTACCGAAAACCCCATCTTTTGGACCAAAGATTAAGCCTACACCGCGGCGAGCATCTTTCCAGAATTTTAAAGTCAGCATCTCTTGCGGCTTTCTTAATACTGGCACAAATAACGTAGTGGCTGGGATTAAACCTAAAATGGTAAATAGCGCAAGGAAGAAACCAGATGCGCGCAGTGGATAGCTACCATTTAAAAGTTGATAGACATCGTAGGCAATATCTTTATGTTCAGATTCTTCAAGCATGTGCCACATCCACAACGCACGGCTTTTTGCATCATCTGAATAATAGAAGTTCTTTTCATGCTTCATCATGTATTCAGCAAGTACAGCCGTAAAATGCTCAATACCCGCCATCATTGATAATTTGAGTGGTTGTGGAAACTTTAAGAAAACATATTTAAAGAAGTTCGAGCCAAGAAAACGATAGAGCGCAACAGGATATTCGGCATCTTGAAGGGCATCGTTATATTCATTGTGCAATTTTGAATGAATTGCCTCTTGGCCAATCAGCGAAGTAACGCGCTGTTTTAAAATTGGATCTTTAATAAATTCGCGGTGATGACGAGCGGTTTCAATCACTAGATCTTCACCATAGGTTAAAAACACCGAAAGTGTGGCAAAAAACAAAGTAGCAAATTGGTTGTCCATATAGAATCTAACATCAATTTCCTTACCATCAAAACCAATATTTAAATGACGAATTGGAATTGAACTTTTGCTAGCAAAATCGGGTAACTCAATTTCACGCTGAAATGTAAGTTTTTTGAATGATTTTTTAACTGCGGTCGAGATCATGGCTACACCCTGAGGCAAAGTAGTGGTGCATTTTGATGAAAATCAATAAACTCAATGATCAACAAAGCACTATAAATTTCCATTTTCAAAAACAGATGATTCTCTGCATTGACTACGGTGTTGTTGCTCCGTTATTTGTTTGATTATTTGGCTGAATAACGGAAAGAAGAGCCGATATAGACAAGAGCTACTTAATGAGTCTTCTTTAATTTTTTCATATTAATCTGACATTATGTTCGGATTCAATTCGGGTAACTTCTTAAATATCTAAAAGTATTTTAGAAACATTTATTGCAATAAATTTTTTAATTAATTTGGTTTTATATAGTTGAAAAATAATAATTTAAATTTTTGTTTTTCTCAGAAATTAATAAATTAAACTATGTATTAATTGAGAGATTAAGCTCTAATTTTCTGAACTTTTCCACTTAAGTTTGACAACTATTCGGATTTTGTTTTTTTATTTCTAACGAGTCAAATTACATGCTAATCTGACTTTATGTTCGGATTATTAATTAGATCGTATGACTACGCGTAAACCTCGTCAAACTCGAGCCAAAGTCACTGTCGACACGATTATTGAAGCAGGTTTTATTGTAGTGGCACTTCATGGGCCGAGTGGTACTACAACACGTCATATTGCAGAGATTGCAGGGGTGAGTGTCGGGTCTTTATACGAATATTTTAAAAATAAAGAAGAAATTTATGATGCGATGAATCACTTTTTTGTTCGGGAAATTCTGGACATGATTACAGAGCTTACACCGACGATTTTACAGTTGGAGTTAGAACCTGTTATTGAAATGATTTTTTATACTTTTAGTGATTTATTAAAGAAAAATAACGACCGCTATTTGACTGTTTTGCGCTATGCAGGAGAGTTACAGTACGACAAATATATTCCCAAAATTGAACAGGCTTTAATGGAAGTCATCATGAAATATATGATGCATAATCCTAAATACTTAAAAATCAATAATTTGCCTGTAATTACCTATATCTGTATTAATAGTGGAATTTTTAACGTCGCGCGGCATCTTATTTTGCCAAACCCTTATATTAGTTTTGACGAAATGGTACAGGGATTAACGACTATGATTATGAGCTATATCAATACAGAGATGGCGCGTTCAGAAGAGCATTGAGCAGAGATAGAATTCTTATAAGTCCAAGTAACGATAAAAAGCCCCCACATAAAAGTTTATATGAGGGCTTGATTGATCTTATGGCATGGTTGGAACTTCTTCTGGGCGCATATCGAAAATCAAAATTTCGGCATGATCACCATTGGTAAACGATAAGCTGCTACCTTCACGAATACGTGCCGCATCGCCAGTGTTAAAGGTTTTACCATTTACATCGACACGACCTTTAGCAACATGTAGGTAAACATATCGACCGTCAGGAATCACAAATTCAGCAGTTTCTTCACCATCAAAAAGACCTGAGTAAATATTAATGTCTTGTTTGATCGACAAAGTTTTTTCACCACCTTTCGGTGAAATGATCAAATGCAATTTACCGCGTTTGTCTGCTTCATCAATATGGACTTGTTGATAGCCCGGCTCTGTATTCACTTCATTTGGAACAACCCAAATTTGCAAGAAATGAACGCCTTCTTGAGCTGAATGGTTAAATTCACTATGAGCAACACCACGACCTGCACTCATCAGCTGAATGTCACCAGGCACAATCACAGAGCCTGTACCCATCGAGTCTTTATGCTCTAATGCACCTTCAAGCACATAGGAAATAATTTCCATATTACGATGAGGATGGGTACCAAAGCCTTTAGATGGAGCAACGTTATCATCATTAATTACAAGTAGGTCTGAAAAACCGACTTGTTTAGGATCCCAATAGTTAGCAAATGAAAAGCTATGTTTTGATTGTAACCAACCATGATGTGCTGCACCACGCTCGTGAGATAAACGCATATCAAACATGATGTATTCTCCTGATTTAATTTTTTATCTAAGTGCATTTTATCGTAGCGTTTATGGGAATAAATCTCTGAAAATGGAAAGCTTGGTGCGATTTATAGAACGATAAAACTTGGACATAATTTTGCTAATCAACCAATAGCATTAATGAAGAAAAATATTTTTAAATAAGATGAAGATTTCATTGAGATGAATTTTTATTTTGAAAGCTAAACATGAAACATAGAAAATTAGTCGCTAAAGAAACAATTTTAAAGAAAAGTACATTAACGAAAATAGCTCCTTTTATTTAATTTAAAGCTTAGCAAATAAAAACAAATTTCAAGCCGTATACACATTTGTCTATGCTCTATCTTTAAAATAACTTAAGAGTTAAAACCGATAAAAAGATAATATTAAAAATAACTAAAATAAGCTCTTATTAAATAAAGTTACTTTTCAATGTAAAAGTTTAGTATTTATTAGGGTTTTTAATGATATTTTTAAAATAACTTTTATTTTCAATAATTTGAATAAGATTGTATTATTGTAAGTAAATGTGAAAATATTCACAAAGCTATAATTTTTTGTTAAGATCATTAACATTAAAAACATAGAGATAATAATAATGATCAATAAAGTATTAATAGTGTTGTGTGTAAGTATTGTCT
>NZ_LRPE01000010.1 GCF_001605885.1 Acinetobacter lactucae | reverse complement strand
ATGTGCATTATAGACCATCCTAACTCCTTTGCAAGCGAAAATTAAAAATTAATGACTTGAGCGTTTACTTTTAAACCAAAACACAAATTAAGTTGCTGTTTTATATTAATAATTATTTTAATTTTTTATTTTTGGCTTAAATAAGCCAGTATCATGCTCGATAATTCGCGTTTAAGTTGTTGTTCTGAGATAAGAAAATTGTTCTGACTTACATAACGCATCATCGTAAAAAGCGTACTATTAATAATTACAAAGGATTTATGCTTTACCTGTTCGAAGTCCCACTGATGAGGATTTCTACTGAATGTATATAGACCTACTTCAAAAAAATGCTTTTCTAAAATCTGAGCAGCTTGCGAATGACTGTAGTCATGCCAATGTTTCAGCACTTCTATAAAAAAACCATGATCGGCTTTTAATGCATTAAATCCTAACTCTATCGCCAAGGGGATGAGCACGTCTAAAGGAATATTTCCTTGCTGTATAACTAATTCCTTAAGTTGTTGCCCCAACAATTCGCTTTTACGGCGTAATAGTTCTTCTATGATTTGATCTTTATTCTCAAAGTATTG
Source organism: Acinetobacter lactucae (assembly GCF_001605885.1). Classification (GTDB taxonomy): domain Bacteria; phylum Pseudomonadota; class Gammaproteobacteria; order Pseudomonadales; family Moraxellaceae; genus Acinetobacter; species Acinetobacter lactucae. The sequence continues at coordinate 178,987 of NZ_LRPE01000010.1, read as the reverse complement.
GTAGATCGATCCTACACTTACTCCAGTTTTCTCTGCAATTTTAGGCGTCGTCGTATGTAGTAATCCATACTGGGCAATACAGTGTTGTGTCGCCTCTAAAATATGGTCAACAATAATTTTTGAACGCTGTTGCTGCGGGGCTTTTCTCATCGTTTTTTATTCGTTAAATGCGAATTGAATGCGAATAATTATTCATATTAGCCTATTTATTATTCAGTTCAATAAGTAAGTAACGATATGCAAATGATTAGCCCGACTCGACTTGCTTCTTTTAATGACATGCAAGACAGTAATTTCTTTACTCAGTTTTTAAATGTCTGTTGCGAAAAACCAGCTCAACCGAACTATACAGAATATGTATCTTTACAACGTGCTCTTTGTGAAGGGGACGTTGAAATGGATAAGGTGATTGATTGGGTTATGCAAAATCCCAAAGATCATCGCATGATTTTTGAAAAGATATTATTTCAAGGCCGCAACGACCTCTCTGAGCCGATACCTACTGAGTTAGAAAATTTCTTTAATTACATTGAACAAAAGCCTGAATGGTTAGACCAGCGCCAAATTGATGAGGCTGTTAAATTTACTCATCGTTTAGGAATAAATAATGGTTTTATCCTTCGAGATTTATCTTTAATGGCAGGATACTTATATCCGGGATTTAATCAGCCCCTAATTTTAACGGGTGCATTGAAGAAACAAGCGGGTACTCGTTTAGCAGAGACTACAAAATGGTGGGTTGATATTACTGAACCTCAAGGACTTGTCCGTTTAAGCTCAGGTTTCACGTCAACGATTTATGTTCGCTTTATTCATGCACTCGTTCGCCGACAATTAAGAAAGTCTGATCGTTGGGATAGTGAAGTTTGGGGAATTCCTCTTAATCAATTTGATTTAGCAATAACTAATTTGGCTTTTAGCAGTGTAATTTTACTCGGTATTAGAGCTTTAGGTGTATGGCCGACCAAACAAGAAGCCAAGAGTTTTTTACATTTTTGGCGTTATGTTGGCTGGTTGATGGGTATTGATGAAAAATGGCTTATTCAATCTGAATCTGAGGGTTGGAGGTTACTTTACTGGATGCAGTTTGCTCACCCTCGCTCCGATCACAGCAGCGTTGAGTTAGGATCAAGCTTATCCAAAGAGCCTTTTGAGAGAAAATATCTGCATTTACGCTCTTTGCAGCAGAAGCTTGCTTATCGACAACATTTAGAACTTACACAATTTTTTATTGGCAAGAAGAGAATGAAACTACTCGGATTGCCTCAGCAGTCTGCCTCATGGTTTGCTTATTATTTAATTGTGCGTAATTCACTACTTTATAATGGCGCGAAGCTTTCACCAAAAGTTGAAAAGTTTTTATCTAAATCAGGCCGTAATATACAAAAACTTGGCTTAACACTTTATCAGAATCAAGGTAAGGCAAAAACCTTAGCGAGTATGCATCAATAATTTTTAAAATCTAAAAATAAAAATGGAAGCCTGTTAATTAGACTTCCATTTTTAACTATTCAGGAACTTATTGAACTGATGAACTGTGCATTTCAGCGTGATTCATTTGCTCGTGTGACTCTACCATCTGCTTCTTTTTTTGACTTGGCATGTAGTCAGGTTCATTGTTGATCGCCAAGTAAAAAATGATCATAAACAATAAGCTCAAGATAGAAGCCACAATAAGTAACTTCCATCCCCACCAAGATTGTTCAGGTGATAATTTATTAGTCATTTCATTTCTCTCTTTAAATTAATATTTTCAGTTCATTTAATTCGCTAAGCTTATTAAAACTTCATGCTCATACGAACCCAGTAATTTCTTCCGATATTGTTGAACTGCTCTTCACTCGCAAATCCAAAGCCTGCACTACCTGCTTTATTTAAGTGTTCGGTATAGGTCTTATCTAATACGTTATCAATGCCAACAGAGACATCGATATCTTTACGTAGGTTGTAGCTTCCGTTTAGAGAAAGAGTCGAAAAACCTTTACTTGGTTTTAGGTCATATCCCACGATATTACCTTGATGTAGACTCACACGATTTTGCTCAGCTACAGCTCGCCATAACAGACCTAAGTTATATTTATCAGCTACATAGCGAATATTTAGGCGACCTTCTAAAGGTGAAATTTGAGGTAGAGGTTTGTCATCTGTAGTGTTTTTACCCCATGCATACATAGCACTCAAATCTGCCTGAATATGATCGGTAAATTGATATCCAATACCCGCTTCCGCGCCTGCGATGGTTGCATCGACATTTTTAGCGCCTGCAGTAATATCATGGCTCATATCATGTCCACCCATTCCAGTGCTTGGGTGATGGTGATAACTCATTAAAATGTAGTCATCTACTAAACCAGCATAAGCAGAAGCCCATGTGTTTAAAGCGCCATGCTGTTGCTGGAAACCCAGATCCAACTGTAATGTTTTTTCAGGATTCACACCGTTAAAAGTATTGGTTGAGCCCGCATTACCATGCTTAGGCGAGAAAAGTTCCCAATAATCAGGCATACGCTCTACATAACCTAAACCAATATAGCTTTTTAGGTCATGCTCAGGATGTTGATTTTCCCAACGGACAAATGCACTCGGTAACGTCTTTTCAAGTTTAGTATTAAAGCCTTTTGTTTGAGAATCAGCGCGCTCATCTTCAACTGTGACTCGATCTAAACGTGCACCTGTAACCAATTTATTGAAATCGTTCCATTGATAGCCGAGTTCGCCAAAAGCTCCATATGATTGAAAACGCATATCTTGACGATATGGAATATTCATAGAAGGCATTGTTGGCGATGACATGCTACCGCCATGTTTATTAAATTGAGAGTCAATGCCGGTGATCAAACTCCATTTGCTCCATTCGGAAGTCATTGCCAAACGTGAGTTTAATGTACGGCGTGTCACTTGCATTGCCATTGGATTTGGCATCAGCATGGTCATACTACCATGGTTCATTTCAACTAATGGCGGCATACGTAAGCTAAAGTTATCCATAATATGGTCGTTATAGCTGTAGTTCACCTGCCCTTCGATTTTCTTAATGACATCAGTGATATTTTTCTTTTCGAAACGTAGTCCTAAGCTTTCACGCGCAAATTGAGATCCGTCCATTGAACGTCCAGCATAAAGCGATTCACCATCAGATTTTCCACCAGTGAGTTCGACCCACGTGTTTTCATCTGGAGTAAAGCCAAGCGCTATATCTGCATTCCACTTTTTCCATGCTGAGGGCACGGTATTGCCATCACCATCTTGATAACTATTTGACTCTGAACGGTTGGCATTTAAACGGATATATTTTTTCTCATCACCCAATGCCGCTTCAACATTATGGTCAATACGTCCATATGAACCTAGCAAGACACTTGCTTGCCCACGATAAGGTTTTTCAGAGGTAAGTTTCTCAGGCTGACGTTCAAAAAGAACTGTTGCTGCCGAACCTGTATTGGCATATTGAACAGTTTGCGGACCTTTAATAACAGAAATGCGGTCATAACTTTCTGGAGAGATATAAGAAGTTGGTGCATCCATACGGTTTGGACATGCACCTAAGTTCTCTGCACCGTCCGTTAGAATTTTGATGCGTGAGCCAAACATACCACGGAATGTCACATCACCATTTGTTCCACCGCTTTGTATCGAGTTAAATCCCATAATACTTTGTAGATAGTCTGCACCATCTGTAGCAGGCACTGGCTGAATCGGTTGCTTTGGGTCTGCATGTACAATCAAGCCATTTGCATCGTTGCCTTGTTGTGCTGTAACAACAATAGGTGCTAATGAGTGAAGCGCTTTGGTATCAATATCATTTTTTTCTGAATCAGCAAAAACTAGCCCCGAATGAGAGACAGCAAGCATCGCAACCCATAAAGGTTGTAGTAAAAATTTAGAATGTGGCATTTTTATACGCTCTAAAACATAAATAAAGTGATATCGAAGTCAGTTAAGACCCCAACAAAAAATTGCTTTTATTTATGCAAATAGAGGTGGTGCACGTCCTTGCGGGAGTAGAAAAAGTCGCTGTAGCGCAAAGTAAACATGTCGAAATGCTTGTTGATAAGCGACCAAGCGGACTTGTATGCGGACTAAAACTTCTTTTATGCCAAACTCAGGTGGTAAAACCAGATTGGCATAGACGGTACAATATTGACACTGGTGATTTGCATCATGATGATCATGTTTCCCAGAGGCTTGTGCCTGTTCAATATGATGTTCATGATGTGAATGCATGGCATGTGACATGGTTTCCATCTGTGCTTTAGGTTTAAGCAAAGCGAGGGTAATAGTTTCACAGACCGGAGCAATTTGATACTGCTTCGGTAAAAGCGGCTGTAGAAATACCGCGACCTGTAAAAATACTGCTGCACATGCAAGCAGTAAACCACTACGAAAAACCAAAAATCACATCCACACTACATTGATGTTTCAAGAATAGAAATTTTTAACGTTTTACTGCAACTTTTTCACGCTCACGTTGACGAACAACTTTTTCGACTTTTTCTCGAGCACGCTGACGTTTAAGTGGCGACAAATAATCCACAAATAATTTGCCATTTAAGTGATCCATTTCATGTTGGATACAAACAGCGAGAAGTCCATCAGCTTCTATCTCAAATGCTTGACCTTCAAGGTTAATTGCCTCAATTTTCACACGTGACGGGCGCTCAACTTTGTCGTATATTTGTGGCACCGATAGGCAGCCTTCTTCGTACTGCTGCTTATCTTCTGTCAGTGGAGTTATTTTGGGGTTAATAAAAACCATAGGGTCATCTTTAGATTCAGACAAATCCATGACGATAAGCTGAATATGACGATCGACCTGTGAAGCTGCTAAACCAATACCCGGTGCGGCATACATGGTTTCAAACATATCTGCTGCAAGTTGACGAATTTCATCAGTAACTTCTTCAACAGGCTTAGCAATGGTACGAAGGCGGGGATCAGGAAAACTTAAAATAGGTAATAAGGCCATACTGACGTCCTCACTTATGCCATTGATTGAAAAACCAAATGAAGGAAATACTTCATCGAAAAATTGTGTGTTAGCCGCCTATTATAACGCAACTGCACGCATAATTTTTAGGAATTATCATAATGAAAAAGGTTTTTGACGGCATGGTTCAATTTCATGCTTTGGGGATAAAAAAGCATTTACTTGCTTTCGCACTTTTTACAGGGGTTGCTTTTGGTACAGTAGCAGAGGGTTATGCTGCTAGTCCGAACCATAATCCACCCTCTCTTAAAAGTAATGCACCACATGTCTACGTAGTAAAACGAGGAGATACACTGTGGGATATTTCCGGTCACTTTCTCAGTAAACCTTGGCGCTGGCCTGAAATCTGGGCAAATAATCAACATGTCAAAAATCCGCACTGGATTTATCCGGGTGATCGGTTACTGCTATGTAGTTTAGATGGCCGTCCATTGGTTGGAAAAGATGAGGGAGATGGTTGTGTCGGCATTATTCGCCGTTACACAGGTCAAATGACAAATTTACAACCTCAAGTACGTGTGGAGTCACTAAACAATAACGTACCTGTTATTCCTCTTGAGCATATTAAACAGTGGTTAGAACACAGCACTATTCTACCAGCCGATGCAATTGAACATACTCCTTATGTAGTTGGTACTGCCGATCAACGTGTACTCGCGGCAAAAGGTCAAACTATTTATGCACGCGGACAAGGTTTAATTAATGGTCAACGTTATGCAGTCTACCGTGAAGGTGAACCTTATTATTTCACCGATAATAAAGGCAAAAAGCACAGTCTAGGTATTGAGCTACAACAAGTTGCCTCAGGCATCGCCATCTCTTCTGAAAAAGACATTACCACGCTTGAGTTAACTGACAGCTACAATTCTGAAGTACGTCGTGGTGATCGGGTGATGCCAGAAGAAGAGGCTACATTGCCTACTTTATTTTATCCGGTGGACGCTACTCAAGTTCCAGAGGGTGGCAAAATCATTCGTGTAATGGGATCAATTGGTACTGCTGGCAAAGATAGTGTAGTGACTTTGGACAGAGGTACTGTACAAGGTGTTCAAGTAGGTCAAGTTTTTGATATTACGCAGCAAGGTGAAACCATTCGAGATCCTAAAACAAAAGAATCAATAAAGTTACCTGGACAACAAATTGGTAGCTTAATGGTTTTTAGAACTTTTGATCAGTTGAGTTATGCCTACGTATTAGAAAGCGATTTACCAGTTAAAGTTGGTTCAAGCATTCAGCCACCCCGCTTTAATGATTAATGCTGGATGTACCTTTTACAATGCTTACTCAACTTTCTTCACACCATTACCACACGCTTAAAGTGTGGTATTTGGTGCAACACTCTTTAGTCAGCTTTAAAAAAATTGTCGATTATTTTGGTAACTGCGAAAAAGCAGTCCAACCAGTTAATTTGGCACAGTGGTCAAATCTTGGTTTACATGCTAATCATTTAAAACGTGTAGCTGAATTCCAAACTGCTCAAGGTCAAGCTCAGTTTGAAAAACTGATTCAACATATCCATCAGCATACTGACTTTATTTTAACGGCAGATGACTCAGGCTATCCCACTCAATTATTACCTTATACTGATCACCCCCCTATCATTTTTGGAAAAGGTCAGGCACAAGCCTTATTACAACCACAAATTGCGATTGTGGGTAGTCGAAAACCAAGCCCGCATGGTCGTCAGGTTGCTTATGATTTTGCCTACTACTTAAGTGAAAAAGGATTTTATGTAAGTAGTGGCTTGGCATATGGTATTGATGAAGCCGCTCATCAAGGTGCTTCAGTACATCAACGCACAATTGCTGTCACAGGAACAGGTCTAGACAGTACCTATCCTGCTCAGAATAAAAAACTTGCAGAACAGATCTTGGCTCAAAACGGCGCCATTATTACTGAGTTTTTGCCTGGAACACCTCCATTACAACAGCATTTCCCACGTAGAAACCGAATTGTCAGCGGTCTGAGTTTAGGAGTACTCGTCGTAGAAGCGACGTTAAAAAGTGGCTCTCTCATCACTGCGAACAAAGCTGCCGAACAAGGTAAAACTGTATTTGCCATCCCTCGTCATATTTACAGTGAGTTTCATCAAGGTTGCCATCAACTTATTCGTGAGGGAGCAATTTTAGTCGATCATCCTGAACAGATTATTGAAGACCTTGCTTTACCAACTCAGTGGCAAAGTCAGCAACAAAACTCCACCGAGGAGGCTGTAGTTTCTAATACCCCAGAAATTCCTGAGCATTTAATTAACCTTTATCAATCTTTAGACTGGGTCGGACAAGATATTGACCAGCTTGTTTTGCATCACTCTCAACCTGTGGCAGAACTCACCTCTTCACTGATGGAACTAGAACTACTCGGTTTATGTATGCAACAATCAGGGTTGTATTTACGTTGTCGTTCTTAGTACTGAAGCGCACAATAGCAATTCTGTTTGATTGAAAGGAAGAGTATTACCATGATTACCACCTCAGTTACCGAAGCAGCCGAATGTTTACAACAAGGTCAAGTTTTGGCATATCCAACTGAGGCAGTTTGGGGCTTAGGTTGTGACCCTTTTAATGAGCAAGCTTTTCAAAAGATTCTTGAATTGAAACAGCGCCCTATTGAAAAGGGCGTCATTTTATTGGCTGGCCATATTAGCCAAGTTGAACATCTGCTAACTTCTCTACCTCAAACCACTCAACAAGAAATTATTGATGGTTGGACGAATCATCAACCTTCGGAAAGAGCAACAACTTGGCTATTACCTGCTGGTGAACATATTCCTTCATGGATTAAAGGTGAGCATCCATTTGTTGCTGTTCGAGTCACCACGCATCCTTTATGTGTAGCATTGTGCAATGCTTTTCATGGATTTATTGTCTCGACGAGTGCTAACCCAAGCGGGCAAGAACCTGCTCATTCACTACAAGATGCCTGCCAATACTTTGGTTCACAATTAAACTATCTCAATGGTGACTTAGGCCAAAGTCAGCAACCAAGTAGAATTATTAATGCTCTCACTGGAGAGATTATTCGCGCCTAATTTCGAACAAAAAAAAGCTCAGTTATATAGGGATAACTGAGCATAAAAAAGGATGGGTATATACCACATCCAGAGGGTTTGGATATCTGTGGAACGAAAGATGATTTGCCAAAAAAGCACGTCCTTCGTAGTGGCCGCTATTATGTGGTAAGTGATCAAATGAGAGAAATATATTATTTCTCTAAAAAAAGCATGAAAAGTGTAGGGAATTTACAGTTTTTTGCCTATAAATTAAAATTATATTAATATTTTTACTCGGCTTTTTTAATATTTATATTACAACCCATTTTTATAAACTATTTATAAATCATATAGAAAAACTTTAACTAAGAAAAAATTGGCATATTTTCATCAGTTTTTTTAAAAATATGCCATAGTTTTTTTCTCGACTTTAGTTTTGTTCTTGCATTAATTCACTCTTTTTGGGACTCACCTTCTTCTGAGCCATAATGATACCAATTAAGATAACAATCCCACCTAGCGTGTGATAAATGGTCCACTGCTCAGACAACCAGACACTTGCAATAACTGCTGTAAAGACAGGCACCAAGTTCATAAAAATACTTGTTCTATTAGGGCCGAGTTGTTGAACAGCTAACATCCAAACTAACGGCGCAATGAGTGAAGCAAATACACCTGCATAAATAGCACTTGGTGCATTTTCAACATTTAAAGCATCGAGCCCAAACCAAAGAATTAAAGGAATATGAAATATTACAGAAAATCCAATCTGAACATATAAGCTTGTCATAATTGGCAGAGGCAACTGCCATTTTTTCAAGAAAACCCCATAAAATGCATAGAAGAATACGGCAATAATCATTAACGCATCACCAAGATGCCCGCCACCACTTAATAGCTTATTAATATTTCCTTGTGACATGACATAGAGCAAGCCTGCAAAAGACAAAATACTGCCAAAAACTGCAAAGCGATTAGGCACATCTTTTAAAATGGCAAGCGATACAAAGATCGTAAAGATAGGGATAAATGCATTCACAATTCCCATATTGGTTGCACTGGTATAATGGGCAGCGGTATAAGCCAAGCCTTGATAAAGCACCATCCCAAATGCACTTAACACAGCAAGCTTAGGTAAATATGGTTTTACGAGTTGTCTTTGTCTCCAAACAGGCAAAAACATAAATGGAGTCAAAATAATAAAAGCAATTAACCACCGATAAAAACTAATGCTTACTGGAGAGATATAATCCGAGACATAGCGGGTGACTACGATATTTAAAGACCAAATCAATACTGCCAAAATGGGGAAAATAAACGCCCATTTGTGATATTTCATGACCTGACTCATAGCAATACACCATCTACAAAAGAGATTTTATTTTGAAGAATGTCTTAATAAATTGAAATATCGTATTTCCGACATTGATATTGAACTTAGGACATCATCTTTTTTTAAAATAATGTCCAAGCTTTCATGGCATGCTCTACGACTTTATGTAATTGCTCAGTACTGGCGCCGTCTCTGGCCTGAATGGTAAGGCCTTGAATGACCGTAGCATAAAAATCTGTCATTTCCTGTAGAGGAGCATTGGCAGATAAATCACCCTGCTCGACACCTTGTTTGAGACGCTCCAATAATTTTTCTTTGGTCTTTATGCGTTTATCCAATAGGTTTTGCTGCACATCTTGAGTGGCATCAGAGCAGTTCATAGCAGCAACCACCAACATACAACCAGCTGGTTTATTGGGTTGAACTAGTCGTTTTACATTATCATAAAGATATAATTCAAAAGCGATTTTTGCTGTTTTTGCTTCCAAAAAGATGGTCTCAATAGGACACGCCTCATGAGCCAAATAGTAATCAATACTTTTATAAAACAGCCCGGCCTTATCACCAAAGGTACTGTAAAGACTCGGTGCTGTAATTTCTAAAGCTTGCGTTAAATCACTAATAGACGTTGCTTCGTAGCCATGCTCCCAAAAGAGCAACATAGCTTTCTCTAAAACCTGTTGTTCATCAAAGCATTTTGGACGCCCACGCTTCTTTTTTAGCGCTTCCTCAGTAACAACAAGATCTGTTTCATGCCTATTTGTCATAAAGATCACATCTATTTTTATAACAATCATTATTAAATTAATTGACGTTCGATTTTTTATCAACTATTTTATTTTCATAATGATCGTTAGTTAATTAATAAATTGCCTTTCTTTACTCCAAATTTAGCCAAGTAAGGATCTCCTATGGACCAATCTTCTATTTCTAAAGCGCGACCCACGGCCTCCACTCAAGGGAGCTGGTTTGCTATTTTGGCTGTTTCTATCGCAGCATTTGCCTTAGTTACAAGTGAATTTTTACCTGTTGGTGTTCTAAATAGTGTCGCAACAGATTTAAATATTTCTGTAGGTACGGCAGGCCTCATCATTACCGTACCCGGCATTATGGCAGCTATCGCGGCACCTCTATTACCAGTATCTGTAAAACAACTAGATCGGCGTTATGTACTTATCTTGCTGACGGCCATTATGGTGATTGCCAATACCATTACCGCCTTTGCTGAAAACTTTCATGTTTTATTGTTGAGCCGTTTAATTTTAGGTATTTCAATTGGTGGTTTCTGGGCGACAGCAATTGCTTTAAGTGGAAAATTAGCTCCTTCGCATCTTCCTATTGCTAAAGCAACTGCGGTCGTGATGGCAGGTGTAACTTTTGCTACAGTTTTAGGTGTGCCTATTGGAACATGGCTAAGTGAATTTTATGGCTGGCGTAGTGCTTTTGGAATTACAGCAGGCATTGGCTTAATTGTTTTAATCTTACAATTAATCTTTTTACCTAAACTTGTACCAGACTCGGCAATTCACCTGAACGACTTACCAGCACTATTACGTACGCCCAAAGCACGTAGTGGTATGTTAATTGTCTTACTGATCGGACTTGCTCATTTCTGTGCGTATAGCTATTTAGCCCCTTTCTTTAAAAATGTTGCCGGTTTTAATGGGACTACCATTAGTTCATTATTATTACTCTATGGAATTGCAGGTATTTTCGGAAATGCTTTTGCCGGATATAGTGGCAATTTAAATGTCCGTTATACATTAGCTTTTGTCGGTACATGCTTTGCAATCGTATTTTTCGGATTCCCTCTTTTTGCTGTCCATGAGTTTGGTGCTATTGTCTTAACAGCTTTATGGGGATTCGCATTTGGTGCTTTCCCTACCTCTGCCAATATCTGGATGTTTGTACATGCACCAAATGCCGTTGAAAAAGGTATGCCTCTTTTTGTTGGTATGTTTCAGGTCATGATTGCCACAGGTTCTTTATTAGGTGGCTATGTAGTTGATCATTTCAATGAAAATACTTTAATTTATGGAGTATTAAGCTTCGTTGCCTTAGCATTACTAAGTACATTTACCTTAGCAAAAGGCTTAAATAACCCTAAAGCGACTTGTGAAAATTAAAATATGAGTTAGAGCATATAGATGAACAATGAGGACCAGCAATTTTCATTATTAAACAGTATAGAAGTTCATGAATTTCTATACCAAAAAGAAGATATTGTTCGTCCTCATGCATCTCTCTGGGGAGATTTTAATTTCAGTTTGAATGGTATTTTGGAAATGCAAGTAGAGGAACAAATCTACTTATCTCCTCCAAGCTATGGGCTTTGGATTCCACCAAAAACTGTTCATCAATCTACTCATATCGACCATGAAATTCATTATATCTGTATTCGACTACACCCTCGCCTATGTTCTATTTTAGGGGAAAGTTGTCGATGCTTTAGTATCCAGCCTTTTTTTCGTACCTTAGTTTTACAAATTTTAGAACAGCAAAAACAAACCGAACAACCTGAATACTTAGAACATCTTTTACAAGTTTTATTCGATCAACTCAAACAAGCTCCTGCATATTCGCATTATTTACCGCAAACAAGGCATCCTGTTTTATTGCCTATTTTAGAAAAACTCTCAGATCCCTTACTTTTTAATCACTCTTTACAGCAGTTGCTACAAAACTTTTCGGTCAGTGATCGCCACTTATTACGTTTGAGTCAACAAGAGCTTCAGCTTTCGTTGTCCGAATGGAGAAATCGGGCCAAAATTATTTATGCCATTCATCAGATTCGCCAAGGAACGCCTATCAAGCGTTTAGCATACGATTTAGGTTATCAACATAGCTCAAGTTTTATTGAGTTTTTTAAACGTTATACTGGACAAACACCTATTCAAATTAGAAATAACTAGAATTCAGTTTATTTTTAAAAACTTTTTCTTTTTTGAACACGAATATTATTGCACTACCCCTCAATAGCAGTTAAAACAAATGCGTTACTTGATATCAATTACAATCTTTAGGAAAGACTCATGACACAATCTGTATATCACATTCCAGTAAAAGCTATTTCAGGCGAAACGGTTGATCTTGAACAATATAAAGGTAAAGTTCTACTTATCGTAAATACTGCTTCTAAATGTGGTTTAACTCCACAATACGAAGGCTTAGAAAAACTTTATCAAGCAAAAAAAGACCAAGGTCTTGAAATTTTAGGTTTCCCTGCAAATAACTTTAAAGAGCAAGAACCAGGCTCTGATGAAGAAATTCAGCAATTTTGTTCATTAAATTATGATGTTCATTTCCCTTTATTTTCTAAGGTTTCTGTAGTCGGTGAAGATAAGCACCCACTTTACCAAGCTTTAACAGCAGCTCAACCAGAACGTACTGGTGAAGGTCCTTTCCGTGAGCGTTTAGAAGGCTTAGGTATTCCAACCAACCCTGCTCCAGAAGTTTTATGGAACTTCGAAAAGTTCTTAATTAATAAGAATGGTGAAGTCGTGGCTCGCTTTGCTCCGAACCTAACAGCAGACGATGAACAAATCGTTAAAGCAGTTGAAGCAGAGTTAGCAAAATAATATTTTTAAACGTGAAAAAGGGCGTTTTATACGCTCTTTTTTATGCTCTCCTTAAAGTGTTGTTCGTTTGCAAAAATACAATCTTTCTTCATATTTTATGCCTATAGTATTTATTTGCTTTAATTAATGTTGTTTGTAGTTATGAAAAAAGTTTTACAGGGCGCATTTCTTCCTTTTGTAATTTTTGCCTCAGGCATGCTTTTACTCGGGTGCGATCAGGCACAAGACCATGCTACCGAACAAGAAAAGACTGAAATCACTGAACAGGCAGCTGACCAGACTCTTGAGCAACAAGAGGTAGATACTGCACCCAACAAAACCGAACTTAAAAGCGGTAATATTTTTTATATGGTCCGCGACGCTGCTAATTTACAGCTTAAAGCTGGTGACTATGTTGAACAACTTAAAGATACTCAGCTTGATGTTGAACAAGCCATCCAAGATAAAAATCAGAATGAATTAAAAACTACAGTCACAACTTTAAAACAGCAATTAGAAGGTTTAAATCAAGCACTTTTGACTTTAGATATCAAAAGTCAGGAAATTGAGAATATTCGCCAAAGTTTATTACATGCCAATCAACAAGCTCTTAGCATGCCATTACTAAACGGGAAATTAGATCAAATTAATTTTGACCAAATTGAAAAACAACTGAATACCATTCAAATGGATATGGTGAAGCTTGCGGCCATGATTATGGCAGGAGATGAAAATTCAGATTCAAAAACTGAATCTTAAAAAACAATTTATTAAAAAAGCCACCTTACGGTGGCTTTTTTAATCTCAAACCGGCAATTAAAGTGCGCGGTTTTTGATTTTACGAATAGTTTCAAGCTGTGCAGCTGTTTCTGCCAAGGCAGCCAACGCAGCAGCTGAGTCCAAATCACTCTTTTGGTTTGCAAGCAATTGTTCAGCATTTTTACGTGCTTCTAAAATTGCCGCTTCATCCAAGTTATCAGCACGGATTGCAGTATCTGCAAGAACCGTTACAACATGAGGTTGAACTTCTAAAACACCACCAGATACATAGACGATTTCTTCTGTACCATTTTCCAACTGAACACGAATCGGGCCCGGTTGAAGCAAGGTTACAAGTGGAGCATGTCCTGGCAAAATACCAAGCTCACCACCAGCACCTTTCGCGATTAACATCGTTACTGCGCCAGAGTAAATAGACTCTTTAACACTTACGACATCACATTGCATAGTCGCCATGAGATGATCTCCTTAAATTAGAGTTTCTCAGCTTTAGCAATCACTTCGTCAATACCACCAACCATATAGAACGCTTGTTCTGGGATGTGATCGTATTCACCAGCTAATAGACCTTTAAAGCCACGAATCGTTTCTTTAAGCGGTACTAATTTACCAGGAGCACCAGTAAACACTTCAGCTACGTGGAATGGTTGAGAGAAGAAACGTTGGATTTTACGCGCACGGTAAACAACCAATTTATCTTCTTCAGCTAACTCATCCATACCCAAGATTGCGATGATGTCTTTAAGCTCTTTATAACGTTGCAATACGTTTTGTACTGCACGCGCAATTTCATAGTGCTCTTGACCAACAACTAATGGGTCTAACTGACGTGAAGTTGAGTCAAGTGGATCGATCGCTGGATAGATACCAGAAGATGCGATGTCACGGCTCAATACTACTGTTGCATCTAAGTGAGCAAATGTAGTTGCAGGAGATGGATCTGTTAAGTCATCGGCAGGTACATATACTGCTTGGATCGATGTGATCGAACCAGATTTAGTAGATGTAATACGCTCTTGAAGAACACCCATTTCTTCTGCAAGTGTAGGTTGGTAACCTACCGCAGATGGCATACGACCTAACAATGCTGATACTTCAGTACCCGCAAGTGTATAACGGTAGATGTTGTCGACGAATAATAATACGTCACGACCTTTACCATTTTCGTCTTTTTGATCACGGAAGTATTCAGCCATAGTCAAACCAGTTAACGCTACGCGTAAACGGTTACCTGGTGGCTCGTTCATCTGACCGTAGACCATTGCTACTTTGTCAAGAACGTTAGAATCTTTCATTTCGTGATAGAAGTCGTTACCTTCACGAGTACGCTCACCAACACCAGCAAACACAGATAAACCTGAGTGAGCTTTAGCGATGTTGTTAATCAACTCCATCATGTTAACGGTTTTACCAACACCAGCACCACCGAATAAACCAACTTTACCACCTTTTGCGAACGGGCAAAGTAAGTCAATTACTTTAATACCAGTTTCTAAAAGGTCAGTAGAAGCTGCTTGTTCAGCATAAGAAGGTGCTTGACGGTGAATCGGCAAACGCTCTTCAGTCGCTACAGGACCTGCTTCATCGATAGGACGACCTAAAACGTCCATGATACGACCAAGCGTAGCTGGACCTACTGGAACAGAAATCGGTGCATTTGTGCTGGTTACATTAAGGCCACGTTTAAGACCTTCTGTAGAACCCATTGCGATGGTACGAACAACACCATCGCCAAGCTGTTGCTGAACTTCTAATGTAGTTTCAGTACCGTCAACTTGGAGAGCGTCATAGATCTTAGGAACGCTATTGCGCTCAAACTCGACGTCGATAACCGCGCCGATGATCTGAATGATACGACCGCTACTCATTGCTGTCTCCTCAATTCAAACTTAATAATGTTAAACGGCAGCGGCACCGCCAACGATCTCGGAAATTTCCTGAGTAATCGCGGCTTGACGCAGCTTGTTGTAAATGAGTTGTAGGTCTTTAATCAATTGTCCTGCGTTGTCTGTCGCTGCTTTCATCGCGACCATACGAGCTGACTGCTCACATGCAACGTTTTCAATCACACCTTGATAAACCATAGACTCGATATAGCGAACCAACAAACCATTTAACAATTCTTCTGCTTCTGGTTCGTAGATATAGTCCCAACCATAAGTACGGTTGAGATCATCGCCTTCTTCTGCTGGTGCTAAAGGAACAAGTTGTTCTACTTTAGGCTGCTGAGTCATTGCATTAACGAAGCCATTTGATACGAGATAGATACGATCTAATTCGCCTTTATCAAATGCATCAAGCATAACTTGGACTGAGCCAGTTAACTGTTCCAAACTCGGCGCATCGCCAAGTTGGGTAGTTGCACCGAGCACTTTACCGCCGTAATTCTTAAAAAACGAAACCGCTTTTTGACCAATTAAAGCAAATTCAACTTCAATTGACTGCTGTTGTTGTGCTTTGACATGCTGCACAACTTTCTTGAACAAGTTAATGTTCAAGCCACCTGCCAAACCACGATCTGAAGACACTACGATATAGCCAACGCGCTTAACCGGGCGATCAACCATATAACGGTGTTTGTATTCAGGGTTTGCTTGTACCAAGTGAGCAATTACACGGCGCATATTATCGGCATACGGACGGCCCTGAGCCATGCGCTCTTGCGCACGACGCATTTTAGAAGCAGCTACCATTTGCATCGCGCGAGTAATCTTTTGCGTGCTCTTGATACTAGCTACTTTGGCGCGAATTTCTTTTAAATTTGCCATACGCTTAACCTAGTATTCGAAAGCTCTTTCGAGCTTCCGAAGGTTGATCCGTGAACCAAACTTAACTAAAACTGAACTTAGTAAGTTTGAGTCGCTTTAAAGCTTTCAATACCTGCTTTGATTGCTGCCTCGATGTCTTTGTTATAGTCACCAGTTTCATCGATTTGTTTCATCAACGGAGCATATTCTGAGCGGAAGTAAGAAATTAACGCAGCATCAAAGTCTACGATTTTCTTAACTTCTACGTCAGCCATGTAGCCTTCGTTAGATGCATAAACAGAAACAGCTTGGTCAGCAATTGAGTAAGGAGCATATTGTTTTTGCTTCATTAACTCAGTTACACGTTGACCATGTTCAAGTTGCTTACGAGTTGCTTCGTCAAGGTCAGAAGCGAACTGAGCAAACGCAGCCAATTCACGGTATTGTGCTAAAGCGGTACGGATACCACCAGACAATTTTTTGATGATCTTAGTTTGAGCAGAACCACCAACACGCGATACAGAGATACCCGCGTTCACAGCAGGACGAATACCTGCGTTGAATAATGATGTTTCTAAGAAGATCTGACCGTCAGTAATCGAAATTACGTTCGTTGGTACGAATGCAGATACGTCACCTGCTTGAGTTTCAATAATTGGCAATGCAGTTAAAGAACCAGTTTGACCAGTTACTGCGCCATTAGTGAATTTCTCAACGTAGTCAGCAGATACACGAGAAGCACGTTCAAGAAGACGTGAGTGAAGATAGAATACGTCACCCGGATACGCTTCACGACCTGGTGGACGACGTAAAAGTAATGAAATTTGACGGTAAGCAACAGCTTGCTTAGACAAATCATCATAAATAATAAGAGCGTCTTCACCGCGGTCACGGAAGTATTCACCCATTGTACAGCCAGAGTACGGAGCTAAGTACTGCATTGCAGCAGGATCAGCAGCCGCAGCAGCGACAACAGTTGTATACGCCATAGCGCCAGTTTCTTCTAGCTTACGTACAACGTTTGCAATTGTTGATTGTTTTTGACCAATCGCAACGTATACACATTTAATGCCAGAGTTTTTCTGAGCGATAATCGCATCGATCGCCATCGCTGTTTTACCAGTTTGACGGTCACCGATGATCAACTCACGTTGGCCACGGCCAACAGGAATCATTGTATCAACTGATTTATAACCAGTTTGAACAGGCTCATCTACAGATTGACGCCAAATTACGCCTGGTGCTACTTTTTCAACAGCATCAGTTAATTTCGCATCAATTGGGCCTTTACCATCAATTGGGTTACCCAAAGCGTCGACAACACGGCCAAGAAGTTCAGGACCAACTGGAACTTCTAATACACGACCTGTACAACGAGCTTTTTGACCTTCTTGAAGGCTTAGGTAGTTACCTAAAACAACGGCACCCACTGAATCCTGTTCTAGGTTCAGTGCCATACCAAATAAGCCGCCGTCGAATTCGATCATTTCACCGTACATTGCATCAGCAAGACCGTGAATGCGCACGATACCGTCGGATACCATAACAATGGTACCTTCGTTTTTAGCGGTCGCGCTGGTGTCCAGATCTCCGATACGCTGTTTAATGAGCGCACTGATCTCGGATGGATTCAGTTGTTGCATTGCGCTATTCCTCAATCTTTTATTAGTTCAGTCTTCATCATTTGCATTATGCAAGAAGACGAGTACGCATTTTTTCAAGCTTGTTAAGCGCAGAATCATCTATCACTTGATCGCCTGCACGAATTACAACACCTGCAATAAGCTCAGGTTTAACTTCAACTGAAACAGTTACAGTACTGTTAAAACGCTTTTCTAAAGCAGATTTCAACAGTTGCTCTTGTTCAGCAGTTAATGGGAAAGCCGATTCAATCACGACATCCACATTGTTGTTATTCTGTGATTTAAGCTGTTCATATTCTGCTTCAATTTCAGGTAACAACATTAAACGATCGTTATCTGCAAGAAGTGTCAAAAAGTTAGACACTGCTTGAGATTGATCTTCACCTAAAACTTTAGCAAAAAGCTTCACTTGCTCCGCAGGAGTAAGTTCAGGGCGATTTAAATAAGCGGAAAATGCTTCGTCTTGCACCGCAGCACTGAGCACTTGTAACGCATTCGACCAATTGTCTGTTGCACCTTGCTCAGAAGCATAAGCAAATGCTGCTTTGGCATACGGACGTGCCAACGTCAAGAGTTCAGCCATAATTCGCCTCGCTTAAAGTTTAGCAGCCAGCTGAGACAGCATGGCGTTATGAGCTTCTGCGTCAACTTGCTGGTTCAGGATTTTTTCTGCACCAGTTACTGCCAAAGCAGCTACTTGTTGACGTAATTCTTCGCGAGCAGAATTGATTTCTTGATCAACAGCTTCTTTAGCCTGTTGACGAATACGCTCACCTTCAGCCGCAGCTTGAGTACGAGCTTCTTCGATCAATTGCGCTGCACGACGGTTCGCTTGTTCGATCAATTGAGCCGCTTGTGCTTTAGCTGCATCAAGCTCTTGCTTAACTTGCGCTTGTGCATCGGCAAGGTCAGCTTTCGCTTTTTCTGCTGCATTTAAGCCATCAGCGATTTTACGCTGACGCTCACTAATCGCATTGATTAGTGGTGGCCAAACAAACTTCATGCAGAATGCAACAAAGAATGCAAACGCAATCGCTTGACCAATCAATGTGAGGTTGATATTCATTGCAATTCCTCAAATAGTGGATTTAGGAATTAAGATGATTAACCTACAAATGGATTAGCGAAGATGAAGAACAAGCCAATACCAACACCGATCATAGGCACAGCATCAAGAAGACCCGCGATTAAGAACATACGAGTTTGAAGTTGTGGAGCCAATTCTGGTTGACGAGCAACAGCTTCTAAAAAGCGACCACCCAAAAGACCAAAACCAATCGCAGTACCCAAAGCACCGAAAGCGATCAAGATAGCAGATGCAATTGCAACTAGACCTAAAGTGAGTTCCATGAAAAATTCCTCAGAGGTTAGGTTATTACCAAATTAAATTAAAAAAATTCAGCCCAACCATCATTTGATAGTTAGGCAATACCATTAATGTTTTTCGCTTGCCATGCTCAAGTAAACGATGGTAAGCATCATAAAGATGAATGCCTGCAACGTGATTACAAGAATGTGGAAGATCGCCCAAGGCACAGACAACGCCCATTGAATCCAGAACGGCAATAAAGCAATTAGGATAAAGATCAACTCACCGGCATACATGTTACCGAATAGTCGGAGAGCTAATGAAATCGGACGAGCAAGGAATGTTACCAATTCCAAAATCAAGTTCACTGGAATAAGCAACGCTTTTGCAACTGGATTACTTGGGTTAAATGGGTTAAGTGCCAACTCGCCAACGAAACCACCAACACCCTTTTCGCGGATGCTGTAGAACAAGATAAGTACAAATACAGATAAAGACATACCTAAAGTAATGTTTGGATCTGTAGATGGAACGATCTTGAAGTAAACGTGGTGAGGGTCCATACCAAATACGTTTGCACCTACAAACGCTGCAACTTGAGGAATCCAGTCAACTGGGATCAAGTCCATTAAGTTCATGAGGAAAATCCACACGAAAATAGTGAGTGCAAGCGGAGCGATTAAACGTGATTTGCCATGAAAAGTATCACGGACACTTGAGTCAACAAACTCAATGATCATTTCAATTGCAGACTGGAATTTAGTTGGAACACCTGCATTAGCAGCTTTCGCAACGATCCAGAACATCAAACAGAAAATCACACCAAGGCCAATTGACCAACCCATTGAATCCAAGTGAATTGCAGTGAACCCCATCGAATGAGCTTCTTCAGCAGTCTCAGCCAATTTCCATGTACCGTCTGGCATTTTGCCATAGGTCATATTGGTCAAGTGATGCTTGATATACTCTGTCGAAGTGAGGGCATGTTCTTCAGCAGCCATAAATCACACCTGGTCAATGTCAATTACTAAAAAGAAGGGAAACGAACATCGGCGCACTGTCGATATCTCGCTACCCTCCAAAAAATCTTCAATTCTTCTTGTTTCTACACCCGTTTTTGTAGACGTGACACCCAGAACGGAGCGACCCACGACATTGCCTGAACGAGAATAAAACCAAACAGCAATGCTAACGGTGATAAAGGTTTAACATTGCTCAAAATCAAAATAAATCCAACGATCATGATTGCAAATTTGCCTAACATGCCCCTATACATGTTAGACAGCACTTGTTTTGATGCTCGTGCACCTGCTGTTCTGAAGGATTGCCACGAAAAATAACTCGTCGCAAGCCAGCAGACCAACGCACCAAGTGCCGCACTTAATGCTGCTGTCATGTCTTTTATGCTCCACGCTACAAGAGCGGAAACAGGGATCATACATGCTTGTAAGAAGACCAAAGCTTTTGCTAATCGTCGGTCAATCAAGCGACTAGTTTGGCTCATTATTTATCCACTCACAGCATAAATGCTTGACAAGTTTAGCTGATGATCGCTTTTAATCGCAGGCATTATAGAGTTACACCCCTGAACATGCAATCTTTTCCCGACTTTAGTCGGGGTTTTTCATGACAGGTGGTGCTGACGCTACAGTCAGCCTTTGTTTACTTTTTATCTTACTTTTGCGTACTTAATACACATTTATCTGTTTTTATAGCCAGTTTCTTCCATGCAGTGACGAAATCATCCTCATTATTCATGCTCTCGTCTACTGGCTGAAAAGTAATGTTACCTAATTTTTGATATTGACTCTTAGTGGTAAAACTTTCCGCCAATAAACACATCTGTTTTTTTGGTCGACTATCATTAAGATACTTAATTTGAGCTGCTGTTGGTGCAACGTGAGGATCCTCTGTTAAAGCACCGGCGAACTTTAAGTTTAGTGAGCGTTCTAAATATTGATAGGCATCATGATATGCCCAATACGGTTTGCCATTACTTGAACTATCGTAAGCTTGTGCTGCCTGGAACATTTTACGGGCAAACACATTGGCGTTATTCCAATACTTTGCCTTATTTTCAGGCTGTTGCTGAGAGCGCAAAGCGGCAATAAAGAAACCAATTCGAACCGCATTGTTAGGCTC
Organism: Acinetobacter lactucae; assembly: GCF_001605885.1. Classification (GTDB taxonomy): domain Bacteria; phylum Pseudomonadota; class Gammaproteobacteria; order Pseudomonadales; family Moraxellaceae; genus Acinetobacter; species Acinetobacter lactucae. Next base: position 157,497 of record NZ_LRPE01000010.1, on the reverse strand, counting down.
CAACCATACATGTGTATCTACTGTATTGGGTAAAGCTGCACCGCGTGTACTTCGCTGGGGTAAAACAGAAACAATACCACTATCTAATAAGGCTACAGCCTTCTTATTATTACCTAATAATTTATTTAAAGGCGCTTCATGCGCTTTACCCAGCCAAATCACCAAAGAAGCATCATTAATTGCTTTACGATGCGCTGGGGTTAATTGTACGTCATGTCCAGTTTGTCCCTTTAATAAGAGTTGTGGTTCTTCAACACCCTGAGTGACTTCTTTTGCAATCAGATAAATCGGGTGCGTAGAAACCACCAAACCCTGACTCCACCCTAACGTACTCAAAAGCGAGAACATACTGAAAACAAAAAAACGGAACATGATAGACCATCAATTTAAATTAGCTCGAAGCATGTTATAATATAACAAAGTTACAAAAATACCTAAGATTAATCGAATGAAGCATCGCTTCATGCTAATATTCCGTTAAAAATTCGAGGTTATCCTTATGAGTTCCTGCTCGCATGAACATCATGATTCTTTGCATGGTGTGCATGATCACCACAATGTCGCAAGCCGTTTAGCTGAAGCAGAAAGTTTATGTTCTGCGACTGGCGCACGTCTTACACCTTTGCGCAAAGAAGTTCTGGAACTCATTTTAAATGCGTCAGGTCCAATGGGCGCCTATGACTTATTGGCACGTATAAAAAGTCAAACCGATCGCCCTGCTGCACCTCCAACTGTATATAGAACTTTAGATTTCTTATTAGAAAAAGGGCTCATTCACCGCCTAACTTCTATTAATGCTTATATTCCTTGCTGCCACCCGCGTGAAGGCCACCAAGCAGCATTCTTAATTTGTACTGAATGTCATATGGTTAAAGAGGCCTCTTCCCAAGGTCTTACACACCAGCTTGACCAGCTTGCAGCTTCAGATGACTTTATGGCTCAACACAGCATTATTGAAATTTCGGGGAAATGCCAACAGTGCCGCACAACTCCTTAAATCCTGTATTAATTCAGCTTGAGCAGGTTTCTGTTCATCGTGATGATCGGGATATATTAAAAAAAGTTGATTTTTCCCTGCATCAGAATGAAATCGTGTCCTTAATTGGTCCTAATGGTGCAGGTAAATCAACACTAATTAAAGTTCTACTCGGTATTCTCCAGCCGAGTAGTGGGCGTGTTATTAATCATAAAAAACTTAAAATGGCTTATGTGCCACAAAAGTTTAACCCGTCACACAGCTTACCTTTGCGTGTTCAAGACCTACTAGACCTAGAAAAATGCAGCACTGCCCTGCGTCAGGAAATTATTCAAGACACAGGTATTTCAAAGTTACAACAATCAAAAGTACAACAACTTTCCGGTGGAGAACGCCAACGTGTACTTTTGGCTCGTTCTCTACTTCGCCAACCAGATATTTTAGTTCTTGATGAACCCATGCAAGGTCTAGACATTCAGTCAGAAGCGGAACTTTATGATTATGTCCGCAGTCTGCCAGAACGGTATGGGTGTGCGATCTTAATTGTTTCTCATGACTTACAATGGGTTATGCAAGGAACACACCGCGTAGTGTGTTTAAATAAACATATTTGCTGTAGCGGGCTACCCGAGAATATCCAACAACACCCTGAATATCAGGCAATCTTTGGAACTCAAAGGGTCTTCTATCAACATCATCATGACCATTGTGCTCACGGTGATGCTGCACACCCCTGCCCTCATAATGACCGTCCTCACATTCACCCAGAACCGGAAGCTTAAGCCATGATGGAATGGTTACAATTATTGTTGCCCGCATGGATTATGGGAACCCTGCTGGTATTTTTGACCGCGCCTCTAGGTTGTCTGATGCTTTGGAGACGTATGTCTTTTTTTGCTGACACAATGGCGCATGGTACACTACTCGGGGTTGCTATTGCCGGAGCTTTAAGTCTTCCATTATGGCTTGGCGTTGCAGGCACGGCGGTTTTACTGGTCGGCGTTTTATGGGCTTTACATGACAATCGTTTACCAAACGATGCTCTACTCGCCTTATGTTCAGCGACATTACTGTGTAGTGGTTTATTGTTTATTCAACATGTTCCAAGTTTAAGACCAGAGCTTTTAAGTTATTTATTTGGTGACTTACTTAGCATTGATTGGCCCGACTTACCCGTTTTCACTTTAATTATTGCGATATCAATCGTGATTCTCTACCGTTTTTGGCAGCCGCAAATACAGTTTGCAATTGATCCGGATATCGCAATTAGTGAAGGCGTGAATGCAAACTGGCAACGCCTTATTTTTATGCTGTTATTGGCTTTATTTACAGTTTTAGCTTTGCGTGCTGTAGGTTCTTTGCTCATGGGGGCACTACTCGTAATACCAGCCTTAAGCGCTCGTCTATTAGCAAATTCGCCAAAGCAAATGGTGATTTGGGCGTTTGTGTTAGCCCAGCTCGGCGTTAGTGTCGGTTTATGGTCAAGTGCAGCACTCAATATCTCTACAGGCCTTAGTATTGTTTTATGTATGGCATTAAGTTTTGCTGTTATTTTTATAACTCAAAAACTAAAAAATCAGACACAGGCGACCTAGATTAGGACGCCTGATGAACTGTGCTCAATAATAAAGCCGCACAGCTAAACATCACAGCAAAGCCCCGATTTAAATATTTTTGCTGCCTAGGGGACCGAAGTAATCTTAAAACCTTTGACGCCAATCCCGTGTATCCTGCCATTACTATCAAATCAATCGTAATCATAGTAGCCGCCATAATTAGATATTGTATCCATTGAGGCTTACTCAAATCTAAGAACTGCGGCAAAACTGCCAATAAAAATACGATCGCTTTAGGATTACTAATATTAATCACAAAGCCTTTTAACAACAGAGCTAAAGCAGACTTATCTCTTTTTTCTTGTTGAATTTCTATATCTTTTACAGGTGCTGTCCATTGCGAATATGCTAAATACAATAAATAAGCTACGCCAAACCATTTAACAAACTGAAAAGCTAAAGGAGTTGTTGCAAATAGGACACCTACACCTGCTGCCACCACCATGATTTGAAGCAGCAAAGCAATTTGCATCCCAATCACATTCCAGTAACCATGTCTAAAGCCATAATTTAGACCACTCGACATTGAAGCAATCGCTCCAGCACCCGGAGAGATGCTAATGACCCAACAGGCCAACATATAGGCAAACCAAACTTGCAAAGACATAGTAAAAATAGACAATAAAAGTGGAATTATACCGTTTTATAAAACGATATTGATGAGAATTCAAACAATAAAATCAAGAAATAGACTACTAACCGCTCTTCGCATCAGGCACAATAATTAAAGCTCATACTAAATTATAATTGAGGAGATACCTTCCAATGACTGCTCAATCTGTCATTTTGCCGTTGCCATCAGATCATGCGCGTTTTATTGTTCTTCGTTTAAAAGACTTATCGATTGATGAATTAAAAGAACAACTCGAAGCGTTGTTTGAAGCACGCGACCGTCTCATTACTCAGCATTCAGACGCGCAAATTAAAACAGCAGTCGCTTTTGGTCCAGAACTTTGGAAGCAACTTTATAGTCAATCTCCTGCTGGATTTAAACAACTTGAACCAGAAAATGGCGCATTTAACATGCCAGTCGTACCAGCTGACGTTCTCATCCATATCGCGAGTATGCGTTCTGACATTTGTTTTGCATTGAGCCAAGCCTTTTTTGAAGGTATTAAAGATAAAGTTGAAGTCCTTGATGAGCGTGTTTGCTTCCGCTATTTCGATGGCCGAGATATTACAGGCTTTATAGACGGTACAGAAAACCCTCAATTTCCAGATGACCGTGCAGAAACAGCCCTATTACCAGAAAGCGCGGGAGTTTTTGCTGATGGCAGTTTCATTTTCGCGCAGCGTTATGCACACGACTTAGAAAAATGGAAAAAATTAAAAGTTGATGCTCAAGAAAATGTTATGGGTCGTACTAAGCTTGAGTCAATTGAACTTGATGATGACGTTAAACCAGAAAATGCCCATGTCGCCCGTACTGTTGTCGAAGATGATGAAGGCGAAGAAATGGAAATCTTGCGTCATAGTCTGCCTTATGGCGACGGCAGAGGCGATCAAGGTTTATTTTTTATTGCCTACACCAAGGACCTGAACATTATTGATGCCATGTTAAAACGTATGTTCGGTACAAGTGGAGATGGCATCCATGATCGCCTATTGCATTTCGTGACACCACTAGATGGCGCATATTACTTTGCACCTAGCGAAGAATTACTCGAAGAAATTTTAGAAGACTAAAATAAAAAAGAGGAGCTTAAGCTCCTCTTTTTACGTTCTGAACCTTAGAAAGGAATACGCTTATATTTGCGATATTCAGGTTTCCAGAATGATTGATCAATTTTTTGCTGTAGTAAGTCATCACTAATCGTTACAGCCACGCCATCTGCCATTGCAGCTTTCGCAACTTCAAATGCAATCACTTTAGACACTTGTTGAATTTCACCTAACGGTGGCAATAAATCAGCTTGTGGATCTTTAAGCAATGGAGAACAATTTGCTAAAGCACTACTTGATGCCATGAGCATATTTTCAGTAACGCGTTTAGCACCCGATGCCACTACACCTAAGCCAATGCCCGGGAAAATATACGAGTTATTACACTGAGAAATATTATAAAGCTTGCCGTGATGATTCACAGGAGCAAACGGACTACCTGTTGCAATTAATGCTCTACCTTCAGTCCATTCCACAATATCAGCCGGTACAGCTTCAACACGTGAAGTTGGGTTAGACAACGGCATAACAATTGGGCGCTCACAATTCGCCGCCATGGTCTTGATAATCTCTTCTGTGAACAGACCTGGTTGACCAGAAACCCCAATTAACACTGTAGGCTTAGCATTTTTAACAACATCAAGGAGTGAAATCACTTCTTCAATATTGCCCCACTGATCAACCACCTCAGCTTTTTGCGCTAACTTGCGTTGGAAATCCAATAGGTTTGGCTGATTTCCGGTAATCAAACCAAAGCGATCCACCATGTAAACGCGTGCACGTGCTTCAGCATCCGTCAAACCTTCAGCAACCATTTGCGCAACGATTTGTTCGGCAATACCACAACCTGCTGAACCCGCACCCAAGAAAGCAATTTTCTGATCTTTTAATTGCTTGCCCGCTGCACGGCTTGCTGCAATCAAACTACCTACGGATACCGCTGCTGTTCCTTGAATATCATCGTTAAAACAACAAATTTTATCGCGATATTTTTCTAAAAGTGGCATCGCATTTTTTTGTGCGAAATCTTCAAACTGAATTAATGCTTTTGGCCAACGACGCTTTACAGCTTCAATCACCATATCGACAAATGCGTAATATTCATCACCACTAATACGTGGCTGACGCCAACCCATATAGATCGGATCATTTAACAATTGTGGATTATTCGTCCCTACATCAATTGTGATTGGCAATGTGTAAGCTGGGCTAATTCCACCACAAGCGGTGTAGAGTGAAAGCTTCCCAATAGGGATACCCATTCCACCAATACCTTGATCACCAAGACCCAAAATACGTTCGCCATCAGTAATCACGATGACTTTTACATTATTTTTATTTACGTTTTGCAAAATATCATCAATCACATCACGATCTGGATATGAAATAAAAACACCACGATGACGACGATAGATATCAGAGAAGCGTTGACATGCCTCACCCACTGTTGGGGTATAAATAATCGGCATCATTTCTTCAAGATGATTTTCGATTAAATGATAGAACAAAGTTTCGTTGGTATCTTGGATATTACGCAAATAGATATGACGGTTGATATCGTCAGTAAAAGCACAATATTGCTGATAAGAGCGCTGGCTCTGCTCTTCAATAGTTTCAATAATATGGGGGAGTAAACCGTGTAAGTTAAAGTTACTTCTTTCTTCTTCAGTGAAAGCCGAACCTTTATTTAAAAGTGGTAACTCTAAAAGTGTAAAACCTGCATATGGGATATAAAGGGGATGTTTACTTGGGTGTCCTGATATCATTGCCTATCTCATTTTCCAGCTTAGAGTAGAGAAAAACACGTTTGTATGGTCTCTAAAACTCTTTGTGCGTATAAGCTTAAGCCTAATTCGATCAAAATAGATATTTTAAACTGTGATGTTAAAATTAAACACTATTTAGTTACAACATGTTTAAAAATAACCAATAAAAATCAGCATTTTAATATTTTTATAATTTTAAAAATTTCTTTTATTTTCTTAATTTTAAAAGCCATAATTATATGATTTAGCGGCAACAGGTATTTCCTCAGGAAATAGTATTCAATTAAACACGTAATTTACATATCAAAATTACCCAAAAGGCTTGTAATTCTTCATTTCTAGAATAATAAGACGATTCAACAACCGACATTCATTTAAAAAATAATCATCAGTAATTTGCATAAAGAATTATTGGAATATTAAATCCCCTCCCCTAAGTCATCGGAAATTTGCTATATTTGACGTTTTTCTGCGACATCTATTTTCGATTGATATGAATACGGCAATACAAGCAGCTCTCGACCATGCAGTGCAAACTCTTCAACAAGAAGGGGTGCTTCCTTCCGACTGGAAAAACACAAGCAACTTAACACGCACCAAAGACCGAAGCCATGGCGACTTTGCTTCTAATATTGCCATGATCGGCTCGAAACCTGCTGGTATGAAACCACGTGATTTAGCTGAGAAAGTTCTAGCTGCATTACCAGAAGTTGCAGATATCAGTAAAGCTGAAATCGCAGGACCCGGATTTATTAACTTCTTTTTAAATGCAGACCAGCGCTTTGCTATTCTTGACCAGATTCAAGCACAAAAAGAAATCTTTGGTCGCAGCCAAGCGAATGCAGCGAAAAAGATCCAAGTTGAATTTGTTTCTGCAAACCCAACGTCTAGTCTACATGTAGGACATGGCCGTGGCGCTGCATATGGTATGACTGTTGCTACGTTACTTGAAGCAACAGGTGCTAAAGTTGACCGTGAATACTATGTGAATGATGCAGGCCGTCAAATGGATATTTTGGCGACTTCTACTTATTTACGTTATTTAGAATTACTTGGTCAAAAACTTGTATTTCCAAAAAATGCTTATCAAGGCGATTACGTTAAAGAAATCGCACAGACTATTATTGATAAAGATGGCGATGCCTACCTTCGTGAAGTGGCTGATGTCTACAAAGATGTGCCAGAAGACGTACAATATGCAGAAGAACTAGATAGCGACGGCAATAAAGTCGTTTTATCTGGCGACAAAGAAAAACATATTGATGGCCTTATTGCCAATTCACAACAGTTGTTAGGTGAAGGCTACCGCGTATTCCACCAAGCTGCTCTTCATGCCATTTTAGATGATATTAAAGATGACCTTGCTGACTTTGGTGTAACGTTCAACCAATGGTTTAGTGAAGCGTCTCTTAGTGCAAAAATTGATGAAGCGTTAGAAACACTAGATCAACGCGGCTTCCTTTATGAAAAAGATGGTAACATCTGGTTTAAATCGACTGAATTTGGCGACGAAAAAGACCGTGTTGTGAAGCGTCGTAATGGCCAAACCACTTACTTTGCATCTGACATTGCATACCACTTAAATAAATTACAACGTGGTTATACTGACCTTATCGATATTTGGGGGTCTGACCACCACGGCTATATTTCCCGCGTAAAAGCGGCGATTGATGCAATGGGTTACGACTCTAAAAAATTGACTGTCCTTTTAGTTCAGTTCGTAAGTTTATGGCGCGGTGGCGAGATGGTTCAAATGTCATCTCGTTCAGGTCAGTTCGTGACTTTACGTGACTTGCGTAAAGAAGTTGGCAATGACGCAGCTCGTTTCTACTATGTGATGCGTAAGAGTGAACAACACATCGACTTCGACCTTGACCTTGCTGTGTCACAAAGTAAAGACAATGCTGTGTACTATATTCAATATGCACACGCACGTATTTGTCGTATGTTAGAAAAAGCAGCAAGCACAAACTTACAATTCGATGTAAACACTGCTCGCCCACATGCGGCGCGCTTGTCTCTTGATGCCGAAACTGAGATTCTTGCTAAATTGGCAGCTTATCCAGATGCAGTGTTACGAGCAGCAAATGCGTATGAACCACATCAGGTAGGTAACTACTTAAAAGAGTTAGCTGCCCTGTTCCACGGTTGGTACAATGAGCATAAAGTATTAAGCGATGATGCAGAGCTTACACAAGCCCGTTTATTGCTTTCAATCAATGTACAACAAGTGCTTCGTAATGGTTTAGAATTACTTGGTGTATCTGCACCAGAATCTATGTAATAAATATATTGCATGACAGCAAATCAAAGGTCATGCAATATATAGTAAGCGGTGGTTTGTATAGTTAAGATAGCGAATACAAACCGCTGCTTTTAACATCGTAAGACGAGAATCAAACTCGAATTAAAAAACAATCAAAATACAGAGGAATAATCCACGTGTTTGGCAAAACGCAACGCGGTGTATCTGAAAGACCTAACAAGCCTAAAAAGCCCCTAATTCCCAAATGGTTAGGGACACTTGTCGCTATTTTGGCGGTCTTATGTATCGCTGTAATGCTTATGCTTTGGAAACCTTGGCAACCTGTTCCTGCGAAAAATCAGATTACCTCTGAGCATTATCAAGAAGAAGATACCAATAAAGACTATCGCTTCTACGATCTATTACCTCAGCAACAAGTTACCCCTATTCCTGAACAAGCGATCCCTGAAAGTAAAAATCAAGGCACTGCTATGATTGTTGAGGCACCAAGCACAACTCAACCCGCTGCCTCTGAAAGTGTAGGAATTGATCCTAATCAGACAGCTACAACTCCTCAGCAACCTACTTATATTTTACAAGTTCGTAGTTATAACGACCCTGATCAGGCCGATGCCCGCCGTGCAGAAATAATTTTAAATGGCTTATCTGCTGACGTAATTAAAAGTACTGAAAACGGGCAAACATGGTATCGCGTTATTTCCGGACCGTATGACACTCAAGACGCTGCATTGGCTGCTCAACAGACCTTACAACACAGCGGCATTGATTCTATCGTGATCAAACGCAAGTAAAGTGAAAATAAAAAAGGAACAAATATTTGTTCCTTTTCTTTTAAATATCAGCGCAATTCCTTTCATTAGAACCAATTCCCTTTTGTCTCGCTTTTTGAAACGCGGGTCTTTGCTGAATACGATGTAAAAAAGCTTGAATATGAGGGTATTTACCCTGTAAGCGGGATTGTAAAGCTTCCAAAGGAAAGCTCATTTGAATATCAGCAAATGAAAAATCACCTGCGAAATATTCATGCTCTGCCAAATAGTTTTCTAAAAAACTAATATGATCTTTCATACGTGGACGAACAAAATTTGCCTTTACCCCTTCCGTGATTTTTTTAGCTACGGGCTGAATTAGCCATGGCACATGCTTGTTTACACTATTCATGACCAAAGTCATGACTAATAATGGCATAAGTGAACCTTCTGCATAGTGCATCCAGTAAATATACTGCTGTAAATCTTGAGGATCGGTAGGTTTAAATTGTTGCTTCTGATCATAACGCTGCTGTAAATATTCTAAAATCACAGCTGATTCTGCGATGACTTGTTCATCATCAGTCAAAATCGGAGCTTTACCTAAAGGATGAATACATTTCAATGTTTCTGGAGCGGAATAGTTAGGTAGGCGTTGATAATAATGAATATCATAATCTAAGCCCAACTCTTCTAAAGCCCATAAAATTCGAAACGATCGCGAACATTCCAGGTGGTGTACACTAATCATGTTATTGCCTGCTTTTATTTTTCTTTTTTACATAAAAAACAGCATGTGAACATGCTGCTTTATTCCATTTGTGGGATGGATATAAAATCATCCACCTCAACAAAATAGCATTTTTACACTGTAACAAGCACAGTATGAATGTCTAAACTACGTAACAAAGTTTTAGTGACGGGGGTTTTACCGCATACCGCTAAGATTTTTTGTTGAAGCTCTTCGTTTGGTAAGTCTTTAAAAACAATGCGACGTTCTATGTGTTCTTCATGCTCTCTATTTGTATGAAAATCGATTTCAACCGAAAACTCACCAAAATCATAACCCTTATGCTTTGCGTACATTCTTAAAGTAATGAGCGTACAAGCGGCTAAACTTCCAGTGAGCAAATCATAGGGCGCCGGACCTTGGTCTTGCCCCTCTAGCTTCTCTGGCTCATCACAAAAATATTGGTGGCGACCACTGGTGATTTCGCCCTTCCATTGTTCAGCAAGGGGCTTTGCTTTACTGCTTGCGATTACTGCTGTCATTTTGATGCTCTCATTTGATCTGGAAGAACAGGGGCTTCTAAACGCGCACCTACATAATCTGGAATTTCACCAAAACGTGCATCATGGTTAATCCATTGCTCGCGAGCTTCTTTTAAATCATCCATAGTACGTGCAACAAAGTTCCACCAGAGTAAAATTGGCGTTTCAAACGGTTCACCACCAATCAACAAAATCCGATTGCCTTTTTTTACTTCAACCTCAATTTCACTAAGACCCGTATCTAATACCACCATGTTGTCGGCAGTTAACTCATGACCATTCACATGAGCACTACCCTCAAGCGCCATAAAACCATATTCATAATTAGGATTTAATGGAATACGGGTTTTAGTATCTTCGGTAGCAATTAAGTCAACACCAACTAACGGCGTATGTACCACAACTGGAGAAGTCGTTGCCAGATATTCACCCACAAGCACGGTAAACTCTAGACCGTCTTTCTCAACAACAGGCAGTTCAGGATAATGTTCAAATTTTGGATCCATGTTGCGCTTAGCATCTGGTAAGGCAATCCAGAGCTGCGCAGCGTGCATTTGAGTTTCTGTATCAGGTGCAACTTCTGTATGTGAAATTCCGTGTCCCGCTGTCATTAAGTTCACTTGTTTAGGACGAATTAGTTGTTTTGAGCCTAAGCTATCGGTATGCATCATGGTGCCTTCAATCATCCAAGTAAAGGTTTGCAAACCAATATGAGGATGAGGGCCAACATCTAAACCATCGCCTGCTGGAAAAGTTACTGGGCCCGCATGATCTAAGAAACACCACGCACCAATCATTCGTTTTTGTCGGCTAGGTAAAGCCCGCTTAATGACTGTCCCCTGTCCAATTTCAGCAGAGCGAATTGGAAATTCCTGAATAAACTGATTGGCAAATTTTTCGCAATCCTTTGAATCAGAAATATCGTAATCATTATTATTGCTCATGATATTACTCTCTTTTACCTATGCTTTTGCAATGAGTCGTTGTAATGATCTTAACAATACACTCATTATTCAATATAGTCTTTTAGTAATACACAGGGTGCTATGAATGAGACAATCAAAGTTTTTAAATATCAAAATTAATTTTTCTCTTTAAAAGTTAAGTAATAAAAAAGGACGCTAACACGTCCTTTTCTTTACCAACTAACAGGGGAAAAATTATTCCCACTCAATCGTTGCTGGTGGTTTAGATGACACGTCATATACAACACGTGATACATCTTTAATTTCATTCATAATACGCGTTGAGATTTTATCAACCAATTCATATGGTAAATGTGCAAAACGAGCTGTCATAAAGTCAACCGTTTCAACTGCACGAAGCGCAATTACCCATGCATAACGACGGCCATCCCCCACTACACCAACTGACTTAACAGGTTGGAACACAGCAAACGCTTGAGCAGTTTTATCATACCAACCGCTGTCACGAAGCTCTTGCATGAAGATGTCATCAGCAAGACGAAGAATATCAGCATATTCTTTCTTCACTTCACCCAAAATACGAACACCTAAACCAGGGCCCGGGAATGGATGACGGTAAATCATGCTATGTGGCAAACCAAGTGTAGTACCTAACTTACGAACTTCATCTTTGAACAAGTCACGTAATGGCTCTACCAATTCAAATTCTAAATCGTCTGGTAAACCACCCACGTTGTGGTGAGATTTAATAACGTGTGCTTTACCTTGTTTGCTTGCAGCAGATTCGATTACGTCTGGGTAAATCGTACCTTGCGCCAAGAATTTCACGCCATCAAGTTTACGTGCTTCTTCAGCAAAAACTTCAATGAACTCACGACCAATAATTTTACGCTTTTTCTCTGGATCAACTTCACCAGCCAATGCAGTTAAGAAACGTTGTTCAGCATCTGCGCGAATAACACGGATACCCATGTTTTCAGCAAACATTTGCATCACTTGGTCACCTTCGTTTAAACGAAGTAAACCATTATCAACAAATACACATGTTAACTGATCACCAATTGCTTTGTGTAAAAGCGCAGCAACGACAGATGAGTCAACACCACCAGAAAGACCTAAAAGAACTTTTTCATCACCGATTTGTTCACGTAATTGCTCTACACGTAAATCAATGATGTGTTCAGGTGTCCAAAGGCCACCACATCCACAAATTTTATGAACGAAGTTTGCAAGTAACTCTTCACCTTTTGCCGTGTGTGTTACTTCTGGGTGGAATTGCACGCCATAGAAACGACGCGCTTCATCACTTACAGCAGCAACTGGACAGCTTGGTGTGCTTGCAGTAATGGTAAAGCCTTCTGGAATCTGGCTAACTTTGTCACCATGACTCATCCAAACATGAAGTTGGTTTTCACGGTCTTGTAAGTTACCAATCAGTTGGTCGCGTTTAACGATATCAACTTCGGCATAACCAAACTCATGTACAGTACCCGGCTCAACTTTACCGCCCAACTGTTCAGACATGGTTTGTAAGCCATAGCAAATACCCAATACTGGAACGCCTAACTCAAACACCACTTGTGGTGCACGAGGGCTGCCTTCTTCATGTACACTCTCAGGTCCACCTGACAAAATAATGCCATTTGGCTTAAAAGCGCGAATGTCTTCTTCAGACATATCAAAAGCATACATTTCAGAGTAAACACCAGCTTCACGTACACGACGTGCAATGAGCTGACTATATTGAGAGCCGAAATCCAGAATCAGGATACGATCTTCAGTAATTTGAGTATTGGTAGTCATGACAAACCACTAAATGGCAAAAGAATTAAGCGCGCCATTTTAACATTTTTCACGCTTCGGCGCACCGCAAATCATCATATATCTTATTTTTTTCATATCAGAATCATTTCTATAATTGGATTGTTTGATATAAATCAAAATTTAATGATATTTATCAAATGTATGGGTTACGCTTAAAAACTCCATGCGTATTGATAAATTCATCACATTCTATGCAACATCACTTCGAATTTGATGTTAAGATGAGCCGATAAAACAGGCATTACCATGGAAAGGTAAATACCATAAGCGATATTTGTCTGTGCTTAAACAATTATCCATTTTTATGGCTTGTTGCCCCCTATCAAAATCAATAGAAATCTAAGGAACAACAATGCTTCAAACTATGATTGCAGATTTCCAGCAACATTTTTGGTTGTATGTCTCTATTCCTTTTATGAGTGGTTTAATTGGCTATATCACCAAGGTGGTTGCCATCCAGATGATGTTTTCACCACTTGAATTTAAAGGTATTAAACCATTTTTGGGTTGGCAAGGTATTGTGCCTCGCAAAGCTGAAAAAATGGCAACCATTGCTGTTGAGCTCATGACAGCTAAGCTGATTAAACCTGAAGAAATTTTTGCACGCCTAGATCCTAAACGTATTGCCAAAGAAATAGAAAAACCTCTACTTGCAGCGGCTGAAGATATTACCCGTGATGTTGCTCAAGAATATCAGCCCGGTTTATGGGAAGGTATGCCAGAATTTGCTCGCCAAAGACTCATTCGTCGTGTGCAATCCAAAGCACCCGAAATCGTTGAACACATCATGAGCGAAGTACAGCGTGATGTGAACCGATATTTTGACATTAAACATCTTGTTATCAGCAACTTGCTTAAAGATAAACGCCTACTCAACAATATTTTTAAACGTGTAGGAAAACAAGAATTTAAATTTTTCAGTAATGTAGGTTTTGTATTTGGTTTTGGTATTGGTGTGATTCAGATGCTGTGCTGGATTGTCACTCAAGGAAAATACCCTTGGATGCTACCTTTGTTTGGTGGTTTTGTGGGTTTCTTCAGTGACTGGATTGCACTGCAAATGATGTTTAGACCACTTTATCCTAAAAAGATATTGGGTTACACATGGCAAGGCCTGTTTATTAAACGTCAAAATGAAGTTGCAGCTGACTATGCAGCTTTAATTTCCAAACAACTTTTAACATCACGTCACATGATGGAAGAGTTATTTTCGGGTACACATTCTGCACGTGTTATTGATCTGGTTAACCGCCATGTCAAACAAGAAATTGATATGCAAGCTGGGGTTATTCGCCCGTTAGTTGTATATGCAATTGGCGGAGAAAAATATCAGAATATGAAATCACAGGTTGCTGAACGTATTATGCAACAGCTTCCAGAGACGATGAAATATGTAGAGTCTTATGCAGAAGATGCAATGAATATTCGTAGCACACTCATTGAACGTATGCAAAAACTAACACCTTCTGAATTTGAAGGCATGTTACGTCCTGCATTTAAAGAAGATGAGTGGGCCTTGATTGCAGTCGGTGCAGTGCTTGGTTTCGTGGTTGGGGAATTGCAAATCCAATTTATGCTTTAATTTTTAAAATAAACAAGTAAAAAAAAACCGGATGAATTGCTCATCCGGTTTTTTTCTTGAATATTATTTCTCGATTGCATGATCCAGACTAATACGGCCAGCACCATGAAGCATTAGGAAGAATAAACCGCCTGCCATTGCTAAGTTTTTCATAAAATGGATGCCATTATTGTATTGTGCCGCTGCGTCAGCCCCACCTTGGTGGAACAAGAATGCAGTTAAAATACTAAAGATACCAAGACCAAAAGCCGCAAAGCGTGCTTGGAAACCAAACAATAAGGCTAAACCACCACCAAACTCAACCAAGATCACTAAAGGAAGAATCCCAGCTGGAACCCCCATTGCTTCCATATATCCTGCAGTTGCTGCATAACCAGTAATTTTCCCCCAACCAGCAACAATGAAGATATAAGCCATAAGAAGACGAGCAATAAGGCTAATAAAACTGTCCGCGCCTGATTGCGTTACGATATTTTTGACCACTACATTTGGATTAAACATTTTGCCACCTTTATTTAAATGCTTATTTATTGATGAGCTCATTCTAGGTTTGGGACATTGATAATTAAATACTCAAAATCCATATATATCGTTGCACAAACAGGATGATCAATTTGTATATTTTTGATGTTTTATACTGACTTTCTAGAGGCTCACTGCTAGGATTTGAGCACGGTTTACCACTTAAACATCTCATGGAACTTCTTGATTTTATTCTACACGTTGATCAGCATCTCGCCGAGTTTATTACAAATTACGGGACGTGGATTTATGGCATTTTATTTCTAATTATTTTTGTCGAAACCGGTTTAGTGGTTATGCCGTTTTTACCGGGCGATAGCTTGTTATTCGCAGCAGGTGCTTTAGCAGCATCTACAGGTGCGATGGACCCATGGTTATTGGGTGCTCTACTCTTCGTGGCGGCTGTTTTAGGCGATACAGTGAACTACCATATTGGACGTTTTATCGGTCCACGTGTGTTTGAAATGAATTCTCGATTCATTAATAAGCAGCATTTAATTAAAACTCAAGAATTCTTTGCTCGCCATGGCGGTAAGACGATTATTTTTGCTCGTTTCGTTCCATTTGCCCGTACCTTTGCACCCTTTGTTGCTGGTGCTGGCAGCATGAATTATAAGTTTTTCTTAACTTATAATGTGATTGGCGCATTTTGTTGGGTCGCTTCTTTTGTGGCGTTAGGCTATCTATTTGGAAATATGCCAATCGTTAAAGATAACTTCACTCATCTCATTTTTGGCATTATCATTATTAGTGTTTTACCGGGCATCATCGGCTTTATACGTGAAAAACTAAAAAAACGAAAAGCCAACGTTTGAGATTGATTTAGAAGAAACGGAATACTACCGGAAGCATACATAAGATAAGCAACATAGCCGATCCTTTATATAAGTGATCGGCTTTTATTTTCTTTACGGGACCTGTCAATAATGCACGTCCAAAAATCATCCAGAAACTCGCAGCTGGAATGAGCGTCAATGTAAAAACGCCAAATACCATTAGACAATTTTCAGGCGAATTCCAGGTTTCAGCTGGAAAAATACCTGCGGCAAAAAGTAAAGATTTCGGATTTTTTAAAGTTGAGAAGAATAACTGACGCGGACGAATATTACTGTGAGTTTGACTAAACTGTTGTAAATGAGTGGTTTTCCATAGTCGGAATGCCATCCAGAACACATATGCCACACTTGTAATATGCAAAATCAGCAATAACGCAGGCCAAACTGGTGCTGCTAAATGAATAAATACGGCCCAAAAGCTAATACCATAGGCATAGCCCAACCATTCCATAGGAATAAGCCAAAATGCTTTAGATAAACCTTGAGAATGAGCAGCGGTTGCAAGTAAAGCATTTGTCGGCCCCGGAATGAGCAAAACAGCCAACATTGCCAATACAAAAAACCAACTCTCAATCATAAAGTTTCCATAATATCCAAGATGGGGCCACCTTAAACGAAACAGGCAAAATATAGCAAGTTTATGAGGCTTTTTGATTACAGAAAATGCAGGGTTTTAGAAGCTTAAAAATGAATAAACAACTTATTTATATTAATTTTATTATGAAACATTTTGCTAAACTTTATTCATCACAACATGCCTTAGTTAGCATATTGTGATGCAAAGTTGACTATTAATTGGTCTTTTTACGAACAATAATTGGACAATTCTTGAACTGAGCAGCCTGAACAATCGCTTCTTGTTGGCCTAAAACACGTGAAAGCTCAGTATTCTTCGTTGAAGAAGATTGTCCCATGTTTACAGAAATAGATGGACCGAATCCCCAGCCACCTCTTCCCCAGCCACCACCGAGTCCAAGACCAACACCCATACCTGTACTTTTTGGAGTTTGCACTCCATTGTCGATATATTGCTGAATACGGTTATATTCACTTTGTAGCTGTTGGCAGCTCAAAGATTGATATTGTGTCGGAGACACATAAGTCGGTTTTACCGTTGTAGCACAAGCGCCAAGGAGTAAAGTGGCTGCCACCAAAGGCGCAATATATAAGCCTTTCATCATTTTTCTCTTATCGTTTTGGCTCAATCTCACCAAACAATGTCTCATAAGCTTGAGTCAATTTATGTTCTGGTGCCAAATGGGCCAAAGGTAAATTTTTCTGATGCGATTCTTTCATCAAAATCGAAGGCGGTAACATGCTATTAAGTACAGGCAACCCTTCATCTTTTAACTGCTGAACCACTTCCCGAGGTAATTTTGCTTGGGATTGGAATTGATTCACCACAATTCCTTCAATTTCCAAGCGATCATTATGATCATCTTGCGTTTCGAGAACATTTTCAATCAATGTTTGTAACGCACGCTTTGAAAAAACATCACAGTCGAAAGGAATAAGTACTTTATCTGCTGCAATCAGAGCAGAGAGAGTAAAAAAGTTAAATGCTGGTGGTGTATCTATATAGATACGGTCATATCGCCCAACTAAGTTTTGGATCGAATCACGTAATTTATAAATTTTATGTTTACTTTCAAGCGCATGTTCAAGCGCGCCAAGTGTAGGACTTGCTGGAAGCACATCTAATTTTGCAAAGGGAGTTGAATGTACAAAACTGTCGAGATCTTTATTTCGTGGAGCTTTTAAAATCGAACCTAACGCATTACCGATTAAACCTTTTTGTTGATTGTTGCCCAACACGTCATCAAAGAAATTTTCGATATTTGGCTCTAAAATTGATTTTTCAGCAGAATAGGTTGCTTCGTCACCTAAAAGATACTGGCTAGAATTGGCTTGAGGATCAAGATCGATCACCAATGTTCTTAAGCCATTTTTGGCACTAATTGCAGCCAAATTTACAGTAATACTTGATTTCCCTACACCGCCTTTTTGGTTAAACACCACACGAGTTAACATGTTTCCCTCTGCATATTTTTTTTACTGTACGCAGTTTAACCTAGAGCTTAATCAAAAAGGCAAAGAATGTAGAACAATTAAGCAAAAACAGGTTTTATAATTACTAAAATAATAATAGCAATAAATGCAATCGCACTAATGATCAAACCTGCACGGCGCTGTGCCAATAAAAGAGTGTCGTCTTTTTTAAAGGCTTTCATCAAGGAAGATAACAACACTAAAAATAGAATAATTTTAGCGTAAAACCACGGTTGTACTTGAAAGTCTTTCATGACTAACAAAATTGCACCCGTAATAAAAACTACGGTAAATGACAAATGTTGTAAGGCAACTAATACTTTACGCCCTGCTGGATTGGGTTGTTCACCTTGAACACCTATAAACAGAGTTGAGGCACGTAAAACAAATACCATAAGTGCGGCAGCTACTGCAGTCATATGAATAATTTTAGTGAGTAAATGTGCATCCATGAAATTAACCCTTAGTTTTTAGGTGCATGTGCACATTCTGGGCTAGCAGGTGCTTGACCTTCCCATTCACTTGGCAAATAAGCATGGATTGCTAAAGCATGAATTTGGCCTGGGTTCATTAAATCAGACGCTAAGGCATATACCTTTTGATGACGTTGGACCAAACGCAATCCATCAAATTCATTGCTTACTATAATCACTTTAAAATGAGATTCTTTACCTGGGAAATAACCACCGTGCCCGGCAGACTCATTGATCACTTCCAAATGGCTAGGTGCAAGGGTTTGTAACCGTTCAATTAACTGTTGTTCAAGGCTCATAGCTTTTCCTTTTACGATTATTCGTATATTTGAACCTAGTATACCCTGTCTACATACAAACAAAAGTTGCTCTTGTATGCTTTGACTTCAAATAAAATGTCTATTTATTCGGCAACTTAACAATAAAAATAGCTCTAATTGCTCATTTCTGTTTTTATTTTATGCAATCAGCATAATTATTTGCATAAAGTTGTTGACCCTTGTTTTGCTTAATGTATTATAAGCGGCACGCGGGAATAGCTCAGTTGGTAGAGCATAACCTTGCCAAGGTTGGGGTCGCGAGTTCGAGTCTCGTTTCCCGCTCCAAATTGGTTTTTTTTGAGAAAGTTTTAGTAAAAACTGCTTATATATGCGGGAATAGCTCAGTTGGTAGAGCATAACCTTGCCAAGGTTGGGGTCGCGAGTTCGAGTCTCGTTTCCCGCTCCAAATTTAAAAGGCCCTAGTCGAAAGACTGGGGCTTTTTTCTTTTTATCGATCCATGATTTTACATTCTATCGATTCACAGCATATTTTTTGAGAATAGCTCGGCTCAAGGCCGAGTGTTTCATTAATAGACTCAGATTTTTAAACCATCGATTGTTTCGAGGTAATCTAGTTATATTTGCAGGGTACTGGTGTTATTCGATGTATAGATATACACGGCACTAATTGAAAACAATCCAGATCAAATCTTTCTTGGGCAAGACGCTGCTGTAAACAGATTGAAAAGATAAAGTTATAATCATAGATATAACTTTGGAAATAATATTCTTCTGTCTTTTGAACATCACGAGTCAAATCGAGAAACTCTATATGTTCAGCTAACACATGAAAGTTGAGTTTCTTTAAATGACGGCTCATTCCTTCGCCAGTGCATTTAATATAGGCTTCCTTTAAGGTCCATATTTGAAAAAACCGTTGATATACACTGGATGGATCAATCCTTTCATTTTCCTGAATCCATTCAATTTCAGTTGGCGCTAACACGCTATCGACACGCATCCAATCGAACTCACGGTCCACCCGTTCAACATCGACTCCTATTTCCCCTTCTTCGGTCACAGCAAGAACAATAACGTCTGCTGAATGACTAAGATTAAAATAAACAGCTTTGTTACCTTGTACAAAAGGTTTGCCGTTAGGTTGTAATTGAATGTTGACTTCATGGGGTGAGATACCCAACTTATCTGCTAAAACAGACTTCGTTAACACACGAGAGATCAAGAAAAGACTTGCAGCATGAGGATGATATTGATCATATCTCAACTTTTCTGCCG
This sequence comes from Acinetobacter lactucae, assembly GCF_001605885.1. Lineage (GTDB taxonomy): Bacteria > Pseudomonadota > Gammaproteobacteria > Pseudomonadales > Moraxellaceae > Acinetobacter > Acinetobacter lactucae. The sequence goes on along the minus strand of NZ_LRPE01000010.1, from coordinate 137,422 downwards.
CATTGAGAAAGCTGAGATAATGACTCAATATTAAGTGGTTTTGTGGCACCCGTGAAACTGGGCAGACATAAACCTGTACTTTGGAAATATCAGACATCACTGAGCTGTACTGTGGTGCTGATATATTTGGTTAGAACTGGTGTGAGATAATCATAAACCACTTCTACATGTGTAACGTGTGGATTATGACCTGCACCAGCGATCACCTGTACAGGGATATTAGGATTTATTGATGTAACTATTGGGTCTTTCTCTCCCACAATAATCTCGACTTTAGATTGAAGCTCGTTGAGTAAAGCCGTTTGCATTGCACGCTGATCTGGTACGTTAATGCGGTGCATATACTCACTAATATGCTTAGCTACCGACACTCGACGTAATGAATCCATCGCATAACCAACAGATAGATTTTTTTGCCCATCCGGGTGCAGATTTTTAGCAATCTTCTCTTTCGAAACAAAACGGAAAATTAGATTAGAGAGGGTTTGTACTTGAAATATTTTTGCGGCCTGTGCCTGCACGAAATAAGGCGATATAAGGATAAGACGTGCAACTTTATTTGGATATTTTTTTGCAAGATTCAATGCAAACAGACATCCTAACGAGTGAGCAATAACAACACTATTTGGTGCTAAAAGCTTTGCAGCAGTATCAATAAACTGATCATTGTCAGCTTCCATCACCTCATAACTACCTGAACGCCCAAGTCCGGGTAAGTCCATCATAGAGACTTGATCGTATGTAATTTTATTGATGATTGGGGACCAACATGTGCTATCAAATGGAATACCGTGTAAAAATAGTGCAGAAGATTTTTCTGAACCAACTGGTTGTTTAGTATAGATTTCTGTCCAATATCGATTCTGATAGCTAAAATAGCTAGGTGTTGGTGCTTGCATACGGCCAAAGCGTGTAAGCACCAGACGATCAATCCAACGAGAAAAATAAGGACTGGTATTGATTAGGTCTGCGATACCCATCCTAACAGCCATCTTTTCTGTCTCAGCGACATGATAGTTTTCATTAGAAATGAAAGCGAGCTGCTCTTTTGAGCCACCAAGCAATACCTCAGGTAATTTCTCGAGCAGAACTTTAGGTATTTGCAAATGTGGTGCGCTAACTCCTAAGTGCTCAGCAGCTAGGTTCACTAGATGATGACATTTAGGTGTCGCAGGATCAAGCAAAACATACTCCTGAGCAATGGTCTCAGGAAAAGATATCGTTCGAATGAGAAAGCTCACGATATATTGCATATTGCACAGTGGCAGGAATGTATCACTCCCACCAGGCAGCGCCAGCAAACGCCCTTGATATAACTTATCAATCATTTCGGCAATACCAATATATTGCATATCGCCATAAGTATAGAAACCATCAATGACTGTCGCTGGATTTATTGCAGTCCATGGCACATTTAAACGCTTACATTTCTCAATAAAAGCTTGATGCCCTAAAATTTTCGAAGCTTCGTAACCGCCGTATTTATAATACAAATCATCAGCCGACTCTTTGGGCGGAGTAGCGACTCGATATCCACCGATCCAGATAAATCGCTCAAGCTGCTTCAATGTCGCAGCCCATTCAATCAGAGCTAGTCCTGATTTGACATTGGTTCGCTGAGCTTCAGCTTTGCTAATGCCCCAATTAAATGATGCAGCAAGATGATAAATAACATGGATCTTTGTTTGAGCATCGGATAGTAGAGAGTCCAACTTAAAGTCATGTCTTAAATCATATTCAACAAAAGAAATCGCTGGATCAGTTAGCCCTTGCATTGCAATGAAACCTAATAGCTTGTCTTTCTTAGTTGCCGCATTGCGCAGTGCAGCAATCACCTGATGACCTTCACGCAAAAGTTCAACGATCAATCTACTGCCAATAAAACCTGCTGCACCTGTTACTAATATGGTCTTCCGTGAAAAATTATCTTTTTTTGCGTTATTTAAATTATTCATAAATCACCTTAATTATTAGGGACTGCAAACCCAACTATTGTTTTGGAGCGAATTATCTTAAAAATTATATCGAACCTGCACATAGACCAAACTGTTATCTCTAAATTGTCCAAACACCGTGTCATTTCTGCCCCAGAAGCGATCGCCACCCGCATTCAATTGCCAGTGATCATTGAGATTGTAATTAATACGGACTCTCAACATCTCATTAGGCTGTGGTGCAAAATAAAAGCCTGTTACTTCCAACTTTAGATTGTCATTCAATAGATTAAGTGCATAGCGCAGCATAGCTCCATATTGATCCTGCTCATACTGACCACTAATCGTTTGCTGATAACGATAAACTATTCTCAATGCTGGATTTATTATGCTATCGGCAGATCTGAAATCCTCCGTATGTTTGTATACGCCTACCAAACTCAGCGTAGAATTCTTCAATGACCATTCCGGTCCCATGACCACGGTCAGATTATTTTTTTTGTGTGTAAGATCGTCACTACCTTCTGAGTCAGTATGCGTATATGCCGCTTCACCTCGCCACACGATATCGTTATGGTTATAACTGAAATCAAATCCATAGACAGACATAGGATTATTTTTCAGTTGCAATGTGGCCTGTCCTATTGGAGATGCTGAAAGCACTGAAAGATCAGGCATATGATCTAGACCTGAAAAATACGATGCCCCAACATCTAAACCATCCACAGAATAATCCCAGCGCATTGCAAATGCAGGACGGCTCTTACGATCAATTTCATATTGGACACCAGCAATCTGACGCAATGGAATCACATCTGAACGACTACGTGGGTACCACAATGCTGTCCATTTATTGGTCCCCGATTCAGGAATATACGTCAATTTGAGAGCATCATTTCCAAGACGCTGATCTGTATCATCTGGCACCAACCGCGTATAGTCACGTGGCGATAGATTATCCGTTGGATTAATTCCATCAGCTCGCCCCCAGACTACAATCTGGCGACCAATGTCGAGATAAAACGTCTGATCCCAGTTATAAGAGGCGTACAACTCACGTAAGTTGCGATTCATTTTGCTTGTATGATCTGGATTTACAGTGTGGTCCGTTTCGTCTCCAATATTTATGTCGTAATGGATTTTAAAGGCAGGGTTAAACTTGAGCGTACCATTGGACCAGAAACTTGCTTGCCCAATGTTTTTTAACGAGCTTAAATCACGATCCGATGACCACAGGTCGAATCTAGCCGAGTTCTGGCTCACAAAACTAATTTTGCTGTCATCTGCATAAGCATGCTGCAGTAGCATAAAGCTACTGCAGCATGCAAATACCCAATAGGCACCTTGCGTCATTTTTCAAGACTCTGCGGTGAGAAAATCTTATCGGATAAAGTTTTTTCTGCTACAAAATCATTGACGATCACTTGTGTCATATGCTGAGTTTGCAGATTCTTCGCCATAGATTTCATGGCTTGCCATCTTGGTTTCACTTTGCCGTAAGGACGGATATCGGTGAACTCAATATGCTTTAACGGTTTGCCTGCTGTGTCCCATATATCGATGGTTGCTGTAACAAAGTTGTCTTTGAGAATGCACATGCGACGTTTGCTATAACCAAAGTCACTCTTCACCGTATTATTGATTGGCGTTGCTTCTATCATGTAGCAATCTTTGCCATTAAATTTGCCATCTGCAAGTTTGGTGTACTTCCAGTCACTTAGCTTATAGCCAAGTACATCACCATAACTAAAGTCCGTACCAATAAAAGCATCCCCCTTATTCGCTGATGCAAGACGACGTACTTTTTTCAATGCAGGCAAATAGACAAACATGCTATCACTGCCTTTTGAGTTCTCAATCAATAGTGTCGTAGTTCCCTGTACATCTGCAGGCGAGATGAACTCGGTCAAACGCATATTGTTCTGAGTATTTCCAGCAAGCTTGGTCATATTTTTAGTCAAGCGCACACGTTGCTCACCATTTTTAGAAGTCAAAATAAATTTGGCACTAGCACTTGAGGTCAGGAATTTAGAGGTATCATCACTACGATTAACAATGTCTTGAACTTCATCTGCATAAGATGTTTTTGGTAATGAAAAGGTGAGCGCAGTACCCAACAAAAGGCTTGTCACAACAGTTTGTGCAACAGGAATGCTCTTCTTATTTGAGGAAAAGATGAAACGAGGTTTTAATATTAGAATCATTGTAGGTACCATAATTAAGGTTGCAAACACACTGAAAAGCATCGCAATCACAATAAACATCGCTAGCCATTGATGTACGTGGAAGCCCTGCGATAAGGACAATACGCCATACCCGCCAGCGACCGCAGTCGCGACAAAAAGAGAGGCCTTACCCGCAGTACTTAAGGTTTTACGAACAGCATCTTTGATATCTCCCCCTTCTTCTCGCAAGATTTCACGCAAGCGATAGAGGAAATAAATTGCGTAATCCGCACCAATACCTACGGCCATGGCTGAGATAAGGGAATTCGGAATATTAAGTGGAATATCGAGCCAGCCCATCACGCCAAAGATCGCAAGAATTGAGAACAGAAGTGGCGTCAGGACAATCAGTCCCGCTGAAATCGAACGGAAGACCAGAGCTGAAATAAAGAATACGGCAAATGAAATTTGTAGAATGTTCATGAGTTTGCCGTGAACCATTGTTTCAGTTAAAGCAATAGTCTGGGTCACATCACCACCAAAACTTACTACAGCCTTGTCACCCAGTTGACCCGCCATATACGTTTTTAGCGACTCAAGGATTTCTTTAATACGGTGGTTGCTGCCCGTTTTCATAAGAATCGTGATTTTGGCATAGCGCTGAGTCGTATCAATGTAGGATTCAAAATCAGTCGGTTCACCAGACATTGAATACAACAGCAGATATTGAGCAACAACATCTTTGGTTGCAGGAACCTGAAATGCCTGTGGCTGATCGGCATTCATTGCCTGATTCATTCTTTTGATATAGTCCACAATAGAGATGGTTTTACCAACCTCTGGAATTGAATTCGCGAACTTTTCAGTATTATCAATCGCTTTTAGGATTTCTGGATTTTCAATACCATCACGAATCTTCGTATCGACCATAATATAAAGGCTATTTGTGCCACCAAGTGACTGATTCAAGAACCTGTCATCCTGCTGCATCGGTAGGTCACGAGAAAAGAAATTCCGACTATCGTTATCTACCACAATACGGCTCGTGCCGATCGCAAGAAAGATACCAATTGCCGCAATCGCAGTCATTAACACCATTCGTGGACGAACTGACAAAATGGCATCACCAATACGATTTGGAATCCAATCCCAGATCGGCAGCCCTTTGCGTTTGACCTTCGTAACCGAAGGCGGTGGCAACATTGAGCGCAGTGCCGGAATAAAAGTCATCTCAATGATCAGCGTGCTGATGATCCCAATTCCAGTAAAAATACCGAATGAACGGATAGTTGGAATGTTGAATGTCAACAAAGAGAAGAATCCAGCCGCCGCAATACCGCCAGCCAGCACCATAACTGGACCAACACGAACCATAGACTGCACCACGGCTTCGCTATTGGCAGTTTTAGGCTCCATACCTTGGGCAATCAGACGATCAAAATCTTCATAGTAACGCTTGAGCAACTGCACGGCGTGCCCTGCTGCAATGGCGAGAATCAGAATTGGTGTAGGCGAGTTAAAGATATCCATCGGCTGTTTGAACAGCCCCATCATACCCATACCCCATGCCACAGCAAGTAAAGCTGTAACGAGTGGCAGAATCAAACCCTGCTTACTGCGGAATGCTTCAAAGTGCAACAATCCAATCACCAGTACGGCAATTGGGAACAAAATATTGATACGTTTAGAATAATCTTCAGCTTTATCTAGATAGACAGGATTACCACCGACACTGAGCGTCATATCTTTAGATTGTTCGCTTTCTACAATTTTGTTGATCGGAGCCATCATCTTCTGGAAGCCCTCTGGACTTTCCTCAAGCTCAAGCAAAATCGCAGCAGTTCTTTGATCTTTGGACACCACCGAATTCATATAAGTTGGATTCATTGCCAACACTTTTTTCAGTTGATCGATATCATCCTGAGTTACAGAACTGGTCGGCAATAATTTCTTGGCATCGAACCCTTCCGAATTAGCCATGATTCCTTTCGCTTGACGTGCAGCCAAACTCATCATAGTGGACCGAACAACGCCGGGGGCGTTGTCCACTTCTTCGGTAATACGTTTGACTTTTTCCAACACTTGCGGCTGATAAATATCACCTTGCTTCGGTGTAATACCGATCACGACCATATACTTGGAGCCGAATTTTTTTTCGATCAACTTAGTCGAGGTGATATAAGGATGCCCATTCGGTGCAAGTGCGCCTGGATCAATAATAATTTTTACGCCAGATGCAAGGTATGCCAAGGCAATCGTCAAGAGCATGACCACTGTCAGTACAATACGGCGATGTCTGAGAATCCAACGCGCATATTGCTCCATCACCAGATGAGTCTTTTGAAGTGGTTTTTCGATCTCCTGTAATGGTTTTTTGATCTCTGGCGATGGTTCTTCTATCTCCTGCGATGTTTTTTTGACCTCTACCGATGGCTCTTCAATCTCTTGCGTTTGCGTACTCACTGCCTCATAGATTCCACCCTTCTGAGCCAGCGCCTGAAGATTAGCAAGATCTTTCTTGAACTGGGCAAGAACCATTTTTTTTAGCAGTGCATTAGGAAATACACCAAAAAAGCCGCCCGGCTCTGCCTCAAACAACCATTCAATCCATGTACCTTCTGGATGCGGTTTGAAGTGATAAGTACCTTTGTAATAAAACGGTCCTTCTAACACTTGGAAGGCATACAATTCGTTCGGTACCAGATGTGTAATTTCACCTTTAAAGGCCAACTCTCGACTAGCAAAGCTCAAATTGAGTTCATACTTGCTGCCCACACGCGGAGTAGTGTCTAGTAGCTCTGAATGCTTACATGACAATTGCCAGCTTGCATCATTGCCCGGATTCGCAAGATATTTAAAAACCTTATCAATCTCGGCCGGTATAAGGAAAGCATGTTCTATGGTCACCATAGTGGTTCTACCTTCTTGTATTTCTTATGCAGGAATTGGATACATCTGATCAATTGTCTTGGCCACAGCCGCAACATTCTCAGCGAACATAATCGATGAATGGTCACCAGGTAGATCCACTTGTGTAAGCGTATCTTTGATCAAATGATCCCAGCCGAGACTTTCCCCAAAATCTTCAGACTCATCTTTGGCTTTAACCAAGAGGATCGGAAAATCTTCAGGCTCGGGGAAATAGGTCTGAAGTGCGACGCCATTCGCTAAATAGGTATCAAAGTAAAGTCGGAAATCTGATGGGTTAGCATCGAGAGGTATGACATTGATGGCCTTAGCTTCTTTAAGCACATGATCAAACATGTGATCTGGGCTCAATTCACGCAAGTATTGCGCTGATATCGTCAGCTTTTTGCCATAAGGCACAGCCAAATCACGAGCAAACCAAGACAAAAGCATGGCATCATCAGCATCTTCAGGCACATTCTCTGGAATTGGAGCACGTGTATCGATCATGACAATCCCTGTGACCTGCTGCCCCATTTGACGCAACTGACGACTGATCTCGTATGCAATCGCACCGCCAAAACACCAACCACCGAGGAAATAAGGTCCTTGAGGCTGCATTTTTTGCATTTCAGCAATATACAGCGTCGCCATTTCTTCGATCGCTACTTCCGCAGCATCTGCTTCAATCAGACCTGGAGACTGAATAGCACGTAAAGTACGGTTCGGGTTGAGATGACGCGAGAGCTCCATATAACAGAAGGTACTGCCACCAATCGGATGGAAGAGCCATAGCGGCTGTTCATAAGTTCCGCGGCGCAGTTCGATTACGATTGAAGGTTTGATTTCTTTATTTTCACGGATGATCTCCCCCAAACTCTCAACAGTTGAGTACTGTGCAAGTAAAGCAACTGATAATTCGGTACCAAATACCTTCTTGAGATGATTGACAAGTTTCACAGCCAGTAATGAATGCCCACCTAATTCAAAGAAATCATCATGTATACCAACTCGCTTGACTGACAAAATCTGCTCAAAGGTAGTACATAACTCGATTTCAATCGAATCGCGTGGAGCAACATAATCGTTGCTCTGCTCAAACACTGGCTCAGGGAATGCTTTACGATCTAACTTATTGTTAGCCGTCATTGGAAACTCATCCAATCGGATAAACGTACTTGGCACCATATAAGCCGGAAGATGGATTTGCAGAGTCTTTTTTAAACCAGCCATTTCAATGTCATGTCCAGTCACATAAGCCACCAGCTTCTGATCGTTGTCGGCTGTGGTCTTAACCAAGACTACGGCATCTGTAATACCATCGATCTGTTTGAGGACATTCTCAATTTCGCCTAGCTCAATACGGAATCCACGGATTTTGACCTGAAAATCCAGACGTCCGTGATGAGTCAAACGTCCATCCATTCGCAGACAGACTTTATCTCCAGTGCGATAGAGTCGACCAGCATTTGGTAGGGATGGTAAAGTTCTAAATTGTGCATCTGTCAACTCAGGTCGATGCCAGTAATCGACTGCAAGACCATCGCCTCCAATCCACAGCTCCCCCATAACGCCTCGTGGAACCAATCGCTGCTGTTCATCAAGAACATAAAGCTGGGTGTTCGCCATTGGTTCGCCTAAATCAATATATTTGGCATCGGTGATGTGGGCTGCACTGGACCACACAGTCGTCTCGGTCGGACCATAGACATTCCAAAGACAGCTGACTTTGCCCAGCAGTTTTTCTGCGAGTACAGGATCTAGCGCTTCGCCTCCGCTAAGTGCAGTTAGATGTGGGATACCTTTCCACTCACTGTCCAAGAGCATTTTCCAAGAGGACGGCGTTGCCTGCATAACATTGATTGACTTCGCCTGCATATACTCAACCAGCAGGTTACCATCTAGAGATATCTCACGTGGGCACACATGCACCACACCGCCGTACATCAGCGGAATCAATAGTTCAACAACCGAAATATCAAATGCATAAGTAGTGATGGCTAATAACTGCATATCAGCAGTTGCTTGCAGCCTATCGTTCACAGACAACAAGAAATTAGCTATTGAAGGATGCCCAATACGCACGCCTTTAGGCTTACCTGTCGAGCCCGAGGTGTACATCACATAAGCGGTATCACCAAAGGCAAGCGTCTCACGTACTTGCTCAAAGGGCACAACACCAGCTTGATTGATATCTAGACGTGGTACAGAGACTGTAAGAGCATCCATCAAGTCAGTTTGGGTCAAGATGACTTTAGGTTCAGCATCTTCTACGATGTTATGCAGACGTTCTCTTGGGAAACTAGGATCCAACGGTACATATGCTGCTCCTGCCGCCCAGATTCCGAGGACTGCCGCGGGCAATAGCACAGTGCGGTCTACCATCAGACCTACACGATCCCCCTTGGTAATACCATGTGCACGTAAATATTCAGCAATCCCAGCGATATGCTGGCCTAACTCATGATAGCTGACTGCATGGTCTCTAGAGGTCATAGCATGGTTATCACCACGCTCATCGATCTGCTTTAGAATCATTCCCAGTAGATCATGTCGAGGATAGTCAGTCACCTGACCACGTAGATAGCCTAGCTGAATACCATTCGCATAATCAGGTGCGATATCTAACTCAACAATCTTACGTTCAGGATGAGCCCCCATTTCCGATAGTACAACTTGCAGTAGTTGCACCATATTCTCGGCAGACTCCGCAGAAAATATTTCAGAGTTGTATTTCAGTACACCAACCAATTCACCCTGATATTCACCACCCATTTCTAGCATAATATCTAGTTGGCCTTCTTGTTGGCGAACCGGAAAGCCTGCTAGCGTAAGGTCTTGACCAGCTAAAGTAGCTGGATTCTGGATTGGTAAGAGTAATTCTTTAAACTCATCCAAACCACCGAGACGTTCCCAGAACATTCCAACTTGAGCCAATGGATTAATACTGCCATCACGCTTTGGTGAAACAGCTTCAACCACTCTGGAAAAAGCAACTTTTTGATGTTTAAGACTTTGTTTTAATTGTTCCTGCACCTGCTGGGTAAATTGATGTAAAGTCTGATCAGCATCGATGTCTATGTTCAGAGCAATTGTATTGACAAACTGTCCTAGTGCATTGCGCAAAGAGCGTTCAAGTCGACCTGCTACTGCTGTGGCAACGACCAGATTATTTTCATTCGATAATTTGTTCAGCAGAATATAAAAACCAGATAGTACAAGTCCGAACAAGGTAATTTCATAATCTTTCGCCAAGTTTACAAGACCAGACGATACTGACTCAGGTACACGGAAAATTACCGAGCTACCCTTATGTTGTTGCACAGCTGGACGTGGATAATCAAGTGGAATGCTATGCACATGTGGAGCATGCTTTAACGCATTTTTCCAAAACAGTAAGCTTTCATCAGCATCACCGATCACGTTGCTCTTCTGCTTATCTGCATATTGAGCGAACTCGATTCCGTTCACTACATTTGAGTCTGTTACCAGTCCAAAACGCTTGCAGACATCGCGCAGCAACAGACCAATCGACCAGAAATCCATTAAGGCATGATGAATCACAACTGCAATCACATAGTGATTCTGACCGCGCTCATAACAATGAATACGCCACAACGGTGGCTGAGTTAGGTCAAATGGTTGCTTGGTATCCTGTTCGACTAATTTCGTCAAATCAGAAGCTTCAACATGACGAGCATCAGAGAGAATGATATTAGGATATACACGATCCCAGATGATTTGCTCGATGCCCTGATCATTGGCAGGCATGCTTACACGTAGTAACGGATAATCATGTAACACTGCTTCCAAAATCTCCATCGGCTTGTTGCCTAATGGCTGGTTGACCTTCACATCAAAAGCCACCACCATATTGTAGGCACTGCAAGTTGGCTCAAGACGCTGGATATACCAAATACCAAGCTGTTCTGCAGAAATCGCATGACGCGACAGAATTTTTGGTTCTAGGCTTGCTATGTTATTCATGAAGCAACTCCCTGTTGCAACTCAGAAACCAGATATTCAGCCAACGCATTGATTGTTGGATAATCCCATAGCAGTGTCGGCTCAAGTTCCAGTTTTGTCAGATCTTCTAAGTCCCCAGACACAGACAAAGCAACGATCGAATCAAGACCATAACTGGTAAATTTTTGCTCTAGATCAATCGTCTCAGGCTCTACACGCATTTCTTTGGCCACTAACGTACGAATAGTTGCGCTCCAGTAAGCCTTATCTTTATTCATGGGGTAATCTCCTTTTTAACCGGTTTGGCATCACGTGGTGCCAATGCAAAATCGATGACAGATAACATATGGTTGGTTGAAATTCGGTCTAGTAAATCTACCAATGTGTTTTCACGTAATGACGTGATAGGAGGAGATGTCTGCCCTTCAGCAGTATTTAGGAAAATGATCAGCCATGATCCATCCTGTAAAGCAGGTCTTAGACTAGGGCGGTTAAAGACCCAGAAACCCAGCACAGCAATGCGGGCAAACAGCTCGGCGTAGCCTCGGGCGAGACTAAAACGCAACGTTTCAAACTCTTTGCTTTGCTCAGAATTTGAAAAGTAATCCTGAATTTTTTGATCTAATGTACGCTGTTCAACCATAAGCTGGTCTACACGCTCACGTAGTGTGGATAGCGTTTCAGCAGACAACCCCACGGTGGCCTCGGAATCATTGAGCATCTCGATGATCGTCCCCAGCGACTCCATCACTAAGTCACCATCACGGTTGAAAATCTCAAGTTCACGGAAATCAATAGCGTCTGTCTCCACTTGTAAGTCATACAACTGGCGATAGCGTGCTTTAGCTTCGGCTTGGTTAAGATGGTCAGCTTTTTTGCTACGACCTTTATTGGCAGATTTGAGCTGAAAACTCAGACTGTCTAGACAGACGGTGCTACTACCGTCAAAAACACTAACAATCAGATGGTCTCTGAATGCTTTCTGATACATTCCATCAGCATAAGCATTTCTTAAGAAGAAACGTGACCCAAGTACTGAAGACGTGATCTTGGCAAGTGACTCTACATATTCAGGCACCAGTACTTTGACGATTGGTGACCATGTACTGAACTGATTAATACAAACGTGTAATCCACGTGCACCAACGAGTGATAACACTTCAGCCGCTAACAAATAGGCATATGCTGTAGCGAGTTGCTCACGCACCAGTGGAATGCTAATTACTTTTTTGTTATATAACTCGCGTTCGATCGCGAACTCGGTCGCAATACGTAGCATCGTATCGCCGGCTCCCAGCGAAAAACTACTACAATATGCACGCGTTACCTGTAGGGTTTTGAGTCCAAGTTCCAACCCTTGGCCTTCTTCACCGATCAAAGCATCTTTGTGAATTTCAGCGTTGTTAAAGCCAATACCACTAATATCTAAACCACGCATGCCCACTGTTGGCAGGCGGTTCAGACTATATGTTCCTTTAGAAGCCATATGACGCTTATCAAGCCAGAATGCGCTCAAACTACGTGGTCCACGATCATTCGATGTTTTAGCGATCAGACTTAAAGAGTCTCCTAAAGTGGCGCGATTAATTGACCATTTTTCACCATTTAAAACATACTTGCTCTCGGTAGCTTGTGCAGTCACTTCACTAGATAACAGATCGGCACCATGCGCTTTCTCACTATAAGCCAGCGCTGGTGCGGCACCACTTAAAATTCGACTAGCAATGTTTTGGCATTGATTAGCATTACCACCGATCCATACGATTACAGACCATGCATTCGTGCTATAGGTCGAATTGATTGTTAGATCACGTCGTGCCAACACACGATGCAGATACAGCAACTCTTCCCCAATTTCCATGCGACCTCCGAGCTCTGAAGGTACATAGAAGCGGTTCATCCCCACAGCATTCAGAAAATCAACAGCACGCTGAGGATATTGCTCCTTCTCATCACGCTCGATGGCAGCGGACCAAGAAAAATCGTTATTAGTATCATGTACGGAGCCTAAAATTTGCTCCAGACGAGCAGCAGATTGAAACTGCCGCAAATTGGACGTAAGTGACATGGATTTTCACTCAAATGATTAGAGGGTAAGGGTTAAAACAAAGCACTTTTCAGGCGATTAAAAATCAGCGTGCGTACTTCACGTTCCTTGATCATTGAGTTGAGTAGATTGGAGCTATAACGAATCAGTTGCCCCCGTTGCTCACGATCACGGATGACTTCTAAGCCGTTTTTGACATAGTTTCGAGCAATCACCGTTCTACGGTTTGGATGGGTTAAACAAACCAATTGACCACGTTCGATCTGCTCTTTAATTTTTCTTCTTCTGATTTTGCCGCTAGTAGTTTTGTTAATTCGGCCTTGATGCAGCAAATAGACACCGTCGACAGGTAAGCCAATATCAGCTGTCACTTGTTCCTTGACCTGAGTTCTAATGGCTTCAAAATTGAGAGTCTTATCGAGTGATTTCTTCTTGATCTCAAGTACAACCGTGACACCCTCAGAATCAGCAACATTTACTGCTGCAACACAGCCTTTACGAACAGCAGGATGCGCCGTTTCGACAGAACACTCGATATCTTGTGGGTAATAGTTTTTGCCACGGATGATAATTACATCCTTAAGGCGGCCAGTCACATACAGGTCTCCGTCTTTGACAAAACCCATATCGCCAGTTCTCAAGTAATGCACTTGACTCGGCTCACACGCATCATTAATGATCGTTGCCGCAAAGGTTTCCTGATTGACCTCTGGCTTCTGCCAGTAACCTGCTGTAACGCTCTCACCGGCTAACCAGATTTCACCGACTTCATGAGCCGCTACTTCTTTATGGGTATGAGGATTAACAATACGGCAATCAATATATGGTGAGATCTTGCCACAGCTCACCACTTGCACGGCGGTCTGATCTTGGCTGGCCTCCACCAAATTCGCATTTAACTTGTCACGATCAATTGAAATTGCATGGAGAGGACCAGTCACACCGCTGACCAAGAGCGTAACTTCAGCCAAGCCATAACATGGCAAGAAACTATCTATTCTCAGTTTGGACTGGGTATTAAACTTCTCCATGAAGCGTTGCATGACGTGAGCCTTAATTGGCTCAGCACCATTGAACAACACACGTAAACGACTCAGATCAAGTGATGCCGCCTGCTCATCAGAAATGCGATGCAGACATAATTCATAGGCAAAGTTTGGCCCACCAGTAATCGTTACACCTTTTTCACTGATAAATTGCAGCCATTTTAGGGGTTTACGAATAAAATCCAGCGGCGACATGACATAACAAGTCAGACCCACATGAACACTTTGTAAAACTGAGCCAATCAGTCCCATATCGTGATAGACAGGTAGCCATGTAAAACCAATATCTTGAGGTTGTGTACCAAAAGCTTCAGCAATCATGACTTCATTTGCCATAATATTTTTATGGGTAACGATTACCCCTTTAGGCCATCCTGTTGACCCCGAAGTGTATTGAAGGAAGCAAACATCTTCTTCATCAATATGCGGGAAATCTTTTTCTACCAAGTCACGTTGCAATTCGGCATCAACGGCATGCAATATTAAACTTTCATTTTGCGCTTTTAAGGTGATCAGGCCTGAGATCTCAAGAATCTTTTTGGTTGTGAGTACTATCTTTGGCTCACAGTCATTCATAATATTCAAAATATTAGAAAAACCATTACGATTAAACGGCAAACTGACTGGTACTGCGATAATTTTGGCTTTTAGACAGGCAAAGAACGATACAATAAAATCTAGCCCAGGCTCGAACAACAACACAGCACGATCACCACTGTCTACGAGATTCATTAATACCTGAGCTTGATATTGAACCCGCGCATTCAAATCTTTATATGTAAGAGACTGAATACGACCCGTTTGACGCCCTAAATATTCGAAAGCAAGCTTACTTCCATTTAAATTTGCGTGGGATTCCAATGTTGCAATGATATTATCCGTATCCATTACAGCCATAAATTACTCCGATTAATTATAATGCACCCTTAAAATTCACTAATTTAGAAATTACATTCTCTTCGGGGCTTTTAATAAAAATGAATATACTTTTTATTTAAAATACAAATTCACATTATATTTTAAGTTCAAATATTTCTTATTACACCTGTAAGGGTTTACAGGTTGCTTTTTATTTATTAAAAATTAAGACATCTAAGTACTTTCAAAAAATTATTTTTATATTTTAAATTCAACCAATTGAATTAGACCCAAAGCTAATTTTGTCTTCTATTTCAACAGTATTCAACAAACTCTAAAAGTTTCCACCAAGATATTAAATGGAGAAACACATTATTTTATATTAATTTTAATATTGAAATAAAAATAAATTTTAATTTAACTTATACTTTTTAAAATAAAAATTTTTACATAATCTTTCTATGAAATTTTATTTTAATTAATTCAACTTAACTTTAAATACAAAATTAAAATACCCCAATTAATCTAATATTAAATTTTTCAAATATTTATATATATAATTCTATAAAATCCCTAACATTACAGCTCGAATAGCAGCTGAAATTTTATTATTCACATTTAACTTCTGCATTGCGTTACAAAGATGAAAATTTACTGTTCTTTCAGTAACTCCAATAATCTGTGCAATCTCTGCTGATGTTTTACCCTCAGCAGTCCAACGTAATACCTCTTTTTCACGATGAGTTAAATAAAGATTAAACTGAGCAAATTCTGTGTCATTCACAATTTTAGCAATACTGGAGTGTACTGTTTGGGTCAACCAATACATATTCGTATATTGAGCTTTCTGCTCTTTTTCTGACAATTGCTCACTGGATCTTGCCAGAGTTAACATTCCTCTAGTACCAATAAAGTCGCGGCTTGACTGTGCCCAACCGACATTTAGGCCATAAGAACTTGCTTCTTCCCAGAACTCTTTTTGTTCTTGTGTCTTCGCAGATTGGTTCGACCATATAAGAGGTTGAAGTGATACCATACAATGCTGCACAGTTGGATCTACCTTTATATATTGCTGTTCCACATAGCGTTTCTGCCATTCTTGTGGATAATTATTCAACATAATTGTTTTTGGTTCGGCAATAGACAAGGGCGATTGCATACCATACGCACAATAATCAAATCCGAGCTTTAAAGCTGTGGATTTAACGATTTCAAACAATTGATATTCATTTTGTACGATCAGAGATGCCGATAGTAGATCTTCTTGCCAACTTTCCATTTTCCCGCATTAGTCCTCGCACATAAATTATTTTTACGCAGTTGCATATTGTGAATTCATAATCCAATTAACAACATTTTTTAGCCTGAGAGGGTTTTAAATTATTCGGGTAAAATAGTTTCAGAAAGCTTTGTAAGGTTGTTATATTGCATGCGCAGATTATGCTTTAAATATTAAATTTTATAGGGCACATTTTATTCCAAAAAATGATTATTTTTGGCTTACAAAATAAGCCTATTACTTAATCTAATTTGCATATTCTTATTAATTTAATTAAATAATATTTTTATTATCTCCTGATGCCCATATTATTCTACACTAATCATAAGATAAATTAGCAATCTTTAAAAATTAAAAAATTATATGATTTTATTACAATTATTTTCCAATCAATGAACTAGACACTATCTATAATATGTATAATACATTTTGTTTATAATATAAAAATACATGATTTTCCTATTAAGAAGGAAAAATTCTTAATTTCCACTTAAATAAACCCTACTCTCAAGAATAGCTTAATGTTGCATGCAATCTGCCACCAGTTAACCTGCTAAAGATAACAGTATTTTATTGGTAATAATTTATGCTATTTATCCATTGAACCCCAATTCAAGTCATTTGAACAGGTAGCATGGTCACCGTCCCCTCTCATTTATCAATATCAACAGATGGTTTTATTCGAATGAATGAAAACCAGCTTATGAACTATCCACTCCACCATCTCATATCTATTGTTGAATCAACGCGAATGCAAGATTGTCAAACTCTACATTATGGTTTTACTGAGTGGGCAACCTCACTGACCCCAGCGTTAAGTACTGGATGGGACTGGGAATTTATTGAATACAATGGCATCACGAGCATAAAACGTATTGGCCTACCTCGAAGTAATATCATGATTGTTGATCTATATGGTACAGATATTGGATGTGCTCTGACTGACACACTAATCAAAAAGAAAATTGATACTTTGTTCTGGGAACAGTTCATTTATGCCCAAATCAATACAACCCGAACAATGGCTAAATTAACTCCATATTTCTCTTAGAAACCTGTAAATTCTTACAGTTACCGCCCTCCCAGCTGTTCAGTAAAGTCACTTGAAAAATAAGTGGAAGCACTTGTAATGAATGTTATTGCTGGATTTCAAAATAATTTTTCAGAAGGCCTATATACTAAATTTAAAAATTACCGCTATAGGGTATTTGTTGAATATTTAGGTTGGGAGTTGAACTGTCCAAATCATGAAGAACTAGATCAGTTTGACAAAGTTGATACCGCGTATGTCGTCGCTCAAGATGAAGAGTTCAATATTATTGGTTGTGCCAGATTACTACCGACTACTCAACCTTATTTACTTGGTGAAATATTTCCTCAATTACTTAATGGAATGCCTATTCCTTGCTCACCAGAAATTTGGGAGTTATCAAGATTTTCAGCCATGGATTTCTCAAACCCACCTTCTTCTGCTAGCCAAGCAGTGTCATCCCCCGTCTCTATTGCTATTCTGCAAGAAGCGATCAACTTTGCAAGAAAACAAGGCGCCAAACAACTTATTACCACTTCACCTCTTGGGGTAGAGCGGTTATTACGTGCTGCGGGTTTTCGTGCTCATCGTGCAGGCCTACCCATGGTTATTGACGGATATGCTATGTTTGCATGTTTGATTGAAGTGTAATTTTTTAAATTAAAGTCTAAGAATATTGGTGACATTACAAAGATTAAGGTCTTAAGCCCGAATCTCGTTTCCCGCTCCAAATTTAAAAGGCCCTAGTCAAAAGATTAGGGCTTTCTTTATTTGAAAATTCAAACTTAATATTAAGACTGCTCAGTAATTTTGGTTTTCAAATTTAATTCCTCTTTCTTATGATAAGCCTCATCCGTTTTAGCACTCCAATCGCGCGGCATAAATGACGTCGATATAATTGCGACTACAGCCATACTTCCAATATAAAGCATAATTAGATATGGATTGCCCTGCCCCACACTCAACAGTTTAGTAGCAATCATCGGTGCCAAACCACCACCTAATACGCCAGCCAACTGTACCGAAATTGAAATTCCACTATAGCGAATTTCCGCAGGAAATTGACGTGCAAAAAGCTGAGCTTGCGGTGCATACATAATTGGGAATACAACACCAATAGCCAAAACAATTGCTGTCCAAACTAAGACCGGATCTTTTGTATTGAGCATGGTAAAAAATGGGTAGCAGTAAAGTGCCAGTATGCATAGGCCAAACATAAACATATTGCGTTGGCCGACTTTATCCGACAAATGTCCACATAACGGCGTCATAAATAAAATGACGGCTGCACCGCAAATGGTGGCAAATAAAATGTCTTGGCGTGGGATTCCAAGTTGTGCAGTGGTATAAGCTAATGTAAATGTTGAGGCAATATAGAACCATGCGTTCTCGGCTGCGCGAGCCAAAATAATGGTGATGAGTTGCTTTGGATGGTTTTTAAAAACCTGTAAAGCAGGAACTTTGACTTCTTCAGACTGCTGTTTTACTTTTTCAAAATCTGGTGACTCAGGCACTTTCACACGAATATACCAACCCACTGCCAGTAAAATAATGCTAGCAAGAAATGGTAAACGCCAACCCCAACTAAACAGTGCTTCTTCAGGTAATAACGACACCAGACCCAACGCGATTGAGGCTAGCATTAAACCACCACCTGTACTAGCTTGAGGCAGGCTTCCCCAGAACCCTTTACCGCCTTCGGGTGCATGTTCAACGGCCATCAGTACGGCACCACCCCATTCACCACCCATTGCCATACCTTGAATGAATCGCAAGACAACCAAACCAATCGCAGCCCAATAACCAATTGATTCGTAAGTCGGTAATAAGCCAATCAGTACAGTTGGGATGCCCATGAGCATCAAGGTCAGCAGCAACATCGATTTACGGCCAATCTTGTCACCAAAGTGACCAAAGACTAAGCCGCCTAACGGTCTTCCAATAAACCCGACGGCGTAAGTTGCAAATGCAGCAAGTACGCCGGTAAGTGCATCCAGATTTGGGAAAAATAGCTTATTAAAAATGAGCGCTGCTGCCGCACCGTAAATAAAAAAGTCATACCACTCAATGGTAGTGCCGACCATGCTAGAGATGCCTGCTAATCGATGTGACGACTTTTTAGTATTTGAACCGTTTCCATGTATTGATTGCATCGTAATGTCCTTTTTAGATTTTCTTGTTTTATCTTTTTTATGCTTATGACCAACCCTGACCATAAGCATTTTCAGGTCTCGCTTTATCTCCTTAAGCTTTTTAGGATTACGTAATACGGCTTAGCTCAATTTTTCTAAAATTGGCTCAAATTTCGAATTACGTCCTTGCCACTGTGGTTGTTTGTCTTTATCGACAATGAGAGCACGAACACCCTCAATAAAGTCACCATGCTCAAACCAGATATCCTGTAAATCACGTTCAAGCTGCATACACTGTGGTAAAGAAAGTCCTCGACCCAAATGTTGCAGTTTTAAACTGGTTTGTTTAGCAATAAATGAGCGCTGCTGCAAAATGCTAAGCATCTTGCTTGCCCAAGTCTTTAAGCTTTCATCTTGTTCATTTTCAAGACTTTGCTCGATTTCATCTAAATGCTGATATCCGAAGTGTTTACGAATACCTTCCGCCAATTGTTTTAATTCACTTTCAGCAGGGCGAGTAATAAATCGGGTAATGATGTGTTCAATTCCCTCTTTGCTTAAACTTGGTGCTTCAACAAGAGCATCCTGTAAAGCTTGTAACTGCTCGCTTGGCACATGGTAGTCAATTAAATCAAGGTAGAGCGCATCGCTACTGCTAATCTGCTCTCCCGTAATTGCCATATAAACACCAATATCATCAAGGCGAGACAAGAAATGAGTTGCCCCGACGTCTGGGAAAAAACCAATCGCTGTTTCAGGCATGGCAAATCTGGATTTTTCACTGCTCACCACAATGTGACACGCCTGAGCCAAACCAAAACCACCACCTAAGACATAGCCATCAAGTACAACGATGATTGGCTTTGTATATTCACGCAGTGTATTTAGCATTTTATATTCGGCGCTAAAGTAGCCTTTATAATCGGCTGTGCCATTTTTATAGCTGTCGTAGAGATAGCGAATATCTCCACCTGCACAAAAGGCTTTTGGGCTATTTGATTTGATTAAGATTGCCTGAACATCCGCATCATTTCGCCAAAGTTCTAATTGGGCACCAATACTTTTAATCATATCTAGCGACAGTGCATTGAGATGAGTCACACGGTCTAAGGTAATCACGCCCAACTTACCTTGTTGCTCAATCATTAAGTGATTTTCTGTATTCATTTTATTGATCTCTTATTGATTTTTAAAATTCGCCTTTCGTTTTTCAACAAAAGCCTGCATTCCTTCTTTTTGGTCAGATGTTGCAAATATTGAATGGAACATACGTCTTTCAAAACGTAGGCCTTCGGTGAGATTCACCTCAAAAGCTCGGTTAATCGTTTCTTTAAGCATCATGTTTGCAGTTAAAGATCGTGCTGCAATTTTTTCTGCAGCTTGCAAAGTTTGTTCAAGTAATTCTTCTTTAGTAAACACACGTGCAACCAAACCACTTTGCTCTGCTTCTACAGCACCCATTTGACGAGCGGTAAAACACATTTCCATTGCTTTGGCTTTACCAATTGCATGAGTTAAGCGTTGTGTGCCACCAATACCCGGGATCACGCCTAAAGTCACTTCAGGCAAACCAAACTTGGCGTTATCAGCACAATAGATAAAGTCACACATGAGTGCCAATTCACAGCCGCCACCTAACGCATAGCCACTGACAGCAGCAATTAGAGGTTTACGGCGCTGTGCGATACGGTCTGCAAGATGAAAAAAATCATCAAAGTAAATATCAGGAAATGCTAAATCAGCCATTTCTTTAATGTCTGCACCTGCGGCAAAAGCTTTTTCCGAACCTGCCAATACCATACAACCAATTTCGCGGTCTTTTTCGAGCTGATCTAATGCCTGATTAATTTCACTAATTAATTCGCTGTTTAAAGCATTGAGCGCTTGAGGGCGATTTAATGTAATCAGTCCAACCCCATTACGCTTTTCTAATAAAATACTTTGCCACTGCATTATTTATTCCTTGTTCTGATTTTATAGACTACGTGCGATGACTAAACGTTGAATATCACTGGTGCCTTCGTAAATTTGGCAAATACGGGCATCACGATAGATACGCTCAATTGGGAAGTCTCTCAGGTAGCCATAGCCACCAAACACTTGTAGCGCGCTCGAGCACACTCGCTCAGTCATTTCTGAAGCAAATAGCTTGGCCATTGAAGCTTCATTCAAACACGGTTGACCTGCTTCTTTTAAACGCGCAGCGTAGTGAACCAGTTGTCTCGCTGCTTCAATTTCAGTTGCCATACTAGCAAGGCGAAACGCGATGGTTTGATGCTCAAAAATTGGTTTTCCAAAAGTAATACGCTCTTTGGCATAACGGGTTGCTTCTTCGAGCGCCGCACGTGCTAAACCAACTGCTTGTGCAGCAATACCAATACGTCCACCTTCTAAATTGGCAAGTGCGATTTTCAAGCCTTCGCCTTCTTTACCTAGCATGAGACTTTTATGGATGCGTACATCTGTCAGAGCAATCTGACACGTATCTGAAGCATGCAGACCCAGTTTTTCTTCAACACGAATCACTTCATAACCCAGTGTCTCGCGTGGGACTAAAAATGCGCTAATACCCTTTTTGCCTGCACTTGGATCGGTCACTGCAAATACAATAATGACACCGGCATTATCACCAGAGGTAATAAATTGCTTGGCACCATTTAAAATGTAGTCATCGCCATCTTTTACTGCACGGGTTTTAATAGCTCCCGCATCTGAGCCAGTATGTGGTTCAGTTAAAGCAAAAGCACCGATCATTTCACCTTGTGCCAAAGGCTTTAAAAAGCGCTCTTTTTGCTCATCGGTACCAAATTTTAAAATAGGTACACAGCCAACCGAGTTGTGTACGCTCATGATGGTCGAGGTTGCACCATCGGCTGCGGCAACTTCTTCAAGCGCCAGTACATAGGCTAAGTTACCCGTGTCAGAACCACCCCATTGCTCTGACACAAGCATACCCATAAAACCGAGTTGACCCATTTGAGCCAAGGTGTCTTTCGGGAATGTTCCGTCTCGGTCCCAATCACTGGCATTGGGTTTGATTTGTTCTTGGGCGAAACTTTTCGCCATATCACGAATAAGTAATTGTTCTTCGGTAAATTGCATTATTATTTCCTTTACCCTGCTTTAGCTTGTTGTTTAGCAATTTCTTGATTACGCAATAAAAAGCGCTGAATTTTGCCACTTGGAGTTTTAGGTAATTCACTCACAAATTCAACTAAACGTGGGTAAGCATGTGCAGAAAGTCGTTTTTTTACAAACTGACTGAGTTGTTCAGCAAGTGTCTCAGAAGGTTGAGAATCTGCGGCTAAAATCACGAATGCTTTAACGATTTCTGTACGGTCTGGGTCAGGCACTCCAATCACTGCTGCTTCAACCACCGCTTCATGCTCGAGTAATGCACTTTCTACATCGAAAGGCCCAATACGATAGCCCGATGTGGTGATTACATCATCACTACGACCCACAAAGCTCATGCTGCCATCGGCATGAAGCTCGGCAGTGTCGCCAGTTAAATAGTAATGACCAACGAAAGGTGATTTACGGCTTTCTTTATAGCCGCCGAACCACATCATTGGAGACTGGCTAATATCGACTGCTAAAATTCCTGGGGTGTCGGCTGGAAGTTCTTCACCTTGTTCATTGACAATCGCAACGCGATAGCCCGGACTTGGGAAACCTGCTGAACCGGCATGAATTTCATGTTTTAAACCATGATGATTACACACCACCATGCCGACTTCAGTTTGCCCATAGTGGTCATAAATCGGAGCATCAAGCACTTGTTTAAACCAGCGAATTACTTCTGGGTTGAGTGGCTCGCCTGCACTACTCACCACACGGAACTGACCTTTTAACGGCGCCATTTGTGCTGGGTCAGCTGCCATCATCATGCGATAAGCCGTTGGTGCACCTGCCAAGTTGTTAATTTTATAATCTTTCACAATTTGGCATAAACTATCTGTGCTGAAACCACCTTCATAGAACAAGGTAGCGTGACCCAAGAATAACGGCCCAGTAATCGCATAGTACAGACCATAAGCCCAACCCGGATCGGCAATATTCCAAAACGAGTCTTCTTCGGTTAAACCAATGGCATCTTGCATATATCGACCAAAGGCAATCAGTGCTTTTAAAGGCACTTCCAATGGTTTAGCAGGACCTGTAGTACCTGAAGTAAACATGAGCAAGAAAGGATCTTGGATGCTACGCATAACCAAATCACATTGATCGGACTGCTGCTTCACTTCATTCCAGAAATTAAAATCACCTGCTTTGAGCGGAGTACCTGGTGCATCGGCCACCGTCACAATTGCAGGGCAATTTTCAATTTCATCAAGCTTGCTACGGTTGCCCATGTCGGTCACCACCAGCTTACTTTGTGCAAGCTGAATACGGTGCTCAATCGCTTTTGGGCCAAATGCAGTAAATAGTGGTTGATAGACTGCACCAATTCGCCAAGCCGCAAAAATAGTCACGATCAGTTCAGGTGTTCTTGGTAATAGCCCTGAAATACGGTCGCCTGCTTTTACACCTTGTGATTTTAAAAAGTTGGCAAATTGACTCGACCATTCTTTTAGTTCACGGAAGGTATATTGCTCTTTTCGTCCGTCTTTTCCTTGCCAATACAGCGCAATTTTGTCGCCATCTGCGTGTCGATCACAGCATTCATAACAAGCGTTTAAGGCATCAAGTGAACCTGATAACATTTTTTTTGCAGTACTTTCCAAATCGAAAGCCTGTGCAGCATTTTGATAATCCATCATATCTTTTCCCTCAGTCCGGATTTGTTGTTATTCACGACAGGGTTTAATTTGTTTAAAGCCATCCTTTGGCTTTACCGTTATGCCTCTTGGGGCAGGTATTGCTGAATAATGCTCGAAAAATCAAGATTGGCATTACCGCGCATACACATTTGCTGATAAAGCTGCTGTACCATACCACCCAATACAACTGGCTGTTTAACTTGGCCTGCGGCTTCAACCGCGAGTCCTAAATCTTTCAGCATCAGCTGAGTCGCAAAGCCATCTTGGTAACCTCGAGATGCTGGTGCATTTTCATTAATATGCGGCCACGGGTTACATACATCCGAGCTCCAGCAACGACCGCTTGAGGTGTTAATGACGCCGGCCAATGCTTGGGGGTCGATGCCGAGTTTCACACCAAGTGCCATACCTTCGGCCACCGCAGCCATTGAAATACCCAAAATCAGGTTATTGCAGATTTTGGCAATTTGGCCTGCACCGACATCACCACAATGAACTATGTTTTTGCCCATGTGGCTAAGCACAGGTTTTACTTCGTTAAAGGTTTGATCATCGGCACCCACCATAAAGGTTAAAGTTCCTGCTTGAGCACCAATGGTTCCACCAGAGACGGGTGCATCACAGATTTTAATATTTTTGCTTTGCGCAACAGCGGCAATGTCTTTAATAGTCTGCGGGTCAATGGTACTGCTATCAATGCATAAGCTACCTGCTTTTAGCACTTCCAATACACCATTTTCACCCAAGTAAACTTCTTTAACGTGCTTTGCCGCAGGCAACATACTAATGACCACATCAGCTTGTTTTGCTGCTGCCTGCGGGCTGTCACATACCACACCACCTGCCTCGGCGAAGTGCTGAATCGCGACTTCACTGAGGTCATAACCATAAACTTTGATTCCGGCTTTGAGTAGGTTTTGGGCCATTCTGCCGCCCATATTACCTAGACCGATAAAGGCGATATTCATCCGTGATCCCCTTAACGTAAACTAATAGTTGTATTTACACCGCCAACTTCATGGCTATCTTCAAACCAGCGACTGGTAATGGTTTTGGTCTGAGTATAGAACTGCACAGCTTGTTTGCCGTATGGTCCCAAATCACCCAGTTTCGAACCTCTTGAACCCGTAAAACTAAAGAAAGGCACTGGCACAGGAATTGGAATGTTGATGCCGACTTGACCAATATCAATTAAGTTTTGGAAAGTACGTGCAATCGCACCGCTTTGTGTAAATAGACCTACACCGTTACCAAATGGATTGGCATTGATAAGCGCAATGGCTTCATCAAGTGTGTCTACACAAATAATTGAAAGAACTGGACCAAAGATTTCTTCTTTATAAATACGCATGTCGGTATTTACGCCACTAAAAATCGTTGCACCCACGAAGTTACCTGACTCATAACTTTGTACTTGAACATCACGACCATCGAGCAGCAACTCTGCCCCTTGCTCAACACCGCTATTAATTAAGTCAAGCACTCGCGCTTTAGCACGTTTTGAAATGACTGGGCCAATGTCAGTATTTGGTTCATGGCCTGCGTTTACTTTTAAAGTTTTAGCTTTTTCAACTAACTCTTGAATCCACTGTTTGCTGTCGCCAACCATGACTGCAACAGACAATGCCATACAACGTTGCCCTGCTGCACCAAACGCTGCGCCGACTAGAGCATTTAAAGTTTGCTCTTTATTGGCATCAGGCATGACCACAACATGGTTTTTTGCACCCATCATCGACTGCACGCGTTTACCATGTTCTCCTGCAAGGTTATAAACATGTGTGCCAACCGCAGTTGAACCTACAAATGAAATCGCTTTAATGTCTTTATGTGTACACAAACGATCAACCACTTCTTTGCCGCCATGCACAACGTTGAGTACGCCCGCTGGAATACCTGCTTGAATCGCAAGTTCAACCAGCATCATTGTTGATAACGGGTCTTGTTCTGATGGTTTTAAAACAAACGTATTGCCGCACACAATTGCCATTGGGAACATCCAAAGCGGAATCATGGCAGGGAAATTAAACGGCGTAATACCCGCACAGACACCCAAAGGTTGTTGCAAAGTATACGTGTCTACACCACGCGCGACACCTTCAACATATTCACCCATTTGTAAGGTGCCGATCGAACAAGCATGTTCAACCACTTCTAAACCACGTTGAATATCACCCTCAGCATCTGCCAAGGTTTTGCCCTGTTCAGCAGTCAGTACTTGTGCAATTTCTTTCATGTTGGCACGGATCAAGTCTTGTAACTTAAGCATGATGCGCATACGTGTCTGAATTGGGGTTTGACGCCAAGAAGCAAAAGCATCCTGTGCAGCTTGAATAGCAGCGTCAACTTCTTTAACCGTTGCAAATGGTACACGACCAATCACTTCCTGAGTTGCAGGGTTAACAATGTCTTGCCATTCCTGCGTTTCAGATTCAATAAAATTTCCATTAATGAGTAATTTAGCGGTTTCCAATTCGATTTTTTGGATTGTGTTCATAACCTCTCCGTAGGCCATATTTTTATTGTGTTCAATTATTAGAAAATACTTTTTAATCGTATTTTCTTTATTCCAGTTTCAATTGAGACTAGCAAAGAAAACTTTGACCACCAACGGAAATTCATGCACGATTGTTGTGCAAATATGCACAAGGATGACAACAAAAATGAAAGTGGATTGGGATCATCTACATTTTTTTCTGGTTTTAGCTCGGACTAAAACCCTAACCAATGCTGCGCGGATTATTGGTGTCGAGCACAGTACGGTGGCTAGACGGATTCAGGCACTAGAACTTGCTTTGGGTACAACGTTGTTTAAACGTGAAGCGACGGGTTATGAGCTAACACTCGAAGGGATGGCACTTGTTCCTCGAGTTGAGCAAATGGAACAAGCTTTCTTACAAATTGAGAAACCGCATCAACCCTTGCAAGGTCGTGTGCGAATTGGCACACCGGAAGGTTTTGGTACTGCATTTTTAGCTCGGTTATTGGCTGAGTTCTCTATTCAATATCCATTACTCACCATCGACCTGATTCCTGTACCTAAAATGATTAAGCTCTCACACCGTGAAGCAGATATTGTGGTGTCAATTGACCGTCCCACTTCTGGGCCATATATCATTACGCGGTTATCAGACTATTGTTTAAAAATTTATGGTAGCCAAAATTATCTGGCTCAGAACCCACCTATTCGCGGTTTAGAAGATTTAACCCAACATCGCTTTGTGAACTATATTGATGATCTGGTGTATAGCCCTGAGTTGTACTGTCTAGAACGTTTACCTTTAAAGTTGAATGCCAACTTCCGTAGCAGCAGTATTTTGGCCCAACAAATTGCGGTGAGTGCTGGTGCAGGGCTTGCGATTTTGCCCAAGTTTTTAGCAGATGATAAGCCTGAACTCGAAGAAGTATTAGAACAGCAAGTTCGCTTTACCCATACGTTTTGGATGCTGACCTTTGTTGATTTACAGCATGAACCGCGCATTAAGTTAGTTTGGGATTATTTACGCAAACAAGCCGATAAATACCAACATTTGTTAGTTGATTAAAGATTTAAATACCTATTAGAAAGTTTTTTAAAACATTTGAGCAAATGGGCTGCTCGCACAACACAAATCTCTTCAAGTAGGCGCAAAGTTTGGTCTAGATGATAGTGCTTACTGAGTGTAGGTTTATCACCGCTTAGGATTGATTTGTCTAAATCGTATCGACGTAATGTATACTTTTTATAGTATGTCAGAAATTACTGTCACGGTTTACAGTGGTCTGAGCTATAGATACTTGATTTCTGCCAAATCGATAGTGCGTATCTTTAAGTGACTGTTAGTCTATAATAACAGTTGTTTTTTTATAATAGTCAAATGATGAGTTGCCAGATTTTATGAAGGATTCACCGTCTCGTTCTAAAAAAGTTTCTACTTCTGCAAAAATGACTCGTAGAGGAAGACCTGTAGAAGATAGGGAGGCAAAACGAGCCGAGCTACTCAAATCAGCCATATCTGTCATAGCTAGCGAAGGTTATGCTGGTACCTCCATTCGAAAGGTGGCTCAGCATGCTGGCTGTACAACAGGGGCTGTAACTTATAATTTTGCGAATAAAGAAGAAATGGTCGTAGAGGTGACGAAGTGCCTATTTGATGAATTTGATATCCTATTGGATGCTGGAGAGCATAGCACAGATATATTTGGCATGCTTCAGGGCTGGCTTGATAGGTCTAAAGCGGATAATCCTGAGTTGTGGTCGGCGCTATTTCAGCTCTTTGCCCATGCTAGACATGAGTCAGCGTTCTCCACTATTATTCGCAAGCGTTATTCCCAATTTAAAAAAGTATTGGCATCTAGGCTTGAAAAAGGTCAAGAGACTGGAGTAATCAGAGATGATATTCCTGCTGAGATTCTTGCTGATCAGATCTCTGCTATTAGTGATGGTTGGATGCTGATGCTGCCTTTAGAACCGCAGCGTTTTTCTGGTAAACAAGGTCAGGCATTGCTTGATGCAGTGATCACTTTAATAAGCCCATATAAACAACAATAAGCCTATTTTTTAAAAAGCAGCATGGAATAAGCAAAGTTGAAAGCTGAACTAATAGTTGATCTGTTGAACCCTCGCCAACGTCTTAATTGATCAGTTACTTTCAGTAATTTTTGCGGATAGGCTGACTACTTAGGATGGCATGATCAAGCAAACCATCCCATAAAATCTTAGTAAAAAATATCCTGCTCTCCTGAGTTGTTAATCATTCTAGAATCACAAGCTCTTAACACTTGATAATTAGCCTTATTAGTACAGTCTGTTTGTGTATTTAGAGCGTTCAAGCACAGTAAGCGTAGTACAAGACCACCACAATCAGAGCCCAAGTTGAAAGAGCTGCAATATAGAAAATTGTATGTTATTCATCGTCATCAGGGATGTGGAAGAAGTCGTAAATAGTAGAGATTGCAACAACCCAGCATTCAAGCCCAAGGAGAGTGTTTTTCTTTTTGAAAAACTTCCAGCCATAAACCGCAGCAGTCAGTATAAGTAAAAAAATCAGCGGCTAGGAAAATAAGGATTTTGGTGTTTTCCATAACTATTTCGTCATTATTTTCAATAAGAAAAATTCAGATTGAAGAGTGTTTTCTGTAAATTGCCATCAATGAGTCGGGGTTGATGGCAGGACAATTTTATCCAGCTTTCACTAGCTTGGATGAAACCGTCCAAACACTGATGAATACTACCTTCAGACTTGAGATCTAGCTGGCCATATTTATATCCATATGGCCAGATTAGTCTAATGAGGCGGTATTGATAAGTTCTCACTCGCTTTTAACCAGCGGTTCCAGAAATCAATGAAGCGACTCGCTCTGCAGTGCGTTGGCCGGTTAGTACCGCGCCATTCATAGTGCCGGCCCATTCGCCAGCGGTTTCCGTTCCTGCCCAATAGATTCTCATATGAGGTTCGATAAGAGCACTACCATGGGTCACTGTTGCGTAGGGAGCTACCGCAGGATTGGGACCACCTGGTGCGAATGACTCTTCACCCCAGCAATGATCAACATAATCAATGGGATTACAAGCTTCAGGACCATATAGGTCGTTAAGTTGCTGGATTACTCGGTTGCGTCGAATCTCGGGACTGAATCGGTCAAACACTCTTGGATCACAGAAGGCCATTAGAATGCCAGGTCCGTTGTTGTCAGGC
Source organism: Acinetobacter lactucae (assembly GCF_001605885.1). Taxonomy (GTDB): domain Bacteria; phylum Pseudomonadota; class Gammaproteobacteria; order Pseudomonadales; family Moraxellaceae; genus Acinetobacter; species Acinetobacter lactucae. The sequence continues at coordinate 107,617 of NZ_LRPE01000010.1, read as the reverse complement.
GAAACATCAAATGTGATAAATACTGTTCCGGTATCCGTGACCCCTTCTCCTGATAAATCATTAGCACGCCAGAAAGGCTTTTCATAGGCGATAAAAGCCTTACTGAGCACACCCATATGCCAAGACTTTGTTAAGCCTACGGCTTTGTTAGGTAGCATTGGCTCAAACTCAATATTGGCACGATGAGCGGGGGCAGTGGTAACAATGGCATATTTGGCGTTAATCACTTTAGTGTCTGTAAAGACCGTTACTCCATTGTCATCTTGGCTGATTCGTCGAACAGGAGTATCAACAATCACTCTGTCACCGAGGTGAGAAGCAAGGCGTAAGGCGATCTCTTGAGTGGTTTCAGTTATCCGATCTTGTTGTTGCCCACCTTCAACGTCCAACATATGGTCAATGCTACCTGCTGCGCGGATATAGCGTAATGCGTGCAATAGAGAAACATCCCCTGGACTACAGCCCCATTGAACTTTGCTAATAACGGCCATCATTGCTCGGGTGCCACTTAGTGCATGCTTCTTGTCGAGCCACTCGCCAAAAGAAATCGAATCAAGCTGGTCAGCACCAGGGGTATTCCAGGGTGCATCGACGTCAATTTTGGCGATCAGTTTCTCCACGGCCTTCAAAATCCTAGCTGTATCGAGTATGGTCAAAAGCGAGGCTTTAGGAACTGAACCTTTGTAAGTATGGCGGCACCCTTTCATCCACAGAAGGTTTTTGCCTTCGTTAAACTGGCTGGTTGTGGTGCATCCCATTCTCTTGGCAAGATCATTAATCGCTGTGTGTTTTGGTGATACCCATGTGGCGCCAAGGTCGACTTTGACGCCTGCAACTTCGCCGGAGAAGGAACGACCACCGACACGATCACGACCTTCTACAACCAAGACAGATTTTCCTAGGGACACTAGTCGCTCTGCTGCGCTCAAACCAGCAAAACCGGCACCAACGATAACGACATCTACTGAAGCAGCTTCTGAGTTAGGATTAAGTGATTTGGACATTGCGCTCTCCATTATTTGCATCGTCATGATCTTTTTGAATAGCAATTGGCTTAATTGAGGGCAAGAATTAGGATAAGGCCTTTCCAACCGCTTATTGTTTGATCAACCTATCATTTATTTTTAATTATCACAACAACTGTTTTTAAAATTAAATATCGGTATCTATCTATTGTTAATAGTTTAAAAAATTGAATAGTAATATGGATTTACGACGAAATTTTATAGTAGATAGAAAAACTTTCTAGGGCTTGTCGGGCATCAACCTTAGTTGATGTGATAGCTGTAGTATAGGAATCGCTTGCCCTTTTCCTAGCAAAAATAGGACAAGCCATGAAATTCATTGAGAAGACACCGCGATGAAAAAGGAAACATATGAAAAACGTGTATAACCCTTCACCCTTCAGTTATTCACTGTTCTCCTCTCCTTCGAGGTCAAATTGCATCTGTTTTGTGTTTCACTTGTATGACACAATCTCCGTTCTAGCTTCGCCGAACCTCTAACAACTCTTCAATAGAAGTCGGTATAAAAGGTACTCGACAATAAGGCAGAAAGGCCTTAAAAAAGTCATCGGGATCAATAATGGTTTCTGGAGCATGAACACCCGGTTGACTGATTTTTTTATCTAGATAAAGGCGCAAAGCCACTGCCATTGGTATACCTGTACAAGCCCCCAAATCGAAAGTAGGAAGAGACATTACTGCACACGCCACAGTAGAGGGTTTACCGTTCTTATGCCCTTCAGCCAAGGCAAATGCCTCAGGTAAATCTATCTGACGCTGTAGCTTGCCAAGAAAAATGCGTAAAAACCCTCCTAGGCTGATTATTCCAGCAACACGTTGCTGTGCAAGACAATCAGCAGCCTCATCAACAGTTAGTTCACCCTTGTCCACTTTTTTGGCCAGAGACTCTAAAAAAATACGTACTTCTGTACCCAACACCATAAGGTTTGGTGCTTCGGTAAGTTCGGTGAAGTTATATCCGAGTGTTATCGCCTCAGGGTGGCCAACACGATACAGTTTTCGTTTCCCAAGACCAGGATAGTTCACTAGCACAGGTTCAAGCGGTTTTCGATACTGTGGCTTACCATGCGAAAAAACAGGAATACTACCAGTTAACTGTTCTAGCCAATGCACAAAAGCAGCAGGAGTTTGCTCCTTTTTCTGTTTAAATTCTTCCTCAGCAATCTTACCGTCGACGTTCCAGCCAGTGATCAGACGGTCGACAGAATCAAGCTCTCTATATGCCTTGACAGCCAACAAGTTAGTTATCCCTGGACTAGCCCCAATTCCAACTACGGCGACAGTACCACTTTCACGTGCCTGATGGTCGAGCTTGAGCATGTCCAGTGTGGGCTCAGCATCGTCACAAATATCAAAATATGGACGGCCGGCCGCAATTGTCGCCTTAAGCACATGGAGACCAAACCGGAAAAAAGGACCTGACGTGTTAAGCACTACATCGGCAGTGCCTATAGCACGAGCCAAGGCTTCCTCGTCCATGATGTCTAGTTTCATGGGAACGGCTTTAGTACCGATGTCTTTTGCCGCTGAGTTTGCTGCTGATAAGTTAATATCAGCAATCGTAATTTGGTCAACTTCGGGAAAATCTCGTACTGCATACAGCGCAGCGCGCCCCATTACGCCTGCACCTCCTATTGCAAGAACATGCATAACATTATCCTTTAAAAAAACAGTTGTTATGATAAATCTATCAGCTTCCAATAATTATCGCAACACATGTTATTTTAAATTAATAAATATTCCCGTACTCACTTATCTAGGTAGGATGTTGTAGAGTGAATGGGGGCAAAACGCTTGATGAGGGCATTACCCGTCTGGAAGATGATACTTAGTTCTGTGGTAACTAGGTTTTTGCACTAGCTCTGTTCACCTATGAACAAAGTGTTCAATTACCTAGCCACTATCGAGTATGCCAATGAGTAGGCCCGCGCATGAAAAAAGAATCACTCGGAAAGTGCAGGTGTAGGTTTAGCCATATTACCCAAATTTCTAGCAGAGGATAAATCTGAGCTTGAAACCGTTTTAGCTGAACAAGTCCGCTTTACCCACACGTTTTGGATGCTGACCTCTGTTGATTTACAACATGAACCATGCATTAAGTTAGTTTGGGATTATTTACGCAAACAAGCCGATAAATACCAACATTTGTTAGTTGATTAAATATCAAATAAAAAAGCCAATCACTGATGATTGGCTTTTTTGAAACTATGAATCATTAATCAAAAGTTTCTTGACCCAATTTTCTTATACGTGGCTTATAGAACACAAAATAAGTTACGCTTAAAACCACTAACCATAGTGGACTCACATATACCGCTTTTAATGTATCTGGCTCGAGTGCCAAAATCACCAAAGTAAACAAGAAGAATGCAATCACAGCATACGCCATTAGCACACCACCCGGCATTTTAAAGGTTGATGCTGCATGAAGCTCAGGACGCGTTTTACGATAACGTAAATAGCACGCCATGATCAAAATCCAGACGCTAATAAATAAAATGACACAGAGTGAACTTGCCAGAGTAAATGCTTCCATGGTGTTTGGAACAAAGTACTGAAGCACTGCCCCGCCCATAATGAAAATACATGAGAAGATTAAACCATTTGATGGCACTGCACGTTTTGATAAACGTCCCAAGGCACTTGGTGCCTGACCATCTTGCGACAAACCGAACAGCATACGACTGGTTGAAAACACGCCGCTGTTCATTGAAGACATCACCGAAGACAGTACTACCAAGTTCATAATGATGGCTGAAACAGGAATACCCGCATTTAAGAACAACTCAACAAACGGGCTTTTATCTGCACGGATATGATTCCAAGGTGTCACTGACATTACGACAAAGAGCGCCAACACATAGAACAGGATAATACGTACCGGAATCGCATTAATCGCTTTTGGCAGATTCGTTTGCGGATCTTTCGTTTCAGCAGCAGTAGTACCAATCAGTTCAACGCCAATGAAGGCAAACACGGCAATCTGAAAACCTGCCAAAAATCCGCTTACACCTTTTGGAAAGATACCGCCATGAGACCAGACATTACTGATGCTCACAACATCACCGTGAGGAGCTTGGAAATGAGTGAGGATCATGTAACCGCCCACTCCAATCAAGCCAATAATCGCCAAAATCTTAATCAGCGCAAACCAGAATTCAACTTCACCAAATAGCTTAACGGTAAGAAGGTTAAGCCCTAAAATGAATAGTACACAGCCTGAACTAATCATGGCTTGTTGCATGGGTGAGAAACTGGCGCCTTCGGGCAGCCAGAAACTTAAATAGTTAATGACCGCAGACAAATCAGCAATACCGACCAGTACCCAGCCTAACCAATAAGTCCAGCCTATATAATAGCCAGCCCATGGTCCGATCAAATCATAAGCCATATCGACAAATGATTTGTAATGTAAGTTGGCAAGCAGTAGTTCACCCAATGCACGCATCAGAAAAAAGAACATACCACCAATTATCATGTAGATAACGAGGATTGAAGGACCTGCGAGGGAGATGGTTTTGCCCGAGCCCATAAATAAGCCGGTTCCAATTGCACCGCCAATTGCAATCATTTGTAGATGGCGATTATTTAATTTCCGTTGTAAATGATCAGGGGAGCTTGCCTCATCAGAATGATGAACCATTGTCATATTAGAAGTCCTTTTTATATTTTGCTTAATTAAAATCAGCAACCTATAGGGAGAAAAACGAACCGTATATCGTGGGTTGCTGAGTCTATACCTCAGGACAAGATGTTCAAGTATATTTTTTCCTTAATTGATAAATCGTTTGTCCTGATTTTTTTAAGTGACATTATTTATGTACTGCCTTCACGGCAATTTTAATTAATCGATCTGGGTACTCCAGATTAGCCGAAGTGTAGCATGTGATCCTGCTAGATGTACTTGTGCCACCCCCTCCAAATTGCTCTATTGATCCAAAAATAAACAATATTATTCCGATAAAAAATCCAATAAAAATAAAAAAAGCCAATCATGATGGATTGGCTTTTTAATAAGACTTAATGATCGTTGACGAGTTCATGTCCTAGCTTTTTCATGCGTGGTTTATAGAGCACATGATATGTGACGCCTAAAATAACCAACCATACTGGACTGACATATAAAGCCTTTAAAGTATCTGGTTCTAGCGCCAAGATGACTAAAGTGAAAAGCATAAATGCCAAAACAACATAACTCATCCAAACGCCACCCGGCATTTTGAAGGTTGATTTTTCATGTAATTCAGGACGTAATTTACGGTAGCGCAAATAGCACACCATAATGAGACTCCAGACACTAATGAATAGAATCACACAGAGTGAACTTGCCAAAGTAAATGCTTCCATGGTGTTTGGAACAAAGTACTGAAGTACCGCCCCGCCCATGATAAACGTACAAGAGAAAATCAAACCATTTGAAGGGACTGCGCGTTTTGATAAACGACCAAATGCTCCCGGTGCCTGACCATCTTTTGATAAACCGAACAGCATACGACTGGTTGAAAACACGCCGCTGTTCATTGAAGACATCACTGAAGATAGAACCACCAAGTTCATGATGATGGCAGAAACAGGAATACCCGCATTTAAGAACAACTCAACAAACGGACTCTTGTCTGCACGAATGTGGTCCCAGGGGGTTACTGACATCACAATAAAAAGTGCCAACACATAGAACAAAATAATACGTACCGGAATCGCGTTAATTGCTTTCGGTAAGTTCTTTTGGGGATCTTTGGTTTCAGCAGCTGTTGTGCCGACCAATTCAACCCCGACAAAAGCAAATACGGCAATCTGGAATCCTGCCAAAAAGCCGTCTGTACCTTTCGGGAATAAACCACCATGCGACCAAACGTTACTAAAACTTGCAACAGCGCCTTGTGGAGCTTGGAAATGACTGAAAATCATATAGCCACCCACTCCGATCAGGCCAATAATTGCCAAAATCTTAATGAGTGCAAACCAGAATTCGATTTCACCAAATAGGCGTACAGTCAGTAGGTTAAGCCCCATCACAAACAATACACAGCCTGCACTAATCATGGCCTGCTGTATTGGTGAGAAACTTGCACCATCTGGCAACCAGAAGGACAAATAGTTAATGACTGCTGAAAGGTCCGCAATACCGACCAGCACCCAACCTAACCAATAGGTCCAGCCCAAATAATAACCAGCCCAAGGACCGATCAGGTCATGAGCCATATCAACAAAAGATTTGTAATGCAGATTTGCAAGGAGCAACTCACCCATTGCACGCATTAAGAAAAAGAACATTCCTCCAATAATCATATAGATCAAAAGGATTGAAGGACCTGCGAGGGAGATAGTTTTGCCCGAACCCATAAATAGGCCGGTTCCAATTGCACCGCCAATAGCAATCAGTTGTAAATGACGGTTAGACAGTTTTCGTTGCAGATGATCAGGAGAATTGTCTGTATCTGAATGACGAGCCGTTGTCATATTAAAATTCCTTTTTGAATTCCTTTGTTAAGATCAGCAACCTATGGCGAAAATCGAACCGTATGCCATAGGTCACTGAATCTGTTCACCAAAAAATGACTGGATAAACCGTATCTATCTTCCTTCTGTTAGATACATCATCATTTTTGGAGTAAAAACGAATTACTTTTGTGCTGCCGTCACGGCAATTTCAATGAGCCAGTCTGGATTAACCAAATCGGCCTGAATTGTGGCACGCGATGGCGCAACACACCCTTTTAACCAGTCAATCCAAATGGCATTTACAGTTGAAAAGTCAGAAAGATTTTTCAAATAGAGCTGTGCAGAGAGCAAGCGAGATTTGTCGGTATTGGCTAATGCCAAAAGTTCATCAATCGTTGCAAGAATTTCACGAGTTTGGCCTGCCACGTCTTGCTCGATATTTTTAGGTACTTGACCTGACAGATAAACCACTTTGTTAAAAACAGTCACGGCGCTCATGACTTCGTTAGTGTTAATCTTTTGTATATCTGAATTTGACATTCGGATTTCCTTATACCTGATTAATAAATTGAACACGGGCGGTGACGGCACACATCAGCTCATAGCCCACCGTACCGGATGAAACTGCGACATCATCAATAGGTAAAACGACGCCTGTACTTGATTGGCCCCAGAGCACGACTTCACTGCCAACTTTGGCACTGTCAATGCCCGTTAAATCGACTGCCAACATATCCATGCTGACACGGCCAATTGTGCGAGTGCGAACAGAGTCCACTAAAACAGGCGTTCCTGTTGGTGAAATACGCTGATAACCATCGGCATAGCCGCAAGCGACAATCCCAATCGTCATGGGCTGCTCTGCGACAAAGTTTGAGCCATAACCTACGCTTTCATTCGGTTCTAAATGTTGAACAGAAATAATTTCACTGCGTAAGCTCATGGTCGGTTGTAAGCCCCAATCCGCAATACTATGCGTCGGGTAGTCTGGCGAGCTGCCATAGAGCATGATGCCGCTACGTGCATAGTCTGATTTGAGCTGATCTTGATAACGCAGAATTGCCGCACTATTACTTACCGACCTTTCACCCGGTAAATCTTTAATAATTTCTTCAAATGCAGTGATTTGATAATCGATGCCCTTCTGGCCAAAACGATCGCCATCTGCATCTGAAAAATGCATCATGTGGGTAATCTTGGATACGTTCGCTAAATTGTTCAAACGTTCCCATGCCTGAACATAGTGTTGTGGTTTAAAACCAAGACGGTTCATACCACTGTTCATTTTTAGGCAAACATCAAATTGGGCTGGATAAGGATGCTTTTCTACCCACTCGATTTGCGCTTCACTATGAATAGTGAAACTGAGTTGATACTGCACACAATCAAATAAGTCTTGAGGAGAAAAAATCCCTTCGAGCAACAAAATTGGACCTGTCCAACCTAGAGCACGAATTCGTTTTGCTTCATCAAGATCAAGTAAAGCAAAGCCATCTGCTGCTTTAAGTGCTTCATAAACACGTTCAATTCCATGTCCATAAGCATTGGCTTTTACAACGGCAAAGACCTTACTGTTTGGCATAGCCTTGCGTACCACTGCTAAGTTATTTTGTAAGGCTTGACGGTGGATCACTGCGGTAATAGGACGAGGCATAATTAATTCCTAACGCCCGTTATGCAGCATGCGCGTGTGAATAACGCTGAATTGAAAGACCATCGGTACTGATATCAGTCTTATGATTCAATACGATGTCACTAATTAATTTTCCTGAACCACACGCCATGGTCCAACCTAAAGTACCGTGACCTGTATTCAAGAACAGATTTTTAAAGCGAGTTGCGCCAATAATTGGGGTACTATCTGGAGTCATTGGACGTAGACCAGTCCAGAAAGATGCCTGTGCCATATCGCCGCCCGGGAACAAGTCCTGAGTCACCATTTGCAAGGTTGCACGGCGGTCTTCATTTAAACCTAAATTGAAACCGCTTAGCTCTGCCATTCCACCTACGCGAATACGTTGATCGAAACGAGTAATCGCAATTTTGTAGGTTTCATCAAGCACTGTAGATTGTGGAGCAAAAGCAGGGTCAACAATAGGAATCGTCAACGAGTAACCTTTCACAGGATATACAGGTAACTGTAGATCGAGTGGTTTCAAGAAATCACGTGAATAGCTACCAAACGCTAGGACATAACGGTCAGCAGTTAAGACCTTACCATTGACCTGAACGCCCTTAATTTCATCGCCTTCTACAATCAATTTTTCTACGTTTTGGTTGAACTGGAAGTTAACACCCAACTCTTTGGCAATTTGAGCTAAAGCATTGGTAAATAAATAACAGTCACCTGTCTCGTCATTTGGCAAGTGTAAACCACCAACCAGTTTATCTTGTGCATTTGCCAACGCTGGTTCTACACGACCAAGTTCGTTGCCATTTAATAATTCGTAGCTTACGCCGCACTCTTGTAGCACGCTAATGTCGCGTTGAACCGCTTCCATTTGTGCTTCTTTACGGAATAACTGTAACGTGCCTTTAGCGCGGTTTTCGTAGTTAATACCTGTATCTTTTCTTAACTCACGTAAACAATCACGGCTGTATTCAGCCACGCGCATCATACGTTCTTTGTTCACAGCATAACTTTGTGGATTACAGTTTTTCAGCATTTGAGCCATCCACTGTAACTGCCACATGCTGCCATCTAAATTAATCGCAAGCGGTGCATGATGTTGAAACATCCATTTCACAGCTTTAAAAGGAATTCCTGGTGCTGCCCAAGGGGTCGAATACCCTGGCGAAATTTGACCTGCATTACCAAAGCTTGTTTCTTCAGCAGGGCCTGCCTGACGATCGAGAACAGTGACCTCAGCTCCTTGTTGAGCTAGATAATAGGCACTTGCCACTCCGATAACGCCGCTACCTAATACAATTACGCGCATTTCCATTCCCTCACGCACACCAGTTTATTTAACTAGTATATTTCTGCTTCAATAGTTTATTTCACTGTTTTTCAGGGTATAATCTAGGTAAATTTATGTTTTTCTCGCGAGAATTTTAAAAAAAGAGGAAATATCTATGCGCCCCTTAGATCGTATAGATCGCATGATTCTGGACATTTTGCAGCGCGAAGGACGAATTGCGATTAGTGAATTGGCATCGAGAGTCAACCTGTCTACCACCCCCTGTTCAGAGCGTGTAAAACGCCTTGAGCGCGATGGTATTATCATGGGTTATTACGCCCGTCTAAACCCAGCTTACGTAGACCGTAACCTACTGGTCTTTTTAGAAATTAAGTTATCTGCCAAATCTGGTGATGTATTTGACCAAGTGGCTAGAGACTTGGTTGAGATTCCTGAAGTGCTCGAATGTCACCTCATTTCAGGCGAATTTGACTACCTTGTAAAAGCACGTTTAAAAGAAATGAGCGCATACCGCCGTTTATTGGGAGATCTATTAAAAAAGCTCCCCGCTTCGGCGTCTTCACACAGTTATGTCGTCATGGAAGAAGTGAAAGAAACTCTGTATTTAGATGTAAGCAAGTAAAGCGAGCATTATTGAACTCGCTTTACCCACGTTTTGGAAATTAAAAATATTTTAAAATCGAAATATGCTTGTTTTGATGTTTAAATTTCGAGAACCACTTAACCGCTGGATAAAGTGCAAAAGACAGCGCAATCGTAATTAGCCACAGCATCCACACATGGTCCACCGACAAATAATTTCCATAGTTAGCTCCCCAGACACTGAGTGCGAAAACATACATCAGTTTCAACACATATAAGTGCAATAAATAAAAGAACATCGGCACCGAACCAAATACGACCAATGGCTTTAAAAACGAGTATTGCTGCATACGTTCAAAAGCAACGAGCACTAGCAAGCCAATTCCAACATTTAGCAAAATAAATAATAAAGATGGTGGATACTTAGTGAGGTTAAAAAAGCTCATTAACGTTAGTTGTAATGACTCAAAATGTTGCCATGGCTGGTCACCATAGACATTGATAAAACGCAGTAAAACAAATAATCCGATACTTGCTAAACCAATACTGAGTAAAGCGCGGGTTCTTTGCTTTGCAGTATATTTTGAGCTAAAGAACTGACCTAAAGCATAGCCCAGTAAAATCACACCAATCCAAGGTAAAACGGGATAGCTTGTACGCAGTTTTATGCCCGCAAACTCAAGCCAGCCACGATCATGTAAAACGAACCATATATTTTGTAAGACGCCTTGTGAGAAGTGTACTGAATCTAATAAATTGTGCCCAAAAACAATCACCAACCCTGCGCCCGCAATGACTGGTAACGGTAAACTCACACAGCACGCTAGCACCACCATGCTAATACCAATCGCCCAAATCACCTGTAAATAAATGACTTCAGGTGGAAAAGTCGCTGTCCATGCAAAATTCACAAGCGTAAGTTCTAGCACAATCAAAAATAAGCCACGTTTTAATAGAAAAGCACGCGTTTGCTGTAAATCTTGTTTTTTTGATTGAAATAAAAAAGCGGAAATTCCGGTTAAAAGTACAAAAACCGGAGCGCAAATATGTGCCAATAATCGACTGCCAAATAAAGCCGGTTCTGTTACTGTTACGTCCATTGGATCGATAACTTGTTTATGTAAATAGAAAGTTTCCCTTACATGGTCAAGCAACATAATGATGATAACCAAACCACGCAATGCATCAATCGACTGTAAACGTTCAATATTTTTTTCTATAGGCATAGCGGTAATCAATAAAATAATGTAACGTTATATTATTACATTTATTTCCTTTTGTCTTTTATGGCTGATGATTTATGCGACACAAATTAGGATTGTTGTCTTCGTTGGGTCTTTCTTTTATATCAACACTCACTTGGGGAGAAGAAACATCAACGGTACTTGAGACCATACGTGTTCAGGCGGAAAGCACCCGAGAAGATGTGAGCCAAAATAGCTCGGCGACTAAATTTACTCACGATGTTTTAGATGTCCCTTTTAACCGTGCTTATCTTTCTAAACAAATAATGGAACAACAAGACGTTCAACGGATTGATGACGCATTAACTTTAGTGAGTGGAGTTTTTCATCAAAATAGTTTTGGTGGCGGCTTTTGGGATAATTACTCTTTCCGTGGTTTTAGTACCGACCCCAATTTAGGTGCCTCTATGATCCGTAACGGTTTGAGTGTCAACCGAGGGATTAGTGCTCCAAAAGATGTCGTCAATATTGAATCTTTAGAGTTTTTAAAAGGGCCAATGGCGGCTTTATATGGCCGCGGAGAAACAGGAGGTTTGCTTAACCTCAACAGTAAAAAACCACAGTGGGAAAGCGAAAGTGAACTTAATCTACGTGCCAATACTCAAGAACAATATCGAATTAGTCTGGAACACACCGGACCGATTAACGATGAACTTGCCTATCGTGTAGCAGTGGCTCATGAAGATAATCAAAGCTTTCGTGATCATGTCAGCAGTGAACGCTGGTTCTTTTCACCACAGCTCACATGGAAAATTTCAGACCAAACGCAACTCGACTTTGACAGTGAATTTACAGAGCACAAAGGAACCTTTGACCGTGGTGTAAGCACCGTCAATCATAAGTTTGTGATGGACCCGAAAACCTTTACAGGTGAACCAAACGATGGTGATTTGAAAATAAAAGATTACTTTTACCAATTACGTCTGAGTCATGAATTCAACCCTGACTGGAAGCTAAATAGTGCTGTCAGTTATAAAGACGCCCAAATGGTCGGCTTTGCAACCGAACCTCGCCGTATGCAAGCCGATGGACGTACTTTAGAACGTCAACGTCGCTATCGTGATTATACAAGTGAAGATGTTCTGGCTCAGACAGAGTTACTTGGCAAGGTTGATACCTCATGGGCTCGCCATGAAATTTTGCTTTCAACTGAGCTTGGTCAACTCGACTATAAGCAAAACCAGCTTCGTCGCAATCACAGCACAAGCTCAACAAACACAATTGATATCTACCAATCTGAATACGGCAAATATTTACCCAACCTCGACCCTTTTACCAATACTAAAGAGCGTCAGCGTTATTTTGCACTGAATGTACAAGACCAGATCTTTTTCAATGATCAATGGAGTGTGCTATTTGGCAACCGTTTTGATCAGGTCGAACAAGACTTTAAAAATCACCTGACGCAGACTGAAAGCAACCAGACGCTTCACCAAAATAGTCCGCGTTTTGGAGTAAATTTTAAAGCTTCTGACCAATGGGCGTTTTATACCAACTATGGCCGCTCATTTGCCATGAATAGTGGAATGAACAGAAATGGGCAGACTTTTGCTCCTGAAAAAGGTGAAAGCTACGAAGTTGGCACCAAATATAAAATAAACGACCAAAGTGTGCTGAGTCTCGCTTTGTTTAAAATGAAAAAACAGAATGTACTGACAACCGATCCAATCGACAGTAATTTTCAAACCGCAGCAGGTGAAGTGAGTAGTAAAGGGATTGAGTTTGACTTAAATAGCCAGATCAATGATCGCTGGTTCGTCAATGCTAACTATAGTTATACCGATGCTCAAATAGAAAAAGACCAAGACTTGGCAAAAGGCGCCCGTCTGAGCAATGTTCCAAAACACCAAGGCTCCGTAAGCACCAATTATGAGTTTCTACAAGAAGGCACAAGAAAAGCTGGTGTGGGTGCTAACCTCACCTATGTTGGTGAGCGCAGCGGACATAATCTTGATAATGGCTTTAACTTACCGAGTTATACGTTGGTGAATTTAAATGGCTACTATGCCCCCTCTGACCGCTTACGCTATCAGCTGAACGTAAACAACCTGTTTGATAAAACTTACTATGTTTCAAGCTATAGTGATTTATGGGTTCAACCAGGTGAACCACTTAATGCTTCAATCTCGGCACAGTGGAAATTTTAATTCATCCATAAATAAAAAAGCCCGAATTATTTCTCGGGCTTTTCATTAAAACATACCATTTTCATTGATGAGGGGGTCGGGCTGTACTTGACCGATATCCCAAAACTCAGCAATTTTACCCTTTTCAAAACGGCAAATATGAACCACGGCCAAGGTGGTTAAACCATTCATTTGCATTTCAAGTTTTGAATGCACAGCAACCAAATCACCCTCTTCAATGACATGTTGAACATCAAAGACTTTGTTAGGCGTTTCAATTGCACTTTCACGCATCCCTTCCTTCAAAGAAGTCGCATCACCTGCAAAATAAGGGTTGTGATGCTTGAAGTTCGGCGCAGTGTAATTGCTATAGGCTTCATCAACTTCACCAGCTGCGGCAAGCTCTAAAAACCGTACTGCAATTTGCTTTTGAGATAAGTTCATATTTATCTCCTACTCTTTATTTTAGACCTTACTGCAACAGGTCATCTTCTTCGTCTTCCTCGAAGATATAAGCCATACAGCCCCAGCCATCATATTCGCCCTGAAATTTCTCAGCGATGCTAGCAAACCATTGTTCCAAATCAACAATATCTGAGTACTCAGGTTCCATGTTGACAAAGATGGTAATCACCCATTCATTTGGCTCAACAGAATCATCTTGGAAAAGTGAAACTTTTTGTTCTTGGTAAAGCAAATAGAGTGCGCATTGCTCTGCATTTTTCTGATCTTGAAAAGCAATAGAAAATTCAATTTCATGCAGCTCGGTTAAATCATCCCCATCTTCAGCCATTTGCCAAAGTACGTTGCCGTTATCGTCATCTGGAAATTGTTCGTAGTCACGAGTCATAAAGTGATCCTTGTTGTTGTCGCAGTATTAATATTATTCGACATCCAGAATACCCGACTTTTATTGCAGTTTGGGTATATATTCCGTTCCCAATTGCATCAAATTAAATTTTTAATTGTATATAAATTTTAAAAAGGCACCTGTGATTCAATCGCCACATCCGTTCCATTTAATGGATGCTGGAAAGCCAAATATGCAGCATGTAAGGCCATTCGGTTTAAGTGAAAACGTTTAGGCTCAGGATGATAAAGCTTATCACCCATAATCGGATGACCAATATGCATCATGTGGACGCGTAGCTGATGCGAACGCCCTGTTACCGGTTCAAGTAATACTCGACTTTGATCAGTATTTTCATCATAAACCAAAGGCTGAAATAAGGTTTTGGCATGTTTGCCTAACTCAAAATGTACAATTTGTCTTGGACGATTTTCCCAGTCGGTAATGAGTGGAACTTCAACGCTGCCCTCTTCTGCGACTTGGCCTTGTACCAAAGCAATATAATGTTTTTTGACTGTTCTGGCCTGAAACATTTTACTTACCGCAACTTCTGCATCACGATGTTTAGCAAACATAAGTAAGCCTGATGTCGCCATATCTAAACGATGAGTGACCTTAGCCAAAGGGAACTTTTCCAGCACCCGTAAATAAGCGCTGTCATGATGTTTAGGTAAACGACCCATGACCGACAACAGGCCAGCAGGTTTATCAACCACAATTAAATCGTCATCTTCAAATAAAATTGAAAGCGGATCTTGTGGCGGAGCGTAAACAAAATTGTCGTTTAAAGGCATGGTCGTAGAAACAGCAATGGAGCATGGCGTCAAATCATAAAGAAATTTCGGACCTACCGCAAAATAATCTATAGCGCTCTACTCATGTTCCACGTGAAACTCGGAAAAACTTTATCGTTTTTTATTCATTTCAGCCAAAAGATCAAGCTGAATTTCTTGAATATGTGCAAGCCTTTCCCACTGATGCGACAAAAGGTGATCCATTTTTTCATGCAAATGGCGAATTTCAAGCTCAGCTTTTAAATTAATTTGATAGTCATGTTGGGAACGCAGCCGATCTTTAGCTTCTTGGCGATTTTGGCTCATCATAATAATAGGCGCTTGAATTGCAGCTAAACATGACAACACTAAATTCAGCAAAATAAAGGGATAAGGGTCAACAGGACGTACGACCATCACCACCGTGTTTAGAATAATCCAACCTGTCAAAAATAAAGCAAAACAAATCAGGAAAGCCCAACTACCACCAAAGGTTGCGATCTTATCTGCTAGCTTTTCTCCAAATGTCCAATTTTGATCAAAATCTGATTCGGTATTTCGGCTAATTAGCTCGTGGCGTTGCATACTGCCAATGACTTCATTTTCTAAATTAGATAATTCACCCTTTTCCGAGCGTAATAGCGACTGCACATATTTAATTCGATAATCTGCCAGATCGGCCCGACAAATAAAGCTTAAGTAATTCCAATCTGGATAGTCTTTTAAAATTTCGTCACTGATCACATTACGAATGACTTCACCAGACACCAGATCTTTTAAAGGAAAATTTTTCCCACAAACGGCGCACTGCCGAAATTGATTTTTATTCTCCATATTATTCAGCTCGTTATTATGATAACAAGGTTATTATATAAACAATTTTGGCTGATCACATCGTAAATAAAAATAGCGCTCTAACCTAAAATCTGTAAAGTCGCTGGTACTATTTTTCGAGAGACAGACATCACAGGCTTCATATGATGAGATTTGAATGTCAGGAGGTAGCGCAGAAAGATAAGGCTTATTAATATATTATATTTTTGCAAATTATTATTTTTATTATAGAGAATTTTTTAGGGTGTCAAGGGAAACCATCTATGGTTTACTTCAACAATTATAACTTTGTAAGTTAGAACCTTTTGCCTATAAACTTTTGATCTATAGCGTCCTAAGCCGAATCGAGACCTTTTGGGTGAGTACACACTAACGTTATACGTTTTGGTGCATGCTACTCTTTTCGATCCCTATCACACCCTTGAGATATAGTTTAGCCAGCACCCTGCGGGATTGTTTTTCTAAGAAAAGCTAATTTTTAATATTTTTGGGAATTTTTACGTCATTATACAAATTTAAAAGAAATTATTCCCATTTACCTATAATTAGTTATATTTAAATTCCACTTTATTTGTGTTTTTCGGTTTATTTTACCAAGTCATTAATTATTTTGAGCGACAGTACATCAAGCTATAAAAATTAAGTTACCCTTCACTTTTTAACCATGAAGGGCAAAAATCTTTTATGAAGAAATAAAATCATGTTTACGGGCATGGTAAACAGTACATAACGCAATCAGGGCAAAAGCCAGCATGAACCACGGAAAATAGGCTGCCCCAAAACTTTCAAGCAATCCACCACCAACCATTCCACCGAATGCGATAGCAAAGTTAAATACCGTGACCAACATAGACTGCGCCACATCTGCTTCGTGACCCGCAGTATTTGCCAGAGCTGTTTGTAATAGTGTGGGTGCCCCACCAAAAGTGACTCCCCATAACACAACACCCACCAATACAACAAAACTTGAATAACTATAAACACCTAACAGCACTGTTGCGATAGCAAAGATAAATAAGCTTAAAAGCGTTATTTTTCTTAATGAACGATCAATAAACATCCCTGTAATGAGAATGCCTACAATTGAAGAAATGCCGAATATAAACAGGATAGTCTCAACGTTGTATGTCTGCCCTGTCGAGACCAAAAAGGGTGAAATATAAGTATAGAGAATGCTATGTGCCAATATCCAAAGAAAGACGACTGCTAAAACAGCTCTAATGCCCGGCATTAAAAGAACTTTTAAAATGGGTAACCTTTTTTGCGCTGACTGCCCTACAAAATCAGGAATGCTAAAACGAATCCAGACAAATAAAATCAATGCCAATAAAGACATGATCCAAAACACGCCACGCCATTCAAACAATGTTCCCAACCACGCACCCAAAGGAACTCCTATTGATAAAGCTATCGGTTGCCCAACCCCAGCGATTGCTAAAGCTCGTCCCTGATACGATGCAGAGACCATGCGTCTTACATAACCCGCTAAAAGCCCCCAAATAACACCCGCTGCCATCCCTGCAATAAAACGAGCAATTAAAGTCAGAGTATAGTCATTTGATAAGGCAGTAATCGCGTTAAATAAAAGTAACCCTGCAATAGCACTGAGTAATAAGGGTCTCCGATTCCAACTACGGGTAAGGCTAATCAGCGGTATTGCTGCTAAAACAGAACCTAAGGCATACGCTGCTATAAACTGCCCTGCATAAGCTTCTGAAATATGTAAGCCTTGACTGATTTGGGGCAAAAGCCCTGCTGGCATGGTTTCTGTCATGATGGTCAGAAAGCCTGCAACTGTAAAAGCCAATAGTTTCCAAATTGGTAATTGAGTAGAGAATTCATCAGTTAACTGATGAGATGTTTCATTACTCTTAGTATTCATAAAGCTTTACTCTCAAATTCTTTTACAGCGTACTTACTCTGCTCTGCATCGCTATATGTTTGTTTTATCAGGTTAGGATGGGAAGACATTTGTTCCCCATGTGAACTAAAGTCATCATTATGGAATGATCATTCCAATTTAAGTTAAATAAAAACCTTAACTATTCAGCTCAACCATAGTTAAGGTTTAAATGAGTTTTATAAAACGTTTAAAGCAACCTCGACCACATCCATTAAACATTGCTTTCTTTGTTCAAGTGGGCTGCCTTTCCCTAAAACACGTAAACCTTGCATGGTGTTTAGAAAGAAACTTGCTAATGCGCGTGGATTTTGGGTAGAAGAAATTTCACCAGATTGTTGAGCTTTAATTAACAAACTCTCTAAAGCATGTTGAAGTTTCTGTAGGTTACTTGCAACGAATTGAGAGACATCTTCATCATGTCCAGCCAGTTCCAAACAAGCATTTGCAACGAGACAGCCTTTGTGTTCTGGATCACTTAGCTCATCTTCAACAATATTAAGAAGTAATTGTCGAATAAGTGCTTTCGAAGAACCTGAACCAGACAATAGCTTCACATTGTTAAGCGTGGTTAAAAGCTCATAACGCTGTAACGCTTTTTGATAAAGACCCTGTTTGTTTTGAAAGGTGCTGTAAAGGCTACTTCTTGATAGTCTCGTACCGTCAACCAAATCTTGCACTGAAGTTGCAGCATAACCACGACGCCAAAAAACTTGCATTGCAGCATCAGCAATTTCATCAGTTTCAAATTCTTTGGTTCGCATAAATACACTTAACAGGAACGATCGTTCCAATTAATTTATGACAGGAAGATAGAGAAGTCAAATTAATAATTCTTTCAACAGCGCATGTTTAGCCGAATAACTCATGTAAAGTTGACTCCCTAATCCCCGCTTTTAAGCATTTTTATTCTTTGGGCACTATTCTTAGAGATAACTTTTGCGCTTGAATACATTATAAAAACATATTATAAACTATTCCTAACCAAATGATTGGTTTTTTGGAACTTTATAATGAACAACAATATTATAATTTTTGGTTATGGAACAGGTATTTCCAAAGCCGTGGCACATAAGTTTGGTAAAGAAGGCTATAAAATCGGTTTAGTGGCACGTAATGCTGAAAAACTCGGAAAAGCCATTTTAGAACTTAAAACACAAGGTATTGAAGCTTACGCTTTTACATGTGATTTAGCAGTTCTTGAAGATATACCAAATCTTATTAAACGTATTAAAGATCAATTCGGAGAGATTAAAAATATTCATTGGAATGCTTTCCATGATATTGAAGGCAACATATTAAAAACCCCTCCACTAGAGCTTACCAAAAGCTTTCATATTCGCGTTTCAAGCTATATTGCTACGGTACAAGCTTGCCTACGTGATTTAGAAAAGAATAACGGTAGTATTTTATCAACCAATGGAATTTTTGCATTCGATGCAGTGGGAATAGATTTAGTTGCCAAAGAATATTCATCTTTAGCAATTGCCGCTGCCGCTCAATATAAAACCACTAATTTACTTGCTCATAGTCTTGCTGACTCAAATGTTTACGTAAGCCAAGTGATTGTGAATGGCTTCGTAGATGGAACAGCAGGCGCACAAGATAAGACCTACACAGTACATCCAGAAACCATTGCGGAGCAGTTTTGGTACTTACACCAGCATAAGCAAGAAACTGTCTCTCTTTGTGGTGAAGCAATTCAAGCTGCTTAAAATTGTTTGTTAGGAAAGAACAAGCGTAATCAATTACGCTTGTTCTACTTTTTGAAATTTATACTTTTTGGGTGCAAAATTATTTTTCATACTCTGAAGGATCAATTTTGTATTTTTTAAATAAAATAGAGCGTACAGAATCATTGATACTGTCATCATATTTAATGATTAAATAAATATCTTTCTTGGTTAAAGGAATAGTTTTTAAAATATCATTTAGCTCTGTACTTCTAATGGAGCGTACTTCACTTGGTTGCTTAGATATTTCTGGATCTTGTTCTTCAAACTTAAAGTCTACACCTTGTAAGTTAAAATAAACCATAACTCTTCTATTTAAAGAATCACTATCATCATATAAAACTGTTCCTGCTGGAAGGATTGTATATGATGCATAGTTATCAAAATTTGATGCTATCCGCAAAGGTTTTTCTAGAACATGAATTTCTGGTGTTTTTGCAAGCTTCCAAAAGTAATAGTTTAATAAGGACTGAATGATGAAAAGTAAAATTAGTATGGTAATTAATAAATTCTTTTTCATATCTACTTCTTATTAAAAATATCTTTTATTCTTTAACTATAAATTCATAGGTTTTATTTAGCTTGTCATCGCCTCGCCCATAAAAATATGCATTCACTACAATTTTGTATCTTCCTTTATATTTAGGAATACCCTCTATTTTTATATGATTGTATCCATCTATATCATCTACTGGAGCAATCTTAACTCCATGATTTTCTGGAATATTAGAGGTTAATTCAAAATGTTGCTCAGAGACTTTACCACCTGTAATTTTTAATTGCTGGGTATATGTTTGCCCTACGTAAGCAACTGGAAGACTTTCAGGTTCAACCGTATATTTATCCCGACATCCGCCTGTAAGTAAAAATGGAATTACGCAAACTATCCAGAAAAATTTCATAGTCTTAATCAAATTATTTTTCTTCCCATACAATTGGAAATTTTTCCGATTTAGAGACATTACCAATCATTGTAGAAAAAATTGCTTGGCATTCTAAGTTAATTTTTTTAACTGAACTTATATCTATAGGTTCACAGCTTCTATTATCACTATTTGAGCAGAATTCTACAGATACATCAATTTTGTTATTTTCAATTTTATCTATATAAGCATCCAATATTTGATTGTTATTAGCAGTATTTTTGCAAACAATTTTTTTTGATGAAGATTCTTTTACTTTATCTAGAACCTCATTATTTTTAAAATTAATAGAAAAATTTAACTTTTCATTACTTTTCAGGATATGATCTATTGTGAAATGTGAAATTTCTTCACTACATCCAGTTAAAAAAATTAGCCCGGATAAGTAAAGAATTTTTTTCATTTAAATATTCTATTTAAAAATGGATTTTCTTATAGTCTCTTTTGATATTAAAATATCATCTGCTACAACTTTACTACTTTGTAGTAAGCCCCCAAAAATCACTCTACAAGACATATTGTTAGTTAATAATTTTTCCAATTGATTCTTATCGATACATACATTCATTGATTCATCTTCGCAAACTTTGAAGTATCCAGACAAAATATGTTTTCCATTCTTTAATTTTTCTCCTTCGACTGAGATAGCACCTACAATAAGATAATTTTTAATATTATTGCACTTAAAATGTGAATATTTATAATTTCCGTCTTGATAAATATTTTTTAAATCATCAGTTATGTCTAAATTAAATTTAAAAATATCACCACTCATACCATCCATATGAGAATAAGTTAAGTTCTTAAGGGCTATATCCTTAAAATTTTCTTTCTCATTTTTGGCTAAAGGACTACAACCTGACAATAAAATGGATAAAATAATTAAAAAATTTCTCATAAATTATTTATAAATCTTTGAAATATTTTATTTAGAATTAACCTTGTAAGTATATTCCTTTGTAAATTTTCCATCGCCACTACCATATATTCCACCAGAGATTTTAATTTTAAAATCACCACTATATTTTGGAACCCCATAAATAACTAAATGATTATATGCATCAGAAACATCTTGATTTATTGGTTTAACAACAACTCCCATATCCTCTTTAAAATCTGTAGTTATTTGTACAGTATAAGGTATAACCACACCTCCACTTACATCTATTTTTTGATTATATAACTTACCCACTGTACCTGCAGGGATTTGATTAGGCTCAACTGGATAATCCTTCTTACCACACCCAGAAAGTACAATAGTAAGAAATAAAAATATAAAAGACTTATTCATTAAAAAATTTCCTTTTTAATAATCATCGCAAAAAAAACTTTTTTTTCAAAATTATACAATGATAATTTTGACTTAATCACTTGAGTGTTTACTCCCCATGAGAATGCTTTGAGTTTTACATCAGTTTTATAGGGGTCCGTTGAAGAAGTTATAGCTTTTCCATCAGGTTGTTTTAACTTATCTGTCCAAACAATCCAGTGGTCTGGTAGACTTTGTGTTCCTGAACTTGAACCACTATTTAATAAGCTTGCGGATATCAAAGTAACTATATAATAATCTGGACCAGCATACTTATTAATCTCACCAATTAAAGTAGGATTATAGCCAGTTATATAAAATGGAAAAGTCTTTAGAATTTTAAACCCTGAACTTTTAAACCAACTTTCCATTTCCCACCAAGCGGTGATACCTGCAACTTCTTGACTAGGATCTTTTAATTGGAATGCTTTATTCTCAGATTCTCTTAAGCTAGCTAAAGTTATCCAATCAATTGGTGGAATTTTAGGTAATTCACCATCATAAAAATTCTTTACTCGCCGACACCCACTTAAGGATGGCTTAATCTCTAAATTACCAATTTTTGTAAGTCCCTTCTCCCAAAGTTGTTTTACTGCTAGTTTATATTTAGTAGGGCTTAAATTAATAAGGCAGAAAAAATATGCAGCAGGACCACATAAAGAAGCATAAGATTGGTCAGGTAATGGTTCATTTAAACGGGCCTGTAAACCTGCTTCAATCTGTATCTTTGAAAATGGATCCTTAGCTTCTCCAGGCTTACAGCCCGGATCTATACATTGAAAAATTCTTTCTCTACTCAAATTGAGCTGGAATGTGTTTTTCGAATTATTGTCTTTGATGACTTTAGTCACATAATTAGCTTCATTATACTGTAACTTACTTATATTATTATTCTGGCTAAAATTTGCGGAAGTATAAGATTCAACCTTATCTGGCACAATATAATTACTTAATACTAAAGCTTCTTTTCCACTGATACTTAATCTATATAAGTCAATAATAATTACACAATCTCTTATACCTTCAATACCTAACTTACTTCCATCTATCTCAGCAGATCTTGTTTGATAAAGATTATTTCCTACTTTTTTGAATTCATTACTCGTAAAAAGTATCGAAGTTTCTGCTTTATTTTTTACAGTATTGTAAACGTACAACCTATACTTTAATAAGCTAGGTTTTACATTTGTTTCCAAAACAACATACGGATAATACTTTGCCATTATTATTTTTACTCTATATCAATTTTTTCATCTTTAAATAAATGAAGTGATATCTCTTCCGGTTGGTAGGATTTAAATAGATCTGTATATCCCTTTTCATCCGTACGACCTTCTACAATATCCCCATTAGGTAAGAAAGCGATATATTTGTGATTTGCAAAGTTATTGCCATCTTTATCTTGCAAAAAATATCTCAAGTTATATTTATTAATCTCACCTAATACAGGTAACGCAGGAACATTAGCATTCGCACTCCCGCCTCCCATAAACAAATGCTGCCCAGCCTTCACCTCAAACTTGCCACCAGTAGTCATAAAAATGCCTGAACCAGTAATTTTGACTTGAGAGCCGCCTGCGGTGAGTACAATTTCTTTCGCTGCTGTGGCCTCAATTTTGTCTTCTGCTGAAATAATCTGAACAGCTTTTCGGGCTATTAAATCTGCTCCGTCACCTTGTGCTTGTATTTCAACTTTGCCTTTACCTGCATAGAGTCTCGCCCCTTCTTGCGCGGCAAAAAGGCTGATCTTGTTTTGGGCATGTGCAATCAAGTTCTTTTGGGTAGATAGGTTGATGCTGTCTCCGGCAGTTTGGTTGAGCTGCCCATCTGCACTTAAGTGAATGTCTTCGTTACTGCTCAGCGCGATGCTATTTGGGCTCGCCAACAACATAATCGCCTCTTTAAAGGTTTTGGCTTTTGCGTTGTCTTGCTGTTCAAGTTTTTCAATAAAGGATTTTAGGTTTTCTAAATTTTCTAATGGGTCAGTTTGCTGATTTTTAGCAACTTCACTGAGTGCCTTGGCATTGCTAAGGCCTCCTTCGATTTGCTGTTTAGCCTCAGCCGCGTCTAGGTGTACACCTTGAGCTTGGTCTTGTTTATGGGTACTGATGAGTAAGCCACTGCCTGCTCGAACTGCACCCCACTGGTCTGTTCGTAGCTCGAAACCCTCACCTCGACCATCACTTTCGGCTTTGTCTTTTGGGTGGCTTAAGTTACCCAAGTTGAGTTGGCTAGCCGCATGGCTGCTTTGGAGCTGGGCACTGATCTGACCTGTAGTGTCGTCAAAACGTAACTGGTTAAAGCCTTTGCCATCGACTTCTTCGGAGCGGATGCCGCTGAGTTTTTTGGTGTCAGGTAGCTGCCCTTTCTGGTCGAACTGGGTTGGGTGACGTTCAGCTTCGTGAATACGTCCCACCACAAATGGACGGTCAATATTGCCGTCAAAAAAGTCGATGACCACAATCTCACCGACACGTGGCAAGAAGCGTGCGCCATAACCTGCACCTGCCCATGGGGTGAGTACATCGACCCAAGCGGAGTCGGTGTCATTGTCGTTACTTCCCGCTCCACCGTCATGACTATGGTCGTCAGCTCGGGTAAATAGGAAGCGGACTTTAATGCGTCCCCACTGGTCGACATGAATGCTTTCACCTTCCAGCCCCACCACTCTAGCGCGCTGTGGGTAAGCTGCTGGTCGGTGTTCTAGTGGGCTATATTCAGGCACAGCTTTAATGTTGCGACGAACCACGTTCAGCTCAGCATAGTGGCGCTGCTCAGGGTTTTGGCTATCGAGTTGGGCTGCCTTAAGCTTGTCTTTTGGTAATAAGTGCTCAAGTTGCTGTTGTAATTCTTTCGGTAAATTATTCTGGTTGTAGTAGTGCTTGCTTAAGATTAAGAACTCTTTATCAGCACTGTCATGCTGGTCGAGTTCGGGATGGTCATTCAGCTCAAACCAGTAACCCACTTGTGCATCGCGGACGTTGCCCGAAACCATAAACTGTTTAGAACTCAGGTGATGATAAGCATTGATGTGTTGGTTTAACTGTTCGATCTGGCTATTGCCCGATGCTGTCGCTTGGTCTTCACCGTTTAAGTCTTGCATCCAAGCGGGGCTGACGTGCCATGCATCTTCAAGGTTCAGGCTGGCATTGTCATAGTGTTCACTGTGCTGCTGCTTACCTTGAACACTGCCACTGCCTTCTTCTTGTTGTAGGGCATCGGCTTGCCAGCGTTGTACATGTACCGAAGTCGGTTGTAAGCGGCGCTCAGCTTTAACTTGGGTAATGGTATCGAACTGTTCTGTGGCACTGCTGCGTTGATAACGTAGGCTACGACGGTCAAGCGCCTGATAATTTTGGTTATCGTCAATTAAACGTAGTACTTGTGGCTGAATAGAAGCATTTGGATCTGCAACAAAAAGCTGAGATTCATCGACCAGCCAGTTAATGCCTTCACTACGCCATAGACGAGTTAAAAAGTCATAATCGCTTTCATTTGACTGCATCACAAATGGACGCACATCGTAATCTTTCGTTAAACCTGCTGTGTCGAGCGTTAAACTTGAGGCAAATAACGGGCTTTTGCCTTGCCATTCTTTAAACAGAATTTCGCTAATATCTCGCACGCTTTTGTTCATAAACACGCGGCTATTACGGCGTTTATGCCAAAGTGCAGTTGGATCTTTTAAAGTTAAATTATAAATGGTGAGTGAGCCGTCGCTTTGACCTTGGCTCGCTTCGGTAATAATGCCCGTGGTTCTAAAAAACTGACCTGTGTCAGTGACCTGATCGACAGCAACCTGACAACCAATAAATTGTTTTAATGCAATATGCGCGTTTGTCGACAGACACAGCAACTCAGCAACGCTGCCTTTGTTGAGGGTATGTTCGCCCTCAATGCGTTGCAAGAAGACTTGCTGATTTAAAGACTGATTTGAGAATTGGATATGAACAGCGCGATTTTGTGAAACAAGGCCTAAACGCTCCAATATACTCGACACACTCATCTGCATTTTTATTATCAATCAAACTTATATTTAGACCGCATTTTAATTAAAAAAAGACTAATCTGTCTATCTATACTAATTTTCAAAATGTAACTAGTCTAAATATGCTGTTTTAGGTTAATTTGTTATTAAATAGGTATTTAAACTGTAAAATCAGATCATTTTAAAGCCCTATAAACCACCAAGATACATTTAATATTTTTCATGCATAATCAAACAGATAGCAAGAAAAATAAATATTCAAATTAATAAAATTCAGGATGAGATATGAAAATAAAAAAGTCTGCTTTTTATATATTTACCGTGATTTTCTCATTTCATTCTTCAGCATTTGCGGAACCGAGTGTCGCCGATATTCAATATCGTGCACAGCAAGGACAACCGATTGCGCAATATCATCTTGGC
Organism: Acinetobacter lactucae; assembly: GCF_001605885.1. Classification (GTDB taxonomy): domain Bacteria; phylum Pseudomonadota; class Gammaproteobacteria; order Pseudomonadales; family Moraxellaceae; genus Acinetobacter; species Acinetobacter lactucae. The sequence goes on along the minus strand of NZ_LRPE01000010.1, from coordinate 81,544 downwards.
ATCATGCTTTTAACTGGTGAACAAGGTGTTGTTAAAAACTATGAACAAGCTTTTAAATGGTTAACTGCTGCTGACCAAAATGGAAGCGTGGGGGCAAAATATAGTTTAGGAATGATGTATTTCACGGGTACAGGCGTGGAAAAAGACATGAAACGCGCTTTTGACTATTTTGCTAAAGCTGCGGACAAAGGCCATGCCAAAGCGCAATATAACTTAGGGGTGTTATACGACAGGGGCGAAGGAACAGCGCAAAATTATGTGCAGGCGTTTGAATGGTTTAGTCGTGCTGCCGAGCAAGGCTATCCACCCGCAGAATATAATTTAGCTCAGCTATATAATAAAGGTCACGGCGTCACCCAAAGTGATGAGCAAGCGCTTAAGTGGTACACCAAAGCGGCTGAGCATGGCGAAAGTGATGCCCAGTACAACTTGGCCCAGATGTATTTAAATGGTGAAGGCACGCCGAAAAACCTACAACTGGCAAAGAAATGGTTCCAGCAAGCTGCCGATGCAGGCGATGTAGATGCCAAAGAAGTTCTTAAAAGTTTAGAATAAAGGTGCACCCATAATATTTTTGTTTATAAGATGATGAATTTCCATTATTAATAAAACTGCACATACAATTCATTTTATTATTTATTTTTTCTAATTAAATATAAACATTAATTCTATTATTTTTAAAATACATTTAGTTTTATTATTAAATCAAAAATATTTTAAATATTAAATTGACGCAATTAAAATCACCGATTATTATCTCGTTGCTGGCCTACATTTGCCAGTCGGTTATGACAGACCGCGAATAACAAAGACGATATGCAAAATTCTTATTTTGTGTGTCGAGAACTCGTTCGCCCCCTTTTTCTCTATGGTAGGGCGGAAGGGGGACACCTTTGTGTGTGCTGGTTCCTTTGTTTCCAGTCTGTCAACCCTCTTTCGTTCTACCACCATAATCAATTGACGGTGATCTGGTGGTAGGACTCCATTTTTTAAGGAGTTGACCATGATACTTATCAAATTTATTCCCTATCCAATTTAATCATTTTATTTATTTAAAATTTGGGTTTTCTATTGCCTATTTTTTTAAATTTATAAAGTATTTTTATTTTAAAACTTAAATTATTTTATTTTCCTGTGTTTATGGGAGGATTAATTATTACCTAAAAATTATTTTAAACCCTAAACCAATTATATTCTTATTCTACTCATAGATATAAATCATTATGAGAATAATATGACAATTTATAAACCTATTTTGGCTTTAAGTTTCATTCTAGGTAGTTTGGGTGTTTCGGGTTGCAACCTCCACACTCAGCAGGAGTTTGAAAAAATTTGCCTGTCGGGTGGGCACAGCAAGACCAGTTGCGAATGTATTTACCAGCGACTTGAACAAGCTTACTCCCCTAAGCTTATGCAGCACCTAGAACATGTCAGTTTGCAAAGCCCTGTTCTCCCACAGGACTTTGCCCCTACTTTTTTCAGCGTCATGCAGCGGTGTGACAAAAGTAGTCTGGGTTAAGCGTTTGGCTTGACCCCTTTATCTCTGTGTTGCAATGGTGTTTTACTTTAAATCAGCGCAAAAGATTAAAGTCTGTTGTGGCACAGAGGCCTAAGTTGTTTAGTTAGTTGAGCTTATATTTAGATTTAATAAATTCAAATAATTCTTTAAAAAGAGGATGCCATTCTTCTGTTGGAGGACTCAAAAAAGAGTGCCAGAAAAACTCGAAAGTTAATCCATTATCATCTTCACAAAAATGTGACCATTTATCTTTTAAAGCCTCATGTGTACTACATACAAAAACATGCCAATCAGGCCCTACCTCTGAAGGAATATGCTTACCTAGGTATGAATGAATTTGAGCATTCTTTATTCCAGATTCTTCATAAAGTTCGCGCAAAGCGGCATGTTCTAACTTTTCTTGATGTTCCACAGTACCTTTAACGATTTGAATTCCTGCTAAGGGATGTCTAAATACTAAAATCTCCAAATTATTATTTATTTCCCTAAATACCACAGGAACCACTTTTTCTATTAAAGCCATCATTATTTTCTTCTTTAAATTTAAGTGGATATTATAAAACGTAGTAAAATCTCAGCAATTTTATAATCAATCAAGCTATTCTGTGCTTACATTAAATTTTTGAACATTTATTAGAATGAACTATACATGGGATGAATTTGAGCAAAGACTCATTACCTATAGAGATGTAACTATTGATCTTGCAAGAATCTTAGATGCGTATGAACTTCAAATAAAAGAACTTCTTCAACAAATTCAATTATTAACTTATGAGGATTCTCTACCTATATTTAATCAGTTATATGAGATACAGGCTCATTTAGCTACAGCTAAGTTTCGCTATGACCTCGAATTAAACGAAACTTTAGATATATTTGTTTATCATTTCGATAGAGACGACAAAGAGCTTATAAGCCAATATTGGTATCAAAAATTAAAACAAAACAAGGATATTCTTTGGCCTTTACCTCAAGACGAATAGTCTCTTGTACGTTTTAACCTACAAACTTTTAGGGATTTTGCGGATTGGCGACTTACCGCTTTTTTCCTATGATGAGTTCATACAGGAACAGGATGTTCCGGAACACAAAACAACAATAATAGGTTCATGCATCAGGATCGTGAGATACGACAGGAGTCATATCTAGCAACCAAATACGAAAAAGCTCGACAGGATGTCGGGCTTTTTTTATATCGGAATGTTGGGAAATTTTAGGGATTAAAAATTTCAGGCAAGCTATCTGCAAGAATATTAGGGATATTGTTTGGATAAACAATCTCATCGGTTTGGCTAAGCTCATCAAACGTCCACCAACGACTTTTACTAATCACAAGCTTTTCATGTTCTGACCAGTTTGCTGTATTCACTTCTTCATTTTTAATAAAAATAATAAAAAGCCTTTCTTCAGAAATCACAACTTCTGCACTTGGTAGCATCATTTCAAAATTGCGTGTTGCAACATGAGCACCTACGTTTTGCCTGACTACACCTAGTTCTTCATAAAGCTCTCGGCAAGCTGCTTGCTCGAAGGTTTCCCCTTCTTCAAGCCCACCACCGACGGTTGCCCAATATGATTGTCCGGCCAAAGCATCATTTGTATGAGTGAATTGAAATAACAAAATTTTATGATTTTCATTAATCACTAATAGTCTTGAAGATTTTCTAATACGCATTTGATTTTTTCTTAAAGTAACAAGGTGGCTATTATTCATATTCAATTTGAAAAGTTAAATCATTTCTGAATGTACGTTTTAACCTACAAACTTTTAGGGATTTTGCGGATTGGCGATGCCCTGCTTTTTTTCTATGATGAACTCATACAGGAACAGGATGTTCCGGAACATAAAACAACAATAATAGGTTCATGCATCAGGATCGTGAGATACGACAGGAGTCATATCTAGCAACCAAATACGAAAAAGCTCGACAGGATGTCGGGCTTTTTTTATTGCCATTTAAAAATGCTCTAAAAGAAAATTCTTATACTGTTTTATTCACCACATACCGTTGAACTACTTGGTTGAGAGTAATTTCAGAATGAAGACGACCATTGTTTGCTTGAATGGTTTTTGCAGAAGCTAAATTAGATTTATAGCAATGTATATGTAACTCCGTTAGGCCTAACTTCCATGCCTCCTGAATTGTAAGCTCTAACAATTTCGAGCCAAAATTCTGTCCACGTTTAGAAGGACGAATACCTAAACCAATATGCCCACCGCAATATTCAATCTGTTCATTGAGTTTAAGTCGCAAGTTAGACGCGCCAATAATTTCATTACCTTCTACTAACCAATATGTAATGTTGGGAACATGCCCTTCTTCTAGGAATTCCCCTTTTTCATAATCTCTCAGTTTATTCAAAAATGATTCAAAATTTGTATGGTCAAACTCCGTTGTCAAAGGATGACGATCTTCATCTGCTAATTCATTAATATAGTTGTTATAGCTCTCTTTAAATCTTAAATGAGGTTTTACCAACATAACGGTCATTTATTTATTACTCCCGATAAAATTGTTCTTTTTACAACCAAACTTAAACATAACATATTGTTATCAATAGCAACTCTTATTCCTCTCAACATCTTAAATGATTAGGTATAAAAGTAAGCCCCTTATATTCGCCCCTGTTGTAACTACAAAATGCCCTACACCACATTTTTAATGTACGTTTTAACCTACAAACTTTTAGGGATTTTGCGGATTGGCGACATCCTTCTTTTTTCCTAATATGAACTCATACAGGAACAGGATGTTCCGGAACACAAAACAACAATAATAGGTTCAAGCATCAGGAGCGTGAGATACGACAGGAGTCATATCTAGTACCCAAATACGAAAAAGCCCAACAGAACGTTGGGCTTTTTTTATTGCTATTTAAAAATATATTTAGGCTAAACCTATAGAGGACTATGCGCCTGTTCTTGCTTTTTATGGCGTATCCAACGTACCGCTAAAATAACCGCAATCAGCACCACTACGGCAACAAGCGCAGGCACTACCATGGCTGAAACTGAAAGCAAGATTGCTCCAACCCACTCTCCTGTCGCAACGACAAAATTACCCAAGCCACCCGTAGTTGCAGTTGAAACACCGCGTGCAGCAACGGTACTCATTTGCACCACACCTGCCGTACCACCACCGACAATTATGGCTGCTGCCCAACTGGCAAACTGAGACATTTCTCCGCTGCTAACCGCCATTGTCGCTAATGTACCCGCAATCATCGCCGCAGGAGTTGCAACTGTGTCTAAGGCATTATCGACCCACGGAATATAGTAAGCTGCTACTTCACACACCGTTGCCACGCCTAAAGCCAAACACACCGATGGCAGAGCTAACCATTCAAAACCTTTTGATGGCTCAAACCATCCCATCATGGTTGCAATGCTCATGACCAGTAGCGGCACAAACACCCGAAAACCGCAGGCAGCGCTCAGCCCCACGCCAATACATAAACCCAATATAGTTTCCATAACGGTTTCCTTCTCATGCCCATCACGGGTCTTGTTATGTAAGTCTTATTTTTAAATTAACAAAAAGCCCCATCAGGTGACAGGGCTTTTTGTTAAATGCGAACGCAAATATTATTTCATTCTTAACGTTTAAATTGCGTGCAGTAGCATTTCGTGCAAGGTGGTAAAGGGTCGGTGTTAATTTCTAAAAACACTCTATGTCCGCACTGAGCACAGAAATAGAAGCCTGTTCCGGGTTTTTCGCCAGCTGTTACCATGATTACATTCCTATAATCGTATATATATTAAACAGGAATATAACCCACTTAAAGTGAATGTCAATTGTCCATTTCGCCCGATGATGATGGCATAAATGCAAAAAATGTTATTTGTACGATTTATCTTACACAGATTTAGGGATTTAGCGGATTGGCTGTCCCCTGCTTTTTTTCTATGATGAACTCATACAGGAACAGGATGTTCCGGAACATAAAACAACAATAATAGGTTCATGCATCAGGATCGTGAGATACGACAGGAGTCATATCTAGCAACCAAATACGAAAAAGCTCGACAGGATGTCGGGCTTTTTTTATTGATATTTAAAATGATGTTTAGGCTAAACCTATACAGGACTATGGGGCTGTTCTTGCTTTAATTTTGATTATTTATTGACTTTTTTGACTGGTAATAGCAACGAAAAAGCCAAAATATTTTATAAAATTTTCTCTAATTCAGAAAAATCTATTTAACTCTCTACCCTACAAATAATTGAATAGAAAACATACTAGTGAATTTCATCATTTGTAGACAGATACAAATATCTTTTCACTTCTTTTTGATACATTTAATGCCATAGATTGAGTTTCAGGAAATTGCTGAGTTATAAAACTTCGGGCAGATTCATATGTTGAATAATCAAAATCAACTAATGAAATAGTATCATCAAATATCAGCCCATTAGGATATTTCTTTTTATTAAATTTTATATAAAACCATAAATCACCCTCAGAATTTGGAGGTAATATATAACTACTTTTTTCATCCGGAAAACTTATATCAAAACCACCATTATATCTTTTCTCAGAAATATCATTTTTATTGGCTAATTGTATTTTATCATTTATTTTAACTCCCACATGATATTGTCCTAAGTTTTTATTATTACATGCTATTTTTAAAGTAAATCTATCAATAGGTTGAGCTCTACATTTTGTCATCACATTTGGTATAAGCAATAAAATCTGTTTATTTGCTTCAATTGCGATCTTTTTCTTTTCTAATATTAACTTAGGCTCTTCGATTCTTTTGAATGTAATCTCATATGTTACAACAACAGTTACGACTGAAGCTATTAATCCACTTATTAATCCAGATAGCACAGATGCGCCGATACTCATAATTCTATTCCATATCTTTATCAACAAAAAAGTATTTATATAGTGATAAAAACCCCATCATCAAGACAGTATTTTTATTCAATTTCAATTATTTACATACTAAATATCAAGCCACTCGGCCTTCTAAAAAGTCCTGTGCAAAACGCTGTAATACACCACCCGCTTCATATACAGAAACTTATTCTGTATCTAAATACATTCAAGTATCAGGATCGTGAGATACAACAGGTGTTGTATGTAGTAACCAAATACAAAAAATTCCGACGGGATCTCGTTTTTTTATTTATCAAAATTATTTATTACATTAATAGTTATTTGTCATTTTCAAACTCACCACATTGAATTAATACACACTACAGTTAAAAAAAACATTGCAAAGAAGAAACAATAATTATTACAAACAATCTTAATTCCATTCTTTTTGAAATTAAAATATCTATTTTCAATATCAACTAACTTATTTAAGGCTTTACTTTTCTCATCTACTGACAAATCACTTCGCTCAACTTCATTTTTATATTTAAAAATCAGTTTTTTAAATGGCTTATTTTTTTCCTCTTCCGATAACTCTCCTGACTTTTTCCATAACTCAGAGTTTGAAATATAGTAGAAAAAGAAAAGAATAATTCCTATAAATGCTAATATCTTTATAAACTTTTGCTCATTAGGAATACCTATCCAACCGATTGTTGAAATAAATAACCAGATACTATGTTCATTTAATTTTTCGTAATAATCAATTACAGCCTTATTTAATAATTCAATTTTTTCAAAAATATTTTCAACAGACATATTTTTACTTAGCCCAAAATTAAACTTAATATTAAAAACTCTTACCCTGAATACTTTTATCGAATTTTAATAATTAAATTATTCATATAAAGTTTTAGCGTATCTCATAATATAAGAATTTAGACCATCTCCATTTCTAGCTAGTTGTTTCATATCTTCAACTCGGGCAGCTCCCGCACTTCGATAACTATAAGTATAAATTTTAAAAGTTCTATCAAACTGCACTCTTATATATGTATCACCAATTTCATATGCAAAAACGCCAGAATCACCGTCTAAATCTAAGTATCTTTCCATTCTTATTCTCAACAAAAAACCCCATCATCAAGATAGGGCTTTTTTTGAACAATATCAATAATGTTTAACTAAGGTATTAAGCCACTTGGCCTTCTAAAAAGTCTTGCGCAAAACGCTGTAATACACCGCCCGCTTCATATACAGAAACTTCTTCTTCTGTATCTAAACGGCAAGTCACAGGCACTTCAACAATCTCTTCTTTACCATCCGCTGTGGCACGTTCAATCACTAAAGTTAAAGTCGATCGTGGTGCAATATTACCAATTACGCTATAAAGCTCTGTACCATCTAGTTTTAAAGTCTTGCGGTTTACACCCGGTTTAAACTCAAGCGGTAACACGCCCATACCCACCAAGTTAGTACGGTGAATACGCTCAAAACCTTCTGCCACAATCGCTTCTACACCTGCAAGGCGTACACCTTTCGCAGCCCAGTCACGGCTTGAACCCTGACCGTAGTCAGCACCCGCGATAATGATTAACGGTTGCTTACGGTTCATGTAGGTTTCAATTGCTTCCCACATACGCATCACTTCGCCTTCTGGCTCTACACGCGCTTTTGAACCTTGCTTAATGGTACCGTCTGAACGAACCACCATTTCGTTATAAAGTTTCGGGTTGGCAAATGTTGCACGTTGTGCAGTCAAGTGGTCACCACGGTGCGTTGCGTATGAGTTGAAGTCTTCTTCTGGTACGCCCATTTTGTGAAGATATTCACCCGCAGCCGAGTCCATCAAAATCGCGTTTGACGGCGACAAGTGATCGGTGGTGATGTTGTCACCCAAAATCGCAAGCGGACGCATGTTCGCCAAAGTACGTGGTGCAGCCAACGCCCCTTCCCAATATGGTGGACGGCGAATGTAAGTACTTTGCGGACGCCAGTCATAAAGCGGACTTTCAGCTTCTTGAGTTACACCTAAGTCAAACATTGGAATGTAGACTTTACGGAACTGTTCAGGTTTCACGGCTTCTTTTACTAAGGCATCAATTTCAGCGTCAGATGGCCAGATGTCTTTGAGGTAAATCGGGTTACCTTCTTTGTCATGACCTAACGCATCTTTTTCGATATCAAAACGAATCGTACCTGCAATTGCATACGCCACAACAAGCGGTGGAGATGCCAAGAACGCCTGTTTTGCATATGGATGGATACGACCATCGAAGTTACGGTTACCAGACAATACTGCTGTTGCGTACAAGTCACGGTCAATAATTTCTTGCTGAATAGCTGGATCTAACGCACCCGACATACCATTACACGTCGTACAAGCGTAAGCCACAATACCAAAACCAAGTTGCTCTAAGTCTTTTAGAACACCCGCTTCTTCAAGGTAAAGTGCAGCCGCTTTTGAACCCGGTGCAAATGATGATTTCACCCAAGGTTTACGAACTAAACCTAGCTCATTTGCCTTACGTGCCAACAAACCTGCCGCCACAGTGTTACGCGGGTTAGAAGTGTTGGTACATGAAGTAATTGCAGCAATAATAATTGCGCCATCTGGCATTAAACCATCAGAACGGTTTTCAACAACACCTGCAATACCTTTTTCCTTAAGGTCCGCAGTTGAAACACGTGCATGTGGGTTTGATGGGCCAGCAATGTTACGTGTGACTGTTGATAGATCAAAACGAAGTACACGTGGGTACTCTGCTTTGGTCATATCAGATGCCCAAAGGCCAATTTCTTTTGCGTACTGTTCAACCAATGCCACTTGAGCATCTTCACGGCCTGTTAGGCGTAAGTAGTCAATTGTGTTTTGGTCGATATAGAACATCGCAGCCGTAGCGCCATATTCTGGTGTCATGTTCGAAATGGTTGCACGGTCGCCCACAGACATGCTGTCAGCACCTTCACCAAAGAATTCAAGGTATGCACCCACCACGCGCTCTTTACGCAAGAATTCAGTTAGAGCAAGTACGATATCTGTTGCAGTAATGCCTGCTTGACGCTGACCTACAAACTCAACACCAATAATGTCTGGCAGACGCATCCAAGATGCACGACCCAACATTACGTTTTCAGCTTCTAAGCCACCCACGCCCACAGAAATTACGCCCAAAGCGTCTGTATGTGGTGTATGTGAGTCTGTACCAACGCAAGTGTCTGGGAATGCTACGCCATCACGCGCCTGAATGACCGGAGACATTTTCTCTAGGTTAATCTGGTGCATAATGCCGTTCCCCGCAGGGATCACATCGACATTTTTAAATGCGGTTTTAGTCCACTCAATAAAGTGGAAACGGTCTTCGTTACGACGGTCTTCAACAGCACGGTTTTTTTCAAAAGCGTCTGGGTCAGCACCACCATATTCCACTGCTAAAGAGTGGTCGACAATGAGCTGAGTCGGCACAACGGGGTTGACTTTAGATGGGTCACCGCCTTTGTCGGCAATCGCATCACGCAAACCTGCAAGATCAACCAGTGCAGTTTGCCCCAAGATGTCATGACACACAACGCGCGCTGGATACCAAGGAAAGTCCAAGTCCTGACGGCGTTCAATTAACTGCGTTAAATAGGCAGTTAAGTTCTCGGCATCGGCACGGCGTACCAATTGCTCTGCGAGTACTTTAGAGGTGTAAGGCAGTTTTTCGTATGCGCCTGGCTGAATATCTTCAACGGCTTGACGCACGTCATAATATTCGAGCTGGGTACCTGCCAGCGGTTTACGGTATTTTGTGTTCATTAACCACGCTCCGCCAATGGTTTAAATTCGAGGTTTTCAGGGCCTGTGTAGTTTGCGCTTGGACGAATGATTTTGCCGTCTTGGCGTTGTTCAATCACGTGCGCTGACCAACCTGCTGTACGTGCAATCACAAATAACGGTGTGAACATTGCAGTTGGAACACCCATTAAGTGATAGCTTACTGCACTGAACCAATCGAGGTTCGGAAACATGTTTTTCACTTCTTTCATCACTGCTTCTAAACGCTCAGCGATAAGGTACATTTTGGTGTTCTCTTGCGCTTCAGCCAAGTCGTGCGCCACTTTCTTGATCACTTCGTTACGTGGATCAGAAACTGTATAGACAGGGTGACCAAAACCAATTACGACTTCTTTATTTTCAACACGTTTACGGATGTCAGCCTCTGCTTCATCTGCGTTGTCGTAACGTTGTTGAATGACGAATGCAACTTCGTTCGCACCACCGTGCTTAGGTCCGCGAAGCGCACCAATACCGCCTGTAATTGCCGAGTACATGTCAGAGCCTGTACCTGCAACCACACGTGACGTAAATGTTGATGCGTTGAACTCATGCTCAGCGTACAAAATAAGAGATGTATGCATTGCTTGAATCCATTCTTCAGATGGCTTTTCGCCATGAAGCAAATGTAAGAAATGCGCTGCAATTGAGTCGTCATCTGTTTCAACTTCAATACGACGGCCGTTGTTGCTGAAGTGATACCAATAAAGCAACATTGAGCCTAGGCTTGCCATTAATTTATCAGCAATGTCTTTTGCGCCAGCTTCATTGTGGTCTTCGTGTTCTGGTGTTAAACAACCTAAAACTGAAACACCTGTACGCATCACGTCCATTGGGTGTGCAGACGGTGGTAATTGCTCAAGTGCTGTTTTAAGTGCTGCTGGTAAGCCACGAAGTGCTTTTAATTTTGCTTTATAGGCTTTCAACTCAGCTTTGTTTGGCAGTTTGCCATGTACGAGCAAGTGAGCAACTTCTTCAAACTGGCTACCCGCTGCAAGGTCAAGAATGTCATAGCCACGATAGTGTAAGTCGTTACCGCTACGTCCTACGGTACAAAGTGCTGTGTTGCCTGCAACTTGTCCGCTCAGTGCAACTGATTTTTTTGGTTTGAAGCCTGTTGTTGTTTCATTTGAGCTCATAAGATTTTCCTTTCCTATCTATCTGAATTTATTTATTAAGCACGACGGAGTCGTACCATTTTCACTTCTTATTTCAGGATTAACCTTCGGTTCGACCTATTTTTGTTTTGGCAAAAGTAGGCAAAACCATTGTCATCTGCAAAACTCGTCCACAACCATCGAATATCCTATCCATCGCAGAACCATTTTTAAAAAATGTAGTCCTGTCTCAAACAGTTGCAGATGACGCCTCCGAGTATCAGATTCCAATTAATCAACTTTTTAATTTATTACTTCTTTTTAGCAAAAGCGTTGTCTAAGTAGTCTTCAAACGCATAGTAGTTGATGCGTTCATATAACTCTTTACGCGTTTGCATAATATCAATCACATTCTTTTGTGTGCCTTCTTTACGCAAGGTTTCATACACAGTTTCGGCTGCTTTGTTCATGGCACGGAAAGCAGAAAGCGGATAAAGCGCAAGGCTTACATCGGCAGATGCTAACTCTTCAGTGGTAAACAGTGGCGTAGAACCGAACTCGGTGATGTTTGCCAAAATTGGTGCGCCAGTCTTCTGAGCAAATTGCTTGTACATATCAAGCTCAGTAATTGCTTCAGGGAATAACATGTCTGCACCCGCTTCAATGTACGCACCTGCACGGTCAATTGCAGCTTGTAAGCCATCTACAGCCAATGCATCGGTACGCGCCATAATTACGAAGCTATCATCACCACGCGCATCAACCGCAGCCTTAATACGGTCAACCATTTCTTCTTGAGTCACAATGGCTTTGTTCGGACGGTGACCACAACGTTTTGCGCCCACTTGGTCTTCAATGTGCATTGCCGCAGCACCAAACTTGATAAGTGCTTTTGTAGTTCGAGCAATGTTAAATGCAGAAGCACCAAAACCTGTGTCCGCATCGACCAATAAAGGAAGATCACATACATCGGTAATACGGCGTACGTCGGTCAACACATCATCAAGGTTACTGATTCCCAAATCAGGTAAGCCTAAAGAACCAGCGGCTACACCACCACCTGATAAGTAAATCGCTTTATAACCTGCACGTTTTGCCAAAAGTGCATGATTGGCGTTGATGGTTCCAACCACTTGTAATGGCTTTTCTTGGGCTACTGCATCGCGAAATAGCTGACCTGCGGATTGTTTAGCCATTGTTATGTTCTCCTTGTGCTTGTAGCAGTGTTTGCTCAATAATTTTGTAAGAAGCATTGATATGTCGATGCATGAGCAGCTCGGCAAGTTCACCATCGCCTTCTGCAATTGCATCTAAAATACGGATATGTTCGTCCCAAGCTTTGCTCGGTCGATCAGGCGTGTTTGAAAACTGAATTCGGTACATACGGATGAGGTGATAAAGCTCATCACATAGCATTTTTTCTAGGGTTTTATTGCCACTACTTTTGATAATGCAGTAGTGAAAATCGTCCTGCCCTTCTTGCAAGTAATATCCTTTACCTGCTTTAAAGTTTTCATCTTCGGCATGCATACGCAAAACATCACGTAACGCCAAAATTTGCTTTTTATCAATATGCTGTGCAGCAAGTTTGCAAGCCAAACCTTCTAAAGACGCACGAATCTGGTAAAGCTCTTTAAATTGTTGCAGTGACAGCGAAACCACGCGCGCGCCCACATGTGCAGTACGCTCAACCAAACGTTGCCCTTCAAGGCGATGAATCGCCTCACGCAAAGGCCCGCGGCTAATGCCATAAGTCCGTGCCAGTTCAGGCTCAGAAATTTTGCTACCTGCCGGAATTTGACCCAAAACAATCGCCGTCTGTATTTGTTTAAATACATTCTCGGTCAGTGTTCTTCCCTGACTTTGTAGAGGCTCTGGTGCGAAGGTCAAATCTTGCATATTGTCGACAATTTTTAATCAATTATGAGTTTTATAGCGGGGTGAATGAAAAAAATCAAGGTGATTGTTGACACTTTATAGAACGCATCAGGTCAATTTTTATCGTTTGACCACTTATATCACCTTATATTTAAACCATTAAATCACTTTCAATTTAATATTTATTAGACAATAACTTAGATTCAATTTATCTATGGTTTTATGGCTCTTTTTCAGTTGCTTTTCGGCCTCTAATCTTTTGTTTCAAACTTTAGTCTACAACCAATGTATTACAGCAAGATTGTAGACAATCTGCTTGAATGAAAGCATAAGTTAGAAATTAGTATCTATTTACCGTAATTTCTTTTAAATCTTTTTATCATTTTCAGCCAGAAAATATCGATATTAGTGAAATTATCAGGTGCTTCACGGTAGCTTTATTGATACATTATTGAGCATCGACATAGTTATGGCGTATTTTTCGAGACAGAAAAAACCCAGCACTATGCATATTGTTGAATGAAAGGACTTTTTTGATGTTTCAACATATCCCCCCATACGCAGGCGATCCAATTCTCTCTTTAATGGAACAGTTCAATGCTGATACTCGTTCTGAAAAAGTAAACTTGAGTATTGGTCTTTATTATAACGAAGACAGTATTGTTCCTCAGTTAGAGACCATTATTGAAGCGCAAAAACGTATCGAGCCTAAAAACGGTAAAACCAAACTTTATTTGCCAATGGAAGGCTTCAAACCTTACCGTGAAGCAATTCAAGCACTTTTATTTGGTGCAAACAGCCCAGCAGTTAAAGCTGGTCGTGCTGTAACCATCCAAACACTTGGTGGTTCAGGTGCATTGAAAGTTGGTGCGGATTTCTTAAAAACTTATTTCCCAAATTCAGACGTTTGGGTAAGCCAACCAACTTGGGACAACCACGTTGCGATTTTCAATGGCGCTGGTATCAAAACTCATTTCTACCCATATTTCGATAACGAAACGCGTGGTGTAGATTTTGACGGTATGCTTTCTACACTTAAAACTTTGCCTGAGCAAAGCATTGTGTTGTTGCACCCATGCTGCCACAACCCAACAGGTGCTGACTTAAACCCAGCGCAATGGGATCAAGTGATTGCAGTATTAAAAGACCGTAACCTTATTCCATTCCTAGATATCGCTTACCAAGGTTTTGGTGACGGTATGGAAGAAGATGCGTATGCAATCCGTGCTTTAGACCAAGCGGGTCTAAACTTCATTGTGAGCAACTCGTTCTCTAAAATCTTCTCTTTATATGGCGAGCGCGTTGGCGGCTTAACTTTCGTATGTGATGATGCAGAAGCTGCTCAGTGCACATTCGGTCAGTTAAAAGCGACTGTACGCCGTATTTACTCTAGCCCTCCTACAACAGGTGCTTGGTTAGTTGATGAAGTGTTAAATGACGCTGCACTTAACCAGCAATGGCAAGGTGAAGTGAAAGAGATGCGTGAGCGTATTATTAAAATGCGTAGCATCTTGAAAGACGAACTCACTAAAGCATTACCAGACCGTGACTTTAACTACCTTGTAAACCAAAAAGGTATGTTCAGCTACACTGGTCTAACCGCTGAGCAAGTGGATATCTTGCGTGAAGAATATGCAATCTACTTAGTACGTAGTGGTCGTATTTGTGTAGCAGGTTTAAACATGAACAATGTTTACACTGTTGCTAAAGCAGTTGCAGAAGTGCTTGCTAAATCAACAGAAGCGGCATAATACATCTATTAAAAAAGGCGCTTCGGCGCCTTTTTTTATGTCTCGATATTAAGATTTAGCTTTGCCCCAATACTTCAGTTTTGAGGTATGTCCAATACCCACATTAAAGCTATTGGTTGGGTCGAGTTTTTGGTAGAAATTGGCCAATGCAGGTTTAGCAATGTAGAGATGCCCGACATTATGCTCTGCCGGATATTCAGCACGGCGTGCATTGAGTAATTTCCACATTTGATGTTCCATTTCTAAAGGGTCATGGCCTTTTTTAAGAATATAGTCTTGATGGAAAACATGACAAAAGAAATGCCCATAATAGAGTTTATGGAGAATTTTCTTTTCCATCTCGGCTGGCAGTTGCTCTACCCATTCGCGGTCATTACGACGTAACGCAATATCAAGCGCGACAATATCTTCCACTTCACTACGGTGCGTATCGCGATAACGAATTGCCGCTCCTGCAATCGCAAAACGGTGTAAAAAGGCTTTTCGCCCTTCCTCTTCGCTACATACGAAATAGTGACCTGACTGATGCACTGCAAAATATTCTTTTAAAAACTGCTCGGTCTGTGCTTTTGAATTATTTTCGACACGTAAAACTAAATGGTGCTCATAACGATCCCGATATTCGGTCATACGTTTAGGCAAATGACTCGGTAAAAAGAACGTAATGGCCTGTAAAATATGATCTGTTAAGCCTTTAATTTTAAATTTTTCTAAGAAGCCATCGACTTTATCTTTCATCGCAAAAGCTTTGGGAACATTGGCTGTACCGAACTTTTCAATAAATAAGAACGTGTCTTTTCCGTACTTTTCACCAATCAAGTAAGCATCTCGGTGAATATATTCTCCCGCAATCGGTAGGCTTGGCAGTGAGGTCAGTAAATAACGACGAATGGCTGTTAAGTCATCGGCATCATTAGTACCAATATAAAAGACATTGCTCTCTACTTTTTCATAGGTATCAAGGCGTACGGCAAACACACAGACTTTACCAGCCGAACCTGATGCTTCAAACAATCGTGACGGGTCTGCATTAAAACGAGCAGGCGTATCCTCATCCACTTGCGTCACATCGTGGGCATAGCGATGATCTGATGCCTGCTTTTCACTATCATCTAAAATATCTACGGCTTGGTATTGCTGCTTCTCTAAACGAGTCAAAATTTCTTCGGGTGTCGAGCCTAAATTTACGCCTAAATGGTTCACCAGTTCTAATTGACCAGCAGCATTGACCTGAGCATATAACGCCAGTTCAGTGTACGCAGGACCACGGCGCACCAAGGCCCCCCCAGAGTTATTACACACACCACCCAGTACCGATGCACCAATACAAGATGAACCAATTACTGAATGCGGCTCGCGGTCATAACCTTTTAAAATTTGCTCTAAATTATCTAAGGTTGCACCCGGTAAACAAATCACTTGCTTACCATCATGAATAACTTGTATGCCCTTTAAGCGACGCGTACTCATGACTAAAACAGGACGGTCATAGTCATCGCCATATGGCGTTGAACCACCGGTGAGTCCTGTATTTGCCGCCTGCATAATAACAATACAATCTGCATCAATGGCAGCTTGAAGCACCTGCCATTGTTCTAGCAAGCTCCCTGGCACCACTACAGCAAGCACTTTCCCCTCCCCAAAACGGCGGCCTTGACGGTATTGACGCGTGCTTTGATCGTCGGTCAAAACATGAGAACGCCCTACAATATTTTGTAAGCGTTCGATCACTGCTTGAGGAGAAGATGTTTGCATGATGGTTTCCTTTTGGTCATCCATATAATATCTAGCTGTAATCCACGCTAAAACCAGATCAGCACGACGGAGCTTACTATTTGTAATTTATAATTTAATTAGCTCATTCTCTAATTCGAATCAGCCCTATATTTACTATCGTGGTTGGCGGCAGGGATGCCGCCTGTTGAGCAACCGTACAAGGAAGTGCGGTTTGCTCAACAAAAGGTTTTTGGTTACTTTTGACCTTTCAAAAGTGACAAATGCCTATACACAAAATATTAGCAAATCATCAAATTTTGAGGCTGTGCTTATTACTTCACTTAAAAAGTTATTTCTTAAAAACCTTGTTTCATCGCTTGCACTAAACAATCCGCATTAATATCCGAAATAGACTTAGCACCCGTGAGCGTCATCGCAACACGCATTTCTTTATCAATCAAATCAAGTAAGTTCGACACACCTTGCCCACCTGCTGCTGCCAAGGCATAAACAAACGCACGGCCAAGTAAAACCGTATCCGCACCGAGCGCCAACATCCGCACCACATCTAAACCATTACGAATGCCTGAGTCAGCCAAAATCGCCAAATCACCTTTTACCGCATCAGCAATTGCAGGCAATGCACGAGCAGAAGACATCACACCATCTAACTGACGACCACCGTGATTCGATACCACAATGCCATCTGCACCAAAACGCACAGCATCTTTGGCATCTTCAGGGTCTAAAATACCCTTAATCACCATTGGGCCATCCCAAAACTCACGAATCCACTCAAGGTCTTTCCATGAAATTGATGGGTCAAAGTTTGAGCCTAACCAGCCGATATAGTCTTCAAGTCCAGTTGGTTTACCTAAATATTTAGAAATATTGCCCAAGTCGTGCGGACGCCCCATTAAGCCCACATTCCATGACCAGTGCGGATGGAACACAGACTGCATATAACGACGCATCGCTGCATTTGGTCCACTCATACCGGAATGAGCATCACGGTAACGCGCCCCTGGCACAGGCATATCTACAGTAAACACCAGTGTTGAACAGCCTGCCGCTTTTGCACGCTCCAAAGCATTACGCATAAAACCGCGGTCACGTAACACATAAAGCTGAAACCACATCGGGCGATTAATTGCAGGTGCAACTTCTTCAATCGGACAGACAGAAACCGTTGAAAGCGTAAATGGAATGCCCTTTTTATCGGCTGCCATCGCAGCTTGCACTTCACCACGGCGCGCATACATGCCCGTTAAACCTACAGGCGCTAATGCAACCGGCATCGACAAAGTTTCATTAAACAGTTTTGTCTCTAAACTCAACGCTGACATGTCATTGAGCACACGTTGACGCAATGCAATTTCTGACAAATCTTGTACGTTCCGCTTTAAGGTATATTCCGAATACGCTCCACCATCAATGTAATGAAATAAAAATGGCGGTAAGCGACGTTGTGCCGCCGCACGATAATCATTGCCAGAAGAAATAATCATTTTGAATCAACTCTATTTAAACGATTTGCACGTTTCTGGCGAGCTTCGTCTTCATCCAGAGAACGTACATGATTAATCACAAATTCAATATGACCGCAGACAGCTTGGCGTGCGGCCTCGGGATCTTTACGATCAATAGCATCCATCACTTGAAAATGCTGCTCGCTCAGCAAGTCACCATTGACTGGGTCGTTATAAACTTTTTTACGTCCCAACAAGACGTTGTATTGCAGCAAATCAAACAAACTACGCATCATTTGAATCAGCACCACATTGTGAGATGCTTCAGCAATCGCTAAGTGGAATTCAGCATCCGCCACCGCAGCCTGTGCTGAGTCACCCGCATTTTGGTGGCGACTAATTTCATTAAAATAATGATGAATTTTGGCGCGGTCTTCAGGCGTTGAGCGTAATGCGGCATACCAAGCAGTGCCGCCTTCAAGTAATAACCGCGCCTCTTGCACATCAAAACGGTAGAGCGGATCTTCTTCAATCAGGTTACTAATCGGGTTCACAATCAGTTGCTGTGGCCACTGTTCAGGTAACTGTTGAATATAAGTCCCATCGCCACGGCGGCTACTGAGCACCCCTTGACTATTGAGCTGTTGAATCGCTTCACGCAAAGAAGGACGAGAAACTCCTAAGCTTGTTGCAAGCTGGCGCTCGGCAGGCAAACGGTCACCTTTTTTCATGTGACGCTCTTCAATTAATGCCTGCAATTTCATGACCACTTGATCGGAGATTCTCATTGCGTTTCCTTCACTAGAGTTATGGAATCATCCACGGAACCAGATAAGCCTGAACCGTAATAATGATGCCAACAAAGACAGTGAATATGATGCTATGTTTTACCGTGAAACGGAACAAGTCAGATTCTTTTCCAACTAAGCCTACCGCTGCACAAGCAATGGCAATCGATTGTGGAGAAATCATCTTACCTGTTACACCACCGCTGGTATTCGCAGCTACAAGCAACACTTCTGGAATACCAATTTGCTGAGCCGTAGTCGCCTGTAGTGCCGAGAACAGAGCATTTGAAGAGGTATCTGATCCCGTAAGGAACACACCAAGCCAACCCAAAAATGGCGAGAAGAAAGTAAACGCATGACCCGTATGCGATAAAGCCAAAGCTAAAGTTGCAGATAAACCTGAATAGTTCGCAATAAAAGCAAATGCCAGCACCATACCAATTGAATAAATCGGTGTTTTCAACTCATTGAGTGTTTCGCCAAAAGTCGTTACAGCTTCACTCGCTTTCATTTTCAAGAAAATAGCAGTGATGATTGCGGCAATAAAAATGGCAGTACCTGTAGCAGAGAACCAATCAAACTTATAAATCGCTTCGTATGGCTTCATCTCTGCCACAATTGGTGGCATTTTTTCGACCAATTTATGCAAATACGGCACTTCAAGTTTAAAAATCCAGTGCTCAAGAGCACCATCTTTTGCAAATAAAGCTTTAAATGGCTTAACACTCCAGATGGTGACCATCACTGTTAAGATGGCAAATGGAGACCACGCCTTTACAATTTTTCCAATGCTATAACGTTGAACCGTAGTAGATTGCTGAGTCAATACTTGACCTGCTTCAGGTTCAAAACGGAAAATATGTTTTGGTTTCCAAACGCGGAATAGTAAAGTCAGGCTCACCAAGGACGCAATTGCTGCGGTAATATCTGGTAACTCAGGGCCAATGAAGTTAGATGTAAGATATTGGGCAATCGCAAAAGCACCACCACCCACTAACACTGCAGGCCAAGTTTCCTTAACACCACGCCAGCCATCCATAATCGCCATAATCCAGAACAATACGATAATGACTAAAAATGGCAACTGACGACCCACCATTTGGCTAATTTCCATGGTGTCTACACCAGAAACCTGCCCCGCCACAATAATTGGAATACCCATTGCACCAAATGCC
This sequence comes from Acinetobacter lactucae, assembly GCF_001605885.1. Taxonomy (GTDB): domain Bacteria; phylum Pseudomonadota; class Gammaproteobacteria; order Pseudomonadales; family Moraxellaceae; genus Acinetobacter; species Acinetobacter lactucae. The sequence goes on along the minus strand of NZ_LRPE01000010.1, from coordinate 61,507 downwards.
ACTGGCGCCGTATTTACAATCAAACATAAACCAGCAGCATAAAGTGGTTTAAACCCTAAACCTACAAGGAGTGCAGCCGTAATCGCAACTGGAGCACCAAAGCCTGCAGCCCCTTCTAAGAAAGTACCAAAGGCAAAACCAACCAATAACATTTGCAGACGTTGGTCTTCGGTAATCGACAAAATGCTTGAGCGAATAATCTCAAACTGGCCTGTTTTTACCGAAATTTTGTATAAAAAAACTGCCCCAATAATAATCCATGAAATTGGCCATAGACCATAGAAGAAACCGTAAATGATTGACGCAAAGGCCATTTGACCCGGCATTTGATAGAAAAAGAGAGCAATCAATAATGCAATAATGACTGTGCCTGTACCCGCAATACTGCCTTTCAAACGAAATACAGCCAATGCCAAAAAGAAGAAAATAATCGGGATTAATGCAACCGCACTGGACAGCCAAATATTATTTAAAGGGTCATAAAGTTGTTGCCACATATTGAGCATTGTCATCTCCTTGAAATGCCGGGGCGAATTTTTGTACCTTAAAATTTTAAACATTTATCACAATTGGTATGACCAATTAAAATTTAAGTGCAAATGTTATTCCTTAAACCACAGATCGCATCATAAGAACAATTATTTTGGAGGTCAATAATTAAATAAACTTCAAAATTGGTATTACCAATAGAAATAAGTAAAATCAAGCTATTTTGAACTTATGGATTTTCTTATTAGACTAAAGTCGTAAAAACATTCTTACAAATTTAGATTGAGCCTATAGAAATGAAGCGTAAAACTTGAATATAAAAACTATAAACATCCCTGTTTCATGATCTATGTATAATGTGCACACAACTCAAACCACATGTATTGAATTGAATAATGACTACTTTAACGTGTTTTAAAGCTTATGATATCCGAGGCAAACTCGGCACCGAATTGAATGAAGAAATCGCCTATAAAATTGGCCGCGCTTACGGACAAATCTATAAACCAAAGACTGTTGTTGTAGGTTGTGATATTCGTCTAAGCAGTGAGTCTTTAAAACAAGCGACCATCCGCGGTTTAAATGATGTGGGTGTGAATGTGCTTGACTTAGGCATGACGGGTACTGAAGAAGTTTACTTCGCTGCTTTTCATTTAGATGTACAAGGTGGTATTGAGGTTACTGCTAGTCATAACCCAATGGACTATAACGGCATGAAACTGGTTCGAGAAAATGCTCGTCCAATTAGTGCAGATACAGGTCTAAAAGAAATTCAGGCTTTAGCAGAAATTAATAACTTTGAGGAGGTTAGCCAAAAAGGTACAACACAAAGTTATAACATTTTGCCTGAGTTCGTTGACCACCTAATGACTTATATTGAACCTGCAAAAATCCGCCCCCTTAAATTGGTGGTAAACGCAGGTAATGGTGCAGCTGGTCACGTCATTGATGCTATTGAAGAAAAATTTAAAGCGCTTAAGGTACCTGTTGAATTTATTAAAATTCATCATGAAGCAGATGGTACGTTCCCAAATGGGATTCCTAACCCAATTTTAATTGAAAACCGTGACAGTACCCGAAATGCTGTAATTGAACATAAAGCCGATATGGGAATTGCATGGGATGGCGATTTTGACCGCTGTTTCTTGTTCGATGAAAAAGGTCAGTTCATTGAAGGCTACTATATTGTTGGTCTATTGGCTCAAGCTTTCTTGATTAAACAGTCAGGCGAAAAAATTGTTCATGACCCACGTTTAGTGTGGAACACATTCGATATTGTAGATGAATTCAAAGGCATTGCCGTACAGTCAAAATCTGGTCATGCATTCATTAAAGATGTCATGCGTGAACACAATGCTGTATATGGCGGTGAAATGAGTGCCCATCACTATTTCCGTGACTTTGCTTACTGCGACAGCGGTATGATTCCGTGGTTACTCACCGTTGCCCTACTCTCTGAAACAGGACAATCTCTTTCAACCCTCGTTGAAAATATGATTACCAAGTTTCCTTGCAGTGGTGAAATCAACTTTAAAGTGGCTGATACACAGATCACTATTCAAAAGATTTTTGATTTCTATGCTGATCAAAATCCACAAATTGATCGTACCGATGGTGTAAGCCTCGACTTTGGCGCATGGCGTTTTAACGTCCGTGCTTCAAATACTGAACCCTTATTACGTCTCAATATTGAAAGCCGTGCAGACCGCCAAGCTCAGCCAATGCAGCATTATATAGATGAGTTAACTGGGCTGATTCAATCTTAATAATTCCTCCATATCAGAGATGGAAAATTATTTTTCCATCTCTTCTTGAGTATTCTGCATAATCTTATATGTATGATTATGCCCATCTAATACATCCTTATTTAGATTTTCATAATCTTTTAATAATGCTTTCTTATCAAAATTACATGTAGGATTTTCATTAATAAATTTTTGATGGATAGCACTATAACAACTCGAAAAGTCATCAACAAATTGATAGTAATCTGGCAACTGTAGCCCTGCTAGCTTTAACAATTTTGGAGCAACGAAACTTGCAGCAAGATAAGGTTGCTTTAAAGACTTCTTATCTAATTTATAATTACTCCACACTACAAATGGTGTCTGATAATTTTTTAAATTAGTTCGCTCAGGATCATCTTTAAAAAAATCATAACTATCATAAACTTCTTGTAGATTCGGCAAATGATCGCCAAAAGCAATTAAAATTGTTGGTCGATCTACTGTCTTTAAATATTCAGCGAGCTCTTTTAGCTTTTGGTTAGCACGCGCAGTTCCAGCAGTATAAGTACTTAATTTTTGCTTTTCAGTTTCAGATAGCTCTTTATTAAGTTTATAATTTTGTTTACCAAATCGATCATCGTTGTACATTGGGTGATTTTCAACAGTAATCGCATAAATAAACTTTGGCTGTAGCTCATTCTCTTTTAAAGTAGACTTAATTGAATCAAAAATAAGATCATCAGTAACCCAGCCACCCAAATTAATAACTTTCCCTAGATCTTTATGGGCAATCATATTTTCAAGCGATATAAATTTCTCAAACCCTAAATCTGGATATACCTTATTACGATTATAGTAGTAACTATAATTATTATGCATTGCAACTGTTTGATAACCAATTGAATTTAAATAATAAGGTAGAGCATAAATTGGCTTCTTTAGCTTAGAGACATATAACAACTCATTTGGGAAAAAAGTTGTATTGAGACTCGTCAGGACTTCAAACTCGACATTAGCAGTACCTCCCCCAAAAGAAGGAGACAATAAATTAGAGACCTGATTTTGATGAACAAAAGATAGTAAATCTTTGGGTAAACCACTATCTAAATGATGAGAATCCCAAAAAGACTCTTCCATAATAACAACAATATTCGGATATTCCCTCTTATTCTTCTCTAATGATTGAACCAAATGATGTTGTTGCAAAATTTGCTGTATTTCATGTTCAGACACTTTTTGATTAGGCAATAATACACTCGTTACATTATCCAATACTTTAGAAATGTAAAAAGTCACAAAACCATAATCTTGAATTTTCCGATAATCACCGATCCAGTCATTTCTAGTATTTGGAAATTCCTGTAGGCTTGCACAAATCATAGGCTTATTTTCAGAAAAACAAGCACCCATAGGATTCCTAATGAAATTTAAATAAATTAAGCTACTACTCAATAAACTAAAAATAATAATATTTGGTACATAGGAATGAAATGTCGCCTTACTTTCTTTTCTTATTGCGATTAGCAGGGTAATAAGAAAGAAAATAATTGAACTAAAGAAAATAACTTGTAAATGCCACGGTGTTGCTTTCATTGCCTCAGGCACAAGAAAAATATCTTCAGGACTTAAATTACTAAATAAATATTGTTGCTTCTTTTTATTAATAAAATTTAAAAATATAACAAATAATTGGCTCAGCAATAAAGCAGTATATCTCCGGCCCGTCACTATAAAAAATAGCTGAATGACTGCATAATTAAATAAGATTGAAAACAAAGCCCTATCTGAACTCAAATATGTATAAAACTTAATTAGGCTCAATTGCATATCCCATGCAATATACAATCCCAAACAAGTTGAAAGAAAAGCAACGAAAACAAAGAGAAGCTGTTGACGCAGAAAAACCATAACTTAAGCGAAAGGACAAAAGGCAATGGCGAATATTACCATAAAAATTAGTTGCTCACTTGGTAGGTTTATGAGTTTTCAAGAACGAAAAAATATACAAATATTTGAATTATAAAGAAATAAATATGAAATTTTAACTAAAAAATAAGCCTATAGCTACTAAGTAGCTATAGGTAGTTAATGATATTAAAAAAATAATTTATTTTAAGTTAATTCATTTTTCCTTATCTGAATAAGAAGAAAAGATTTTTTCAAACACGGGGATTAGCAATTTAGCTCCAGTGAGGTTCAAGTGATTACTATCAAAGTAATATGGATATTTATTTTCATCACTAATTATACAAGTAGGCTTACAAAGTATTTGCTTCACATGATCTATTTTTAAATTGCTATACTTAGATTCTAAGACTTCAAGTTTAGTAAAGAAGATAGCATTATCATCAAGGTACTTATGTACATCATATTGTGCAGTAGCATTATTCTCATAAAGAATTTTTGGTACTGGTTCTTTATAAATAGGTACAGGCATAATAAAATCAATTGAAATATTTTTATGTTTAAGAAGGCTTTCTATTTTTTCAAGTAACTTATCATCTAAGGCTGGTGATGAATAATGCATTACAATTCGCCCTGTCTTTAGTCGAGCAGCTTCTTTAAGTAAAACATCTACAGTGAAAGGTCCTTCAATTAGAGGAGTATTAGAAACTACAAAATAAGTATTATATTTGTTCTTGGCAGCTTCTTCAGAAAATGCCATTTTAATTGAATCTGAATGACTGTTTCCTACCAATAAAATTGATTTTTCAAAATTTTCATTGTTGATTTTACATGTGACAGCTTTGGGATCAGAAATACGTTTAAGTTTGCCACAGCGATACGTTGCACGGTCTTTTAAACCTGCAAAAATATTTTTCTCTTGCTGATTATAAAAATAGGTTTGAGTAATTTTCGTTATACCAACCAATGCAACTATTGAGATGATAGAAACTAGATATTCTCTCTTTATATTCTTAAAGTTTCTAGTTTCAATCAATTTGTGCATTAGAATTGAAGCTACTACAATTAGAATAAATAAAGAAATCTTATCTAATAAATTTTCAGGATGTAAATTTGTACCCGTAAAAGGTTTGTATAAATAGAGAACAATAATGGGAAAGTGAACAAGATAAATAGAGTAGGAATAGTCACCAATTTTTGAAAGAAGTAAACCTAATTTACTATTTTGTAAAAATTTAGGTAATCCAAAACTCAGAACTAGGGCTGTTGCAATACAAACAATTAATGCGTGTACACCAGGATGTGCATTTAATCGATTTACAGAATTTCCATCAATATGAAGAAATGGTACGGCACAAATTATAGCTAAACCAATTAATCCCAAAAAACTGTAATTATTAAATTTAATATTACCATTAATGGTTAAATAATAAGCTACCACAAACCCAATTAAAAACTCCCAAACACGTAATGGCATCATAAAAAATGATGTTTGAGGAGCAATACCTAGGATAAAAATACAGCTTAGAAGTGAGCCAATTAGTGCAATCGGAAGTAAAAATTTAGACTTTTTAAAGAAAAATACTAAAAGAGGTACTATTAAATAAAACTGGATCTCAGCACCAAGAGACCACAGATGAAGTAGGGGTTTAAAATCTGATTTACTAAAATACGAGTTTTGTAGCCAGAAACCAAAATTGTTAGCAAAGAATATACTGTATATTGATTGAGTTAAAACGGCTTCCTGTTCAGAAGGAAGAACAACAAATATAGCTGCGATTAATGTAAGAATTACTGTTGCAAAATATGCAGGTAATAAACGCTTAGCTCGTCTTTCAAAGAACTTTTTTGCCTCTCCAGGTTTGTATAGAATGGCCATTAAAAAGCCACTTACTACAAAAAAGACATCAACACCAAGAAAACCACTTTGTATACCAGTAACTTCAAGATGGAACAGCACGACAAAAATAACAGCAAAAGCTCTTAAAATTTGTATATCAATTCTTTTATTCATATATCAATATCAATTATAAAAAAATATTTTCAGAATTCTATCAACTACCTTGTTCTTTTTCACTAGATTACTTAACCTAGAACAAGCTTTATGGAATAGATTTAAAAGATATAAGTAAAACGTTAAGTCGTCCTACTCGATTATATAGAGTTGCTTAATCTAGAGTCATACTATCGAAATTTGTCATTTTTGAATCTCTAAGAGTGCTCCTTTACGCCTAAAACTATATTCGTATAAGTAAAATATTGTTTTAAAAGCCTAGATGGAATAAAAATGTAGTGATAAAGCAAATCTCATAACTATCTAAACTCTATCACCATCATTATTTAAGCAATATAAACTAATTTTTATAACCTGTTGGATTCTGCTTCTGCCAATTCCAGCTATCCTTAAGCATATCTTCTAAACCATATTGCGGCTGCCAACCTAGCTCAGCAATTGCACGAGCGTTATCAGCAAATGATGTTGCTACATCGCCTGCTCGACGTGGTGCAAATTCAAAAGCAACAGGCACACCGTTAACTTGCTCAAATGTATTTTTAACTTGCAAAACTGATGAACCATTACCTGTGCCAATATTCCATGCACGGCAACCTGTCGCTTCTAATCGATTATTTAGAGCACATAAATGAGCATTCGCTAAATCGACGACATGGATATAGTCACGTACCCCAGTCCCATCTACAGTATTGTAGTCGTTACCATAAATAGATAGCTTTTCACGGCGACCTACAGCAACTTGAGTCACATAAGGCATTAAATTATTTGGAATACCTTGTGGGTCTTCACCAATACGGCCACTCTTATGTGCACCAACTGGGTTAAAATAGCGTAGTAAAGCTATCGACCATTTAGAATCTGAATTTGACAGTTTTTGCAGCAATTGCTCAACAATCAGTTTAGTATAGCCATAGTTATTACTTGGCATACCTGTTGGCATATCTTCATTTAATGGAGATATATTGGCCTCGTCATATACTGTCGCAGAAGAGCTAAACACAAGCGTATAGACACCTGCTTTTTCCATCGACTTAACGAGTTGAATACTACCAGCAATATTATTATCAAAATAAATCAGCGGTTTTTCCTGACTTTCACCTACTGCCTTTAAACCTGCGAAGTGAATTACAGCATCAATTGAATGATCTTGAAACACGCGATCAAGTTCATTTGCATTACGAATATCACCCTGAACAAAAGCTAAACTCTTTTGGGTGATATCTTGGACTCTCGTTAACGACTCTTCAGAACTGTTTGATAGATTGTCAAAAACAATAACTTCATGACCAGCGTTTAAAAGCTCTACACAGGTATGTGAACCAATATAACCAGCACCACCAGTAACTAGGATTTTAGCCATCTACTTTTCCTAATAATATTTTAATTAATCCACGTGTTGAGGCATCTAATGATGAAAGATCATTTTGAACCCCATTTAAAATAGGTAATAGTTGATCAGCAATCTGTTTGCCTTTTTCGACGCCCCATTGATCAAACGGGTTAATATTCCAAATTACAGACTGCACAAAAACTTTATGCTCATATAAAGCAATTAACATTCCCAAACTATATGGATTCAACTCTTTCAATAACAGGGTTGAACTCGGTTGGTTACCTTCATATTGTTTGTAAATCGGCAGTTTTTCTAATTCAGTTGAGTCTAAAGCTTCATTACCAAAGGCCAATAATCTGGATTGGGCCAAACAATTCGATAATGCAAGATGATGCTGCTCGACTAAAGCCTCTGCATTTTCAACATAGGTAAAATGGTCAGCGTTATAGCGTTGGACTGGGGCAATAAAGTCACAGCTTACTGCTTGAGTTCCTTGGTGTAATAACTGATAGAAGGCATGTTGAGCATTTGGTCCAACTTCACCCCATACAATTGGGCACGTATCGAGTTCGACTTTTTGACCATCACGTTGTACCGATTTACCATTAGATTCCATTTCAAGCTGCTGCAAATAAGCAGCAAAATACTTTAATCGACCATCGTAAGGTAATACGGCATGAGTTTGGATATTTAGAAAATTATTATTCCAAACACCTAATAATCCCATTAAAACAGGAATATTTTGCTCATAACTTGTATTTTGAAAGTGCTCATCTATTACATGAGCACCCGCCAAAAGTTGTTGGAAGCCTTCAACACCAATCGTTAGAGCAATAGGCAAGCCAATACAGGACCATAAGGAATAACGGCCGCCGACCCAATCCCAAAGTAATAACTGATTTTCTGGGGCAATTCCCCATTCAGTCATTTTATCGGCCTTTGTTGATACCCCAACAAAATGACTTTTTAAAACTCGGGCATGTGTTCCCAAAGTTTTTTCAAGCCACTGTCGTACCGTTTGGGCATTTGATAAAGTATCAATCGTTCCAAAAGATTTTGAAGAAATAATAAATAGTGTTGTTTCTGGACGAAGTTGGTGGAGCAACTCCGACAACTGACTACCATCCATAGTCGATACAAAGTGAACATTTAAAGGTTTAGCCGTTTTCACTTTAAAATCTGACAACGCATGGGTGACCATTTGTGGCCCTAAATCAGAACCACCCACACCAATGTTCACAACATCTTGAATCACTTCACCGGTTGCACCGCGATATTGACCAGCATGAATCTTTTCCACTAAGGCATACATACGTTGTAACTGGTTATGGACTTGAGCCGTTAACTCTGGAAACTTCGAATAGTCAACTGGCAAGCGTAGTGCCCAATGCATTGCTGCACGTTGCTCTGTACAATTTACTTTGTCTTGTGAAAAAAGACGTTCAATCCACTGATTTAATTGCTTAGTTTTTGCAAGAGCAGTCAATTGTTCCAAAATATCTTTAGTAACACGATGCTTACTATAATCAAAAAATAATGGATCAAATTTTATAGAATATTGTTGAAAGCGATCTGGTTCTGAAGCGAACAATTCTTTTATGTGTAATTTTGAATTTTTCTCGCCCATTAACTGTAATTTTAGTAAAGGTGAAACCAATTCTTTAGGAAATTTCTCGATAGATTTACTCATAATCGACCTACTCCTTCATAAGCAAAGCCCTTAGCCTTTACATATGCTGGGTCATAAATATTACGCCCATCCAAAATTAAAGGATGTTGCATCAATTGTTGTAACTTCTTAAAGTCAGGACTCCAATACTGCTTCCATGCCGTAACCAAACATAAGGCATGTGCGCCTTGAGCAGCCTCATATTGATCATGACAAAGTACTAAATCTTTACGGTCACCATATGTAGCGGCAATTTCATCTAATGCTTGAGGATCATGCAAACGTACTGTTACACCTTGCGCCCACAATGCAGCTAATAAAATATGAATTGGCGAGTTATGTATGCTTGAGGTATTTTCTTTGAAGGATGCACCCCAAATAGCCACGGTTTTACCATTCAAATTACAATGATAATAATTCCACAGCTTACGGAATAAAATTTCTTTTTGTTGTTCGTTGATCGCCCATACCTGCTCCAACAGTCGACTTTTCGCCCCAGTTTCAGAAACAGTACTTGAAAGTGTTAAAATATCATGCGAAAAGTTTTCACCACCAAAACCGACTCCAGCGGACAAATAAGCCGCACCAATACGTGTATCGGCCGCAATACCATGCTTCACATTAGCGATATCAATACCGAGTTTCTCTGCCACCATAGCTAAGTCATTCATATAACTAATGCGGGTCGCCAACATGCCTGAAATACTAAGTTTAGTAAACTCAGCGTCCAAGATCGGCATAAATAAATATTGATAACTAAAACGGAAAAATGGGCGTAACAGCTCTTGCATTGTATCCCGTGCATGATTGGACTCAACACCAACAATGACATGCTTTACATGCAATACACTATTAATAGCATTTCCTTCTTGAATTACATCTGGGAAATAGACCCACTCGTCTTTTGGTAAATATTGTTTTAACTGATCAGTTCCATGTAAGCCAAACGTAGAACCATTTACCATTAATCTAGGGTGAACGATAGGACGTTGGCTTAGCTTCTCAACTGTATTTAAAGCAAGCTGAATTTGTGTAGGACTAAAACAGAATAAATAAACTTCAACATCAAGTGGAATAGCAGAAAAAGGACTTTCTTGTAGAAAGCCCGATTTTCTTTGTTTATTCAAATAATTATTAACTTCTTGATCTTGATAAGAAAGTACAGAAATATTTTCTTCGCAGGTGACACTTGTGCACCAATAAATCTGATTGCCATATTCAGCTAGTAATGCTGCCATTACACCAGCGTGTAAGGTAGTTCCAAACACTGCGATTTTCATTGCACACCTGATTTTTTAATATTCTATAGATTTCTCTTCCCATACAGGGAAGAGAATATATTGATTGTTTATTATATTCAGCAGTTTTTACAAATACTTAAGCAGAACTACACAATACTACAACTTAAGCTCTTGAATTAGCTGTTTAAATTCTGGGCCTAATTTAGGATGTTGAATGCCATAATGTAATACAGCTTTTAAATATCCAAGTTTACTACCACAGTCAAATGTTTGGCCTTGCATACGATAGGCTTCAACAGTATCTGTTTCTTGTAACATCGCAATCGCATCTGTTAACTGAATTTCATTACCTGCACCTTTTGGGGTGTTTTCCAAAAGCTGCATAATTTTTGCAGGTAATATATAGCGACCCACCACAGAAAGATTAGAAGGTGCAGAACCAACAGCAGGTTTTTCAACAATGCCTTGCATAGCAATACTTTCGCCCTCATTAGGAGTATGCGCTACATCTACAATCCCGTATTGATCCACAAGGTTATCAGGTACTGCTTCTACCATAATCTGTGCAGCTTGAATTGCATTATAACGTGCAATCATACGAGATAAATCATTTCGGCCCGAGTCGTCTTTCACCAAAACATCCGGTAATAACACAGCAAAATCATCTTGACCAACAATACTCTTTGCACATAAAACCGCATGCCCTAACCCTAAAGGCTGGGGTTGTCTTACACTTACAACACTCACGTGGGGTGGAACAATTTGTGTAATTTCTGCAAGTAAATCAAATTTCTTTTTTTGCTCTAATGTAGTTTCTAATTCAAAGTTTCGATCAAAATAATTTTCAATCGATGCTTTTGAAGAGTGAGTCACTAAAATAATCTGCTCTATTCCAGCATCAACTGCTTCACGCACTACATATTCAATGGCTGGACGGTCAACAACGGTTACCATTTCTTTTGGAATTGACTTACTTGCTGGTAAAAAACGTGTACCTAAACCAGCTACTGGTAAAACTGCTTTTTTGATCATACGGTAGTTTTCAAGATATAAAATTTACTTTACAGACGAGTCGATATTTTCTTGGGTATTATTGCCTTTAAACAAAGAAGGTCCAACATGCCCTGGTGCATTAATGCCTTCACGCTTAGTCATCACTTTGACTGTTTTAAACATAATTTTAAAGTCGACCCAAACATTATGATTATCGACATACCAAACATCACATTTAAATCGTTCCTCATAATCTAGTTCATTACGGCCACTTACCTGAGCCAAACCAGTCATTCCAGGACGTACTTCTAAACGACGTGCCTGCTCTGGTGAATATAATGCAACAAAGTCTTTAAGCATTGGACGAGGTCCAACTACGCTCATGTCACCTTTAAGTACATTAATCAATTGCGGCATTTCATCTAGGCTTGTAGAGCGCAATTTTTGACCAAATGGAGTAATGCGGGCTTCATCTGGTAATGGATTTCCTTGTTCATCAAAAGCATCTTTCATTGAACGGAACTTAATCATTTTAAATAATTTTCCGTCTTTCCCAGGCCTTTCTTGATAAAAGAATATGGGTGATCCTAAATTTTTACGGACCTTATAAGCAACAATCAGAAATATTGGCGACAGAACGGTTAAAGCTATTAAAGAAATGACTATGTCTACTAAACGCTTCATATTTTCATTCACTCATTTTTTAATATCTTTACGAAGAAAGGTATTATAAATTTTACCCAATAAATTTGCTGGTAGCAGTCTAAACGCAGACCGTACCAGAAACAGCATGTTAGCATATAGAGGATTTTGTAACTTTAGTTGTTTTTTTAAATCTAGTAACTGTTTTTCACTTTTAATATATTGGAAACCTTTACGGCGTCCATGCATACCATTATCGATACGAGCATAGACCAATACGTCTTGTACATTCTGAACCTTATAATCTTTGGCAATCACACGTAAAAAGAGATTGTAGTCTTCCATCCATAAATGGTGTTGATATCCACCTACCTCTAAAATCTTCGATTTTCTATAAGCAATTGTCATATTATTAAAAGGACTTTGTTTTTTTGCGTATTGGCGAAGCTCTAAGTTTGTCAATGGAACATTTCGCATACCAGAAGGTGAAGAGATATCATCAATAAACTCTATAATTTGACCACCTAAAATTACTAATTCAGGATCACTTGATAAAATTTTAATTTGCTTTTCAAAACGATCCGGAACACTGATATCATCAGTATCCACAATACAAACTATTTCATTAGTGCATTGCTTTAGACCAATATTTTTTGCTTTACCTGTACCTACATTTTCAGCAAGTTTAGTAACTTTTAAAATATCTTTTAATTTCTCTTCCCAATATTTAATTATTAGATCTAACTCAGGAGTTAATGGGCCATCTTCTACCATGATAATTTCAGAAGGTTTCACTGTTTGATTATTCCAAATACTTTCCATACACGCATTAAAGTGATCTGGCTGCTCTTTAAAATAAATGGAAATTAGTACAGAAAATTTCATTAATTAATATCCTGATAAACATAGATAATGGTACATAGCATTCATATAAAACCTAAGAAGCAAACTTAAATGGAATTTAAACTTAATAAATTTCATTTAATTAAAAAATTACAATACCTTTTTTATAGAATCAATAAGCTTATCCTCTTGATCCTCCCAAGTCATGTCATTTTCATATTTACTATATTTATTAAAAGAAACTTTAGTATTGAACTGTAATTTCTCTTTAATATCATTAGGTGAGTATTCATCAACAATAATAACACTAGAATTATCTTGTAAATCCTCAGCCATTTTTGTCTTTTTAGATAAAACAATTCTTTTTTCAAAGAAAGAACATTCAAAATACTTATTAGAAATTGCATAAACAGCATTGAAATCATTTGTAGGATAAGCCGCCCAAACTAAATCCGACTTTTCATAAATATATTTAAGATCAGAAGGCTTATATCTTCCAAAAAAGAAAACCTGCTTTTCCAATTTATAAAAGTTAACAGCCTTCACTAATTTATCAAGATCCGGACCATCTCCAAAGACAAAGAAACAAATATTTGTATCTTTTATCGCTAATAATATATTTTCAATAATATCAAAATACCGAACCACTCCAATCCACGCTACATTTTTAGAGCCTTTAGGAATTTTATCATCATAACGCTTTATCCAATCTGGTTCAGTTGATGTACTATTAAGCAATTCAGTCGATGGATAATTTTCAAAGATATAAGACTTTACTTTTTTTGAATAGAGAGGTTTAAAGTGTCGTGAAGCAAAAATTGTCAAGTTTACGAACTTTAAACATATTTTCTCAATATAGAGAATTATTTTTCTTATTATATTATTGGATAAAGTGGGTAAATCTAAACAGTCATAGATTATCTTTACTTTCCAATTCCAAATGAGCTTTAGCATCACGGCACAAATTAATGAGTCCCAGTGACTTGCAAAAAAGACATCAGGCTTTTCTTTCTTACAAACTGAATAGATATGAATAAAAAAAAGAGGAAGTTTTAATAATTTTTTTAGTTGATTTCCATAACCTATATTGGTATCTAAAATATAAGTTCCTTCTAATTTCTCGTTTAGGTCTACTGAACCTCGATTCCAAGCGACTACAATAACGTTAAAGTATTTCTTAAAAGAATTTTTAAATCGCTCAGTTCTAGAGTTAATTGGCCAAGTTGTATCTATCAGTAAAAATTTTTTCATCTTTAGTTTCTACCAAAAAAATGTATAAGGTTGGGCTTTTAAAATCAAAGATGCTGTATATAAAAAATACAGTAAAATAAATACTGAAGACATTACTCTTTTTGAACCCATATTTTTTTCAATTAAAAGATTGTAAACTTTAGCCAACCATGGAATAGTAACTACACTTATAAGCAAAAATAAATAACTAACACGCCAAGCCATAATTACAACATGGGAAAAAATAACCATCAGCAAGGCCCCAATTATATATAATTTGCAATAATACATATCAAAATATTTAGGAATATGCTGTTGACATTTAAAGATCAAAAAGACCACCCCCATAGCTAATATAATACGAGGATCATATATAGCCATAGGATACCCATAATCATCTGAAGCAAGATAACTTAATAGAAAATCTGACAATCTAGTTAAATGTAAAATTTCGAATATTTTTAGCAAAATTTGAAAGGGAGAAACAAAGACTAACATTGCAAAAGCAATGATTGTGGCATAAAATAATTTTTTCAAACTCACTCTAGCTAAAAATACTAAAACCAATATTAAAGCTGAAGAGTGGAATGAAGCGGCAATAACCAAAGCCAATAATGCTATAAGCCATCTTTTTTTATAATAAAGAATCATAAAAAGCAAACCAAAAGCCGCTGCAACAGAAGTACGACTTGTTTGCATATTCATTGCTAAAAAATATGGCATCCAAATTAATAAAGATAATATTTTATAAGGTGAGTATTTATAAATTATATATGTAACTGGAATTAATGCTAAAGTAGCCATGGCGACAATAATATATTGCTCACCAAGACCCAAAGAATGACCTAAAAAAGAAAGTAGTCGAAAGCCAATTTCTGCATGTATCTCAGGATCTATTACCTTTTCAAAAGTATCCGTTGCTGAATATAACCGTAAATAAGCATCATAGTCACCTGTACCAGTTCCTCCTACCCTAAAAGCAGAGAATATCAACATCCATAAGCTTAAAATAATGAAGAAAATTTTATCTATTTTTTTACCATCAAATAGAGTACCAAACATGACGGCAAATAATAAGGTAAAATAAGGTACCATTAAAAATTTTCCTTAATAAAATCAATTATTCTCTGGCTCGCCAAACCATCTCCATATGGATTATTTGCACGAGACATTTGCTGATAAATTTTAGGATCATCTAATAATTCTTGGACAGCCAAGGTAATTGCCTGATAGTGTGTGCCCACCAATTTTACTGTACCAGCATCAACAGCTTCTGGACGCTCTGTTGTATCACGCATCACTAAAACTGGCTTACCAAGTCCTGGTGCTTCTTCTTGTACTCCCCCACTATCTGTAAGTACTAAATAAGCATGCTGCATCAGATAAACAAAAGGCTCATAACTTAATGGAGCAATGAGATGAACATTATTCAAACCACCTAATAATCGCTTCACAGGTTCTTGTACATTCGGATTAAGATGAACTGGATAAATAAAATGAGTTTCAGGGTTCACCTTAGCAAGTGAAGATAAAGCTTTACAAATATTCTCGAATCCTTCTCCAAAATTTTCTCGACGATGACCAGTAATTAGAACATAGCGTTTATCTATAATTGTGTCTTTTAAACCTGCTTGTTCTAGAATTGAACGAATAGAGATCTTCATTTCACTAGAGTTTTCTATTTTCTTTACCACCCACTGCAAAGCATCTATTACAGTATTTCCTGTAATTTTAATTTTTTCTAAAGATATATCTTCATGTAATAAAGCTTTTTGATTTCGCTCTGTAGGAGCAAAATGAAGTGCAGCTAGTCGTCCCGTTAATACACGATTTGCCTCTTCTGGCCATGGTGAATACATATTGCCTGTACGTAAACCAGCTTCTACATGTCCAACAGGAATTTGCTGATAAAAAGCAGCTAAGGATGCTGATAGAGTAGTTGTTGTATCTCCATGTACTAAAATCAAGTCTGGGCGAAAATCTTTGAGAACATCGCGAAGACCTAGCAAAGCACCCGCTGTAACATCATACAAATCTTGTCCAGCTCTCATTAAATTTAAATCATAATCAGGTTGAATTTCAAACAACTTTAAAACTTGATCAAGCATTTCTCGGTGCTGGGCAGTTACAGCAACTCGAGATTCAAAATAATTATCTCCAGCTAATGCTTTAACTAATGGAGCCATTTTAATAGCTTCTGGACGGGTACCAAATACTGATAGAATCTTCATAATGTATCAAAGCTCAATAACTAATATAGATGTTTAGAAAGTTTTTCTTTCCATAAATCAAGTGAGAAGTCTTTTTTAATCTTAAGATGAGCAGCATCAGACATCTTTACATACTCAGTTTGAGAAAGGGATAGTGCACGCATCATAGCTTTAGCTAAATCAAAATCCGTAGCGACAATACCATTCACACCGTCTTCTATTATAACTTCATAACCATCACCTGGATAAATAATTGGTACAAGACCAAAAGACATTGCTTCAAGCAAAGCATAATTAGCTAATATTACATCTGCAGGTAAAATAAAAAATTTATAATCTTTCATTATATCTTTAATATTTTTAACAAACCCATAAACATCAACAAAATCATTTAATTTTAACTCATTATATAATTTCAATGTTTTTTCAGAATATGGGGTACCTCGTGGAGCATAAACATTATTTGAAATGGAATTAAATCCATATATAGCCGCCGAATAGTCCACCCGATTATCCCTTAAATCAGCCAAAGCCTGTACCAAAGACATAACGTGTCTACCCTCAATTACCGCATTAGCATATAAAAAACTTTTCCTTTCTTTATTAACTAGGGCAGGATTAATTTCCGAGACCGGAACGCAGTTATATATTTTTTCTATTTTATCCAACAACTTAGGATTTATATCTTTTATTGTTCTTATATGATGATGTTCTTTTGCATAAATGGTATTTGCGAATACCAAGCAAAGCCTTGATAAATGCATCTTCGCATTAATAATAAGGCGCAAAAATAAAGAATTATTATTTGCATCTTGTTTATCGCCAACGAGCTCTCCACCAATAAGCCAAAATCTGACATTAACACTCAACAATCTAGCAACTAATATATAAAAGATTGATAATATAGAATAATCATAACAATCAATATTTTTCGGACGAAACTTATATAATACAGTTAAATAAGTATATACTCGTTTAAATTTATTTGTTCCTGCATAATAAAATTCTTCAGTAATAGAGGAATCATTATTATTGCTATCGGCATTTAACAGCACCTTAGCATTAACGCCTATATCTTTATATGAATCTAATAAATACTGATATTTATGCGGAAAAAAAGGTAATCCAACAATTAGTAACTTTTTCATAGCACAAAAGCCTTAATGAACTGACGTCTAGTACCTAATACAGTCAGAATTTTCATAACACGGTTCTCTAACAGAATAACTAGAACTTCGAAATTAACCCAACCGCAATAAAGATTTTAACTTTATGTTTTTAAACAAATAAAAACCAAAGAGTAATGCGAAAAGCCACATCCCTATTCGCATATAAATATCAAATGGAGCAAAAACATTGATTATAGACAAAACCATCAACAAAGCTGTAACAACATAGGCTTTCTTGGTAACGAAATCTCTCCAAACTTTTTTAGAAAGTTCAGTTCTAAATAGATAGAAACACCAAAAAGCCAAAGCAGTCGATATAGCAGCCCCACTAGCACCATACATAGGTACTAGAATATAATTACTCACTAAACTGACTAACATCGCCAAAATAGAAGCTAGCATAGAGAATTTTGTCTTACGCGCAATAGTGATCCCTATTGCCGTTGTTTCCGATAAGGTAAAGAATAACGGCCCCAACAAGCAGATACACATTAAAAATTGAATTTCTACATAGGTTTTAGGTAATAAGAATGGTAGTATCCATGAAAACATACCTGCGAGAACAACGACAAAATAGATCGCAGCGAGAACATATTCTGAAATATCATCAATTTTCTTATAATCGACATTTCCCTCACTAATCCATTTAAAAACCATTGGTGACCAGATGGTATTAAAAATACTAGAAATAAGTGTTGCAACAGCAGCAATACTCATTGCAACAGAATAGACACCCAACTCTGCATAAGTTGACATACTACGTAAAAATAGCCTATCCATTACATTTAAGCCCCAAGATGCCAGTCCACCTACAACTAGAGGTAATCCGAAAGCTAAACTTACTTTAAACTGATGCCAATCAAATTTAACTTTTATCGCTGGCAACCACTCTTCTCGTGTATTCCATACATATACAAAAAAAGCAGCCATTAATGACAAAGCATTTGCCGTTAAAAGCGTATAACTATTTTTATCAAAATTAAACCAGACGACGCTAAGCACAAATACCAAAAATAGTATTTTAGGTAACAACTGACTCATAGAAAAAGCTAGAGCCTTTTCTTGCATTCGTAAAATAAGAGACAGAAAACGTGCTATTAAAGCGACAAGAAAACAAATAATACTTAATACACTTAAATATATACTTGGTATGCCATACAATAATTTAGATACAATAGATGTATCATATAAAGTTATAGCTAAAAGCGATATAGAACCAAGTAATAAGCCTGGCCAAATTACAACTTTAAATAATAAAAATTTATTATCTAATTCATGATACTCGCGTACATAAGCCTGATCTAGCCCTAAACAAAATAGTAATATAAAAAAACTAGTACAGACTTGGAGCATTGAAATACGACCAACATCTTCAACAGAATAAAACCATGTAATCATTGGCAAGGTAATTAAACCGATGAGTCCTGAACCGATTGGCCCAATAGCGTATGCTAAAATCTTAGATTTGTTCATTTAAAGCCAATTCTTCAATAATATGAACAAATTCATGATAATTCTTCTCTGAATTGAACCTATCTTCAACTGTTTTACGTGCATTCTCTCTATATGAAGTAATATTCTTTGAAAATAAAACAGTTTCTAAACCAGTTATTATTTCTAAAATATCCGCCTTTGAAGACATTAAAAAACCATTCTGTTCATTAACCAAATCGGAAATACCACCAATATTAGGTGCTATAGTTGGAATTCCATAACTCATAGCTTCCATAATTGAAACTGGCACTCCTTCAGATTCACTAGCATTAATAAAAACACTAATATGATTTTTAAGTAACCAATTATGCACTTCTCTATTACTTAATTGACCTAAAAAATTAGCTTTTAAATTCCCATTTTCTTTGACTATATTTAATGCTCGTTGTTTTAATTCATCAAATAAATCACCACCACCTATATGTGTCCACTTCACTTTTATATTATGTTTAATTGAAAAATCATTTATAGCATCCATAATCTTATCAATTCTTTTTAATGACACACAATATGATAACGACAAGATATTTAATTCATTATAAATATTAGTATATTCAAAATCCTTTATAGGCAAAACAACACCTAGCCGCGCCACTGCCAACCTATTCAATGGGTAATTATATTTATCTTTATAATAATTACGAGCGCGATCTGACAATAAAAATACTCTATCGACATCATGCCTAAATTGTCTTTTTAATGGCATATAATTATTAAGATTACGCTCCTCATAGACATCAAATCCATGTGCTCTAGATATAACTTTACTAACCATACCTTTACGTTTTAAACAACAAGCAGCGTAATAAGAAACATCATTCCAGTAAGAATAAATTATAATTTTACCATCAATATTTTTAATACTTTCCTTAAGGTACTTACTATACTTTAATGTACCTGAAACTTTAGCTAAAGCATAATATATATTAGTAAAATTAGTTTTCTTTGAAAAAAAAAGGTATTTGAGTTCTTTCCAAAAAATTTTAGAGAAAAAACCTAATAAAACAAAGTATAGCTTCTCTAATTTACTAACATTAGGAGGAAGGTCGTTCAAAATACTAATACTTTTAGGATATAAACGTTTTAAACCTTGTCTATTACTTGGGTATATTAATACTTTTTCGAATTTTGTATTATCCCAATAAGAAATCTCTGACTCTATAAATTGCTCTCCTCCCTCATACGGAAAGTTCACTGTCAATATTACTAAACTTGTCATTCGATATTACCGTTGAATATGCAGAAAACAATAAAATTTAATCTTGTTTTTTATATAAAAGGATTTATAGAATTCTTTATAAATCCTTTTATATGGCAATCAATTAGAAATAATTTTTGCTGGAACCCCTGCTATAATTAAATTATCGCCAAAGGATTTCGTTACTACAGAATTGGCTCCAACGATAACATTATTACCCAAACTTACTCCTTCACGGATAAAAACATTATCCCCAATCCAACAATTATCCCCAATTTTAATATCTTTCTCAATATGTTGACTATTTCCGTCTATATTTGTAGTTGGTTTTTCTTTTGAGTGAGTAATAGCTTTAATAGAAACATTATATCCAATTGCACAACCTTGCCCAATAGTAACTGTTGAATTTTCTCCTGAAGATAAATGAGCCTGATTTAAATAAGTATAGTCACCTATAAATAAATTTTTCGGCGATATATTAAGAATACAATTTATACCAATAGTTGCTTTTTTGGATACACCTGTAAACTTTGAAATTCTATATTGATGTGTTTTATACTGAGCCCATGTAATAATTTTTACAATTAGACGTGCTATTAAAGTACTCATACTGTACCCTTTAAACTTTTTACAATAATTTTTTGCTCTTGCTCACTCAAATAAGGATGCATAGGCAAACTCATCACTTTTTCCGCAATCGCATCCCCAATAGGGAGATGAATCTCACTATCAGCTACAGCAGGTTGCTTATTTAGTGGAATCGGATAATGCACAGCGGTAGGAATACCTTGAGCTTTTAATTTCTCTTGTACTTCTGCGCGGTTATCAACTTGAATTGTATATTGTGCCCACGCACTGGTATTATGCGCTTCAAGATACGGCGTTGTATGAATACCAGCCTGATTAAATAACTGATTATAAATTTCAGCTACTTTTTGACGTGCTTGCATTTCATCATCCAAAATTTCCAATTTTGGTAATAAAATAGCTGCTTGCAAGGTATCTAAGCGACTGTTCACCCCAACACGAATATGGTGATAACGCTTATCTTGGCCATGACGTGCAATCTGACGAATCACTTTAGCTAGTTCATCATCATTGGTAAAGATAGCACCACCGTCACCATAACAACCTAATGGTTTGCTTGGGAAGAAACTCGTGCAAGCAACAGTACTTAGGTTACAGCTTTTACGACCTTTATAGGTTGCCCCAAAACTTTGCGCAGCGTCTTCAATTACAGGAATGCCATATTTTGCAGCAATCGCATTGATTGCATCAAAGTCTGCACACTGCCCATATAAACTTACAGGAATAATAGCCTTAGTTCGAGGTGTAATTGCAGCTTCTAATTTTTCAACATCTAAATTATAAGTCTTCGGGTTTACATCAACATAAACAGGTTTTGCACCTAAGAGTGCAACTGTTTCAGCAGTAGCAATATAAGTGAAACCTGGAGTAATCACTTCATCACCAGGCCCAATACCAAAAGCCATTTGTGCAATTTGTAGGGCATCTGTACCATTTGCACAAGTAATACAATGTTTAGCACCCACATACGAAGCTAGCTTTTCTTCTAGCTCAATTACTTCCGGCCCTAAAATGTATTGACCATGTGTCAATACATTTTGAATGCCCGCATCAATTTTATCTTTAATTCGATTTTGTTGTGCTTTTAAATCAATAAAGTCAATCATATTAACCTTGCTTTGTTAGTGTCGTTCCATCGAGTTGATAAACCGCTCCTGTATGAGAACAGATAGCCTGAGCTTGCCCCTGTAAAGGTAAATCAAGCTGCTCACCGAATTCACTCATCCAACCGATCTGTTTAGCCGGTACACCCACCATCAACGCATAAGCTGGTACATCTTTATTCACTACAGCACCAGCCCCAACGAAAGCATAAGCACCAATGGTAACACCGCAGACAATAGTGCAGTTTGCGCCTAGCGTAGCGCCCTTTTTCACTAAGGTATCTCGGTATTGGTCTTTACGTTCTATGAGAGAACGTGGGTTATATACATTTGTAAACACCATACTTGGGCCACAAAATACACCCTCTTCCAAAAAGACATTATCGTAAACCGATACATTATTTTGGACTTTACAGTGGTCACCAATTACAACGCGGTTACCCACAAATACATTTTGGCCTAAAGATACACCTTTACCGATTTTGGCTCCTCCGCAGACATGAACAAAATGCCAAACACGGGAGCCCTCACCAATTTGTGCACCATCATCGACTATGGCAGTTTCATGTTGATAAAAGCTCATGCTTTTTTCACCTTCGCCAATAATGGATGTGGATTTGCAGGATTTTCTACAATTGGAGAAACGCGAATCACTTCAACCGTCTCAATCGCTGCACGGTTTTCTTCAACCCCATAACCTTTACCTTCCAATACACGTTGGTAACTCTGTGTATGTAAATCGGTAAAGCCACCTGAAAACTCAAGCTCTTCATTTTCAATGGTAATACTACGATAAGTCAGCTTTTCACCTTGTACCGCATTTTCTGGTAGGTTATTGGCATCAATTGACAAGAACCAACGTACACGCGCACGCTCATATTCTAAATAACCCGACGCAGTTTTTTCATCACGGAAATGCACTTCATTTTTAACAATTTTGCCAAAAATAAAATGCAACATGTCGTAAAAATGCACACCAATATTAGTTGCTACACCACCTGATTTATTATCTACCCCTTTCCATGATTTTAGATACCATTTACCACGAGATGTAAGATAAGTAAGGTCTACGTCAAATACTTTATCTGCTGGTGCAGCTTGAACTTTATCACGCAAGGCAATAATTGAAGGATGAAGGCGTAATTGTAAAATTGAATTTACTTTAGCACCATATTGCTTTTCATATTCAGAAAGCATATTTAAGTCTTCTGAATTAAGCACTAATGGTTTTTCGCAAATGACCTCAATGCCATTTTTCAAAGCATATTTCATATGCGGAGCATGCAGATAGTTTGGTGAGCAGATTGCCACATAATCTAGCTTTTCACCTTTTAGTTTTTGGTCTTCTACATAAGCTTCAAATTCTTCAAACTCGGTAAAAAACTCAGCTTCTGGAAAATGGCTATCCATAATCCCAACCGAGTCATTTACGTCCATAGCAACTGCTAAGGTATTACCAGTTTCTTTAATAGCTTTTAAATGACGTGGTGCGATATAACCAGCAGCACCAATAAGTGCAAATTTTTTCATGATCAAAACTTCAATTCAATAATAAGATAAAATTAGAGACGGAATACAGTAAAACCAGCATCTGACATTTCAGTGCGGTCAAAAAGACTCTTAACATCAGCCAACACAGGCTTTTCACCTTTCGTATAATCACGCAATTCACTTGCTGAAAGTGAGCGGAATTGATTGTGACCTACCGCAACAATGACACTATCTACAGGATTTTGAGCGTCAACTTTTCCAAGCTCAAAACCATATTCATTTCTCACTTCATCTGCATCTGCCCACGGGTCTGCCACTACAACTTGTGCACCCCAGAACTCTAACTCTTTAATAAGATCTGCTACTTTACTATTACGAATATCAGGACAATTTTCTTTAAAAGTTACTCCGAGTACACCAACTTTTGCGCGGGGCACATCAATACCATTTTGAAGCATAAGCTTAATAGTATTACGAGCAACATAACGCGCCATATTGTCATTAATACGACGACCAGCAAGAATTACTTGTGGATGATAACCAACTTCTTCTGCTTTATGAGTCAAATAGTAAGGATCTACACCAATACAATGCCCCCCCACTAAACCAGGACGGAATGGTAAAAAGTTCCATTTACTACCTGCGGCCTCTAACACATCTAAAGTATCAATACCAATACGATCAAAAATGACAGACAGCTCATTTACTAAAGCAATATTTAAGTCACGTTGCGTGTTTTCAATTACTTTGGCAGCTTCTGCAACTTTAATACTAGATGCTTTATGAGTGCCAGCAGTAATAATGCTTGCGTACACTGCATCTACAGTATCTGCTACTTCAGGTGTACTACCACTCGTAATCTTTTTAATTTTAGTCAATGTATTAACTTTATCACCGGGATTAATACGTTCTGGGCTATAACCAGCAAAGAAATCTTGATTAAATTTTAATCCAGAGATTTTTTCTAAAATAGGAATACAAACTTCTTCTGTAGCACCTGGATATACCGTCGATTCATATACAACAATATCACCTTTTTTTAAAGCTTGCCCGACAGTTTCACTCGCTTTTTTTAAGGGAGTTAGATCAGGACGGTTCACTTGATCTACGGGAGTAGGAACAGTTACAATAAAAAAATTACTTTTTTCTAAATCCGCTAGATTTGCACTAAAACTTAATTGTTCTGCTTTTTGAAGTTCTTCTGGTGTCACTTCCAGCGTATGATCTTGTCCACTCTTTAATTCATTAATACGATTTTGATTAATATCAAATCCAATTACTGGCCCTTTTTTGCCAAACTCAACTGCCAATGGCAAGCCTACATATCCTAAACCTATAATCGCTATTCTTAAATCGGCAAGTTGCATAAAAGTTAGCCTTATTCCTTACAAATTGTATATATTAAATAATGATACATGTTGACCGAATATCGTCGTGCGTAACTATATCAGTTTTTTTTTAATCCCCGTAACTCATTTGTATAAATGTGTTTACAATACAAATGCCGCCTGTTAAAGAATATATTTTTAGTCTCCCTTTTTAACATTCCAATCGATTTTTTATACTCAACTTGACCTATATATATAAACTAAACATACAAAGCTCTACTATTTTTCGGTGTTTTTTGATTTCTTTTCAGCTAGAATCTGTTCATCCTGCGTTTAATAGATACTTGTTACTATGCAGTGGACGATATCAATTAAAGATAAATACACAAAGGGTTGCGTGTGAAGTATTGCCAGTTTTTTTCTATTCTTGCCTTAAGTTTGAGTGCTGCCAGCTGTGCGGTTACTTCGGGTTTACAAACTTACGATATTCCAAGTGAAGGGATTTATAAAACAGATCTCGGCACCACAGTTAATGTCGTTAAAATTTCTCAAGAAACAATACCAGCAATTCAACCTGCTCAAATTGACTATCAACGCGACTATGCAAGCTTATTTAAAACTCAGCAATCTATTTATCGCCTGAGTCCAGGAGATGTTCTCTCTATTCAACTGTGGGCGTACCCTGAAATTACTCCTCCTATTAATGGGATTAGTAACGAGCAATCTATTCAAGCTAACGGCTATCCAATTGACCAAACCGGTTACATTCAATTCCCTCTAGTTGGCCGTTATAAAGCTTCTGGAAAAACGCTTGCTCAAGTAAACCGCGAGCTTCGTAGTCAGCTTGCTCGTTTTTTGAAGAATCCAGACGTTGTAGTTCGAGTAGTCTCTTATGAGGGTCAGCGCTTCTCAGTACAAGGTAGTGTTACTAAAGGTGGTCAATTTTATTTAAGTGATCAACCTGTTAGTATTTATACTGCATTAGGGTTAGCTGGTGGTGTAACTACAACTGGCGATAACACTTATATTCAACTCATTCGAAATGGCCGAACCTATAACTTAAATACGATCGATTTAGAAAAAGCTGGATATTCCTTACATAAACTACTCGTTCAACCGAACGATACCATTTATGTAAGCAGTCGTGAAAACCAGAAGATCTATGTAATGGGGGAAGCTGGAAAAAGTCAAGCCTTACCAATGCGTGATCAAGGTATGACTTTAAGTGATGCATTAGGTGAAAGTTTAGGTATTAATCCAGCTTCTGGTAGTGCAAGTAAGATTTATGTAGTTCGTACTAATCCAAACGATCATACTACTGAAATTTATCATTTAAACCTATTAAGTATTGGTGACTTTGGTTTAGCTAATCAGTTTAGACTACGTAGTAATGATATTGTCTATGTTGATGCGACAGGCTTGACACGTTGGCAGCGCGTGGTTAACCAGATTATTCCATTCTCAAATGCTTTATACAATATAGATCGTTTGGGACAATAAAATTATGCAAATCAAAAATATTTTGGTGGTTTGTATTGGAAATATCTGCCGTAGCCCTATGGCTGAATACTTCTTGAAACAACAATACCCCCAATTAAATATTGAGTCTGCTGGCATCTCTGGACTCGTAGGGCATCAAGCAGATAATAAAGCGCAACTTTGTATGCAGCGCCTTGGTATCGATATGATGCCTCATATCGCAAGAAAGCTAAATGCCGAACATATTAAAAAAGCTGACCTTATTTTGGTCATGAGTCTCAACCAGCAAAAGCATATTGAACAAACTTGGCCCTTTGCAAAAGGTAAAATCTATCGCTTAGGGCATTGGCAGAACAAAAATGTGCCAGATCCTTATCAGCATGATCAAGCGGTTTTTGATGAAACCTGCCAACTTATTCAACAGTGTATTGCTGACTGGAAACCTTATATTTAACGCCAAGATTTTAAGCTTATGAACCAAAATACCAATACCGAAGATACAATTGATTTAAAAGAATTGTTTTTTTCACTAATTGCCCAATGGAAACTAATTGCGCTCTGCATTATTTTGAGCCTCGTATGCGCTTTATTGTATTTACGCGTAACGCCAGATACCTATTCGGTAGATGCTTTGGTTCAAGTTGAAGATAGTAAAGGGGCTTCTGCCGCTCTTTTAGGTGAACTATCGAATGTTATGGAGCAAAAATCACCGGCCCAAGCAGAGATTGAAATTTTACAATCACGTCTGGTTTTAGGCTCTGTAATTAAAAACTTACATCTTGATATACAAGTTTCCAGTACGGACGATACCCTTTCTCATCGCTTATTAAGTGATACTGATTATAAAACTGAATACACTAAAGACGCTGTTTTATTTAAAGATGGGCTAAAAAGTTTTGAAATACGTCAATTTGAAATTCCAGCTTACTATTTAGATAGAAATTTAATCCTTAATTTTGATAAACAATCCGTGCGTTTAAGTGATGCTAGTACTGAGCAGACAATTCTAACTGTACCACTTAATCAGTTAAATCAAGTCACAGGACCACATGGTACTTGGAAAGTTGCTGTTTTTACTAAAGATCAATTTGATACTCCTTATAATATTAAGCATTTATCTTTACCTGCAGCAGTAGGGTCAATTAGTTCAAATTATTCTGTAGCAGAGCAAGGCAAACTAACAGGTGTTCTAGGACTGACTTATCAAGGGCAAGATAAAGAACATATTACTAAAGTTTTAAATGCGATTTTGGCAACTTATAGTGCTCAAAATATTGAGCGTCGCTCAGCAGAATCAGCTCAAACATTAAAATTCTTAGATGAACAACTGCCCGATTTGAAGAAACAACTAGATGATGCGGAGCGTGAATTTAATAAATTCCGTCAACAATATAATACAGTTGATGTGACTAAAGAGTCTGAGCTATATTTAACTCAAAGTATCACTTTAGAAACTAAAAAAGCTGAGCTTGAACAAAAGCAAGCTGAAATGGTCGCAAAGTATACTGCCGAACACCCTGCAATGCGTGAAATTAATGGACAACTCGCAGCCATTAATAAACAAATTGGTGAGCTTAATAGCACATTAAAACAATTACCGGATGTACAGCGCCAGTATTTACAGCTTTATCGTGAAGTTGAAGTAAAAACTCAACTCTACACGGCTCTTTTAAACTCATACCAACAACTTCGTATTGCTAAAGCTGGTGAAATTGGTAATGTACGTATTGTTGATACGGCTATTGAACCTGTTCAGCCTATTAAGCCGAAAAAGCTTTTGATTCTTATTTTATCTGTTTTTGTTGGTGGAGTTATTGGAGCTATAATTGCGTTACTACGTAATATGTTACGTACAGGTATCAAAGATTCAGGACAAATAGAAAATGAACTAGATCTACCAGTTTATGCAACAGTTCCACGCTCTCCAATTCAAGAAAGTCGTATTAAAATTTTAAAGAAGAAGAAGAGTATTCCTATTCTTGCTGTTAAAAACAGTGATGATATTGCTATCGAAAGCTTACGTAGCATTCGTACAGCCATTCATTTTGCTTTAACAAATGCTAAGAATAATATCATCATGATTGCTGGCCCTTCTCCTGAAGTAGGCAAATCATTTATTTCGACTAACCTTGCAACGATTTTTGCGCAAGGTAATAAACGCGTCTTGCTCATTGATGCTGACATGCGCCGTGGTTATATGCATAAGTACTTCGATGTAGATGTAAAACCTGGTCTTTCTGAACTACTAAGTGGACAGGCAGACTTTCAGCAGGTTCTTCACAAAACTCAAGTTGCTAATTTAGATGTGATTACTCGTGGTAAGAGTCCAACAAACCCTTCAGAAATCTTAAGCTCTAGTCAGTTTAAAGATTTGCTAGAAAAGGTTCAAAGTGAATATGACCACATCATTATTGATACTCCACCTGTCCTTGCAGTAACCGATGGTATTATTATTTCGCAATATACAGGTGTAAACTTAATTGTTGCCCGTTATGCTAAGTCGCAAATGAAAGAGCTTGAATTAACGCTTAATCGCTTTGAACAAGCAGGTGTTAAAGTCAACGGCTTTATTCTCAACGACATTCAACGTGCGAGTGCGGGCTACGGTTATGGTTATAACTACGCTTACGCATATAAAGCGCAAAAAGAAGATTAACCGAAAAGTGGTAAGAGAACCGGATCAAATGATCCGGTTTTTTATTTAAGGTTTTTTTAAGTCTATCCCTACTAAAACTAACTAAAATATATAAAAAACCACTCGTTTTTTTTCTTAAACATTCTATGCTTAAGCATGCTAAGATCAAAAGCAGCCTTTTTAGACTCAAATGATTATTTTTGGAACCTTTTATGAGTAAAGCCTTACCCATTGCTGTCGCTGTAGTTTTAGGCGGTGCTGCACTTGTACCAGTTTATTATGCAAGCCAACATCCGACCACAGAAGTCGGAAGCAAAGCAAATAAAAATGCCTCTCCAATTGAAAAAATCAGTTATGTTCTTGGGTACGAAGTTGCTCAGCAAACTCCACCAGAGCTAGACACAAAATCATTTGTGAAGGGGATTCATGATGCTCGTAATAAGCAACCAAGTGCTTATACTCAAGAAGAGTTAAAAGCTGCTGTTACTGCTTATGAAAAAGAGTTGCAGCAAAAAATGCAACAAGAAGATAAACCAGAACAAGCTGCTGGAGCAGCGTCTGAATCTGCAGACGTTCAATTCCTTACAGAAAATAAAACAAAAGCTGGTGTAAAAACTACAGCGTCTGGTTTGCAATACATCATTACTAAAGAAGGCACAGGTAAACAACCAACTGCGCAATCTATGGTTAAAGTACATTACGAAGGCCGTTTAATTAATGGTCAAGTTTTTGATAGTTCTTATAAGCGCGGTGAACCAGTTGAGTTCCCACTCAATCAGGTTATTCCGGGTTGGACTGAAGGCCTTCAACTCATGAAAGAAGGCGGTAAAGCGACGTTCTTTATTCCATCTAATCTTGCTTATGGACCTCAGGAACTTCCTGGTATTCCAGCAAACAGTACGCTGATTTTTGATGTAGAACTCATTTCAGTGAAATAAAAACATTCAGGAGAGTAAAACAGTACTCTCCTTTTTTTTGGAAAACGGCATGAAAAAAATCGGTTTAATTATTGCAACATCAACAATGAGCTTATCTGTTTTTGCTGCTGCACCTATCACTAATAAAAGCCCAGCAAAAGAACAGTTTAGCTATAGTTATGGCTATCTAATGGGTCGTAACAATACTGATGCGTTAAAGGATCTAAATCTTGATATTTTTTACCAAGGCTTACAGGAAGGTGCTCAGAGTAAAACAGCACGTTTAACCGATGAAGAAATGGCGAAAGCGATTAATGATTATAAAAAAACTTTAGAAGCTAAGCAGCTGGTTGAGTTTCAAAAAGCAGGTCAACAAAATGCTCAGGCTGGCACTGCATTTCTAGCTGATAATGCAAAAAAATCGGGTGTAATCACAACTAAATCAGGTCTCCAATACCAAGTGTTAAAAGAAGGGACAGGTAAAAAACCAAAAGCCGCATCACGTGTGAAAGTGAATTATGAAGGTCGTTTACTCGACGGCACTGTATTTGACAGCTCAATCGCACGTAATCAACCAGTTGAGTTCCAGCTTAGCCAAGTGATTGCAGGCTGGACTGAAGGTCTACAAACGATGAAAGAAGGTGGTAAAACTCGTTTCTTTATCCCTGCAAATCTTGCTTACGGTGAAGTCGGTGCAGGTGACACGATTGGCCCGAATAGTACTTTAATTTTCGATATTGAATTACTACAAGTTTTGCCAAAATAAATGTATTAGATATAAAAAAAGCGATCATTTAAGATCGCTTTTTTATTTTTAGTGTTTTAAATCTCTAGGTCGAAAACCTGTAAGGATCAAACCGATCAGGTAAGCAATTATCCCAACCACGCATAGCCCTACAACTTCTGCAACACGAAGCCACTGTGAAAGCTCGCCGTTATACCAGTTTAGCCCAAACCAAAGTGCTGCAATCATGGCAAGGTTTGCTAAACCATATTGAAGTCCTAATTTTTTCCAATGTGAACCAAATCGGAAAATATTACGCTTATGCAAATAGAAGTAGAGTAGACCTGCATTCACCAAAGCTGAACCTGAAGACGCTAGTGCAAGTGCCATGTGTTCTGCATGCCAATCAATAAGCTTAAAGAAGCTAATAAATACAACGTTTAAAATAGCATTGGCTGCAACTGACATTAAGCCTACACGCACTGGTGTTTTCGTGTCTTGTTGTGCATAGAAACCAGGCGCAAATACTTTAATAAGCATGAAAGAAATTACACCAGCACTCATACACTGCAATGCTAGAGCTGTCATTTGGGTATCACGTAAATCAAACTCACCACGCTGGAATAATGCTTGAATAATCGGTGTTGAAAGCATAAATAAAGCAATACTTGCTGGTAATCCTACCAATACGATGACTTTTGCAGCCCAGTCGATCATACTACGAAACTTTGCTTGATCTTGCTCTGCATGACGAGCAGAAAGTGAAGGTAAAATTACTGTACCAATCGCAACACCGATTAAACCTAAAGGTAGCTCAGTCATACGCTCTGCACTATATAGCCAAGATACCGAACCATCTTGCATGAATGATGCCCAAATCGTATTTAACAGTAGGTTAATCTGAGTCACAGATACGCCAAATAATGCCGGAAGCATGAGTTTTAAAATACGTTCTACACCCTCATGCTTAAAATCAACTTTAGGTGGAATCAGCAGATTTTTACGCCACAATTCGGGAATCTGTATGGCTAACTGTAATACACCGGCCACAACAACTGACCAGCCTAATGCTTTGATTGGTTCAGCCATATACGGCGTAAGCCACCACGCCCCTGCAATCATCGCTACATTGAGTAAAACTGGCGAAAAAGCTGGTGAGGCAAATGAACCATAACTATTTAAGATACTACTGGCAAAAGCCGTGAGCGACATAAACATTAAATAGGGAATGGTCAAACGGAACATGCTGACAGCTAAATCGAACTTTGCAGGATCACTGTGAAAGCCAGGTGCGTACATATAAATGATTGCAGGTGCTAAAACCATAGCCACGAAAGTGAGTAAGGTCATGACTGTTAATAAACAGCCAAATACGCGACTAATTAAAATCTGTACTTCAGCGTGTGCTCGGCCCGTTTTATATTCAGTTAATACGGGAATAAATGCCTGAGAAAAAGCCCCTTCGGCAAATAGTCGTCGAAAGAAGTTGGGAATACGAAAAGCGACGACGAAGGTATCGAAATCTTTACCTGCACCAAACACGTTGAGCAATACGACGTCACGTACTAACCCTAATACTCGTGACAACATCGTCATTGCACTGACAATAAAAGTCGATCGCCACAATGCCATCGCACTCACCTACAGCTATATTCGAAAGACGCTATTGTAATGAAACTAAAAAATCTTTTCGTTGTGAAATGATGAACAAACTCAACTTTTTTTCTGAGCAAGTAATTGTCTAAAGTGCTGCCATTTAAAATGAGGACCCGGATCGGTTTTTCGGCCAGGTGCAATGTCTGAATGCCCGGCAATATGGTTTTTAATTTCTGGATAAGCTTGACGAATAACGGTAACAACATCTGTTAATACTTGATATTGTACTTCTTCAAAAGGTAAATCATCACTTCCTTCAAGTTCTATACCAATTGAATAATCATTGCATTCTATTTTGGATAAATAGCTAGAACGGCCTGCATGCCATGCCCGATCATTAAAATTAACAAACTGTAGAACTTCACCAGTTCGTAAAATCAACAAATGCGTAGAAACTTGCATGCCTTCAATGGTCTGAAAATAAGGATGAACTGACCAATCTAACTTGTTTTGAAAAAACTGCTCAATATAGCCGCCTCCAAATTGAGACGGTGGCAAACTAATATTATGAACCACAATCATTTGAATTTCGGTACCAGTCGGACGCTGGTTAAAATTTGGAGAAGGGATTTGTCTCGCCCCTTTTAATTGTCCATCTATAACTTCATACGCTGTGATTTGCTTCATTGAGACGCCAATAAATTGCTTGCCAATTATTCTAGTTTAAAACAGTTATCTACTTTTCAAAGTAGTAAATGCGATTGTTTATCGCGATTAATCTCATAAAACAGCTTATTTTTCAGGTCGACGATGCTAATATATCGCAAGTTTTAGGGTCATCGACAAAATGGAAACCGTATGAGCATACCTCAGTCTTTGCTTGAACAATCAATTCAAATCAATATTCAACAAGCATTACAAGAAGATATTGGGGACGGTGACATTACCGCTATGCTCACACCTGAAGAGGAGCAAGCCACTGCAACCATTATTAGCCGTGAAGATATGGTTTTAGCTGGTCAACCTTGGGTAAATGCACTCATCTCAGCTTATGACAATACTGTTCAGGTGACTTGGTTAAAACAAGAAGGTGAGTGTGTTGCGGCAAACGAAGCGTTTTTAAAACTTGCAGGTTCTGCACGTAGTTTACTTACTGTAGAGCGCCCTGCTTTAAATTTTATTCAAACTTTATCTGCTGTTGCCACTAAAACAGCCGAATATGTACAGCATCTTGAAGGCTTAAATACAAAACTTCTCGATACGCGAAAAACCTTACCGGGCTTACGTATTGCACAAAAATATGCCGTAGCTGTCGGTGGCGGACAAAATCACCGTCTCGGTTTATTTGATGCATTCTTAATTAAAGAAAATCATATTATGGCAGCAGGTGGTATTGCCCAAGCAATTGCAAAAGCACATCAAATTGCGCCAGGCAAACCTGTTGAAGTCGAAGTCGAAACTTGGGATGAACTAAACCAAGCGCTTGAAGCTGGTGCGGACATTGTCATGCTAGACAATTTTAGCCAACAGCAAATGATCGATGCCGTAAATCATGTGGCAGGTCGCTGTAAACTCGAAGCTTCGGGCAATATCACCATTGAAAACTTACGCGAAGTTGCTACCACTGGTGTTGACTATATTTCTATGGGTGTCCTGACTAAAGACGTTAGAGCTGTTGATTTATCAATGCGTTTTAATGCTTAGATAAAATCTGCGTCATTATTGGTATTTTTTTGCGACTTGGTCATGTTTGCCGCTTGTGTTTTTTGCCATGCTGACTGAGTCGCTTGTGCCCCACTATCACGTGGGTCGGCAGCCATTAAAACAAATGTAACTACTGCTAATAATACAATAAAACCTTGTAGCATAAATTTTCCCCATTACTTTAAAAAATCAGGGTTTCAAGGTAAAAGATAAATATGACGAGGCTTAGGAGATTCTGTTACAAAAGGTAAGCCTTTATTTTTATTATTCATCTGTACAACAGCCTCTCCCGCAAATAAAGTTTTATATCAACAGCCTAAACCCTGTATTCGCTATCGTGGTGTGGGTATCTCGTTTCTCTATTCAGCCTATGTGACAGAGTCTTACCGCTTAGAATTTTTTGCCACCAGCTCATTCTGTTACTTTGGTTTTGCCCTGAATGGCGGCTAAAGCCATGCAAGACCAAAGGCATTGTCATCTGCAAAACCTGCCCCACTTTCATCCTCTATCCTATTTTGTTGCAAAAATAAGATCCTTATAGATTATAGACAGGTTGCAGATGACTTTTAGCACCAGTTAATGAGGAATAAATTCTAATACCCTCATTAAGGAAAAAAACTTAACAGCTTAAGACTCTAAATAACCCATATACGGATCAGAAATTGAATCCTCTTGAGTTTCTATACGACCTGCGAAACGACGACTGAAAGTAGCATCATCAGCTAAAGTCACAGTGAAGTCATACCAACCACCAAATTCAGACATATCCCAAACTAATTCTTTTTCAGAACTATTCGTTTCAATAGTCCATGTCTTGTTTGGCAGATAAGCATTTGCCTTGACAGTGAGCTTGACTGACTTATTACCATCATGACGCACTTTTAAATACAAATTCGCATCACACTCTTCCACACATACTCTAATTTCCGGTAATGCTTGAGTCTGGTTAGCTTGACTCAAATTACCTTTAAATGCACGGTGGAAACCATTTGGTCCAAGTACCCACAAATCATACTGCCCATTTGTAGCATTCCATACATCATCGAGTTGTTTACCCGCCTCAACCATATAACGACGTGGAATTGCTGTTAGATCTAATCGGTTATAAACATGGAAAACGGCTGCCTGTTTACCCGTATTTGAGAACATCAGCTTAACCGTTTTTTGAGTAGCATCGACTTTGGCACTAGTGTGCAAAATATATGGCAAAGCACGTGATGGCCGAATTCCCATTTCTTGCTGAGGAAATTGCTGCTGAATTGGAACAGGAACTTGTGGCAATAAAGCTTGAGCAACACGAATCGCATCGGCTTCGGCTTTGGTTTTCTTCCCATCGAGTTCAGCAACAGGCAGAAGGTTCGGTGTTTTAAAATTAAATGCTGTCGTTAAATCACCACATACAGCACGGCGGTATGGACTAATGTTAGGCTCTTGCACACCAAAGCGTTTTTCTAAGAACTGTAAAATAGAGGTATGATCGAAGACCTGAGAGTTCACCCAACCACCACGGCTCCACGGTGAAATCACATACATTGGAACACGTACACCCGGCCCATACACTCGACCGTCTGGCTTAGGTTGAGATTTTGAAGTCGCTACTGCTGGATGGTTAAAGTATTCATAAGATACTTGCTGATCATTTAAAGTCGTTTTCCCATATACAACACCGTTTACATCTTTAGACGGCGCACTTGGTGATGGAACATGGTCAAAGAAACCATCATTTTCATCGAAGTTCACCAATAAAACGGTTTGGCTCCACAGCTCAGGGTTTTCAGTTAATGCATTTAATACTTCCTGAATATACCAAGCACCTTGTACAGGACTAGATGGCCCTGGATGTTCACTGTAAGTTGCAGGAGCGACCAGCCAACTCACTTGCGGTAATTTACCTTGAGCGATATCTGCTTTAAAACTACCTAAAAAACCACCGTCTGGCATGGTATTAGCAATACCTTTGTAAAGTGGTTGAGTCGCATCAATCTTTTCATTATATGCTGGACACGTTAGTGTATCGTTACTGACAGGTTGTCCAGATTGCTCATTTGCACGGCGATATTGTTTGAAACCAGCTAGGGGGTTATCAGTAAAGTTATCCGGCATATTTTGATAAACTTTCCATGTCACACCTGCCTGCTGTAAACGCTCAGGATACGTCGTCCATTCATAACCTTCTGTTGATGCCCCAATCCCATCAAATTCATTTACCACACTCGCAACACCTGCGCCTGTAGGTCCATTGGTTCCCGTCCAGATAAATTTACGGTTCGGGTTAGTTCCCGCGTGCATAGCGCAGTGGTAGGCATCACAAATGGTAAATGCGTTGGCTAAGGCAAATTGATATTCAACTTCTTGTTTTTTGTAATAACCCATCGACTGCGGTTTTTTATAAGCGACCCAATCGCTCATGCGACCATTGTCCCAAGCTGCTTGGCCATCAGACCATGAATGAGGTGTACCTGAAACGCGCTGTGCGTTTCCTAAACGGCTATCTAAATGGTAAGGCAATACTTTCTTTTTATTCGCATCATATTGTTCCCAAACCTTGCGGCTTTCTGTCATTGGAATCGTAAAACGATCACCAAAACCACGTACACCTTTTAATGTTCCGAAATAGTTATCGAAAGAACGGTTTTCTTGGGTCAAAATCACGATGTGTTTAACATCTTGAATAGTTCCACTTTCAACTTTGGCATCAATAGCTAAGGCTTTTTGAATACTCAGCGGGAAACTCGCTAAAGCAGCTGTCCCAAACATGGTTTTTGTAGAATTTAAGAGAAATTCGCGACGATTCATTAGTTCTATCCTGAGTTCTTATTATGGTGCACAGTGCATTTTGCAATTACTGGTCGGCGGTGTTGTAGGCGATGAATTATCTGAGTCGTTATCATCGTTACAAGCACTGAGCATGAGTGCTAAAGATGTAATTAATAAAAGTGAAAGTTTTCGCATTGGTTTTTCCAAACGGTTTAAATGCGAACTACTAATAAAGCGTAAAAGTGACAGGCAAGTGATGTTTTTATGTCGGTTTGATGAAGGCATAAAAAAACGCATCCAAAGATGCGTTTTTTAGAAAGCGTAAAATTACCAGCCTAAAGCTTCTTGTTGCTTTTTAATGAGCTCGGCAATTCCTTTTTCAGCCATTTCTAACATGGCATTGCTTTGAGCACGGGTAAATGGTTTGTCTTCGGCAGTACCTTGAATTTCAATAAACTCGCCAGCTTGAGTCATCACCACGTTTAAGTCAGTTTGACAGTTCGAGTCTTCTTCATAGCAAAGATCAAGCAATACTTCGTCTTGATACATACCGACAGAAATTGCAGCAACCAACCCTTTAAGCGGATCATGCTTAATTTTCTTTTGAGACAATAAAACATTCATTGCATCAACTAATGCTACAGCCGCACCAGTGATTGAAGCAGTACGTGTACCACCATCAGCCTGAATTACATCGCAGTCGATCGTAATCGTGTTTTCACCAAGCTTTTTCAAATCAACCATAGCACGTAAGCTACGACCAATTAAGCGCTGGATTTCCTGAGTACGACCAGTTTGCTTACCACGAGCCGCTTCACGATCACAACGTGAATGTGTTGAGCGCGGTAACATGCCATATTCTGCTGTTACCCAGCCTTGACCTTGGCCTTTTAAAAAGCGTGGCACTGAGTTATCAATGCTTGCAGTACAAAGGACTTTGGTGTGACCAAATTCGACCAGCACAGAACCTTCAGCATAACGGGTGTAGTTGCGTGTAATTTTCACTTCACGTAATTGGTCTAATGCACGTTGGTCAATACGCATAATCCTTCCTAACTTCTCTTAAATACAAACTTGGGCATAGTATAGCAAAGGATTTTGACAGGTTGAGTTTATTCCCTACTTTCAAATGTAAGTCTGCAATTTTCATGACTCGAAAAATAAAAATAGCCCCTAAAAAGGGGCTATTTGAAATGCTTTAAATAGTGCTCTATCTTTATTAAGCAGCTTTGCCAAACATGCCTTTCACCACCTCAACAAAGGTCCGTTTGGTCGCTACCAAACGATCAACTACATTGTCAGGTAAAGAGTGAACAGCCAGACGTTTATAAACACTCACAATTTGAGATCCAAAGGGTGCGGTATTGTACTGTTGACCGAACTCTGCACAAACTTCACGTACTTTAGGTGCCATCTCTTGATAGCGGTTGGCAGGTACATCAGGAAACAAGTGATGCTCGATTTGATGGCTCAAGTTACCGCTCAAGAAATGCATGATTTTACCGCCAGTAAAGTTTGCTGAACCGCGAATCTGACGCAAGTACCACTCTGCTTTAGTTTCATTATCAATATTGTCAGTGATAATTTCAGAGTCTTCTGTGAAATGACCACAATAAATCACGGTCGATGCCCAGTAGTTGCGGATCAAATTAGCAAAAAAGTTACCAACCAATACTGGCAAGAACATTGGTCCTGCAATTAGTGGGAATAGCACATAATCTTTACCAAATTGACGTACCATTTTTTTACGTAGATTTTTAGATTCTACATACACTTCTTTCCAAGTTTTGGTGCCATCAAACAACACTTTTTCCATCTCTAGACGTTGCAAAGCCAGTAGCCATTCAAAACCCGTTGACAATACAAAACCCATTGGCACGTTGAATAAAAAACGGGGTTCCCACTTTTGCTCACGACTCATGCGCATCACACCATAACCGCTGATATCATGATCCATGCCAAACACATTGGTATAGGTATGATGCTTATAGTTATGGGTATATTTCCAGTCTTCACCAGTACACACCGTATCCCAGTCATAGGTTGCGCCGTTAAGCGTTGGGTCATTTAACCAGTCAAACTGACCATGCATCACATTATGACCGAGTTCCATGTTTTCAACGATTTTAGATATACCTAGCATAGCCGTACCCAACAACCATACTGGTGGAATCCAACCACCAAACATCAACATGCCACGTGATGCAATTTCGGTGTAGCGTACAAAATTACGTACTTTGTAAATATATTTTGCATCTTGCTCACCCAGACTTTGCATAACATCTTGACGAATCTGCTCAATACGGCGACCAAAAGCTTCTGTTTGCTCTGGGGTTAAATGTGCCGATTTCGATGTTGCTTTAAGTTCCACTGCCATATTCATAAGGGTATCCTCAAATCTCTTTTATGTTTGTTTTTATAGATCAATCGTGACTGGGCTAAGGGCTTGGTTCACGCATAACTTAATTGCACGATTTGGTTGATCGTCAATTTCACCTGTTAATATATTCTGGGTGACACCACTGACTTTGGTACACGTACATTGGTTACATACACCCATACGGCAACCATGCTGTGGACGTAAGCCAGCTTGCTCTGCACTGCTTAATAATGTTGTCGTGGCAATAAAGTTTTGTTGCGAACGACGAAATACGATGGGTTGTGCTTCATTAGACTGTTCGATTTGAACAGGCATGAAAAACTCTTGATGAAGCTGGGACTCCGCACTTTGCTGAACATAAATTTCATTTGCCTGCTGCATCATGCCGTGATGACCACACACATACGTTGCAGTCTGCGCGTAGTCAGGAACCAACTTTTGCAGTAATTTTTCAGTTAAATGCTGCTTTTGCTCGGCTGTATTAAAAAAATGATAGTGAAGCTCGGGATGCTTTTCTGCCAAAGCTTTTAATTCAGCATGAAAAATTTCAGCACGATTAAAATAAATGACATGAATTTGGTTAAGCTGCTGTTTCAACGCTTGCTGTAAAAGTGAATAAATTGCAGTAATGCCACTACCTGACGCAATTAAAATTGCAGGATGCTGACCTTGGTGCAAAGTAAAATCACCTTGTGGCTGGGAAATCTCAATGCATTCTCCAACATGT
The DNA here is from genome assembly GCF_001605885.1 of Acinetobacter lactucae. Classification (GTDB taxonomy): domain Bacteria; phylum Pseudomonadota; class Gammaproteobacteria; order Pseudomonadales; family Moraxellaceae; genus Acinetobacter; species Acinetobacter lactucae. The sequence goes on along the minus strand of NZ_LRPE01000010.1, from coordinate 21,921 downwards.
AATCGTTGAGCTGCACTCGACACTAAGCCTTGTACTTTAATACCTAAAGCGATTTCACCTTGAGGAGTTACTTCAATAATTGAGTAACTACGTTGTTGGTAAACGCCATCGATGAGCAAAGTCAGCAAAATACTTTGACCTGCGCGGACCTGATCGAAATTAAAATTACGATTCGGTTTAAGCTTGATAAGCACCATATCGGTATGCAGTGGCTGAACTGCAGTAACTTCTGCAAGTACCCTTTTCCACGCCCAAGTCACGTTAATTTTCTGTAAGACAAAATCAACGAAATCTTCTCGAACCCAATGTGGCTGATAGCTAAGTGTTGCGTTCATACGTTCCTCTTTTGTATCTGGCTATTTATTTGAGTGAACACATGTTCGTATAGTGAACATATGTACACTATATTTATAACTGTTCACTCAGTCAACACTTGTTCACTATTTTTTTTATGAAAGTTTGCTCTTTTTTGTTAGACTTTGGCTCACGGTTTAAATAGGTTCTTTTAATGTCGATACGGGATGAACGAAAACAGCAAAGTCGTCAGGCACTTCTAGATGCAGCCTTGCATCTGAGCACGTCTGGGCGTTCGTTCAGTAGTATCAGCTTGCGTGAAGTTGCACGTGAAGTAGGTTTAGTACCGACAGCCTTCTACCGCCATTTTCAGGACATGGATGAGCTCGGCAAAGAACTGGTTGATCAAGTTGCCCTACATTTAAAAAGTGTTTTACATCAACTAGGACAAAGTTACTTACAGCATAAATCTGCTAAAACCCAAACCAGTATTGAGCTATTTGTGCAGGCGGTGAATCATAGCCCTAAACAGTGGCAATTTATGATTGCTGAACGTTGGGGAGGTTCAGAAACGGTTCGTGCAGCAATTGCGCGAGAAATCGAATTTTTGATTGAAGATCTAACAACTGATCTTACCAAACTCGAAAATTTTAAACATATTCAAAATCCTCAAGACCTAAATGTCTTATCTACCATCTTGACTAATATGTCATTTACATGGGCAATGACGTGGTTCAACCTATCGAAACAATATCAAGGTGAACAGCTCAAGCTGCAACAAACTGCCTTTATTGAAAATGCTTCTACACAAGTTCGCTTACTCTTTAGAGGGATTGCAAACTGGGAACGATAGAAGCGGCAAATGACAAAAAACAGGTTATGTGGTAATACGTAAAGGGAGAAAGAAAAAGGCTAAAATTTCGAGAAAAGTCTTTTTCTTTTTACAGGAAGTAAACTATTAGTTAGGCCAAACTGGTGTGGGAATACCTATGAATCTTGATCGTCATACACAGTTTTTGATGCGTAAAGAAAAAATTCTGAGCGTGGCAGAAAAGTTGTTATTAGAAAACAATCAGGAAATTACTCTAGATGAGTTAGTGGCCGAGCTAGATATTGCTAAAGGCACACTTTACAAGCATTTTAGAAGTAAAAATGAGCTTCTACTTGAGCTCATTATTCAAAATGAAAAGCAAATTTTAGAAATTTCTAAAAAATATAATACAGATTTCAAAGAGTATGCTCCTCATTATATGCTTCATCATTTGCTTGCACCAGGTAAAACGATTCTATTGCATCAACTTGAAGAAAATCTGACGATGACAGAATCTAAGTTGAAGCATCTTTTCGAAGAGCTGTATGAAATTCGTCAACAGCGTATTTTAGCCATTAAAGATATTACCGAAAATTATTTAAAATCATTGAATTATGACATGTCGATTCGTGATTATTTATCTTATATCTGGTCACTGACTTATGGTGCATCACTGCTTTTAAATTCTACCTATTACCAACGTTCGATTGGTTCTCGCCAAAAATTAATTAATTTATATATTAATCAGGCATTATCGCTACCGACTCAAACAGCTAATTTTGACGTTTTAAATTTTCAGATTGAAGATGAAAATCAGCAAAATTAATTGAATTATTTCGTGATAGTTAACGATAAATTAAATATAAAAATGGGCTTCATATGAAGCCCATTTTTGAAGTAAAGCCTAAACAACTTATTTTGCTTTACGTTCTTTCTCAATTAAATAATTAACAACTTGAGTGACTTTACCATCTTCACCCTGCACAACATATTTACCATTCACGACAACTGCTGGTACGCCTGTTAATTGGTACTGTTGAGCAAGTTTATTTGACTCGGCAACTTTTGCAGTCACAGCAAACGAGTTATAAGTACTATTAAATTTCTGTTCAGGTACGCCATAACGAGTAAAGAACTTCGCAGCAGAAGCCTGATCAAAAATTTGTTGACCGTTCACCTGAATCGCATGGAATAGTGGTAAATGCGTGCGTTTACGTACACCTAATGCCTCAGATGTATAATATATACGCGCCCCTTGTTCCCACATTTTATTCATTGCAGCAGGTGTACGTACAAAACGCACATCTTTAGGAATCTGTTTTAACCACGTTTGCATATGCGGTTCAAGTTTAAAACAGTGCGGACAGCCATACCAAAAGAACTCTCGAACTTCGATTTTCCCCGGAACTTCCACTTTGCTTGGATTGGCAATCACGGTGTAGTCTTTACCAGCAACAAAATCTGCTGCCATTGCACTACCCGATACGGCCATAATTGCTGCACTCAAACCACCCAAAACCAATTTTTTCATTGCTACAGCTTTTCCTCTAAGTTGTTATGCATTAGCTTATGCTCTAAATATAAAACAAATATGCTAAATTCGTTTTGCTTGTGTGAAGTTTTTTATTGGGTTTATCGCTTTTTTCCCAATAATCGCTACACTAACGGCGAACTACATCCAAAAAGATAACTCAAGTTTAGAGGTAGCACCATGTCGCAATTGAATGTTGATTTACAAGAAATCGCAAAGTTTGAAGCACTTGCTGCCAAATGGTGGGATCAACATTCTGAATTTCGCCCACTTCATCAAATTAATCCACTACGTCTAAACTGGATTGATGAACGTGCAGGCGGTCTTGCTGGTAAAAAAGTACTTGATGTCGGCTGTGGTGGTGGCATTTTGGCCGAAAGTATGGCACGTCGTGGCGCAGATGTACTCGGCATCGATATGGGTGAAGCACCTCTAGCTGTTGGACGTTTACATGCTCAGCAAGAGAATGTTCAAAATATTGAATATCGTCAAATTCCTGTTGAAGAATTAGCCCAAGAACAAGCAGGCCAATATGACGTGGTGACTTGTATGGAAATGATGGAACACGTTCCAGACCCGGCATCTATTGTAAAAGCGTGTCAGGCTCTGGTTAAACCAGGTGGCCATGTGTTCTTCTCGACCATTAACCGTAACCCAAAATCTTATTTATTTGCCATTATTGGCGCAGAGTACGTACTACGCATGTTGCCAAAAGGTACACATGATTATCATAAATTTATTCGACCATCTGAAATGGCACATGACATTCGTAATGCAGGCCTTACGTTAAAAGAAATGACTGGACTACATTACAACCCACTGACCAAGCATTACTGGTTAGCGCCAAATGTTGACGTTAACTATATGGTTCATACGATTAATACAGGTGCATGATGAAAGCTGTTTTATTTGATTTAGACGGTACTCTTATCGATACAGCTGCGGATTTCATTCGTATTATTCAGCAAATGTGCCGTGATGAAAGACGTCCTGTGGTTGATGCAGACTTAATTCGCACTCAAGTTTCTGAAGGTGCGCGTGCGATGGTGAAATTGGTCTATCCAGAGCTGGATGTGGCCAATCCAATTTTCTTGGCTCATCGTCAAAACTTTTTAGATCTGTACGGCAATAATATTGTGGTTGATACAGATTTGTTTGAAGGCATGTATCCACTTTTAGAAGAGTTAGAAGCTGCGCAAATCCCGTGGGGTATTGTGACCAATAAACCACGCGGTTTAAGTGAATCTCTTTTAGAAAAGTTAAATCTGACAGAACGCTGTGCGGTTTTGGTATGTCCTGAAGATGTCAGTAAAACAAAACCAGACCCTGAACCCATGTATTTAGCTGCCAAACAGTTAAATATCCAAGCAGATGAAATTATTTATGTGGGCGACCACCCACGTGATATTGATGCTGGTCGCAATGCCAATATGTACACTATTTTAGCCGCGTACGGCTATCTACCTATTGAGCACCGTGATGATCTCGCTGCTTGGCAGGCTGATTCGATTGTAAATACGGTGACAGAATTACACGATATGTTACGTCAAAAGCTTCCTGCTCTACAGGAAAATCAGCGTATGATAAGTTAACATCAGAGTTTTATAGACTTTTTTTAACGGCTATTCGTTTTATCAATATAAAAAGAAGGAGGTTTACCAATGAAATATTCAGAATATCAACCTCGTCCGGATCTACTCAAAGATCGTGTTATTTTAATCACTGGTGCTGGTGATGGAATTGGGCGAGCTGCGGCTCTAAGTTATGCCCTACATGGTGCAACCGTTGTCCTGCATGGTAGAACCTTAAATAAACTTGAAGTGATTTATGATGAAATTGAGAGTCTAGGTGCACCTCAGCCCGCGATTTTACCGCTACAACTTTCAAGTGCCTCTGATCGTGATTATGACTTTTTAGTCGATACGCTCGAAAAGCAGTTTGGACGTCTAGACGGTATTTTGCATAATGCGGGTATTTTGGGTGAACGTGTAGAGCTAGCACATTATCCTACAGAAGTATGGGATGATGTGATGGCAGTTAACTTACGTGCTCCTTTTGCTCTCACTCAAGCCTTATTACCACTTTTGCAAAAGTCAGAAAACGCCTCTGTCGTGTTTACCAGTTCAGGTGTAGGCCGTGAAGCACGTGCTTTATGGGGCGCCTATTCTGTCTCCAAAATTGCAATTGAAGCAGTGAGCAAAATTTTTGCAGCAGAGAATACTTATCCAAATATCCGCTTTAACTGTATTAATCCAGGTGCAACACGTACTGCAATGCGTGCGAAAGCTTACCCACAAGAAGATCCGAAGACACTACCTACACCTGAGTCAATCTTGCCTGCCTACCTCTATTTAATGGGTGAAGACAGCTTGGCGCTCAATGGTCAAAGTATTGATGCACAGGATTAAAAAGTTAAAGATGAAAAGCTAAATTAAATTACGGCCAATCATCAAATCTGGCTTGCCTATACCTGAAAAGATATATACAAGCCTTTTTTACGATTGATAAAAAACTCTTGATCTATCCGTAATTTTAATTGAACCATTAAATGATCTTCACAGTTTCTCTGCATTTTGCGCGTAGAGTATTCAACATGAGAGACATCAGATGTAAACGAGGATGCATCATGAAAAAGTTGTTCACCATCTTAGCCCTATGCATAACCGTACTGACCACCAGTATGGCGAGCTTTGCTGATCCCCCTTTTGACCGAGGCCATGGCCCTAAAGGTCCTAAAGGCGGAGGACCACGTGGTGAGTGGAATGATCGTGGGCCAGGATTTGGACGTGATCATGATGAAGATCGTATCCGTGACGAACGCCGTATGCGCGAAGAACGTGGCTTTGAACGGTTGAAACAGCATCGCTGGCAGCCGGGTTATGTTATGCCACAGCACTATCGTGGCAATGGTTATAAAGTCGACTATAAAGACAGCAACCTACCTAAACCGGGCCGTAATCAGCAATGGTACAAAATCAATAATGACTATATTTTAGTCGATACAGATTCTAATAGCATTGTTAGTATTCGTGGTTTTTAAAGCGATAGAGCCTCGCTATCGTTGAATAAAAAGGATAAAGCCTTCGAGTTTTATCCTTTTTTTATTACTTATATATTTTAAAAATAAAAACTTTTTATATTTTCATATTAAGTATTTTCTTAATTTCTTCTTATTTCATATTGGGTTTTCACATTTATTCTTCTTGGTCTCCACGATTTATCTGCAATTGTTCACTAATCTTTAGTTATTGAAATTTAGCTCATCATTCGAGGTTCATAATGAAAAAATTAACAACAGCAATTGTTCTTTCACTTACTGGTTTAGTTGCAACGACAGCAATGGCAGCACCTAACGATCATAATCACCATGGCAACTATCAAAACCATGAAGTAAAAACAGTTAAAGTGATTAAAAAAGATGACCATCGTAATGAATGGCGAGTGGGTCAGGTTGTACCACATGAATATCAACACTCACGTTACGTGATTGACTATCGCCAACATCAAAAATTGACTAAACCGGGTCGCTATCAAAAATGGTACAAAGTGAACGGAAATTATGTACTGGTAAATGAACAGAGCCATAAAATCATTAGAGTTATTTACTAACTCTAGAACTCTTTAAACACCCAAACTTAGATTTGGGTGTTTTTTTATCTAAAACATGCGGCTTTAATCTTTTTTGTTTAGAATCATCTTTATATCTTTTTGCTGTTGATTCGAGATCGGTATGCCAAGTAAGCCTGAAAGTAAGTCGCATAATAACACCCAGCATTATGTACACTGGTTTCGACACTCAGCACCCTACATTAATGCACATCGCGATAAAACTTTTGTCTTGATGTTTGGCGGCGAAGCAGTTCGTCATCCTAATTTTGAACATATCATTCATGATATTGCTTTATTGCATTCTCTTGGCATTCGCTTAATTCTTGTGCATGGCGCACGTCCGCAAATTAATCAAAATCTTAAAGAGAAAGGAATTGAAACTCCTTTTTATGACAACAGCCGTATTACTACACGTGAATCTTTAAGCTGCGTCATGAGTGCAGTAGGTTCTATTCGCCTAGAAATTGAAGCATTGCTTTCTATGGGTTTGGCAAACTCTCCCATGTACGGTGCTCGAATAGATGTCGTATCAGGTAATTTTGTGACTGCTAAACCTTATGGCATTCGTGAGGGCATGGATTTCCAGCTTACAGGTGAAGTTCGCTCTATTGATACCGATGCAATTGAGCGACACCTCGATAACCATAATATTGTGCTATTAGGCCCAACAGGTTATTCCACTACAGGCGAAGTATTTAACTTGCGGGCGGAAGAAGTCGCAACTAAAACCGCAACTTACTTAAAAGCAGATAAACTCATTTTTCTAGGTGAGCAACAAGGGCTGCTGAACGAAGATGAGCAAATATTACGTGAATTAAGTCCGCATCAACTGGACTACTATATTCAACAATACCAAACCATTAGCCCAACACTCACTTTACATCTGCAACAAGCAAAAAAAGCGTCTTTATCAGGCGTACACCGTGTTCATCTCATTTCTTATGCTTATGATGGTGCACTAATTGAAGAGCTGTTCACACGTGATGGTGTTGGTACCATGATTACCGATGCGCATTATGAAGAAGTTCGCATGGCCAACATTCAAGATGTGGGCGGTTTAATGAATTTATTACGTCCGCTAGAAGAAGAAGGTATCTTGGTGTATCGCTCACGTGAACGTTTAGAGCAAGAAATTAGCCAGTTCGCTGTTATTGAACGCGATGGTACAATTCTAGCGTGTGCCGCCCTTTATCCAATTCCGACCGAATTTAATGAAACACGTTCCGCAGAAATTGCCTGCGTCGCAGTACACCCAAGTTATCGTAAATCGAATCGTGGTAGCCAGATTTTGCAATTCCTTGAAGAAAAAGCCAAAGAACAAGGTATTCGTCAGTTATTCGTTTTAACAACACGTACTGCTCATTGGTTTTTAGAACATGGTTTTCATCAGGTGAGTGTTGATGACTTACCAAATGCTCGTCAGGCGCTTTATAACTACCAAAGGAATTCTTTAGTCTTTAAGAAACTGCTTCCCTAGCCTTTGCTCTTTTTAAGATATTCTTATTTCAGATAAGCTTAGTTAAAAAAGTACATCCATAAATACGATTAATTTATGGTTGTACTTTTTTTAAATTTTTATTTTTAGTGTTTTTAATATTTTTTTATTTTATTACATCAACTTACTCAAAACTCATTAAATATATTCCTAATAAATAAATCATTTTTTCACCTAAGTTTATTACCTATTGTGTTTAGCTTTTTTTCGCATAAATAAAGACCGAATACTTATTTTTTCTGAAATAAAAATCCCTTTAGGGTATCTGCTCATCCAATTATTTTTTCTTTTTCTCTTTCGGGGAGCACGAAATCTCATGGCACGTTTCAACACCACTTCATGGGCAAAATATTCAGTCATCGCGGCCAGCCTTGCAGGAGTGATGATGTTAAGTGGTTGTGCCAAAAAAGAGGAACAAGCCACCACAACCTTAAATATTGGCTATCAAAAATATGGCATCCTTCCTATTTTAAAGGCTCGTGGTGACTTAGAAAAAGCATTAAAAGAACAAGGCGTGCAAGTAAAATGGGTTGAGTTTCCTGCTGGACCTCAATTGCTTGAAGGTTTAAACGTAGGAAGTGTTTCACTAGGTGAAGCTGGTGAAGCGCCACCGATCTTTGCTCAAGCGGCCAATCCAAATTTAGTTTATGTCGCAAACCAACCTCCTGCGCCAAAAGCTGAAGCACTATTGGTACAAAAAGACTCTCCTATTCACTCTATTAAAGATTTAAAAGGCAAACGTGTTGCTCTTAATAAAGGTTCGAATGTTCATTACCTATTATTAAAAGTTTTAGAAGCCAACAACTTAAGCTTAAGTGATATTCAACCTGTTTATTTACCACCATCAGACGCACGTGCTGCCTTTGAAAAAGGTGCTGTCGATGCATGGGTGATTTGGGACCCGTTCTTTGCTGCAGCTGAACATCAAATTCAGGCCCGAGTTTTAGCAACAGGTGAAAACTTGGTGAGCAATCATCAGTTTTATTTAGCTGACCGTAAATTTGCAGAAAATAATCCGAAAGTACTTAACACTGTTGTACAGACACTTAATCAGACCACTGAGTGGGTAAGTTTACATCAGGATGAAGCGGCCAAATTACTCGAAAAACCTACCGCACTTGAGTTTGATGTACTCAAAACTTCCATTTCACGTATGGGTTTTGGAGTTCAGCCAATCTCTGACAAGGTGGCACAAGAACAACAACAAGTAGCTGATGCCTTTTATACGCAAAAGCTCATTCCTAACAAGCTCACTATTCAAAATGCCATTTTAAAACTGAAATAAACCCAGCTTGGGCACGGCTTAAATAACGATATAAATGCTGTGCCTGACCTCAAGGGGAACAAGGATATCAATATGCAACATCAGTCATTATTTAATAAGAGTCAGTGGGCACAATTAGCTAAACGCATCAATACAGTCACTGTATTAGGTTTAACAATCGCAGCGCCAGCTTGGGCAATTGATCCAACTGTAAAAGAACTTCGTATTGGTTTTCAAAAAAGTTCAATTAACTTTGCGATTGCCAAACAGCAAAAACTATTTGAACAAGAATTTCCAAATGCCAAAGTTACTTGGAATGAGTTCCCTGCTGGCCCACAAATTTTAGAAGCTTTAGCTGTCGGGTCCCTTGATGTAGGCGTTACTGGAGACACGCCTCCTGTCTACGCACAAGCGGCTGGCAAGCCTTTATATTACATTGCTTATGAAGCGGCAAAGCCATTGGCATCGGCAATTTTAGTTCCAAAAAACTCGCAACTCAAACAGCTTAAAGACCTTAAAGGCAAACGTATTGCGCTGCAAAAAGGTTCGAGTTCACATTACTTACTTGTACAGGCTGTGCGTAAAGCAGGCTTAAAATGGAGTGATATTACTCCCATTTGGCTTACTCCAGCCGATGCTCGCGCAGCATTTCAAAAAGGTGCTGTAGATGCATGGGCAATTTGGGATCCTTACTTCGCTTCAGCACAACTTGAAGATCAAGCGCGTGTTCTTGCATCGGGTAAAGGCTTAAGCCCGAACTATACCTTTTATTTAGCCGCTCCAAATTTTGTTAAACAACATTCGAAAGCTGTTTCAGGGCTCATCAAACAAATCAATCAAGCTGATAAATGGGTTCAAAGCCATCAAGCAGAAACGGCAGGTGCGATTGGGCAAAGTACAGGTCTTAAACCTGCAACCAGTGATTTATTCATTAAACGTCGTCCGCGCCCTTCATCGGCAGCTCCTCTTAACAGCAAAGTGATTGCTGAGCAGCAGCAACTCGCAGACATCTTTACTCAACAAGGCATCATTCCAAAACCAATCAGCATTAAACAAGCTGTTTGGATTGCCAAGTAATTTCAATAGATATAGGTAATGCACATGAAAATTTTCTGGTTTATTCCTACCCACGGTGATAGTCGCTATTTAGGTACAAGTAAAGGCGCTCGTCAGGTTGACCATGCCTATATGAAGCAAATTGCTGTGGCAGTAGATAATTTAGGTTATGAAGGTGTACTTATTCCAACGGGCCGTTCATGTGAAGACCCATGGATTACGGCGGCTAGCCTAATTGATGCAACTCAACACCTTAAATTTCTAGTTGCATTACGCCCAGGGGTTACCACCCCAGCTCTGGCAGCTCGTATGGCTGCAACATTTGACCGCTTGTCGAATGGTCGTGTATTGCTCAACTTAGTGACTGGTGGTGATGAGGCCGAACTACGTGGCGATGGTTTATATGAAGATCATTCGACCCGTTATCAAACAGCCAATGAATACGTAAAAATCTGGCGTGAAATTTTGACGCGCTCACATACAGGTGAAGCATTTACATTTCACGGCGAACGTTTACAAGTAGATGATGCAAAACTACTTTACCCACCTGTTCAAAAGCCTTATCCACCACTTTGGTTTGGCGGTTCTTCAGACGTCGCTGTCGATTTGGCTGCTGAGCAAGTCGATACTTACCTTACGTGGGGTGAACCACCTGAAGCAGTTAAACAAAAGATTGAACATGTTCGTGCCAAAGCTGAGGCTAAAGGTCGTAAATTAACTTATGGCATTCGCTTACACGTGATTGTTCGCGAGACCAACGAACAAGCTTGGGCAGCAGCGAACGAGCTTATCCAATATCTTGATGATGCGACTATTGCTGCGGCACAGAAAAAATTTGCACAAATGGACTCTGTGGGCCAACAACGTATGGCAGCTCTCCACGGCGGTAACCGAGACAAACTAGAAGTATCTCCAAATCTTTGGGCGGGTATTGGTTTAGTGCGTGGTGGTGCAGGTACAGCACTTGTAGGGGATCCTGAAACAGTTGCTGCTCGTATTCAGGAATATGCCGATTTAGGTATCGATACTTTTATTTTCTCAGGCTATCCACACCTTGAAGAATCAATTCGTTTTGCAGAGTTAGTATTCCCGTTATTACCAATTGAAACTCGCGCTAAACTTGCTCAGCCAAATTTAACCGGTCCATTCGGTGAAATTATTGCCAACAATTATGTTCCAGACGAGAAGAAGCAAAATAGTTCCGTCAAGGAGCCTGCATGAGCAAAGCTGAAAGTGTTGTTTCACGTGGAACAAAACAAATCGGGCAGCGTTTGCTGCCTTGGATTTTCCCTATTCTTCTATTGGTTGTTTGGCAAATTGCCTCAAGTTCGGGTCTTTTAGAAAGCCGTATTTTACCTGCACCTACTGCTGTAGTTTCCGCTTTTTGGCATCTACTGGTGAGTGGCGAACTCTGGCAGCACGTTAAAGTCAGTGCAGGACGTGCTTTACTAGGGTTGTTGATTGGCGGTGGCTTAGGCTTGTTATTGGGTCTACTCAACGGGTCTTCGCGTTTCGCTTCTACTCTGCTCGATACGACCTTGCAAATGATTCGTAACATCCCAGCATTAGCACTTATCCCACTTGTCATCTTATGGTTCGGCATTGATGAAACAGCGAAATTATTTTTAGTCGCAGTAGGCGTTTTCTTCCCTATCTATATCAACACCTATCACGGTATTCGATCAGTTGACCCTCAATTGATTGAGATGGGTAAAAGCTACGGACTTTCACGTTGGCAGCTCTACAAAGAAATTATTCTACCGGGTGCGATGCCTTCTATTTTAGTAGGTTTACGCTTTGCTTTAGGTTTGGTTTGGGTATTGCTCATTGTTGCTGAAACCATTTCAGCTCAAGCAGGTATTGGTTATATGACCATGAATGCACGTGAGTTTTTACAAACAGATGTCGTTCTGGTCGGTATTCTTCTGTACGCCTTACTAGGCAAACTGGCAGATGTTTTAGCACAGCTTTTAGAACGCTATTTACTACGTTGGCACTCTGGATATCAGAAATAAGGGAGCTTAGAACATGACAAATCTGAATTTAAATATTAATCAGAATGAAATGCAGCTGATTCCGGAAGAACCAACAGAATCTCAAGAACCTGTATTAGGTGCAGAGATTCTGATTGAGCAACTTTATAAATTCTATGGCGAGGTAAAGGTCCTCGAAGATCTTGACCTACACATCCAGCCGGGTGAGTTTTTAGCAATTGTTGGTCGAAGTGGTTGTGGCAAAAGTACGTTACTACGTTTAATTGCTCAACTTGAAAAAGCCAGCTTTGGGGAAATCAAATTTAAATCTGCCCGACATTTACGGGAAGGCATTACGAACGATGATATTCGAGTCATGTTCCAAGATCCTCGTTTACTTCCTTGGAGGAATATTCTTCAAAATGTGCAACTGGGTTTACCTAAAGCGCAACATGCTTTAGCAGAAGAATTACTGGAAAAAGTTGGTTTAAAAGAAAAATCAGGACAATGGCCTTCACAGCTTTCAGGTGGCCAACGTCAACGTACTGCCTTAGCCCGTGCGTTATCTCATACTCCGCGTATTTTGCTGTTAGATGAGCCATTAGGGGCTTTAGACGCGTTAACTCGTCTTGAGATGCAAAGCTTGATTGAGCGCTTGTGGAAAGAGCAAGGCTTCACTGCAATTTTAGTCACCCACGATGTGAGTGAAGCAGTGCAATTGGCTGATCGTATTATTTTATTAGATAAGGGAAAAATCGCTCAAAGTTTCCAAGTTAATTTGCCGCGCCCACGTAAAAAAAGCATTACTTTTGCTCAACTTGAGCAACAAGTACTCGATGCGGTTTTGGCAACTTAAGGTTGCTATAAGTAATGAGAACCGTTCAACCGGAAAATGCCCAATTTACGAGCAATAAAACTGCTGTTTTATTGCTCTTTTTTAGGGCGAAATTTAAAAAATATTTTTAAGAATAACAATAAACTAGTGAATCTCTCTATTTTTTGCACAATAGTATATCTATTACGCAAATAACTAGCCGTTTTTTGATTAAAAAAGCAAGACACCTGTGCACAAATCAAACAATTTCCCTTACAATGGGAATATTATTTTTTTAATTATGCAGCAGATGGAACAAAAAAAGAGTACCCAAAAGCGCAATCAGCTTCTTGCTGCCGCCCTTGACGTATTTTCAGTCTATGGGTTCAGTGGTGCAAGTCTGGATGAAATTGCCCAACTCGCCGACATGCATAAGTCGAATATTTTCTATTACTATGAAAATAAAGAGTCTTTATATGTAGAAGTGCTCACAACCGTTTTACAAAAATGGTTAGCTCCCTTACAAACTTTAGAAGCTGAATTAGAACCAGCCGAAGCCTTATCGCACTATTTAATACAAAAAATCGAACTGTCTCGTAGCCAACCGAAAGCCTCTAGATTATTTGCATTAGAAATCATTCAAGGTGCTCCGCATATTTTACCTATTCTCAAAGGACCATTAAAAAAACTATTTAAACGCAAAGCTAAAGTCATTCAGACTTGGCAAGAAGAAGGAAAAATTTCTCCAGATATCGATCCTGAATTATTAATCTTAAATATTTGGGGCCTTACGCAAAACTATGCAGATTTTGCAACCCAAATGGAAATGGTGACCGGCAAAACACTTCGTAACCGCAGTATGTTCCAGCGTTCGATTGAGCATACGGTACATATGATGCTCTATGGCGTATTGCCTCGTTAAAACAAAAAAAAGATCGGCAAATTTGCCGATCTTTTTTTAGAAATGATTTTGATAAAGTGCTAGGAGTTTCTGGGCCCCTAACAATAAATTTTCTTCCCAATCCAGATGTGCAGTGTCATCTGCCCCATCAGTAATATACTTCACCGAAATTAGTCGTACACCTAACTTGTGGCACACTTTAGCTAACGCATAGCCTTCCATATCAACCACATCACAAGCTACTTTTGGCTGACCCGTTTCAAATGAATCACCAGTTCCACATACTGCTTTTGGCAAATCAATAAAATGTGGTTGAAGATGAATCTCTGCCGCCAAATGATCATCTAACGGTGTTACACCTACTTCAAAACCTAAGGGAGAAACATCCATATCCCGTTGTACAAAAGTTTTTACTTCAACCAAATCATGTCGATTAAATGCAGAGCTTCCCGCTGTACCTAGGTTAATTAAAGTTTTGCATCCTGTTTTTTGAATAACTTCAAATGCTTTAAAAGCAGCATTAATCTTACCAATACCACTGTAATGGACTTCAACACCTGCTTTTTCAAATAAACCCTTAGATTCATTAGGAAGTGCCATAATTAAAGCAATATCAGTGTTCATTCAAAAAGCTCAAATCACAATTAAATAAGTTAGAAAATAAGTATAAATCAGGTGCAAAAGCTTTTTGCACCTTTTCATCATTACTGCACTTTTTGTTGTAAAGCGATTAAACACGGAGAGAAGAACAGTTGGCCGCTATATGCGCCTGCTAGCGTCTTCTTCATTACCACGCCCCACATTGCCAATAATAAAAGACTCAATGCCACAGCAACGTACTGTAAAAATAAAATTTCAACCTGATGCCCTAAATTAAATAGTGCCAAAATAAATACACCTAATGGAAAAGTTAAGCCCCACCACCCTAAGTTGAATGGAATACCTGTCTTTGCATGACGAAGCGTTGTTAAAATCGCAAGACCAAGCCACCATAACCCAAAACCTAAAAGCACTAGACTGCCTACAATTCCTAAAGCTTGAAAGATATTCGCGAACTCATGAAAGCCCACACTAACAAAGACTCTTTGCACCTGCCCACCTAGCAACAATAAACCTAATGCACCTGTACCAATCGGGCCTAAAGAGAGCCAGCTAGAAATGGCGACTTCTTTTTCAGGTAACTGATGCAAAGCCATACGCAACATTAAAATCGTTAAAATAGCGAATGCCGGTAAAACAGAGATTCCCCAGAGTACATAGCCAGCCATTAATAAATGAAAGCTATGCACATCTGCTGGTAAATGTGCAACCAACATGCCCGCAGAACTTGCCGCTACTTCACAAGCAACCACAGGTAAAAGCCAGATTGCAGTCATCGTATGTAGCTGATGGTTCTGACGACTAAACATACAAAATGGCACGATCCACGCAATTGCCAGTGCTAAAAAGACATCGATGTACCATAAAGCTTGAGCAATATGGATTGCAACTTCACCGTAAAGCCCGACACCGAAGCTTAGAAACCCGTTTAATATCGTTGCGAGCCCCATCGGGATAGCCCCTAAAAACAAGCTCATATTTGGATGATTAAAAATTTGCTTAGCTTCATGAGGGAAAAGAAACCACCGCAATAAATAAAGAACTGAAAAAACGCTGAATAAAACAATATTAAATTGCCATAACAAAGTTGCTAGCGTAAATAAAAATGCTTGAGCAAATGGCAGCTGAATCAAAATCATACTAACCACGCCAGTACCCATAGTTGCTGTAAACCAATTTGGGGTAAAATGTCGTATAACATCTTTGCTATGATTTAATTGGTAAAAGGGTTTTTTCATCTTAGTTCTCTAATCAAAGAGTGGATAAATATATAGTAGAGCAAAGTATTAATAAGAAAAATTGATTTATTTTTATTTAATTCATCATTATTATTGATATATAGAAATTCATTTTGAAAAATAACTGAGTAAAAACACAACAACAAGACGAATCTGTGAGATTATGGCAATATATAGCCCTTGCAAAAATAGCCATATTTTAAGTTCATGAAACTGCTTCGTCTTAATGCGTTATCGCCCAATTTTCAGTTACCTCAAACAGCGGTGACTATTGGTAATTTTGATGGTGTCCATTTAGGTCACCAAGCGATGATTGCTCAACTCAAAAAAATTGCTGCAGCACAAGGCTTAAAAACACTGGTCATGATTTTTGAGCCACAACCTCTTGAGTTTTTTAAAGGTTACGATGCTCCTCCTCGTATAAATTCATTACGGGAAAAAGTCGAATATCTAGCGGAACTTGGAGTTGATTACATTGCAGTTGCTAAATTCGATCAGCATTTCCGTAGCATGAGTGCGTCTGAGTTTGCAGATTTATTAAAAGAAAAATTAAATGCGCAGTCTTTAGTTTTAGGGGATGACTTCCATTTTGGCAAGGACCGTCAAGGTAACAGCGAATTTTTAAAAGATTATGGCTTCCAAGTCACAAATTTACATACCATTGAACTTGAAGGTGAACGCGTCAGTTCAACTCGTATTCGCCAAGTACTTCAAGTGGGTAATCTCGCTTTAGCAGCTAAATTATTAGGCCGTCCGTACAGTATTACTGGACGTGTCCAATATGGCGACCAGATCGGAAGAACTCTTGATTTTCCAACGATTAATGTACGTCTCAACCGCCACAAACCTTGTTTAAACGGTATTTATGGTGTTGAAGTCATTTGCGAAACGACGTCGCTCACCGAAAAAGTGTGCCAAGAAACACCAGAGAAACCGGGAATTGCCGGATATCATGAAAATAGCCTCTATGGCGCAGGTCATGTCGGTACACGTCCAGCCATTCAGCAAGAACATCCAGAGTGGAGATTAGAAGTACATTTCCCTGATGTTTCTGCTAATCTGTATGGCTTATTTATGCGGGTGACTTTTCTTCACTATCTTCATGGTGAACTGAATTACCCTTCGCTTGAAGCACTTAAGGCAGGAATTGATAATGACGTGCAACAGTTACGACAATATCGTAACGACACGACACAATTTCCTTTTTAATTCGAATTTTGATTGTAAAACATGTCAGCTCCCAAGCTGATTAAACTGGAAGAAAACTTGCATGAGCGATAAGCAAACTCCTGAGAATGCAGTGGACTACAAAGCCACGCTAAACCTGCCGGATACTCAATTTGCAATGAAAGCAAATTTGGCAGTACGTGAAGTGAAATGGTTAGAAGAGTGGTATACCGACAACATTTATCAGCAGATTCGTGCATCGCGTATTGGCAAGAAAAAATATATTTTGCATGATGGCCCTCCATATGCGAACGGTACAATTCACTTAGGCCATGCGGTCAATAAAGTACTCAAAGACGTTATTGTAAAAAGTCGTACTTTGTCAGGTTTCGATGCACCTTATGTTCCAGGTTGGGACTGTCACGGTTTACCAATCGAGCTAAAAGTCGAAGAAAAAGTGGGTAAAGTAGGCGAAAAAGTTGATGCTGCGACTTTCCGTAAACTTTGCCGTGAATACGCGCTAAAACAAATTGATTTACAACGTACTGATTTTAAACGTCTTGGTATTTTAGGTGACTGGGATAATCCTTATCTCACCATGAATTACAAACAAGAAGCTGATATTGTTCGTGCTCTAGGTCTCATCCAGAAAAATGGCCATATCCAGCCAGGCTTAAAGCCAGTGAACTGGTGTATGGACTGTGGCTCTGCTCTTGCTGAAGCAGAAGTTGAATACGAAGATAAAAAATCTGACGCAATTGATGTTGGTTTTGGCGTTGTAGATCTCAAAGATTTAAGTACCCGTTTAAATGTAGAAATCCAAGATCCAACAGATATCGTGATCTGGACAACTACACCTTGGACATTGCCAGCTAACCAAGCTGTTGCGTTGCATGCCGAAATTGAATATCAATTGGTACAAGTGACGACTGAACGCGGTAAGCAAAACTTCATTCTTGCTAAAGACTTAGTTGCTTCAGCAATTGAACGCTATAAACTTGAAAACCCAGTTGTTTTAGCAGATTTTACTGGTTCAGCTCTTGAAAAGCTTACTTTACAGCATCCTTTACTTACTGATCGCCAAGTTCCAGTTATTTTGGGTGAACATGTTATCGCAACAAGCGGTACAGGTGCCGTACATACAGCACCTGGCCATGGTGCAGATGACTATAAAGTAGGTCTTCAATACAACCTAAAAGTAGATAACCCAGTCGGTGGTAACGGTGTTTATCTCCCAACTGCTCCAATCTATGCTGGTGAACACATCTATAAAGCCAATCCAAAGATTATCGAAGCTTTAGGTGCGGTAGGCCGTTTATGGGCTCATCAGCCAATTAAGCACAGCTACCCACACTGCTGGCGCCACAAAACTCCAATTATTTTCCGTGCTACACCACAATGGTTCATTAGCATGGATCAAAAAGGTTTACGTGACGGTGCACTTAACGCGATTGAAAATGATATCGAGTTTGTACCGAACTGGGGTAAAAACCGTATTGAATCAATGATCGAAGGCCGTCCAGACTGGTGTATTTCACGTCAACGTACGTGGGGTGTTCCAATTCCATTCTTCGTTCATAAAGACACGAACGAATTACACCCGCGCACACCTGAACTCATCGAAGAAGTTGCTCAACTGATCGAACAAGAAGGTATCGAAGCATGGTTCAAACGTGAAGCAAAAGACTTCATCGGTGAAGATGCTGAACAATATAATGCTGTTCGCGATACACTCGATGTATGGTTCGACTCTGGTACAACGCATTACGCTGTACTTGAGCAACGTGATGAATTAGAAAGCCCTGCTGACTTATATTTAGAAGGTTCAGACCAACACCGTGGCTGGTTCCAATCTTCTTTATTAACATCAATGGCAATTCACAATCGTGCACCATATAAAGCCTTGTTAACTCATGGTTTTACCGTCGATGAAAATGGCCGTAAGTTATCGAAATCTTTAGGAAACTATATCCCGCTTGAAGAAATCATCAAACAGCTTGGTGCTGATGGTTTACGTCTATATGTAGCTTCTAGCGACTATCGCTATGAAATCGCAGCATCGAAAGAAATCTTCAACCGTGTAAGTGATAGCTATCGTCGTATTCGTAATACTCTACGCTTCTTGCTTGCGAACCTAAATGGTTTCAAACCAAGCACAGATGCTTTAGCAGTAGATGACTTAATTGCGCTAGATCAATACATCTTGCAGCGTGCGAATGAAGTACAACAAACCATTATCACTGCCTATGAAGAAATGAACTTCCATGTAGTATGTAGTGCGTTAACAAGCTTCTGTATTAATGACTTAGGTGGTTTCTACCTTGATATCATCAAAGACCGTCAATACACCACTAAAGCGGATTCTCAGGCACGTCGTTCTGCACAAACAGCGCTTTATCATATTGTTCAAGCATTTATCCGTTGGATGAGCCCAATCTTAAGTTTTACCGCACAAGAAGCATGGCCACTCATTCCAGAACAAACTGAAAAGTATGTATTTACTTCAGAATGGTATGACTTGCCTGTTTCATCAAAAGCAAACTTGCTTTCTGAAGAAGATTGGCAAACATTGATTAGCGTAAAATCTGCAGTAAATAAACAGATTGAAGCAGCGCGTAACGCTAAACTTGTCGGTAGTAATCTTTCAGCCAAAGTTGAACTTTGGGCAAATGAATCATTACAAACTGTTTTAAACCAACTGGCTGATGAACTCCGTTTTGTTCTTATTACTTCAGAAGTAGTAGTACATCCATTTGCTGAACAAGGTGAAGCAACTGAGATGGAAGGCTTACGTGTAAAAATATCTGCAGCTGAAGGTGAAAAATGCGCACGTTGCTGGCATGTCCTTCCAGATGTAAATACACATGCCGATCATCCTGGTTTATGTGGTCGTTGTATTGTGAACGTCACTGGTCGTGGCGAAGTGAGAAAATATGCCTAATTCACAAGCTAAAAAAGGCTTATTCCAGTTTTATCCACACAATCTGATTTGGCTTGGACTTTCCGTCCTTGCCATTGTATTGGATCAATGGACAAAATGGATTGCGAGTACACATCTAAACTATGCAGATCCTGTACCTGTACTTCCATTTTTAAACTGGACACTATTGCATAACTATGGTGCAGCTTTTAGCTTTTTATCTGATGCAGGAGGATGGCAGCGCTATTTCTTCACATCTTTGGCGGGCTTAGTTTCAGTACTTTTTGTGTTTTGGTTAATGCGTATGCCTAAAAAAATGGTGGTGCTACCTGTAGCCATCGCTTTAATTTTAGGTGGAGCTTTAGGCAATTTAATTGACCGTATTACCCTAGGTTATGTAGTCGATTTCATTCATGTTTATTACCAAAATCATCACTTTCCAGCTTTTAATATTGCAGACAGTGCCATCACTCTAGGTACGATTTTGCTACTCATTGATACATTCTTCCTTGAGAAGAAACGTAACCAAAATTCGGATGCATAATATGACCGAAATTATTCAACCTAACGAAGAAATTCGTATCCAAGAAGGTTCTAAAGTCGACCTACACTTTTCTGTATCTATCGAAAATGGTGTAGAAATTGACAATACACGTAGCCGTGAAGAGCCAGTTAGTCTGACTATTGGTGACGGAAACCTTTTACCAGGTTTCGAAAAAGCATTATTCGGTTTACGTGCAGGTGACCGCCGTACAGTACACCTTCCACCAGAAGATGCTTTTGGTCCGTGGAATCCAGAAAATGTTCAAACTTTCGATACAGTTAAGTTTGAGCAACGCCCTATTCCTGGTCATATGATTGAGTTCGAAGATAAGGCAAAAACA
This sequence comes from Acinetobacter lactucae, assembly GCF_001605885.1. Classification (GTDB taxonomy): domain Bacteria; phylum Pseudomonadota; class Gammaproteobacteria; order Pseudomonadales; family Moraxellaceae; genus Acinetobacter; species Acinetobacter lactucae. The sequence continues at coordinate 1,364 of NZ_LRPE01000010.1, read as the reverse complement.
ACTTTATTCGGTGTAGTTAAGTCAGTTAATGATGACATTACAGAAATTGATTTTAATCATCCGTTAGCCGGGAAAAATATTACCTTTGAAGTAGAAATATTCAAGGTTACTCCCGAAGGCCAACAAGGCATTAAGCTAATGTAAATAAAAAAGCCCTCTCAATGAGGGCTTTTTTATGATACGGTTTTTATTAGTGACATAACAATCCTTACAAATTCTATATTCTCTCCTACCTATATAATGAATTAAGTTATAAAGATAAAAATTCTTAGGAAAAATACATGCTGGTCTATATTATTGTAGGAAGTGTTCGTGAAGGGCGCACAGCTATTAAAATTGCTAATTGGTTAGAAACAGCAATTCGATCATTTAATCTAGAAGATTTTCAGATAGAAGTAATTGATTTAAAAGAGTGGAATTTACCGTTATTTTCAGGCTCTCACCCACCTGCTACCGGGATTTATGATCAACCTAAACAACAAGAATGGGCAGACAAAATTGCTCAAGCAGACGCATTTATCTTTATTAGCCCAGAATACAACCATGGTTACAGCCCAGCTTTAAAAAATGCACTTGATTATGTCGGTAAGGAGTGGGGTGGTAAACCTGCTGCATTTATTGGCTATGGTTCAACAAATGGCTCTCGTTCTATTAGCCAAATACGTCAAGTCACCTCAAGTTTAAGTATCATTGATCCCAACGCAGTAATAGAGATTCGGGATATATTTAAACGTAATAAAGATGAAAAATTCGAAGGTAATGAGTTTGAAGTAAAAGGTCTTCAATCCATTGTTGAGAAACTACAGAAATATCATTTGTCTTAATTGAACCAAAGGCCTCTTTTCTAAACAAAAGAAGCCTTTTAATTTTATAAACTCTTTAAATATTCCACTACATTAGTATTACCCGCCATTTCTGCAAGCTCTAATGCTGTGTATTCACTTTTGTAAGCGACATGCGCACCTTTTTCAATTAAGAGTTGAACTATCTCTAAATGATCATTTTCAGCAGCTGCTTGTAGAGCACTATATCCCTCATCATCTGTCTGATTAGGATCTTCTCCATCTATTAGTAATTCTTTTACTTGATCTATATCACCTAAAGATGCCCAATAAATCAATGCAGGTAAAGATAGTTCTTCATCATCTTCAGGTATTGGAGAGAAAGAATTGATTTTCACGTAAGCACCTAAAAATAAGAAACTTCATCGTTATTATATTCATAGAACAGAGCTAGTATACAAATCTGATTTTGAATCAGTATTTTTATTTCACTTTTCCTTTACTTCCTAAGGTGTTACTCCGTTATTTCCAAGCACAAAAAAACACCCCCGTTCATTCGAACGGGGGTGTTTGTAATAATGA
>NZ_LRPE01000009.1 GCF_001605885.1 Acinetobacter lactucae | reverse complement strand
TTTAACTAAACGACCATTAAGATTTTTAAAATTAAGGCTCATAAATTAAACCTCATTTGATATTAAATTTATTATTAATCAAAATATAATAAAAATAAACATTAAATATATTTTAAATGAATATTTAAATAATTAATTTATGTAAAACAAATACTTAGTATTTTAAAATAAATACCATACTAAAATAGTTTGAATTAATTATTAAATCCTACTAAAACACTTGTAAATAAATTTTTTAAGTTGATTAAAATGGTTTGTTTTAAAATAATACCAACTAAAATGGTTTTATATAATATTTGTAAGTTTTATTTCAAACTAAAATAGTTGGAATAATAAATAATTAATTAAAAAGAAAATAATAAAATATAGACGTAATGAAGCCTGCTAAAAGCAGTAAGTAAATAGAATAGTAGTAAGAGTTTAATCGGGGGCGAAAAGATCGTTTGATACAGAAATTTTCTTGGCTACATAATGGCTTTTATGCACTCTTACAAGGATAACTTGAGAGTATAATTCGAGTTCACCGTATTCTGGTTCGACTTGAACGTAGTGGAGCTGGCCAAATTCATCACGGACACGGGCTTGGGCAGAAAATCCAGGTCGAGCATTACCGCTGGAAATCGTCGCTAATCGCCCTAAAAGATTATAGTTGGTATGAGTAAGCTTTGGCTTAATTACTTGGTCTAGGCAGTGAATCATGAACACAGTAAAAAAGATGGCGATCACAAGAGCGGGGACAATTAAATAAAACGGTGAAATAAAATAATGCTGGATTGCAAAAAAAGAGAGCTGTAAAAAATAACCTGCAAAACTAAAATTGATAAGTAAAAAAACGAAAATTAAAGCTTTAGAAAATTTAACGTTAAGTAGTGGTGAGTTAGAAAGCCAAACAGGCGCAATTTTTTTGAGTAATTGACTTGGACGAAGTCCAATATACATACCAATGGTTTCTACCACGCTGAGTAATATCAAAGCCACTACACTTAAGTGAAATGGCATAAGATAATAATTGAAAAAGAAATCAGCCATGGCAGAAACTCTAATGTTGATCGCTTCAGTCTACGATATAGATACCGCCATCTGAATGTACTTTAATCTCAACTTTATTTAAAAAATCACCTAAACATGGACCTGAGATACATTCACCTGTTTCCACAGTAAATAAAGCACCATGAGTAGAACATTGGATGTATTCTTGATCTTGATCAAGAAATTGATTTTCTAAATATTCAAGCTCTGTTTGCAAGTGAGGACATAAGTTTTGATAAGCATAGAATGCGCCATCACGTTGAGTAATGAAAATAGTAGTTCCTTGTAAAGTGTCAAAAGCTCTAGCTTCACGCTCAGGAACTTCTTCCGTCATACAGATCCTTTCCATTTCAAGCACATTCCTTCTGAAAATTTTCAAGAAGTTTAGCATAATCATTAATCGCTAAACGTGGGCCAAATTGGGAAACAACTTCACTTGAAATTAACACGGCTAACTGTGCAGCAGCATTCAAATCTTGATGATGGTTTAGGGCATAAAGGAATGCGCCTGCAAATGCATCGCCAGCACCATTGGTATCAACTGCTTCTACATGACGACCTGCAACATGGAAATGTTGAGTAGAGTTAGAGACTAAAGCACCTTTAGCACTTTGTGTAATGACTACTGTATGATTTTTAAAACGTAATTGAGCAAGAGCGTCTTCTACAGTTGTTGTATTGGTATACATTAAGGCTTCTTGTTCATTACAAAATAATAAATCTACGCCATCATCCATAAGTTCTTCTAAGCCATCGCGAGCGTATTGCACCATCGCAGGATCTGAAAGAGATAAAGCAATCTTAACACCATTTGCTTTGGCAATTTCTCTGGCTTGTTTTACAGCTTTACGCGCTGTTTCACTTGTAGAAAGATAACCTTCAATATAAAGCCATTTTGCTGTTTTTAATGGTTCAAAATCGATTTGATCTTGAGAAAGTTCAGCAGTGATACCTAAATAGGTATGCATTGTGCGTTCAGAGTCAGGACTAATGAGTACCATGCAAGTACCTGTCACGCCTTCACTAATCGATTTTGGAGTCGTCTGGATCCCAGCTTCATTTAAACCTTGTAGATAAATTGAACCTAAATCATCATTACCAACACGGCAACCATAAAAAGCACTTCCGCCTAATGCACTAAAGGCCACAGTTGTGTTTGCCGCTGAACCGCCACTCGCTTGACCTTTGTAGTCTTGGTGTTGTCTTAACTCTGCATAAAGAGCAGATTGGGTGTCACAATCGGACAACTGCATTGTGCCTTTTTGCAAGCCTTGCTGATTAAGAAAATCATCAGACACTTTAAATTCTTGGTCGATTAATGCATTACCAATTGCAAAAAGATCTACAGTTGCCATATGTGTTGTCACAAAATAAAAAAATCAGTTAGCTAAGTTTACACCATTGCTTGGATTTGCTGTAGTTTGTTGAATAAAATTCAGTTAAATCAAAAATTAGTGGAGAAATATTGTTGTTAGAAGATTCTTTAGATCAGTTTTTAATACAAAAATTTGATGAGTTGCCAGAGCAAATTATTGAATTGAGTTTGATTGCCCAGAAAGAGGGTTTTAGATTTATTAATAGATTGATAAACGAATATCAATCTGGCCAAAATCGTTTTAATGAGCAAGGAGAGGCTTTATTTGGCATTCAAGAGAATGAAAAAATAATCGCTATTGGAGGCATTAATGCCACTGAAGATATAGGGCTTGGTCGATTAAGGCGTTTTTATGTGCATCCTTCTTATCGATGCCATGGAATTGGAAAATTTTTATTGAGTATTATTGAACAACATGCAAAAAAAACATTTTGTAGAAATCGTTTTATATACAGATACTAATAGAGCTGCTACTTTTTATAAGAATATGGGATATTGTGAAATAAACACACCCCATAGTAACTTTGCTAAAAAGATCGTTTAGTTGATTATTTAAATATTTGATAGTTATTATTTTTTATAATTTCTCGACGTAATGGGTGAATGTCTGAATTTAATAAGCCATTTTTAGATGAATAAATCTTTTCAGATAAGTGTTTTTAAGTAAAAGCTCATCAACTTGATAAGCTTTTTTATTCAATATCTATCTCATACATAGAATTAAAAGCTTTTGTTCTGTTAGGATAAAACATTCATGGCTATGTGCTTGATATCAAAGCCGTGCTGATGAAAACTAATACTCAACAAAAACATAGTATTTTACTTGGCTTTTGTTCGCCAATCTCAAGCTGACTCAGGCTATAATGAGACTTATTCACTTATCCGATATGTTAGGAGATCACATGACTGTAGATGTCACTGAAACCATTTCTCAAACTGTTCACCCTGCGTTTCAGTTGCTACGTCAGCACCATGTAGAAGCATTAGATATTTTAGTGTCTGAATATAAGCATAAAGTCACAGGTGCGGTGCATTATCACTTGGCAACTGATTATGATGAAAATGTATTTCTTGTTGCTTTTAGAACACAGCCTATGGACTCTAAAGGCACGGCACACATTTTAGAACATACGGCTTTGTGTGGATCTGAAAAGTTTCCGGTACGTGATCCATTCTTTTTAATGATTCGTCGTTCTTTAAATACTTTTATGAACGCGTTTACAGCAGCAGATTGGACTGCATATCCATTCGCTACCCAAAACAAAAAAGATTTCCAAAACTTACTTTCTGTTTATCTTGATGCGGCATTTGCTGCCAATTTGAATCCACTTGATTTTGCTCAAGAAGGTATTCGTATTGAACTTGAAAATGGCCAACCTGTTTATAAAGGTGTTGTTTTTAATGAAATGAAAGGCGCGATGAGTGCGCCGTCTGACCAGCTTTATCATCAGTTGGCTCATCATTTATTCCCTGAAACAACCTATCATTACAACTCAGGTGGTGACCCGAAAGATATTCCTGACCTAACTTATGATCAGTTAGTCGAGTTTTATAAAGTACATTACCACCCAAGTAATGCTGTATTCATGACCTTTGGTAATCAGACAGCATATGAATTACAAGAGCAATTTGAAAAACTAGCTCTACATAAGTTTTCCGCGGGTACAACTTTATATTCTAAGCCTGAAAAACGTTTAGCTGCGCCAATTGAAGTAACAGAAAACTATGGCGTTGATAGCGATGATTTAAAAGATAAGACTTATCATGTTCTATCTTGGTTATTGCCAGAAGCAAATGATATTAAATTGCGTTTAGGAATGCGTTTAGTGGAAGGGATTTTGTTAGAAAACTCGGCTTCTCCACTCCGTCATTACCTAGAAACTTGTGGTTATGCTCAATCTACAGGTCCATTGATGGGCGTAGACGATAGTAATTTTGAAATGACTTTCTATTGTGGCGTTCAAGGTTCAAATCCTGAACATGCTCAAAGTTTTAGAGATGGTGTTTTAAATATTCTGCGTGATGTTGCTGCAAAACCAATTGATAGTAATTTAGTTGATGCAATTTTGCATCAAATCGAGTTACATCAACGTGAAATTAATGGTGATGGTACACCATATGGTTTAAGTCTAATTTTAAATGGTTTAAGTGGTGCGATTCACCATAATGACCCAATTCAAATCTGGGACGTCGACAGCGCAATTGCACAAGTTAAAGAAGAGTTGAAAGACCCAATGTGGTTATCAAATCTGATTCAAACACATTTACTCGACAACCCTCATCGCGTACAGATGACTTTAGTTCCAGATCCGACCAAGTCTGTAAAAGAGCAAGAAGCGGAAAAAGCTCGTTTAGCGGCTATTGGTGAAAAGCTAACAGACGCTGATAAGGCTGAAATCATTGCTAAGACCAAAGCTCTAGAGGAACGTCAGGATACTCCAGATAACCTTGAATTATTACCGAAAGTAGGTTTGGAAGATGTACCTGCTGACTTGCATATTGTGCAAGGACAGTTACGTGAAATTATTTGTAATCGTATGGATACACCGTTGAACTTGTACCATGCGGGTACTAACGGTATTTACTATCAACAAGTACTTATTCAGATTCCTGAAGATATTGTGAAGTCACCTTATTTCAATTTGCTTTCTATTTTAATGGGTGAAGTCGGTGCAGGTGAGTATGACTATCTTGAACTGCAAAACTTACAAACGGCTGTAAGTGGTGGTTTGGGAATGGGTGCTTCATTACGTAGTAAAGTTGACGATAAAGATAAAATTAGTGCTTGGTTAACTTTAACGACTAAATCGTTGACTCAGAAATTTGATGCAATTCATCTATTAAAATTAGCATTTGAACAGCTTCGCTTTGATGAGAAAGAACGAATTATCGAGTTACTGCAGCAACGTAAAACACGTTGGCAATCTCGTTTATCTGGATCAGGTCATAGCTATGCGATGCAGATTGCATCTCGTAATATGAGTGCCTTGGCTCAACGTGACTATCAAAACACGGGTTTAGGTGCATTGAACTGGTTGGGTGAGCTTGTTGCTAAAATTACTCAAGATGATGCTGCTTATGACGAATTAATTGCAGAATTAAAGCGTATTCATAGCAAATTATTGCAAGCACCTAAACAGTTCTTACTTGTGTGTGAAGAACATCAATCTGAACGTTTGGTTGAAGAAATCCAGAATGTTTGGGATAAATTGAATGTTGATATAGCTACAACTGAGTTAACTCAAGTAGAACAAGCTAATGATAATAATCATGAGGCGTGGTTAATTCAGGCAAATGTCCAATTCTGTGCGTCTGCATATCAAGCGGTAGAAGTGTCGCATCCAGATGCGGCTCCATTAATGGTATTGGCAGCTTATTTACGTAATGGATTCTTGCACAGTGCTATCCGTGAAAAAGGTGGTGCTTATGGTGGCGGTGCTAGTTATGATGGAAATGCATGTTCATTCCGTTTCTTTAGCTACCGTGACCCACGTTTAGCAGAGACTTTTAAAGACTTTGAAGCAAGTGTGCAATGGTTATTAAATACAGAGCAACAACCTCATCAGCTTGAAGAAGCGATTCTTGGTTTAGTAGCAAGTATGGATAAACCAGGTTCTCCAGCCGGGGAAGCGATTACAGCATGTTATGCATTGTTGCATGCGAGAACACCAGCTTTCCGCCGTACTTTGCGTGAAAGGCTGTTGCATGTAACATTAGACGATTTACAGCGCGTTGCTCGTCAATATTTAGTAGAGCAAACACCTGTAAAAGCTGTAGTTGCGCCATTTGCGAAACGCGATGAATTGCAACAGCTAGGTTTCACCATTCAACAAGTTAATTAAAATAAAAATTGGAGATGAACATGGCGTTCAGACAATTTGAACGCACATCTTTACAGCCAAGCATGGGAATCGTGCTTAGCTGTTTATGTGCGTCTGTAACATATGCTGATACCTTAGCACCTGCAAACCCTGCCACAGTTGATGCATGTGTTGCTCTTGCTTCGAATGCTGATCGTCTGGCTTGTTACGACTCTGTATTTAAACCAGCAGCTTTACCTGTTTTGCAAGCTGCGGTAATACCTGAGCCTGTTAAAAAAATTGATCAGCCTGCTGTTCAACCAGAAACATTTAAAGAGAAGGTTGTTGACACGGTAAGTAATATCAAACTTATTGGGAAAGCGCCTAAACTTGAAACGACGACTTCTTTACTTGATCAACGTTGGGAGTTGTCTGAAGAAAGTAAATTAGGTGCTTGGAATATTCGTGCTTATCAACCAGTCTATTTGCTACCTGTATATTGGACCACTGATAAAAATGAATTCCCAAGTAGTCCGAATCCAAATAATACAGTGACTGAAGCTCAAAATCTAAAATCAACCGAAAGTAAATTTCAGATTTCTTTTAAAACCAAAGCTTGGGAAAATATTTTTGGAAATAATGGAGATTTATGGGTAGGTTATACGCAATCTTCACGTTGGCAGACATTTAATGCTGAAGAATCTCGCCCTTTCCGTGAAACCAACTATGAGCCAGAAGCAAGTTTGATGTTTAGAACGAACTATGAATTGCTAGGTTTAGATGGGCGTTTGCTTGGGGTAACCTTAAACCATCAGTCAAATGGTCGCTCAGATCCATTATCTCGTAGCTGGAACCGTGTAATTTTTAACGTTGGATTAGAACGAGGTAACTTTGCTTTAATGCTTCGTCCATGGATTCGTCTTGAAGAAGATAGTAAAGATGATAATAATCCGGATATGGAAGATTACATTGGTCGTGGTGATTTAACAGCGTTTTATAAGTGGAAGCAGAATGACTTTTCTTTAATGCTGCGTCATTCATTGAAAGGTGGTAATGATTCTCATGGTGCTGTGCAATTTGATTGGGCTTTTCCAATCAGTGGCAAGCTGCGTGGACATTTCCAGTTGTTTAATGGTTACGGTGAAAGCTTGATTGATTATAACCATCGAGCAACTTATGCTGGTTTGGGTGTATCACTGTTGAATTGGTACTAAAAACGCTATAAGAAAAGCCGCTTTTAAAGCGGCTTTTTTATTATCCAATTTGAATGTTGGCTTGAGGGTGTTTGAGTCGACTCTTTTTAGGAGTAGCAATTAAATAGGCGAGTGTTAAAGGTCCAAGTCGTCCCGCAAACATAAGTAGGCTTAAAATGAATAAACTACCATTATGTAAATCTGGTGTGATTCCACGAGACAGACCCACGGTACACGCTGCTGAAACAACTTCAAAAAGTAAATTCATAAAATCTGCTTTAGGCTCTAAAAGCAAAAGAATAAAGAAACCTATAAAAATCAGTATGCTAGTAATAGCAGTGACTGCTAATGCTTTATAGGTCGTTTCATGAGATACAGAATGATTAAATATTCTAATTTCATCTGTACGGCGTAAAAATGAAATTACACTCAGCACTAAAATGACAAAGGTTCCAACTTTGATTCCACCCGCTGTACTCAGTGAACCCCCACCAATAAACATCAGTAACATCATCAGTAAAGAGCTACTGTTGGTCATTGCACCCGTATCAATGGTATTAAATCCTGAAGATCGAGGAACTGTTGCTTGAAACCAAGCATTTAATGCTTGTTCACCTGAGTTTAACATCCCTAAAGTTGCAGGATTTTGAGCTTCTAAAGCCCATATTAAAATAAAGGCAACTAGGTTAATAATAGCAATCGTTGTCAGAATAAGCTTGCTATTGGGAGTTAGTTTTTTCCATTTTTTGTTTTGTTTAATATCCATGAGAACTAAAAAACCAAGGCCACCTAAAGTGTAAAGTATGCTAATGGTTATACAAATAATATAGTTACTTTGGAAATTCATTAAGCTGTTGGAAAATAATGAAAAACCTGCATTATTAAATGAGGAGATACTGTAAAAAACCGCATAATATAAACCACGAGCAAATCCATATGTTGGTGCAAAAGCAGCGGTAAGAATAACTGTACCAATCAGCTCAAAAATAAGGGTGTAGGTGACAACTCCTTTAGCAACAAAAGTAACTTTTGATAGGCTTGTTTGTCCGAGACTATCTTGAGCCATCATTTGCTGTTTAAGACCAACTTTGGGAGATAAACTTAATGCAGCCAATATCGCAAAAGTCATAAAACCCAAACCGCCAGATTGAATCAACAATAAAATAATAGTTTGCCCAAAGAGGGTAAAAGATTCATGAATATTTAAAACAGATAGACCAGTAATTGTAACTGCTGAGGTGGCTGTAAAAAGCGCATCCATCCAGCTGACATTGCCTGTATTCGCAAATGGCAATTTAAGCAATAAAGTACCAAAAGTAATAAAGCCTAAGAACCCTAGCGCTAAAAGTGAAGGAGGGCTTAAATTTAATGTTTTATGAGGCTTGGGATATATAGACATATTCTAGAGTTCGTTTTCTTATATAAAGCAATTAGAAAGTTTCTTTAACTGCGAGAGATGGCCTTCTAAAATAAGAATATCATGTGTTTGCAAAGTAAAATTTTCTTCAGTTTCAAACAAAATCTGCTGTTGTCTTTTTACGAGCAATGTTTTGACCTGAGGAGCTTGCTGCATAATGCCATATAAATTAATACCGTTAAGTTTATCTGGGATTTCAATTTTTATAATGTAATGGTCGTCTTCTAAAGACATATAGCGACTTACCATCGGATAATTAAGGGCTTGAGCAACTCTTACTCCCATATCTTCTTCAGGATGAATAATTTTATTGATATTGAGATGTGACAAAATGGTGTGATGAGCTTTGGTTTTTGCTTTTACCCAAATTTTATCAATTCCCAAATTTTTTAAATTCAGCACACACAAAATACTGGCTTCAATATCTTCACCAATTGCCACTACAACTGCGTCACAATTTTGGATATTCAATTCGTCAAGCACATGTTCGTCGGTAGCATCAGCAATGACGGCATGAGTTAAAACATCGGCGAGATTCTCGACATTCTTTTTTACCGTATCGATGCCAATAACATCATGATTTAATTTTGAGAGCTCTTGAGCAACTGTTGCTCCAAAACTACCTAAGCCAATGACTGCGAACTGTGCCATGTTGGTCCTTTTTTCCGAGTTAGATCATTATTTTTAAGGATATTTTCTTTAAGATAAAGAGATGCAATGTAAAGATGATAGAAATATAAAAGAATTGTATAAAAAAGCCGACAACTTTGTCGGCCTCTTCATCAAAATTAAAGATTATTTCAAGAAGCGTTTATAACCGACATTATCAGTAATTTCTGCATATGGATAATTAATCTGCTCAAGCGTTTCAATCAATCCATCAGGGTTTTGTTTCGCATCGGTTGCTTGTAAGCCAACTAAAACACGTCCTTCTGCTGCACCATGATTACGGTAATGGAAGAGGGTAATGTTGTGCGTTGGACCTAAACGAGTTAAGAATGTTAAGAGCGCACCCGGACGTTCAGGGAACTCAACACGGAACAATCTTTCATCATCTAGATTTGCATGACCACCAATTAAATAACGAATATGTAATTTGGCAACTTCATCGTCAGAAAGGTCATCTACAATGTAATCTTGCTGTTTTAATTGTTCCAAAATTTCATGGCGCTCTGCATCTCCACCTTTCAAACTAATACCGACGAATACTTGTGCTTCCTCTGTATTGTTTGCGCGGTAGTTAAACTCAGTGATATTACGACCTTGTAAAGCACGGCAGAAGCCTAAGAATGCACCTTTTTCTTCAGATAGGGTAACCGCGTAAATCGCTTCGCGTTGCTCACCTAACTCGGTACGCTCAGCAATATAACGTAGGCGGTCAAAATTCATATTGGCGCCACAAACAATCGACACCATATTTTTATTGCTGATTTTGTGTTCGTGAATATATTTTTTAATACCCGCTAAAGCCATTGCTCCAGAAGGTTCAACAATGCTGCGGTTTTCATCAAATGTGTCTTTAATTGCTGCACAGATTTCATCTGTATTCACAGTGACAATATCAGGATCAACAATCGGACCTGAGTTATCAGATTTTCGCAAACGAATAATATCAAATGGTAAAGCACCAATTTGTGCAACAGCTGTACCATCTGCAAATAAGCCTACGTGAGGCAAAATTACACGTTCATTTGCTTCTAACGCTGCTTTTAAACAAGCAGATTCTTCATATTCAACGCCAATCACTTTTACGTGCGGTGCAACTTCTCCAAGGTAAGCTGCTACGCCTGAAATAAGGCCACCACCACCTACGGCAACAAACACATATTCTACATCACGCCATTGACGTAATATTTCATTGGCAATTGTGCCTTGACCTGCAATGACAAGTTCATCGTCATAAGGCGGAATAAATACAAGACCTTCAACTTCAGCACGTTGTTGAGCATATTTATTTGCGATATCAAAGCTATCGCCATGTAACACAACTTGACCACCTAAACGTTTAACTGCCTGAACTTTAATATCAGGGGTTGTGCTTGGCATAACGATAATCGCGGGAATGCCTAGTCTTTGACCTGACAATGCAACGCCTTGAGCATGATTGCCTGCAGAGGCGCAAATCACCCCACGTTCAAGTTGTTCTTTAGGTAATTGACTAATACGGTTATAGGCACCACGTAATTTAAAAGAAAAAACGGGTTGTAAATCTTCACGCTTAAAACGAATTGTATTATTTAATTTTTGACTAATTCGTGGAGCTGCTTCGAGAGGTGTTTCAATTGCAACATCATAAACCGTTGCTTGTAAAATTTGTCGTACCACACGAGACAGCATGTTCATCTTCCCTATAACAGTTTAAAATAGGAAATTATTGTAGCAAACCCTTGTGCATTTGCGCCGTTTATTGGTGCATAAATGTCAAAAAATAGTTGAGTGATGTCATGAGTCTATATGCAACCCAAGATGAAAAGAAACAAGCTGCTGCGAAAGCTGCTTTAAAACACTTACCCAAAGGTGGCATTTTGGGGGTTGGGACTGGAAGTACCGTAAATTTTCTAATTGATTTATTACCTGAATTACAATTAGAAGCAGCTGTGGCAAGTTCTCAAGCAACTGCTGATCGTCTTAAAAAGCTCGGTATTGAAGTTGTAGACATGAATCATGTGGGTAGCCTAGATGCCTATGTTGATGGTGCAGATGAGATCGACCGTCATATGCATATGATTAAAGGTGGTGGTGCTGCATTAACACGTGAAAAAATCGTGGCATCAATTGCTAAGAAATTTGTATGTATTGTTGATGATTCAAAATGGGTTGATCAACTTGGACGTGATTTTCCACTTCCTGTAGAAGTTATTCCAATGGCGCGTTCGGCTGTAGCTCGTAAATTGGTAAGTTTGGGTGGGGATCCGGTTTATCGTGAAGGTGTAGTTACAGATAACGGTAATGTGATTTTAGATGTTTTCAATCTCAATATCTTAAATGCTATTGAGCTCGAAAAAACAATTAACAATATTCCTGGTGTAGTAACTAACGGTATCTTTGCCTTAAATCCAGCAACGATTGCAATTGTTGCAACAAATAATGGTATTGAAGAGCGTACAGCACAGTAATGTCTGCAAAAATGCCAGAGATTAAAATCGTTCGACACGTAAGAGCAAGAAAATTGCGCTTACGTGTTGAGCCTGCTTCAATCCGCCTTACGGTTCCTTTATTTTGTAGTAAGAAGCAAATTCAGCATTTTTTAGCCCAATCTGAACAATGGTTAACCGAAACGTGGAATAAACAACAAAACGTCCAATCGGCATCCATTGATATTCCTTCAGAAATTTATTTTTTTAATAAAGAACAGCCATTTCAAGTGATTGTTCAAAAACAGCATCGTGTTTTTCAATTTGATTGGGAAAGTCGTCGATTATTTATTAAAGATACACAGCCATATTTGGCATTGCAAAGTGCAGTTATTGCCTATGCGAAGCAAGAATTACCCGAGCTTTTAAAAGAATTAAGTGAGTACACTCATTTAAATTATAGGGAGTGTACAATTCGCCGCCCGAAAACTCGGTGGGGAAGTTGTAGTAGCCAACATAATATTATGCTACATGCAGGCCTGGTACTCATGTCACATGAAATTGCTCGCTATGTGGCTATTCATGAGTTGGCGCATACCAAGCATTTTGACCATAGCCCTGCATTTTGGGCGGAAGTCGAAAAATATGATCCATATTTTCAAAAACACCGCAGACAACTTAAATCAAATCCATTGCCTGCATGGTGGTATGTTTCAGCTTAACTAAAACTACATTCTAGTTGAGGTGTTTGTAAGTTATCGGGTGCTTTCCGACTATCTAAACCTGCTTTAGCACTCATAATCTTATTTGCTTTAATAGATAATTGTATGAAGTTGTATTGTTGCGTCGAGTTATTTGGTTCGGCTGAACTTGAATTGAGTAAATAACTTGAGCTGGCAGCATCTGTTTGCAATAAATTATCGGTACTATCAGCACTTAGAGCAGTGCGATAAATTTGAGAACCTTTACTTAAGTCGATTTGACCGTTCGCACGGAAATTAAGCTGACATCCATTTGAAGTGTCTTCATAGTGACCAATCAAATAGTCTGTAGCAGGTAGGTTTGGATCTGATAGGTTGATGCTGGTTAGGCCTTGTTTGCATGGGTAGGTCGACCCATTACAAGTCGCTGTAGTAGTAAATCCAACAGCTCTACGATAATCTCCAGCACCGTCAATACGAATAAAGGTCGTTGAATTTACGGTAGGAACAACACCTGTATATTGTTTCTTTTGCAGAAGTTCATAGCCCGTTTGATCTAAAGACTGCTGGGAATTGGCTGTAGCTAATTGCAAAGTAGATGCTTTTAGGTTGGTTCCAAAGTAATCGCGCGTTACTTTTTGATTGGCAGCAATATCTAACAATGTATTTTTTGCTGGATCAATATTATCAGGAGCAGGGGTGAAAATAGGGGTGAAGGATGTTTGATCGCCATGAAGTTTTTTACCATCTAAAAAGCCATCTTTTAAATCAGTTGCTAAACTTTTAACGAGTTCTTGGTAGGTGCTTGCTTCACCATGAATTGCTGACCAATATTGTAAATAGCCAAAGCTAAGGTAGCTATCTACATATGTACTAGGTTGTTTGGTTGAATACTGCTGTAAATTTAAAATTGTTAATGGATTAGCTGGGCTTAAACTAGGAATAGCGGCGTCTTTAAATGCATTCATTAATGATTTGTAGACATCTTGAGAAGCTAAGTCCACATGTAATTGCTCAATACGAGTTGGGTCGATTGTCTCTTGAGGGAGTTGTCCCGAACGTATGACAGCTCGTTGGTAAACCGCTTCACTACTTGGGCTAATGAATTGGGTTCTGCTACTTACCGTATTTGGTGTAATAAATGCATGATAAATACCTGATAAATTTTGGTACTGCGAAGTAAGTGGGTCAAACACTTGAGATGAGCTTTGAGTTGTAATTTCTACGCGATATAAACGATTCAATTTTGCAGTAGGAATTTTGACATTAAAGCTGTTTAAACTTGTAATTGAAGTATCCAACAAAACAGCGTTATTGGTGTTGTCATATACTTTAAGTTGGATATTACGCATTTCTACAGGGGTTTTTAAAGTAACATCAGTTGTTGCTTCAGGTGTAGGGTCAACAGGCGTTGGTGTAGTTGGTGAACTGCCTCCACTACTACCTCCACCTCCACAACCAGTAAGGGCCACACTTAAAATTAATGTGCTAAAGCCAAGGTACGTGCGTAATTTTGTTTCTTTTGATTGTTGAAGCATCCTAGCTCTCCAAAAATTAATCTGGTATTTATTTGCTGATATTTATGTGGTTATGACAGTCCAGTAAGTACTATCTAATTGTCGCTAAAATTAAAAAATTAAAATTACCAAGCATGAAATGGTTTTGTAAGCTTGGACATCCTGTCATACTACTGCCCAAGTATAGATTCAAAAATTGAGGTAATGCACGTGATTTCTGTCGGAATTGTTGGTGGAACGGGTTATACAGGCGTTGAACTATTACGTATTTTATTACGACATCCTAAAGCGCAGGTTCGAGTTCTTACTTCACGTACAGAAGCGGGCAAACCAGTTGCAGATATGTTCCCTAATTTACGTGGCCATACAGATCTTCAATTTTCAGATTTAAACATTGATGCATTAAAAGAATGTGATGTTGTATTTTTTGCAACTCCACACGGCGTTGCGATGCAGCATGCCAAAGAGTTGATTGCAGCTGGAACTAAAGTAATTGATTTAGCAGCAGACTTTCGCTTACAAGATCTTGAGCAGTTTGAAAAATGGTATGGTATGGAGCATGCTTGCCCTGATGTATTAAAAGATTCTGTATATGGTCTAACTGAGTTAAACCGTGAAAAAATTAAACAAGCTCAAGTTATTGGTAACCCAGGTTGCTATCCGACGACTGTTCAATTAGGTTTAGCGCCACTGTTAAAATCAGCACAAGCACTCATTGAAACAAAAAATATTATTATTGATGCGAAATCTGGTGTTTCTGGTGCTGGCCGTAAAGCAAGCTTAGGCATGATTTATAGTGAAAATGCAGATAACTTTAAAGCCTATGGTGTTGCAGGTCATCGCCATCATCCGGAAATTGTAGAAGCTCTAGAAAATATTGCAGGCCAAAAAGGTGGCTTTGAAGGGCTCTTGTTTGTTCCCCATTTAGTGCCAATGATTCGCGGTATGTTGAGTACAATTTATGTAGACTTAACGGAAGCGGGTAAGCAGACAGATTTACAATCTTTATATGAAAACTTCTATGCTAATGAAAAATTTGTAGATGTCATGCCTGCAAATAGTTCACCTGAAACACGTAGTGTACGCGGTGCAAATGAGCTTCGTATTGCTTTGTATAAACCACAACCAAATAAACTGATTATTTTGGCGGCTCAAGATAACCTTGTAAAAGGTGCATCTGGTCAGGCTGTACAAAATATGAACCTTATGTTTGGCTTTAGTGAAGATGAAGGCTTACAAGGGATTGGTTTATTACCATAAAAAACTCTTTTTTGCTTCACACACATTTAAATTTCGATTTAAATGTGTGTCTTGACTCTGATCTTGAACACTGAGATGACGATGCAAAACTCTGGACAGACGACTTCAGTAGAAAGTTCGTTGCAAAAGAAAAATTTTTTAAACACCAATAAGCCTTTGTTTATTGGTGCTGCTATTTTAATGAGTGGTTGTTTTGCGCTCGGCTATACAATTGGGCACCGTCAAGGTTTAACTGTTGTTGGTTACGATGCAGATGCGGAGCAATTGGTTGAAGTGGTGCAAAAGCAAAAAACAGCTTTAGATGCAGTTAACAAAAGCTTAAATGCAGCGGTGCAAGAGCGTGATGTGGCTGTGACGAATGCGAATGATTTGTTTGAAGCGCTTAATCAAGCGAACGCCGATAAGACTCAGCAAGAAGGTATGAGTAATATCTACCGTGAGATTTTGAGACAACGTGGTGGTTTAAGCTTAACGGTTCAAAATCTGGCAATTAAGCCTTTACCTGAAAATGCTTATGAATATCAGCTAGATTTAGTCCAAGTAAGCCCAAGTAAGCGCCGTGCTCTAGGATCGGTTGAAATAAGATTGATCAAAGATACAGAGGTTTTAGTCGTGCCGCTTGAAGCGAAGAACTTTAACTTTACTGATTTTGAGCGCTTAACAGGCCGTTGGACGATGCCTAAAGGTTTTACGCCTCAATTTATTGAAGTGCGTTTAACAGGTGGCTCTGAAACACCAGTTATTAAACGTTTTAGTTGGCAGCGCGGTAAACCTGTCGAAACATCTTCTGCTTTTGTAGCAGAAATTCCTCAAGCTGAAGCAAATTCACAATAGTAACATCCTATGCGAACAAATAAGCGTCAAACAAACTTAAAAGATATCAAGGCTTCTTTTCAGCAGTCTGGCTATGTCGATTGGCACTTCCATCCACGCTTAAGTGATTCGCAAAACGAAGATCATGATGGAGAGGTTGTCGTACAAACAGCTCCTCCAGAACTCAAGCGTCCCCCATTATATGCAGTCGTATTAATGAATGACGATTACACTCCAATGGACTTTGTAATTGAAATTTTACAACAATACTTTGCAATGAATCTTGACCAAGCAACTCAAGTAATGCTAACAGTACACTATGAAGGTAAAGGTATTGCCGGAGTCTATCCAAGAGACATCGCGGAAACTAAGGCAAACCTTGTTAATAATTACGCTCGATCTCAAGGTCATCCATTACTTTGCCAGATTGAGCCTAAAGCATAAGGGGGTTACATGCTCAGTCGTCAATTAGAAGTATCATTACGTTTGGCTGTTAGCATGGCTCGTCAAAAGAGACATGAGTTTCTTACAGTCGAACACTTATTATTAGCACTACTCGACAACGATTCGGCCGTGAATGCATTAAAAGCATGCGGGGCTGATATAGTTTCTTTGCGTAAAGAATTAGAAGAATATGTAGAACAACATACTCCTAAGCTTGGCGAAAATAGCGAGCAAGCTCCACATCCTACAGAAAGTTTTGACCGCATTCTGCAACGTGCTATTTTCCACGTGCAATCAAGTGGCGGCGATCGTACTGTTGAAGGTGCGGATGTTTTGGTTGCAATGTATTCAGAGCGTGATTCTTTTGCTGTGTATTTACTTAAACGTCATCAAATTAATCGTTTGACATTAACTCAATACTTGTCTCATGGGACACGTAAAGACGAAGTGCAAGTTGAAGAAGAAGTTGAAGATATTGAAGGTGAAACTAGCACAGGTAATGCAGGACCATTAGAACTTTATACGTTAAACCTAAACGTTGAAGCGCAAAAAGGCAAAACTGATCCACTGATTGGTCGTGAAAAAGAAATTGAGCGTACAGCACAAATTCTATGCCGCCGTCGTAAAAATAACCCATTACTTGTGGGTGATCCCGGCGTTGGTAAAACCTCGATTGCTGAAGGTTTAGCATGGTTAATTGTGAATGGTAAGGCGCCTAAACCTTTAAGTCAGGCTGAAATTTATAGTCTAGACATTGGTGCATTGGTTGCTGGAACCAAATATCGTGGTGACTTTGAAAAACGTTTAAAACAACTGCTTAATGCATTGAAGAAAAATCCAAATGCGATTTTATTCATTGATGAGATTCATATGATCATTGGTGCAGGCTCAAGTATGGGCAGTACAATGGATGCTTCAAATCTCATTAAGCCAGCTTTAGCTAATGGTACTTTACGTTGTATTGGTTCAACGACTTTCCAAGAATATCGTCAGGTTTTTGAAAAAGACCATGCGTTATCACGTCGTTTCCAAAAAATTGATGTCAATGAGCCAAGTATTTCGGAAACGATTGATATTTTACGTGGATTGAAAACTAAGTTTGAAGATTTCCACCACGTACAATATGACGATAAGGCTTTGGTATCAGCTGTAGAACTTTCTGCTAAGTTCATTAATGATCGCTTCTTGCCAGATAAGGCAATTGATGTGATTGATGAAGCAGGTGCTCAACGTCGTTTGAAAGCTGAAAGCGATGATAGCTTGATTACCGTAGAGAATATCGAAGACATCGTTTCTAAGATTGCTCGTATTCCACCAAAAACTGTGTCTAAAGATGATAAGTCAGTGCTTGAAAATCTTGAGCGTGACTTGAAACGTGTGGTGTTTGGTCAAGACGAAGCAATTACTGCATTAGGTTCAGCGATCAAGTTATCTCGTGCTGGATTAAAATCACCAGATAAACCAGTAGGTAGTTTTGTTTTTGCTGGCCCAACTGGTGTTGGTAAAACTGAGGTTACTAAGCAGTTGGCGAAATTATTGGGTGTAGAGCTTGTACGTTTCGATATGTCTGAATATATGGAACGTCATGCAGTTTCACGCTTAATTGGTGCACCTCCAGGGTATGTGGGTTATGACCAAGGTGGTTTGCTTACTGATGCGATTCATAAAAATCCGCATTGTGTCTTGTTGCTTGATGAAATTGAGAAAGCACATCCAGATGTGTTTAATCTATTGCTACAAATCATGGATCATGGTGCGTTGACGGATAACAATGGACGTAAGTCAGACTTTAGAAATGTGATTATTGTTTTGACTACGAATATTGGCGCGGAAAGTATTTCTCGCGCGAGCATTGGTTTCACGGAACAAGATCATAGTTCTGATAACCAAGAGGCGATGAAACGTGCTTTCTCTCCAGAGTTCCGTAACCGTCTAGATGGCGTTATTCAATTCAAAGCATTACCAACTACTGTGATTGAGTCTGTAGTCGACAAATTCTTGACAGAACTACAAGCGCAATTGGATGAAAAACAAGTTGTTCTTGATGTCGATCAAAGTGCACGAGATTGGTTAGCAACAAATGGTTATGATCGTTTGATGGGTGCCCGTCCAATGCAACGTCTCATTCAAGAACATTTGAAAAAACCACTCGCTGAAATGATTCTGTTTGGTGAACTTGCAGATCATGGTGGTAATGTGGCCGTATCAGTGAAAAAAGAAGATGGTAAAGCTGTCGGCTTGAAACTTGAAGTTTTTGAAGATCATCATACGGCAGAACCAGCATAACTTATGTTAATTGATAGTCTTGCTATAACCCGAATACTCAGTGTATTCGGGTTATTTATTATCACAGCAATTGCTGAAATTCTGGGCTGTTATTTTCCTTATCTGATTTTAAAAGAGGGTAAGTCGGCTTGGCTGTGGCTACCTACGGTCTTAAGTCTGGCTATCTTTGTATGGTTGTTGACTTTACATCCGGCAGCTTCTGGGCGCATTTATGCGGCCTATGGCGGTATCTATATTTTTACTGCGCTTATGTGGCTACGCTTTGTTGATCAGGTGGGATTAACAAGATGGGATATATTAGGTGGTCTAATTGTGCTTTGTGGAGCTGGTTTAATTATTTTGCAACCTCAAGGGTTGATTCGTTAATGCATCATTGAATCAAATCTTAAGCGAGAAAATAAGAAGTTTTTTTCAAAAAAAAGACTTGTCAAACTCATCAACAATGCGTATTTTAGATTTAAGGAACATTTTTTAATATTTGAGATAAAGATGTTAAATCAATCTGTGAACACTAACGCTTACTATTACTTTTGGCAATTTATATAGTTGCCTGAGCGTATTCGGGCATGAGAAAGTTGCCCATCACAGTTAATACCTGATCGGCAACCCCGATCAGGTTTTTTTATGCTTTATCTTTTTAGAATCGAGGAACTTAAAATGAACAACATGACTTATTCGTACTTTAGCAACTTTTATTGGTTTTACTTTTGCTTACCTTTACCAACGAATAGATCCAAAACGCTCAAATAAATGATCGGACTGATTAGATTGCAGTCCAAAGGAAAAAACCAATGAATGCCCTAAATACTTTACTGACTCAAACTAATACAAAAGAAACACCAGTTAGTTTACCTATCCAGTTAAAAGCGAAATATCCGCTTGCACACACTTTTGCACGTCAAATTGCCGAACATCGCCAAATTATTCAAAATATTCTTAATGGCAAAGATCATCGTCTAATGGTAATTACAGGGCCTTGTTCAATTCATGATCCAGTTGCAGTAATTGAATACGCTGAAAAACTGCAAAAATTACAAGAAAAAGTTAAAGATCAGATTTTTATCGTGATGCGTACATACATTGAAAAACCACGTACAACAGTGGGCTGGAAGGGCTTCATGTATGATCCAAATTTAGATGGTTCATCAAATTTACAACTTGGTTTAGAAAAGTCTCGTGAACTCTACCTACAGATTATTGAAAAAGGTTTGCCAATTGCCAGTGAAATTTTAAGTCCAATGGCAACTGGCTATTTTGATGATTTATTGGCTTGGGGTGCAATTGGTGCTCGCACAAGCGAATCTCAGATTCACCGTGAAATCTCAAGTCATATGCCATACAGTATTGGTTTCAAGAATGGTACTGATGGTTCTATTCAGATTGCACTAGATGCGATTCAATCCGCGCAGAATGAACATCAATTTTTAGGAATGAATCAACAAGGCTTGCCTTCAGTGATTCAGAGTGCTGGGAATCCATTACCGCACTTGATCTTGCGTGGTGCAAATCATGGACCAAATTACGATTTGGCTTCAATTCAGGCGATTCGCGAAAAATATAAACAAAATCTACCTGCTCTGGTGATTGATTGTAGTCATGGTAATAGTGGTAAAGATCCATTGCGTCAGCCGGAAGTTTTACAGCAAATCGTTGCTGAACGTTTAAAAACACAAGTTCGAGGTGTCATGATTGAAAGTCATTTGGTTGATGGTAACCAAAAGATTTCTTGTGATATGACTTATGGCCAGTCAGTAACTGATGGTTGTTTAGGGTGGGAAAAAACAGAACAACTTTTGTTAAATGTTTTGGAGCAATTAAAAGCGAAAGAGTTAGCTCATTCAGCTTAATTATTTTTAGATTTTAAAAAGGGATCAGTAAATAGATCCCTTTATTTTTAAGAAGCATGTTTGAGTTCGGATAAGAATGTATTGATTTCATGTCCAAACTTTTTTGGCTCGGTTAATAAAGGTGTATGGCCTGAGCGTTCAAAATATATTGCTTTTGCATGTTCAACACTATGTGCAATCAGTGTCTGCCCAGTTTCTGGATAAAGTGTCGAATTGCGACCAATAAAGAAAGTGGTTGGACATGCTAACTGCTGAATCGCTTCGCGATAATCTTCATTGTGATAAAGATAGTTTTCAACATACCAAAACAAGTAATCCAAACGTTGAATAGGTAATAAATATTTTTGTAGAAACGGTTGCTTTAAGGCAGTTTTAAAAACTAGAGGGCTAAATGGGTTACTACTTTGTAACTCAATAAAATCTACCCAAAGACGAACGAGTTCTTGTCGATCTGGAAGCGATAGCTCATAAAGATATTTGGCGTTTTTATGCTTTAATAATAATTGATAAATATCATTTAGCAGTTGTTTGAATTGGGTGTGAAGAGTGCCGAATAAACCATATTCCCAAGTCGAATCTACTGATATTTTTGGTGTCTGATCAATATGTAAATAGGCTTTTAACTGCTGTGCCAGTTGAGCATGTTTCATACCATGCATAGCAGTTGTCGCACCCATTGAATAGCCCATCAAGATAAAGTTATCGAGTTTTAATTGATCTATTAAATGAGCAACATCTTGCCAGTGACTAGAAATAGCGTCTTGTTCGGGAATTGCACAATTTTTTGAACCACCGAAACCGCGCCAGTCTGGAATAATAAATTCATATTCTTTGCGGTTTGCATAAATAAACGGTAGCCACTGCCAACTTTGCATGCCAAGACCAGATAAAACCAAAACAGGCTCACCACGACCAACACGGCGTACAAATAAATTTTCCTGATCGGGCATGGTGTAATACGGCATGGCTATTCTCCAGATGGGTTATCTTGGGTAAAGCGTTTTAATTGAGGGATGACTTGTTCCAACCATTTGATCCATTCACTTTCCATCGTAATTCCAAGTTCTAAGATCATTTTGTGAATGTATAACACACGGTCATTTAGATCATCACTGTCTTTAAAATCTTTATCATAAATACTTTGATAAAGATTTAGCTTTTCTTGATGTAAACCAAGATGCCTTAACAGTTCAGGTAATATCTGATTATTGCTCAATTGTGCTTCTGCACGCAATCTAACCATTAAATCATCACGAAGCTGCGCAGGTTCACTTTGTTGAGTCATCCATGAAGCCAGTTCGATACGTCCCAGTTGTTCGACCTGATAGGTTTTTTTACGGCCATTATCCATTTCATTTTCTAAAGTGGAAACCCAGCCTTTTTTAAGCATGTTATTGAGTTCACGATAAATTTGCTGGTGAGTGGCATTCCAGAAAAAGCCCATTGAGCGGTCAAAGCGGCGGGCAAGTTCAAACCCTGTACTTGGACGTTCAAGCAAGCTGGTCAATAAAACATGAGGAAGTGACATGGCAATCCAGTTTGTAAGCAAAAGTAAAGTGTGACTCATGAGATTATGCAACATGTTGCATAAAAGTCAAAATTTGATTATAAATTTATGCAACAAGTTGCATTAGCAAGCTTATTGCTAGCCATAGGAGAAAATATGTCAGCTTATCCACATTTATTAAAGCCACTTGATTTAGGCTTTACTACTTTAAAAAATCGTGTGCTTATGGGGTCGATGCACATTGGATTAGAAGAAGCACCGCAAGGATATGAGCGCATGGCTGCGTTTTATGCTGAGCGTGCGAAAGGTGATGTGGGGTTAATTGTAACTGGCGGTGTTTCTCCAAATGATGATGGTGTTGTATTTAGCCACGGGACCAAACTAGATACAGTTGAAGAAGCTGAAAAACATAAAGTGATTACCCAAGCTGTCCATGAAGCTGGGGGTAAAATTGCTATGCAGATTTTACATACGGGTCGTTATTCTTATCAGGCAAATAACGTTGCACCTTCAGCAATTCAAGCACCGATTAACCCGATTAAGCCTAAAGCTTTAAGTTCTGCCGAAGTGCAACAAACCATTGATGACTTTGCTAACTGCGCCAAACTTGCTCAGTATGCGGGCTATGATGGCGTAGAAATCATGGGCTCTGAAGGTTATTTAATTAATGAGTTTATTGCAGCGCGTACGAATCATCGTGATGATGAATGGGGTGGTAGTTACGAAAATCGTATCCGCTTTCCAATTGAAATTGTAAAGCGCACACGGGCTTTAGTTGGTGAAAATTTTATCATCATTTATCGTCTGTCGATGCTTGATTTAGTTGAAGGTGGTTCAAGTTTTGATGAAGTGATTCAGCTTGCAAAAGAAATTGAAAAAGCAGGTGCAACAATTATCAATACAGGTATTGGCTGGCATGAGGCACGTATTCCTACAATCGCAACCAAAGTTCCTCGTGCTGCATTTACTTGGGTGACTGAAAAACTTAAAGGTGAAGTTTCTATTCCTTTAATTACTTCTAACCGAATTAATACGCCTGAAATGGCTGAACATGTATTGGCATCTGGTCATGCTGATATGGTGTCTATGGCACGCCCAATGTTAGCGGATGCTGAATTTGTCTTGAAAGCAAGTGAAGGTCGTAGTGATGAAATTAATACTTGTATTGGATGTAACCAAGCTTGTTTAGATCATATTTTCTCAATGAAAATTGCAACTTGTTTAGTCAATCCTCGTGCGTGTTATGAAACTGAGCTGATTTTTAAAGAAGCTCAGGTTAAAAAGAATATCGCTGTGATTGGCGCGGGTCCAGCAGGGCTGAGTTTTGCAGTATATGCAGCCGATCGCGGGCATCAAGTTAAAGTGTTTGAGGCAAGTCATCAAATTGGTGGCCAATTTAATATTGCAAAAACAGTTCCTGGTAAAGAAGAGTTTTACGAAACATTACGCTACTTTAGCCGTCAAATTGAATTGCGACCAAACATTGAACTTGTATTAAATCATCAAGCGACTTACGAAGAATTAAGCCAAGCAAATTTTGATGAAATTGTGGTTGCAACAGGTGTAACACCTCGTCAATTGCAGTTTGAGGGAATTGATCATCCTAAAGTGCTGAGCTATTTACAAGTTCTAAAAGAGCGTGTGCCAGTAGGACAACGTGTTGCCATTATTGGTGCAGGTGGTATTGGTTTCGACACAGCTGAATATCTTACTCACGAAGGTGAAAGTGGCAGTTTAAATCCAGAAAAGTTCTATGAAGAGTGGGGAATCGATACTCAATATGAACATGTGGGTGGCTTAAAGCAGCCAAAAGTTGAGGCATCTGAACGAGAAATTTATTTATTGCAACGTAAAACTGCTGCTGTAGGCGCTGGTTTAGGTAAAACAACAGGCTGGATTCATCGCACAGGACTAAAAAATCGTCAGGTCAAAATGTTTGCAGGTGTGCAATACGACAAGGTAGATGATCAAGGTTTACATATAACGATAGACGGGCAACCAAGTGTACTTGAGGTTGACCATGTTGTGATTTGCGCAGGCCAAGAGTCATTTACTGCAATGTATGATCAACTAAAAACAGATGGAAAAAATGTTCATTTAATTGGTGGCGCTAAAGAGGCAGGTGAACTAGATGCAAAACGTGCAATACGCCAAGGCGCTGAATTAGCAGCGATACTATAAATTTTTATGGGCATTTCTTTTAAACAGAAATGTCCATTACTTTTTTGGTTAAATTATAGGATATAAAAACAATGACAGTCGAAACAACAAAGCAGTCTTTAGAAAAATGGCATGAAATGGTTCAGGCTGGGAACTTGTCTGATCTAAATGACTTGCTGGCGGATGAGGTGGTTTTTCGCTCACCAGTTGCTTACAAACCTTATGAAGGAAAGCAGGTTGTTTTCTTCATTCTTACCAATGTGATTCAGGTGTTCGAAAACTTTACCTATCATCGTGAGTTCTATACAGAAGACGGTGAAAATGTAGTGCTTGAATTCAGTGCCAATGTTAGTGGCAAATCATTAAAAGGTATCGATATGATTCGTTTTAATAAACAAGGCAAAATTGTTGATTTTGAAGTAATGATTCGTCCAATGAGTGGCTTAGCTGCGCTGGCTGAACAAATGGGTATAAGAATTGCTAAGTTTCAACCACAATAATTTTAGTAAATAGCCTAAGTAAGATAGAGATCAATAAAATGTGGTTAAAGCTTTCAACTCTAGCATTGCTCCCTATACTGTTTATACAGGGAACAAAAGTTCGTAAGAATACACCACGCTTGCTAGAAGCCAGTGGCGAAAGAGAAGGCATCGTTGGCAAGGGAAGACCTCTATCATTACTTATTTTAGGAGACTCTGCCGCAGCTGGTGTGGGGGTAGAAACTCAAAAAGATGCTTTATCTGGTGCAATTATTTCTGAGTTGCAAGATCAATATTCGATAAGCTGGAAACTGCATGCAAAAACAGGTGATACAACTAAGCAAGTTTTTCAAGCAGTACAGCATTTAGAGCAACAAAATTACGATGTCGTAGTTACGTCGATTGGTGTTAATGATGTAACAAAACTAACCTCAGCAAGTTCATGGATAAAACAGCAAAAACAATTATTTCAATATATACAGGCACATTTTAAGCCTAAGCTCATTATTGTTTCTGGTGTTCCACCAATGCAGCATTTTCCAGCTTTACCAAATCCATTGGCTTGGTTGTTTGGAAAATATGCGGAACAAATGAATCACACACTAAATAAATGGTTAGAATCCCAAAACCAATTTATATTCATTCAATATGATATTGAGCATTTTCGGGCAATGAATTTGCCTATGGCAAGTGATGGCTTTCATCCGAGTAAAGAAATTTATGCAATTTGGGGACAGCAGGTTGCAGCATTAGTGCGGCAATCATTTAACTCATAATCAGAGGTAGTGATTGGAAATGGGCATATCTACTTTAAATAAAATTAAAGCTTTCGGTTCAGAATTGTTCGATTCGGTATTAGGTGCCGAACAGCCAAAAATCTATTATGACCCAAATGGGAAAATAAAAGATATTCTCGAGAAATTGCCCCAGCTCAAGCAAAAATATCGTCCTACACCATGGTTAAGCAACAATCATGTTCATCTTTTGTATTTTGATATTATTAGAAAAAAAACCATCAAACTTGAATATGATCGTATTGATCAACTCACTATGAAAGATGGCGGCGTAACTGCAATTGCGTGGTATGGCTATCATCTTCCTCCAAATACTCCTACAGTTGTCATTATGCATACTATTACGGGAACACCTGAAAGTATGCGTGAACTTGTAAAAGATATACATCACTATACGGGATGGAGAATCGCACTATGCTTACGCCGTGGGCATGCTGGCTTACCTATGCCTGTACCACAGATTTCTCTTTTTGGGTCAACGAGCGATCTTAAAGAGCAACTTACTCATGTTCAAAACTTGTTTCCAAAGTCAGATTTATACGCCGTAGGTTCCTCTGCGGGAACAGGGTTATTGGTTCGTTATTTGGGTGAGCAAGGCACAGATACACCATTTAAAGCTGCTTTTGCAATGTGTCCAGGCTATAACACGGAGATTGGCTTTAAAAATGTGCATCCGTTTTATAGCAAAATGATGACTAAAAAGTTATTTAAATATTTTATTCATCCTTATCAAAATACATGGAATCAACTTTCTTCTATAGAAAAAGTTCTAGCGACGACAAGTCTGGAAGAGTTTGAAAAAGAATATTTTGAAATGGCTGGCTTTGAGGATTATCAAAGTTATTGCCAAGCCATTAATCCAATTTATGTATTTGAGAATGTCAAAATTCCATTGATGATTCTTAATGCTGAGGATGATCCAGTCTGTTCTATTAAGAATTTGGAACCCTACAAAGAAACAATTCAGCAAATGAGTAATATTGCGGTAATTACTACAAAAAAAGGAAGTCATTGTGGTTTTTACGAAGGTTGGAAAAGTACCTCATGGGCTGCCAAATTAATAGCAAATTATTTTATGGTAGAACATAAGCAATAACGATAACTTTGCAATAAGTTAAATAAAGCCCATTTAACAGATGGGCTTTACCATTTTGTTAGATCAAGATAAAAGCAACGTGGGATCTTTTAGACCAATTTTGATTTTCGTACTAGCAACGAGATCTTTTTCATCAGTTTGGTTGGGGTGAAAATCAAAGCGATAATAATCAAAAAATTTAGGGATCAGTGTTCTATATTGTTTATTCGCAAAACTAAAGAATTTACGCCAAGATTTGAAATTTAGAAGTTGATGATCCCGTTTCATAAGAACAAATTGATAAATTGTTGAGAAGCCCGTAATTAAAATTAAACTTAAAGTGAAGACGGTGATACGTGGGAGATATGCGCTTAGCCCACTTCCATATAAATGTTGATAGAGATCAAAAGCGACAGCTTTGTGTTCGGTTTCTTCAATACTGTGCCATAACCATAAATTACGAATAGTTGAGTCTGTCATTAATTCATTAACAGATTGCATCATGCTAACCACGAGTACTGCTGTGTAATGTTCCAAACCTACTGTTACAAGCAAATTCCACTTTTTACTAAAAACTTTTTCAATACTTTTTAAAACGATACCAGTTACCTTTTCTAAAGATTGAGGATCTAATCCATGTTGCTGTGCACTCACATGAAAAGCATGATGCTCTTTAGAGTGCATTGCTTCTTGGCCAATAAAAGCACTGATTTCTCGATCTAGAATCTCGTTCGATTTTGCTTTTTCACGTAAAGCTCTTACGGAACGAACGAAATATGATTCACCTTCAGGAAATAAAGTGGATAAACCCGTAAAATAATGCGTGAAAGTTGGTTCGTTATTACACCAATAGCGAGGTGTGTTTTCAAAATTGTAGTCCATACGACGGACTGGAAATGAGGCGGGGACGCGATTTGATACAATATTCATTCTAAGCTCCAATCTTCTTTTAATTAAAGTTCCAAAAAGGAACTTGATAAAAAACTACAACGTCATATATCTATCGTCAATGCTTTTTTAGGCAGAAAAAGTAGATTGTCCCTAATTGATATCTAGGGAAACTTTAAAGATAAATAGAAAGAAAAAGTAAAATTTATGATTGAATTGATAATTTGAATAATTTTTAAAAAGCCCAAATTGATGGTTCAATTTGGGCATATGTGCGTACGAAATTAGTTTTTCAGCGCAGGGGTAGCAGCAGCAATGGCAGCGGCAACAGCGTCATCTTCACTTTGAGCTGGTTCAGCTGGCTTAGAAGGTTTTGGCTCTACTTTTGGCTCAGGCTTAGGTTCAGGTTTTGGTTTCGGTTCTACTTTAGGTTGCTCAGAAGCAGTTGTTTGTGAACCTTGATCAGGCTGGGCAGGACGAGTTTCACGGCGAATTTCAGTTGTCGTATTCGCTGTTTCTTCGTGGTGAACTTCAACTTGCGGTGGTTCCTGAGTTTGAGCTTCTTCAGTTTGCACACTTTCTAAAGACTCAAATTTTGCAGGTTCAGCAGGTGTAGGTTCTGAAACAGCAGTTTCAACCTTTTCTTGCTCTTCTTCTTTAGGTGTTTCTTTTTTGACACATGCGGTTAACAATAGTCCAGCAGCAATTGCAGCACAGATTAAAAGTTTTTTATTTGCCATTGTCCTAAACAACATTTAATTGAGGAGCTGGCATTATAACAGCAAAAGAGAATGAAAAAATCATGTGAGATTGACCTAAATTTTTATTAAAAATGCTGATAGAATAGCCAGTTGTTTAATGATCTTTGAATTGATGCGGTTTGACTTTGCTTTATAGGGGCAGAGTACAGTAAAATTGCCAAACATTGTAGGCCGATTTCGGCTTGATTGTACGAGAAACTTAATGACCCATTTTATTTTTGTCACTGGTGGTGTAGTTTCATCGCTAGGTAAAGGTATTTCTGCTGCTTCAGTTGCTGCACTTTTGGAAGCCCGTGGCTTAAAAGTCACAATGGTTAAAATGGATCCCTACATTAATGTCGATCCAGGGACAATGAGCCCTTTCCAACATGGTGAAGTTTTTGTCACAGAGGATGGTGCCGAAACTGATCTAGACTTGGGTTATTACGAACGTTTCTTACGTCGTGCGAAAATGACCAAACTTAATAACTTTACTAGTGGTCGTGTATATCAGGACGTTTTAAATAAAGAACGTCGTGGTGACTACCTTGGTGGTACAGTTCAAGTTATTCCTCATATTACTGACAACATTAAAGAACGCGTACTTCGCGCAGGCGAAGGCTACGATGTTGCTATCGTAGAAATTGGCGGTACGGTAGGTGATATCGAATCACTTCCATTTATGGAGTCAGTTCGTCAGTTAATGGTTGAGCTTGGTCATAAAAGAACCATGCTTATGCATTTAACTTTGTTGCCATATATTAAATCTGCAGCAGAGCTTAAGACAAAACCAACTCAACACTCTGTAAAAGAGTTGCTTTCAATTGGTATTCAGCCAGATATTCTTATCTGTCGTACTGAATATGATGTGGATGTTGATACTAAACGCAAAATTGCATTGTTCACTAACGTAGAAGCACGTGCTGTAGTGGTATGTAAAGATGCGAAAACGATTTATCAAATTCCACGTACATTCTATGAACAAAACGTTGATGACTTGATCTGTGAGCGTTTTGGATTTAATGATCTTCCAGAAGCAAATCTAGAAGATTGGGACAATGTCGTCGAAGCATTACTAAATCCTGAATATACTTTACGTGTAGCTATGGTTGGTAAGTATGTTGAATTACCAGATGCTTATAAGTCTGTAAATGAAGCATTGCTACATGCAGGTATTAAAAATCGCGTAAAAGTACAAATTGATTATGTCAACGCTGAAGAACTTGAAAGCCAAGACGTATCTATTTTAAGTACAGCTGACGCAATTTTAGTTCCAGGCGGTTTCGGTGAACGTGGTACTGAAGGCAAAATGAAAGCTATTCAATACGCACGTGAAAACAAAATCCCATTCTTGGGTATTTGTTTAGGCATGCAATTGGCTGTTATTGAATACGCTCGCCATGTCGCAGGTATGCCAGAAGCTTCTTCTACAGAATTTAATCGTTCTACAAAATATCCACTCATTGGTTTAATTACCGAATGGTTAGATGAGCGCGGTGAATTACAACAACGCAGCCTTGAGTCTGACTTAGGTGGAACTATGCGTTTAGGTGCTCAGAAATCTGAATTGGTTGAAGGCACAAAAACACGTGAAGTCTACGGTAAAGCTGAAATTACAGAGCGTCATCGTCACCGTTATGAAATGAATAACCGTTTCATCGAGTCGATTGAACAAGCTGGTATGAAGATTTCAGGTTACTCTTCAGCACAACATTTAGTTGAAACTGTAGAAATTCCTGAACATCCTTGGTTTATTGCTGTACAATTCCACCCGGAATTTACAAGTTCACCACGTGATGGACATCCATTATTTGCTAGTTTTATTGACGCTGCAAAAACACAGCATCAAAAAAGTAAATAATGCGATTTTAAATAAACTGGGAAAGTTTAAATGTCACAATTAAAACCACAAGAAGTTGTACGTTTAGGCGATATACAAATGGCAAATCATTTGCCATTTGTATTATTTGGCGGAATGAACGTACTTGAATCAAAAGATTTAGCTTTTGAAATTGCAGAAACTTATGTTGATATTTGCAAACGCTTAGATATCCCTTATGTATTTAAAGCGAGTTTCGATAAAGCAAATCGTTCGAGTCTTCATTCATTCCGTGGTCCTGGACTTGAAAAAGGTATCGAATGGTTAGGTGATATTAAAAAGCATTTTAATGTTCCTATCATTACTGATGTGCATGAGCCATATCAAGCTGCACCTGTTGCAGAAGTAGCCGATATTATTCAATTACCCGCTTTCTTAAGTCGTCAGACTGATCTCGTTGAGGCGATGGCGAAAACACAGGCTATTATTAATATTAAGAAAGCCCAGTTTTTAGCACCCCATGAAATGCGTCATATCCTGCATAAATGTTTAGAAGCAGGAAACGACAAACTTATTCTTTGTGAACGTGGTTCAGCATTTGGTTATAACAATCTTGTTGTAGATATGCTTGGCTTTGACATCATGAAAGAAATGAATGTGCCAGTTTTCTTTGACGTGACACATGCGTTGCAAACCCCTGGTGGTCGTGCTGACTCAGCAGGTGGTCGTCGTGCTCAAATTACAACTTTAGCACGCGCTGGAATGGCAACTGGCTTGGCTGGATTGTTTTTGGAAGCTCATCCAGACCCAGAACATGCAAAATGCGATGGACCTTGTGCATTACGCATGTCGCAGCTAGAACCGTTCTTGGCACAAATAAAAGAATTGGATACTTTAGTTAAAGGATTCAAAAAGTTAGACACTCATTGAGTTGTTTTATAACCCTTACGCTGCTTTAACCGCAGCTCATATTCATTCAAAGAGGAATTGTTCATGAGCCAAATCGTTGACATTCGTGCACGTGAAATTTTGGACTCTCGTGGTAACCCAACCATCGAAGCAGACGTAATTTTAGAATCTGGGGTTGTTGGTCGTGCATGTGCACCATCTGGTGCTTCAACTGGTTCTCGTGAAGCTTTAGAACTACGTGACGGTGATAAATCACGTTACTTAGGTAAAGGCGTTCGTACAGCAGTTAACAACGTTAATACGTTGATTCGTGATGCTTTGTTGGGTAAATCAGTTTTTGAGCAAAAAGACATTGATAATACAATGATCGCGCTTGATGGTACTGAAAACAAAGAGAAATTAGGTGCTAATGCAACTTTAGCTGTATCATTGGCTGCTGCGCGCGCTGCTGCTGAAGAAAAGAAACTTCCTCTTTTCCAATACATTGCAGATCTTCGTGGTCAAACAATTTTGACAATGCCTGTACCGATGATGAACATCTTAAATGGTGGTGAGCATGCGGACAACACTGTTGATATTCAAGAGTTCATGATCGAGCCTGTAGGCTTCACTTCATTTGCTGAAGCTTTACGCGCTGGTGCTGAAGTATTCCATTCTTTAAAATCAGTTTTAAAGAAACAAGGTTTGAATACTGCTGTAGGTGATGAGGGTGGTTTTGCTCCTAACTTACGTTCTAACGAAGAAGCAATTCAAATCATTTTACAAGCAATTGAATTGACTGGTTACAAAGCTGGTTCAGACATGATGCTTGCACTTGACTGCGCATCTTCAGAGTTCTACAAAAACGGTCAATACGTTTTAGAAGGCGAAGGCAATCGTGCATTTACAAGCAATCAGTTTGCAGATTACTTAGCTGGTCTTGTAAATCAATATCCAATTATCTCGATCGAAGATGGTCTTGATGAATCTGACTGGGAAGGCTGGAGCTACTTGACTTCAATCCTTGGTGATAAAATCCAATTGGTTGGTGATGACTTGTTCGTAACTAATCCTAAGATTTTACAACGTGGTATTGATGAAAAAGTTGGTAACTCAATCTTAATCAAATACAACCAGATCGGTACTTTAACTGAAACTTTAGATGCGATCTATCTTGCTAAAGCAAATGGTTATTCGACTGTTATTTCTCACCGTTCTGGTGAAACAGAAGATTCTACTATTGCTGATTTGGCAGTAGGTACAGCAGCGGGTCAAATTAAGACTGGTTCACTTTGCCGTTCTGACCGTGTTTCTAAGTACAACCAGTTACTTCGTATTGAAGAATTGACTAAAGCTGCTTACCGCGGTAAAGCTGAGTTTAAAGGTTTAAACTAATCTTTAAATAAAAAGTTAAAATTAATTTTTAACATTTTAGGGTGCTATTTTCTGTTTTTAATAGGAAATAGCACCTTTTTTATTATCCTAATCGGCGTGTTTTCAAAGACTCGGCCCAACTATGATGTTTGCATCGTGTACATTCTTGATCAATTGTATTTAAAATTTTAGTTTCACCACATTTCATGCATGAATAAAAAGTATTAGGTTTAAGTATATCTGCTTTGCGGTAAGCATCAGGGAATAGTGGCAAGCCCCACTTTACATCTTCATCTTCAAAATAAAGCAGACTGAGAATACCATCGGACTCTAACAAAGCAGCTCGCACTTGCCCAAGATGCTCAACATGTTGTTGCCGCATTTCAGAGAAAAACTCATCATGAGAATATGATTGCTTTTGGAAATCTTTATAGACTACAAGACCATCTTTAACAATACAAAGTGCTTTTCCTTCTAGCAAATCTTCAATTTTTTTATGCTTTACCATGCTCCATGTAGCAAATCGATAAAGAAAAAGAATAACAACAAATACGACGAAGGCATGGGCAATAGGTATGTCTTCAGTAAACATAGGGTCGCCGGCGGCTGAACCTAAACATAAAATAATTGCGAGTTCAAAAAGGGAGAGCTGACGCACACCTCGTTTACCAGATAGTCTTAAAAAACTAATAATGATGATGAACATCACGCTACAACGAACTAAAACTTCTAAAACAAAGTTCCAAGTCGTGTCACCTATGAAAATATTAATAAAATCCATTTTTTTCTCCTTATTAAAATAGTTAGAAGAAATCCTTATAAAACTATTAACAGAGTAAAAAATAAAAAAATATAATTTTTAGGTAGTTATTGGTTAAAAACTCGAAATATATGTGACTTTTTATGAGTAAACTTACTATTCATCATGTGATCAAAAGTAGACGTTTCAAAATAAGAGACCAATAAGGGACAGGATTATATGAGATTGTATTCCTAGGATAAGAATGGAAGCATAAACGTTATATTTCGATACGTACTTTCTTGTTATTAAATAAATTAAAATTAATAAAGATACAGGTTATAAATTTGTCTCATAATAAGACTTAAAAATTAAAAATAGTTTAACGACATTGAGAGGTATAAGGGATTGCATCTAAACGTTTTTGAAAAATAGAGGAGTTCATAACGTTTTCATACATTTGTTGATATGTTTTTTTGTGATCTTCAATGTTGTGATAGTCGATAATTTCTTGAAGTCTATCTTTATATTCTATATGGCCTGCATGGAACATTGCTGCATAATGCCCCCATAAAGCATATTGATATCGCAAAGCAGCTTTAGGTATTAAATTTATTTCATTTAAATAACTATTAGCAGTTCTTTCGTAACATGCTTTTATTTCATGAGCATCTTTTTTCATTTTACTTAGAAAAATACATTGCATCTCTTGTAGCTGTGAACTATCTGTTTTAGCTAAAATTTTTTCGGTAACGATATAAGCTTCATTCAGACAACCCAAATGTACAAGTATTTTACGTTTAGTTTTTAAAATGTTTAAGTTGCTATCATGAGATGGCATCTTTTTTAATAAACTTTTTAATCTTATATGAGCAGTAGTTTGGTCTTGTTCAGTGTTTAGTTTATAAATAATATCATTATATTCATATATATAAGTATTAGTCGGTCTATGTTGCTTCTGAATATCCTCCATATTAATTATTTTTGAAGGACTATCATCTGTATGGTTATTACAAGCACTCAAACCTATGCTTACTAAAGAAAATGCTAAAACTTTATGCACTACAAGCCATACCTTTATTCTCTGTTATGAGATTTGAGAAGAATAATAAAATATAAAAGAAAATAGTATTTAGTTTGTTATTTTTGAGTTAATCGTAAGACTGGTGCATAACATTTTATTAGTAAGTTGAATAAACAATAAATTAAAAAATTATCTGATAATCAAACAAGTCTAGAAGCGGTTGAAATATATAAGTATTAGAAAGATTGATAATTCAATCTAAATAAAAAGGAATAATTATTAATATTTTGTTGATAACAATTATCATTCGTGTTAGTTTTTGTGCCGAACTTTTGCTGCTATGTAACAAAGAGCAGAATAGCAAAAGACTAAGGAATCTCGCACAGCACATTGGTTATTATGGAATTTTCTTATGTACACTCCGCCCTTTAGAAAAGCATTTAAAGCTCATCCTTTAGCATTTGCTATGGCTTTAACTGTTCCTTCAGTTGCTTATGCAGATGAGACAACTGGAACCGCCACTTTAGAAACGATAAAAGTACAAGCACAACAAGAAAATTCTGCAGTTACCGAAGGTTCGGGCAGTTATGCAGCAAAAAGCGCAAATACTTCTACAAAATTAAATTTATCTCTTCGTGAAACACCGCAATCGGTCAAAGTTTTAACTCGTGAATATTTAGATGATCGAAAAATCGATTCTTTTCAGGATTTAATGAACAATATTACGGGGGTTTCAACTTCACGTACTGATGAGCGCCAGAAAGTTTATGCACGTGGTTTTGAGGTAGATTATTACTTAATAGACGGAATACCGAGCACGATTAATTTAGGTACA
Organism: Acinetobacter lactucae; assembly: GCF_001605885.1. Classification (GTDB taxonomy): domain Bacteria; phylum Pseudomonadota; class Gammaproteobacteria; order Pseudomonadales; family Moraxellaceae; genus Acinetobacter; species Acinetobacter lactucae. Next base: position 168,673 of record NZ_LRPE01000009.1, on the reverse strand, counting down.
GGGGACCTTGATTTAGATATTTATGATCGCATCGAGGTAGTAAAAGGTGCCAATGGCCTAACCACAGGTGCTGGGAATCCGGCGATGGCACTGAACATGATTCGAAAACATGCAAACTCAAAAGAGCTTACTGGTAATGTCAACACATCTTTAGGCTCGTGGAACTCTTGGAGTAGTTCGGCAGATATTTCTACACCACTTAATGCTGATGGTACATTGCGTGGTCGCATGTTTGTAAAGCATTCTGATGAAAAATCATTTATGGATTTTTATGAAAAAGAACGAAATGTATTTTATGGTGCCCTTGATTATGACTTGAGTGATAAAACAAGCATGTCGCTTGGTGCAACTTATCAAGAGTTACATCGTGATGGTATTCGTTGGGGCGGAACACCTGCTTTTTATACTGATGGGACTCGTACCAATTTTTCTAGAAGCTTAACAGTAAGTGCACCTTGGACATATTGGGATGTGAATACAACAGCAGTATTTGCAAACTTAAAACAGAATTTATTTAATGACATTAATTTAAATATTGCTTATACCTTCCGTAAAGAAGATACGGACTCCATGTTGCTATATACAGCTGGAAGAGTAGATAAGGCCACAAATACCAGTCCACTAAAAAATATAGATGATAATAAAAAAGATAATGTTTCTGTATATGGTGCCAAAGCTGCGAGTGAAGAAAACAATATTGATGTTTTTATCAATGCACCATTTACGTTATTTAATCGCCCTCAGGAAATCATTATTGGCGGATCTTGGAATAAAAATGAAAAAACGAAAGATCTTTCTGGTGGTTCTAATGCAAATAGTGAAATTGAGAAATATTTAGGTGAACCACTTAACTATAATGATATGGCTCAAGAGTTACTTCAGCCACTGGTACTAAATACCAGAGGTGCTCTTAATGAAACCACACAAACTGCTGCATATATTGCGGGTAAATTTCAAATTCTTGACCCTTTAAAAATTATTGCTGGTGCACGTTTATCTAACTGGGAATACAAGTCTGAAAATGATAAAGGTAACCGTGAATTTAACAATGAATTAGCACCATATATTGGCGCTATTTATGATTTTGCCCAAGATCATTCTGTATATGCGAGTTATACAGAAATTTTTAAACCTCAAGAACGTAAAGATGTAAATGATCAATATATTGATCCGATTACAGGTAAGAGTTATGAGGCCGGTTTAAAGAGCGAATGGTTCGGAGGGCGTTTAAATACAGCACTTTCAGTATTTCGAATAGAACAATCTAATTTTGCTGAATCGATACCTGGAGTATTTATTGTCCGTAATGGTACGCAAACTACAGAGCAGGCTTATCGCGCTATAGATGGTGTTGAAAGTAAAGGTTTTGAGTTTGAAGCTGAGGGTGAGATTAACGACAATTGGGGGATTAACTTTGGTATTGCTAATTTTGAAGCAAAAGATGCAAAAGGCACCAAGGTTAATACGACAAACTCTCGAACAACTTCGAATCTATTTGTTAAGTACAAACTTGATCAATGGAGTACAGGACTTGGTTTAAATTATAAGAGTAAATACTATACGGGTAGTGGAAGCTCTCGTATTGAACAAGATGCTTATGTGTTAGCAAGTGCGATGGTTGGCTATCAGGTAGATAAAAATATTAAACTTCAATTCAACATCGATAATATTTTTGATGAGAAATATTATGAAGGTATTGGTGACAATGGAATGAACTGGGGAACACCAAGAAATGCAACGGTGAGTGTTCGTTATAACTTCTAATTACTGGTTGATTTAAATCTCTATTGAAAAGTCCTCTTCGGAGGACTTTTCTCTATTTATTCAATATAATTTTTTGATACGCAGAATAGCTTTTATATGCATAGAGTGATTTATAAGCAGTTGTACTTATAAATATGATTTCCCTTTCAAATTCCATTCATTTTTGACAAAATGAAACATGTCACAATGGTCAATTTAAAGTAACATGCGCATTAATAGTTTTGCACTGATTTTGCAGGAATTTTGCATGCTCTTTTTAAATTGTTATACAATACAAAAGCTTAATCAAAGTTTTTAATTAAAACTCTTAATGATATGTTAGAAGTATTTCGATCCACTTCAAGCAAACTGATATTGCTACTTGTTATTGTTTTAGTAGCCATACTGCAATATCAATTTTGGTTAGGTGAGGGTGGTTATATCCCTCATCAAGCTCTCATGCAACAAATTCAGCAACAAGCTGAGGTAAATGAAGAGCTTAAAGAACGAAACCGTATTTTGGCAGCAGAGGTTTTTGACCTGAAAAATGGTACAGAAGCAATTGAAGAACATGCACGCCTTGATCTTGGTTTGGTTAAACCACATGAGACATTTGTTCAAATGAGTACAATCAGTACCCATTACAAGCCTATTTATATTGACCCGAACGCTAAAGTTGATTTGGAAACGAATGAGACACCTGCATCCCCAGATATCCCAGACTAAATTATGGGCAGTTATTCCCGCTGCAGGATCAGGAAGTCGATTTTCTAAAACTGAATTGAAGCAGTATCAATATATTCAGAATAGGACTGTTCTAGAACATACGATTGGCCGTATAAGTCAACTTGCATTGAATGGTTATGTTTTAGCAATCGGTGCTCAAGATACCTTCGCCCAGACTCTTGCATTTCAAAATATAGATAAGGCGCATTTTTGTACGGGCGGGGCTGAACGAGTCCATTCGGTATTAAATGCTTTAAATTATCTTTTAACTTTTGCTGATGAAAATGATTGGGTCCTCGTGCATGATGCGGCTCGCCCTTGTGTAACCATTGATTGTTTAAATGCACTTGTGGCAAATGCAATTGAATCAAATGAGAGTGCTATTTTAGCAATTCCTGTTCGTGATACTTTAAAGCAGGTTAAGTCAGGCAATCAAATTGATAAAACAGTTAGCCGAGATTTATTATGGCAAGCTCAAACTCCTCAAATTACTAAAATCGGTAAACTAAAAAAAGCAATTGAACATGCTTTAGAAAATAACGTCACTATTACCGATGAGGCAAGTGCACTCGAGTATATGGGTGAAACTGTACAGGTCGTAATGGGACGTTCGGATAATATAAAAATTACCTATCCCGATGATTTAGAACTCGCACGTTTGATTCTGCAATCTCAGTCTTAATTCTATTATTTCTAACTTGCTTGGATGGTTTGTTCATCTAAGCAAGTTTTCTACATATCTATTTATAACCACTCGTATTCTTTTACATTGATAAGTTTTAGGATTTATCAAGATCGGACAACTACACTAGATAATGTTCGATCATCGAACAAAAAATATTTATACCGAACAAAACCATGGTTTGATAACTAGATCAAAATACGAAAATTATCAAAAATGATTAAAAGGGAAATCTAAGGGAAACACTCGGGATTGAGTGAAATATTTATCTATTCTTCTCGCCTCAGTGTGCCTAATTCTCTTACCTATCTCTTCTTCAATGAGCACAATGGAGTTGTCTAATGATTGACAAAAGTAAGTCCTCACTAAGCGAGGCACTATCGCAGATTAAAGATGGTGCAACCATTCTGATTGGTGGTTTCGGTACCGCAGGACAACCCGCTGAACTCATTGACGGACTGATTGAACTGGGTGTTAAAGATTTAACTATTGTCAGCAACAACGCCGGTAATGGCGATTATGGTCTGGCGAAACTGCTTAAAGCCGGCTCAGTTAAAAAAGTGATTTGCTCTTTCCCACGTCAGGCAGACTCTTATGTGTTTGATGAACTGTACCGTGCCGGAAAAGTTGAACTTGAAGTAGTTCCACAAGGTAATCTGGCGTGTCGTATTCAGGCAGCAGGTATGGGATTAGGCGCTGTGTTTACCCCCACTGGCTTTGGAACACTTTTGGCCGAAGGCAAAGAAACCCGCCAAATTGATGGCAAAGATTATGTACTTGAATATCCGATCAAGGCTGACTTTGCCTTGATTAAAGCCTACAAGGGCGATCGCTGGGGCAATCTGGTTTACCGTAAATCTGCACGTAACTTTGGCCCGATTATGGCGATGGCTGCGGATGTCACCATTGCTCAGGTTTCTGAAGTGGTTGAACTCGGTGGATTAGATCCGGAACACATCATTACCCCAGGTATCTTTGTACAGCATGTTGTACAAGTCGCACCCGCACAGTAAGCAATAAGGAGAAATAACATGAGCTACCAGAAACTCAGCCGTGACCAGATTGCAAAACGTGTGGCACAAGATATTCCAGATGGCGCCTATGTGAACTTGGGTATTGGTTTACCAACCAAGATTGCAAATTACCTACCTGACGACAAAGATATTTTTCTTCATTCTGAAAATGGTCTGTTGGCTTTTGGCCCTCCACCAGCAGCAAGTGAAGAAGACCCAGAACTCATTAATGCCGGTAAAGAGTTTGTGACCATGCTTGAAGGCGGCAGCTTTTTCCACCATGGTGACTCATTTGCCATGATGCGTGGTGGTCACCTTGATATTGCAGTGCTGGGTGCATTTCAAGTTGCAGCCAATGGTGACTTGGCGAACTGGCACACGGGTGCACCGGATGCGATTCCTGCGGTGGGTGGTGCGATGGATTTGGCTGTAGGTGCCAAGAAAGTTTTTATCACTACAGATCATGTAACCAAGCAAGGTGAGCCAAAAATTGTGGCTGAACTGACTTATCCGGTTACGGGTAAGCAATGTGTGGATCGTATTTACACCGATCTTTGTGTTATTGATGTGACCCAAGACGGTTTAAAGGTGATCGAAAAAGTGGAAGGTCTGAGCTTTGATGAGTTACAGGCTTTAACGGGTGCAACTTTGATTGATGCGACTCAAGGATAAGGAAGTAGGGAAATGACATTAAAAAACGCTTATATCATCGATGCCATCCGTACTCCATTCGGCCGTTACGCCGGTGGCCTTGCACCTGTCCGTGCCGATGACCTTGGTGCTGTGCCAATTAAAGCGCTCATGCAGCGTAACCCGAATGTAGATTGGGAACAGGTCGATGATGTGATCTATGGCTGTGCTAACCAAGCCGGTGAAGATAACCGTAATGTCGGCCGTATGTCAGCACTGCTTGCAGGTTTACCGTATCAAGTGCCGGCAACCACCATTAACCGTTTGTGCGGTTCCTCACTCGATGCCATTGCCATTGCTGCCCGTGCTATTAAAGCTGGTGAAGCGAACTTGGTGATTGCAGGCGGTGTGGAAAGTATGAGCCGTGCACCCTATGTGATGGGGAAGTCAGACAGTGCTTTTGGCCGTAGCCAGAAGATCGAAGACACCACCATGGGCTGGCGCTTCATTAACCCAAAACTTAAAGAATTGTATGGTGTAGACACCATGCCGCAGACTGCCGAAAACGTGGCTGAACAGTTTAACGTGAATCGTGCAGATCAGGACCAGTTTGCCTTGGTGAGCCAACAACGCACCGCAAGCGCGCAAGCCAAAGGCTTTTTTTCTAAAGAAATCGTGGCAGTTGAAATCCCTCAGCGTAAGGGTGATGCTGTTGTGATTGATACCGATGAACATCCACGTGCATCGACCACGCTTGAAGGCTTAAGCAAACTTAAACCTGTGGTCAAAGCAGACGGCACCGTCACTGCGGGAAATGCTTCAGGCATTAACGATGGTGCAGCAGCTCTATTGATTGCTTCTGATGATGCAATTCAAGCTTACAACCTCAAACCACGTGCCAAGATCATTGCTTCAACAGCGGTGGGTGTAGAACCACGTATTATGGGTTTTGCTCCGGCACCAGCGATTAAGAAATTACTTAAACAAGCCAACCTGACTTTAGATCAGATGGATGTAATTGAGCTGAATGAAGCCTTTGCTGCACAAGCTTTGGCTGTGACCCGTGATTTAGGTTTGCCAGATGATTCTGACAAAGTGAATCCGAACGGTGGTGCGATTGCACTGGGTCATCCGCTTGGTGCATCAGGTGCACGCTTAGTGACTACGGCCCTAAACCAGCTTGAGCAAACAGGTGGTCGTTATGCCTTGTGTTCGATGTGTATTGGTGTAGGCCAAGGGATTGCTTTGATTATTGAGAGAGTCTAATCATGAGCCAGTTATATGCCAGCTTGTTTTACCAAAAAGACGTCACTGACATTTTTAGTGACTCATCTTTAATCACATATATGACTAAGGTTGAAGTTGCGTTAGCTCAAGCACAGGCAAAAGTTGGCGTGATTCCTCAAAATGCGGCTAATACAATTGCCCAAGTAGCTGAGCAGGCACTAGATAAGTTTGATTTTTCCGCTTTGGCTGTAGCAACAGGCTTAGCTGGGAATATCGCAATTCCATTTGTAAAACAACTTACAGCAATTGTTAAAGATGTTGATGAAGATGCTTCACGCTATGTGCATTGGGGAGCAACGAGTCAGGATATTTTAGACACAGCATGTATTTTGCAATGCCGCGATGCCTTAAACATTGTGGAAGCTCAACTTCAGCAATGTTATGCGACTGCATTACAGCAAGCCAAGCAATATCGCCATCAAGTCATGATTGGGCGTACATGGTTACAGCAAGCTTTACCAATTACCTTAGGACATAAACTTGCTCGTTGGGCTTCTGCATTTAAGCGTGATTTAGATCGTATCCAAGCCATGAAATCACGTGTATTTACTGCTCAGTTAGGTGGGGCTGTGGGTTCACTGGCTTCTTTGCAAGATCAAGGTTCACTTGTGGTTAGCGCATTTGCTCAGCAACTGAATCTGACTGTACCGATAAGCACATGGCATGGCGAGCGAGATCGTATCGTGGAAATTGCAAGTGTGCTTGGCATGATTGTTGGGAATACAGGCAAGATGGCACGTGATTGGTCTCTTATGATGCAAACTGAAATTGCAGAGTTGTTTGAACCAACAGCAAAAGGTCGTGGTGGTTCGTCAACCATGCCGCATAAGCGTAATCCAGTTGCAGCAGCTTCAGTACTTGCAGCAGCAAATCGTGTACCAGCACTTATGTCTAGCATCTATCAAAGCATGGTGCAGGAACATGAGCGTAGCTTAGGCGCATGGCATGCAGAATGGCTGGCAATCCCTGAAATTTTTCAGCTTTGTGCGGGTGCTTTAAGTCGCACTGGTGAAGTTTTACAAGGTTTCGAAGTTAATGCTGAGCATATGCAGCATAACCTTGACTGTACCAACGGGTTGATTATGGCAGAAGCTGTGATGATGGCGCTTGCTCCAAAAATTGGACGTTTAAATGCTCATCATGTTGTTGAAGCAGCTTGTAAAACAGCCGTGGCTCAAAAGCAGCATTTATCTGAGGTTGTTAGTCAGTTAAATGAAGTAAAAGAATATTTTAGCCCAACAGAAATTTTGGAAATATTTAAAGCAGAAAACTATTTGGGCAACATTCAAGCTCAAATTGATGCTGTTCTGCAAGAAGCACAAGGAGGAGACATAAAGTGAAACAGCTTATAACCAATCGACAAGGTAAACAGCTCGCTGTATATACCGATGGATTAAAAGATGCTCCAGCACTTGTGTTATCTAACTCGTTAGGAACAGATCATGGAATGTGGCAGCCACAAGTAGATGAGCTTAAAAGTCATTTTAATGTCATTACATACGACACACGTGGTCATGGCGAAAGTGATGTGATCGCTGAATCATCTTTACAAAATTTAGGTGAAGATGTTGCTGATATTTTAGATGCCTTAAATGTTGAAAAAGCTCATTTTTGTGGAATTTCAATGGGTGGAATTACAGGGCTTTGGTTAGGTATCCATTATCCAGAGCGCTTTCATAGCATTACTGTTGCAAATTCAGCAGCCAAAATTGGTCAAGCTGAGGCGTGGTTGAGTCGCGCAGAATCAGTAGAACAAAATGGACTGGCTGAATTGGTTAAAACCACGCATACACGTTGGTTTAGTGAAAAATTCGACTATCAACATAACGTGGTTGCACAAACGACGATTCAAAGTCTGGCAAACACACCAGCACAAGGTTATGCCAATGCGTGTCGTGCTTTAGCACATGCTGATTTAAGAGATGAAATTACGCAAATCCAAGTGCCGGTATTGCTTATTGCAGGAACGGCAGATCCAGTGACAACAGTAGCAGATGCTGAGTTTATGCAGAATGCTATTAAGAATAGTCAAATTGCTAAATTGGAAGCATCTCATCTTTCTAATATTGAGCAACCACAAAGATTTACTCAGGAATTGACTAGGTTTATTCAGCAAATCTAATAGCTTAGTAGTTTAAAAGGAATTGGCCTTAAGGAGGCAAATATGGCGTCTCAGGATTACGCTGCACCAAATAAAAGTATCGATGCTCAAGCACTGATTAATGATGCTCCACTCAGTAAGTATCAATGGATGATAGCAATCATCTGTTTCTTAATTATTTTTACTGATGGAATTGATACTGCAGCGATGGGTTTTATCGCTCCAGCATTGGCTCAGGACTGGGGGGTTGACCGCTCTCAGTTAGGACCGGTAATGAGTGCTGCACTTGGTGGAATGATTATTGGAGCTTTAGTTTCAGGTCCAACAGCTGACCGTTTTGGCCGCAAAATTGTTTTAGCAGTATCAATGCTGATTTTTGGTGGATTTACCTTGGCATCTGCTTATGCAACCAACTTAGATAGCCTTGTCGTTTTACGCTTTTTGACAGGTATTGGGCTTGGTGCAGCAATGCCGAATGCCACCACATTATTTTCTGAGTATTGTCCAACACGTATTCGTTCACTGCTGGTGACATGCATGTTCTGTGGCTACAACTTAGGTATGGCTACAGGTGGTTTTATTAGTAGCTGGCTCATCCCGACCTACGGTTGGCACAGTCTATTTCTACTTGGCGGTTGGTCACCTCTGATTTTAATGGTTTTAGTGATTCTGGTTTTACCTGAGTCTTACCGCTTTTTAATTGTGAAAGGTAAGAACCCTGAAAAAGTACGCAAAATCTTAAATCATATCGCACCAACTCAAGTTCAAAATGCGACTGCATTTCATGTACCAGAAGAGAAAACTGAGACAGCTCAAAAGAAAAATGTCTTTGGAATTATGTTTTCTAAACCATATGCGAAAGGAACGCTTTTGCTTTGGTTGACCTATTTCATGGGACTCGTGGTTGTTTACTTGCTTACAAGCTGGTTGCCAACGCTTATGCGTGAAACAGGTGCCTCAATGGAGCGTGCTGCATTTATTGGCGGTTTGTTCCAGTTCGGTGGTGTGGTAAGTGCGTTATTTATTGGTTGGGCGATGGACAAATTTAACCCGAACCGAGTCATTGCCATTTTCTACTTTGCTGCGGGTCTATTTGCGATTGCTGTGGGTCAAAGTTTAGGAAACTCAACATTGCTTGCTGTATTAGTGCTTTGTGCTGGTATCGCGATTAACGGTGCGCAATCTTCAATGCCAGCTTTAAGTGCTCGTTTCTATCCAACGCAGTGCCGTGCAACGGGTGTGTCTTGGATGACAGGTATTGGACGTTTCGGTGCGGTATTTGGTGCTTGGATTGGTGCCGTACTACTCGGCAATGATTGGTCGTTTACCGCCATTCTTAGTTTATTACTAATTCCGGCGACCGCTGCGGCTGTTGCTGTATTTGTTAAATCACTTGTTGCGCATACCGATGCAACTTAATAGAGGTCTATCACAATGAATGATGAACAACGCTATAAACAAGGCATTGAAGTGCGGACTGAAGTTTTGGGTGAAAAGCATGTTGGTCGGTCTTTGCAAAACCTCAATGACTTTAACCAAGATTTCCAAAATTTTATTAGCCGTTACGCATGGGGTGAGGTGTGGTCTCGTCCAGGCTTACCACGTCATACACGTAGTTTAGTGACTATCGCAATTTTATTGGCACTTGGCCGCGAAGACGAACTACGCATGCATTTACGTGCTTGCTTCAACAATGGCGTAACCAAAGAAGATTTAAAAGAGTTGATCTTACACAGTTCACTCTATGCAGGTTTACCTGCTGCAAATGCTGCAATGCATATGGCTGAAGAAGTCTTTAAAGAGTTGGGGATAGAAGTAAACCCAATTGCAGCGAAAGAACAAGATTAAGGAGATAAAGATGTCACAACATAGCTGGGGCGCTTACGCCCAACGTAATACAGATGATCATCCACCAGCGTATACGCCGGGTTATAAAACAAGTGTATTACGTTCGCCAAAAAATGCATTGATCTCTATTAACGAGACTTTAACTGAAGTTACTGCACCGCATTTTTCTTCAAATTTGTTTGGTCCAAAAGATAACGACTTGATTTTGAACTATGCCAAAGAGGGTTTGCCAATTGGTGAGCGTGTCATTGTCCATGGTTATGTTCGTGATCAATTTGGTCGTCCTGTAAAAAATGCACTTTTAGAAGTATGGCAAGCCAATGCTTCTGGTCGATATCGCCATCCAAACGATAAGTTTATTGGTGCAATGGACCCTAACTTTGGTGGTTGTGGTCGTACCTTAACTGATGAAAATGGTTTTTATATTTTCCGTACCATTAAACCGGGCCCGTATCCGTGGCGTAACCGTATTAATGAGTGGCGTCCAGCTCATATTCACTTCTCTTTAATTGCTGATGGTTGGGCCCAGCGCCTAATTTCACAGTTTTATTTTGAAGGCGATACGCTCATCGATACTTGCCCGATTTTAAAAACGATTCCTTCTGAAGATCAACGTCGTGCATTGATTGCACTAGAAGATAAAAACAACTTTATCGAAGCCGATAGCCGTTGTTACCGTTTTGACATCACTTTACGTGGACGTCGAGCGACTTACTTCGAAAATGATTTGACTTAATCGGGAGCACGAACATGAATAACTGGAATTTTCAGGAATTAAAAGAAACTGCATCTCAAACGGGTGGTCCTTACGTTCACATTGGTTTGTTACCACAACAAGCAAATATCGAAGTTTTTGAAAACAACTTTAATAACCAGCTTGTACAAGACCAGACTAAAGGTGAGCGCATTCGTCTTGAGGGGCAAGTATTTGACGGATTGGGTTTACCACTACGCGACGTACTGATCGAGATTTGGCAAGCTGATGCGAACGGTATTTATCCAAGTCAGGCAGATACGCGTGAGCAAAAAGCTGATCCTGCATTTCAGGGATGGGGTCGTACAGGCGCCGACTTTGAAACTGGTGTTTGGAGTTTTAATACAATTAAGCCGGGTGCAACAGCAGGTCGTAAAGGTTCAACCCAAGCGCCTCATATTGCATTAGTCATTTTCGCTCGCGGTATTAATTTAGGTCTTCATACACGTGTTTATTTTGAAGATGAGACTGAAGCAAATGCTAACGATCCAATTCTAAATAGCATTGAATGGGCACCGCGTCGTCAGACGCTTATTGCAAAACGTTTTGAAGAAAATGGTGAAGTTGTTTACCGCTTTGATATTCGAATTCAAGGCGATGACGAAACAGTATTTTTTGATATTTAAGAAACACCTAAGGCTACACATGCTCGTCCATGGATGCGTGTAGCCTTTTTAAGGATAAATGATATGAACATGAAAACATTATTAAGCCTAAGTTTGCTTGCCCTCCCATTTTTTTCAGCACAGGTGAATGCTGAACCTGTTGCTTTAGGTGCTCAAACACAACATGCCGCTACAGCCGTTAAAACGATTGTTCCAATTACTGCAAAAACTAAAGAACAAGCATTAGCACAAGCTCAAGTCATTGCAAATACGGCAGATGCTGATTTAGCTGAGTTCCGTATCGATTTACTCAGTTTTGCGAGTGATACAAAACAAGTGATTGCCTTGGGTCATCAATTGAAAAAGATTTTAGGCAATAAGCCAATGATTGCCACTATTCGTACCAAAAACGAAGGTGGCCAGCTTGAAATTAGTGATGCTGATTATGGTAAGACTTATCAGGCTTATTTAAAAAATCCGTTCATGGATTGGTTAGATGTTGAAATGTTCCGTGATCAAAAAGTAGTTTCAGAAATTGTTCAAAAAGCACATCAAAAGAAAGTGCTTGTTGTCATGTCTAATCATGACTTCCAAAAAACACCAAGCCAAGATGAAATTGAAAAACGCTTGTTAAAACAAGATCAAATGGGCGCAGATATTCTAAAAATTGCTGTAATGCCAAAATCTAAACAAGACGTTTTCACTTTAATGAATGCAACTTTAAAAGTAAGTCAGCAAACCACTAAGCCATTATTGACGATGTCGATGGGGCAATTAGGTACGATTTCTCGTGTTGCGACTGCCAATATGGGCGGAAGTTATAGCTTTGGCATGATTGGTGAGGCGTCAGCACCCGGTCAAATTGATGTGACCAAGCTCAAACAGATTTTAAAAACCGTTCAACCAACAAACCCATAAATCATAAGGATATGTTCAAATGAATACATTACGTTTAACTACTCTTGCATTAGGTTTGATGGTTTCAGGTGTGACTGCAGCGCAAACTTATGTTGTTGATCGTTATCAGGATGATAGCAATAAAGGCTCTTTACGCTGGGCAATCGAACAAGCTAACGCGAACCCGAGTGAAGCAAGTGACATCTTGATTCAAGCAGTAGGCAAAGCACCTTATGCGATTAAATTAAATAGTGCACTTCCTGAGATTAAAGCACCCGTCAAAATTATTGGTACCCAGTGGGATAAAACTGGTGAATACATCGCAATTGATGGTTCAAATTATATTAAAGGTGAAGGTGCAAAAGCTTGTCCTGGTGCAAACCCTGAGCAGTATGGAACAAATGTCCGTACAATGACTTTACCGGGGTTGGTACTACGTGACGTCAACAATGTCACTTTAAAAGGTTTAGACATTCATCGCTTTTGTATTGGTGTATTGATTAACCGTTCAAGCAATAACCTTATTCAACACAACCGCATTAGTAATAACTACGGTGGTGCTGGTGTTATGCTGACGGGTGATGATGGGCAAGGTAACCCCACTGCAACGACGACCAATAACAACAAAGTTTTAGACAATATTTTCCAAGACAATGGGGATGGTTTAGAACTGACACGTGGTGCTGCATTTAACTTAATTGCCAATAACCATTTTGTTTCAACGAAAGCAAACCCAGAGCCATCACAAGGTATTGAAATCTTGTGGGGTAATGATAATGCGGTAGTTGGGAACAAGTTTGAAAACTACTCTGATGGCTTACAGATTAACTGGGGTAAGCGTAACTATATTGCCTACAACGAACTGACCAATAACTCGATTGGTTTTAACATGACGGGTGATGGAAACATTCTTGATAGCAATAGAGTGCATGGTAACCGTATTGGTGTTGCTATTCGTTCAGAAAAAGATGCAAATGCAAAAATTACATTGACGAAAAACCTGATTTGGGACAATGGTAAAGATATTAAACGCTGTGAAGCTGGCGGTTCATGTGTACCAGATCAGCGTTTAGGGGCAATTGTATTTGCTGTGCCAGCACTTGAGCACGAAGGATTTGTCGGTTCTCGTGGTGGCGGTGTGGTTGTTGATCCATCTAAACAACAAAAAACATGTACTCAACCAAATCAACAAAACTGTAATGCTCAACCTAATCAGGGTATTAAAGCACCTAAGTTAACCGCTACTAAAGGCTCAGTGGCTGTAGAAATTAATGGTTTACCAAACCAACGCTATCAAGTGGAGTTCTTTGGAAATCAAAATGCGGCATCAAAAGAAGCTGAGCAATATTTAGGAGCAATAACTGTTGCTACAGATGCGCAAGGTAATGCAAAAGCGAATTGGAAACCAACTGTAAAAGTTGCCTCAATTACAGCAAATATCACTGATCGCTTTGGAGCGACGTCTGAACTCAGTTCGGTCGTACAAACTAAATAATAACAATAAGGAAAGCGCCTCAAACCGAGGCGCAGCATAGAAATGATAAAAGGGACTTAAGATGCCAAATTTAATGAAACTAAGTGTATTAACAATCGCTGTATTAGGCAGTCAATTTGCGCTTGCGAATGAGCCGTGGTCACAAGACCGTCAATGGTTGCTTGGCGACTGGAATGGAAAACGCCAGCAGCTAGAACAACAGGGCTATAAATTTACGGCTTCTATCATGAGCCAAGCTGCTACAAATTTAGATGGTGGTTACAACGACAGCAATACTTTTGAAAATGCTGCGCAACTTTCTTTGGGTGCAAACTTCGATTTAGAAAAAATTGCTGGATGGAAAGATACAACAGCGAACTTAGTCGTGACTAAACGTGACGGGAATGCATTAACTCTTGAGCGTATTAAAGACCCACGCTCAAGCCAATTGGGCAATGCTCAAGAGATTTATGGTCGCGGTAAAATCTGGCGTTTATCTCAAGCATGGGTGAAGAAGGGCTTTGTTGATAATACTGTACAGGTCAAATTTGGTCGTATGGGAATGTCAGAGGACTTTAATAGTTCTCAATGTGAGTTTCAGAACTTATTGCTTTGCGGTGGACAGCTAGGAAAATCAATCGGTTCAATTTGGTATAACTCACCAGTCGGTGTTTGGGCGACAAACGTTAAATATCAGTTTGCACCTGAATGGACTTTGGGATTGGGTGTGTACGAGGTCAATCCAGACAATATTAAAACCGAATCTGATGGTTTTAATCTGGATATGAACAACGTGAAGGGCGCAACCATACCAGTTGAGCTCGCATGGAAACCAAAACTTACTGCTTTTAATGGTTTACCGGGTGAGTATAAAGTTGGTGCGTTGTACTCAACCGCAGAAGCGAATGATATTAAAACTGCCGGTAAAGTTCATGACGGAAAACAAAGTTTCTGGCTGAATGCCCAGCAACAACTGACGAATAAAGGCGAAGATCCGAAACGCGGTTTATATATCAGTTTCAACGGTGTTGTAAATGATAAAGCAACCACCTTTGTTCAAAGCACGCAACAACTTGCTCTTTGGTATAAAGGACCGTTTGATAGCCGTCCAAATGACTCGATTGGTTTTGGTATAGCCAATTATGTGGTTAATGATCGTGCGAAAGATAAGCAAATCGCAACAAATGAAAGTCGTGGATATTACAGTTATGATCCGATTGCATCTGACTATATTCCAATTCAAGACGACGAGCTAAATGTCGAGTTGAACTATACCTATCAATGGTCTCCGGCCGTCATGTTACGTCCAAACATTCAATATATCCATCAACCTGCGGGTGTTAAAGAAGTGGATGATGCATGGGTGGCTGGACTTAGTGTGAAAGTCAATTTTTAACAATATTGATGGCTGGTTAGACATAGTTTAACTGGCCCAAATGCTTGAACTATTCGGGTTCAGTATATGTGGAGTAGGATCTATGTCTGAGTCAGATTCTAAGTTTCATATCTTATTCAAAATATGGTGTTTTATTTTAGGCCTAGTTTTATTGGCTACAGGTGTTTTTTACATTGTAGGCGGTGGAAAGCTAGTATCTCTTGGTGGTTCTTGGTATTTCCTAGTCGCAGGGCTATTTATTACCATTTCTGCAATTAGTATTTTCCGTAAAAAAGCGCTTGGTGTATGGATTTTTGCGGCTGTTTTTGTGGGTACGGTAATTTGGTCACTCATTGATGCGGGATGGGAATTTTGGCCATTATTCTCGCGTTTAATGTTTCCTGCTGGTCTTTTTGCTGCCTTGCTATTTACTTTGCCTTCAATTCGACGTTACCAATTTCAAACTAGTTTGGCATCTTCAGCCTATGCTGTAGGTGGATTAGTTGTAGTCGGTATGTTGATTGCGCTCTATCAAATGTTCCAACCACATCCAACAGTAGCAAGTTCAGGTGAAAAGCTCCCTTTAGTACCAGTTGACCCTGCTAAAAAACAGGTGAATTGGGAAAATTATGGAAATGATGCAGGGGGCAGCCGTTTTGTTGCTCTCGATCAAATTAACCGAGATAACGTTCATAAATTAAAAGAAGCATGGCGCTTTAGAACGGGCGATTTTACAACAGGTAGTGGTAATGGTGCTGAAGACCAAATGACTCCGCTACAAGTTGGAAATAAAGTCTTCTTATGTACACCACATAACAATATGTTTGCCATAGATGCTGACTCGGGTAAACAACTCTGGAAAGCTGAGGTGAACTCTAAAGCAGATGCTTGGGAACGTTGCCGTGGTGTTGCATATTTTGATTCAACAAAACCACTTGTACAGCCAACTTTAGCGGGTGCAAATGCAGTAACCGCCGTTGCAACAAACACGGCATGTCCACGCCGTGTATATACTAATACACCTGATGGTCGATTAATTGCAGTCAATGCAGATAACGGTCAGCGCTGTGCTGATTTTGGTGTAAATGGAACGGTTGATTTGTTGGAAGGTCTTGGAGCTGGAACAAAAGCCCCACGTTTTGAAGTGACTTCTGCACCGACGATTGCTGGAACAACCATTGTAGTGGGTAGCCGTATTGCCGATAACGTAGCAGCAGATATGCCAGGTGGTGTTATCCGTGGTTATGACGTGATTACAGGTAAACTTCGCTGGGCATTTGACCCGCGTAATCCAAACCCTAACTATGTTCTTAAACCGGGTGAAACCTATAAACGCAGTTCGGCAAACTCTTGGGCAGCAATGTCGTATGATCCGCAAATGAATACTGTGTTCTTACCTATGGGTAGCTCATCTGTCGACATTTGGGGCGGTAACCGTAATCCGCTAGATCATAAATACAATACTTCTGTTTTGGCACTTGATGCGACAACGGGTAAAGAAAAGTGGGTATATCAAACTGTTCATAACGATTTATGGGACTTTGACTTACCAATGCAACCAAGTTTAGTCGACTTCCCATTAAAAGACGGTACGACTAAACCAGCTGTTGTTATTGGAACCAAATCAGGCCAATTCTTTGTTCTTGATCGTGTCACGGGTAAACCACTGACTAAAGTGGTTGAACAGCCAGTGAAAGTGGCAAATATTCCAGGTGAACAATACAGCTTAACTCAACCACGTTCTGTTGAAATGCCTCAAATTGGTAATCAGACTTTAACAGAATCGGATATGTGGGGTGCTACGCCGTTTGATCAACTGATGTGCCGTATTAACTTTAAGTCAATGCGTTACGAAGGTCTATTTACTGCACCCGGTACTGACGTTTCATTAAGTTTCCCAGGTTCTTTGGGTGGCATGAACTGGGGTAGCATTGCTTTTGATCCAACTCATCGTTATATGTTCGTGAACGATATGCGCCTTGGCTTATGGATTCAATTAATGGAGCAAACTCCTGAAGACATTAAGATTCAAGCGAATGGTGGGGAAAAAGTAAACACAGGTATGGGCGCTGTACCAATGAAAGGTACGCCGTATAAAGTGAATAAAAACCGCTTTATGTCAGCATTAAGCATTCCTTGTCAGAAACCTCCATTTGGTACCATGACCGCGATTGATTTGAAAACTCGTCAAGTTGCATGGCAAGTACCATTAGGTACAGTAGAGGATACTGGTCCTATGGGTATTAAGATGGGCTTAAAAGCACCGATTGGTATGCCAACCATTGGCGGACCGATGGCAACTCAAGGTGGTTTGGTTTTCTTTGCTGCAACACAAGACTACTACTTACGTGCATTTGATTCATCTACAGGTAAAGAACTGTGGAAATCACGTATGCCAGTAGGTAGTCAGGGAACACCAATAAGCTATGTTTCACCTAAAACAGGTAAACAGTATGTGGTTGTTACCGCAGGCGGAGCACGTCAATCACCTGATCATGGCGATTATGTGATCGCTTATAGTCTAGAACAATAATTAAATGAGGCAAAAGAGAAATTTTCTCTTTTGCCTTTTATCTTTAATATATTTTTTCTATAAAAGAATAAAAGTAAATTCTGTATTTTTAACAAGATAGCTTTACCAAGTAGTAAAAAAGTGCTTGATGTTGTTGCCAAACTTAAAATATCCTACCAGACGCTTCATCCTGAACGCTAGATATAGCCTAACGATTGACCATTTTCTTATAATGTTTTACCTATAAATAAAAGCTTAACTTTTATTAAGTTTTGTTTAACCTAAGGTTGTGAATTTTAATTAGAAATAAACATTATTAAGTTTTTACTCTTAAAAATTAGGTTTTTTTTGTAGGAAAAACGAGCGTAAATATATATTTATATTATATTTATATAATTTATTGGGTTGCGTTAGAATGGTCGACGCAGGTTATTACTATCTAGTAATAATTTGTATTTCAGGAATTTAAGCTCTTATTAGCTTAAGGCTCATCGAAAGATGGGCCTTTTTTTATGAAAAGACGGGAACAATTTTTAATTAATATTTAAATAGCCTAAGCGGGTATGTGAAATAAATATTGTAGAGAATCACAAAAAATAGTCTTTAATGACAAGAAGTGTATGATTTGATAAATTAAAGCCACTTGATAATAATAGGTGATACGATGAGATTTTTGGTTCTTGCAACTTTATCTGGTTTAGCTTTGATGGGTTGTGCTTCTGTTCAGCAAGCACCGAATACACAAGAGACAATTCGTTATGCTTCTAGCCCATGCTTTGGTGCATGTCCAATTTATTCTGTAGAAGTAACACCAACGGGTTTAATTCGCTTTGAAGGTAAACAATACACTAAAGCTATTGGTGTTAAAGAAATTCAAGGTAGCGTAAAAGACTATAAAAAACTTGCAGATGATCTAAAAGCTTATCGTCCTGAAACAGGTACACAATCTAAAACTGCGGGTTGTCTGCAAACGGCAACAGACATGTCTAGCTATTACATTTCATGGATTCAACCAAATGGTACGGAAACAAAATTGAGCCATTACACAGGTTGTATTTCTCCGGCAAATACTAGATTGAATAAAGTCATGGAAAAACTGCCTGAACAATTAGGCATTAAAGATCTAATTTAATGATAAAAGCCCCAAAACCTTGGGGCTTTTTCTTGTTAAGAAGAATTATAAGGTTAGACGTTTTACTTTAAGTATTTCTAAAAGAATCAGCGTATAATACAGATTATAAAAACATATATTGTTAAGAGTGGTTATATGTCAAATATTGTCTATGCCTTCTTGGGTGGTTTATTACTCGGCATCGCAACAGTTGGATATTTATATATAAATGGTCGTATGGCCGGAATTAGTGGATTGCTTGCTCAAATCATAAATCCTACTAAAGACACCTTTAAGAGTTCTGCCTTCTGGTTCATTGCCGGACTCATGATTACACCGTTCATATATGGTTATTTTTATCAGCCTGAAATTGAAATTAAAGCGAACACATTTGTACTTATTTTAGCAGGTGTACTTGTTGGCTTTGGAACACGGTTAGGCTCTGGATGTACAAGCGGTCATGGTATTTGTGGTATGAGCAGGTTATCAAAACGCTCGATGATAGCGACAGCAGTTTTCATGTTTGTTGGCATGTTAACGGTTTATATCATTCGTCATGTGTTGGGGTAATTTTATGAAAAATATTTTTGCTTTTATATTTGGTGCTTTGTTTTCATTAGGCTTGATTATTTCTGGTATGTCTAATCCTGAAAAAGTATTAGGGTTTTTAGATATCTTTGGGCAGTGGGATATTAGCTTAATGTTTGTGATGTTAGGCGCGATTGCTGTGGCATTTATTCCATTTCAAAAGGCTATAAAAAGTCCTAAAACGCTTTTTAATGAACAAATTCAATTACCAACAAATACACAGATTGACCAAAGGTTAATTGTTGGAGCTTTTATTTTCGGTATAGGCTGGGGAATAGCAGGGATATGTCCAGCGCCCGCTTTAACTCTGATTGGATTAGGACATTTTGAAGCGCTTTATTTTATTGTCGCTATGTTATTAGGAATGTTTATTTACCGAGTCTTAAATAAAGGAAATTAAACCTATGCAACAACCTCTAGTAAAAGATTTTTTTGATGAAAACACCAATACTTTTAGCTATGTTGTTGCGGATTTAGCGACTCGTCAATGCGCAATTATTGATAGTGTGCTTGACTATGACGCAGCTTCGGCAACTACAAAAACAACCAATGCCGATCGTATTATCGATTATGTCTTGGCTCAAAACTTTAAAGTGCAATGGATTTTAGAAACCCATGTACACGCCGACCATATGACCGCGGCTCAATATTTAAAATCTAAATTGGGCGGTACAATTGCGATTAGTCAAAAAATCTCGGTAGTACAAGAAACATTTTCGGCTATCTATAATTTTGATTTTAAGAAATTCAATGAAAATCAGCCCTTTGATTATTTGTTCGAAGATTATGAACATTTCAAAATAGGGAATATAGAAGCCTATAACATTCCTACACCAGGACATACACCGGCTTGTCTCAGCTATGTAATTGATGATGCTGTCTTTGTTGGCGATACCTTATTTATGCCAGATTATGGCTCAGCCAGATGCGATTTTCCTAAAGGAAGTGCTGCTGCACTTTATGATTCGGTACAAAAGCTTTATACACTTCCTGAAAACATGCGCATGTTCTTATGCCATGACTATAAGCCTGAAGGCCGTGATGAATATGTATGTCAAACAGATATTAAGACTCAAAAGCAAAGCAACATTCATTTAAATCGACGTGTTTCCAAAGACTCATTCATAAAAATGCGTCAAGAACGAGATGCAACTTTGGCAATGCCAAAATTAATTCTGCCTTCAATTCAAATTAATATGAACGGTGGAAATTTTCCGGAACCAGAATCGAATGGCATCCGTTATTTGAAAATTCCTTTCAACTATTTCTAGAAATAGCCTAAGCATTTATTTTGTGTTTTCACTATCCTAAATAGCCTAAGCAAACGACAAAATTATCTTATGAAAATAGCCTAAGTAAGATTTAAAGAACTTGTCTCAAATCCCGCGAAGTTTCTTGCAATAAAGGCAAAATGTGTTGAATTAAATACTCTTCAGTTGTTCTCATGGTCGGAGAGACAATATTCAAAGCTGCAACAACTTTAAAGTCTTGTCCATAAATCGGTACGGCGAGCGCATGAACTCCTAATTCGTGTTCTTCACGTGAATAGCACCAATCTTGTTCTCGAATCTCCTTTAGTAACTCTAAAAATTTATCATTTTCGACATGGGTATATTTGGTTAAACGCTGAAGAGGATATTTTTGAAGCCAGTCCAATTGTTCTTGTTGGCTTAAATGTGCCAGTAAAATTTTACCCGCCGAGGTCGCATGAGCAGGTAGGCGGTTACCTAAGTGCAAACCGTATGGGTTTACTCTGTCGGTTTGTTGGTGGGCAGCACTACGGGCAATGGTAATGGCTTCATAACCATCAAGTACCATCACTGAATAAATGAGAGAAGTTTGGTTGGTTAACAGATTTAATAAGGGTTGAGATACTTTTGGAAGCTGAGCTGCACCTAAATAAGCTCCTGAAAATTTAAGAACTTTAGGAGTTAAATAGTAATAATGACCATCAGATTCAAGATAACCTAGATATTCTAAAGTTAGTAAGTGGCGTCTTGCTGCTGCTCGGGTGAGTCCTGTTTTTTCGGCTGCCATCGAAATATTTAAACGGTGTTGATTACTGCTAAAGCTATCTAAAATCGCCATGCCTTTACCGATGCCAGCAATGTAATCTTCATGACGAATCGTTTTTTTGTTGTCCTGATTCTGGATTATCCGTTCATCTTTACTCATTACTGGTCCTTGTACGATAGAAACTTGGTTGATCAATTTGCGTTACTGAAAAAGTTTAATAATTTCATGTCGCAAAAATTGATGTCTTAAATTATCCCTTAAATCTTCGTGCCAAAACATACCCATTTTAATATTGGTTATCTCAAAAGGTAGGGAATGTAAGCAAATTTCAGAACTATAAGATAAATGCTGCAAAATCATTCGAGGCATGGTCAGTATTGCGTTGGCCTGAGCCGCCAGAACTTGTAAGGCCGTTGAGTAGTTTTGACAGCGCATAAATACATTTCTAGAAATTTTTTGATGTTGGTTTAAATAAATATCTTCAAGTAAGGCGCCTGTACGGCGTGACGAAACACCGATATGTCGACCACTCATATAGCTCGATAAATCGACTTCTTTAAGTTGACTGCAAATGACGAACTCATCTGTTACCAAATGATCAAAAGTAATTTTTGGAGATAAGTATTGTTCTAGGTCAATCACAAAATCGAGCTGCTGTGTCGCCAAGTCCGCCATAATATGTTTTCGATCGAGTTTCATACTCATAAACTGCAAATCTAAATTAAGATTTTGAAAATGTTGAGCAAGCTTTGGAAGAATAATCGGCTCAATTTCATCATGCACGGCGATTTTTAAATTTTTTAGACTTGTTGGATCAAAGACATGTTTTTGCTGGCTAATATTTTGAATGGTTAAAAGCGCTTGCTTCACAGTTGGGTAAATCTGTTCGGCAAAAGGAGTGGCAGACATTTTATTGCCTACTCGTATAAACACATCATCTTCAAGTTGCTGACGTAATCTTTGCAAGGCGTGACTGGCTGCCGACTGCGTAATATTGAGACTATTTGCCGCATTTGAAATACTTTTTTGCTCATAAACCGCAACAAAAAGCGGATATAAATTGATATCAATTCGGTGAAAAAAACTTAAGTCTAGGCCGTGAAGGTTATGAATATTATTCATGAGGCATTATTTAATAAAATCATTTCATTCATATTAAGTTTCAAGTTATGTTGATGTAAAGACCAGATAATGATGTAAAGGAAAAAGAATGTTTGAACTCTCAAAAAAAGCTCAAGATTTTGTCGAGCGAACAAGAAAATTTATTTTAGAAGAAATAGAACCTGTCGAAGCAAAATTTTGGGAAGAAGTTCATGAGTTAAATCCGGATGGAAATTGGAAAAAATGGCAGTGGCCTGAACTTCTAGAAACGCTGAAATCTAAAGCGAAGCAAGCTGGCCTTTGGAATATGTTTTTACCCGATGAAAAGCTGGGTGCTGGATTAACTGTTCAAGAATATGCTCATATTGCCGAATTAACTGGTCGTAGTTTATTGGCGCCTACAGTTTTTAACTGTAATGCACCGGATACGGGAAATATGGAATTGTTATGGCGCTATGGTAGTGAACAGCAAAAACAGCAATGGTTAGAACCTTTATTGGACGGAAAAATTCGCTCTGTTTTTTGCATGACTGAACCTGATGTTGCGTCAAGCGATGCAACCAATATGCAAGCGACTGCGATCATCGACGGTAATGAAATTGTTTTAAATGGCAAAAAGTGGTGGTCGTCTGGTTTAGGTGACCCCAATGCCAAAGTCATTATTTTTATGGCGCACACCCCAGATGAAAGTAAAGACCGTCATCATCAACACTCTATGGTTTTAGTACCGATTGATACGGCGGGTGTTGAAATTCAGCGGATGTTACCTGTGTTTGGTGACTACGATGCACCGCATGGACATGGTGAAGTCCATTTTAAGAATGTTCGGGTGCCTCTTGAAAACTTTATTGGCGGAGCGGGCCAAGGTTTTGAAATTGCACAAGGGCGTTTAGGGCCAGGACGTATTCACCATTGCATGCGCTGTATTGGGGCTGCTGAAAAAGCACTAGAACTCATGATTGATAGAGGCATGTCTAGAACGGCGTTTGGCAAAGAAATTTTAAAACTCGGAGGAAACCTCGAACGTGTAGCCGATGCTCGAGTCGCCATAGATCAAGCCAGACTTTTAACCTTGTATGCTGCTTATAAAATGGATACTTTAGGAAATATGGCTGCTTTAACAGAAATATCTGCAATTAAAGTGGTCGCTCCGAGTGTTTTAGAAAAAGTAGTCGATATGGCGATTCAGCTACATGGCGGTGCGGGTGTTTCAAGAGATACACCATTAACAGGTTTCTTTGCCCAAGCACGCAGTTTACGTTTAGCTGATGGTCCAGATGAAGTGCATAAAGGCATGATTGCCAAATTAGAGTTGGCCAAACGTGGTTATGGTCGTCATAAGAAAGTATAAGTTTAAAGGAAGTGAATATGTCGGTAATTGATATAGGCGGTGAAGTACGTGAAGGTGAAGAGCTTGATATTGGGGCAGTTGAAAACTGGTTAAAAAGCCAAGGTGTTGAGTTGGTTGGTCTAGCAGTTGTTACTCAATATACAGGTGGGGCGTCGAATTGGACTTATCGTTTAAAGTATGAAAATACCGATTTAATTTTACGACGTCCTCCAAAAGGAACAAAAGCGAAATCGGCCCACGATATGGCCCGTGAATATATGGTGCAGAAAAACCTTGCGCCTTATTATCCTGTGCTTCCTAAAATGGTGGCACTTTGTCAGGATGAATCGGTCATTGGCTGTGATTTTTATGTTATGGAACGCATTGAAGGCATTATTCCTCGTGCAAAATTACCGCCTGAACTTGGTTTTAATGAAGAAGATGTTCATGAGCTTTGTATAAATGTTATTGATAAGCTGATTGAGTTACATCAAGTTCCTTATGAGAACACGCCTTTAGCTGAACTTGGTAAAGGTACAGGATATTGCCGTAGACAAGTTGAGGGTTGGGATAAGCGTTATGAAAAGGTTCGCACAATTAATGTTCCTTCATTTAAATATGTCCGAAAATGGCTAAACGATAATATCCCTCAAGACTCGACGACTTGTATTATTCACAATGATTGGCGTTTTGATAATGTGATTTTAGATCCAGAGCATCCAACAGAAGTGATTGGTGTGCTTGATTGGGAAATGGCGACCTTGGGTGATCCACTAATGGATTTGGGTAGTGCTTTGGCCTACTGGGTTGAGCCTACGGATAACATGATTTTTAGATCAACACGCCGTCAGCCGACTCACTTAAAGGGAATGTTCTCTCGAAAAGAAGTCGTTGACTATTATTTGCAAAAAACAGGTCTGCAAACTGCAAACTGGGCTTTTTATGAAGTGTTTGGTGTATTCCGCTTAGCAGTGATTGCCCAGCAAATCTATTACCGTTATTACCACAAGCAAACCCGAAATCCTGCTTTTAAAGATTTCTGGATTGTCATTCATGCGCTGCATATCAGAGCTTTAAAACTTATTGGGCAGCAAAAATTGCAAGAATCGGAATTTGCTCAGCAATCTCTACAGAAAATACAGGGTATTTTAAGAAAATGACCACAATTTATCTGGTAAGACATGGACAGGCCTCATTTGGTAAAAGTAACTATGATGAACTGTCTGAAAATGGTGAAGCTCAAGCGACTTTATTAGGGCAATATTTTAAGCAAATATTGAAAGAACAGCCTTATGTGGTTGCAGGGACTATGCAGCGCCATGAGCAAACAGCAAAGCTCGCACTCAATGAATGCTTTCCAGATGCAGTGATTCATCATAACAATTTATGGAATGAGTTTAACCATCAACAAGTTTTTGCCCGCTATGAACCACGTTTTGAACAGCCTGAACTTTTAAAAGCTGATGTCGCACAAGAACAGAACCCTCGTGCATATCTTGCCAAAATATTCGAAGGTGCCATTGGACGATGGACAGATGGTGATTTTCATCATGAGTATGATGAGTCTTGGCCGCATTTTAAAAATAGAGTCGAAACGGCATTACAGCAACTTTGTGATGATTTAGCAAAAACCAAGCCTCGCTATGCAGTTGTTTTTACCTCTGGCGGTGTGATTTCCGTAGCAATTGGCAAACTGCTTGAACTTAGCCCCAATCGGACTTTTGCGTTGAATTGGGCAATTGCTAATACAAGCCTCACCACTTTGCGTTTGGTTGGAAATGAAGCTCAGGTATTAAGTTTAAATGAACATCACTTTATAAAAGCTGAACGTCCAGATTTACTGACATGGATTTAAAATAAGGATAAAAACATGGCAAAGACAATTTTAATTACAGGCGCAAGTTCAGGCCTTGGCGCGGGTATGGCGCATGAATTTGCAGCCAAAGGTTATAACTTGGCGATTTGTGCACGCCGTTTAGACAGATTGGAAACTTTAAAACTCGAACTTGAAAATCAGTACGGTATTAAAGTCATTGCAAAAAGTCTGGACGTTACCAATTACGATCAAGTTTTTGAAGTATTTCGTGCCTTTAAACAAGAGTTTGGCTATTTAGACCGAATTATTGTTAATGCTGGAGTCGGAAATGGCCGCCGTATTGGTAAAGGCAATTTTGAGATTAATAGAGCCACGGCCGAAACAAACTTTATTTCTGCTTTAGCACAGTGTGAGGCAGCGATTGAAATTTTTAGAGAGCAAAATGCAGGTCATTTGGTGGTGATGTCATCCATGAGTGCGATGCGTGGATTACCAAAACATTTATCGACTTATGCGGCAAGTAAAGCTGCAGTTGCTCACTTGGCCGAGGGTATTCGTGCTGAATTAATGGATACGCCAATTAAAGTTTCAACCATTTTCCCGGGCTACATTCGTACTGAAATGAATGAGGGTGCTAAACATCTACCTTTTGAAGTAGATGCCAAAACAGGATGTAAAGCTTTGGTTAAAGCGATCGAAAAGCAACCTGTAAAAGCTTATGTGCCACAGTGGCCGTGGTTACCAATGAGTATTGCTATGAAAGTTTTGCCTTTAAGATTGGTCAATAAATTAGGATAAAAAAAATACCCCCTAAATTTTAGGGGGTATTTTTTTTTAGAATTTTTTGGTGTAATTGACGAATAAACGGTCTTCA
Organism: Acinetobacter lactucae; assembly: GCF_001605885.1. Taxonomy (GTDB): domain Bacteria; phylum Pseudomonadota; class Gammaproteobacteria; order Pseudomonadales; family Moraxellaceae; genus Acinetobacter; species Acinetobacter lactucae. The sequence continues at coordinate 142,190 of NZ_LRPE01000009.1, read as the reverse complement.
CCAAAGTCATTGCCGTGTTTAACGTTGTAATCAATCCGAATGTATTGCAGGGCCACGCCTTTTAGGAAAGGTTGCTGAAACGCATAGTTTAAAATCACATTTGACTCAGTTTCGTGGTTTTTCTCACCATTGGCTGCTTTAAAATCATGACCGTAAACATATTTCACCATCGCATTTAAGCCTGGTACATAATCTTTAAAGTCGTAGCCATACATAACATGGTAAGACTTTTCATCTTCTTTAAAGAAACCTGTGGCATTCCAGTTAATGAAATAGGTCTCTGGTAAAAAACCATCTGGTAGTGGATAAGCTGACTCACCAATAATTTGTTGGTAACCCAAACCAAAGGTGTGGTTTTTTACTTTGACGGTTTCAAGTAATCCAATGTTCTGCGCATCAATATCAAAAGTATTGCCGTCATCTTTGGCATTAAAGTATTTAAACTTAGAGGTAAGCGCAAAAGTTGGCTGTTTCCATGTATGTTCAAGCCCAACATAATGCTTGTTATACAGATCTTCTAAATTACCAAAGTAGTATTCACCCTTCAAAGACGGCGTGAATTGATAGCGTAGGTCAATATAATTTAACCCATCAGATTCTTTAGTAATTCCATTTGCAGTAAAGGAAAACTTTTTAAAGTCTTCTTCATTACGTGGAGATACTTTTTCAACCCGACCAATTTCTGCGTAGAGCTGGTCTGAAAGTTGTGACTTTAGGTTGGTTCCCCAATACGAAGTGAGTAACTGACGGCTAGCATCAACAGCTGTTACAGGTAAATCTAACCAGAGTTCACCGACACTTAAAAGGGTTTTGTCATAACCTAGCTTTAAAGTCGCGCCGTATTTTAGATAGTCTGATGCCTGAGATTGCGTTTCTTTATTAAAAGGCAAAACTGTATCTGCGACATGTTTGTCTGAACTCAGGCGCACGGCGTATTGAACAGAAGCATCGGCGCCAATCGTGATAGGCTTGTCTGCTATGACTAATGGGGTATCGTGCATTTTCGACTTATAAAATAAAGATGCTGCCTGAGACCAGCTGCCAGTATCTTTGAGTGCATCGTTATCAAAATCACGGTTGATATAGGCATTTTTTAAAGTGAATTTCCATTCATCTTCAGTTTGCTGATTCGGATTTGCGGCCCATGAGCTGCTGCACATCAGTAATAAAGTGGCAACAGCTAAAGTATGTGGTTTAAAACGGTGAAATAATTCCATAATCCATTTCCCAGATGTATGCCAGTCCTCGGCAATACTTAATTTTGAATATTTCGGTACTCTCTATGCATGTAGATAGAGAGTACTTTTTTGCAAACGTTGAGAACTAATAATTTAATTTTTCAAGCTTCATGCTTTCACTAAAGAATTTGCAGCCTTTAAAAAGTAGAATTAAAGCCAATACACATGACAGACCACCCACAATGGATAAAGAAGAACCCACCATTAACGGACTACCAAAAACTTTATCTGTAATAATGGCCACCAATGTTGTACCAATACCGAGTCCAATTAAGTTACTGACCAAAAGAAAGAGGGCAGAAAGTCGTGCTCTAAATTGGTTAGGAGCTAACATCTGTAAAGCAGTTGCCGAAATCACTAAAGGGAAAGAAGCAAAGAACATTGCCGGAATCAGTAGGCTAACTGAAAGCCAAAGTTGGTCTGTTTGGGTAAAAAATGCAATTGGAATAATCAGACCAACAATACCAATAACGCCTGTGAACATCGGTGCATCTTGACGGCCTTTTTTGATAAACCAGTCGTTTAGCCAGCCTGCACAGAACACGCCTAATGTATTTGCAATTAACAGTATGGTACCGAGCATATAGCCTGTTTCAGTCGGCGCAAGTTGAAACTTACGGATATAAAATGCAGGTGTCCAGCTAGTCAGACTGTAGAGTGCCATTGCATAAAAGGTAAAACCTAAATAATGACAAGTAAATGTTTTCGAATGTTTTTTAATAAACTGAAGACATTGTGTGAATTTAACTTGGTCAACTTGCCCATTTTGGTTGAGTTGTTGGCCTTTACGTGCAGGGTCTTTAACCGTCAGGATAAATAACAAACCAATAATAATGCCGGGTAACCCGACCACTAAAAAGGCAATTTGCCATGCTTTAAGTGCGCCTAATAAAGGAACCTCAATGAGTGTCACGCCTTTAAGCAAGTTAATCACATAACCGCCAACTAAGAAGGCAATACCACCCCCTAAAAAAGCACCAATTGAATAAATCCCAACAGCGCGGCCTAGTTTGTCCTTACTAAACATGTCGCTAAACATTGAATAAGCAGCTGGCGATAAGGCAGCTTCGCCTACACCAACCGCCATACGGCTTAAGAACAGTTGAATAAAGTTTTTACTTAAACCACAAGTTGCTGTTGCCAGACTCCAAACAATAATCCCGATTGAAATCAGTTTTGGTCGTGAAAAACGATCGGCAATATAGGCTAATGGTAAGCCCATAACTGCGTAAAACAGTGAGAAGGCGAGGCCATGTAACAAGCTAAATTGTGTATCTGAAAGTTGGAGATCTGCTTTGATGGGTTCAATCATCAGCGCCAGAATTTGGCGGTCAATAAATGAAAATATATATGCCAACATACAAAGTATGACGACATACCATGCATAGGCATTGCTTTTATTCTGTGTCCTTTCAACAGCGATATTACTTTGGTTCATACACTTAATCCTTATGTATAAAACGCTTAAAGAAATTGATATCTAACTTTTATTATTCCTCTGAAGTTTTCGATATTTCCCCCTTTTAGATAAGAATAATAAATAGGTTAGAAATGAGTAATTTGGTCTCGTACAGACCGAAAGAGTGCGTCTAAACCCGATTAGGAGTTAATGGGATTTTTAAGATCATGGAATTATTATTTTCTTTTTATATGTAAAATTCCATTACTTATTGAGTATGTTAGAATACCTAAAAAGTATGTTAAGTAATTATACAGAGATAAATTTTGATATAAGGATTTGATTTTATTTATTTTTAATATTTTAATGAAAGAGCAGCTAAAGAAAACGAAGTTTTTAACTGCTCTAAGAGAGCTAATTTATCATGATGTGAAATATTTAACTTGATGGCATCAAGTCAAATAATTTCTTTAACTGATGATTTAAATTGTGAAGCTCATCTTCTGAAAAAGCATTTAGGATACCTGCCAAAGTGACTACACTAATTTGATTAATCTGTTCAACCAGCTCAATGCCTTTGGTCGTTAATTTCACCATCGAGATTCGTTCATCCGAAGTAGAAGAGTAGACCTCGACAATTCCATCTTCTACCAAGCGATATACAGCTTTGGTTGCTGTCGTTAACTTTAATGTAGAAAGATTGGCAATATCGGTAATACTGGCCTCCCCAAGGGCATTCGTACTTAAAATAATTTTACGGCGTGTATTATCAATACCTAGTTTTTTTATTGACTTTTCAATGAGTTGTGAATACTTTCCGTTAACTTGAGAAACCCAAAAAAAAGGAAAATTTTGAATACTCGACGGTTCTTTATTAGGAAGAAATTGTTCTAAATGATCAAGCATAGCTAAGCAATAACTTAGTGAAAAAAGGGTAATCCTATTATAAACAAAATTTTGCATATTTCCTTGAGAACAAATTATAAAAAATACTTGACAATTCAATTAAATTTTCCCATATTTTAATTAATGAATAAAAATACATGGAAAAGTGAATGAATGTTGTTAGCCAAAGCGTGCACAAAGGAAGTGGCAAGCTCAAGGTCATGGTCAAAGACACAATTGATATTCAAGGTCTAAAAACCATTGCTGGTAGTCGAGCTTTATTAAATGTTGAACCTGCTCAAGAGGATGCTGAGGTAGTTAAAAACATTTTAAAAGCAGATTGTGAAATTATTGCGAAAACAAATTTGCACGAATTGGCTTTTGGAATTACGGGCATTAATCATGCTTTTGGTACACCCATTAATCCTAAATATCCTGAACTTATTCCAGGTGGGTCTTCGAGTGGTTCGGCCGCAGCCGTTGCTGCAAAGCAAGCTGACTTTACTTTAGGTACAGACACGGGCGGCTCTATCCGTATGCCCGCTGCGTGCTGTGGAGTTTTTGGTTTAAAACCTACATTTGGTCGCATCAGCAGAAAAGGCGTCTATCCACCATCAAGTTCTTTAGATTGTGTTGGCCCTTTTGCAAATTCAGTCGAGATGATTGAAAAGGCTATGCAAATTATTGATCCAACTTTTAAGCCAACTGAATTTACTAGTGCACCAAAAATTGCTGTTCTCGATGTAAAAGCAGATGAGGTTATTTGGAACTGTATTTATCAAGCACTTCAAAAAGCCAATTTACAGACCACTTTAGAAAAAGTTGAACATTTTGAAGCTGCTTTTGATGCAGGCATGCAGATTATTAATTATGAAAATTGGCAAGCTTTTGGTGAGTTAACTCAGACAGGCTTAGTTGGTTCTGATGTAAATAATCGTTTATTAAAAGCTGCCGCAACAACTTTAGAGCAAGTTAAACAAGCAGAAGTTGTGAAATTGCAGTTGACCCAAGAACTCGATGCTCTACTAGAAAAATATGATGCATTGGTTTTACCGACACTTCCACAAATTCCACCAAAAGTTTCTGAAGCTGAAAACACGGTCGCTTTTTTAAATCTTACGGGTTTAGTTCGACCATTTAACTTATCAGGACATCCAGCCATTTCAGTGCCACTTGCAACCAGTGAAGGTTTACCTGTGGGCTTACAGATCGTATCGAAGCATCAAAAAGATGAGCAATTATGCGCAATAGCTAAATTTTGTGTTGATGCAATGCAATAAATTACAAGGAGTTAGATGATGAATAAGTTGTCTAAAATGGAGTTTGCTTCTCAAGACAAAGCAGTTGATTTGGATACTTTGTGTCAAGAAATACGTGAGCGTGCCTGTACAGGTGAATTTGATAATCAGGCATATGTGAGCCAAGACATTATCGAAAAGCTTAAACAAATCGGTGTTTACCGTGCATTAGTTCCTAAACGTTTTGGTGGCGAAGAATGGTCACCACGGCAGTTTTGCGAATTGATTGAAACTTTATCTAAAGCTGATGGTTCAGTGGGTTGGGTGGCAAGTTTCGGCATGAGCCCTGCGTATTTAGGAAGTTTGCCTGAAGAAACACTGAAAGAATTGTACCAAAACGGGCCAGATGTGGTGTTTGCCGGAGGTATTTTCCCACCGCAACCAGCTGAAATTACCGATGAAGGTGTCGTGGTTCGTGGACGTTGGAAATTCTCAAGCGGTTGTATGGGAGCTGACATTGTTGGTGTGGGGATTTCACCGCTTAAAAACAATGAAATGCAGGGCTTACCACGTATGGCAGTGATGCCTGCGAAAAAAGCCAAAATTGAAATGACTTGGGACACCGTTGGCTTAAAAGGTACGGGAAGCCATGATTTAGTAGTTGAAGATGTATTGGTCGAAAAGAAATGGACCTTCGTACGTGGCGAACCATCAAAACTAAGTGAACCATTTTTTAAATATCCGTCACTGTCTTTAGCGACTCAAGTATTAACTGTGGTAGGTATTGGTGTTGCAGCTGCTGCACTAGAAGAATTTGAAAAATTAGCACCGGGTAAAGCTTCTATTACGGGTGGGTCAGAAATTGCAAACCGCCCAGTGACTCAATATGAATTTGCTCAAGCTGATGCAGAGTTTCAGGCTGCAAAATCTTGGTTTTATCAAACCATGGATACTGTTTGGAATGAAATTATTGCTGGGCGTGAAGCCACTGCTGAACAAATTAGCGATATGCGTCTGGCATGTACCCATGCAGCGCGAGTATGCGCCAAAGTCACCCGAAAAATGCAAATGCTCGCGGGTATGACGGCAATCTATACCAACAATCCGTTTAGCCGTTTTGTAAATGACACTAACGTGGTGACCCAACATGCCTTTATGGGTGATGCGACCTTACAAAATGCAGGCTCAATTAGTTTCGGATTAAAGCCAACCCCAGGTTATTTATAAGTTTTAATTTTTAAAAAAGGATATTGAGATGGAAGCTAAAAAATCATTACGCGTTTTGTTCTGCATGGGTATTAACCAAAACTTTTTTGATGCGGAATCTGCTGAAGCAAAAGCGGTTTGGGCAGCATTTGGTGAAATGTGGAATGGCATTCATGACTTACCGGGCGTGCATGTTTTTGGAAACCTTGATGATGACCAAAGCATGGTTGGCCCAAGTGCAGGTTGGCCTTGGACAACATATTTGCTTGCAGATGTTCCAGATATTGAAACCGTACATGCGGCTTGTAACTTATTTAGAACGACGGTGGTGGGTGAAGGTCCATACAAACTTTGGAAATATTGCAAAGTTGAAGCTCGTGTTGGGCGCGAATTGATTATCCAACGTTAAGGCGACCGCAATGACTGACAAAGTGAATATTGCAGAAATCTTAGAGCGACTAGAACAGTTAGAAGCGCACAACGCGATTCGTAACTGCCTGAACCGTTATATGGAGATCTGCGACGAGCTCAATGCAAATACAGACCTTGACGAGCTAATGAATCTTTTTGATCAAGACTGTATTTGGGAAGGTGTTGGCGAGAAATATGCCAAATCTTTTGGCCGTTATGATTCTTGGCAGTCGATTTACGACATGTTTAAAAGCTATACCCAAAAAGAATCTCACTTTGTGATGAATGCACACTTTGTCAATTCAGAACAAATTTATGTAAATCAAAATGATGCAAATGCTTATTGGCTCATGTTGCAAACTTCATCCTTTCAAGATGGCCGTAGTCATCTGAATGCAGCAAAGCTCAATGTGAAGTTTCAAAAGCAAGCAGATGGAACATGGAAAATTAAACATTTCCAAACACAGAATATTTTCAGTCGTCCCGTATCGCATTGGCACAGTGAAGCTGAATTGCCGGTACCTTCCCAGGAATGACCCAGGACATATTTAAAAGGACTATTGATATGAACAGTATTATCCCGACGCATAACATTGGCATTGATTACGATGCTTTGGTTCAAAGTGACCGTGCTCATACTTCTCTTTATAAAGATGAACGCATTTTTGATGAAGAAATGGAAAAAATCTTTTATAGCACTTGGGTGTGGGTTGCACATGCCAGCGAAATTCCGGAAGGCGGAAGCTATAAAACCATTAACATCGGTAAACAGCCTGTGGTTGTGGTGCGTGACCGTAAAAAGAAAGTCCATGTACTTTTAAACCGTTGCCGTCACCGTGCAGCAACCGTATGTGAACATAAAAAAGGAAAAACTAACAGTTTTGTATGTCCGTACCACGGTTGGAGTTATGCACTTGATGGCAGTTTGCGCGGTGTGCCATCTCCGGAAAGTTACGGCGATTGTTTAGATAAATCAGAATTACCGTTGGTGAGTCTACGTGTAGAAGAATATAACGGCATGATCTTCGCTTCATTTAAAGAAGATATCCAACCGCTTGAAGAGTTCCTTGGGCCAGCAAAAAAATGGATTGACCTGTTTATGAAACAAGGTGCAGGTTATCCAATTAAAGTGCTGGGTGAACACCGTTTCCGCTTCCCGGGTAACTGGAAAATCCAGCTTGAAAATACTACAGATGCTTATCACTTCCCATTGGTACACAAGTCATTCTTAAGTTCTGTAGATGAAAAAACTGAAGAACTCTTTAACTTCGAAAACCAACCGGGCTTTGTTGAAGACTTAGGTAATGGTCACAGTGTGATGGTGATGATTCCTGAACTGGTTGATCTAGACGAAGAGCTCATGGAGCGTCCAATTCAAGAACGTTTTGAAGACTTGGCTCAAGCTTTGCGCGACGAAGGTCATGAAGAATTAGAAGTACGCCGTATTGTTCGCGCAGTTGGTGGTTCTGGCTTTAACTTAAATTTATTCCCAAATATTGCATGTTCAATGGCCTTCTTCCGTGTGTTACAACCAATTTCAGTTGCTGAAACAGAAATTCATCACTCGGTGATTACGATGGACGGTGGACCACAAATTGCCAACCAATACCGCCTACGTTTGCACGAACATTTCCAAGGTCCATTTGGTTTTGGTACACCAGATGACTCAGAAGCCTGGGAGCGCGTACAACACGGTGCCAATGCGGGTAATGATTTATGGATCATGCTCAACCGCGGTTTACCGGGCGAAGTCAAAACCGAAGATGGCTTAAAAAGTGATGTCAGTGCTGAAACAGGTATGCGTGCAGCCTATCAGCAGTGGAAAAAGATGATGACGGCTTAAGGAGAGAGCAATGAATATGAATCTGCAATTATTAAATGAAGTCACTGCTTTCATCTGGGCTGAAGCAGATATGTTAGATCACAGTGAATACCGTGAATGGCTCAATTTATGGAATGAAAAAGGCGTTTATATCATTCCGATTGACCCAAACCTAACGGACTATGAAAACAACTTAAATTATGCCTATGACGATAATCATATGCGTACTTTACGTGTAGAGCGTCTTGAAAATGGTGAAGCGATTTCTACAGCGCCTAAGGCAAATACGGTGCGTAGCGTTTCTCGTGTGCGCATTGTTCAAGATCAAGATGATGAAATCGTTTTGCGTTGTGCCCAAAACTTACGTGAATTCCGTAAAGAAAACCTTAAGCATTACACCGCAGATATTACTTACCATTTGACTCGTGATGCAGCTACAGGTTTTAAGATTAACCGTAAAATCATTAACTTGGTTAATTCGACCGATACTTTAGCTGGCATTAGCTACATTCTTTAGGAGCGGTAACATGAAACAGGTTGTTTTAGTGACAGGTGCTGCTTCTGGACTCGGTAATGTCATTGCTGAATATTTTGCGAGCCAAGGCCATCAAGTGATTTTGTCAGCAAGCACGCTTGAAAAAGCCGAAAATGCCAAGGCACAAAGTCAATATGCACAAAATATGTTTCCAGTAAAATTAGATATTTCTGTCGAAGCAGATTTTCATGCTGCCGTACAGTGGATTGAAGAGAAATTTTCTAAACTTGATGTGTTGATTAACAATGCCACCGTCACCAAGGCAACTCCGGTATTAGAAATTACCGCAGCCGATTTTGATTGGGTCACCCAAGTCAACCAACGCGGCACCTTTCAGGCTTGTCAAATTATTGGCCAATATATGGCTAAAAAAGGCTATGGACGCATCATTAATATGGCGTCGTTAGCGGGACAAAATGGCGGTACTGCAACGGGTGCACACTATGCGGCAACCAAAGGTGCCATTGTGACATTAACCAAAATTTTTGCCAAAGAGTTTGCGGCAAAAGGGGTAACCGTCAATGCGGTTGCACCGGGTCCAATGGAATCACCAATTGTTCATAGTGTGGTGTCAGACGAAAAAATGGAACAGTTCATCCAGAATATTCCGGTTAAAGCCTTAGGAAGTATGTATTTCATTGCTGAAACTTGTGGCTTGCTCGCGAGTCCAAATGCGGGGTTTGTGACTGGTGCAACATGGGATATTAACGGTGGTTTATTCATGCGTTAAGCCAAGAGCTTAACCATGAAAAGGGAGTTGAATCATGACTACACTTTATGATGTTGTCGTTAAAAATCGCCATGTTGAAGGTGGAAATATTGCAGTCATGGAATTTGAATCTGCAACTTCTACAACATTGCCAAAAGTGGAAGCAGGTGCGCATATTGATGTGCACTTACCGAATGGCATGGTGCGCCAATATTCACTTTGCCAAAATCCAAATGACGAAGGTAAATTTCGCCTTGGAATTTTACGTGATCCTGAATCACGTGGTGGCTCAATCTCGGCTTTTGATGAAATTAAAGATGGCATGCAAATTCAGGTCAGTGAGCCAAAAAATTTATTTCCACTTTTAAAAGCCAAACACAGTGTATTGATTGGCGGTGGTATCGGGATTACGCCGTTAATTACGATGGCATATCAACTTGCACATGAAGGCGAATCATTTGAGCTTCATTACTGCGGCGCTAGCCCAGAAAACTGTGCTTTTGTTGATGAAATTAAAAATGGTGAGTTAGCCAAGTACACAACCTTCCATTTTAAATCCGAAGGTGCAAGCCATAGAGCATTTTTTGAATCTGCCATTAAAGATATTGACCTTGAGAGTCATATTTACACCTGTGGTCCAGTCGGTTTTATGGACTGGGTGATTAACCTTGCTACGACTCACGACTTTCCTGAGCAGCAAATCCACAAAGAATATTTCCAAGTCGAAACTGACACATCTGGAGATTCCTTCGAGGTGGTGGCTGAGCGTAGCGGAAAAATCATTATGGTTGAAGCAGGTGAAACCATATTGCAGGCATTGGCTAAAGAAGGCATCGAGATTGAAATGTCTTGTGAGCAAGGCGTATGCGGAACCTGTATGTGCGATGTGATTGAAGGCGAACCTGACCATCGAGATGTTTACTTTACTGATGAAGAAAAAGCCAGCAATGAACAAATATTGGTGTGCTGTTCGCGCTCTAAAACACCGAGACTAGTTTTAGATATCTAATGCTCTCGCGATTTATATGGATGTAAGAGAAGGTTTAGGAGAAAGATGATGAATGTATTACAACAAATAGATGAGTTTACGGTCGATCCACTACAGTTCCGACGGGCATTAGGAAATTTTGCAACAGGCGTTACGATTATTACCGCACAAAATGCGCAAGGTGAGAAGGTCGGTGTAACAGCAAATAGCTTTAACTCAGTGTCTCTAGACCCACCACTTATTTTGTGGAGCATTGATAAAAAGTCTTCAAGTTTTTCAGTATTTGAAGAAGCGACACATTTTGCTGTCAATATTTTATCGGGCACTCAAATTGAGCTGTCTAATAAGTTTTCGAGACGCAATATTGATAAATTTGCAGACACAAATTTTCAACTTGGTGCAGGACGCGCACCCATTTTAGAAAATTGTTCTGCGGTGTTTGAGTGCGAACGTTATCAAGTGATTGAAGGTGGTGACCACTGGATTATTGTTGGTAAAGTGGTTCGTTTCCATGACCAAGGCCGAAGCCCACTGGTCTACCATCAAGGCGCATATTCTTGTGTCATGCCGCATCCGAGCCTTCAAGTTAAGCAAACTGAAGAGAACGGCGTAGACCAAACACATTATGGGCACTTATATAATAATGTTTGCTATTTGATGAGTCGTGCTTTTAAAGCTTATCAAACCGACTATATTCCTAAGCAAATGGCTTCTGGTTTCCGTACCAGTGAATCACGTCTTTTACTCGTTTTAGCCAGTGGTACTGCTTCAAGTAAGGAAGATTTACCGCGCGATATTGCTATGCCAATGCAAGAAGTTGAAAGGTCGGCTGAAATTTTAAAATTTGAAGGGTTATTGGTCGACCACGATAATTTGTATGCACTGACCGAGAAAGGTAAACAAACGGCGCAGTATTTATTTGATATTGCCGACAGCCACCAAAATGAAGTGTTTAAAAAATATTCTGATGAGCAAAAGGATATTTTTATTACCATGCTGCGAGATTTTGCAGGAGTAGCATAAGCCCCATTAAGCTGATAAATTGAATTGATTTATCAGCTTCTTTACATCTAGCTGACTATCATCAAAACAATTCCAAGGATAAGGAATTTTTGGCACACAATTTGTTTATCTATAAAACATGATTGCAAATAAGCCAAGACAGTGAACTACAGCGAAAGAAAATGTTTCGCTGTAGCACGTGTATAGAGAGGTAAGGGATGAACCAATATGTAAGTGACGCATTGTTGAATTGGACACACCATATCAAGAATGTTTGCGGAAATTTTGAAACAGATTTTGACGGCACCCGTAATTTATTCATTGGAGAAGTTCAATGCTTTTTATTGGGTGATACCGAAATTGCGTTCATTAGAAATAATGCAAATAAGATTGTCCGAAAAGCTGATGAAATCGATCGAGTGAATAATCGTTTTTGCTTTTTGATTTTGCAGTATTCGGGAAAAATGCTGCTCGAATATAAAAATGAAACGCTAAGCCTGAATGAAGGCGATATTGTGTTGGTGGACCCGGTTGAAACCATTTCGATGTACCCGCAAGGCTTAGTCAGCCAGATTTCAGTACACCTGTCGCGTGAAAAATTACTTAAAGAAAATATTAGTACCGAATATTTTGGAAAACTCATTACTCAAAATATGAGCGGTTTTTTACTCAAAAATATTTTGAAAAATATGTCTCCCGAAAACATCAAGCTTTGGTATGCGACCGAAGATGGTAATGCTTTTGAAGATGCGCTGATTGCCTTAATCAAACCCACAATTAATTATAAAAATATTAATAGCTCAAATAACCTGATGGAAAAAGCCGAGCGTTTTATTATTGAGAACTTAGCAAAACCAGATTTAACACCCAAATTAATTGCAGAGCATATTGGTGTATCACTACGTCATCTTTACCGTTTATTCCTTCAAGAAAATTTATCTATTAACAAATATATACAGCTCAAACGCCTAGAAAAAGTCAAAGCAGATTTACTCGATAAAAGAAATAAACAAAGCTCGATTACCCAGATTGCCTTGAAGTGGGGTTTTTGGGACGGCGCTCATTTTTCAAAAATCTTTAAAAAGACTTATGGCATTTCTCCTAAAGAATTTAGAGAGGGGATGACAGCTTAAACATTCCTCTCTTGATGTCATTTTTAGACAAGTTCTAGGTCATTCTTGAACAAGCTAGCCCCATGCAAGTGTGTTGAAATTAAATTAATTAGAACAGGTTGGATGAGCTTAATAAGCATAGAACTATTAAGTTTATTTAATGAATTTCACACATGGGAAAGTGCATTTTAACTGTCTGATTCAGATAGTTCAGGGATAGATGAAAAGGATGAAACCAATGCGTAAACAACGATTATTGAATGACATACAAAAGATATTAGCGCTTAACTTATCAATAGCTGCAAGCTTTTGGGGATTAAATACTCAAGCTTTTGCTCATGGTGGAAAAGCTGAAATGGTATCTCTTTACCAAAACATGAGTGAGCAAGGCGCTAAAGTTGTCAAAGACGATTTTACTAATACTTATATGATTACCAAAGGCTCTATCGTGGTAAGAGCCAAGCCAAACTCAAATCAGGTTTTAGTGAATGGCAAACCTCTAAAATTAAGCGTCCCACTATTAATTAAAGATAATAAACCTGTTATTGGAAAAGACTTCTTTAATGAAGTATTTCAGTCTGGTTTAGATCAAACTTTTAAAGTTGAAAATACGTTTCATCCACTCAATAGTTTAAATTCTGACGAAATTAAAAAGACATTTGATGTCATTAATCGCTCAAAATATGCCTATAAAAATATGCGTTTTGCCGAATTAAAACTAAAAGAGCCAGAAAAAGCAAAAGTTTGGGATTATTTTATTAATCATAAAGAATATAAAGACGCTCGAATTGCATCTTTCATTTTGCTAAAAGGCAACCAAGCGATTGAAGGTGAAGTTAACCTTAACACTCAGCAAGTCATAAAATGGAATGTACTTAAAGATACTCATGGAATGGTCTTGCTCGATAACTTTGAAACTGTACAGCGTGTGATTGAAGCGAGTAAAGAATATCAGGATGCTTTACGCAAGCGTGGTGTAACAGATGTTAAGAAAGTCATTACGAATCCATTAACTGTTGGATATTTTGGCGGTAAAGATGGCTTGGATAAACAACTTAATGTTTTAAAAGTTGTGTCGTATCTAGATACTGGTGATGGTAACTATTGGGCACATCCAATTGAAAACTTGGTGGCTGTGGTTGATTTAGATAAAGAAAAAATTATTAAAATCGAAGAAGGAGCCATGATTCCAGTTCCAATGGTAGACCGTCCTTATGCTACTAAAAATACCAAACCACCGAAAATCAAACCGTTGAATATTAGTGAACCCGAAGGCAAGAACTTTTCTATTACAGGACAAACAGTACATTGGGGTAATTGGTGTTTCCATGTGGCTTTAGATTCTCGTGTTGGCTTACAGCTTTCAACCGTGACATATAAAGATAAAGGCGTAAAACGTAAAGTCATGTATGAAGGTAACCTTGGTGGAATGGTAGTTCCATATGGTGACCCTGACATGGGATGGTACTTTAAGTCTTATCTGGACTCTGGTGAGTACGGAATGGGAACACTCACATCAGCCATTCAACTTGGGACCGATGCACCAGAAAATGCGGTGTTACTTGATGCAGTGATTGCAGACTATAAAGGCCAGCCACAAGTGATTCCAAATGCGATTGCAATTTTTGAGCGCTATGCTGGCCCTGAATATAAACATCAAGAAATATTTGGTGATCAAGATGCCAGTGAAGCACGCCGTGAACTTGTAGTACGCTGGATTAGCACAGTGGGTAACTACGATTACATGTTTGACTGGGTATTTGCTCAAAATGGCGTGATTGGCATTAATGCAGGTGCTACAGGTATTGAAGCGGTTAAAGGCGTTAAAGCACGCACCATGCATGACAGTACCGCAAAAGAAGACACTAAATATGGCACTTTAATTGACCATAATATTGTGGGTACAACCCATCAACACATCTATAACTTCCGCTTAGACATGGATGTTGATGGTGAGAACAACAGCTTTATGCACATGGATCCTGTGGTTAAGGCCAATGACCGAGGTGGGGTGCGTACAAGTACAATGCAAATTGACAGTAAAGTCATTACCAATGAGCAAAATGCAGCTGAAAAATTTGATCCGTCTACCATTCGCTTACTAACTAATTTCAACAAGGAAAATAAATTAGGAAACCCTGTTTCTTATCAGCTCATTCCTTTTGCAGGTGGAACACACCCTGTGGCGAAGGGTGCTAATTTTTCTAAAGATGAATGGTTATTTAAACGTTTGAACTTTATGGATAAGCAAATTTGGGTGACGCAATATAATCAGGATGAACGCTATCCTGAAGGTAAATATTCAAACCGTTCGACTCATGACACAGGTTTAGGTCAGTTTATTAGCAACAATGAAAATATTGAAAATAAAGATCTTGTGGTGTGGATGACAACAGGCACAACCCATGTGGCACGTGCTGAAGAATGGCCAATCATGCCGACAGAGTGGGTGAATACACTGATCAAACCGTGGAACTTCTTTGACAATACGCCGACTTTAAACTTGGGCGAAGAAGAGCAAAACACGCAGCACGACCATCACTAAAGACGTGTATCACGCGAGATGGGTAACGAATCGGTTACCCACTCTTAGCGTCTGGTAGACCATTCACAAAAAAGGAATTTTGTATGAAAACTCTACTTTCTCAAGTTATGAGAGGGACTCTCTTTGTCTCATTTTTTTCAACTGTGCATGCTGGCGAGCTTGAAATTAAACCGACTTTTGAAGCAACTTTTGGGGCTTTTAGTAGCGGTAAAAGCTATAACAGCGAAAACCTAGATGACGAAAGAATCAATTGGCAAGAAGGTCATCTTAAATATGGTGCTAAAGGACAATACGCCTTTAAAAACAATCAACTCTATGCAAGCTTGAGTGGTATTAGCTCAGCAACATTTGGCGATGGCGATGCAGGCCAAAATAGTAATGGTAAAGAACGCAAAACAGATGTGAATGAATGGATCTTGGGTTTTAAAGATGGCCCCAATAAAGATGAGTTAACGACCTATGATCTAAGTATTGGTCGACAAAATATCATGATTGGTGACGGGTTTTTTATTGCGGGTGATGCATTAAACCTCGGTAAAACACCTGCGGATGGCGCACTTGATCGGGGCGGAGCATATTATCTGGCAGCCCGTCGAAGTTTTGATTTTACCAGTTTGCTTCAATACAAACCGCAAGAGAATACAACGCTAAAACTGGCTTATTTAAAATCGGACAATAAAGCACAATTTTCACCTGAACTCTTTGTAACCGATCTGATGTATCAGCTTAAAGATAAAGGTGTTGGATTTACTTACTTAAATGTATTAGACCTTGAAGATGTTGAGCAAGTTTCAGGGCGGGAAGATCTTAAAAATTATGCTTTACGTTTGAATTATCAACCTTTGCCAGAACTACAAGTTAAAACTGAGTTTGTTGTGCAAGATAAAAAAGATAGTCAAGAAAATGCAAGCTACTTGGCGCTGAACTATAACTTTTTATCTTCAAAATATATGCCCTCATTAGGCTACCGTTTTAGCCATTTTTCAGACCAATACGATCCGATGTTTTATGGAAATACAGTCGGGTTCGGTACGTGGTTTCAAGGTGAAGTTGCAGGAAATTATGCTGGCCCATTTAACAAAAATGCAGACATTCACCAAGTTTCTTACAGTATGAATCTAAAAGAAAACTTTATGTTAGGTGCTTTGGCCTATAAGTTCAAAACAGTTAATGAATCTTTAACTAATGTAGATGGACATGAACTGGATGTATTTTCGGTTTGGTCGGTTAATAAAAAATTCAACGTTATTCCTTTAGTGGGACTCTATAAACCGAAACACGATATCCATAGTGGTGGTACTCAAAACTACGATGACAAAACTAATGTGTATGCACAGTTAATTCTGCAATACATCTATTAAATCAGAGCAAAGGAGACCGTGTTTATTGACGGTGCATTCATAAAAATAAACTTAGGTGAAATCAGATGAATAAACAATATGACTATATCGTGATTGGTGCGGGCTCGGCAGGCTGTGTGGTTGCAGCACGGCTGTTAAAGGCCAAAGCAGGGCGCGTTCTTGTTTTAGAGGCAGGAAGCCGAGATAGCAGTATGTTTCATACCATACCTGCCACGGTGGTTAAAGTATTCCAGCAAAAATCATGGCAATACATGACCGTCCCTCAGAAATATTGTAATCATCGTGAAATGATCCTTGCACAAGGAAAAGTGTTGGGAGGCGGAAGCTCGGTCAACGGAATGATCTATTGCCGAGGCCAACGTCAGGATTATGATTTATGGGCCACGGAATGGGGATGCAATCAGTGGTCTTATCAACATGTACTGCCTTTTTTTAAAAAAGCAGAAAAAAATGAAAGTCTTGCTAATGAATATCACGGACAAGATGGCATTTTACCTGTCAGTGAAAACCGCTATCGCCATCCTTTGACACTTGCTTGTATTAAAGCAGGTCAGCAAATGGGCATGAATTACGTCAATGATATTAATGGTTGGGATCAGGCAGGTGTAGGGTTTTATCAAACTACTACTCAAAATGGTTCACGGGCGAGTACCTCAAAAACCTATTTAAAGTCAGTCGAAAACCACCCAGATCTCACGGTGATTACTGATGCCTTAGTCCATAAAATTGAAACTCAAGGTGATCAGGTTACTGGGGTGACTTATAGCGTTGGGGGAAAATCACCCATTACAGTACAAGCTCAAAAAGAAGTCATTCTAAGTGCTGGAGCAATTGGTAGTCCTAAGGTTTTATTACTTTCGGGAATTGGTCCAAAACAGCATTTAGATGAGCTCGGCATTGAATGTATTCGTGACCTACCCGTAGGTGAAAATTTTCATGATCATTTGCATATGTCAGTCAATGCGACAGTAACAACCAATAATAGTCTGCTCGGCGAAGACCAAGGTTTAACCGCAGTACGACACTTTTTACAGTGGTGTTTTACACGTTCAGGATTGTTAACCACCAATATTCTAGAAGGTGGTGGTTTTATTGACACCAATAACAATGGTCGACCTGATGTTCAGTTTCATTTTTTACCTGTGCTGGATAATTTCGATAATACCCCTGGTGAAAAATCAGTGGCTCAAGCACATGGCCTTACGATTAAGGTTGGACATGTACAGCCCAAAGCACGTGGGACTTTACGTTTAAGTAGTAAAGATCCTAAAGATTTACCTGTCATTGATCCTAATTATTTAGGTCATCAAGAAGATATTGATGCCAATATCCGTGCGGTACAGGCCGGACTTCGCCTATTACAACAGCCCGCATTAAAAGCAATTGTCAAAGAAGTGATTGAGCCTGCAAATATCGATCCTGATGATATTGAAGCGATTGATAAATGGATGCGCCAGAACATTAAAACGGTTTATCACCCCGCTGGTAGTTGCAAAATGGGCAATACTCCGCAAGATTCGGTCACGGATCAGACCCTTAAAGTCCATGGTTTTAAAAATTTACGTGTGGTGGATTGTTCTATTTGCCCACAAGTTCCAAGCGGTAATACCAACGCAATTGCCATCATGATTGGAGAACGTGGTGCAGACTTTATTTTGAATCAGGTCGCGTAGTTGCTGTCATATCAATATTTAGAAATGAAAAGAGGAAAAGAAAATGAGTGAAGTTCAGATTTTAGAAAGCGTACAGCAATTTATGGCACGTCAACATGGACATTTTATTGATGGAAAACTGGTTGCTGCCGAGCTTTTAGATAAAGTGGATATTGTGAATCCATCGACTGAACAAGTGGTTGCTCAAATTAGTATGGGCAGTCAACAAGATGTCAAAAATGCCGTCAAAAGTGCTGAACATGCTTTTCAAAATGCTTGGGCTGAAACGACACCGTATGAACGTGGCGTTAAACTGAACAAGCTGGCAGATTTAATTGAGCAATATGGTGAAGAACTTGCTCAGCTCGAATCATTGTCTACCGGAAAACTCATCAATATTTCCCGCCATCTTGAAGTCGCACAATCTGTTATTTTCTTAAGATATTTTGCTGGTTGGGCAACTAAAATTAATGGTCAAACCATGCAACCCTCTATTCCCTCTATGCAAGGTGAGAAATATACGGCTTTTACTTTAAGACAACCTATTGGTGTGGTTGCAGGGATTGTGCCTTGGAATTTTTCACTGATGATTGGTGTTTGGAAAATTGGTTCAGCTTTAACAACTGGCTGTACCATTGTGCTTAAACCAAGTGAGTTTGCCAGCTTATCTTTATTACGTTTAGCTGAACTTGCCATTGAAGCAGGTATTCCAGCGGGTGTAATCAATGTAGTAACAGGTAAGGGCAATACAGGGCAATATTTAATTGAGTCGCCGCTCGTTAAGAAAGTTTCATTTACAGGTTCGGTGCCGACAGGCATTGCGATTGGTAAACTTGCGATGAGCAGCGATTTAACCCGTGTAAGTCTAGAGTTGGGCGGTAAAAATGCGATAGCTATCTTGGCCGATGCAAATATTGATGAGATTTTACCAACTTTGTTGCAAGCAACTTTTGTGCATCAAGGCCAAGTTTGTGCATCCCCAGAGCGGTTTTTTGTACACCGTACAAAATACGATGAATTGGTGGAAAAACTCTCTAAAGCACTCTCTGGTTTCAAAATTGGGTCGGCCATGGATGAGGGAAGTATGTTTGGTCCACTCTCTAATCAGCCACATTTTCATAAAGTAAAACATTATTTAGATATGGCAAAAGCCAACAACCAGATTATTGCAGGTGGTGAGGCTTTAGATCAGACTGGTTATTTTGTACAGCCGACTTTAATTTCCTTTAAAAATACGGATGATCCTTTATTTTCAGAAGAAACCTTTGGTCCAGTGGTTGGTGTCATGCCATTTGAAACTGACGAAGAGCTTATTCAGTTGATGAATCAGTCGCGCTTTGGCTTAACTGCAAGTATTTGGACAAATGACTTATCTAAAGCCTTGCGTTTAATTCCTAAGATTGAAGCAGGTACTTTATGGGTGAATATGCATACGTTCTTAGATCCATCAGTTCCATTTGGTGGAGTGAAAGCTTCAGGAATTGGCAGAGAGTTTTCAGATGCATTTATTGAAGATTACACCGAATTGAAATCGGTCATGATTCGGTATTAAGTTCAAAGATTCTACGAGATATAAAAAATGGCCTATAAAGGCCATTTTTTGAATCATTAAACTTCAAATTAGCTTAGTAAAAAGTCCCTTAGGATTTTATTAAAAGCTTCTGGCTGTTCCGCATTGGAAATATGAGAAGCATCTATTTCTGCAAGTTTTGCTTGTGGAATGCGTTGCTGCATAAATTCACCATCTGCAACGGTTGTTACTGGGTCTTGAGTTCCAGCAATTACCAATACAGGAATTTTAATGTCTTTTAATTGCTCACGGACATCCGCTTTAGCCAAAGCCTCACAACAATTGGCATAACCGATTGCGCTGCCAGCACTTAAGTCGTTACACAGGTTGTTGACAATTGAAGGATGACTTTGGATAAAGGGATCTGTAAACCATCGCGAAGCTGCTGTAGCTGCGATTGGTTGTAAACCTTGCTCACGTACTAATTTTGCACGGTCAAGCCATGCTTGTTCTTGTCCAATTTTAGCGGCAGTATTTGCCACAACCACATGACTAAAGCGGTCAGGGTAGTGAATTGCAAGCCATTGCCCAGTTAAACCGCCCATTGAAATACCACAAAAAGCAGCTTTAGTAATATTTAGATGATCAAGTAAACGTACAACATCTTCACCTAATTGCTCTACAGTGTATGGGCCGTCAGGTGTGGATGATGAACCGTGACCACGAGTGTCATAGCAGATCACAAAAAACTGATCTTTTAATTCATTAAACTGTTTTTGCCACATGCCATAATTTGTGCCCAACGAATTGGAAAACACCAGAGCAGGGGACGATGGCTCACCAAAGGTTTGATAGTTAATTTGTGCATCGGCAGATTGAAAAGATGGCATTTGTTTCTCCTTAAAGTGCTTCAACACGTTCAATAATCAATGCAATGCCTTGGCCTACACCAATACACATTGAACACAAGGCATAACGGCTGCCTGTTTGCTCAAGCTGATTTAAGGCTGTGGTGACTAGGCGTGCACCTGATGCACCAAGCGGATGACCCAGTGCAATCGCACCACCGTTCGGATTCACTTTGTCAGAATCATCTGGTAAACCTAAATCACGGGTGACGGCCAAAGCCTGTGCAGCAAAGGCTTCATTCAGCTCAATCACATCCATCTGATCTAAAGTCAGGTTGGCTTGTTTAAGTAATTTCTTAATCGCTGGTGCCGGAGCAAAACCCATAATGCGTGGTTCTACACCCACTGCTGTTGAAGCAATGATCTTGGCGCGTGGTTTGAGGTTGTAAGCTTGAACAGCCTCATCAGAAGCAATCAGTAGAGCTGCTGCACCATCGTTAATACCTGAAGCATTGCCTGCTGTTACTGTGCCATCTGCTTTCACAACAGGTTTAAGTTTGCTTAAACCTTCAAGCGTGGTTGATGCACGAGGATGCTCATCAGTATCAATCACAACAGCATCGCCCTTACGCTGAGGGATTTCAACTGCCACGATTTCTTTAGAAAAAAAGCCTTTGGCTTGCGCGCTTGCGGTGCGTTGTTGGCTCACCAAGGCAAACTGGTCCTGATCTGCACGATTCACGTTAAACTGTTCAGCCACGTTTTCGGCAGTCTGGGGCATGGTGTCTACACCATACAATTCTTTAAGTTTTGGGTTAATGAAGCGCCATCCCATGGTAGTGTCTTCGATCTTCTGGCTACGGCCAAAGGCACTGTCTGACTTACCCATCACATAGGGTGCACGGCTCATGCTTTCCACACCGCCTGCAATCACCAAGTTTGCTTCACCGGCTTTAATAGCACGGGCAGCAATGGCAATCGCATCGAGTGAAGAACCGCACAAACGGTTAATGGTGGTTGCCGGCACTTGATACGGTAAACCTGCAAGCAGTGCTGACATACGGCCAACGTTACGGTTATCTTCACCGGCTTGATTGGCACAGCCATAGATCACATCATCGACCTGTTCCCAATCTACATTCGGATTACGCTGCATGAACGCCTTAATTGGCACCGCGCCAAGGTCATCGGCACGGACAGGTGCAAGACCACCGGCATAACGGCCAAATGGGGTACGGATGGCATCGATGATATAAGCGTTTTTCATTCTTACATTTCCATTTTGATATCTATTGCTGTCATTGCCACATAGTTAGGCTTTTCCAGAGTTTGCTGGCGATCATCATGGTTACTAAGTTAAAAGTAGTCATGACAGAGTCTTATCGTGTTGAGTCAAATGCCAGTAGCTAATTCTTGTCACTTTTTTAAAAAAGTAACCAAAAACCTTTGTTGAACAGAGGAGGCTTCCTTGCCTCCCTGTCCAACGGGCGACATCCATGTCGCCTGTCACAATAGCGAATTACGGTAAAATCCAAATTAATAAGCAAGAAACGTATTCAAAGAGTTCCATTCAATGTTTCGCGTTGGCGACATGGATGTCGCCTCGTTGCTCAGCACAACAGGGATGTTGTGTCTGAGTAACAAAGGATTTTTGTTACTTTTTATCCTTAAAAAGTAAGGTATTGCCTATACAAAGGGCCTTTGAATATCACCATCATTTATAGGCTGTGGCGCTATTGATTAGCTGCCATACTCAATCAATTTAGAGACTTAATTCGTTGCATCAAACAAAGTTGCACCCGTTAAAGCTTGTAACTCTTCAAAGCTAAGACCTTCCACTTTCTCAATCACTTTTAAACCATCTTTAGTCACATCTATTACACACAGGTCAGTGTAAATACGGTCAACACATTGCTTACCCGTAACTGGGTAAGTGAGCTCAGCCACAATCTTCGGTTCACCTTGCTTGGTCACATGGTCGGTAGTGATAAATACTTTTTTAGCACCAACCGCTAAATCCATCGCACCACCCACCGCAGGAATCGCATCCGGTGCACCGGTGTGCCAGTTCGCCAAGTCACCATTTGCTGCAACCTGAAAGGCACCAAGCACTGCAATATCAAGGTGACCTCCACGCATCATGGCAAATGAGTCACCATGGTGAAAAAAGCTGCCGCCTTCAAGCATGGTCACAAACTCTTTACCCGCATTAATCAGTTCTGGGTCTTCTTCACCTGCTGCTGGCGGTGGGCCAAAAGCCAACAGGCCATTTTCAGAATGAAGGAAAATATCTTTGTCGTTAGGTAAATAGCTTGCAATCTTGGTTGGTAAACCAATACCCAAGTTCACATAGGCGCCATCTGGAATATCTTGTGCCACACGTTTTGCAATCTGGTCACGGCTGAGTTTCTGGTAGCTCATGTTATTTCTCCTTATTGCTTACTGTGCGGGCTGTACTTGTACAACGTGCTGTACAAAGATACCTGGGGTGATGATGTGCTCAGGGTCTAAACCACCGAGTTCAACCACCTCAGAAACCTGAGCAATGGTGACATCAGCAGCCATCGCCATGATCGGGCCAAAGTTACGTGCAGATTTACGGTAAACCAGATTGCCCCAACGGTCGCCCTTGTAAGCTTTAATCAAGGCAAAGTCAGCTTTAATTGGATATTCGAGTACGTAATCTTTGCCATCAATCTCACGGGTTTCTTTGCCTTCAGCTAAAAGTGTTCCAAAGCCTGTTGGGGTAAACACAGCGCCTAATCCCATACCTGCTGCCTGTATACGGCAAGCCAGATTACCTTGTGGTACGACTTCAAGTTCAACTTTTCCGGCACGGTACAGTTCATCAAACACATAAGAGTCTGCCTGACGTGGAAAAGAACAAATTACTTTTTTAACTGAGCCGGCTTTAAGCAGTTTCGCCAGACCATAATCGCCATTACCGGCATTGTTGCTGACAATGGTCAGGTCTTTAACACCCAGTTCAATCAGTCCGTCAATGAGTTCAGCGGGTTGTCCTGCGGTACCAAAACCACCAATCAGAATGGTTGCACCATCTTTAATCTGCGAGAGTGCCTCGCTTAGTGAGGACTTACTTTTGTCAATCATGTGAGAAACCTTAGAGCATGAGGTAACGTGATGTATTACTACCGCTAAAAATTTATTTAAAATTCCTAATGGTAGTAATAAATGGAATAGGTGCTGTGAGTCAAAAGCGAACTTTTAACTCACATATACTTTCAATTAAGCACTAGCACGACGACGTTCAACCTCAGTTGAAGGTGCAGCATCAACATCTTTAACAAGTTCAATGTTAAAAGTGATGTGTTTGAAAGCGTGATCTAAACCACGGCGTTGAATTTCAGCTGGGTCTGTTACATCAACTGCTGTTGCCACTAAACCGTCACGAGTAGCGAAGGCAAAGTCGTCCCATAGGTACTCATCACCCTCAATGTTGAATTGAGTTGTAAGTTTGCGGTAACCCGGTGCAGAAACAAAATAGTGAACGTGAGATGGACGATTACCATGACGGCCTAACTTGTTAAGTAGAGCTTGAGTCGTGCCTTCAGGAGGGCAACCATAACCTACAGGCATAGTCGTTAATGCAACATATTTACCATCAGCATCAGTCAAAATACTACGGCGTAAGTTGAAGTCAGATTGAGACTTATCAAAGAATGAGTAGTTACCCAAACTGTTGGCATGCCAAACTTCAACTTTAGCATTTTCAATGATATTGCCATCAGTATCGGTCACAGTACCTTCAATAATTAAGGTATCGATTTTGCCTGTTTCAGTACCATCATCCATACGCGCAAAACCAACAGATTCAGGCGCACCTGCTACGTAAAGTGGACCTTCGATGGTACGAGGTGTGCCACCCGTAACACCAGCTTTTGCATCAGCTTCATCTGCACGTAAATCAAGATAGTGCTCTAGACCTAAGCCAGCTGCTAAAAGACCAAGTTCATTGGCTTGACCAGCATCGGTAAAATATTCCAGACCTTTCCATACTTCTGAAGGTTGGATGTCTAAGTCTTCGATGGCTTGAAATAAATCCCCGAGAAGGCGCACTACGATTTGTTGAACACGTGCATCAACTTCGCCTTTTGCAGTGTCGACATTCATTTGTTTTACAAGCGCATCAATTTGTTGACGGTTCATACTAAAACTCCTTAAGTATGCAATACGGTTTTGGGTGGCAGCCTTGCGGGCATTTTATTTTGCTAGCGAATAGTTGCTACCACGTTCCTTGTTACCTTCTGAATAAAATATGCTTAGTTTTTAAATAGACTTCAGAAATCACATTTAAAAAATTCTTTTGGATTACGAATCATCATCACGAACAGATGAAGGGTGACGATTAAGCGCCATCACTTCGATATCCATGTAAGGATAAAGTGGCAAACCCTGTAAAATGTTATGCAATTCTTCATTGCTCTCGACATCAAAAATACTGATGTTTGAGTACTGGCCTGTAACTCGCCAGATGTGGCGCCATTTACCTTGACGTTGTAAGTCTTGCGAATAAGCCTTTTCAACGGCTTTAATTTCATTCGCTTTGTCGGCTGACATATCAAGTGGAATATGCACATCCATACGTACATGAAATAACATGAGAAACTCCTTATCCTGTTGCCTTAACGACGTAACTTTTCAACTTTATCTTCATCAATTTCAATGCCTAAGCCTGGTGCCGTTGGCAAGTGCAATTCAAAGTTTTCGTAACGTAGCGGTTCTTTCAAAATTTCTTCGGTAAGTAATAGCGGACCAAATAATTCAGTACCAAACGCTAATGTTTCAAAGGTTGCAAATGCATGAGCAGAAGCCATGCTACCTACAGGCCCTTCAAGCATAGTACCGCCATAAAGATCGATTCCAGCTAAGCCTGCAATCTTGGCAACTTCACATGCTTCGATCAGACCACCAGATTGTTCAATCTTCACCGCAAATACATCTGCACCATGACTTTTTGCAATACGGTATGCGCTGTCAGGGCCAGTTAAAGCTTCATCTGCCATGATTGCGACATCAAAACGACGCGTTAAACGAGCAAGTGCTTCAGTATTTTGAATAGCGCAAGGCTGTTCAATTAAATCAATTCCGCCATCTTGTAGCTGTTGAATACCTTGAATACATTCCAGCTCTGACCATGCACGATTTACATCGACACGTACACTAATATCTGCACCTAATGCTTTTTTAATTGCAATCACATGATCAACATCGTGTTGCAAAGGGCGTGAGCCGATTTTGAGTTTGAACGTGTTATGACGTTTTAGCTCAATCATTTTTCGAGCTTCAGCAATATCTTTTTCTGTGTCGCCAGACGCGAGCGTCCAAAGTACAGGTAAACTATTACGCAAACGGCCACCTAAAACTTCACTTAACGGCACGCCTAAACGTTTTGCCTGAATATCAAGTAGGGCAGTCTGAATGGCACATTTCGCGAAACGGTTACCATTAATATTCTTACGAATCAGTTTTAGTGTTTGAGCAACATTTAAATCTTTAACTGATGCGAGTAATGGTGCAAAGTAAGTATCAATATTGGCTTTGACACTTTCAGGACTTTCTTCACCATAGTTCAGTCCACCAATGGTGGTCGCTTCACCCCAACCTACAATACCATCCGTGGTCGTAATTTTAACGAGCACCAAAGTCTGAGTGCGCATGGTAGTCACAGACAACTGGTGAGGACGGATAGTTGGAATATCCACAAGTATGGTTTCTATGGTTCTATACATGAAGTTTCAACTATTTCAAACTTGTTTACATACCATAGAAGAATGTAATAGCCTAAAATAGATATAGAACGGTATTTTAAGATACTAAAAAGGTATATTAATGGAATTAAGACATCTACGTTATTTTGTTACCGTTGTTGAAGAACAAAGTCTGACTAAAGCCGCAGAAAAGCTTTTTATTGCTCAGCCACCACTCACGCGTCAAATCAAAAAGCTAGAGGAAGAGTTAGGCATTGATTTGTTTGTGAAAGGCTCACGTCCATTAAAGGTGACAGAGGCAGGGCTGTTTTTTTACCAACATGCTGTTCAAATTTTAACGCATACGGCTCAAGCTGCTTCGATGGCTAAAAAAATGAAGCTGGTCGAGAATGTTGTTAAAGTTGGCTATGTGAGTTCGCTTCTTTATGGGCGATTACCGCAGGTCATTTATCTATTTAGACAAAAAAATCCTGACATTCATGTCGAGCTAATTGAATGTGGAACACGAGATCAGGTTGAAGCTTTAAAGTTAGGAAAAATTGATTTAGGTTTTGGCCGCTTACCGATTAGTGACCCAGCCATTAAAAGACTTTTACTTCGAAAAGAAAAATTAAAACTCGCGATTCATAAAAAACATCCTTTAAGTGAGTTCCAAGAATCAGGAATTTATTTATCTCAAATTATCAATGAGACAATTTTTTCTTATCCAACCACACCTAAACCGAACTTTTCGACCACTATTCAAGCTTTATTTACCAAATTAGGTCTTGTTCCTGCCAAACTGACTGAAGTCCGCGAAATTCACATGGCACTCGGTTTAGTAGCATCGGGTGAGGGTATATGTATTATTCCCGAAAGTGCCTGTGACATTGGAATGAAGAATTTAACTTATTTAAATATCTTGGATTTAGAAGCCTATAGTCCCATTTCTCTATCGATGCGTAACATGGACCAAAGTTCATACATTCCTAAAATCTTAGATTGTATTGAAGAGATCTATAATCAAGAAGAAGTATCTAGAAATCTAAATTTATAACTTTTTAATACGTTTTAAATTGAATTATCATGTTATTTTAAAACTTTAAACCTATAGGTAATATGTAAAAGGAATTATGGAATGAGAAAAATTTTAGGGATAGCTTCACTTATTATGTCTACTGGTGTTGTACATGCTGAACAATTAAATGAACAAGAAAAAATTTCTCCGTATAGTGCGAATATTACTTTTGCTAGCCAATACATTTCACGTGGTTTTCAACAAACTTGGGGCAAGCCTGCATTACAAATTGGTCTAGATTATGCAAATCCGAATGGATTATTTGTGGGAACTTGGGCATCGAATGTAAGTTCTAACTATTTGCGAGATGCTTCAGTTGAGTGGGATGTTTATGCAGGTTATATCAAAACTTTCGATAAGTTTTCGGCTGGAATGACGGTTTTTTATTATTACTATCCGGGAGCTGAAAGCACGCCTGAAACTGGGAGTACCAGTTATAACTATGGCGAAATTGTGCCTCAAATTGGTTATGGACCTTTGACTCTTAAATATTATATTACCTATACCCCAGATTATGCAGGCTATAACTCCGATACGATGGGTGGCCCAGCAGGTAAACGTTCACGAGGAACAACTTATTTAGATCTAACTTTTACTCAGCCTATTAATGAGTCTTGGACTTTTGGTGCTCACTATGGCTATGAAAAAATTAAAAATTTCTCGGAAGCTAATTTCCAAGATATGAAAGTCGAGCTGATTAAAGATTTAGGTGATGGCTGGACTACTGGCTTAGCCTATACCAAAGCTTGGGATAAAGATGGGTTCTATAAGAAGTATAGTAATGGTGAACCCGATGCACCCATTTCAAACCCGATTGATTCGACATTTACTGTCTCAGTTAAAAAAGTGTTCTAATTTATAAATAAAAAAGCCTGATAACTTTATTTTGAATTATCAGGCTTTAAGTAATGAATATATAAAAATTATTTTTTAATTAAATCGTAAGCCATTTTGGTGTCGTCCAGCTGAACAAGTGAAGCATGGCGAGCAGAAAGCGGATCTTTATTTTCAATTGCGGTTAAAATCGCTTTATGTCTCGGTAACGAATGGCCTTGTAAATTTGGACGTAGACTGGTGACCTGAATTGATTGTTGTAAAGGTAAAACCAGCATTTTCGACATATAAGCCAGCAAGTCATTATGCGTTGCTTTAGCAATTGCTAAGTGAAATTGAATATCTGGCTCTATAAATTCTTCAACTGTTGTCGCTTTTTCCATCCCATCATAGGCATGTTTAATGCGTTCAATATCTTCTTCGTTTGCCGTACTTGCCGCAATATAGGCCAGTTCTGGTTCCAAAACGCGTCGTACGGTAGAAAGGGTTTTAAAAAACTCATGTTCAGGCGTCGTTTGAATCAACCAAAACAATACATCTGGGTCGAGTAAATGCCATTCTTCTTTAGGCCTTACTACAGTTCCGATTTTTGGTCTTGAGTAAGTTAAACCTTTCGCATTTAAAACACGGATTGCTTCGCGAAAGACAGGACGGCTGATTTTATATTCCTCACATAAATCAACTTCACTCGGGAGTTTTTCATTTTCTGAGATTTCACCAGAAACAATTTTTAATCCCAATTGTTGAACAATTAATGCATGTTGGCTTTTGCTTGGAATAGGATTTTTATAGTCAGCTTTACTCATATTTCACTATTACGACATGTTGAATATCCTATGGTATAGATGACCTTGTGTTTTAACAAGATCATCTTTTTCAAGAATAAATATTAATGGGAGTGGCGTGGAACTTCTGAGCCTCGGCAACCGACCAAGAAATCAAAATCACAACCTTCGTCTGCTTGTAGAACATGTTCTACATAGAGTTTGCGGTAGCCGCCAATAAAACTTGGTGGAGCTGGAGGCGCTAAATTCTCTAGACGTTGCTTAAGTTCTTCATCACTCACTTCTAGGTGAAGTTTTCCTTCATAGGCATCGAGTTCGATAAAGTCACCATTTTGAACTACGGCTAAAGGCCCGCCAGCCATAGCTTCAGGGGCAACATGTAAAACCACGGTGCCATATGCTGTACCGCTCATACGTGCATCGGAAATACGGACCATGTCGGTAATTCCTTTGGCTAAAATCTTTGGGGGCAATCCCATATTTCCAACTTCTGCCATGCCCGGATAGCCTTTAGGTCCTGCATTTTTCATGACTAGAATACAAGTTTCATCGACATCAAGGTCTGGGTCATTAATGCGGGTTTTATAATCATCAAAGTTTTCAAATACGACTGCACGACCACGGTGTTTCATCAGTTCAGGTGTTGCAGCAGAAGGTTTAAGCACCGCACCTTTAGGCGCTAAATTACCGCGTAAAATACACATGCCGCCATCTTGGCGAATTGGATTGTCTATTTTCCGAATCACTTCATCATTATAAATAGGTGACTGCTGGCAATTTTCCCAAATGCCTTGACCATTTACGGTTAAAGCGTGTGGATGTGGTAAGAGATTGGCTTCGCCCATACGACGAATCACGGCCGGTAAGCCACCGCTATAATAGAACTCTTCCATGAGAAAACGACCAGAAGGCTGCAAGTCAACAATGGTTGGCATACCTCGGCCGACACGGTTCCAGTCATCGAGTTGTAAATCAACTCCAATACGTCCAGCAATTGCCTTTAAGTGAATCACGGCGTTGGTTGAACCACCAATAGCGGCATTGACTTTAATGGCATTTTCGAAAGCTTCTTTGGTTAGGATTTTAGAAAGACGTAAATCTTCGTGAACCATGTCAACAATACGCATGCCAGAAAGATGAGCTAACACATAACGACGAGAATCTACCGCTGGAATGGCTGCGTTGTGTGGTAAAGAAGTACCTAAGGCTTCTGCCATACACGCCATGGTAGAAGCAGTGCCCATGGTATTACATGTACCCGCTGAGCGTGACATACCAGATTCGGCAGAAAGAAATTCATTTAAATCGATTTTGCCTGCTTTTAACTCTTCATGCATTTGCCAAACAATAGTACCAGCACCAATATCTTTACCTTTGTGCTTACCATTCAGCATTGGCCCACCAGTTACTACAATGGCAGGAATATCACAGCTTGCGGCACCCATTAATAATGCAGGTGTAGTTTTGTCACAACCTGTTAGTAACACCACACCGTCAATAGGGTTACCACGAATAGCTTCCTCAACATCCATACTGGCTAAGTTACGTGTAAACATGGCAGTAGGACGTAAATTCGACTCACCATTTGAAAATACCGGAAACTCAACAGGGTAGCCGCCAGCCTCTAAAATTCCTTTTTTTACATGTTCGGCAATTTTTCGAAAATGGGCATTGCATGGTGTGAGTTCAGACCACGTATTACAAATCCCAATAATCGGTTTGCCTTGAAACTCATGATCTGGAATTCCTTGGTTCTTCATCCAACTACGATACATAAAGCCATTTTTATCCGTTGTACCAAACCAAGCAGCCGAACGAAGAACTTGTTTGTTATTCATACAAATTTCCCTATATAGTATTACTATTAGAACTAATTAAATTAAAAATACACCATAAATTTTATTTTTAAAAGGTTTGAAATTTAAATAGTATTACTATATTTTAAATTGAAAGGATAATTTACGAGCAAGATGCTCTATAAGTAAATAATAGGAAATGGAGTCGAACATGGATTTCGAAAAGGATGTAATACGGACGGTCACGTTTAAGCTGATACCTGCATTAGTCATACTATATCTGGTGGCCTACATTGATCGTGCCGCTGTTGGGTTCGCTCATTTGCATATGGGGGCCGACGTCGGAATTGGTGATGCAGCCTATGGTCTAGGAGCAGGCTTATTCTTTATTGGGTACTTTCTTTTTGAAGTACCGAGTAACTTACTTTTAGACAAATTTGGTGCCCGCAAATGGTTTACCCGCATTTTGTTGACGTGGGGTTTAATCACCATGGCTATGGCGCTCATTGAAGGGCCAAAAAGTTTTTATCTATTACGCTTTTTACTTGGTGTAGCGGAGGCAGGCTTTTTCCCGGGAGTTTTATACCTCATCACTCAGTGGTATCCCGTGCGTCATCGTGGAAAAATTATGGGAATGTTTGTGCTTTCACAACCCATTGCCATGATGATTGCTGGGCCTTTAGCTGGTCTATTACTTGGGATGGATGGCATTGCAAACTTACATGGTTGGCAGTGGTTATTCATTGCAGTCGGCTTACCTGCGGTTTTATTGGCTTTACCAACATTCCTGTGGTTACCAGATAACATTGATAAAGTGAAATGGTTAAGCATTGAACAAAAACAATGGCTTAAAAATGAACTTGTTAAAGATGAAGCCGAATACGATCAAACTCGACATGCCAATCCATTACATGCTTTAAAAGACAAACGCGTACTTTTATTAGCATTGTATTACCTACCAGTGACTTTAAGTATTTACGGTTTAAACCTCTGGCTGCCTTCTATTATCAAGCAATTTGGAGGTGGTACTGATCTTCAAATTGGCTTCTTATCGAGCATTCCCTACGTTTTTGGAATTATTGGATTATTAATTATTCCACGTAGTACCGATCGTCTAAATGATCGCTATGGACATTTAAGTTTTCTCTACGCACTAGGCGCTTGCGCAATGTTTTTAAGTGCTTGGCTAAATTCTCCAGTCATGCAGTTGGCTGCTTTGGCTGTTGTTGCGTTCTGCCTATTTTCATCAACTGCTGTGTTTTGGACATTACCGGGCCGTTTCTTAACAGGCGCAAGTGCAGCGGCTGGCATTGCCTTAATCAATTCTGTCGGAAATTTAGGTGGCTATGTTGGGCCATTTGGCATCGGACTTTTAAAAGAATACACAGGAAATATGGCTGCAGGTTTGTATTTCTTATCTATCGTCATGCTTTTTGGTCTGATTTTGACTTATATCGTCTATGCCAAGCTCGAACGTCAAAAAACACAAACAGTGAATATTCAAAAGCCTTTGTAAGGAATAAAACATGCAAATTATTCAATTTGAAAATCGTGCAAATCAACGTGCCGTTGCCAAAGTAGAAGGCAACATGGCATATCCGGTTAAAAATATTCAATCGGTTCGTGATTTAGCACTTTTGGCAATCCGCAATAAAGTTTCATTAGAGCAACAAGTTGAGACATTAGGGTTTGAATCAGAGACCTATGATTATTCATCTTTATTAGCAGATTTAAAGGTACTGCCACCTTTAGACCATTCAGATCCAACGCATTGTTTAGTTTCCGGTACAGGTTTAACTCATTTAGGTTCTGCATCAGCACGCGACAAAATGCATCAGCAAAATTTAAGCGATGACAGCTCAGTGACCGACACCATGCGGATATTTCAATGGGGACTACAAAAGGGTCGTCCACCAGAAGGTCAGATCGGTGCGCAGCCAGAATGGTTTTATAAAGGTGATGGTTCAATTGTGGTGAGACCGGGAGCGGAGTTGCCTTTACCTCCATTTGCTGAAGACGGTGGCGAAGAGCCTGAAATCGCAGGCCTATATGTGATTGGAGAAGACTTAAAGCCTTACCGAATCGGGTTTGCGCTGGGTAATGAATATTCTGACCATGTAATGGAGCGCCGTAATTATTTATATCTAGCCCATTCAAAATTACGTTTTTGTAGTTTTGGTCCAGCTTTACGAACAGGCGAATTACCGAAACATTTAGTGGGAACCAGCCGCTTGCGCCGTGATGGACAAATTATTTGGGAAAAAGAGTTTTTGTCGGGTGAGGACAATATGTGCCATAGCTTGGCAAATCTGGAATATCACCACTTTAAGTATCAACAATTCTTAAAAGCAGGGGATGTTCATATTCACTACTTCGGTACAGCGACTTTATCTTTTGCCGATGGTATTCAGGCACAAGTCAACGATGAGTTTGAAATCGAAATGAAAGAATTCGGTCTTCCCCTTAAAAACAAACTTGCTCATACACAAGCAGAGTTACCGATCGGTTCAGTTATAACACTTTAAGGAATTTAAAATGGTCATCGGACACAACTTTATTGGCGGTTCACGTAGCGCACAAAGTACAACTTTATTGAAAAGTGTGAATGCAACAACGGGTGAGGCTTTGCCTTATGAGTTTCACCATGCAACCGAACAGGAAATTAATCAGGCCTGTGAAGCTGCAAGCCAAGCCTTTAAGACTTACCGGCATACTTCACCTGAACAGCGTGCTACTTTTTTAGAAAACATTGCTGATGAACTCGATGCTTTAGGAACAGATTTTCTAGAAATTGTCTCGCAAGAAACTGCTTTGCCACTTGTACGTTTGCAAGGTGAACGTGGCCGTACCAGTGGACAAATGCGCCTGTTTGCTAAAGTGTTGCGTCGTGGTGACTTCTTAGGGGCTCGTATTGATACAGCTTTGCCTGAGCGTCAGCCTTTACCTCGCCCAGACTTGCGCCAGATTAAAATTGGTATTGGCCCTGTGGCAGTCTTTGGGGCAAGTAACTTTCCACTCGCTTTTTCAACTGCGGGTGGTGACACTGCTTCTGCACTGGCAGCTGGTTGTTCGGTAGTGGTGAAAGCGCATAGTGGTCATATGGCGACAGCAGATTTTGTGGCTCAGGCAATCGAACGTGCTGTCGAAAAATCAAATATGCCTAAAGGCGTATTTAACATGATCTACGGTAATGGTGTGGGTGAACCACTGGTTAAGCATCCTTTAATACAGGCTGTAGGTTTTACAGGCTCTCTTCGCGGTGGCCGTGCTTTATGTGATATGGCCGCAGCCCGTCCACAACCGATTCCAGTCTTTGCGGAAATGAGCAGTATTAACCCGATGCTGATGTTACCGGAAGCCTTGAAAAACCGTGGTGAAAAAATTGCACAGGACTTAGCCGACTCAGTTGTTTTAGGCTGTGGTCAGTTCTGTACCAATCCAGGTTTAATTTTAGGTATTAAATCAGCTGAATTTAGCCAGCTCATTCGTAACCTAACCGAAATTATGGGCGGTAAACCTGCACAGACTATGCTGAATGCAGGCACCTTAAAAAGCTATACCGCTGGTCTTGAGCATTTAACCCAGCATCAAGGTATTAAACACTTGGCAGGTCAAACCCAACAAGGCAATCAGGCACAGCCACAACTATTTAAAGCTGATGTGGAGCTGTTATTGGCAGGTGATCAGCTTTTACAAGAAGAAATCTTTGGTCCAGCGACAGTGGTAATTGAGGTAGCAGATAAAGCTCAACTTGTGCAAGCCCTACAAAGTATGAATGGACAACTGACAGCAACTTTAATTGCCGATGAAGCAGACTTCACCGAGTTTGCAGATGTGGTTCCTGTGCTAGAAGAAAAAGCTGGCCGATTACTTATAAATGGCTACCCAACGGGTGTTGAAGTATGTGATGCCATGGTACACGGCGGGCCATACCCAGCGACTTCTGATGCTAGAGGCACCTCGGTTGGAACCTTGGCAATAGACCGTTACTTACGTCCGGTGTGTTACCAGAACTATCCACAAAGTTTGTTGCCGGAAGCCTTAAAAGACAGCAACCCATTCCAGATTTTAAGACTTGTAAATGGTGAAATGACCAGAGAAGCGATCTAATAAAATAAAAAAAAGAGACCACTAGCTGGTCTCTTGTTTATTATGGTTATCTCTAATAATAAGTCTATAGCGGAGTAGGCAAATTAAGCACCACTTGAGCATCTGCAATAACATCTAAGCGGAGAATTATCTAGCGTAGTCTTTATATATAAATAAGGTCAGAAAAGATGAGATGTTTGTCTTTTTTCTCATTCCCAAAAAACTTATTTAGAGTAGTAAAATGTATAAAAACAAAGTTAACTTTCAAAAGAAAACTATTTTAAACATTATAAAAGATAATTTTTGATCTAATTATAATTTACTATACATATTAATATTTATATAAAGTAGATTGTTCATTAAACGATAGTGTTTATATTTTTCTTTAAATTACATAAGAATATTAAAATTTTAGGACAAATAATTAGTACGTTAAAATAACTTTTTTGTACTCTAAATAGATTGAAATATTACCCATCTTATAACTGATAAAATAAACAGCCTATTTAGCCACTACCACTATGAGTAGCGATGAACATGTCGACAGCTGAGCGGCAGTAGGATTTAATTGTGTTATCGTCTTCTGCTTTTGCATCATCGAAACGTGCAATAATCCGGAGGTTGGATCCTTTGAAAAGCGCAACAAACAAGTGGGCGGACTGAAGAGGATACGGCACGTTTAGAACCTTCTTCATGTGTAACCGACGGAGTAGTGCCTCAATTTGTCTAATGACATGAACGAACACGACTTCGTAATGTAGTTTGCTTAAAATTTTTTGGTTTGTCCTATCAGCTATGATCATAGTCTCAAGACTACGGAAGTCCGAGCTCAATAGAGTACAAAGTAGAGATGATCCCACTGACATAAGCTGTTCTTCGGCTGAACCATCGAGATCTTTTAGAAAAGCATGAGTTGCAAAATGTTGGCAGCGGGTGGCGACAACCGCGCTGAAAAGGGCTTCTTTATTCTCGAAGTGTCTATAAATACTCAGCTTAGAAATATTTGCACGTTGGGCGACCATGTTCAATGTCGCTGCTTTAAAACCTAATTCTACAAATAGTTCGTATGCTGCATCGATTATCGTTTGGCTAAGTGTTAGATTGGCAGGCCGACCACGTTTGCCTCGATTGTTTTTAGTCACAATAATTACTATCCTTTTTATTCTAATTAATAAATTTTGATATCAAAAAATAACGAATGCGTTGAGTCGAAATCACTGTTTGAATTGATCATGGGCTTAGATAGGGCAATATTTAAAGCTAGGCTTAGAGGAGATTTTTAAAATGGACTACAAGAATGTAGCCCATTAATTATTTACGGTACTAACAAATGCTTAGCCCTATGAATCCTTTTTAGCAGCAAGCGCTTTGCGGTCAGTTAGACGATCATGGAAGGCTGCTGCCTTGAAACCTGTTTTAAATACACACCACTGGAGTGGTTCAGGTAGTGTAGAAGGAGTCTTGTGGTATAAGTTCTTCAGAATAGGATTTTCTACTCCTTTAATTTTCTCGGCAAGGAGCTGTCCCATGAGTGACTGAGTCGCAAGCCCATGTCCCGTACAGCCCGCTGCATAGATAATATTTTGATGTGGTCCAGTTGATCCAACTACAGGCAAAAAGTCATAAGCCACACTAACGTAACCACTCCAGCAGTGCTTAATGCCAAGACCTTTCAATGTGGGATGACGCTCACGTAATGTCTGTGCCAGTGCAGCATAGGCGTCGTGATCTGGTACGTTTGGAGTTTTTGAACCGTAAACATAATTCAACTTCTTAACTGTCAACACCATTGTGTTGTGGGCAGTAAGACGATGACTTTCCATCATGAGGTGCGGTGTAATAATACCTTCTCGGCCAGGCCAACCCAGAGACTCCAATTGCTTTGGAGATAATTGGTGGGTTTCAATTGCCGAAACCCGTATTGGCGCAACTTTATCACGCAGCAATCCCAACTGAGGTGTGAAAGCATTTGTGGTTAACACCATGATGGGTGCGCTGGCACTACCACGAGCGGTTTTGCATGTAATGATTGGTCCTTCGTTATAAGAGAGCACTGGTGTTTTCTCATAAATCTTAACACCTGCCTGTATGGCTGCACGGCGTAAACCACTCACGTATTTACCTGGGTTTAGCGTGCCGCCGCGCTGTTCGCTACCAAACAGAAAAGCTGGTGGAATCCCACGAGCACGCATTTCAGCTTGATCTACAAAGCGAGTATGGGACCCTAGTTCTTCACCAACTCTCATACTGCGGCGTAGCCATTTTTCCTGCGAAGGATCTATGACAGCGCGGATAATGCCAGAAGGATTGTAATCACAATCAATGCCTAACTCGACTAGACGCTTTTCAACATAGGTCACACCCTCATCGTAGAAATTAACAAACTGCCTTGCACGATCAACGCCGAGGCGCTTGGCGAACACTTCGAATTCAATTCCCATACTACCGAGCAGATAGCCAGCATTACGGCCGCTGGCACCGAAACCACCGAACTCTTGCTCAAGTACGATGACTTTTGCACCACGAGCAGTGAGTTCAAGAGCTGTCGACAACCCGGCAAAACCAGCACCGACCACAATAACATCTGCACTAACAGAACCTTCCAGTTCCGGTTGAAGGTCGCTAGGCTGTTCTATCCAGCCACCTAAAAGACGAAATGGCATTGATTCAGGGTTGCCACTCATCACTTGTTTATCTGAATAATTCATTCGTTATCCTTCTATATCATTTCACAGTGCTAGAGCACTGGTTTTAATCCTTTTTAAAAACAATGCATTTGCTATGTTTTTACTGGCGAGCAGGAACAAAAGATTGCATAGAAACATTTTGTGATCGCTCTAGGGCTGTATATGCGTAATACAATTGAATAATAGAGAACCCCCAAGTAATAAAAGCCAAAGTCATAAAAATCATATGGTTGTCATCGCCAGGTATAGGGAAGAAGTCATATACGATAGCTATCGATAGACTGCTTATAACTGTTAATGTAGTAGCCAAAGCATGTACGATCTCTCTGGCACGTACCAAACAAATAATGAAGTAACAAAGGTAAATCACCAGAATTACCCACATAACTATGTAAAAATATGGACGTATTTCGTCAAAGAAATCCGCCAGAAAAACAACAAAAGTGCCGGCAAATGAAAATGCGAATAATAGAAACTCCTTAAGAGGAGAAGGTTTGTAATTATGGGTCAGAGCCATCAGGCCAAGCACGGCAATAATTGGCATACCGAAACTACGTGAGAATGAATCAAGAAACATAGTAATTGAAAGATTAACATTCCAAGCAGTCAACATGTAAGCAACAAAGTTAGTGGCAGAGAAAGCAACGATCCAACATTCTAAGCCGAGCAATATATTCTTTTTCTTGAGAAATTTTGCGCCGTACATCCAGCCAATAAGTGCTAATACAATACAGGCAACCAGCCCGCAAATATTTACAATTTCCAAAATAGCGGCATGTGTCATTTCATTGTTTGTTAGGATTTTTGATGCCGTAGCTTCCGTTTCACTGCCGGCATCTAGACCGAGAATTTTCATAATAGACTTCCTTGTAATTAATTGACTGTCATGTCAGTAAAATAATATGTTATGATTAATTAGTAAACTACTTTTTATTTATGGCGATAATGGAAAACAAAATAGGAAGGCCGAGTAAAGCACAGGAAAGGTCTTATGAAATTCTTCAAGCGGCTGTTTCTGTAGTGGCGAGGGAAGGACTCGAAGGAATTACTTTTGCCAAAGTAGCTGAAGCTTCAGGCATGCAACGTACTCTAGTACATCATTATTTTTCGTCACGTTCAGAGTTAATGAACGCTTTCATTGAACATTACATTTCGAAAATGGGGACTGAAATTATTCATCGTTTTAGTGGGAAACCATTGAGCGAACGAATTATAATGATGTTCACACCGGAAGTGTATCGGACTCAAGATGATTTAATCGTTTGGTTCGAACTGGTTGCTCAAAGTGCGAGAAATCCGTTTATCCAGCAAATGCTCCATACACTTTGGACAAAGCATTGGCTTCCGGATTTTGAAAATCAATTGGCACAAGAATATACAAAAGCACCTCCAGAGGCGATTAGCTCAGCGGCCTATGTCATTGTTTGTTTATTTGAAGCTTATTGGGCGTTCAGTATTCAAGGCGTCACTGATCAACATAGACAAAAGCAAATGGAGCAAACGGTATTAATGATTTTAAATGGGCTAAGCTAAATTTAATACTTAATAAAAATGTGAATATAGAGGGTGTTAAAGCTCTCTATAAATGGCTAGATCTTCTAAGGAGTAGTTGCGTAGTGAACAACAATAGGTAAGATAAAAGATTAGAAAATTTATAAAGTACGGTATCTATGAAGAAAAATTCAAAACTTGATCAAGATACACTTTTTATTAAA
Source organism: Acinetobacter lactucae (assembly GCF_001605885.1). Lineage (GTDB taxonomy): Bacteria > Pseudomonadota > Gammaproteobacteria > Pseudomonadales > Moraxellaceae > Acinetobacter > Acinetobacter lactucae. The sequence continues at coordinate 103,037 of NZ_LRPE01000009.1, read as the reverse complement.
TTACTATTTAAGTCATCTGCCAAAGTGACAGAAGATGAAGTTGAGTACTATCGAAAATATCCTGACCAAATTGACCAAGTCACAGCGCCTATTAATATCCACAAAATATTTTTATGGACTGGAGCACTTTTAGGAATTGTTGTAGTAGCAATCGCTAAACTCCTTAAATTTTCTGGTACTTTAGACTTTTTGTCAGAAGGCGTTTTAGAGTTCGTCATAGATATTATTTATGAAAGTGGAATTGCTTTAATTGGTGCAGCAGTGACCGCTTATATGCTCGGCGTCCTGCTGAATAAACAACAAGAAAACGCCGTAAAATGGCGAGAAGAAATTCGTAAACGGATAGAAGAAACTAAACAATAGATAGAAAAAAAGCTAAAGTGATTTCACTTTAGCTTTTTTATATTTAGTTTTTCTGATCATTTAAACTATGATTTATTAAATGTTGGCTCAATATACGACGAAGTTCTAATACTGTTTCAGGTTTTAGTTGGATTGAATGCCCACCTTTAATGACTTTTTCTGAAATAGCCCCCTCCAAATGAGCGCTCTTATAGGGAACGATACCGTCTGTAATGGTGTTTGGATCATCGCTTTTGGTGATATTGCCCATAATAGAGTGAAAAACTAGACCTTCTTTAGGGGTTATGCCTGAGGTGAGTTCCATAAACTCAGATTTATTACTCAGATCGCTAGGGCCATTTTGAAGTTTATTATTGATAGTTCTTACAAAGTCTTTAAGGTCGTCGTCATTACTTATCAATGTATCAGTTAAGGTTTTTAAAAATGTAGAGGGTAATCGAATAATTTTACGTGCAGTTAAAGTGAACCAACGATCGGCATAGTTTGTCCCCCGATGCGGAGCCGCAAGGAAAATGACGCGATCAAAGTTTGGAATGGGTTCCATTTTTAAACGTTCGCCAATTACAGGATGTTTTCTCATACGTGCTTGTTCATAGTTACTCATCATAGGTAAGGCTTCTTTTAAAATATCAGCATTACTCACTAAAAGCCGACTAATAATTCCTCCCATGCTATGACCAATTAAAACAGCATTAGTGGCAGCTGGATCTTGAGGATTAAGAGATCCAAATGCTTGCTTCAATAATGCGTAAATTTGAAAACGACTTTCCAAAATAGGCATATTGGTTGAGTAAAAGATTTGCCAAACTTGATAATTTTCACGTAACGTTTTATCTCCCATAATTTCATTGGTTACTGCAATCCATGCTTCTGGACTACTGGCAAGCCCGTGAACCAATACAATTACTTTTTTATTTGGATTATAGGGTTCAAGCATATATAAATGCGGCATGTTTAATCGTTGATTGCGGTCAATCAGTGTCAAATATGCAGCCGCACCTAGATTATTTTCGGCCAGCCATAAACCATAAGGTGCAGAAAAATTTGCTGCCAGTGAGTATTCTTTGCCCGCAATATTAATTTTTTCGACATTGTAAGGGTCATAGATTTTTATTTTGAAATCTGGACTATTCAATATGTCACTTTGGGTCGTTATTTTATTTTGTGGTTCGGCCACAAGAGTAGAAGCGAGATAATGGGCTTTATGAATATTGGGATTGATGCCATTTGGGTAGTTGTAAGCTAATGGATCAAGAATATAAGGGTTCTCTTTTTGAGATGGGTCTTCATTAGAGTGTAAAACCGCAACAAAATCTGAACCAAAACCATCACGACGGTTAATACTTCTTAAACCAGAAAAATTCATGTTGTAGCTTGAAGTGAATTTTTCAAGTTTTTTGCCTTGTAATTTTTGATAGGACTCAATATCAATCGTATATGTACTTTTACCAATTTTTATCTCGGAAGGAATTGTTGCGGAAGTATTCTTTTCACTATACACATTCACTAATTGATTGAGTGCTTGATTATAAAAATCTCGAATTTGTACTTGTCGATTATCAAAAATACGATCTTGAGGTTCGCGAGACGACTTAAATAAATAAGCATAGCTATAGCGAATAGTTTTATCTAAAGCGTGAAGTTCTTGTTCCAAACAGTCCCCATTGTTTGCTTCTTCAGCTTTAGCATTTACATTATTATTGGTTTTGCAATCATAAGACTCCGAAAGAGCTAAAGCTTTTGAGAGATAGAGTTCACTGGCAGTAGATAATAATTGATCTCCCTGAATTTGAGGAATTTTCTCTAAATCAGCAATACATGCTTCTGGAGTTTGCATGCAAATTTTTGCATCCATACCAGACATATATAAAACATTTAGGCTGGCTTCACTTAATTTTTTTTGGGTGAGAATACTATTACGTTCGTTTGAAATAGTGGTATGAAGTGTCTGTTTTTTCAAGCTCACCAACTGACAGCCACTTGTAACTACTATACTAAATAGGCTGAGAATACATAGGGATTGGCGTAGGGGGAATATTAGTATTTTCATAAATAGACCTCATAAATAAGGCAGGGCAAAATTCAACTCAACTGAATTAAATATGCGAAAAACAAATTTCTAATCGTCCTTTTTAGAAAAAATATGAAATTTAAAGGCTAATGATGATGCCTAATTAGCCTTTAAAGATTTTTTGAGAATAGGTTATTTATTTAACCCTCCACCCAAGGCTTTATAGAGTTCAATTTGATTATTTAATTTGGTTTGTTCGAGAATCAGTAAACCTTGTTGAGCCGAATATGCAGAACGCTGAGCATCCAAAACAGTCAAATAACTATCAATCCCGGCTCTAAAGCGGGCAGTAGAGAGTTTATAATTGGTATCGGTTGCAGACACTAAACGGCGCTGGGCATTTAAACGTTCTTCGATATGAGCATGGGCTGCTAAGGCATCATTGACTTCGCGGAAAGAAGACTGAATCGCTTTTTCATATTCAGAAAGTGCAATCTTTTGGTCGATCTCTGAAACCTTAATATTGGCTTTACGCGTTCCCCAGTCAAAAATAGGCAGGTCTATACTAGGACCAACTGACCATGCAAAGACGCCAGATTTAAATAAGTCTTTCAGTTCCGTTGATGCATATCCAGCTGAACCTGTGAGTGTAATGGTCGGAAACATGCGGGCTTTTGCAGCGCCAATGTTGGCACCAGCTGCACGAAGTTGATATTCAGCTACTTTTAGGTCTGGACGGTTTTGTAGTAAATCGCTACTTAAGCCTGTTGAAAAATTCTTTTCTTGAGTAATCGTTTTAACCGACTGAGTCGGAAGTAGTTTTGATGGAATCGCTTGTCCAGCCAAAAGATTTAACAAGTTCTGTGCTTGTGAAACTTGAGTTCTGTAGTTTGCGACATCATTACGTGCTGTTTCGACTGAAATCTGGGCTTGGCGTAAAGGTATTTCACTATCAATCCCGACGTTAAAACGTTTCTGGTTGAGATTGTATGAATCAAGTTGAGCTTTTAAGGTTTGCTGCGCAAGGTTTAAGTTTGCTGTTGCAAACGAATAGTTTAACCACGCTTGTGCAACTTGACTCACCAAACTAATTTGAGTTGAGTCTTTAGCACTTTGTGTTGCAAGGTAGTTATTTAATGCCGCATCTTTAAGACTTTTAACACGACCCCAAAAATCTAGCTCATACGCTGTTACACCTAATCCTACCTGAAATGTAGAATAAGGATTGTTAGGATCTACAGATGGGTTAACTTGCCTAATGGCGTTTGCTGTTGCACCAATGGTTGGAAGTTGATCATATTTAGTAATTTGGTATTGCTGCTGGGCACGCTCAATATTTAACGCTGCTGTACGTAAATCACGGTTATTATTCAAGCTTATTTCAATGACTTCCAATAAACGAGGATCGGAAAAGAAAGTTTTATAGCCTTGGTTAGCAATTGAAGGACCAGCATAAGTTTCAGCGAAATTTTGTGGAATATCAGACTTAACAGCCGGTTGAGGCGATTGCATACTTATACATGCAGTTAAAGTAATTGAAAGTGTGGAAATCATAAATCCACGAGATAAAACAGCCGACTTAGACATGCTTTTCTCCAAATAATAGAATAAATTTAGATATAAGAGGAACAAGGGAAATTCTTTAATTTCCCTTGCTTTATTTCATTTAAGATTTAATTTTCTGCTTGGAAGAAAACAGTTTTTCGGCCGCACCTAGTACAAAGATAAAGAACACCGGTACAAAGAAAATTGCCAAAATTGTTGCTGAAATCATGCCGCCAAACACGCCAGTTCCAAGCGCATGTTGTGTTTCAGAACTTGCTCCTGATGCAATGACTAAAGGCACAACACCACAAGTAAAGGCAAGGGAAGTCATGAGAATAGGACGTAAGCGAAGTTTTGCTGCGGCAACAGTAGCTTCAACTAAACTCATTCCTTCTTCTTTGAGCATCTTGGCGAATTCAACAATCAAAATTGCATTCTTGGCGGAAAGACCAATGATCGTAATCAGGCCAATCTTGAAAAACACATCATTCATCAGCCCTTTGCACATAATGGCAATGATCGCTCCAAAAATACCTAATGGCACAACTAGCATGACAGATAGCGGAATTGACCAGCTTTCATAAAGAGCTGCGAGTACAAGGAACACAACGAGCATCGATAATCCAAGTAAGAATGCCATTTGTGATTCTGATTGTTTCTCTTGGAGAGAAATACCAGTCCATTCATAGCCAATCCCTTTTGGTAATTTTGCGATGAGTTGTTCCATTTCACGCATTGCATCACCAGATGAAGTATCGAAGTTAGGAATACCCGCAATACTTAAAGATGGACGTCCGTTGTAGCGGTTGTATTGTTGGGGTGCTTTGTTCCATTGAGGAGTCACAACTTCTGATAAAGACACCAACTGGCCGCTGGCACCCATTACTTTAAGATTCAAAATATCCTTTAATTGCATACGTGATTTTGCTTCAACCTGCACAATCACTTGCTGCATGCGACCTTGATTTGGGAAGTCATTGATATACATCGAACCCATTGATGTTGAGATAATGTCTGAAACATCAGCGAATTTAACACCCAGAGCACTTAATTTTTCTCGGTCAATTTTTAGAGAAATACTATCTCCTTGAGGGAGGCCCTCATTCCAAACCATATAAAACTTTTTATTTTTGGCAGCCATTTCCATTAATTGATCTTGGGCAGCAAGCAATGCAGGCATACCTAAGTTCGCTCGGTCTTGTAATCGAAGACTAAAGCCAGAGAACGTACCTAACTCATCAATGGCTGGAGGTAGAACAGCCATTGATGTTCCTTCTTTACTATGTGCCATTGTTTGATTAATTGAGTTGGTCATTTCAGATGCTGAAGATGTTCTGTCCTTGAAATCTTTTAGTGTTGTAAAGGCAACGGCAACGTTCTGACCTGAACCACCGAAACCCCAACCTAAAATTGATGTATTGCTTTTAACATCCGGATTGTCTTGAATGCTTGCTTCAAACTCTTTCACGACACTTTTAGTTCGTTCAGTAGAAGCATCAGATGGAAGTTGGAAGGTGGTTAAAAACCAACCTTGATCTTCTTCGGGCATAAATGCAGTTGGCCAATATTTCATTCCAGCAAAAGTCGCAACTGTAATAATGATAAAGAGCACCATCATTGGAATGGAGTGTTTGATGACCTTAAAGAGAATGATTTCATACTTTTTAGTGAGATTATCAAAAGTACGGTCAAACCATGCAAAGAATCCTTTTTTCTGATGATGTTCATCAATTGGTTTAAGAATTGTCGCACAAAGTGCGGGGGTTAAAATCAATGCTAACAGTGCAGAGAATAAGATCGACACTGACATGGTCAGCGTAAATTGCTTGTAAATGATTCCGACCGAACCACTGGCAAAAGCCATCGGTAAAAATACAGCAGCGAGTACCAAGGTAATCCCAATAATTGGACTGGTGATTTCTTTCATGGCTTTAGAGGTCGCTTCCTTGGGAGGTAAGCCCTCAGTCGCCATAATTCGTTCGACATTCTCTACGACAACAATCGCATCATCGACGATAATACCGATGGCGAGCACCATACCAAACATGGTGAGTACATTGATTGAGAAACCTGCAATCAGCATGACTGCAAATGTTCCTAACAATGCAATAGGAGCAACAATTGCCGGAATGAGCGTATAACGGACATTATGAAGAAATAGATACATCACAATGAAGACCAAAACCATGGCTTCAAGTAATGTGTGAATTACCTTTTCAATCGATATTTTGACAAATGGAGCAGTATCGTAAGGAATACTAAATTGCATACCTTCCGGTAAATTAACTTTTAATTCTTCAATTTTAGCTCTGACACCTTCAGCAGTTTTTACAGCATTTGCGCCAGGGCTAAGCTGGATGGCTGCTGCGGTTGCTGGTTTACCATTTTCTAAAATAGCAAAGTTATATGCTTGTGAACCAATTTCAACATTCGCGACATCAGAAAGTCTAATGACACTACCGTTGATCTTACTTTTTAAGCTGATATTCTTGAATTGTTCAACGTCATTCAATTGTCCTTGGGCAGATAAAGGAACCGTAATAAGTTGTCCTTTTTCAGCAGGTAAATCACCTAAACGGCCAGGAGCGATTTCGACATTATTTTCACGAATTGCCGCATTTACATCACTGATTGAAAGACCATATGAAACTAACCTATTTGGATCTACCCAAATACGCATGGCTTTTTCGGCACCAAAAGATTGAACTTTACCAACACCTTCAACACGTTTTAACTCTTCAACGACATTTCGGACAAGGTAATCGCTCAGATCAACTTCAGAATATTGATTGGTAGGTGAATTAATACCCACTAACATTAAGAAGCCAGATGATGTCGCCTCGACTTGTAGACCTTGTTGACGAACAATTTGAGGAAGACGAGCTTCAACGGCTTTAATTTTATTTTGTACATCAACCTGAGCCATATCGACATCTGTACCTGGTTTAAAGGTAGCCGATATTTGAGCCATACCCGAAGTGTCGGTGGTTGCGCTGTAATAAAGTAAGTTTTTAACGCCGGATAGTTCTCTTTCAATCAGTGTCACTACACTGTCATTAATTGTTTTCGGAGTAGCACCTGGATAAACAGCACTAATGGTGACCTGTGGAGGCGCGACACTAGGGAAACGTGCTATGGGGAGTTTGGGAATACTAAGTAGCCCAAACAAGATAATGAAAATCGCAATCACCCATGCAAATACAGGGCGACGAATAAAAAATTGTGACAACATCATTGAGCTCCTTTAGTAACAGGTGCTTTCCAATTCGTTATTTCAAGCTTTTGTTTAGGTTGAATGCGATCAATTCCCTCAACGATGACTTTGTCACCTACTTTGAGCCCTTTATTCACTAAGTAGAACTGTTCATATTGCTGCCCAAGTTCAATTGGACGAATATCTGCAGAGCCTTTAGCATTGATGACATAAACCTGTGGATCACCATTGTTATTACGCTGGATCGCTTGAGCTGGTACAAGAAGGGCTTGAGGGACTGATGCTCGGTCAATATTGACACGCACATACATTCCAGGAAGTAATTTACGTTCAGGATTGTTTACTACAATACGAATGGTGACATCGCCTGTTTCAGGATCTACATTGATATCCTCAAATAGCATCTTTGCGCTAACATTGTAGAACTGACCTTGGCTATTAGAAATACGAACGGTTTTATCACTATTGGCAGACAACTCACCGCTTTGTAGTGCAGCCTGTAAACGTTCATATTCACCAATAGACTGCTTTACATCCACATAAACTTTGTCAATCTGCTGCACTGTAGCAAGAGTATTTGTGTCACCTTGGCTGACTAGTGCACCTTCGGTCACAAATGATTGCCCAATACGTCCAGAGATGGGAGCGCGTACTTTTGCGTATTGTAAATTAAGATTTTGACGTACCAGTAAAGCTTTCATTTGCGCGACATCAGCTAAAGCTTGGCGATATTCAGCCTGAGCATTACTGACTTCCTGTTTACTAATCGCATTACTTGGTAAAAGTTGTTCATAGCGTTCCAACTGGACCTTTAAACGTGCGACTTCAGCTTCGGCTTTATTGAGAGAAGCTTTATTGCTGTTTACATCAGCCTGAAAAGTTTCAGCATTAATTTTGTAGAGGGCTTGACCCGCTCTAACTTCACTACCTTGAGTAAATAATACTTTTTCAATAATACCGCCGACTTGCGGACGAATTTCAGCAGTACGGAAGGCTTGAACGCGAGCTGGGAGATTCTCGCTAAAATTAATGGATTGTGGCTTAAGACTTAATACACTGACTTTCGCCGATGGTACTTCTGGTTGTTTAGCTTCTTCGGAACTACAACCTTGGACAACCAGTCCAATAGACAAAAATAATGGAAGTAAAAAATGCTTTTGCATACTGTCCAACCCTATGGAGTTTTTGATGTTGTTATTATTTTGGGTAAGTGTGTAATCAAGATCTTTGAAATGTGGAAAAAGTGTGGAGATCAGCACATAAATAAGCGTATTATGATGTTTGTCTGAAATTTTTCGATGATTTATCTATGTTCGAAGCTTCATTTTCTTTTGATTGTCGTGATAAACAAATTCTTGTTGTAGAAGATGAATACGATATTGGTGACATTATTGAACAATATTTAAAACGTGAAGGCATGAGAGTTATTCGGGCAATGAATGGTAAACAGGCTATAGAAATTCATGCGTCACAAACAATTGATTTAATCTTACTTGATATTAAATTACCTGAACTTAATGGTTGGGAAGTACTCAGTAAAATTCGTCAAAAAGCACAAACGCCCGTCATTATGCTGACTGCATTAGATCAAGATATAGATAAAGTGATGGCCTTGCGAATCGGCGCAGATGATTTTGTGGTTAAGCCTTTCAATCCAAATGAAGTGGTTGCACGTGTTCAGGCTGTTCTTAGAAGAACCCATCAGAATAAAAAAACGGTTATCAAAAATCTGATTTATAAAAATATTGAAATCGATACTGAGATTCATAGTGCTTATATCAATCAGATGGAAAAGAAGACCTTACTTAACTTGACATTAACTGAATATAAAATATTACTTTTGATGATTAATCAGCCACATAAAGTATTTACGCGTGGAGAATTGATGAGTCAATGTTTGCCAGACAGCGATGCTTTAGAAAGAACAGTGGATAGCCACGTCAGTAAATTAAGAAAAAAATTAGAGGAATATGGGCTTGAACAGATGCTAATTAATGTCCGTGGTGTCGGGTATAGATTAGATCATCCCCAAGAATAATAGGATTGGACAGAAACAAGCCGACATACTGTAAGTTGAGATACGACAATGAAAAATAAATTAGGGATTAATAAGCAATTTTTTATTGCTTTTAGTATGGTGAATTTGAGCATCACTTTATTGTCTGTATTTCTAGGCTATGTAGTTTATAAGTATGCAATTGATCATGACTGGATTTCATTAAGTTCGCTGCAAGGAGACTTTACTGATTTTCATTTTATTGACTGGATTTGGCTAGGTACAGTCATTTTATGTGGTTCAATTATTTCTTTAATTATTGGAATGCAGTTAGCAAAAAGATTTATTGTGCCTATCAATTCATTGGCAGATGCCGCGAATAAAATTAGTGAGGGTGATTTGTCTGCCCGAGCAAATGATCAAAAAGTCCATTCTACAGAGATTTATACATTAATTTTAAATTTTAATGATATGGCTCAAAAGCTTGAAAGTTCTGTGCAAAATGCACAAGTATGGAATGCTGCTATTGCTCATGAATTAAGAACGCCTATCACAATTTTACAAGGTAGATTACAAGGCATCGTTGATGGAGTTTTTAACGCTGAACCAGAGCTAATCCGAAGTTTATTGAATCAAGTAGAGGGGCTGTCACATCTAGTAGAAGACTTGAGAACATTGAGTTTATTTGAAAATAAACAGCTTAGATTAAATATTGAGTCAGTTGATTTTTTAACATGTATTGAAAAAGTAGTACAGATGTTTGAGGAAAAGCTAATACAAGCAAAGATTACTATTGATTACGACATTTCACATGATTTTGTAAGATGCGATTCAAGACGTATAGAACAAGTTTTAATCGCTTTGATTGATAATGCTGTTAGATACTCAAACTCTGGAGTTCTAAAAATTAAGTCGTCAGTTGAACAAGACCAATGGACATTAGAAATACTAGATGAAGGACCGGGAATTCCACTTGAATATCAAAAAGAGTTATTCAATCCTTTTTATAGAGTAGAGCAGTCCAGAAATAAAGCTTTAGGTGGAACGGGGCTGGGCTTAGCAGTCGTGCAAGCCATTGTTTTAGCTCATTCAGGTACAATTGAATATGAAAATAAAGACTCGAGAAGTCTATTCATTATCACAATAAATATAAAAAGTTAGCCTTAATTGATAAGTGAGAAAGTAAATCTTTAAAAAAATATAAAGAATAAGAGAGTTATAAATATTAAACTATATTTGATGTGGTTTATTTGGCTTTTTATAAAAATTGATGATATTTAGTTTATAACTAAACCATAATTTATATAATTTAGTGGTAAGAAATATTTAAGGATGAGGAGAGTTACATGGTTATGGAACTAAAAAAGTAGATTTACAAACAATTTTTGATGCTCTTAACGCAGCCCAACCATTACACCGAGATTTAGAGAATTTCCCCGCTTTTATTGAGATGGGTAAAAAAGGACCCTGTGTTACTACAAATTGCATGATAGCCTTAACAGATTTTACTGAAGAAAATGGAGCTACGCGTGTAGTTCCAGGTAGTCATGAATGGGATAATTTTGAAATGTCTGATGAAGAACGCTTTAGACACCAAGAGACTATTCCCGCTCTCATGAAAGCAGGCGATATGCTAATTTGGGAAGGTAAGGTTATCCATTCTGGCGGTGAAAATAAAACTGGTAATGAATATAGACGGGGTACTTCATTGCCAATGATTCCAGGATATTTTACTCCTGAAGAAACTTATCCATTTTCAATAGATCTAGAAATTGTCAGAAATTTACCTGCACGTGTTCAAAAAATTATAGGTTTTAGGTCAATTTTTCCGAAAACTGGTAATGGACTTTGGCAACATAATTTCGAAAAATTAGAAGACTATTTAGGCCTAAATTAGAATTCTTTTTGAACTTAAGTGAAGTAGTTTATATGGCTAAACTTGAGATATAAACTACCGCCACTGATCTTAGACACTTTACTTAATGACCGATTTTTAGGTGTTTGAGGAAAGTTTATAAAGCAATTGCGTAGAGATAAAGGCTAGGTCTGTTGAGTTTATAGAAGCTTTTACCGATAAATCTGAACTGAGCCTAAAAGCATCTAGATCATCTTCCCATTTATGACTTCCGAGTAATAAATCAAAATCAAGGCTGTCTAAATTATTAAAATTAGTTATACATTTTACTGAGGAAAGCACTTCAGGCTTATTCATATCCTGTGGGTTAAACCTTTCAATATAACTCATAAATTTTTGAGCATTATTAGATGTGTGTTTTAAATTGAAATCTTTTATATAAATTTCTGAATTACAATTAGTTTTGATTGACCTTATTAAATCTAACTGTACTTTATATAAAATTAAATTCTTCTCTAAAATTGTATCCATCTCTACTAAGCTACTAATTACATCAAATTTAAAATAATTATTCTTTTTTATATATTTAACTTGATTGTTATCCCAAAAATTACGGATTAATAAAAAGCCATCTTTTTGAAGATGTAGATGTAAATTCTTAGGAAATAAAGTTACAGAGAATTCTGTAACATGTTTGAGTATAAATTCCATTTCTAGCTCCGTATGCATCTTCTAACAGGTGGAAATCTAAATTTTTTATCTAGAGTATTTTTTAGTTCTAAAACAAAAATTACTTAAATTTCCTTTAAAACTCTTAGAGATTATAAAGCTTAAACTATTTTTATTATAGTTTAGTTGTAAAATGTACATGATTTTAATTTAAAATATTTATATATATTAAATACTTATTAGTTTTAATTTTAATTATTCTTTTATTAAGCTATATTTGTTTTTGCTTATTGAGGTGTTAAAATAAGCCCTATATAACTCATGTGAATCATTCTTTTTTAAGAATTACACAGTCAATAGGCTTAAAGGTGAATAAATTTACTGAAAAGATCTATAAAAAATATTAGTTTGGACAAAGTGTTAATCTAAAGTAGACTTTCATCAGTAGGTTGTGAAGTTTTATATGTGGTGATCTGTAGTGAATAATATTCGTGTAAAACGCATTCGTGCGCCTCAGCAAAGGCAAATAGAAAGAACCAATCAAATTTTAGATTGTATGGAAGCTTTGCTCAAAGAAAAAGAAATAAACGATATTAATCTGGTCGAAATTTCTGACTTAACTGGAATAGCATTACCTTCAATCTACTATCATTTCCCAAATAAAAATAGCATATTGGTTGCTCTTACTGAAAGAGTTCATGAAAATTGGAGACAAAATATTCGTTCAAAAATTAGTCCTGATATTGAATCATGGCAAGAGTTAATTTGCCAGTTTATATCTATTGGTGCGAATCATCTTAGAGAAAACTCATATGTACCTAAACTAATTTTAAATAATAATTCACCAATGGAAACTAGAGAAGTTGATTCAAATCAATGTGCTGCTTTAGCGATGGCAATAATGGATAGTCTAGATAATTACTTTGAAGGGATTAACAAAGCTCGTTATACAGAAAAAATGATTATTGCAGTGTATATCTTAGATGGAATTTGGAAAAATGCTTTTTTTCAGTATGGCTCGTTACCAGATGAAATTGTAAAAGAATCCCAAAGAGCATTGATTTCTTATCTAAGAAGTTATTTTCCAGAAGACTTCGAACCCAAAAAGAAGCTAGAGGCTTAAAAATTAAGCCTCTATGAACTCTTAATTGTTAAGAGTTCATAGAGTGTTTTTTAAATTTTTACTTCAATATTTCACAGCTATAAAATTCATATTTCTCATTTATATAACAATAAAGCATAGACTTAAAAGAGACAAATAAAAAAGAATTGTTTAGATTACAGAAACTTATAGTAGCGAAGCTAGCTTAATAAAATAGCCGAGAATACAATTCAGGCAATAAGTTGATTACTAAAATATATTGTTTATAAATAAAAATTAATTATTTCTTATCAAAACCTTATGTCTTTTTTAACTTTGCCTAATTAACATAAATCTCAGAAATTTTTTCAATTAGTCAGTAGCTGATTTATGGGATCAGGAATCCAAAAAATTCTTACTAAACTATATTAATTATAGTTTATTTTTGGTTGGAATAGTTTTATTATTAAAAAATAGCAATTAAGCTATAATAATTGTAGTTTATTATATGTTTGATAGATCCTACAATGGATACAAGTAGCAATATTCTATAGGCATGCTTTTGCAACTTTAAAAGTAAAGCAAAAATGCTTTAAATATTAAATAGTTAAAGAAAAGGACGTCATATGTCATTAACAAAGCTAAGTAAAGATACCGAAATCAATGAAATTGTTTCTACTATCATGAAAGATGGTGGAGTAATTATTGAAAATTTTTTAAATGAAGAGCTTAACCAAGAAATCTATCAAGAATTATCTAAACAATTAGATAGTATCCCTGATGGTGAGGATGAATATTTTGCAGGTACTAAAACACGAAGAATGAGCCGATTATTCTCACGTTTACCACAAATGCAATTGGTCGCAATGAATCCAGTCTTTTTTGAAACTGCAAAAGCTATCCTTCAAAAGCCTTTACATTTTTGGAGTGGTGAAAATAGAGTAGAACTTATCCCAGACGTTCAAATCGGAATGACTCAAGCCATTCAAATTTGGCCAGGTCAAAAAGCTCAACCTCTGCATCGTGATGATGCCGTATGGATGTGGCGTCATCCTATATATGGGCGCGAAGCACGTGTACAAATTATGGTTGCTGTTACTGACTTTACTGAAGAAAATGGTGCTACAAAAGTGATCCCTCAAAGCCATTTATGGGATGACCAAAGAGGGCCTCAAATAGATGAAGCAGTTTCTGCAGAAATGAAAGCTGGGGATGCTTTAATCTGGATTGGATCAACTTATCATGGCGGGGGAGAAAATGTTAGCAGTGAACCTCGAATTGGTTTGACTATGTCTTATGATTTAGCTTTTTTAAGACAAGAAGAGAATCATTATCTTTCTATGTCACCTGAATCAATGAGTAATTTTTCAGATGAGCTGAAGGGGCTATTAGGCTGGAACATGAGTAGTACATTTGTAGGGTTTGTGGAGCATGAGGGTAGAATGATGAATCCTCTTGATTTATTAAATGCTCAACAAACTAGTCAGAAAATCTAATATTTATTATTAAATATTTTAGAGCCAAATAGAGTATGAATGATTATACTTTATTTGGTTTTTTAATATATTTTTATCTATTTAAAATTTATTTCTATTTTAAGAATAAGTTAGATTAAGTTGATGCTATTAAAATATTTTCTATAAAAAATGCAATTCAACACTGTATTATTGAATTGCATGATATTCAATTTAATTAAAATTACTTTTCAAACTGTACTTAGATGTTTTTCTAAAAAGTTAATTTGATCGGTAAGTAACTTTTCTTGCCATGGAGTAGCGTAAAAATCAAAGTGATCAATTGGGTACTCAATTAATTCGGTAGGACCTTTCATTAAGCTTGCAGTTTTTCTGGCAGCATCTGGTGGAGCAATTTGATCATTGGCTCCTACTTGTACTAACGCAGGGCATTGTATACTTTTAGCAAAAGTGATAGGTCGATTTCTAGTTATTTCTAAGGCTGCTCGAGCACAGACTTCATTACGCCACGTCGGGCCAGCCATTGATTTATAATTCTCTTCTGCGCCAGGCGTACTAATCATTGCAGCCGTTCCAGGTTGTCCCACAATTGGAATGGTGTGAGAGTCTTGAAGCATAATTGCCCTAAATTGATCTTTCAAGCCATGGGCAATAGCGGTGGTTAATTGTTTGAAACCGCCATATTGGAAAACTTGAAAAAGAGCGGCTAAACCATCTGTTGCAGGATTCATAGAAATAACAGCTGAAACTTTTTGATCTTGCGCTGCAACGGTAATAACATGACCACCAGAGTAAGAGGTACCCCAAAGTATTATTCGGTTTCGATCTATATAAGGTAGATTCCGCACAGTTGTAATTGCTGCTTGGTAGTCTTCACGCTGAGCTTTATAGGAAACATTTTGTCTTGGGAAGCCGCCAGATTCTCCAAAACCACGATAATCAAAAATAAAAGTATCAAAACCAGCTTTGTTTAAGGGTTCAGCAAAATTTAATAAACCTGTATCTTTAGTGCCGCCAAAACCATTCGCCATGACAATGCATGGTCTACCTTTTGAATTCATATGTTTATCGGTAATTGCAGGAATATACCATGCTGAACATGTAACTCCTTTACTTGTAAATTTGATATTTTCCATAATATTTTTTCCTTTATATTCAGTCGCTTATCTGGGTGAATTTAATAAGAGACTGAAATTTTTTATATATGATTAAGCTTGTACTTTTGCGCCTTCTGGTGATGGGTCCGTAACTACAGTCAATTTTTTCTTTGGGATGATCTGACTAAACTGTAATTCCTTATCAAATACAGGTCCCTTATCAAGTCTTTCAAGATCAAACTCATAATCCTGTAATAAAGTCCATGGACCTTCGGTACCTGCCTTAGGGAATTGTGCAATACTTCTTTGAATGTACCCAGAATTCAAATCGACAAATGGTACACGTTTCATATTTTTGTTACTGATGACTGGTGTAAAAATTCTATATTGGTTCTTATCCATATAGTCTAAAAGTCTACAGAAGTGTCTCCAAATAAGATCAATTTTTAAGGTCCAGGCGATGTTGGTATAGCCAAATGCGAACGCAAAATTAGGTACATCTGACAACATCATTGATTTAAATATCGTAGTGTCTGGATAGTTTATTGCTTTACCATCTACAGATAATTGAATGCGACTAAATGGCAGAGCATTTAAGCCGGTAGCTGTAATAATAATATCGGCGTCTAATGTTTTCCCGGATTTTAGTAAAATACCATTTTTGGTAAATTTATCGATATGATCGGTTACTACTGACGCTTTTCCAGAAGAAATAGCTTTAAACATATCTCCATCTGGTACTACGCATAGACGTTCGTCCCACGGATTGTACTTTGGCGAAAAATGAGTAGATACATCAAAATCTTTAGGTAGTTTTCTTCGTACATCTGCAATTAATAAGCGGCGCATAGCACTTGGGAATTGACGGCTTAATTTATAAACTGCTCTACTTAACGTAATATTCTTACGTCTAATAAGATCAAAGGCACGTTTTGGAGAAAAAAGTTTATTTAAAGTATTGGCGATAGGATCTACACTAGGAAGCGCCATTAAATAGCTCGGAGATCTTTGAAGCATAGTGATATGCTTAACTTTTTCAGCCATAGCTGGAATTAATGTGACTGCAGTAGCACCACTACCAATAACAATTACTTTTTTACCCGTATAATCTAGGTTTTCAGGCCATTGTTGAGGATGGATGATTTGACCTTGAAAGTCTTCAGTTCCTTTAAAATCTGGCGTGTAACCACTGTTGTAGTCATAATAACCTGTGCTTAGGATTAAGAACCTAGAACGCAAAGTGGTGATGTCTTTTTGATTTTTTTGTTTAACTTTGACTGTCCAAATACCTTCATCAGATGAAAATTCTGCATTTGTTACAGAGTGGCTAAGACAAATATGCTTTTCAATATCATTCTCTGAAACTGTTTCTTTTAGATAATCGCAAATCATTTTTGCACTACCAAAAGTTCTTTCGCTAGTCCAAGGCTTAAAACCAAAAGCAAAACATTGCATATCTGAATCTGAACGGATACCAGGGTAACGGAATAAACTCCAAGTCCCGCCAATTTCATCACGGCCTTCTAATATTTTAAATGTCGATTGTGGTCTATATTTCTTTAAATGATAAGCAGCGCTAATACCTGCGATCCCTGCACCAATAATTAAAACATCAGTAATGACTGATTGATCTGATGAGCTCATATCTTTTTCCTCTTTACATAATTTCAGTAAATTGAGCACCAGTTAGATTTCTAAGATGATGATTTTTAATCTTCATTCTTCCTTGACTCTGATGAACAAAAGCCTAATTCCTATATGTCTATTCAGGTTTATAAGCCTGCTCTGGTAAAGGAAAAGAGGCATTCTTTTATTATTAATTTATCAATTACACTGTGTCAATGACTTGTGGTAATTATTGAACTCTACAGTTTAATTTTGAAGTTTTTAAAATAAGCTGTTGATAAATATAGATTAAAAAATAAAAAATATTTTAATTTTTTTAAATTGTTGATTTTATTTAATTAATTTAATTATCGATATGCACTTATTTTTTATCATATTTATTGGAAAAAATATAAAAAGTAATTGAATCTCATAGTTTATTAGAAATTTTAAGTAACATTAAATAATATCAATTATTGGTTAATTTCCATTTTATACAAAATTATTGCTTTTTTAATTTTATTAAGTCATATTTTCTATAGATTAGTTGTGTTGCACAAAAGGAAGTTGTAAATGGTTATACAAGTCGAAAAAATCATGGCTGAACATGAATTACATCAGCGTGCAGAACATGAAGAGCAATATTCTTATGGAAGTGCATTTTGTAATGGACAATACGTACCAATACAAGAAGCATCTGTCCCATTAATGGATGCTGGTTTTTTACATGCAGATGCGGCATATGATGTGGTTACGGTTTCTAGAGGTGCTTTTTTCCGTTTAGACGACCACTTGGATCGCATGGAAGCATCATGTCAAAAATTCTTTCTTGAAAATCCGTATAGTCGCGAAGAAGTTAGAGAAATTCTTACAAACCTAGTTAAATTGACAGGTTTAAAAGATGCCTATGTTTGGTGGGCTGTAACTAGAGGGCCTTTAAGCAGTGCAAGCAGAAAAAATCCTGTATTGCAACAAAATGCTATGTTCGCTTTTGTGTCACCATACTTCTTCCAAGCAGATGATGAACGTAGAACAAATGGCTTAGAAATATTAATTAGTAAGCACTACAATCGTATTTCTGAGAAAGCTGTAGATCCAACAGCTAAAAATTTCCATTGGATGGACATGAAACTTGGTCTTTACGAAGCTCGTAGTCAAGACAAAGATTGGGTTGTTTTGACTGATGGAAATGGTTATTTAACAGAAGCTGCTGGCGCCAATATTTTTGCTATAAAAAATAATGAAATTTATACTCCAGATTCAGGATGTTTGGAAGGTATTACTCGAAGAACTGTCATTGAATTGGCTAATGAATTAGGTGTGAAAACACATATAACAAAAGTGAAAGAAGATGAGCTTTTAGAAGCTGACGAAGCATTCACTTCAAGCTCAGCTGGTGGTGTTATGCCTATTCAAACAGTTGATGAGGTGGTTTTACCGATTGCACCTACCAACGAAAATTCTTTAGCTGCTAAATTACATGATTTATATTGGACAAAGCGTTGGGACGGTTGGTTAGCGACGAAGATCAACTATGATTCTTAAATTTTTATAATATAAAAATAGTTAAGCCTATTTTGTTAAATAGGCTTAACTTGTTTATAACTAAAATATCTGAAACTTATTAAAATAATACTTTTAATTTTATATAATTGATTGTTAAAGATAATTTGAAAATCTGTTTATTTATGAGCTAAAATAATTTAAGTCTTGTCGAAATTTTTATTAATACCTACAATGGCTGCGTGCCCATTTGAACTAGGATAGTATGACAACCGCTCCTCGCCGCCGTAGACCAAAACACGATCCAAAAGAATCTGAGCGAGAAATATTAGAAGCTGCTGAACAGTTTTTAAGTGAACATCATTTTCGTGAACTCAATGTTGATGAAGTTATGCGACGCACGGGTTTAAAACGCCCAGCTTTTTATGTCCATTTTCGTGATAAAAATGATCTTACTTTGCGTCTTGTCCAAAATATTAGTAAAGAACTATTTAATATTGCAGATCGCTGGTTAGAGGGAAATAATCCCCAAGAAGATTTACGTCGAGCATTAGTCGATTCAGTAAAAGTCTATGTGGAGCATGGTCGTTTGTTAAGAGCTTTTGTTGAAGCTGCAAGCGGAGATGAACGAGTTGAAAGCATTTATCGTGGTTTAATACAAGACTTTATCACCGCTGCTGCTCAGCATATAAAGGCAGAACAACAGACGGGAAAAATTAAAAAAAATGTAGAAGTAGAAGAAACAGCAAAAGCACTAATTTGGCTTGAAGAGCGATATCTTTCAGAAGCTTTCGGCCGTACTTCGCAAGTTAAACCCGAAATTGTAATTCGAGTATTAGAAAATATTTGGATTTCAACATTATATGGTATGAATTAGCAAGAATGGCGTAATAGATAGGCACTTTTTCTATTTTTTGACAGCTTTCAAGTTATATTCCATGTTCATTGATTAAAAATATAGTTAAACCGGGCTATAATTTTTCATAATATTGACACAATGTCATTGACACTGTGTTGTTAATTTTGTAGTGTATAATTTGTTCATTTTTATTATTAAAATTAATTGAAATGGATAGGTAAGTTATTAATTAACTTATGGTTTATAAAGAATTATAACTCAAGGATTAATGATGGAAAAATCTGTAAGCAAAGGGTGTGCTGAGTTAGGATCACACTTAGGAATAGTTAAAAATACGATTGTAAATAACCGAATGAAATATTTCTTAGGCAGAAAATTTCAGTTGAAATCTGGCTCCATTATATTTAGTACAATCGGTGTCTTTTTTAGTGGTTATAGCCATGCTTCAGCACTTGAACAGTCGGGCCAATCGATATTGCCTTTTTTGGAAGCCGGTAATTATGCAGAAGCAAATGCTTTCGCTATTGATCCTTCTGTTTCTGGTGTAGTCCATGATCGTCCAGATCTTGTTCGACCTAATCAAAGTCGTAATACAGGAGATATTGGGCAAGATAATCAATTCTATACAGCTGCATTAAAGTTGCAACTCACAGACCGATTCAGTTTTGGGTTACTCTATGATCAGCCTTTTGCTGCAAAAACAGAATATCCAGTTCTCCCTAATAATAGTTATTCTGATGAAGCCAGTCGTGAAGGTACATCCGTAAATGTAAAAAGCCAAAATCTAAGTTTTATTTTGGGTTATTCACCTATTAAAAACTTTCAAGTTTATGGTGGACCTGTTTATCAAAGTGTCGAAGGTGATGTGTCTTTCAGAGGAATGGCCTATACAGAAGCTTTTAATGGATACAATGCTAAATTTAAGGAACAGGGCGAGCTAGGTTGGCTAGTGGGGGGAAGTTATCAAATTCCGGAAATTGCGCTTAAAGCAGCTGTAACTTACCGTTCAAAAATTAAATATGATTTTCAAGTTGATGAAAATATCTTTGGTGAGCCATTACAATATACTGCACCTGCAAAGACAAAAGTCGAAACACCTCAATCAGTAAATATAGATTTTCAAACAGGTATTGCTGAAAAGACGCTTGCCTATATGAACCTTAGATGGGTGAATTGGAAAAAATTTAATATTCGTCCAGCGCAATACGATGCCCTCACAGCACTCTATATGGATACATTAACAGGAGGTGCCTATAAACAAGGCATTGATTTGGATTCTTACCAAAAAGACCAATATAGTGTAACGCTTGGGTTGGGACAGCAGTTAACAGACCGTTGGAGTATTGCATCTGATATTGGTTGGGATTCTGGATCTGGTCATCCTGCTTCAACACTTGGACCAGTGAACGGTTTTTGGTCTTTTGGGCTTGGCGCTCAATTTAATCCAGCGCCTAATTATTTTATTGCTGCTGGCGTAAAATATTTCTGGCTAGGGGATACTAAAGCTGAAGGTGGTGGTTACTTCTTACCAATCGAAGGTATTAAAGAATTTTCAGAGCAGGCTGAGTTTAAAAATAATCACGCAATTGCATATGCAATAAAATTTGGATATCGCTTTTAGATTCTCTAGGGTGACTGTTTTTTGACATTTTTGAACTGTAAGGCAGACAAAATTATCTTTCTGCCTTAGTTTATTTTAATTTAAATTTTTAAAAAATATTTGTTAAATCAATGGAGTGAAGTTTTTGAGGTTCTAATGAAATATATCTCATTAATATTACAAGGGATAAAGTAATGGGAAGTGAAACTGCAATATTAACGAATAAAATTGCTCATATTTTATTAAGCTTAAGTAGTTCCAAAAAAGGTATGCGTTTAAAAGATTTAGTGCTTGAAACGGGTATTGCACATGCTTCTACACATCGTATATTGAATGATTTGATTAAAATTGGGTTTGTTCAGCAGCTAGATAATAAAATATATCAACTTGGTCCAGAAATATTTACTTTAGGACTAAGTGCACCTGTACCAATATCAGACTTAAATACCTTAGAGGAATTTGCGCAAGAGTTGGCAGATGACTGTGGCGATTTGGTTTGTATTGGATTAAAGCAATTTAATGGAGTACGCTATGTCGCTGTTTGTCAAGGTGAAAATCCTATTTTTCCTTATAGCATACATAAAGGTGATTTGAAGCCCTTTACGGCGACTTATTCAGGTATTGCACTTTTAGCTTATTTAAAAGAAGAAGAGCAAAGATACTGGATTCAAAAACCGAAATTAGATGCTCCTATAGAATGGGTTTCAGAGAACCACTTACATTTAAAGAAATCTATACCTGATTTTATAAATAAAATGAAAAAGGATAATTATATATATGCTCAAAATTTAGTCTATCCAAACATTAGTGGGATTACGACTATTATTCCATCCCAAAATGGAGGAGTGCCATATATGACGCTTTCTATTTCAGCTAGTACCGAGCGACTTCAACCAGAGTATGCAAAGAAGTTAATACCCAAAATAATGAGTACAGCAAGTAAGATGTCGAGTTTAATTTATTGATTTTATATAAATAATTAGCTATTTGTTTTTTAATAAATATCAAAATTATAATAATTTATCGTTATATATAGGCTAATTTTTTCAATGTATATAATAAATAAAAATAGTATGTAAAATAATTTTAAATATATTAATTTTGCTTAAAAATCTATTTGAATTAAGTGTTTTTTATTTAAATTTTATGTTTTTTATGAGAATGTGATATTTTATTTTTAAATTTAATTACTTAACAAAAGATGCTGAGTTAATTTTATATCTGGTTGTGTTTTTTATTTTAAAATGATCCATAGAGTGGACTTTAAATAAATTTCAATTGCAGCTATTAATGTTAGAGTTCTTGTGATGACCTATTTATTTTATTATATTTTTAAATAATATTTATATCCTGGGTTATCTATAATAATCAAAATCTTAAATGGAGTTATAAGATGAAAATTAGAGCAGCTGTTGTTAAATCAGTTAATGAGCCATATGAAATAGAAACTCTTGAACTCGCTGAGCCATTAGATGATGAGGTACAAGTCAAAATTGTTGCCTCAGGGATTTGTCATTCTGATGATGCTGTTCGATTAGGCCATGCTGCCTATGAATTTCCAGGCGTATTAGGACATGAAGGTGCTGGTATTGTAGAGAAAGTAGGCAAAAATATTAAAAATTTTAAAGTCGGTGATCACGTTGTTTTAGCTTATGCATACTGTAAACAGTGTAATCACTGCATGCATGGATTGCCTGCAGCATGTACAGATTGGATGACTTTAAATTGGGGTAAACATCGTGATGATGGTTCAGCTCCATTTAAAAAAGAAGATGGTACAGAGGTGAATAATTTCTTCTTCCAATCATCTTTTGCGACTCATACAAATGTTAAAGAAACTAACTTAATTGCAGTTCCTAAAGAAGCAGATCTTCGCCTCCTTGGTCCTTTAGGATGCGGTTTGTTAACAGGTTCAGGCACCGTTCTTAATGGCTTGAAGCCAACAACTGGTTCTTCAATTGCGATTTTTGGTACTGGTGCGGTAGGTTTAGCAGCAATGATGACTGCTAAAATTATGGGTTGCTCAACAATTATTGCGGTTGATATCCATGATTCGCGACTGAGTCTAGCTGAAGAGTTAGGGGCGACTCATGTAATTAATAGCAAGTCTGTAGATGCCGTAGAAAAAATTAAAGAAATTACCAAAGGGGTCGGTGTTAATTATTCAATCGATACCACAGGAATATCTGAAGTTATGAAAGCGTCTATTGATGCATTAGCAATTAAAGGGGTAGCTGCTCCAGTTGCTGTGACAAACAAGGACCTTACCGTGAATACACTAGCAGATCTTGTTGTATATAGTCGAAAGATTATTGGTGTCGTTATGGGCGAAGGTATTCCACAAATTAGTATTCCCCAATTATTAGAATTTCATGCTCAAGGAAAATTTCCTTATGAAAAACTAATAAAATTCTATGATTTTGATGATATTAATACGGCATCTTCTGATTCACTAAATGGAACAACGATTAAACCTGTTTTAATTGTTGATCGGAATTATGCTGCATAGTTTAAATGAATGTTAAGTAAAATGGATTGTAGTTCTTAATATGAAACTATTTATAACTAGAATTATATCTTAGTTAAAAATTTATATTCATAAACCATATATTAAATCTAATAATTTTTAAGGAAAGAATAACCCTTAAAATAGGAGAAATTATGCGTAAATATACAGGATTTTACATTGATGGTAACTGGTTGGATGCACAAGGTGCATCTAACATTGAAGTAATTAACCCATCTACTGGTGAAGTTGCTGGTATTATTTCTGATGGTACTGAAGAACAAGTTAATAATGCCGTAGAAGCTGCAAAACGTGCCTTTGTCAGTTTTTCACAAACTTCAGTCAATGAGCGGCTTGAACTTCTAAAAGCAATTACGAATGAATATAAACAACGTGAAGCTGAAATAGCGGCTGCAATTAGTGAAGAAATGGGTGCTCCCGATTGGCTTGCTAGTCAATATCAGGCAGCGATGGGATTAGCCCATTTAAATACTACGATTGAAGCACTGTCAAAGTTTCCGTTTGAAGAGCAAAAAGGCACTACGCGAATATTAAGAGAACCTATAGGGGTGTGTGGATTTATTACTCCATGGAATTGGCCTATCAATCAAGTGGTTGTAAAAGTTTTGCCAGCTCTAGCTACAGGCTGCACTATGGTATTGAAGCCAGCTGCTCAAACCCCATTTTCAGCATGGCTTCTAACAGAGATTTTTGATAAAGCTGGTGTACCTGCAGGCGTCTTTAATCTAGTAAACGGGCATGGTGGTAAAGTTGGGTCAGCTTTATCACGTCATCCAGATATAGACATGATTAGCTTTACAGGATCTACGGGTGCAGGGATTTCTGTGGCTGTAGATGCTGCTCCTACAGTGAAACGTGTTCATCAAGAATTAGGCGGAAAATCTGCAAATATTATATTAGATGACGCTGATATCGCTCAGGCTGTAGATAATGGGGTCAAAGCAATTATGATGAATACAGGCCAGACCTGTACTGCTCCTACCAGAATGCTTATTCATGAATCAAAATATGAAGCAGCTGTGGAACAGGCTCGTAAAACTGCAGAAAGTATTACGGTGGGTGCTCCATCTAGTAATTCTTATATGGGGCCACTTTCATCTAAAAAACAATTTGATACTGTTCAAAAATATATTCAAATTGGTATTGATGAAGGCGCAGAAATTATTGCCGGTGGTCTAGGTTCACCTGAAGGGTTAGAAAAAGGTTTTTTTGCTAAACCGACTATTTTTGCGAATGTAACGAATTCTATGAGAGTTGCTCGGGAAGAGATTTTTGGGCCAGTACTTGTCATGATACCTTATTCTAATGAGGAGGAGGCAATCGCAATTGCCAATGACTCTCCCTTTGGTTTAGCAGGTTATGTGCAAAGTAGTTCCATAGAACGTGCTCGAAAAGTGGCATCGAAAATTCGGGCAGGACAGATTTATTTAAATTATGCCCCGTTAGATTTTGCTGCTCCATTTGGAGGCTATAAACAATCTGGAAATGGTCGAGAATGGGGAGAACAAGCACTGTATGAATTTGTTGAAATAAAGTCAGTAGTTGGCTTCGGATAATTAAATAAAAAACAGGGCTTTAAAAGCCCTGTTTTTTATTTAATGAAAGTATTTTTTAGCTTGGGAGGTTAATTTTTTAATTATCAATCATAGTAAAAAATCATATTAGATCTGATCCAATTCTGACAAGTAGGGCTATCTTTTTATTATTTTTATGCATGATTTACTATTAAATTTATTCATTTTATTCATTATGTATTTATATGTACGCTAGGTAAATGCTAAACGGAGTTATGAGAATAGATTTTGAGCTTAGTGTTCGTAAACTATTTTTATTAGAGTTTATTTGTAGTAAGAACTTTATTGATAGGAAAAAATAAATGACTACGGAACTAAAAAGGGTAGATAAAAATACAGATTTACAGACAATTTTTGACATTCTACGAAAAGATGGCGCAGTTGTTTATGAAGGATTTGCAAGCCCTGAACAAGTTAAACAAATGAACTTAGATTTTGATCAGCCAATTATTGATACTGGTCCAGGTTCGAAAAGAGGTGATGGATACGAGAGTATTAAAGAATTTCACGGATATCAAACCACGCGTATTAATAATTTAGTCACTCATAGTAAGCTTTTTAGGGAAGAAATATTAGATCATGATTTGATACATGACCTTGGTGAATACTATTTCAGAGAGGAGAGCGGTGATTGGTGGCTATTAGCAACACAACTCATTCAAATTGGTCCCGGTAATACTGCTCAAAGATTACATAGAGATTTAGAGAATTTTCCACCGTTTATTAAAATGGGAAAAAGTGGGCCATGTGTAGCGGCAAATTGTATGCTAGCTTTAACAGACTTTACTGAAGAGAATGGAGCAACACGTATAATTCCTGGAAGTCATGAATGGGATAATTTTGTGATGTCACCAGAAGATCGTCAAAAACATGAAGACACTATTCCAGCCCTAATGAAGGCGGGAGATATGCTAATTTGGGATGGTAAAGTTATTCATTCTGGTGGGGAAAATAAGACAAAAGATGAGTACAGACGGGGTATAGCTATACCATTAACTCCAGCTTATTTTACTCCGGAAGAATCATATGCGTTTTCTATAGATCTAGAAATTGTAAAAACTCTTCCTTCACGTGTTCAAAAAATGATTGGATTTAGATCTGTATTTCCTTCTACAGGCAGTGGGCTTTGGCAACATAATTATGACAAACTAGAAAAATTTTTAGGTTTGGACTAACCCTTATCTTTCTAAAAAATAGTATTTAATTTTTTGATAGTTTTTAACTTACATTTAGCCTCTATTCAAATATGAATAGAGGTCATATTTTATTAAATACCCCTTTATATTTTATTTATATGAGTTTTAATTTAATTAGTTTATTTTTTAGCATCAGTTTTTGATTCTTTAAAATAAAAATATGATTTTTTTAAATTTTCCGTATCAAGCATTCCTGAACGGTACTGCAGACGAGTTTATTGTTCTGCCATACTTTACCGTTATTTAAGCTTCTTGCCTGTGAACTAATGTTTGTACTTAAATCATAAAGAGACCATTCATCAACTCTAAAGTCATGATGAAAAAAAATAATATGATCTAAACTTATAGCTTTGATCTTATCATCAAAGTAACTAATTCCATGATTTAAAATAGAAATAGAAAGTAGGTTGTAATCGGAATAATAGGCCATAATAGCTTGATGTAAAATAACAGAGTCTATTTTTAAGGTTAATTTGTCATAAGTTCGAAAATATTCAGCATAAGAAGACTTACTTTCTGCTTTAAAACCTAAAAATTGAGTTGGTTTAATTTCTAATTGAAAAGGGCGCATAAATATTGATTTATGATTGTCTGGCACTTGTTCAATCACTTGTAACTTATGGTGCTGCTCTGGCTGTAAGGAATCTGGGGAAGGGTAAACTGGAGGAGAAATCTGGAACTCGGGGCCTTGTTCAAAATATGCAAAAGAGATGAGTGCAATAAAAATTAACTGTCCATTTTGTAAAGCTTTTACTTCTCTGCGGCTAAAACTTGAACCATCTTGGAGGTTAGATACTTGATAAAGAATTGGGATATCAGTTCTGCCAGCTTGTATGAAATATGCATGTAATGAATGGGCCGGGCGATCTGTTGTTTTTGCTGCAGCGACTAAGGATTGAGCTAAAAGTTGTCCACCAAATAAATGTGAACCGAAGACCTGTGTACAATTTCCTTGAAATATTAAAGAATCGATTTCTCTTAGCTCAAGTAAATAAAGGAGATCCTGAGTAAGGATGTTCATTATTTATGTCCCTTAATAAATAAAAAGAGACAGATTTATTTAAATATGTCTCAATAAATGATTAACCTAATCTTATCTCAATTCTTTACGTAAAATTTTACCTACATTTGATTTAGGTAGTTCACTTAAAAACTCAATATATTTAGGTTGCTTGTACGCTGTTAATTTATCTGAAACAAATGCGAAAATATCATTTTCAGTCAAATCATTTTCTTTTTTTACAATGAATAGCTTGGGGACTTCTCCACTTTTTTCATCGATGACGCCAATCGCTGCTGCTTCTAGTACCTTAGGATGTCTACTAACAACTTCTTCTATTTCATTAGGATAAACATTAAAGCCAGATACTAAAATCATATCTTTTTTGCGATCCACAATTTTTGTGAAACCATCTGAGTCCATTACCCCTATATCCCCAGTACGGAAAAAACCGTTTTGTGTCATCACATTCGCCGTTTCTTCCGGACGGTTCCAGTATCCTTTCATTACTTGGGGACCTTTAATCGCAATTTCTCCCTCTTGGTTCAATGGAACCTCATGTCCATTATCGTCCAGAATAGCAACCTCAGTGGAAGGTAAAGGTATACCTATTTTTCCATTAAATCCTTTAAGAGTCGGTGGGTTAATCGTGACAACCGGTGAAGTTTCAGATAAACCGTAACCTTCTAGTAGAGGTTTATTTGTTAGTTCATACCAAGCTTTTGCAGTTGATGGCAAGGTGGCCATTCCACCGCTAGTCGATAATTTTAAATGACTAAAATCTACTAATTTAATATTTTCATGGTTGATTAAAGCGTTGGTTAAAGTGTTTACAGAAGGAAATAATACAGGAGGATATTTAACCATTTCCTCTATCAGACTTGCAGTATCTCTTGGATTTAAAATTAATACACAAGCGAAACCTGCATACTGAGAAATCATGGAAAGTTGAAAAGCGAAAATATGATAAAGCGGTAACGCACAAATCATATTTTGATGATCTTGACTGCCTGTGAGTAAAACTGGGCCATAAACTGCATCATTTTGTAATAAGTTAGCAACCAGATTGCGATGTGTTAATTCGGCTCCTTTAGACACACCAGTTGTACCACCTGTGTATTGTAAAACAGCGGTATCATCCAAATTTAATTTTGGTTTAGTATAACAACATGACGGATATCTTAATCCTCTATTAAAAGAATTAAATTTGTCATGAGTATGGTCTGTGAATGGATGAGTTAAAGAATCTTCTAGATTTACTATAAATAAATGTTTTACAAATGTATTTGAGGCGATCTGCTGAAAAATACCTTTTAAATTTTCTAATAAAATAATAGCCTCAGCACCCGAGTCTTTAAGTTGATGCTCAAGTTCTCTTGGAGTGTACAGTGGGTTTACATTTACTAGAATTAGTCCTGCCCGCAAAATACCCATAACTGAGATCGGGTATTGTAAAACGTTCGGTAGCATCACTGCGATACGTGTACCTTTTTTTAGTCCTAGAGACTGGAAATAGGCCGCGAACCGTAAAGATAAATTATCTACTTGTTGATAGCTTAATTTTTCATTTCTAAAAATATAAGCCGTTTTGTCTGAGAATTTTTGAACATTTCTTTCAAAAATCTCAATCATTGAAGTGTTTACTGGTGGCAATGTAATTTCGTTAGGAATGCCTAATTCATCATATGTCTTTTGCCATTTTTTATTCACTGTTTAATTCCTATCTTCCTTGTATTGCAAAAAGAGTAAGGTTTTTTATTCAATGAATAAAATGAATTAAACAAATATTAAATCATGCATAAAACTAATTTTATTTAGTCACTTTTAAACTGGTTTTGGAGAGTATTCATAATCTCTATTAATTGTGCTTTACACCACACGATTTCTTGTTCTTTTGATTTTTCTTCATCCCAATAAAGGTTCATTTCATACCCTTCAATTTTTGCTGGAATAGAATAAATATTTACATCTGGATAATTTTTTTTATGATACAACGCTTGCGTGTGAGAAATCGTAAGTAAGTACTCTGTTTGAGCCAACATACTAATAGCGGTCTGATACTGTTGGCAACGAAGTTTAATTTCTCTCTTAAATCCATGTTTTGATAAAATAAAATCCTCAAATACTCTACCTGTTGGTCGAGCGGATACCGTAATATGTTTTGCATTTAAATAGCTTTCTATGCTTATACCCGATTGTAAAATTGGATGTTCTTTATGACACATAATGACTAATTTATCTTTCAAACAGGTTTGCTGAGCAATTCCTTCTTCAACTAAATGATTAACATCTATCGAAAAATCGATTCTTCCCGACACTAACTCTTGACGTAAATTTTTTCTATCAATACGCACGCTATTTATAATTAAATCTTTATTGAATTTTGAAAAATGTTGAGTAATTAAAGGAAGTAGTATCGGTTCAAATTCATCAATCATTGCAATTGTTAATTTTTTTAAGTCTCTTTCTGGTTGAAAATCTAAAGTGCTTTTTATTGCTTCGTTCATTAAAGATAGTGATTGTTCAATATTGGGCCATATGCGTTTAGCTAATATAGACGGCATTACGCCGTGTCCATCTCTAATAAATAATGGATCATTAAAATGTTCGCGAAGACGTGCAAGCGCATGACTTACCGCAGGTTGGCTTAAGAACAATTGTTCACTAGCACGTGTTAAGTTTTTTTCTTTATAAATCGTGGCAAAAACTCGAAATAAATTGAGATCAATTCTCGCAAGCGATGCTACCTTTTTATTATCTTCGTGCATGATTTACTATTAAATTAATTCATTTTATTCATTATACGATTTTATGTACGCTTGGCAAATACTAAAACAGAGTTATAGATAATGGATTTTGAACTTAGCGCTAAAGGTAAGGCGTATTTAGAAAAAACTAAACAATTCATGGATACAGAGATTATTCCAATAGAAGAAAAATTTTGGAAAGAAGTACACCAAACTTGTGATCCAGAAGATTGGACTACGTGGAAATGGCCAGCAGCTTTAGAAATTCTAAAAGCTAAAGCAAAATCAGCTGGATTGTGGAATATGTTTCTGCCTGATGAAAAGCTTGGAGCCGGATTAAGTATTCAAGAGTATGCTCATATTGCTGAATATACTGGCCGTAGTTTTTTAGCACCTATGGTCTTTAATTGTAATGCGCCTGATACAGGAAATATGGAGCTTTTGTGGAAGTACGGCAGTGAAGCACAAAAGAATCAATGGTTAATGCCATTATTAAATGGTGAAATTCGTTCCGTATTTTGTATGACTGAACCTGATGTAGCTTCAAGTGATGCAACCAATATGCAAGCCACAGCAATAGTCGATGGAAATGAAATTATTTTAAATGGCCGTAAATGGTGGTCATCAGGGTTAGGAGATCCTAATACAAAACTCTTAATTTTTATGGCACATACACCTGATTCATCAAAAGTCCATCATGAGCAACATTCTATGGTTCTTGTTCCTGTTAACACACCAGGAGTAAAAATTGAAAGAATGTTACCAATTTTTGGCGATATTGATGCGCCGCATGGTCATGGAGAAGTTTGTTTTAATAACGTGCGTGTCCCTATTGAAAACTTTATTGGTGGCCCAGGTGAAGGTTTTGCAATCGCCCAAGGCAGACTAGGTCCAGGACGAATTCATCATTGTATGCGATGTGTGGGTGCTGCAGAGCGTGCATTAGAGTTAATGATTGACAGGGGAATGACTCGCATTGCTTTTGGTCAACCCATCATAGAATTAGGGGGAAATAAAGAAAAAATCGCAGATGCTCGAATTGCTATCGAACAAGCACGTCTAATGACACTTTATGCAGCTTGGAAAATGGATACGGTTGGGAATACTGCTGCAATGACAGAGATTTCGGCGATTAAGGTAATTGCACCAAATATGATGCAACAAGTTATAGATATGGCCATTCAAATGCACGGAGCGATGGGAGTTTCAAATGACACACCTTTAGCACGTTTTATGGGAATTGCTCGCTCATTAAGACTCGCCGATGGTCCTGATGAAGTCCATAAGAGAGTAATTACAAGAATTGAGCTCAAAAAGCGAGGTTACGGACATAATTACCAGCCATTAAAAGGAAAGATTGCTTAATGAGTACTATAGATGTAGGTGGAGCTGTTCGCAGAGGTGAAGAGTTAGATATTGAGAAAGTAGATCAGTGGTTGAAGAAACAAGACATTATTTTAAAAGGTATACCACAAATTACTCAGTATTCAGGTGGGGCATCTAATTGGACATATCGAATACAGTATGAAAATCGAGATCTGATTTTACGGCGTCCACCTGCAGGAACCAAAGCTAAGTCTGCCCATGATATGCAACGTGAATATAACGTTCAAAAAGCACTTAAGCCACTCTATCCATTGGTACCAGATATGGTGGCACTTTGCACTGATGCAAATATTATTGGTTGCGATTTTTATGTTATGGATCGAATTGAGGGCGTAATTACAAGAGCAAATCTTCCAGAAAATTTAGACTTAACACCTGAACAAATGCATCAACTATGTATTAATGCAATAGATGCTCTAATCGCACTTCATAATGTGCCTTATAAAGGCTCTGATTTAGAAACAATCGGTAAAGGTGATGGATATTGTCGTAGACAAGTAGAGGGTTGGATACGACGTTTTGAACAAGCAAAAACACCAGGTGTTGCTAGTTTTAAGGGTATACAAGCTTGGTTGTTAGAGCATATACCAGATGATGTGAAAACCTGTGTTATTCATAATGACTGGCGTCTTGATAACGTGATTCTAGATCCTAAAACGCCTACAACACTCATTGGTGTATTAGATTGGGAAATGGCAACTTTGGGTGACCCCTTAATGGATTTAGGTTGTGCGCTAGCTTATTGGATACAAGATGATGACAGCGTTTTATTAAGAACTTTGAGGCGACAGCCTACCCATTTGTTTGGAATGCTCACTCGTCAGGAAGTGGTTAAATATTATTTACAAAAGACCGGGTTACACACGGATAACTGGAATTTTTACGAAGTTTTTGGTTTATTTCGTTTAGCCGTAATTTGCCAGCAAATTTATTATCGTTATTACCATAAAGAAACACAAAACACTGATTTTAAAGAGTTTGGTCGTTTTGTTGAAGCTCTATTTGTTCGTTGTATGCAATTGACTTGGCAATCGAAATAAAAGAAGGAGATTATCGTGGCTTTAATTACCTTTGTTAGGCATGGGCAAGCTTCATGGGGCACAGATAATTATGATCAACTATCAATAAAAGGAACTGAACAGGCTAGGGTTCTGGGTAAAGTCTTTGATGATCAGGCTAAATCATTCGATATTGCATGGCGTGGAGAAATGGTTAGGCACTATGAAACCGCACAACATTGTTTAAGCGAGATGCATTCTTCTCTGGTCGCTATACCGCATACAGGTCTAAATGAATTTGATCATGAACAAATTTTGTTGAATTTAGATAAGAAAAAATATGCGAATAAATTTGAGATTATTCAGTTTATTAAAAATTCAACTCATCCAGCAAAAACACTGGGAGACATGTTTGCTGAGGCGGTTTACCGTTGGCAGAGTGGAGAATATGACACCGATTACACTGAAACATGGAAGCAATTTCAGAATAGATGTGTAGGTGCTTTTACAGATATTGTAAATAGTTCAAAAGGGAAAAATGTCGTCGTTTTTAGTTCTGGTGGAGTGATCTCCGTGATTATTCAATCTTTACTGGGTTTAAGTGATCGCGCGACATTTAGATTGAATTGGTCACTGGTGAATTGTGGTATTACTCAAATTCTTAGCGATACTAAACGTCATAGTATTTTAAGTATGAATGAACATCAGCACTTCCGTGAACATGGTATAAATTTATTAACTTGGCACTAACTTATTGAAGTGGAAAAATAAGTTTACTAAAGCAATAAAAAAATCATTATTAGGATAGATGGAACACAAAGGAACTAGGAGTATAAAAGTATGGCCACAAATCTTTTTGATTTAACTGGAAAAATAGCTTTAGTTACAGGAGCTAGCCGTGGTATTGGTGAAGAAATTGCTAAATTATTAGCAGAACAAGGCGCTCATGTCATCGTTTCAAGCCGAAAAATTGAAGACTGTAAGGTCGTGGCAGAAGAAATTATTGCAGCCGGAGGTACTGCGGAGGCATTTGCTTGTCATGTTGGGAAAATGGAAGATATATCATCTATTTTTGAACATATTCGTAGTCAGCATGGCCGATTAGATATTCTGATAAATAATGCTGCAGCAAATCCATATTTTGGTCATGTTCTCGATACGGATTTAGCCGCTTATAACAAAACTGTTGAAGTGAATATTCGTGGTTATTTCTTCATGTCTATTGAAGCCGGTAAATTAATGAAATCACAAGGAAGTGGTGTCATTGTAAATACTGCATCTGTGAATGCTCTGCAGCCGGGAGACCAACAAGGAATATATTCTATTACCAAAGCTGCTGTAGTTAATATGACCAAAGCATTTGCAAAGGAATGTGGACCGCTGGGTATTCGAGTGAATGCTTTGCTACCTGGTCTTACCAAGACCAAATTTGCTTCGGCACTATTTGAAAATGAAGATATCTATAAAAGCTGGATGGATACAATTCCATTACGCCGTCACGCAGAGCCGCGTGAAATGGCTGGAACTGTACTTTATTTAGTGTCAGATGCTGCGAGCTATACGAATGGTGAATTTATTGTGGTTGATGGCGGTTTAACTATTTAGGGAGGAATAGCAATGTACGAACATTATTCAGGTCAAGTGGTCTTAATCACAGGTGCGGCGAGTGGATTTGGTGCATTGATGGCAGAACAACTGGCAAAGTATGGTGCAAAATTAGTGTTGGGTGACTTGAATATTGAAAGGTTAAATACTGTAGTTGAACCGCTACGCCAAGCAGGAGTGGAAGTGGTTGCGCAAGTGTGTGATGTCAGCTGTGAAGCAGATGTACAGGCTTTGGTGCAAAGTGCAGTTACTCAGTTTGGTAGAATCGATGTCGGGATCAATAATGCAGGTATGAGTCCGCCTATGAAAAGCTTTATTGATACCAATGAAGCAGATCTAGATTTGAGTTTTGCCGTCAATGCCAAAGGTGTGTTCTTTGGAATGAAGCATCAAATTCGTCAGATGTTGCAACAAGGTGGTGGCATTATTCTGAATGTTGCTTCTGTTGCAGGTTTAGGCGCGGCTCCCAAATTGGCTGCCTATGCTGCGGCAAAGCATGCTGTGGTGGGATTAACCAAAACAGCAGCGATTGAATATGCAAATAAAGGTATTCGAGTTAATGCAATTTGTCCATTTTATACAACCACCCCGATGGTGGTCGACAGTGAACTCAAAGAGAAACAAGACTTTTTAGCGCAGGCCTCGCCAATGAAGCGTCTTGGCCATCCAAGCGAAGTGGTGGCAATGATGCTGATGATGTGTGCCAAAGAAAACTCATATCTCACAGGTCAAGCCATTGCAATTGATGGCGGCGTGACAGCTTATTAAAACATTTATTAAATACATCTTATTCATTTATTTAGGAAAAAATCATGACAATTAATTTAAAAAATCGTGTAGCAATTGTGACTGGTGCAGGTGCAGGCCTTGGAAGAGAGCATGCTTTATTATTGGCACGCTTAGGCGCAAAAGTTGTTGTAAATGACCTAGGTAGTGATGTTCATGGTAATGGCGGTTCAACTACTGCTGCTCAAAAAGTAGTAGATGAAATTATTGCTGCAGGCGGTGAAGCAATTGCAAATGGCGCATCTGTAACTGATGCAGCCCAAGTAGAAGAAATGGTAAAGCAAACAATGTCCCGCTGGGGGCGTGTCGATATTTTAATTAATAATGCAGGTATCCTGCGTGATAAAACATTTACCAAGATGTCTTTAGACGATTTTCGAACTGTTATAGATGTGCATTTGATGGGAGCTGTAAATTCCACTAAGGCTGTATGGGATATTATGCGCGAGCAAAAATATGGTCGTATAGTAATGACGACTTCTTCTTCTGGCCTATATGGGAACTTTGGTCAGTCTAATTATAGTGCTGCAAAAATGGCGCTAGTGGGATTAATGCAAACGCTAGCTCTTGAGGGAGAAAAATACAATATTCGGGTTAATTGCCTTGCACCTACGGCAGCAACTCGCATGTTGGAAGGTTTATTACCTGATGAATCTCTTAAAGCACTTGCACCTGCTGCAGTAAGTCCAGCTGCCGCCGTGTTAGTGAGCGAAGATGCTCCAACAAGAATGATTTTATGTGCAGGAGCGGGAAGTTTCGAGGCTGCACATATTACATTGACTCAAGGTATTCACATTGGAAACAGCGACGAGACAGCACATAAATTGTTAGAGCGATTAAATGAAGTATCTAATCGTGCAGGTGAAATCGTCCCTACATCTGGTTTTATTCAAGGTAATTTAGAGTTGGATAAAGCGGGTTTAAAAGTAGGGGAATAAAAATGGGTGATACTCTTTCAAATAAAACTCCGATTTCAATTGCTCAACTTTTTGAACTGCAAGGCGAAGTACTTGGAATGTCTGATTGGATTACTATTGATCAAGCAACAATTAATGCGTTTGCAGATGTGACACGAGATTGGCAATACATTCATGTCGATACGGAGGCAGCAAGTAAAAGTCCATTTGGAGGCACAATTGCCCATGGGTTCCTTACCTTATCATTGTTATCTGCTATGGCTTCAGAAGCTTTGCCGCAGATTAAAGAGCTAACGAGTTCTATAAACTATGGAATGAATAATTTACGTTTTATTCATCCAGTTCATAGTGGAAAAAGAGTAAGGGGCCAATTCTTATTAAAATCACTTAAAGAGAAGTCTCTTGGCCGTTATCAAATGGTTGTTGATGTAAGTGTTGAAATTGAAAACGAAACTAAGCCTGCGCTTGTCGCAGAATGGTTATCTCTTCTCATTTTATAGTAGGTATTTTCCATGGTAGATGAACTTATTCTGTCTCGTAGCGATTTGGATTTTATATTGTTTGACTGGTTAAAAGTAGACCTATTAAACCAGAGAACACGTTTTTCTGGTCAAGATCGTTTTGACTATACTTCAGTTTTAAATGTTTATGAAAGTTTAGCAACTGATCTATTTGCCCCACACAATAAGAAAAACGATAGTAATGAACCTAGCTTTGATGGAGAAAAGGTCACGGTAAATCCAGAAGTGGGAGTAGCATTACGCGAATTTTCTGAAGCTGGATTAATGAATGCTGCACTTCCGCTAGAATGGGATGGAATGAGTCTTCCTACTACAATTGAACGGGCTGGTATGGCATATCTGCTGGGTGCAAATGCGGGTACAGCAGCTTATGCCTTTTTAACAATTGGGAATGCTAATCTTTTAATTACATATGGTGAGAAAGAAATTATCTCGCCTTATATTACTGCTATGGCGGCAGGAAAATGTTTCGGGACTATGTGTTTATCTGAGCCCCAAGCAGGCTCAAGTCTAGCTGATATTCGTACACGTGCTGTTCCTAATGGAGATGGTCGATATCGTCTATTTGGCAATAAAATGTGGATTTCGGGAGGAGATCATGAAATTTCTGAAAATATTCTACACTTAGTACTTGCTAAAATTCCTGATGAAAATGGTCAAATTCCGACAGGAGTTAAAGCTATATCATTATTCGCCGTCCCTCGGAAACTACTTAATAAAGATGGGCAACCAGATGAAAGAAATGATGTAGTTCTGGCTGGAATAAACCATAAAATGGGCTATAGAGGCACAGTTAATTGTGTTTTAAATTTTGGAGAAGGTAAGTTTACTCCTGAAGGTGAAGCTGGAGCCTTAGGACACCTCATAGGTGAACCTGGTAAAGGACTGGCTTATATGTTTCATATGATGAATGAAGCTCGTATTTCTGTGGGATTATCAGCTGCGGCATTAGGTTATACGGGTTATTTGCATGCTCTTGATTATGCAAAAACTCGTCTACAAGGGCGACCAAAAAGTGACAGAAATCTTAATTCTTCTCAAGTCCCAATTATAAAACACCCTGATGTTCGTAGAATGCTATTAGCACAGAAGTCTTATGTATCAGGAGCTTTAGCATTATGTTTGTATGCAGCAAGATTGGTCGATGAGATTAAATCCGTTGAAGATGAAAAAGAACAAAATAATATCAATGCTTTACTAGACCTATTAACACCCGTCGTAAAAAGTTGGTCTTCTGAATGGGGGCTAGTCGCAAATGACTTGGCCATTCAAGTTCATGGTGGATATGGGTATACGCGTGAATATAACGTTGAGCAGTTTTATAGAGACAACCGTCTTAACCCAATTCATGAAGGTACATTTGGTATTCAAGCTCTCGATTTATTAGACCGTAAAACACGTATAAATGATGGTTTATCTATGAGGTTGTTAAATGAACGGATTACTAAAACAGTTCACCAAGCACTTTTAATAGATAAATTACATAATCACGCTACAAAGCTAAATGATCATTGGCAAGAAATTCTTAAAGTTACTGAGCAATTACACGCCTTAGATGATTTAGAAATGCAGTTAGCAAATGCTGCAAATTATTTAGAGGCTTTTGGGCATTTAGTTGTAGGATGGTTATGGTTAGATCAAGCAATAACTATATATGAAATGATTAAGACATCATCGAGTAGCGATTTCTTAAATGGGAAATTGGCAGCTTGTGATTACTTTTTTGGCTGGGAAATGCCAAAAATATCCAGTTGGTTGGCAGTACTGGATCCAGTGGAGACAACACCACTGAATATGCCTGAGCAATGGTTTTAAGGATTTTAGATATATAAGCAATTATTTTTAGAATGAAAAGTGACTTCTAATTCAAGCCCATTCTAAATTAGGTAGTGATAGATTATTCGATAAAAATATTCTTATTTCAATTTGTAGACTAAGTAAGTAAATAAGTTTCGTTACCTAACGAGGCAATGTATTTGCTTTGCCTAAAATTTATAAAACTTCCTTATAAGCTTAGCGCCACTTTAATAAGTTGGAATATCTTTAATACCTTAATTCCATTGCAATATTTCTATTTATTTCTCTTTTACAAGGAAGATTTATGATTGATGCAGTAATTGTTTCAACAGCTCGTACACCTATTGGGAAAGCATATAGAGGTGCTTTTAATGCTACGCACTCCCCAACGATGTTAGGACATGCTATTAAACATGCCGTTGAACGCGCAGGCATTGAACCTGATCGTATTGAAGATGCTGTTATTGGTTCGGTTTTAAATGCGGGTACGGCAGGAAATAATATCGCTCGAAATGGTTTATTCGCTGCTGGATTACCAGCGGTGATTGGTGCTCAAACAATTGATCGACAATGTGCATCCGGTTTAATGGCGATTGCTACCGCAGCGAAACAAATTATGTATGACGGTATGCAAACCGTTATTGCTGGAGGTCAGGAAAATATTTCTGCTGTACAAAGCCGATATATGGAATGGGTGAAAGCTGAAATGGACCCTAATGTTTTAGCCCATCAGCCTACAGCTTATATGCCAATGTTAGAAACCGCAGAGTTTGTTTCAAAAAAATATGGCATTTCTCGAGAAGTTCAAGATCAGTATGCCTTAGAGTCACAATTGCGTACAGCTCGCGCACAAGTAGCTGGAATATTTGATAATGAAATTGTTCCAATCACAACTCAGATGATGATAACGGATAAAACTACCGGGATATCTTCATTTAAAGAATTAACGTTAAGTCAGGATGAAGGTAATCGTCCAAGTACTACGATAGAGTCATTAAATAGTTTATCTCCAGTCATTGAAGGGGGCGTAATTACTGCTGGAAATGCGAGTCAGCTATCCGATGGTGCAAGCGCTTGTGTAGTAATGAATGGAAAATTAGTAGAACAGTTGGGGATCGAACCTCTAGGTATTTATCGTGGAATGACTGTTGTTGGAAATGCGCCTGAAGAAATGGGTATTGGTCCTATTTATGCGATTCCTAAACTACTTAAACAACATGGTCTTTCAATAGATGATATTGGATTGTGGGAACTCAATGAGGCTTTTGCTTGCCAAGTACTATATTGCCGTGATCATCTA
Source organism: Acinetobacter lactucae (assembly GCF_001605885.1). Classification (GTDB taxonomy): domain Bacteria; phylum Pseudomonadota; class Gammaproteobacteria; order Pseudomonadales; family Moraxellaceae; genus Acinetobacter; species Acinetobacter lactucae. The sequence continues at coordinate 63,810 of NZ_LRPE01000009.1, read as the reverse complement.
GGCATCGATCCAAATAAATACAATGTAAATGGAGGGAGTATTTCAATTGGCCATCCATATGGCATGACAGGATCAAGATTAGTGGGGCATGCTTTACTTGAAGGTAAACGACGTGGTGTGAAGTTTGTAGTGGTTTCAATGTGTATTGGTGGAGGAATGGGCGCTGCTGGATTATTTGAAGTCGTATAAAGTCAAAAATTACTGAACTACTGTTTGTATTGAAATAGAATAAGGTGCAAACAGTATTTTTATAACAAATTAAATTATTATGAATAAAAAAAGAGAACTTTTTCTATCTAAGAAAAGTTCTCTATCTATTTAATTAAAAAGTCTTTTTTATACCAAATACTACAGTGGATGAACATTTATCTCCATATGCCATGATCTGTGTACATTCTGAATTCGTTAAATCAGTATCAGCATAAGCGAGTGTGTAACTAATATCATTATATTTTTTCCCTAACTCTACCTTGCGTGTACTGTAATTATGACGGATATCACCATTCTCATTTTTTAATTGTATACCTACATCATTATAGCCATAACGCATATCAAGCCAGACGTCATTAGGGAAATTATATTTATAACCTATATAACGATATTGAGCATTTGAGTTTTTTCCCCAGTCATAAAAGTAATTAAAAAAAGCTCCATAAGCATTCGCACTGATAAACCATTCAGTTACGTTGCCGTCAGCCCAATTTGGATAGATAGTTTGCCCTAGAGAGGAGTAAACATATACTTTCTCATTAAAGGCATGAAAATAGCCTGCCGTATAAGCGATCTCATATTTTGCTGGTACAACGACTACATCATAATTGGAAATTTGTGCAGAAATATCCCACCCTGATTTATGAGCGAGAGATACCAAGCCTTGTACTACTGGTTTACCATCACTCAGATCAAAACCAGAACGGCGATATTCTGACATAGCCGTAGCAGTGAGATTTAGATTTAAATCCTTATTAATTTCAACTGCTTGAACCAGTGGTGAAGTTGCTGTAAAGCTTAAAAAAACAATTATAAGTTTTTTATTTAACATGATTTTTTCCTTAAATATCATGAAATTAAGTTGAGTTTTCCTAGCTTGCGATTAATAATCGCAAGATTTTTTAAACTATGTGTTTGATTGATAATATTATTTGCTTATTCTTTACTGTTGACTATTTCAAGAGAGCGGTTAGTGGTAAGGGGGCCATATAACATCACTGGAACGGCGAATAGAATATACAATGCTGCGGCAGTGAACATTACTCCTTGTATCCCACCATTGGTAAATAACCAAGCACCAAGAACTCCAGAGACTGCACCTCCAAAGCGACCAATGGAGATAATAATTCCACTTCCTAATGCTCGTAATTTTGTAGGCAATGATTCAGGAATATAAGTGTAATAGCCACTTACAATGATGCCCGTGACTATGCAGGCAATACCGCCAGCAACGATTAATTCCCACATTATATTTGATATTCCTAATATAATAAGAGGGATAGTCGTTAATGCTGACATGGCTAAAATTAATGACTTACGTTCAAAGCGATCAAGTATAAACATAGTTATAAATGGAGTTACGCAGTAGATCACGTTCCATATAAAGAAAATATAATAAGCTTTTTCTTCGGAATAGTTTAAACCATAGACGAAAGAGTAGACCGCCCAGTTGCCAAATAAGTAGTATGCTAATGTTGAGCCGAAGTAACCAATACCCATTACAATAATAGTAAGAACAACGGTTTTATTTGTGAAAAGATCGGAAAGTTTTGCCTCTTTATAATGTTCTACAGATGAAATATTTGGCGTTTCTAATATTTTATTTTTTAAAATCGCTTGTCTCTCAAATTGGCTAATAAGGGTTTCTGCTTGTTGATATTTTTTTCTGGCAATGTACCAACGCACAGATTCAGGGATATAAAAACGCATAAAAGGAGCAATGAAAAATCCAATACTGCCTACATAAAAAAGATGACGCCAAGCATTATCACCACTATTGGGTAAATAGAACAGTGCTAAAGCGGATGCGGCTACAGCTGAAAATGCAAAACCGATTGTGACCACCGACATAAAGCGACCACGAGTATTACTAGGAAACATTTCAGACACATATACGAGCAAAACTGAAGTTGCTGCCTGTACGCCAATTCCTGTGATTGTTCTCGAAAACAGCATTATTTCATAGCTGGGTGAAAGGGCTGTCAAAAGTGAGCCGAATGAGTAGAGAAGAGTAGCCCAGACCATGATGGAACGCCGTCCAAATTTATCAGATAACCTTCCACCAACTAAGGCTCCAATAATCATACCAACGAAAAACATACTTCCTATAAGACCAATTTGTTCTGTACTATAATTCGTATGCGCCTTAATCGTTGGAGAAGCATATGCAAAAATTGCATTATCGTAATATTCCAGCATTAAATTTATTGCTAGCAATAATGCCCAAAAGTAATGCATCCTCATAACCGGTAAACGATCTAAGCGAGCAAGAAGTTGGGCACCACTACTATTATCATTTATTGGGCCTGAATTACTCATATTAAAAACTCCATTTACTATTATTTAATTTAGTCCATTGTTTTATATAAAATTAAGCATAAATACCTGTTCTTACTCTATTAAGGAGGTTTATTTAGGCTTATTTGTATGAAAGTGATTATCTACAGCTTTAAGAGCTAAATTTATTTATCTCCACAGCCAATCACCGCTACTACACGTATTTCGATTTTGAATTCTGGCCGAGCTAGTTGAGATACACCTATACTTGTCCAAGCAGGATAATTCTCTGGCAAATACTCATCTTTTACAGACATAAATTCAGCAATTTCTCCTCTTTGATCTGTATGGAATGTGATGATTTCCACGATGTCACTCATTGTTGCACCGGCAGCATTGAGCACTTCTTTTATGTTCTCAAAGGTCTGACGGGCTTGTTTCTCCATGGATGGTTCTAGAACACCAGTTTCAAGATTTTCACCTACACATCCCGAGACCCAAATCATATTGCCTACACGTACAGCAGCAGAAAAATGAAATGGATCGTAGTGTTTCTCTTTGCGTAAACCAGGGTTAATTAATTGTTTTTGCATTTTTTATTCCATTTTTAAGATTTTATTTATTAAGCAATTTTCTGAAAGATTGGTGATCTAAATAGATCTCCTTCATTCAGTTTTTCCATTTCTTCTCTAAAAAGAAATCCATTACGTGCATGGCTTGGATTTGAAGTAGGTAAACAACGAAACGTAGCATCATCGCCAAAGAAACGTAAAACTAATGTATGTCTAGTTGGACACTGTTCGTCGACAGGAGCTCCGCCATGTAATGCTCTTGGATGAAGAATCACAACATCTCTTGGTTTTAAATCCCATGATAAAACATCGTAAGCATTTGGATCTTTTGATAGTTCTTCATCAATATGGGGTAAGCGAGGGTAAGTTCCATCACCCCATAATGGCTCTGTTGGATCGTCTGGATTGCTGAAACTTGAACCATCATATTGGATACCATTATGAGAACCACGAATAATTTCTAAAGAATTTTTCTTAGGTAAAGATTGAAAAGTAATCCAAGCATTACCCCAATGTTTGCCAGCCCATGGAAGGTTGGCTGTGTCTTGATGCCAAGGTCCTCGACCGCTGTTACCATTTTCTTTTGCAAAAATTTCTTCAGCGAAATACCAAACATTTTCAGATCCCCAAAGTTCTTGAAAAATCTTACCGAAAGGCAAGGTTTTTACTAAATTATCTAACTTATCTTTAGATAATGGATTTGCATTATCTATATGGGTTTGAAGTTTGGTACCATCTAAAGCACGAAAATTACTTGGCCCCGGATGAGCCATATTCCATTTAAATATTTCGTAGCAGTCTGAAATTTGCTTTTCAGTAAGACAATTTTCAAAAAGAAAAGCTCCGTCATTACGAAAAGCGTCTATCTGACTTTTGGTAGGCTTAATTTCCATATCATATTCCTTTGAACTTTTAATAAATAAAATAATTAATTTCCAAATTGTGTGAGGTTTTTTTGGAAAATGACTATTAAATATATAGAGTTATGGGTAGTTATCATCGTGTTAAACCCACATCCTTATAATTCTTATTTATCCCAAATTATGACTATCTTTTGAGCTTAACTAATTTTTTATAATGAATAAAATGAATTAAATAAATGATTAACTATGCACAGTAGTTATTTTTATTCTTATTTTTTTGACTATATTTTCTTTCCAAAATCTATTGTTTCGTATGATGAAATAATTTTTTAAATATCCAATCACATTAGGACCCAATGAGGAATATTGATTCCAAAATTGAAATGTAGGGAATAGTTAATATGCCAATGTATAAAGCACCACTTCGTGACATTAATTTTGTATTAAGCGATTTACTCGATTTTGAATCACTCTATTCACAATATCCTCAGTCAAAAGAAAAAATGACCCGTGAAATAGTCGTCCCATATTTAGAAGTAGCATCTGAATTTTGTGAAAAAGAACTGCATCCGTTAAACCAAATAGGAGATCAACAAGGATGTAAGCTTCAAGATGGAGTGGTCACCACACCCGATGGTTTTAAGGAAGCCTACAAAAAATATATAGAATTAGGATTTCCCTCTTTAACCGGTAAGGAAGCGTTTGGAGGACAAGAATTCCCAGGATTATTATGGATCGCCATTTCAGAAATTTTGACGTCGACTAACTGGGCTTGGGGAATGTATTCAGGCTTATCCCATGGAGCAATGTATACCATTGAGAATCATGGAACAGATGAGCAAAAAACAAAATTTTTAACTCCTCTAGTTTCTGGAATATGGACTGGAACCATGTGCCTTACCGAGTCACATGCAGGTTCAGATTTAGGCCAAATCCGAACTAAAGCTGTCCCAAATAGCGATGGAAGCTATGCTATTACAGGGGAAAAAATATTCATTTCAGCGGGTGAACATGATTTATCTGAAAATATTATTCATATTGTTTTAGCCCGTTTACCGAATGCTCCAAGTGGCACTAAGGGTATATCGTTATTTATTGTGCCAAAATTTAATCTTGATGCTGATGGAAATATTGATAGCCGTAATGGAGTAACCTGTAGTTCTATAGAACACAAAATGGGTATCCATGGAAATGCAACGTGTGTATTAAATTTTGAAAATGCTAAAGGTTTTTTAATTGGCCCTGAAAATCGTGGCTTGAATTGCATGTTTACCTTCATGAATTCAGCACGAGTTTTTACGGCGGTACAAGGGTTAGCTGCCTCTGAAGCTTCCTATCAAGGTGCATTGGTATATGCAAAAGAACGGTTGGCTATGCGTTCAATATCCGGTCCTAAATTTCCGGATTTACCTGCTGATCCAATTATTGAACATCCTGCTGTGCGGAACATGCTTTTAACACAAAAAGTTTTTACCGAGGGTTCTCGTGCATTAGCTTATTATCTGTCGACTTATGTGGATATTGCTGAATTAGCTACAGATGAGTCTGAAAAAAAAGTAGCTGAAGATAAATTGGCATTACTGACTCCAATTGCAAAAGCATTTATAACGGAATTGGGAGTAGAAGTTGCTAAACATGGAATGCAGATTTATGGTGGGCATGGTTATATTTCTGAACATGGAATGGAACAAATTGCTAGAGATGTTCGCATTTCAACATTATATGAAGGGACTACTGAAATTCAGGCAATCGATTTATTAATTCGTAAAGTCATTGGTTCAAAGGGAAGCTTATTATTCTTATTAACTGATGAAATTCAGTCTTTTACAAAAGAACATCGCGGTATGGGTCTCACAGAGAATATGCTATCAAAGCTTGATCTACTCGTTAAAGAATGGCTTGATTTATCCACATTTATCCAAAATAAATATCCAGAAAATCTAGATGAGGTTGGAGGAGTCTCCATAGACTATCTATATTATTCCGGTTACGTGGTTTTTGCTTATTTGTGGGCAAAGATGGCGATTGTAGCTCAAAATAAAATTGATCAAGGAACCCAAGATGAGTTCTATTCTGCAAAAGTTTCTACGGCGCAATTCTATTTTGATAGAATTCTACCGAGAACTTTAACTCATTCTGCGTTGATTAAATCAAATACAGAATCATTATTTAAACTAAATCCTCAATCATTCAAATTTGATTAATTTCATTTCATACGAAGCTGTTGATAAATACTATCGGCAGCTTTTCGTGAACTCACTAAAAAATAAATCATGATATTTTTAAGCTTAAAAAATTGATCCATCAAAATTTAACTTTTTTACAAAACACTCATTAAAGCTCTAGAATAAAAAACATTTCAAATATGAAATTAATTTCATATTTGAAATGTTTTTTGTTTTTTAAGTATTTGAATTTTAATGTAAAAATAATGGCATGCAATTTGCTCCAACGCATATAGTTACAAGGAGTGAATAATGAATGCTAACCATATACTGCAATTGAGCGGCCTATTGCAGGAAAATTTGGGGTTAATTCCTCATGAGATTCAGTTAAAAAAGATGAGTGGTGGGGCTATTCAAGAAAATTGGCTCGTTCAAACTCAAGATTTTGCTTTAGTTCTGCGAAAAAATGCTGAGTCGAGCGTAGAGGCCAGTTCAGATCGTGAACAAGAGTATTTACTTTTAAATCGCCTCTATCATTTTGGAATTAAAGTGCCACAGCCGCTTTATTTTGAAAAATCACCTAACTTTTTAAATAGTGATTTCTTCATTATGAAAAAAATTGATGGTGTAACAGAAGGCCATAAATTAGTTCGAATTGCTGAAGAAGAAAAACGAAAAAAAATTACTCAAGAAATGGGTAAACAACTGGCTTTAATACATGCCATTCAATCAGACGAAATATTAGAAAAATTACTTCCTAAGCCAGATAGAGATCAATATTTAGAGAAAAAACTTAAAAGTTTTATAGAGCAACTAGATAGCTTGAAAAGACATCGTCCAATTCTTGAGTATGCAATTCAATGGATGTTTAACAATATTCCAAAAGTAGATGATCTGGTGTTAGTCCATGGTGATTATCGCATCGGCAACATCATGATTAATGATGATCAGATTTCTGGAATTTTAGATTGGGAGTTTACCCAGTGGGGCGACCGTAGAGAAGATATAGGTTGGTTTACTTCTAAATGCTGGCGTTTTGGTCAAGATAAAAATATAGCAGGGGGTATAGGTTCATATAAAGACTTTGCCAAAGCCTATGCTGAAATTTCCGATATCTATATCCCTGAATTTGAAATGAAGTTCTGGCATGTGCTGTCTCATGTTCGATGGGCAATTATTGCCATGCAGCAGTCTGACCGAAACAATGAAATGACTACTCCATCACTTGAACTAGCCCTAACGGAATTTTTAGTTCCCCGCCTTGAAAAGAATATCTTGGAAATATTGGGAGAAAAAGAATGAAAGAGCAAAAAGTGATTGACCTGATCAAAGCGAGTCAAGCCGTGATTAAAAATGAGCTTTTACCGCAATCGGGCAATCAGAAATATAACTTGTTAATGCTGATGCGAAGCTTTGAAATTTTGCAGGCTTATATTTTGCAAAAGGAAACTTGTTCATTACATAGCTCAGGAATTTTGCAAGATTATTTTTCTTTTCCAATCAAAGATGTTGATGATGCTATTCAATTGTTTATTGCCGATATACGTGAGGGTAAACAATCTGAGCATACATTTGAAATATTAAAAGCTCTTAATTCTGAAGACCTAAAAATTACTGAACCCAAGGTGGCTCATCATGGATAAGCATCGGCTACGTATTTATTTGGTTCGACATGGGCATGTTTCATATTTTGATGCAGATAATAATCCGATTAATCCTAAATTTGCCCAATTATCTCAACGTGGAATAGAACAAATACAAGGTTTAGCACATCAATTACGCGATATTAATTTTGAAAAAATTTATTCGTCTACCATGCCTCGTTCAATACAAACCGCAGAGATTCTGAATAGCTATCAAAGCGAACCTAAAAACATTATGTCATTTGATGATATTCGAGAAATTAAAGCAGGACGTTTAAGGGAAATTTCTTTTGATCGCGCTGAGCTGGAAATCAAAAAGGCCTATCAGTTCCATAAAAACAATCTTGAGTTGTTTGTACAAGGTGAAAGTTGGTCTCTTTTTATTACACGTGTACTGACATGGTTTGAAAAGATAATTTTAACGGCGAACAAAGACCAGAATATTCTTATTTCTTCGCACGATATTGTGAACAGAATACTTATTAATTGGGTATATGGGCATGACTGCAAAGATGTCTATTCGCAGGAACAGGATTATGGCTGTTTAAATATTCTTGATCTAAAGATTGAAAATCAAATTGTTATAAGTAAACGAATCAAACTCCAAAACTTCACTGCATATAATCTGATTAAAAATGAGCTATTTAATAGCGCTATGGATGATGTGTATGAAACGTATATCGCGACCCAAGGTTTTAAATTAAAGGAGCTCAGCTCATGATCACGCTATCTAATGAATTATTAGAGTTACAACAGAAAGTAAGAGAGTTTATCCAACAAGAGGTAATTCCATTAGAAAATGATCCTCGTCAAGATAGCCATGGGCCTAGTGAAGCGTTGCGCAGTGAATTAGTAAGTCGTGCACGCCGTTGGGGACTACTTACTCCACATGCAAGTCAGGAGATGGGAGGACTTGCATGGTCGCATTTACAAAAGGCTGTGGCTTTTGAGGAAGCGGGTTATTCTGCTTTAGGTCCAATTGCTTTAAACATTCATGCACCCGATGAAGGAAATATTCATTTATTAGATGCTGTAGCGAATGATGCGCAAAAAGAAAGATGGTTAAGGAAGCTAGTCGCGGGGGAAATTAGATCTTGCTTTGCTATGACTGAACCTGCACCGGGTGCTGGCTCAGATCCATCTATGCTTCAAACAACCGCAATTGCTGATGGTGATGATTATATTATTAATGGGCATAAATGGTTAATTACAGGAGCAGAAGGAGCAAGTGTCGCTATTATTATGGCAAAGATGGAAGATGGCACTGCTTCTATGTTTTTAACAAATACGGATGTTGATGGCTTTATATTAGAAAAAAGTATGAATGCTATGGATTCATGTTTTTCGGGAGGACATGGCATTTTACGCTTTGAGAACTTACGTATACCTAAAGAAAATGTCTTGGGTGAAATTGGTAAAGGCTTTAAATATGCTCAAGTTCGCCTAGCCCCAGCTCGTTTAACACATTGTATGAGATGGCTGGGACAAGCCAAAAGAGCACATGATATTGCTACACAATATGCACGTGAACGCCAATCTTTTGGTAAGAGATTAGGCGACCATCAAGGTGTAGGTTTTATGCTTGCCGACAATGAAATGGATATCTTAACGACTCGATTAGCTGTTCATTATTGCGCGCAGGTTTTAGATTTGGGCGAGAAAGGAAACTACGAGTCCAGTTTAGTCAAGGTGATCAGTTCTGAAGGTATCTGGCGTGTGGTGGATCGGTCAGTTCAGATTTTAGGTGGTCAGGCCATGACGGATGAATCAGTAGTCTGCAAGATTTTTAAAGATGCTCGTGGTTTCAGAATCTATGATGGAGCAAATGAAGTTCATCGCATGAGCATTGCTAAAAAGCTATTAGGGAAACAGGCATAATAAAGGGAGGAATAAAAGAATGAATATTTTTGACGTAAAAGATAAATATATTTTAATTACGGGTGCTTCAAGTGGTTTGGGACATCATATGGCTGAATTGTTTGCTAAGGAAGGAGCTCATATTGTCATTTGTGCCAGACGATTAGAACGATTGAAAGAGTTAGAGTCCTATATCAAAAATGAGTTTGGAGTAAAAGTTCATACTTTTTCATTAGATGTAAATGACCGTTTAGCTGTAAAAGATATGCTCACTGCCTTAGAAGTAGAAGGAGTGACCATAGATGTGTTAATTAATAATGCTGGAGTAGGTGATACCAAGCGTTTTCTTGATTATAACGATGAAGACTGGGATAAGATTGTAGATACTAACCTTAAAGCGCCTTGGCAATGTGCACAAGAAGTTGTGCAGCATATGATTAAAGCTGATCGTAAAGGGTCGATCATCAATATCACTTCAATTCTTTCTCAGTCTACTAACCTTGGTGTTAGCCCGTACTGTGCGTCAAAAGCTGGATTACGTCATTTAACAGAAGTAATGGCAGTAGAGTTAGCTAGATTTGGTATAAATGTAAATGCTATAGCTCCAGGTTATATGATTACTGAAATTAATGAGGAATATTTAACGAGTGAGGCAGGGCAACAGCTTTTAAAGAAGATTCCTACAAGGAAGTTTGTAGAATTTGATGATTTAAATGGGCCTCTACTATTACTTGCTTCTCAAGCGGGCCAAGGCATCACAGGCATCGAAATTAAAGTCGACGGCGGTCATAGTTCTGCCCCTATATAAAACGTTTTTTAATGGAGTAAAAAATGCTAAATCGAAAACCAATTAATATTTTGGTCACCTATATTAAAAAACCTAATATTAATGGTTTTCGCTCTTTGGTCGAGCTGGCAATAAATGAAGTAGATTCTGATGAAATTGATTTGGTGGAATGCCATATTTCGGATGTACAAGATGTTGCTCAAACCTTAGTAGAAAATGGCTGTCAGATTCTTCTTTGTACGGGAGCTACAGCAAGTTTTCTACAAAAGAAATTAAATATAGATATTCAGGTTATTCGAACCGGCACTTTTGATGTCATTCAGGCCATATCAAATTTAAAACAATATAAGCGCATTGCTTTGGTTGGGAACACGTCTACAGTTGATCTTGAGAACTATTCGGATATTTTTGCTTTAGATATACAACAATTTAACTATGACTCATATTTAGATGCCAAGAAAACCATTCATTTAATTAAGAATCAAGGCTTTGATGCCATTATTGGTTCGCCTGTTGCAGTAGAGCTGGCACTCAATGAAAATCTAGTCGGACATTTGGCTATTAGTGTACCGTCTTTAAAAGACTTGCTGCAAAATGCTTTGCGTACCCTTGAAAAGATCCGTAGGGAGCAGTACTCGACTTTACGTTTGACCGAGATTTTTAATCACTTAAATGAAGGTATTTGTTTTATCACAAAACAAAAAAAGATTTCTTTAATTAATAACTCCATGAGTGCTTTACTCGAAAAAGATCCTTCAGATGTATTAAACAAACCAGCATTAGAGATTTTTGAAGGGCTCAACTTTGATATCGATCAAGAAAATAGTCATCAACTCGTTCAATTTAAAAATCTAAAGCTTGCTGTATATATTTCCAAGCTAAAAAATGACTATATAGATGGCTATATCTTAAGAGTGCAGGAGTTAAATGCCTTAGAGCAGTCTAATAGTCAGTTTAGAAAGGTTTCGTCTAAGAACTTCAATACCAGATATACCTTTGACCAGATTTTCACTCAAAATTCCAATTTCCAGCAGATTATCAAGTTATCAAAAGCATATGCAAAAACCGATAGTACGATTCTCATTACGGGTGAGAGTGGTACGGGTAAGGAAGTGCTGGCACAAAGTATTCATAATCATAGCACTCGTTATAAAGCGCCATTTGTAGCGATCAACTGTGCATCTTTTCCTGAAAGTTTATTAGAAAGTGAGCTTTTTGGTTATGAAGAAGGGGCTTTTACAGGGGCGAAAAAAAATGGGCGTATTGGTTTAATTGAAGCGGCGCATACCGGAACACTGTTTTTAGATGAAATTGGCGATATGCCACTACATCTCCAAACTAGATTTTTAAGGGTATTGCAAGAGAGACAGATTAACCGTTTAGGCTCCGTGGTGAGCCATCATTTAGATATACGTGTAATTGCTGCAACTCACGCGAATTTAGAAGAGTTAGTACAAAATGGTACGTTTAGGGCAGATCTTTACTATCGTTTAAATATTTTAAGAGTGTATACACCTTCTTTAAAAGAACGAAAAGAAGATGTCTTGTATTTAGCAAATCTGTTTTTAGAGAAGTATAAGAAAACGCTGGATGATTTGCCTAATATTTTACAGAAGGCTTTTTATCATTATTCTTGGCCGGGTAATATTCGTGAACTTGAGAACATTGTTGAAAGAATCAATGTGTTATTGGAGCTTGATCAGGAAATTTTAACTCCAGAATTTTTAAAACAACAATTACCGGAGCTATTTCAGCCGCAAATGAATCAAACTGCACAACCTTTATTAAAAGAAGTAAAGGTAAATCAGGAATTGAGTTTAATTGAACAAATACTTGCAGAAGTAGATGGTGATTTAGACCTTGCTGCACAAAAACTCGGAATTAGCCGAACTACTTTGTGGCGTAGAATGAAGTTAATAAATAATTAATTTCAAAATTGAAATTTTTTCAAAAAAGAAAAATAACAAAACTTAATAAGCTATTGAAAATAATAATAAAAATATTTGGCACCATAGTTGCATTGACTCATATAAGCATCTGAATCAGTTGCTAAATTGTGTGAGGGAATAAGAATGACGAATGGATTAATGATGCATTGTAATTTAAATATTACTTCAATAATGCAGCATGCTTTGACAGTTTATACAGATCAAGAAATTGTATCCTTAAAGGCAGATGGGGTCACTAAGCATCGATATACATATAAAGATGCTTTCGGGCGAGTTGCTCAGTTTGCCAATGTGTTAGATCGATTAGGTGTAAGTCCTGATGCTAAAGTTGGAACAATGGCATGGAACTCATATCAGCACTTTGAATTACATTACGCCATCCCATGTACGGGAAGAATTTATCATACAATTAATCCTAAATTGGCAGCTGAACAATTAATTCAAATTATCAATTCTGCTCAAGATGAAGTACTTATTATTGAGCCTGATTGTTTGGCATTAGTTGATTCTATCTATGACAATATAAAGCAAGTCATAAAGCATTTTATCGTGTTGGGTGATCCTAATAGCGATCTAAAAGCAAAATTTGATTTTATGTTTTATGAAGAGATCATTGCTTCAGAACAGCCTGAATATGATTGGCCAGATATCCCGGAACAACGTGCAAGTGGACTTTGCTATACATCCGGTACAACAGGCGATCCTAAAGGTGTTCTTTACTCACATCGTAGTACGGTATTACATGCGTTAATACTCAGCATGCCAAATGCGATTGGGTTAACGCATGGCAGTTGTATTATGCCTTTGGTTCCTCTTTATCATATTAGCGCATGGGGAATGCCATTTAACGCCGTTTTATCGGGGGCAAAAATCGTTTGGCCTCATTCATTTGCCGGTCAGACTGAGAAAATTTTCAATTTGATCCAATCAGAGCACGTCGATATTTCTATGGCTGTTCCTACCATCTGGAATTCTTTTAAAAATTATCTTGAAGATCATCATATTTCATCAGTCAGTTTAAAACGTGCGATTTCTGGTGGATCTGCTGCACCATATTCGCTAATTGAGTCTTTGAGTCAATATGGCGTTGCTGTTGAAAATGCTTGGGGAATGACTGAAACCAGTTCAATGGGGACTTGTAATCGATTAGATCAAATTAAAAGCAACATTGAAACTCAATCAATTAAGTGCGGTAAACCTATCTTTGGCCTTCAAATGAGATTACGTGATGAAAATCATCAATTACTTCCTCACGATGGTGTTCATGAAGGCATTTTAGAAGTACGAGGACATACGATTGCTGAGCAATATATCAATCAACCCAAAACCTTAGATGAAAATAATACATGGTTTGATACAGGAGATATCGCGTGCATAGATGAATATGGATATATGCATATTACAGACCGCGCTAAAGATATGATCAAGTCGGGAGGAGAGTGGGTCAGTAGTGTTGAAGTTGAAAATGCAGCGATGGGATATGAAAAAGTTGCAGAAGCCGCCGTTATTGCCGCCAATCATCCGAAATGGGGAGAACGCCCACTTTTAATATTGGTGCCAAAGTCTCCACAAGAAAAAATTGAACATTCTGAAATTGTAGTTTTTCTATCATCCAAATTACATAAATGGGCCATTCCTTCAGCAACCATATTGGTTGAAGAAATACCGCATACACCCACTGGAAAAATCAGTAAAAAAATATTGAGAGAACGTTATCACGACTATTTCACCAATAGTTCTTTTGCTGAATGTAAATAATGATCTACATAAAAAAGGATTTTTTATATGAATTACTCTCAGGAAGCAAGCATTGTCTTAGATACTAAATTTAAAAAGATGGTGAAGCAAAGAAACCGATTTGCTGTTTTTTTAAGTTTAATCGTACTTAGCATTTATTTTATCTTTATAGGAACAGCCACATTTCGACCTGAGTTGCTTGCAATGCCATTAGAAGCAAGCAAGGTCACAGTTGGTTGGCCTATTGCTGCAGTTGTTATTGTATCAAGCTGGCTAATAACAGGCTTATATATCTTCATTACAAATCAATATTTTGACAAACAAAAAGAAAAATTAAGAAAGGAATACCGTTATGAATAAATATATAGCTTTTACTATTCTCGCTTTACTTAGCTCGGGTGCTTGGGCGGCTCCAACTGAACCAAGAAACTGGACTGCAATCATCATGTTTGGATGCGTAGTCGGTATTTCATTGCTTATTACCTTTAAAGCTGCCAAGAAAACCGTATCAAAAGAAGATTTTTATACAGCTGGCAATTCAATTTCTGCTAAACAAAATGGTCTGGCGATTGCTGGTGATTATATGTCGGCATCAACCTTACTGGGTATTTCAAGTATGGTTTTCTTTAAAGGTTATGATGGGTTTATCTATGTGACGGGCTTTTTTGTTTGTTGGCCTATTTTAACTTTCTTAATGGCCGAGAGACTTAGAAACCTTGGAAAATATACATTTGCCGATATTGTCTCGTACAGACTAGATCCACAAAGAACGCGTATTTTAGCAACTTGTGGCTCGCTCATCGTGGTGTGTTGTTACTTAATTTTGCAAATGGTGGGAGCAGGCCAGCTTATTAAGTTACTGTTTGGATTAGATTATAAAATTGCTGTCATTCTTGTTGGCTGTTTAATGCTGGTATATGTCATTTTTGGAGGAATGCTTGCGACAACGTGGATACAGATTGTTAAAGCAATTCTTTTACTCTTTGGTGGAACAGTTTTAGTATTTCTGGCATTTAAAGCATTTGGTTTCAGTCTAAATAATATGGCTACGGCCGCCGTTAATGCGCATAAACTTGGACAAAAAGTCTTAGAACCAGGACCAATGCTATCAAACCCAATTAATACCTTATCTATGTCTATTGGTTTAATTTTTGGTTTAGCTGGTTTACCACATATTCTTATGCGCTTTTTTACAGTACCAAATGCTGCTGAAGCACGCCGTTCCGTGTTTTACGCTTCTGGTTACATTGGATATTTCTTTATTGTAGTCTGTATTTTAGGTTTAGCTTCAATCGCTATAGTAGGCACTAATCCACACTATTTTGTAGGTGGACAATTAGGTGGTGACCTCATTGGTGGTAGTAATATGGTTGCTATGCATCTAGCAAAGGCGCTTGGTGGAAATTTATTACTTGGCTTTTTATCTGCTGTAGCATTTGCAACGATCTTGGCGGTTGTTGCTGGTTTGGCATTGGCTGGAGCTTCAGCAATATCTCATGATCTATTTCAAAAAGTCATTAAGAAAGGTAAAGCAACTGAAAAACAGGAAATGGTCGTATCTCGACTTTCGGTGGTGGTTTTAGGTGTGATCGCAATAGCATGTGGAATCTTATTTGAAAAAATGAACATTGCTTTTTTAATGGGTCTCACGTTCGGTATTGCTGCTTCAGCTAACTTTCCTGTACTTATTCTTTCTATGTATTGGAAAGATTTGACCACTCGAGGAGCTATATATGGTGGTTTTACAGGAATTATTTCTGCAATTGTTTTCGTAGTTTTATCTCCGACAGTTTGGGTTGGAGTATTAGGACATGAAAAAGCGATATTTCCGTTTGATAATCCAGCTTTGTTTTCTATGCCACTCGCATTTTTGGTGAGTATCGTTGTTTCTTTGACTGACAAAAGTAAAAGAGCTGAGTTAGACAGACAGGGCTTTGAGTTACAAGTGGTACGTTCCGAGCTTGGTGCTCAACAAAGTAGATTAGATAAAATGCCTTTGCATTAAGTCTATTAAATAATTCGAAAAAATCAGAAAGCATGATGTTTTTATCATGCTTTCTTTATAATAAGATTTACGTTAATAACAATGTACTAAAGCATTATTTTAGATGGTGCATCGCTAACTGATTTGGCTCCATAGTCATGAATTAAATTAGTATGAGGAATTACACGGGTAACTCTTTAATCGCTTTACTAAATTTTAACTGGTAAATTAAGCACGACTTGAGCATCTTCAATAACATCTAAGCGGAGAATTATCTAGTGTAGATTTTATATATAAATAAGCTTAGAAAAGATGAGATATTTGTCTTTTTCTAATTTTTTAGAAACTTATCTAGAGCATTGAACTTATATAAAAATAAATACAACTAATTTCAATTAATATATGAAATTTTAATAAAATATTTTAAAAGAAATAATATTTAATAGATAAGAGTTATGGAAATTAGTCCTCTTACTTTATTTCTTCGAATCTAGAAATTGTTCCCGATAAACTTTGGGAGGCAAACCAAACTGTTTTTTAAAAGAACGGCTAAAGTGAGTACCATGTGTGAATCCCCATTCAAATGCAATTTGTGAGATGGGTTTGTTTTTTAAGGCAACATTTTCAAGGTCTCGACAACAAAATTCAAGACGTTTAATCCATATATAGTGTGCTAAGGGCATAGGTTCATCTTCAAAAATCCTATATAAAGAGCTAACAGACATTTCCAATGCCGAAGCTATTGTTGCAACAGAAAGTTCAGGCTCGTCCAGATTTAGTTCGATATATTTTTTTATTCTTTTTAGATGATAAGACCTTACAGAATTCAACTGAGTTTGATTATTTTGAGGCATGCTCTGCAGTGCCCCTGCAACCATTTGTAAAATTGCTCCAGATACATTTAGTTGTGCTTCATGTGGGAGAGTTGAAAGCTGATCAAGTGAAGTGAGAAAATTAGATAGAATATTTCCCATGGGATGTTGTCTAGGCATTTTGTATGCGCATAATCTCTCAGGCGCTGCAATATGTTGTTTTAATAACATGCGAGGTATACGTAGAACCAATTTCTCAAAATCATCATTGAATCCCATGCGATAAGGACGTGTGCTATCAAAAAGAATAAAATCTCCTGGTTGGAGCGAAACAGATCTGTTGTCCTGCTCAAGAAAACCATTTCCTTTTAATTGCAAGCTGAACAGGAAGAATTCATCTTCGCCCTTATCCATTCTGATTTGGCGATTATTACGTGAAACAGTATGGCTAGAAGCATTTAACTTCATTACATCAATTTCTGAGACACGATCATGGATGAGTTCAGCATGAATGTCTTTTGATGGTGTAGAGTTTTCCATTGTCAAATCTAGTTCAACAAAGCGTTCACGAACTATTTGATGCCAGAAATCATAACGCTGTGATTGCGGAAGCATATCAGTACTAATCAACATGTTAATTCTCCATCCTGGATGTTCTTATAAAATCTAGCAAAAATGATGCCGCGATTGCTGTGACAGTAAATGAGGTTCAGAGCAACGGTAAAACTAGTCATGTTTAGCTAAAATTATTCCTTAAATGCCTTGTACAAATGATAATTCTTCCTGAATTTGCACTATTGTAAGGCTCCTTACAGATTAGCACGCTTCGTAAATGTGCAACATCACTTGCAGTAATTTTAAGCAAAAATATCAATAAGTCTGGTACATGGATGGCTAGTGGCTGACTGCAATAATCCCTGAAGCTTTCTTAACGAAGAAAGTAAAAATTTAAAATATTGAGATTGGGATAGAAATGATAGTAATGCGAAAAAGGGTGATGGTCAGTCTTCTGGCTCTATCTGGTTTTTATAGTATTTCTGCATCAGCTTATGATGTTTTGGATAAAGATTCTCCATGGGCTCTTGGCGACTGGGGGGGGATGAGAGAGGAACTGAATAAAAAAGGTTTTAGTTTTGGCCTTCAATATCATAATGAAATAGCATCAAACGTTGCTGGAGGATACGATACTCGTACTACTTTAGGGACTTCTGACCAAACAACTGTATTGTTCAATTATGACTTGAGCAAAATGACAACAGTGGATGGTCAGTTCAATGTGATTCTGACAAATCGAAATAACCATCGTCTAATTACTACGGAAAGGGTTAATGATCCTCGTTCTGGCACGCTGCCAAATCTGACACAGGAAGTTTGGGGATATGGTTCTGTTAACCGTATTACTCGTCTGACATATACCCAAGGTATTGCTGATAGAAAGTTTCAATTCACCTTCGGTAAAATGACTCCAACTGCTGATTTTTTCCCAAGTTATCCCGAATTTCAATCTCTTCTAAACAGCGGAACTGTTCCAGGAATTAGTCCTATTTGGTACGGATGGCCTATCGGTTCGTGGGGGGCAGACTTTACTTGGAATATTTCGCCAGAGATTTATCTTCGTGCGGGAGTGTTTCAACAGAATCCAGAGTTAACGAAAAATGATAAAGGTATGTCGCTTACCTTTTCTGGTGGTCAGGGAGAAATATATCCTGTTCTGTTAGGGTGGCGTCCACACTGGGGCGAAAATAAGTTAGCCGGCAATTATTTTATTGGAGCATTTTATAGCAATGTAACTGCTGATGATGTTTATGAAGGTCCAAATGGAGGTGCTGAAGCATTTAATCCAGCAGCAGGTTATAAAAAACATAATAATAAACGTGCTGCATGGTTCTATCTAGATCAACAATTAACAGGACCAGGTGATGGAAGCAAAAAGGGCTTAAAAGGTTTCATTAACGGCGAGATTAACGATAAAAATACTTCAGTTCTCCACTACGCATATGGTGCGGGTCTTTATTATACAGGGCTATTTGAAAACCGGCCTGATGATATGCTGGGCATAGCTTCAACTTATATCAAAATCAACGATAGATGGTCACAGAATAGAACAATTGCGAACGAGCTTACAGGAGTTTCGGATTATTCTGACCCGACTTATTTACCGCCTGGTGGTGGTGAACTTTCTACAGAGCTGTTTTATCGAATCAAAGCAACGGGTTGGCTGACGCTTCAACCAAATATCCAGTATTACCACTCGCCGGGTGCAGTTAAAAATGTACCTGATGCTCTTGTTATTGGTTTACAGACAAAAATTGATTTTTAATTATCGGAAGAAGATCACATGTTTAAATATAGCCCTATAACTTTAGCAATTATTATTGGCTGCTGTCAGGCTGTTAATGCAGAAGATGCTGCGAAAAGTAAACCTTGGATGAACAATAAACTAAATGCTGATCAGCGAGCTTCAGCACTTGTACAGGTAATGACATTAGAAGAGAAAATTCGCCGTGTACACAGTGAAATGGCTTTGCCCATTTTAGGATTTTCAGTGCCAGAAGGAGCTATTGGCTCAGCTGGCTATGTGCCTGGGGATGACAAACTAAGAATCCCTGCTTTACAAGTTAGTGATGCCAGCTTGGGTGTAACCAACTCGGCAAATGTTAGGCCAAATGATGGTGCAACTGCTTTGCCATCTGGCTTATCAAGTGCAGCAACTTGGGACCCAGTATTAAATTATCGGAATGGGCAACTTATTGGAGGTGAAGCATGGAGTAAAGGGTTTAATATTTTACTTGCTGGCGGGATAAATCTGGCGAGAGATCCACGGAATGGACGAAATTTTGAATATTACGGAGAGGATCCATTACTTGCTGGGATTATGGTAGGGCATAGTATTCGTGGCATACAGAGCCAGCATGTACTTTCGACAATCAAGCATTTTGCGATGAATGATCAAGAAACTGTTCGGCAGGGAATGAGTGCGGATATTTCAGAAGATGCTATGCGTGAAAGTGATCTTTTGGCATTTAAAATCGCAATGGAAATTGGGCAACCTGGCGCTGTAATGTGTGGTTATAACCGTGTAAATGGAATTTATTCTTGTGAGAATAAAGAGTTGTTGCAAAGGATTCTAAAGGATGACTGGAAATATCGTGGATTTGTAATGTCGGATTGGGGAGCAGTCCATAGTGCAGAAGCTGCGCTTACAGGTCTTGATATTGAAATGGGATCCCAGTTGGATAGATTACTTTACGGAAATGTCTGGTTTGATAAACCTCTTGCTGAAGCAGCAAAAGATAAGCCTGAATATTCAGCTCGATTGGATGACATGAATCATAGAATTTTACGTTCACTTTTTGATAGTGGACTGATTGAACATCCTCCAACTATTACACCGATAGACTACAAAAAAAATGCAGAAAAAGTTCAGCATGCTGCTGAAGAAGGAATGGTGCTACTAAAAAATGAATCTGGATTTCTTCCTTTAAAGGATAAAGCTCAGAATATCCTTGTTATTGGTGGTAATGCTGATATAGGTGTGCTGACAGGTGGAGGTTCATCACAGGTTACGCCTGTTGGGGAACCCCCAATGATAGTTCATACGGGTGGCGAAGGATTACTGAATTCGCTCAGAGATCAGACTTGGTTTAAGTCATCCCCACTTGCTGCTTTGAAAGCAAACCTACCTAAAAGTAAAATTACATTTAATGATGGACGTAATGTGGGAGAAGCTGCTGCATTAGCTAAAAAAGCTGATATCGTCATTATCTTTGCAACACAATGGATGATGGAAAGCTATGATGCCTTCGATCTTTCATTACCAGATGGTCAGGATGCAATGATTGAGGCAGTTGCTCAATCAAACCCACAGACTGCTGTTGTACTAGAAACTGGTGGTGCAATCACTATGCCGTGGTTGAAGAATACAAAAGCGGTACTGCAGGCATGGTACCCAGGTTCAGCAGGAGGACCTGCTATTGCTAATGTTCTTACGGGTATAGTGAATCCATCTGGCCATTTACCAGTTACTTTCCCAAAAAGCCTAAAGCAATTACCAAGACCTGAAATTGTTGGGTTTGGAGAACCAGAAAACGCTAAAGTCAATGTGAATTATAATATTGAAGGTGCTGAGGTCGGTTATCGTTGGTTTGCGAAACGCAATGAAAAAGTTTTATTTCCATTTGGTTTTGGACTTTCATATACCCGATTTACTTTTAATGGAATACATGTAGATTCGACAAATCCATTGAAGATGAGTGTAAATGTTAAAAATGTGGGGGATATCAAAGGTAAGGCGGTTCCACAATTTTATTTACATAATGTGAATAAAAAGGTTAAAACAAGACTGCTTGGTTGGGAAAAGGTTGAACTTGCACCAGATGAAGAGAAACGAGTGACTGTAACTGTTGATCCACGCCTCTTAGCTGATTACTCTATTAAAGATAAACAATGGAAAATAGCAGCAGGGAATTATACAGTAGCAGTAGGCTCTTCTTCAGAGGATGATTCTGAAAAGACAACTGTGGTATTAGAGCCTTCTTCATTTGCTGATAGTGCGGTTAGTCATTAATAAATGGCCTCGAAAGAGGCCATATCACTTCGCACTTAAATAGTTTTTAGAAAAATAAACTAAACTAACTTCAGTGTCTTTGCCTAAGTACTAAACGATATGCAAATGATACTAGCGCTGCTGCAACTATTAATGCCAGACATTCATTAAAAGCTGTTTTAATCGACACAGCGGACATACCTGCTTGGCTTGCTAATAGAAAACACATATTTCCATCTAAAGCTGGGGCAGCAGTCTTTGGCCAACATCTTAGTAATCCACCAATTAAGAAAAAAGGTAAAATTGTCAAAATGATCATTGATGTGCTGAGAAAATATGGCTGGATAGCAAAACGATAAAAAAATGCTAGACACACGCCGAAGATAACCCCAATAAACATTTTTAATGCCATATCGTATGGGTCTTTAAGACTTGCTAATGCCATTGTAAATATACAGGTCCCTAGCGTTACAAGTTCACCCGCAGACCAGCCGCTCTGATGAAAAGTGATAGCGCAAAGTAAAACACCAGTACTTGCTAATAAAGCAAACCGTAAAGCCTTTACATTGTCCTGATGTTTCTGAATGTGGGGATGATGGATAGTGTGGGGACTCCACTTTAATAATCCACTGTACCAAATCTCATCGTTATTCGCTTGCGTATAGCGTGTTGTAATAACCGTGACTAAGATAACGCCAATGAAGGTACATTGGATACGAGATAAGGCGAGTTCCCAAGCATGCTGTTTAAGCATTAGCGCAGGTACTAAGATTATAATAATTGTCACAGCCATCATTTGCGGAGCATAGCCTTTCGTACCATGGCTGACTCGCATGCTAAATATGGTGATAAAAATAGTGAATGAAATTAGAGAAATTATTATCCATGCGTTATTAGTGGCTTTGAGAATAGTAAGCCCTAGTAATGCACCTGCAAGGGTACCTATTATACGATAGGCACCTCGCTGGAACATCATTCCTCTTACTTGTTGAGAGATGACCCATACAGGCATCGCTGCCCAATAAGCATTATCCACCCCAAGTAAAATTGCGATTGAAAATGATAACCAAGCTGCAATGCTAAGCCGTAGACCATGTGAGATATTTGTATTCATTGAATTTCTTTAAAATATACAGCTTTTATCCATTCAACTGAATTTGTTGTAGTCGGCGAGGGGCAGTTTCTTTCAGTAAAATGCCGATGAAAGCACATGCTAATGACACACCGCCGACGATCAACATTGGACCTTTCAGACCTATTTGGTCAGCTATACCACCAGCAACAATTGGCATGAGCACACCACCAATGAGTTCACTAATAGCTGTTGGTACACCTACTGCAGCACCAATCATGTTTGGTGGGACTGATTCTCCAGGAATAATTGCGAGAAAAAGTGGGGCTAGACTAAAGCCAAAAATACCGGCAACAAAAAGGATGGAAAACATGGCAATAGATGTTTGTGTATAAAATACGAATGCAAGCATGAGCATGCCATAAACGGCGGAACAGGTAACAAGGACAGTACGTCGTCCGATATAATCTGAAATTGCAGGACCAGCAATCATACCTATAAAACCACCAAATCCCCATCCAGAAACAATCAAACCAGCTGTAGATAACGGCAAAGATTTTACCTGAGTGAGATACAAGGTAATAAAAGTTGAAAAAACAAAGAGTCCAGTCTGAAATAATGAGCCAATTAGAGTTGTCAGCCAAATATTACGATAACTGAAAACCTGCCAAATGTTTTTTTTCGGGAGGTTTTGTGAAGCGTGATGTGTAATAGGGGACGCTTTCATAGACTTCATTAACCAGTAAGTGATAATGAAACCAGGAATACCTAAAATGAAGAAAACCCAGTGCCAAGACATGTGTCCACTCATTTGAGTCGCAATAATTGGCCCGAATCCAATACCTAGCAAAGGGAAGAATGATTGATGTATACCAAGATTCAGTCCTTTCTTCTCAGGCCGAGAGAAATCGGATATTGCAGCCACACTACTACTGAATACGCCACCTTCTCCAACACCAAGAAGTCCTCGCACTATCAACATCTCACCAAAGCTTTTGACGACACCAGTAAAGCAAGTCATCAGTGAAAAAAATGCTGATGAAAAAATCAATACCTTTTTTCTGCCAACGGTATCTGACAGATTACCCAATCCCCATGACGAGATCGCCCAAGTCAGGGCGAGTACAGATGCGATAGCACCAGCTTGTAAGTTATTAAGATTCAACGCAGGTATCAATATAGGGAACAGATAAACTACTACTAATCGATCCAGCCCCACAACTCCGAAAAGTAGGGCTAGCATTATTACCATCCGTTTTTCGTAACGGATATCTTCAGGCGAAAATTTACTCATTATTTTATCCTCTTAATTATATTTCTAATTAGGCTTCTTCATCTTCTGAAGAGATTATGATTCCATTATCGAATAGGGGTACTTCATTCCGTTGTACAGGTCGTAAAGACTGATTATTAAAAATTAAGCGCGTAACATCATTTCGAGAATAGTGGCCAACTGGATCACCTGCTACTTTGGCGATTGTTATAGCATCGAGATGTATATCAGCATAAAGAATGCCTTCTTCGTCTTCTTTGAGTGGATGAACAAGGGATGCGCCATCAGGACCATAGATGCGAGTAAAACCACCACCGATTTTAAGCAGTTCTCGTTGTTCATCGCTTGAGCATAGAAGATCGATTGTGTCCTGTGAAACAGTTGCACATGGAGCAATTACATAGCACTGACCCTCGACAGCATAGGTACGTGAAACAGCTGTATTAACTTCTCCACCGATTGCTGGCGTGACTTCAGTATAAAGAGAGAAGCCTGGCCATGCCGCCACATGAATTTGCTCGTGTTGGCTGTACATGGCAAATTTTGTCAAGGGTTGAATATGCTCCCAACAACATAGAGCACCTAATTTACCAATTGACGTGTCGTGTACAGCAATATCACTACCGTCACCTTCACCGAAAACCAGACGTTCAGCCAGTGTAGGTTTAAGCTTGCGGCGAGTCGCAAGAGTTTTACCACTTTCATCAATAATCGCCTGTGACATATACAAGCTTCCGTTATCTTTCTCCGTAAACCCCATAACAACTTGAATCTGGTTATCAGAAGCTGCCTTCTCAAGCCTCTGATATTGTTCACTTCCAACGATAAGTGCCTGTTTATGGTAGTCATTCATAAATTGCATTGCCCATGCTGGAGTACCAAGCCAGACAAACCAAGGATAGCCTGGAAGAAAATTTTCAGGGAAAGCAACCAGACGTGCGCCGTTCTTCGCAGCTTCAGTAATTAGATCTATCGCTTTATCAATGCTGGCATTCAGATCCATATAGATAGGCGAAGCCTGAACTGCGGCAACGCGGGAGGAATGAAAATTTGTATTCATACTGAATTCCATGTAATTGAGATATTTTCTCTATCATTAGATAAATTCAGTGCATGGAGTGAACTCTACTTCCTGCTTGTTTTAACCTTAGTTATAACGAGGGCAAATTATTCGTTATTGCGAATAATAAGAGCTTAATGAACCGGACTTTTTAGCTTAAATCAGGGAATGAATAGAATTATTAATGTATTGAAAGACTGACTAATTTATTTCTAAAAGTAATTATAACTTATTGTCTTATATGGAAAATATAATTTTAATTGAAGAGTCGATTTAAATCATCTAATTTATTTTTATCATCTTGAGTGCTTGAAAACCCATTTACTGCTCAAATAAATGGGTTGAATATTACTTATTGGCTCAAATAAACTCACTGTAGTTAAATTTTTAAGAAAAATTAGAAGCTTGCAATAATATTCTAACTAAGTTCTCTGGTTGGGAAATGAAAGGTTCATGACCACTATCTAATGTTTGGATATCATCTATATTGGCACGACTTGCCATCAGAAGTTGTAATTCTGATGAAACCGCATTGTCACGGGTACAATGAATATAGGTTTTGGGTAATATTATGAAACCTTCACTCAATGTAACAGGGGTTACGACTGGCGTAATGGGTTGAGGCCGAAATTTTGGTAAAAAATTTTGGATAATTTGTGGTGAACAGTCATTAAAAAATGTACTGGCAATACTGTCGGGTAATAGGCGAGAAGCAAGTCCTGCATCAACCAATTCCACTTTAGGCCCACTCCCTGAAAGAGCATGGCCTTCTTTTGCCAGAGCAGCTACAGATTCACTAGAACGAGGTAAAAAGGCACATACATAAACGAGCTGATGAAACAGATTCGGTGCTGCGGATGCAGCAGCCGTAATAGCGGCGCCACCCATACTATGTCCGACAAGAATTAATGGGCCTAAGGGCATTGATTTCGCTTGTGAGATAATCGCTTGTACATAAGTATCTAGTGTTACATTGGATATTGGTGTTTGATCAGTTCCACTACCGGGTAGATCAAAAGCACGTGCAAAAATGCCTTGAGTTGTTAATTGTTGGATCACCTCATCCCACACCCAAGCGCCTTGCCAAGCCCCATGAACGAAAAGAAAATTGGGTTTACTTTTTTGTTCTGACAAATGTTGAGCTTGGTCTTTATTTTGTTGCATGAGTTTTACCTTTTAACACTAAGATGAATTAGGGAATTGCTACGAGTGCGATGCGTGTCTAAGTCCGGTAATTTATGCCAATAAATTATCGAGTTTGTTATTGAGTGTTTGTAAAGTCGAACCTGTTGCAGGCAATTGATGTACCTTATCGCCATCAACAAACAACAAAGTTGGAAAAGAGGATACGCCTAGCGCTCGACTCATTGCAAAATCAGCCAAAGCTTGCTTTTGTCCAGATCCATTTTTTAAATCCCGTAATACGGCATTTTTATCCAGTCCACCAGCAGTTGCAATATCCGTGATGGTGGTGTGGTCAGATAGACTCAAACCACGAATATAAAAAGCATGTTGTAGCTCATGTGCCCAATGTATGGCTTTGTCTGGGGCATGATCTCGAAGTACAGCGAATGCAATACCTGCATCTAATGAATTTAAAATCATTGAGCCATCATTTAACAAAGTATCATATTCTTCACCAAAAACTGCGCCAGTTAAACTGGTAATTCGCTTGTTTGCCTCAGGAATATGAGGATAGTTCGAGATAGGTTGAGCATGATCCCCAACAAAAAGTCCGCCCGAAATAGCAGTGAATGCAATACGGTGTCGATTGGCTGTCTCAAATGCTTGCAGTTGTTTAGAGAAACCCCAACACCATCCGCAATAGGCATCCATGACGTAGACAATAGATTGAGATGGGAGATTAAATGGGTTCATCGTTACATCCTTTGGAAATGGGTTTTGATGAATGATTGACTCTATTTGTTAGAGATATTCATTGAACGTTCAAGAATTGTATTGATGACTAAAACAAAGATATACTCTTTAAAAGTTAAATCATTGTTTACTAAATCGAGCAAATCATGGATCGTTTGACGTCGATACGCGTTTTTGTAGAAACTGTTGATCGAGGTACCATTAGTGCAGCGGCAAATGCTTTAGATATGTCACGTGCGATGGCAACACGCTATTTAGAACATTTAGAAGAATGGTTAGGAGTTCGATTACTGCACCGAACCACAAGAAAACTTTCGTTGAGTGAAGCTGGTGAAAAATTCTTAAAAAATTTCAGAGAAATGTTGGTCTTGACTGAGGATATTGTACTTCAGGCGGCACAGGGTGGCGAAGTTCAAGGGAAGTTACGTGTTACTTCTACACCATCCTTTACACAGGCTCAGCTCATGACTGCAATAGTCGATTTCCAAGCGCATTATCCTAAAGTTGAAATTGAGATGATGATGCTTGATGGTACAGTCGATTTAGTTGAAGATCGTATTGATTTAGCAATTCGACTCAGTAATCGAATAGAAGAAGGTTTAATTGCACGGCATTTGGCAGTCTGTCATTCAGTGATATGTGCTTCACCAGCTTATCTTAAGCGTATGGGAAAACCCCAGACGCTACAAGACTTGACAACACATCATGCGATTATTCACAGTACAAGATATTCTTCTTTTGATTTGTGGTTAGGCGAACAGCTAACGACAGTCGCTGTATCGTCTAAGTTGATAGCCAATGAAACATCTATCGTGCTTGCAGGTGCTTTAGCAGGTGCGGGGATTGCCATGCTGCCAACTTATTATATTGGTAAAGAACTTGCCAATGGCGAGTTGGAAGTCCTTTTACCTCAATATCAATTAGAGCCTTTAAATATCCAAGCGATTTATTTATCACGTCGTCATCAGCCTTTAGCGCTACGTTTACTGATTGATTTTTTGGCCGAAAGATTTGGTGGTGATATTGCTCCTTGGGATATGAAACACTTGAATTAATAATTAATTTCAAATTTTTTCAATTTTGAGATCAATGTCGTCGGATTTATTCCCAATAGCTTAGCTGCACCATCTTCCCCAAAAATTTTTCCTTCACATTGCTGTACGGCAGTTGTGAGATTTTGCACTTCTAAATCTTTCAGTTGTTGTACGGTTAACACTTGATTTGCAAGTTGAGCCTGCTTTTCTTGTGCTGTAATGGCTTTGCTTTGGGGGTGTTCTTCAAGTAAATATTGGAACGATACCATGCCTTGTTTAGCAGTAATCATGGCTCGCTCAATCACATTTTGTAGCTCACGGATATTACCCGGCCAGTCATATTGCTGTAATTCCAAAATATGTTTTTGTGAAAATGGTAAGTATTGCACTTTTCGCTGTTCACTAATCAGCTTGGTAAAATGGCTGACCAATAACGGGATATCTTCTTTACGATCTCGTAATGCTGGAGAGTAAATTGGGAAAACATTCAGGCGGAAATACAAGTCTTCACGGAAATGTTTGAGCTTTACTTCTTCTTTTAAATTACGGTTAGTTGCGGCAATAATCCGAACATCGACATGACGGGTTTTTTCTTCACCAACACGTTCAAAGGTGCCTTCTTGCAACACCCTCAGTAATTTACTTTGCAGCTCCAGTGGAATTTCACCAATTTCATCTAAAAACAAAGTACCTTGGTCTGCTAGTTCAAAACGTCCAGCCCGATCACGTATCGCTCCAGTAAATGCTCCTTTGACATGCCCGAAAAATTCACTTTCAAAGAGTTCTGATGGAATCGCAGCACAATTAACTCGTATCAATGGGTATTGTTTACGGTGACTAGATTGGTGAATAGCGCGTGCGATTAACTCTTTACCTGTACCAGATTCACCATAAATCATTACATTGGCATCGGTAGGGGCAACTACTTTGATTTTTTCAATAATTTGTAAGATAGATGCGCTATTTCCGACAATTTCATGATATTGATTTTCTTGTAAAATTTCTTCTTGCAGATATTCATTTTGCTGCTCAAGGCGACTTTTTAACTCTTGTAATTCACCTAGTGCATGGGTGAGTTGTTTTTCAGTATTGAGGCGGTCACTGATATCCCTAAATACCACCACTGCACCAATAATTTCACTGTCACGAATAATAGGAGTGCTGGTAAATTCTACTGGAAAATAACTACCATCACGCCGCCAAAAAATTTCCTGTATTCCTTCATGTACCACTCCATCGTGAACCGCTGCATAAATTGGGCAGTCTTCAACAGGATAGTGTTCACCATTTTCATGAGTATGATGGTGAATTTTGTGAATATTTTTACCAAGTACATTCTCAGGTTGTAGCCCTAGCATTTTTGCACCAACAGGATTTATGAAAGTACATAAGCCTTGTTGATTGATACTGTAAATACCATCTCCTACGGAGCTAAGTAATAAATGTTTACCAGTATCGGAGTCGATAAAAAGTTCTTGCAGTGCTTGCCATTCCTTAATTCCAGCACGAATCATTTTGTCAGCATTTTTATTCAGTTGGCGTAGTTCAAGATCTTTGACATCAACCAATGACCAGATCAATAAAGTTTTATTTTTATAGGGAATGGAAACAGAACTGATATCCAGCTGAATTTTTTCACCATTTTTATCGAAGGCATACATTTCATTATTCCATGCAAATCCTTTATCTAATGTTTCTTCTGTAAATGCCATTAAGTGAGGAAGTTGACTGAAATGTCCGAAGATTGATGTAACAGTTTTTTGGATCAATTCATGACGTTCATAGCGCAGCAAACGTGTTGCACTGATATTGACATCGACAAACTGGTTTTGATGTGGGTCCAGTATCAGTAAAGCCTGTGAGGTATGTTCGAAGGCCAATGGTCGTATCGAATTCTCAGAAGTCACCCAGTCTGAAATAAAATCGCTATTGTTCATGCTATGAAATTTCATATTTTTTACTATGAAATTTCATATTACTACGAAAAATCATAATTATCTAGTGTTTTATTTTTAAGCAATAAAAACTTTTTATAAAAATTAATTTTTATATTTCAATACTTTAAAAATAAATTTCAAATAAAAACTAAACTTGGCACAGCTCTCGCAATAACTCTATCAAACCAAACACTGGTTGATTGCAAATAGCATTATACGAGGAGCTGCTATGCCAAAAGTTGATATTGAACAATACAAAGATGGTGATTTTCTTGTCGATTATGAAGAAAAGGTCTTTGAGGATGTAAAAGCGCAGCCGGGCGAAAAAGCTTTAGTGACTTTTCACACCATGGCTTTTGAAGGATCAATTGGTTTGGTCAATGTGCTGCAAGCTAAACGCTTATTACGCAAAGGTTTTGAAACCAAAATTTTGCTTTATGGACCAGGTGTGCAATTGGGGGTGCAACGTGGTTTCCCAACTCTCGGTGCGGAAGCTTTTCCGGGGCATTTGGCTGTGAATAATCAGTTAAAAGCTTTTATGGAAGAAGGTGGTGAAGTGTATGCCTGCCGTTTCGCATTGCAAGCTTTATATGGCCAAACTGAAAAAGCATTGATTGCTGGTATTCGCCCAATCAATCCTTTGGATGTGATGGATTTGAAATTGTTAATGCGCCGTGATAATGCGTTGATCATTGACACTTGGACTGTTTAAAAGCTTGAGAAGAAAGGGGAATAAGTCATGAGTCGAATCGTTAAAGCTGCCGCAGTGCAATGTAGTCCGGTGTTATATAGCCAAAAAGCCACGGTGCAAAAAGTCTGTGACATTATTTTTGAGTTAGGCAAACAAGGTGTGCAGTTTGCAGTTTTTCCTGAAACAGTAGTGCCTTATTACCCTTATTTTTCTTTTGTGCAACCGCCATTTGCAATGGGCAAAGAACATCTTAAATTGCTCAATGAATCGGTCGTCGTGCCATCAGAAGCGACTTTTGCCATTGGACAGGCTTGTCGAGACGCCAATATGGTGGTGTCAATTGGGATTAACGAACGTGTAGGCGGCACAATTTATAACGCACAGTTGTTGTTTGATGCGGATGGTTCGATTATTCAGCACCGTCGCAAAATCACGCCGACTTATCATGAACGCATGGTATGGGGACAAGGCGATGGTAGTGGTTTACGTGCTATTGATTCAGCTGTTGGACGCATTGGTTCATTGGCGTGTTGGGAGCATTATAACCCATTGGCGCGTTTTGCCTTGATGGCAGATGGTGAGCAAATTCATGCTGCCATGTTCCCCGGTTCATTGGTCGGTCAGGTGTTTGCCGATCAGATTAGTGCCACTATTCAACATCATGCCTTAGAGTCGGGTTGTTTTGTGGTCAATGCCACTGCGTGGTTACACCCTGAGCAACAGCAGCAAATTATGCAAGATACAGGTTGTGAGTTAGCTCCAATCTCTGGTGGTTGCTTTACTGCCATTGTTTCACCCGAAGGTAAATTTTTAGCACCGCCAATTACACAAGGCGAAGGCTATTGCATTGCTGATCTTGATTTTAGCTTGATTGATAAACGTAAACGCATGATGGATTCAGTTGGGCATTACAGCCGGCCAGAGTTGTTAAGTGTGTTGATTGACCGTCGTCCAACACAGGTGTTGCACGAACTGAAAGTTGAAACCTCAGATCAGGCACATCTAGAAAAACTTTCCAGATTTAACGAAGAACAGGTTTAAACCGTAGCAAGCCAATAGCGAAGATAGGGGGCGAGTATGTCTGCAATACAACTGTTGACCGATTTGCAATGTAACGGTCTGAAATGGGAAGGTGAGTTTGGTCTATCTCGTAAGGGCGGTGCAGGGCCAAGCGATCATAAGGCTTTGAGTCTCGATGGGCAGACCATGATGATTCCTATACTAAATTTGGCTGCGCAAGAGTCGCCTTATAGTGCCCAAGTAGAACCTGATTCGGATAAGGTCATTATTTTTAAGAACCGTATTCCTGTGGCGACTTTAACTGCGCCATCTCGCCCACGGTTTTACGATTTACAGACGGCTGAGGGTATTTCATACGAGCAAATTGCTACCTTGCACAGCCATGATGTGTTAGCCACCACGGTTTTACAGCATTGCATCCGTATGAACGATAAAAGCACCGCATGTCAGTTTTGCTCGATTGATCAATCGCTCAAAGGCGGGCGAACACTGATTCGAAAACGCCCTGAGCAGTTGGCAGAAGTAGCTAAAGCTGCGGTAGAACTTGATGGTGTGAAACAAATGGTGATTACCACAGGTACACCCAATACCCCTGATCGTGGTGCAGAAATTCTATATGACAGTGTGAAAGCCATTCGTACTGAAGTGGATTTGCCGATACAGGTGCAATGTGAACCACCTGATGATTTTGCATGGTTTCATAAACTTAAAGATGTGGGGGCAGTATCTATTGGTATGCACCTTGAAGCGGTGAGTGATCGGGTACGTCATCAAATTATGCCGGGCAAAGCCGAAGTGTCCTTAGATACCTATTTTTCAGCTTTTAAAGCAGCAGTTGCAGTGTTTGGGCGTGGTCAGGTCAGCACCTACATTTTGGCAGGCTTGGGCGACACTGAACAAGAAATCATCGAGATGACTGGCAAACTGACTGAAATGGGTGTGTATCCCTTTGTGGTGCCTTTCGTGCCAATTGCGGGAACAGCGCTGGAGCATCATGCCAAACCTGATCAAGCCTTTATGCAATCGCTTTATCCAAAAATTGGACAGCAACTACGCCAACAGGGCTTGAACTCGGAAGATACCCAAGCCGGTTGTGCCAAGTGTGGGGCATGTTCCTCACTGAAAGCCTACGAGTAGGAGGTCATGATGGAACTTTCACGTTATCCATGGTTGCTTGAACTGAATGAAGAACTGAAACAGTTTGTGAGCGATGACATCATCATCAAAGTGGTCTCGGAAGATTGGGAACGTCGTCAATATTACCGACTCCGTGAAGCCACCTTTCGTGATGAACAAAAGATTTTAAAAGAAGATCGTGATGAATACGACTTCAATGCTTTAGGCATTGTCGCCATTGGAAATATGTTTGGAGAACATGATCGTGTGGTGGGCGCGGTACGTATTTTCCCCGATGGCAAAAATACATGGTGGGGTGGGCGCTTATGTGTCGAACCTTTGTATCGCTACCATCATGCTATTGGTAAAGCTTTGATTAATGCCGCCGTGACCACCGCGAAAAATTTAGGCTGTCAGACTTTTTTAGCCACCGTACAGCAGCAGAATGAACGCTATTTCCAAAAACTGTGCTGGGACAGTATGCGTGAGTTACAGGTGGCTAATATTCCACATGTCTTAATGCAGGCACAAATTAAACACTATCCGCTACAACACGTGTCTATGCAGGCCTATATGCAGAAAGAGGTGGGATGATGTCACTTAATCAACTGCTTGAATTTTTACGGCATACCCCCGCAATGCTCTCTAAACAGGCAATTGCCGAAAGCGTGTCTATGCCCAATGTCGAGGGTGTAAACACAATGCAAGCGCTGTATGCCTATCCCGGTGATGACACAGCAGCCGTTGCCTTACAAGATCAATATTTGTTGCATGCCTGTGAGGGAATGTTGCCGAGTTTTGTTGCCAATCATCCTTATTTTGCAGGCTGGTCGGCAGTTATGGCGAATGTCAGTGATATTGCTGCAATGGGCGGACAGGCATTGTCGGTAGTGAACAGCATTTGGCATCGTGACACGGAACAAGCGCAACTGTTAATGCAAGGTATGCAAGATGCCTGTGCTGCGTATGGTGTGGCGTTGGTGGGTGGGCATAGCAATATTGGCATTCAGTATCAACCGACATTGTCGGTGGCAATTCAGGGTACGGCACAAAAATTATTGTCGATTTTGCATGTCAAACCGCAACAGAAAATTTTGATTGCTCTCAATTTACATGGGCAATTTCACCCTAACACGGTGTATTGGAAATGCTTTGAACGTGTCTCAGGACGTATTTTGCAGGCGCAATTGGCCGTGCTACCACAACTGGCGGAACAAGGTTTGGCCCAAGCTGCACGTGATATTAGCAATGCAGGTATTTTGGGCAGTTTATTGATGCTACTCGAAGCCACTGGAAGTGGTGCAAACATTGATCTTGATCGTATTCCAAAACCAGATGGGGTGGATTGGCAAACATGGCTGCAAATTTTCCCCAGCTACGGCTTTTTACTGACTGCCGATGAAGATGAATGCCAAGACATGATTGAACTGTTTGAAAGTCAGGACATTTGCTGCGCCGTGATTGGCGAATGCAATGCCACTGGAAAAATTCAGATTTACCATCAAGCACACAGTGCCTGCTTTTGGGATTTTCAGCAACAACGCTTTACTGGCTTTGATTATGCCGACATTTTAAAAAAGTTAATGGCTCAGTCGAGTGCGATTGAGCTGATGAATCAGGAGGCCAAGTATGCCTAGTGTCAATTTTACCGTGAAATGGCCCAATGGTGAGCATGTGCAATATTACTCACCCTCCACCGTGATTTATGACTATCTGGTGGCGGGAGAAAGTTATCCCGCAGCACATTTTTTAAAGCAGGCTGAGAATGGTTTGAATGCTGCTTCGGAGAGAGTCAGAGCACGTTACGGTTTTGCTTGTAGCTCAGCAATGGATAGTTTAGCCACCATTAAACGGCAAGCTCAAATTTTTGCCGTACAAGCAGATGAACAAATCGAAATTACTGAAATGAGCAAAGAATAAGGGGAACAAAATGTTAACGTTAAATATTCAAGCACAGGAATTACAGTCGAATTATGATGTTGTGATTGTTGGTGGGGGACAGGCAGGATTATGTATTAGTCACTACCTCCAAAAAGCGGGTATTGATCATGTGGTTCTGGAAAAAGAATCAGAATTGACACATGCGTGGCGCCAAAAGCGATGGGATAATTTTACTCTTGTAACTCCAAATTGGCAGTGTTTACTTCCTGATCATCCTTATAATGGTAATGATCCCGATGGTTTTATGAAGAAAAATGAAATCGTTGAATATTTAGATAGTTTTATTGAAAAGCTGAATCCTCCAGCACTGTTAAATGTACAGGTGACACATGTTGCCAAAGTTGCACCCCAACAATTTGAAATTGAAACTAATTTAGGAAAAACTACGGCTAAGCAATTGGTAGTAGCAGCTGGTGGTTATCACACGCCGATTTATCCAAAACTCAGTGAGACTTTGCCTGAAAATGTGTTGGTGATACATTCGGAGCAATATTTTAATGTTGATCAACTTCCTGAAGGCAATGTATTGGTTGTTGGTTCGGGTCAGTCCGGTGCACAAATTGCTGAGGACATTCATTTGGCTGGTAAAAAGGTTTATCTTTCAACAGGAGATGCACCGCGATGTGCGCGTTTTTATCGTGGTAAAGATGTAGTGACATGGTTATTTGAAATGGGTTACTACGAAACTACGGTAAAAGATCATCGTTATAGCGAAGAAGTACGCAATAGTACTAATCATTATGTGACTGGGCGTGATGGCGGGCGTGACATTGACTTACGCAAATTTGCTTTAGAAGGGATGCAATTGCTTGGACGTTTTGAGGACTTTCAAAACGGGCAGTTGGTTTTCCGTCCTGATTTAAACCAAAATTTGAAAATGGCAGACGCAACTTATAACCGCATTAATGCCTCTATAGATGATTATATAGCAAAGAACAATATAACAACTGATGAGCCAGCATCGGTTTATCACCCCCTTTGGATACCTGAGCAAGAAATTACCCATATTGATTTAGCTGCTGAAAATATTACCTCAATTATTTGGTGTATTGGTTTTAGACCAGATTATTCGTGGATAGACTTAGACATTTTCCAAAATAATGGTTATCCAATGCATGATCGTGGTATTACCGTTGACTCTGATGTGTGCTTTATTGGTTTACCATGGTTGAATACTTGGGGGTCTGGTCGTTTTATGGATGTAGGGAAAGATGCGAAATATATTGTTGATCATATTAAAAACAATACAAAATTTTTAAAGAAGAAGGATGTTGAACCATCCCTTGAAAATTGCCCTTAATTTATTAATTTTAAGAAAACTAGAATAAAAAAGCCTATATATGGGCTTTTTTATTCTTTTAAAACTATCTTTTTTAAAATTATGTGCTCTATAACAAAGCAAAATTTATGGAATTAAAAGCCTTCCGTATCTGGTTTTTTAATAATCATTTTGTCCGATATGCGGACATTGAAATCATTAATCGGTTTTTACTGAAATTTATCTATATCAAAAGTGCTCTAAAAAAAATAATTTATGGATCAGGATATGGAGAAAATGTGATGGAAAACTTAACTACACAAGTTGCAATTATTGGATCAGGCCCAGCAGGACTATTGCTTGGACAACTTTTATATAAAGCTGGTATTTCACACATTATTATTGAGCAACGTAGCGCAGATTATGTTGCAGCACGTATTCGAGCAGGAATATTAGAGCAAGTCTCGGTTGATTTGTTGCAACAGGCTGGAGTTGACGAAAATCTAAAAAAATTTGGAATACCTCATGAAGGAATTGAAATTCTAACTAATGGCTTGAAACATCGAGTGGATTTATCTGCTTTAACTCAAGGTAAACAAGTTACAGTATATGGTCAAACAGAAGTCACAAAAGACTTAATGCATGCCAGAGAAGCAGCAGATTTATGTACTTATTATGAGGCTCAAAATGTTCAAATTCATGATTTCGAGAAACAGCAACCGTATGTAACTTTTCAGAAGAATGGTCAGTCTTTTCGTTTGACTTGTGATTTTATTGCAGGGTGTGATGGTTATCATGGTGTGTGTCGAGCAAGCGTACCACAAGATAAAATTAAAACATTTGAAAAGGTTTATCCATTTGGCTGGTTAGGAGTACTAGCAGATGTACCACCTGTTTCAGATGAGTTGATTTATGTTCAGTCAGAACGCGGATTTGCTTTATGCAGTATGCGTTCAAAAACTCGTAGTCGTTATTATTTACAAGTTCCTGTGACAGACCATGTAGAAGAATGGTCTGATGAAAGGTTTTGGAATGAATTAAAAAGTCGCCTTGATGAAGAAAGTTGCAATAATTTAGTGATAGGTGCTTCTATTGAAAAAAGCATTGCACCTTTACGTAGTTTTGTTACTGAACCGATGAGATTTGGAAAACTATTTCTGGCAGGAGATGCGGCACATATCGTACCGCCTACAGGGGCAAAAGGTTTAAATCTAGCTGCATCTGATATTGCCTATTTATCGAGTGCTTTAATTGAGTTCTATCAAAGAAATTCGACACAAGGCATCGATGAGTATTCTGAAAAATGTTTGAAACGTGTTTGGAAAGCAGAGCGCTTTTCATGGTGGATGACACATTTACTGCATCGTTTTGAAACTGAAACTGAATTCGATCATAAAATTAAGCAGGCTGAACTGAACTATATTTTAGATTCTAATGCTGGGCTTACGACATTGGCCGAAAATTATGTAGGTTTACCTTATTAGGATAAAGCTATACCTAAATATGAAGAAATCATTGTAATACAAGAGCATAGTCGATCTTATTTCTTCCTAAAAAATAAGATTAGACGATATTAAACAATGAAGCAGATGGATTGCTTCTTTAAAAAGGGATATACCATGAGTTTAGCGCAGAGTTTTAACCAACAATTTATCAATGGACAATGGATTAAAGGTTCATCGAATAAAATTGTAACGAATACCAACCCTTATACTCATCAGCATATTGATGATATTCAAGGAGCAAGCCAACAAGATGTTGATGCAGCATATCAAGCTGCGCAATCAGCGTTTAAATCGTGGCAAAAAACCACTGTGAGTGAACGTCAAGCTCTGATTGAACGTATTATTGCGGTGATTACACAACATCGTGAATCTCTTGTAGATTGGTTAATAAATGAAGCTGGAAGTTCAAGACTCAAAGCGAATATTGAAGTAGATGCGGCACTTAAAATTTCTCAAGCATCTTTAAAATATGCGAATGCTGTAAATGAGGTAATTGATTTAAAACCTGCTCATGAGGGACAAGTTAGTCAAGTATTCCATAAGGCTTTAGGTGTAATTACAGTCATAAGTCCTTGGAATTTCCCTTTCCATTTGAGCATGCGATCGGTGATTCCTGCAATTGCTCTGGGTAATACTATTGTTCTTAAACCAGCAAGTGATACGCCTGTGACAGGTGGGTTGATTATTGCCAAAATTTTTGAATTGGCAAATGCCCCTGCGGGTGTGTTGAATGTAATTGTCGGGGCAGGCAGTGAAATTGGCGACTATGTGGTTGAGCATGATACAAGCAAGTTTATTTCATTTACTGGTTCAACACAGATCGGCAAGCGAGTAGCTGAAAAAGCTATGTCTGCCAGACGGATTAAACGTGTTGGCTTAGAACTTGGAGGCAATGCGCCATTAGTAATTTTGGACGATGCTGATTTAGACCTTGCAGTGAATTTAACGGTAATGGGACGCTTTTTGCATCAAGGGCAAATTTGTATGAGTACCAATCGCGTCATCATTGATGAAAAGATTTATGATCAATACCTAGAAAAATTACGTCCTGCTTTGGCAAACATTAAAGTTGGTGATCCAGCCAATGAAGAGACTCTAGTTGGGCCAATTAT
The DNA here is from genome assembly GCF_001605885.1 of Acinetobacter lactucae. Classification (GTDB taxonomy): domain Bacteria; phylum Pseudomonadota; class Gammaproteobacteria; order Pseudomonadales; family Moraxellaceae; genus Acinetobacter; species Acinetobacter lactucae. Next base: position 25,511 of record NZ_LRPE01000009.1, on the reverse strand, counting down.
TAACAATCAGCAAACTGACAATCTTCGCCGTATTATTCAGCAAGCACAAAATGAAGGCGCATCGTTATTCTTTGACGGTGGAATTGAGGGCAATTTGGTTGGACCTCATGTGTTTGTTAATGTCGAACCAGATTTTGCTGTGGCGAAAGAAGAAAGTTTTGGTCCAGTTCTGCCAATTTTAAAAGCACGTGATGAAGCTCATGCACTTGAACTTGCCAATGACACTGAATTTGGTTTATCGAGTGCGGTGTGTACTTCAAATCATGAACGTGGAGTGAAATTTGCATTGGGGATTGAAGCAGGTATGTCCCATATTAATGAGATTTCAGTTGCCGATCATCCTAACGCCCCATTTGGCGGTGAAAAGAACTCAGGTCTAGGCCGTTTCAATGATCAATGGATCGTTGAAGAATATACGACTACCCATTGGGTTACGGCGCAAAAATAAAACTTGGTATCTGATTAAGCTTAGATACATTTTGTTTTAGATGTTATTTCACTTGGAATCTATAGCATCCTATTTTTAGGGTGCTATTGGTTCAGACGAAAGGAAATGTGAATAAGACGCTTGTTTTTATAAAAATATAATCTGATACAGGATGTTGAGATATGACAAATTTTACTGAGATTACTGCAGCTGTGACCCAAAGCAAAGGTGCAGATTTTGAACTCAGGCAACTTCAGATTCGTGAACCCCAAGATGATGAGGTTTTGGTAAAAATCGTAGCAACAGGTATGTGTCATACCGATTTAATTGTTAGAGATCAATATTATCCTGTTCCTTTGCCAGCGGTATTAGGACATGAAGGGTCGGGAATTGTAGAAGCGATTGGTCCAAATGTGAAAGATTTAGCAATCGGTGATCATGTAGTTCTTAGTTATGGATATTGTGGGATTTGTGAGCAATGTGGCAGTGGGAATCCTGCATATTGTCAGGACTTTTTTGGTCGTAACTTTGGTGGCACTGATCCCGAAGGGAATTCTGCAATTTGTACACACGATCATCATAAAGTACATGACCATTTTTTTGGGCAATCTTCATTTGCAACCTATGCGATCAGCCGTGAAAATAATGCAGTAAAAGTCACTCAAGATGTGCCTTTAGAATTATTGGGTCCATTGGGATGTGGAATACAGACAGGCGCAGGTGCAGTCATAAATGCATTAGGTGTTAGACCTGCCAGCAGCTTTGTGACATGGGGTGCAGGTGCCGTTGGATTAAGTGCATTGCTTGCTGCAAAAGTATGTGGAGCAACTACGATCATTGCTGTCGATATTGTGGAGTCCCGTTTAACGCTTGCAAAAGAACTAGGGGCAACACATGTTATTAATAGTAAAGTTCAAGACCCCATTGAAGCAATTAAGGAAATTACGCAAGGTGGTGTTCAATTTGCACTAGAATCTACAGGCCGTCCTGAAATTGTAAAACAGGGGATTGATGCGCTTGGAATTCTTGGCAAAATTGCAATTGTTGGTGCACCACCATTAGGGGTAACGGCAGCTTTTGATGTAAATGATTTACTGATTGGAGGTAAATCAATCACGGGAGTTGTAGAAGGAAATAGTGTTGCTAAACGCTTTATTCCAGAACTGGTTGCGTTATATCAGCAGGGTAAATTTCCATTTGATAAACTGATCAAATTTTATGACTTCAAAGATATTAATCAAGCAGCAATCGATAGCCAACAAGGTATAACACTCAAACCAATTTTAAAGATTGGTTAAATTTCAAAGGCCATAGCATTTATTTGATATGGCCTTTTTAAATTCCTATGAACCATAATTAATTTAAATTTCTTACAATTGAATATCACTATTTGAATAGTGATCGAACCAGATTTTTCTAAAGATATTCGTAAAATCTATCAGATCTTTATTCGCCTATATTTCGATAGTATATCTAAGCGTACTTATGAATATAGATAGTATCTATAATTTATAATAATTATTATTCATTTGATCTATATTTTTATAGCTTCTAAGATTAATTCATAATATCGCAAGCAAGGAACTATAGTGAAAACAGTCCACCAATATACTTATGACATTTTAAGAAAAAACAATATTAAAGTCGTGTTTGGTAACCCTGGCTCAAATGAGCTTCCTTTCTTAAAAAATTTCCCTACTGATTTCCAATATATTTTAGGTTTACATGAAGGTGCTGTAGTCGGGATGGCTGATGGTTATGCTCAGGCTATAGGTCAGCCTGCATTTGTTAATCTGCACTCAGCTGCCGGCACGGGAAATGCGATGGGAGCATTGAGTAACGCGTGGAATTCACATACTCCTTTAGTGATTACCTCTGGACAGCAAAACCGAGCGATGATGGGTGTAGAACCACTCCTAACCAATTTAGAAGCAACATTGTTACCGAAACCATTAGTGAAATGGAGCCACGAACCTGCTAGCGCGCATGAAGTGCCTCACGCTATTACGCGTGCCATTCATTTATCTAAAGCTGAAGCAGCCGGTCCTGTTTATGTTTCAATTCCTTACGATGATTGGGATGTGCAAGTAAATGAACAGAATGAACACTTATTAGAAAAAGATGTAATCAGCTCACAATGTCTATCTGCAAAAGATATAAATGCTATTGCAGAGCAGATCAATCAGGCTAAAAGGGTAGCTCTCGTATTTGGCACAGATGTCGACAGATTGAATGCTAATGACAGTGCAATTAAATTTGCGGAAACTTTAAATGTGCCTGTGTGGGTCGCTCCTTCTTCTCCACGTTGTCCATTTCCAACTACTCACGCGTATTATCAAGGGATATTACCTGCAAGTATTGATGGTATTGCAAAGATATTCGAACAATATGATCTCGTTTTAGTATTTGGTGCACCAGTATTCCGTTATCACCAATATGAACCAGGTAAATATTTAGGCAATCAAACTAAGCTCATTGCATTAACTTGTGATGTACAAGAAGCAGCCCGAGCAGCTATGGGTGTTTGCTATGTCGGCGATTTAGAAGATAGCTTAATACGCTTATGCGATCAGGTTGAAACAAAAAAATCACAGGTTATTTCCCGTAAGAAAAATGAATTGGCTGCACCGAGTCAGGGAAATTACATTCAACCTGAACGATTATTTGATTTGATCAATTCATTGGTGCCAGATAATGTTATTTTTGCGAATGAATCGACCTCAACTAATGGAATATTGTGGGAACGTTTAAATATTACAGGACAGGGTAGCTACTTCTTTGCTGCTGCAGGTGGTCTTGGTTTTGCTATGCCTGCTGCAGTTGGCATCCAGTTGGCTCAGCCAGAACGACGAGTGGTTGGAATTATTGGTGATGGTTCCGCAAATTATAGTATTACTGCTTTATGGACAGCAGCACAATATAAAATTCCTGTCATTTTCCTAATTTTGAAAAATGGCACTTATGGTGCGTTACGTTGGTTTGCAGGTGTATTAAAAGCTGACAATGTACCAGGAATGGATGTTCCTGATATTGATTTTACCCAAATTGCTAAGGGATATGGCGTCGATGCGTATAGCGTTCGAAGCGATCAGGATTTTGTTGAGACATTCCAAAAAGCTTTGAATGCAGATCACCCAGTGCTAATCGAAGTAGTAACAGCTGATTGTAAATAAGTCAGTGAATTATGTGTAGGGAGTATCACAATGCAAAATAGGGATTGGATAAGAGAATTTCAGAGTATATTGAAATCACACCAAATCTTAACCGATGAAATTGCAAAGTCTCCCTACTTAAAAGGATTTAGAGTTGGGAAAGGTGAAGCAGTTGCTGTGTTGATTCCTGACACTTTATTGGAACTTTGGTACATATTAGAAAAATGCGTTAAACATGATCTGATTATGATCTTACAAGCTTCTAATACGGGAGTTACAGGTGGATCCACTCCTGACTCTAATGACTATGATCGTGATGTTGTGGTGGTAAGTACAAAAAAATTAAAAGGCTTGCAGTTGCTCGAAGACGCAACGCAAGTGCTTGCATTTCCAGGAACAACATTAACCGAACTTGAAAATGCTTTGAAACCATTCAACCGTGAGCCCCATTCAGTGATTGGTTCATCTTGTATTGGCGCATCTGTGATTGGCGGAATATGTAATAATTCGGGTGGATCTTTGATTCATCGAGGGCCAGCTTATACGGAAAAATCCTTGTTTGCTCAGATTGATGCCGAAGGAAATTTAAAATTAGTCAATCATTTAGGTATTGACTTAGGAGAAAGCCCTGAAGAAATTTTCAAAAATTTAGAAAACCAAACTTATCTAACAAAAAAAAATGAAGGATGGCAGGGGCGAATTTGGGCAGAAAATTATGCTGAAAATTTAAGAGATACCACTTCGCCCACACCGACACGCTATAACGGGAATCCCGAATATTTACATGAAAGTTCTGGTTGTTCGGGCAAACTGGCCGTCTTTGCTGTACGTTTACCAACTTTTCAAGCTGCTGCTGAAACGACTACCTATTTGATTGGTAGCAATGATGAATTACAGTTGATTCAGTTGCGCAAATACTTACTAGAAAATTTATCCGAGCTCCCAAGTCAGGCTGAATATATCCATAAAAATGCTTTTGAACTAACGCAACACTATGCCAAACACATGTACAAAGCGATTGATGTCTTTGGTGCAGGAAAAATTCCTGAATTATTTGCACTTAAAGCGAAAGTCGATGGTTTTTTTAAACGTATACCTGTTTTACCCAATAATACGTTAGACCGTTTTATTCAGTTGTTTAACCGTCTGACTCCGTCATGGATTGAGCCACGATTGCAGCAGTTTCATCATCAATATGAACATCTGCTGATGCTGAAAATAGATATAAAAAAGAATGAAGAGATTCAGCAGCAATTACTAAAGTTCTTTTCAGGTCAATCAGAACAGTTTATCGAATGTAATAAAAAAGAAGAAAAAAATATATTCCTTATCCGTTTCGCTGTTGGTGGATGCATTATCTATTATGCAGATAGTCAAGGAATTGATCCGAATCAACGTTTGGTTTCCTTTGATGTTGCCTTTAGACGCAATGATGAGCAATGGTTAATCAACTTACCTCAGCATTTGCAAGATCAAGTGCAGATGGAAAGTTGTTGTGGACATTTTTTCTGTTTTGTTTGTCATCAAGATTATTTGCTCAAAGAAGGAGTAGATGCACACCAGTTCAAAGAGGAAGTATTGACCTATTTGGAGCAGCGCGGTGCAAAATATCCCGCAGAGCATAATGTTGGGCATCTTTATCAAGCATCACCTGACTATCAGGCACACCTCAAACAAATCGATCCGACCAATACTTTAAATCCGGGAATTGGTAAAACCAGTAAAAATAAGCACTGGCACTGAAAATTCAAAATAGTAGTTACTTACCATGAAAAGGAGAATATCTTGTCTCGAAAGCTGATTAATGTAGAAGATTATCGACTTCAGGCAAAGCGAACGTTGCCGAGGATTATTTTTGATTATCTTGAAGGTGGAGCCGAAGATGAAAAAGGTTTAAATCATAACCGTACTATATTTGATCAGTTTCGATTAAAACCTAAGCGACTCGTTGACATTAGTCAGCGCGATATTTCCTGTAAAATTTTCAATAAAAAATGGGATGCGCCTTTTGCAATTGCACCCACAGGACTGAATAGTTCACTTTGGCCGCATGCTGATAGCATACTTGCGAAAAGTGCAGCGAAAGCCAATATTCCTTTTATGCTGTCCACCGCTTCAAATATGTCTATTGAAGCAGTTGCTAAAAGCTGTGATGGAGAAAAATGGTTTCAGTTATATGTTGTACATCAAGAACTTGCTGTGAAAATGGTGCAAAGAGCTTTAAGTGCAGGTTATACAACTTTAATTATTACGCTGGATGTGGGGGTAAATGGCTATAGAGAACGTGATATTCGAAATGGATTTGCTATACCGTTAAAATTTTCACCGAGTTTGATTTTGGATGGAATGATGCATCCTGGTTGGTCGTTACGTTTTCTCTCGCAGGGCATGCCTAAATTAGCCAATTTTGAATCATCAGAAGCACATAGCTTAGAAGTACAAAATGCCTTACTCAAGAGGCAGATGGATACTACTTTTAATCTAGAAAGTTTGAAAAAAATACGTGATCTCTGGCCTCATACGTTATTGGTAAAAGGTCTTGTGCGTCAGGAAGATGCGTTAAAGGCAATAGAAGCGGGGGCTGATGGCGTGATCTTGTCAAATCATGGTGGACGCCAGTTAGACTGTAGTATTTCACCGATGGAGACTTTATATGAGGTTTCTCAAACCATTGAGCAGCCTGTTCTTATCGATAGTGGCTTTAGAAGAGGTTCTGATATCGTTAAAGCACTATGTCTAGGTGCGAATATGGTGTGTTTAGGGCGTGCAACATTATATGGATTGGCTGCAAATGGTGAGGCGGGGGTAGATGATGTGATCCAGCTACTTAAGCAAGATGTAGACCGAACATTGGCTCAAATTGGTTGTCCTAGCGTAAGTCAATTGAATAAAGAATATATTACCTAATATCAATTAAAATCATCTTAACTATATAAAGATGGGCTAGTTTGAATATGCTTGTTATTTGGTACTAATGTCGCTTTTGAATTCTATTTCTATACCAGTTTTAGAGCTGGTTTTTTTTTAAGAAGAAAGTTATTGAGTCAAAACAAGACGGAAATTACTTTTATTAACTTAATATTAGATCGGAATCAACTCCACTAATAGAATTGATTCCACTAGAACAATGCCTTTTACTTATTTGTTTAAAGCCCTAAACGTCCACCTAAGTTATAAACAATTTGTAGTCCTACAACTGCACCATCTTTATTAGGTTTTGCAGTAGGGTTGTAAAAATTGCTCGGGTTAAAGATATATTGGATACTTGGTTCAACCGCTAAATAATTAGTAGCTTGCCAATGCATATTTAATTCAACACGAGATTCTCCACGTGAAGTATTCTGGTCAATGCCAGTAGCATCCAGTCTTTGTTGCGTTTGGAATTCAGCTTGTTTCTCGGATAATCGTAAATAGCTTGCTTTCAAATTTACCGAATCTTGAGGGCGTCCAAAGGGACCAATCCTAGAAATACCAGCTTCAATAAATTGTTGGAATGGCTGAAATTCGTCAGCATTCCAAGACCAAGCACCAAATACTTGCCATGCTTTATCTAGGTCTTTCGAGGTTGGATTATTATTATAAATGGTTTGATTAAAGCGAAAGAGAATACCTTTACTGTTATGTTCTTTCCCACTATCACTATCAACTTGTTTAGCACTATTAGAAAATACATTTAATTCATATTTGTGTGGTAAAGGATTTTGGGCGATTGTCTCTTGGTGACCGAAACCGAATAAGCTTGTTGCCTTACTTGATCCATCTAAGCCCCACTGCAAGCCGTTAGTTTTATTTGCATAATCTTGCGGGGTGGATTCAAATACACCACCATGAGTATAAAATCCATTATCCATTTTATACTTTGAATAAGCTCCCCAACTACCATAAGGGTATGGAAGAATACCGGTTGTATACATAAATAGTGGGTCATTACATGCAATCATAGCGCCACAACTGGAGATATAGAAATATCGTTGAGCGTTGGTTCGACCCAAGGTGATTTGTAAGTGGTCATCTAACAGCATTTGATTGTACGCAAATAAGGAAAGGTATCCTGTAGAATCAATATCATTATGTAGTGTTGCACCAGCAAATGCGCTTCCTGCTGCACCTTGCCATTTGGTTGATGATTGCAAACCTGTGTTATGGAGCCAAGGGAAGAAAGTGTATTCAAATTGCAGAGTACCAGCATCATTACCCATTAATTTCCCCAAATTGACGTCTGCACCGGTAAATATTGCTCCAGCATTAGCAAAAGAATGTGGACGTGGACCTGTATCAAGATTTCCAACTGTTTGATTAGTAATTACAACATGAGGTTTAAATACTTCATTATCTGCATTGGCATTATTAATGCCTGCTGATAAAAAACCACCTGCGAACAATAAAACAATACTTAAATAACGATATGAAAATAAATTGTCCGTAACATAATTAACTGTTTTCATAATTTTTCCCTGAATAAGATTACAGCGTGAAAAGCTCTCGGTTTAGTAAATAAACTCAATGAGCAATTTCAGGAATTGGACTAGGACCCCAAATAGATTCTAGGGTTTTAGCGATAGAGAGAATTTCTGCATCCTTGCCGGGCATTCCGTCAATTTCCATGCCGACAGGAAGTTGGGTTTTTGGTCCTAACCCTACAGGGATACTGATCCCTGGCATGCTGACATTGCTGCTTGGATCAGTATTGCGAATGATTCTAAGAAAATGTTCAGGTGTTCCTACTTCAGGACCTGTTTTAATTGCAACTTCTGGAACTGTCGGGAACAGTAATCCATCAATTTTATTTTCTTCGAAGGTAGTCTTATAAAGTTTGGCCAGTTTAGGCAGTCCATCCTTGATTGCCTTTTTATAAACGGGTTCTGCGGAAGTCATCTTCCCATCTTTGCCTGGAATCTTCACAGGCATTACCATGTCATGAAAAATACCTTGAACATCAGGACTAGAAATTTGAGTTACCATTTGATCAATGGTAATTCCAGTCTTTTGTTCTTTCAGATAATTCTTAAGGGCTTTTTTTGCTTCTACGATAGCAACAGGCGTTGCTACTGTTGCTACTAAACTTTGAATTTCAGGCATTTTAACTGGTACAACTTCAACGCCAGAAGCTTTCAGTGCTTCAATTGCATCATTTGCTTTAATACGGACATCATCATCTAGATTTGCCCAAAAAAAGTCGGGTAGCCCTAGTCTGATTTTAGAGGCAGGTTTAGCGGGTAATGGTGATTTTCCGCTCATAATTGAATCAAGCAGAATTACATCACTAACGGTGTTAGCCATGGGGCCAGCAGTGTCACGTGTCGTTGAAATAGGAGTAATTCCATGTCCACTATAACGACCTACCGTTGGTCTAAATCCAACGCATCCATTGAGTGCACAAGGTTCACGAGTTGAACCGCCTGTGTCAGTACCAACTGCGATTGGTACCATACGTGCACCTAATGCTGCAGCATTACCTGAAGATGACCCACCAGCGATACGGCTTTGATCAAACGCATTTCTTACACCGATAACACCAGAAATATGATAAGCCGTATTGTAACCAGTCGCACCAAAAGCTAATTCATGCATATTGGTTTTGCCGATGACAATTGCCCCAGCTTTCAATAATTGATTAATGATAGGAGCATTGTGTGTTGGCTTAAAGTTGCGTAATGCTGGGGTGCCTGCAGTATTAGGGAAACCAACGACCTGAATATTGTCTTTAATTGCAACTGGCACACCTTCTAATGGGCGGCACGTACCGCCATTAGCAAGTCGAGCATCAATTTTTTTAGCCTCATTCTCTGCATATTGTTTATCTATTGTGATAAATGCATTCAGTTGAGGTCTGTCTTCGATTCGTTTACCCCAATATTTCACAACCTCTTCGCTAGAAATCTTTTTATTACAAATAGCTTGAGCAGTTTGCTCTGCACTCAATGTATAAAGAGGAGGTAGTGTTTCAGCTCTTGATATATTTGATACTGTTGATGTAATTGCAAATGTCAAAAGTGGTATCATTTTAGACATTTTGAGTCCCTCAGATTAATGCGACACCGCCGTGGTATCGTTATCTGATTTACCCATAAAAATGATTTTCAACACATCCTCAAAAATGATGAGTTTAACAACGCATCAAACCACGAATTGCTAAATCAGTTCTATTACTAGCTCCAGTTTTATGCATTGCATTCTTTAAATGTGTGCGTACGGTGGTGAACTCAATTCCCATCAATCGTGCGATTTCTTTATCACTACAACCTTTTGCGACATGTTCTACTACTGAAATTTCACGTTGTGTCAGTTTAGTAGGCCTTGGTGAAATAGCCGATAACGATTCTTCAAAATAAGGAGTTAATGCATTAATAAGCATCAAATCTTTTATATCAAAAGGTGGTTGGTCAGCACTCCGCCAAATTCTTAAGTCACCAATATCATGATTCTGACTAACAAAGAAAACATTCATACCATGGTGCATGCCACATGGTTTAAGAAACTCATTATAATGTTCGCTAACTTCAAGTATTTTTCTATCAATGAGATTATCAACACAAGCGGCTTTACGGTGTTCTCTCATTTTCCGTGTGACAAAGTCACTAATATATAAATGACTTTCATATTCTTGAATCATTTTAGAGTCAATATTAATTGAAATACCTTTGGTAGACCTTGCTTGATGGCAGTCATAGATATGAGATGCCCCAAAATCTGATTTGAGTAATCTGGTAATATCAATGAGTATTTGTTGTCGCATATTTTCATGATTACTTTCTGATTTTCGTAGGCGCCATATGATTTCAGAAAATAGATCTAATTCATTATTTGTTATTTCCAATTTGCTAGACATCAAAGAACTCCCTTCTATCGTGGAACAAAAAATGCCTATTTAATTCAAGCATTTTTCATACCAATATCTAGATATTGATAACTTTTTATTACTCGTGTCCTTTATGCTTACTATTTTTAGATAGATTTATATAAACAAGGTAGTAAAGAGTTTTATTGCCGAATTTAACGGAAGATAGCTGTAGTTTAAATTTAGATTATCTCTGTCGATCCTTCGCAAAAATAATCTAAATTTAGGGGACATCTGAAAAGTAGTAGAGAATTTAACTCTTCACTGCCTGTTGTATTGCTGAAGATTTGCGATGTTTAAACAAAGCAATTGAAATAGCGCCAATAATGCCAGGAATCGAAAAGACCATAAAATTCTGTTCAAACGGTAGATTGACAGCTAAAAGAAAACCACCAAACAACGGGCCGGAAATGGCCCCAAAACGTCCCATAGCAGCTGAAAAACTTACACCTGTTGAACGAATATTGGTAGGATAGAAGTCTGCTGCTAAGGCATGTATGACTGCCATTGTGCCTACAGTCGCACCACCAGCAATAATAAGAAGAAGGGTTAATAGGATTGCTGGAGGATGGAATCCAAGACAACTGATAGAAAGAACAGACAGTAAATAACCCAAAATCAGTGCTTTTTTGGTACCGATTTTATCTGCAATAATACCAAAGATAAGTGTTCCTAAAATAGCGCCAATATTTAAAGTTACTAGAAAAGAAATACTCGAACCTAAAGAATAGCCTCCGACATTCATTAATTTTGGCAGCCATGTATTAAGGCCGTATACCATTAACATGACCATGGCGAAACCGCACCAGATTAATAATGTTCCTAAACCTTTTCCTTCTGTGAACAGACCAATTACAGGGATCTTTTGTGAAGGGGGAGTTAAATCAACTACATATTGCATTTCTGGTTGATGTTGATGCTGTGGATTGAATTTTTCTAACGTTTTGACAACATCAGCTTGACGATTTTTATGTATTAAATAGCTAATCGATTCAGGAAATGTTTTATATATAAACGGAATAACAAAAATGAATAAGCCTGCTACCCAAAATGTAATTTGCCATCCAAAACGTGGGATAAAAAATAAGCCAGATATACCCGAAAGTATTGCACCTACACCGTAAAATGAAAGCATTAAGGTAATTAGACGATTACGATGGGTATTGGGTGACATTTCTTTGATGATGGTAACTAAATTAGGTACGGCACCGCCCAAACCTATTCCAGTGAATAAACGACATATAAAGAAAGTCTGAGTATTGTGTGCAAATCCATTCAGTGCTATGGCAATGCTAGCTAAAATAACACAAAATATAATGATGTTTTTACGACCAAACTTATCTGCAGCCATTCCTAATGTCACGGCGCCTATCATCATGCCCATTAATGATGCTGCACCAAGAAGACCTGCTGTTTGAGGCGATAAGGCCCACTCTGTCATTAAATGAGGTAAGACAGAACCATAAATAACGAGGTCATATCCATCAAATAACATAATGATAGAGCACCAAAATACGAGTAGTTTATGGTGTTTATTTAGAGTAGTTCGGTCAATCAGACCTATTGCATTTACCTTTTGCATAGATTCCTTCCTTAATTAAATTTCCATTTAAAATTAATGTTTTATATAGCTTTCCTGCTGTTTTAATAGATTAAATATATTCGGTTTAATATGAGTTTATTGATATAGTAATTATTGATCAAATGAATAAAACATATTATTGTATATTAGCTATGTCTATAATGGTGTGTTCAATACAGTTTTAAGAATATTAAATTGATATAATTCAGTAGTTTATGTTTTTGAAAATGTAGATCAAAGCTGTTTAAGATCATAAGGAATTATATAGAGGCAAGTCTGATGACTTGATTTTAATGATAATTTAATGATTGTTAGTTCAATCCAAATTTTATATTTCGAAGTATTCATTATGATTGATCTGAATTTGGTTAAAATCTTTATTACGATTTATGATACACGTAGCGTAAGTGTTGCCGCGGAGCGTTTAAATATTACCCAACCTTCTGTAAGCCATAATCTGGCTCGCCTAAGACACATTTTCAAAGACCAACTGTTTAACAGAACTAAAGAAGGGATGATCCCCACAGCATATTCTGTTCAATTATATGAATCTTTAAATCAACCTTTAATAGATATAGAAAATACCATTAGTGAAGTGACCAATTTTGATATCACAAATAGTGAACGGTGTTTTAAAATTGCATTAACCGATATTGGTGGACTTTATTTTTTACCTAAAATTTATGAAAAATTAGATAAAATTGCCCCCAATATTTCATTGGAAGTCGTGAGTATGGACATGAATAAGCTCACTGACTGGCTAATTACAGGTAAGATTGATGCTGCAATTTGTAATAAAAATTTAGAAGATCGAAATATTAATACGCTAAAGCTTTTTCAAGAAAAGTATGTTTGTTTGGTTAGTAACAATATTAAACTAGAGAACAATGAATTAACTTTACAGCAATTTTTAAAGGAAAATCATGCAATTGTTTCAGCCTCAACGGGACATAATCTAGTTGAAAATTATTTGAATAAAAAAGGATTACGTCGAAAAATTAAGCTAAGAGTACCTCAGTTTAGTATCCTCAATGAGCTTATTGAAAAGCATAATTTAATTGTAACGGTACCAGAGCGAATCAGTCTTTTTTTTGAGTCAAATAAAAATATCAATATTTATGATGTGCCATTTGAATTACCAGAATTTGATATCACTTTACATTGGTATAAAAAATCAAGTGATATTGCAGCACAAAAGTGGTTTATAAAATTTTTACAGGACACTTTAAGAAATATATAAATTAATATTGCATATTTTATTATATTTTGGATAGGTGATATTTCTTCGTTAGATAAGAGTGCAGCAGAACTCAACATTGAAAGTTGAGCTGAACTTAATAGTCGAGTGATGACTAAAGAAGTGAGAATATTTAATCTATTAAATCAGGGAGCAGTGTCAAGTTTAACTAAGTTTCAGTGTCGCGTTTACTTTTGAATATTAATGAGCTTGAAAATTATACGCGTTGTGTTTGATGAGTAGAGATCATCAATTGAACTCAGGACCAATTAAGAGCATAAAGTCTAAGTAGGGGCAGGCTGTAAATGTATAAGCAGAATATAGTAATCTCAATTTTAAAATGAGAGATAAAGAAAATTTAAATGTATTTAGGAGCTTTATATTAATAGAAAAACATAATATTTTCAGCAGACTATCAAGCTGAATTTTGTGAGAGACTAATTTAAATAGGTTCAGAACGAACGGTAACGGTTTTTGAGGAAAATAGATTTGAATAAAATTTCACTGCGTATATGTTTAATAATTAAAAGAGAGTAAATACTCTCTTATTATTTTAACTTATATTAATCAGCTCTAATCCAAGTTTGACTTCGTCCCAAAAGTGAAATACCTATATAGCCGCGAAGTATTATTTTTTTACCGTTTGAGCTCATTGTAATTTTACCTTTATATATATTTCCAGAGGCAGGATCAAGGATTTGGCCGTTAATATATTCATTTTTAACTTTAGAATTTATAATAAAATTAGATAATATATTTAATCCAATCATGGGTTTATTGTTTAAATCACCTTTGCAATTAACACACTTATCAAATTTTGGTGAACTCCCATTTGGTAAATTATAAATTTTTTCAATTTTTCCAGAATAGCTATTATCACTATTTTTATTAATATTAACAACTGCCCTAGGAGTGCCTGTTTTATCGTCAATAGTTTTCCATTTACCAACGATGTCGCTAGCCCAAGTGTTAGAAATACAATTTAGAAATAAAAAAAACAATATTAGAAAAGTATTTCTAAACTTTGTTAATTTATTTATTAAAGTTTCCTGGGCTTTAATTAATATCGCAAATGGTGATGATTTCTTGAGTAGAAGCTCATTTTTGAACATAGTAGGCTTAACATTTATAATATTCATTTATAGTGTTCCTTAAAACTTATAACCTATTTTTAGACCATAAGCCCATGCTGTGTTATTACTAAAATAAGCATCTGAGTTATTTGTGCCAAAGTCAGCAGCAGACTGAGCTCTAGCATCACCTAACCAAAAATGTTTTACACCTAAAGCAATATCGTAATTGGGTTGAGGGCTAAATTTAAAACCAACACCGACATTCCAGTAACCTTTTGTTGGCCCTAATGTTGTAATCGGATCACCAGCACCACTATCCCAACCTACAGACAAGCTTCCTCCCCAATGATCGTTTAACTTACGTCCCAATCCAACGTTTGCTGAAATCTGATCTTCATAATAAGTAACTAAATCTATTCCTTTACCCATCACTTGTTGTGTTGTTTTGTATAATTTGGGAGGCGAGATTTTATTCTTTGACCATTCCACCCAACGTACATTTGCAAATGCAACAGTATCAGCCATGATTCCTGATTGCAGGTCTAAATTAATGCTTTGAGGTGTAGTCACAGTTGAAGGTGATACGTCAGTACCAAAGTCGGTGACACCATATACTGGATGTCTCAGTGCTAGTGATTCCGTCATTTTTACATCATGATCGATTTCGGAACGATAGGTTAGTGATGTTTTTAATGCAATTTCAGGAATTGAGTAAGCGATGCCTGCTAACCAACCTGTACCCAATTTCTCAGAAGTTGTCATGTCATATTTTAACCACATATATCCTGCACCACGGACATGAGTTTCACCTTTTACAGTTTGTAAGACTGGGCCTGCATAGAAATTCCAATTTTCATTTGGTTGATAGCCGACAATTGTGCTTAAGTTTTGTGTGGTCACTTTAGCACCAGTACTTGCATCACCTTCAGTATAGGCTGGTAATTTTTGTATGGGATAAAGTGAGTCTGAACCAAAAGGGTGATCGTATAAAAAACCAATTGAGAAATGATCTGTAAGCTGTAACTTGAGAGCCGCAGATGGTGCAATATAGTGATTGGCAATATTACCTGTATCCATATTTGCAGCTGCGCTTAATCCACCTTTATTAAAATCAGCGTCAATTTTTCCAGATACATTTGGATCAAGCACATTTATTCCTGCTTCAAAATAATGATTAGGTTGCAAGAATGCTGCAACACTTTGGGTCGTGCGTTCCATTCCAGCCCCTAAAGTTAAGCTAAATGGGAAAATGGTTAAACTAGTACCGATAAAAATACTTTTGTTCATCTTAATTCCTTAAATTCCATTTTAATTAAGCCTTATTCCTAAAGACTTAGAATGAAGTCTAAGTTATTACAAAATAAAAAAATGGTTGAATAGTCTCAATTGAATAGTTAAATAGTCTCATTATGTTTGTTTTGCCATTGTTTAGGTGTCATACCAAAGCATTGCTTAAAAGATTTAATAAAGTTGGAAGGGTGGCTAAAACCTAGATAATAAGCAAGTGAGCTAATTGACCCTCTATTTTGTATAAGATATTTACTTGCAAAATCCATACGTACGTATTGTATAAGATCTTCGTAATTGGTTTCATGTTCTTGTAATTTTCTAAAAAAAGTACTTCGTGAAATATATAAAAGCTTAACAAAATCTTTTGTATTTAGTGGTTTGTTGATGTGACTATAAATAAGACCAAGTACCCGAAATATCCAATTTTTTTTTATACTATTAAACACCTTGAAATCATACTCAGCTTGCTTAATTAATTGGTAAAATTCAGATTCTTTTTTATTTATAAGGGATTTTTTTTCAAGATTTATTATTGGGATAATAAGTCGAGTCTCGGGTTTATCCCAGTCGATTGAACATCGTAAAAAGTTTAATTTCCGCGAGTACACAGGTGTTGGAAATTCAAAATCTAGCTGTAATCCCTTAATATCATAAAAATTAGTTAATAATCGAATTATTAGAATACTTAGGACTTCTTGGCTATATTGATTGAATTGGTATGTATCACCAAGAGGAATCATTTTACGGTAGTGGATGATAATTAGTTGATCTTGTTGCTCAACCTTAAACCAAATTGTAGGGTCAATTAAAAGACTATATCTCTCTAAAATATGAAGGGCATCAGCAAGTGTTGGGCTATATTCTAATAATTTCCCAATTATACCTAAATGATGTAGTTGTATATATTTACCTACTTTTATTGATAGTTCATCTGAAGATAATGCTGTTATACAATTTAATGTTAAAGTATTTAACTCTGCATATGTTAGTTTAAAATGCTTATTGCGTAAATCATCTAGTGAAAGATCTAAATTTGAAAAAATATCTTCATAAGAAATATGCTCTTGTAAGCAAAGTTCCACAATTGTAAGAGGAATATACGTTGGCAAAAAAGATTCATAAAATTTAAATTGCATGGTTTTCTTCCTTTTTACTAAATTTTACTTAGCACTTAAAATACTTATAAAATCCTTTTTGAATTTTAAGTGTTTGATTAAAAATAATTTATTAATTAGGGGTGGAATAATTTTATCTTTTTGTGGTATCGGGCATACTTGGTTTAATTTAAACGTATCTTATATACCATTCCAAACTCTTAATTCCACCTTCTAATTTTGCAGGCAATTAGTCTCTTGTGTATATGAGTTAACCTGAATATTGGATACAATGTAACCGTTATGTATGGAAAGTACAAGCCTTGCATAGGTCTTGGTATTAAATTGGCTTGTATGTAATTTGATAAAATATCGCCATGACTATGTTGGGTTGTAAGATTTGACATATAAAGTAAATAAAATTTTATATTATATAATTGATTAATAAAGTGTTTATTTCTATTTCTAAGTAAATTTCATTTTTTAATTATTAATTCTTTATTTTAGAAAGTTTGATTATTTTTCATTCTTTTATTGACATTAAATATTTATGGATACATAGTATCCATAAATATTGTGAGTATATATCATGAACAATTGGGCTAAACCGCAAAAAGACTCAAGGTTTGTAGTAGTTGATGGTTTGCGTATTCATTACAAGCTAAAAGGCAAAGGTTCTGTAATCTTAATGCTTCATGGGAGTGGATCTTCTTTACAAGGAGTTGAAGAAGTTGCATTACTTTTGTCAAAGTCTTTTACAGTGATTTGGCTTGATCTTCCTGGGTTTGGGTTAACAGGACCACGTCCCGATCATGATTATCGTATTGAGACATATGTTTCAACCATAGCAAGATTTATGGAGGTATTGAAATTTAGTAAATATAGTTTAGTGGGAAATTCGCTAGGCGGAAATATTACGTGGAATCTGGCATTGAAACATCAATATAAACTTAATGGAATTGTGTTGATCAATGCGACAGGTTATCCAGAAAAGAACATTCCTTCAGGGCTTCGTTTGGCACGCAATCCTTTTTTTAGACCTTTATTACGATTGTGGCTACCGCGTATTGCAACTGAGCGTAATCTTAAATCGATAGTTGGTTCTACTTCTACAATTGTGAATAAGGCGATGGTTGACAGAGTGCATGGTTTGATGTCGTTGCCTGGTAACCGTTCTGCTTTTATTGACCTTATGAATACTGATCAAAAAGATTGTAGTGTTGAAATTCGTGAAATTACAGTGCCCACACTTGTATTAAGAAGTAAATCTATTAATGGTCAAAATTTTTCAAAAGATATTTCCGGTAGTCGGGAATTAGTACATACGCATGCAGGGCATTTACTGCCTGAGGAGGACCCGGCATGGGTTGCTGATTCTATTGAAAAATTTCTGAATAATTTAAAAAAATAACGAGAGGCAGAAAATAAATCATGAAGTACTTTGTCTTAAAAAGCGAAAATCATCGCCTGAATGAAAAGATGCGAACTGCTCTGCGTGGAAATTATATTGAACTATCTGATGGTGTGACTCATTACGAGCTCTTAGGTCCGGAGAATGGACAGCTTATTGTGTTTGTTGGTGGTCTTACAGTGCCTTTATTTTATTGGGATAAAATTATTTCGATTTTACATATAGCTGGATTTCGTACGTTAACGTATAGCTCTTACGGGCGGGGTTATTCAGATCGGATTCGTAACACTAGTTACGATGATACTTTATTTATACGACAGATAAGTGAATTGATAAAAGCCCTTGCCTTAGCTGATGGCTTTCACATTGTGGGTGCCTCTATGGGTGCTCTAGTTGCTATGGGATACGTAAACCAAAATGCTGATGCTATTTCATCATTAACAGTAGCTGGGCCTGCTGGACTTGCTAAAAAACCGATTGCATTACGATTGTTGCAATCTAGTAATTTACTTGCCGGAGTAATTGCTAAGAATTTTGGGAGTAAGTGGCTTTCACTACATGAGAGTAACGACTTAGGGGATCAAACCCATGCTGCAGTTCTCTCAAATATGTTACTTGACGCATATCGGTTTGAAGGTTCTCTCCATGCAGTTTTCGATACTGTACAGCACTTTGGACTATTTAATCGGGCTGCTCTATATCAACGTATGTCTGAATTAAAAATACCTACTATGTTGATTTGGGGAAAAGAGGATCGAGTAACTCCAATTGACAGCCTAGATAATGCTTGTCTTCTTCTACAACCAAAGCAGTGTCATGTACTTGACTGTGGCCATATGGTGCCTTTTGAACGCTCGAATGAAGTTGCAAGATTTATCCAATTGTTTGTAAATAATTTATAGTATTAGGAATATATCATGAGTGAAAAAACTAAAGAGCATCTAATTGATGTGCTCATCGTTGGTGCGGGTCCAGCTGGTATGGCACTTGCAATAGATTTAAAGCGCCGTGGGCTTAACATCCGTGTTGTAGATAAAGCTTCAGCCAGCTTTGATGGATCAAGAGCAAAAGGCATTCAGCCGAGAACGTTGGAGATTTTTCAGGATCTAGGTTTAGTGAATGAGGTACTTCAAGCAGGCAATGCATATCCGCTTCTTGGTGTTCACCTTGGCCCATTCACAATTCCTTGGCGAATGATGTCCAATCGATCACGTTCATCGGATGTACCTTTTCCAAACACATTATTGATCCCGCAGTTCAGCACAGATGCTGTATTACATACACGATTTAAGTCGTTAAATGGCGTGGTTGAGTTTGATAAACAATTCGTTTCTCTAAGCCAGACAGATGATTACGTAACTGCTGAAATTAAGAGAGAGGATGGGGCAGTAGAAGAAATTACTGCACGTTATATGGTGGGTGCAGATGGTGGTTCTAGCAAAGTCCGTCAGCAGTTAGGTATTAAGTTTACTGGATCAACTGTTGAAGAAGATCGAATTATCATTGTTGATGGTGTGACAACGGGTTTATCTCGTAACCGATGGCATATTTGGCCTGGGAAAAGTGGGCAATTTATTGCTGCATGCCCACTACCAAATAGTGATTTATTCCAATGGATGATACGTTTAGCACCTGAAGAGCATCCTGAACTTGAATTAGATGCTATTAATGCACGTATTCAAAAGCGGATAGGTAATTTGAAAGTCGTACTACATCACGTGCAATGGAAGTCGGTTTTTAGACCTAATATTCGGATGGCAGAAAAATATCGAAGTGGTCGAGTCTTTCTTGTAGGTGATGCAGGGCATGTGCATACCCCAGCTGGTGCACAAGGACTGAATACAGGTATTCAAGATTCGTACAATCTAGGTTGGAAAATTGCTCAGGTGTTGGCAGGTACAGATAATAGCCTACTTGATAGTTATGAAGCAGAGCGTTGGCCTATAGCAGCATCTGTACTGGCATTATCAACCAAAAAATATGATGGCATTGCTAAGCTTGATCCTTCCAGTATTAAACGTGGTAAAGATGAGTCACAACTATCATTAACATATCGTAATGGCCCACTTGCTTTAAATGATCGCACTTTTAATTCAAAAATACATGCTGGGGATCGTGCTCCAGATGCAGACCTAACTGCTGTACATGGTGGACAAATCCGTTTATTTGATACTTTTCAGGGCCCACATTTCACGCTTATTGGTTTTGGTGAAAAAACTGCTCAAGTAGTCAAAGATTTTGCATGGCCTTCTAAAGGGGCTAATTTAAAACGCTTACTTATAAATGTCGATGATTCACATAGTGCTGATTATGTATTGAAAGATACAAAGCGAACATTTAGTAAAGCATATGGTGTATCTGCAGATACTGTAATGTTAATTCGACCTGATGGTTATATTGGCTATATAGCAACCTCGAATATGCAAGATAACTTAAAAGCTTATATTAAGAAAATAGCACCCTAAATAGCGGGTTGCTCATCATTTAGAGTAAAGCAAATGAATCGAATATTATTACGCGGCTCAACGGTTATTACCATGGCGCAAGATAGACCAGACTTTGAACGTATAGATATTTTGGTTGAAAATGGACGCATCACGAGAATGGAACCTATGTTAGAGATTCCTGATGTTGAGGTGTTTGATTTTACTGGACGAATACTTATACCAGGTCTTGTTAATGCACACTTACATAGTTGGCAGGCGGCATTAAGATCTGTAGGAGCTGATTGGACATTATTAGAATATCTTGCGCAAGCACATGCTGGATTGGCACAGCACTACACACCAGAGGATATGCGAATCGCTGCACGTGCTTGTGCCTTAAATCAAATTAACTGTGGAACAACTACATTAGGCGACTGGTGCCATAATGTGCAAACAAAAGAACATGCCGATAGTACGATTCAAGGATTGATTGAGTCAGGGATTCGTGGCGTTTTTTTACATGGTATGCCGCATAAATTTAGACAATCTGAACATCCAATGCAGGAAGTTGATCGATTATTGCGAGGCCCAATAGCAGCTCATGATTTATTAACGTTGGGAATTGCAATTCCAGGCCCTCAATACTCAAAAAAGGAAATAGCATTGGCTGATTTTCGAGGAGCTCGTGAACGCGATATTATTGTTTCGATGCATCAAAGTGGCGGTAAGCCTGGTGAGGCATGGGAAGCTGTACGAAATGCCAATTTGATTGGGCCGAAAACCAATATTGTGCACGGCAATGAAATTCCTGATGATTGGTTGAAGATATTTGTAGATGCGGGTGCTAGCTTTACTTCTACTCCTGAGAATGAGTTGGGACAAGGGCATGGTTTTCCCATCACAGGTCGGCTTTTAAGTTATGGATCGGCTCCGTCACTTGGTACTGATGTCGATACTGTTCTGTCAGGCGAAATTCTCACCGCAGCACGTATAGCTTTGGCTCAACAACGTGGACTTGACCATGAACAGCAGAGACAAACTACAGGGCTTTTTTCTCCAAAGCCAACGATCTCAAGTAAGCAGGCACTTTCTTGGGCAACAACAGAAGGGGCACGTGCGCTTGGACTTTCTGATCGTATAGGAAGATTAGAGGTTGGGATGCAAGCAGATATTGTTGTAATAGATGCTCAGGCTATTAATTTGTGGCCAGCTCATGACCCGATTGCTACGGCTTTGCAAGCTAGCATTGCCAATATAGAAGCTGTAATGATCGCAGGTCAATGGCGTAAACGTGATTACAAATTATTAGATGCAAGTCTCAATTTAGTAAAAGAACAATTATACGAGTCGGGGCAACGCCTTGTTGGCGTAATGCAATCACAAACAATGATGGCGCGTTTACGCAATAAAGTTATTAATCACGTTGTTCACAGAACGTTAATAAAACAAAGCCGTTCTTAAAAATTTTTTAAATTAAAAACTGCATAATTTTTTATGCACTCTGAAGGGGTGAAATCTTAATTTATGAAGACTATAGATAAAACAATAGTAGATTTTACAGCGCCCCAAGTCCCTCCACCAAATTCGCTAATTTTTTTATTAGCTTGTGCATGTGGCTTAATTGTCGCTAATTTATATTATGCTCAGCCTCTAATAGGTTTAATTGCACCAGATATTCATCTAACTACTACAGTAAGTGGTTTAATCGTTACATTAACCCAAATTGGCTATTGTTTGGGGTTGTTGTTACTAGTTCCACTCAGTGATTTACTTGAGAATCGTAAGTTATTTTTATTTATCATGAGTGGGGGAGTTCTAACTTTAGTTATTGCAGCATTTTCAAAGAGTGCGCATGTATTTTTATTTTCATGTTTTTTGATTGGTTTTGGATCAATTTCAGCACAAATTCTGGTTTTAATTGTAGCTCATATGGCACCAATAGAATTTCGAGGACGAGTGGTTGGTAAAGTTATGAGTGGCTTATTTATTGGTATAATGCTATCACGGCCAATTTCTAGTTTTATTGCAGCAAGCTTTGGTTGGCGGTTTGTGTATATATTATCTTCGATAATTATGGTAATTCTGATCGGAATGATGTGGCGATTGTTACCATCACGTATACCAAAAGTTCAGCATAATTATTATGAGTTAATAGGGTCACTTTGGCATCTCTTACGTGATACTTCTGAACTACGTCGCCGTGCAGCTTACCAGGCAACACTTTTTGCAAGTTTTAGTTTGTTTTGGACAGCCGTTCCTTTGATTTTAGCATCTCCTCGCTTTAATTTGACTCAGAAGGATATTGGCCTGTTCTCTCTGGTAGGCGTAGCAGGTGCTGTTGCTGGCCCAATAGCTGGTTGGCTGGCTGATCAAGGAAAGTCACATCTGATGACTGGATTATCTATTACAATGGTGTTTTTTTCATTTTTACTGGCATGGTTTGGGGGAATAAATTCTTTAGGAGTCTTGTTGGTTTCAGCGGTTCTTTTGGACTTTGGAGTTCAAGCGAATCTTGTAGTTGGACAACGTGTCATATTTTCTCTTGGAGAACATATAAGAGGCCGATTAAATGCTTTATTTATTGCTTTGTTTTTTTTAGGCGGTGCAGTGGGTTCAGCATCAGCTAGTATTAGCTATGTCTATGGAGGATGGCCATTAGTATGTATGGTTGGTATTATTTTTCCTTTATTGTCACTGCTGCTTTATAAAACAGAGAGGGTAAATAATGATCAATAAGATGGATGGCTTGATTAAATCTCAATTAAAATTGTATTGCTATAAGAGTGTTTAATAAACCATAAGCAACAATAATATGGATCTTTAAAATAGAACTCTAAATATCGCTTTATTATTTTGGGCCAATCAACCATATCCTGACAAAATTTTATTATAATGCATTTTGGTTTTTTAGATGCTTTTAAATATTCAGTATTAAAATCATTTAATATGAATATAAATGTAATATTTGATAGAGGTGATGATGTCACTATCCCAAGTATCCCCAGGTCGTCCTTCACTTCCACTTGAACGTATACTGGCAGTTGCCCTAGAAATTGCTACTACTGAGGGTGCTGATGCATTAACCCTACGTTATCTTGCAAAAAAATTAAACTCAGGAACAGCAACATTATATCGGAATTTCCAAAGCCGTGAGGATTTAGTGGCACAAGTGGTTGACCAATTATTCTTGAAAATGGAAGCTACGATGCCTGATATGGTAGGACTAAAATGGGAAGAAGCATGTCGTATATTGGCAACACATATGTTCAAGGTTTTAGCGACTCACAGAGGAGCCGCAAGACTTTTACTTGAGTCGATTCCAAATGGCCCTAGTGCTATGAAACAAAGGGAGCGAAGTTTTGCCTTGTTCCTTAGCAATGGTTTTTCCCCATCGCTAGCAGCTAAGGCTTATACAACACTTGCCCGATTTGTTCTTGGATTTGCTATACAACTTTCAGATCAGAATGATTTAAGCAATGGTGATCCTCAACAGTCTAATGCATTTGATAATATTGATTGGACTCAATTTCCATCCACTCTAACAGTTATCAACGAGATACCCGTTCCTCTAGAAGTTGAGTTTTCTTTTGGTTTGAATTTAATGATTAATGGTCTAGTTAATCTTTATAAAGATGAGTTAAATCAAGGGTAAACAGGTTGGAAATATGGATGTGGTTCTAATTTCAAGTAAAAAATAAAGGATATTTTTTTTATTTAAGATATTATTCTCTGCGAATAATAATAGTAGTGTTAAAATTTAATTAATATTATATTGGAAAATTTATTATATATACCTATTTTTTTTGAATTTCTTTAAGTAAATTAACTAATTGCTCCATAGAATCATTATTATTAAAGCTGCTAGTTGATTCCTTGTTATCATTTAGATATCCCGTAAAGTATTTTTCTGCTAAGCGAACTTTTAGATCTTCACTTTTATTTTTATCTATATCCACTACATAGGTTGCCATTGCTACCAATTCGGTATGACATTTCATGTAATTATGATATTGATTAGATAGAACATTTTTTTCCTTAATAAGGAATGCTATGAAGCTAGATATAGCAATTACTAGAGTTAATGAATATAGGAAATCAATTGTTTCTTTAGGATGATTAAAATATTTCTGGAAAAAAATTAAAATTATAGTAATAAAAAGAGATACAATAATTGCATTTAATAAATAAATATAAACTTTTAAATCTTCTGCTTTCTTTTTAAATTCTATAATAGTACTTTCGTTTTTTGCTGATTCAATTCGTATATTCGTTTGTATTTCTTTTTCTTTTAGCTCAACTTCCTGACTACGAATATTTTTTTCAGTAGTCTGTATTAAAAATTGATTTATTTCATCAAAAATTAGAGGATCATATGTATTATCAGTAACTCTATTATATGCAAAGATTAATTTGTTTAATAAATTATTTTGATCCTCGCTATTAAGTTTATTAAACTCCCTCTTATAAAAATCTGCACTGTTTGAAAAAGTTTTTAATATAAAATTTAATGCTATTTCTTTTTCCTGAAGAGTTAAATCATCTTCTATTTCTTTTAGAAAAACTTTTTGATTAATTAAACTCAATAATGCAGACTTTAAATCATCAAAAACTCTTATTAAATCAATTGTATTTTCTTCATTCAATTGGTTAATTGATACTATGAAGTTATCAGAAAATTGATTTATTACTTTAATTTTTTCAATTGCTTCTGCGGCTGTTGAACCTTTTAAAAACTTAATAATATTGTTAAATTTATCATAACATTCATTTAAATTTGGAAGAAATTCGAAAGTCCATTCATGGATTAATTGATTAGGCAATTTAAATTCGTTATTGTTATTAGGAAACGTTGGTATTAAACTAATATTATTAATAGCTTTTAATCTTGTTAACTGGTATTGTAAATTTTTCTGTTGTTCATTCATGAGTTTAATTTTTTTCATAAGTCTCAGATATTATTAAATAAATAAAATTATAAAGC
>NZ_LRPE01000008.1 GCF_001605885.1 Acinetobacter lactucae | reverse complement strand
CACTAAAATTTTATTTACTTATAAATTTTTAGATTTAACTTATGGGCTTTAGAGAATTTAATAAGAATAAGTGCTCTTATCATTTGATAATAATTATTATTTACTTATACTATTGAGCAAATTTTGGCTTTAACTTATTTAAAAACATCATTATGAAACTTATAGGACTTTTATTGACGCTATTGGGAGCGGTCAGTATTTACTGTAGTCATAGTAACCAAAATCTGTTGGCTCAACATCTTCCTAATCTTTTTAAGTATTTAGGCTTAGTTCTGTTAGGTATTGGATTCATTACCCTCTTTGTAAGCTTACCGAAAGTTGTTGCCACTTTTTGCTGGTTCATGCTCATCATTTTTGCATGGTCGTTCCTTCCTTTTATGGCGCTTTTTAAACGGAAACTGGTTTCATGAAAGCTAAAATTCAGTCGCCTATCCAGCCAGACTGGTGGGGTAAAACTTTTGCAGGTGGTGTATTAGGTCTAAGTCTTTCTATCGCGATTGGCAATTTGATTGTTTTATTAGGCCAGCCTTATGTTGCCATGGACTTATTAGCACAAGTGGGTATGTGGAGCGTTCCGTGGTGTTGGATGCCTATTATGTTTGGCAGTTATTTTTTTACGACTGGACGAAAAGCGCTTATCTATTTATTGATTGCCAATACCCTAGCGTATAGCTGTATTTTTGTATTACGGGGTTAAACATGAAAGTACGTTCAGACATCATGAAATTAGCAAAAAGCATGCATACTTGGGTGGGTGTATGTGCAGGGATTTTGCTTTTTATCTGTTTTTTTGCTGGTGGGCTCAGCATGTTTCAGCACCATATTAGTAAGTGGGCTACCCCAACACAGCAAGTTTTACCGAAAGTCTCACCCGAACAATATAATGAACTCATTCAAAAAGTACAGACGGCCTATCCTGCTGCGCAAAAAAACTTCACACTAAATTTATCGTCCAATGAATTTCACTATGCGCCCATTACGTGGAGCGAACATGAACGTGGAGATGGCTTTAATACTGCTCAGACTACGTGGATGGCAAGCTTAGACGATAAAGGTCAGTTAATCGTTGCCCAAGAAAACTTATCTAAGGCAGGTTGGCTAATTGAACAGTTGCATGAAACAGCAGGCATACCGGGCATGGCAGGCCATCACGGACTAGGCCTTTATGTGATGGGTGTGGTCTCGATTTTATATTTTCTTGCCCTGCTTTCAGGGGTAATTATACTTTTACCCACCTTGGTAAAGGATTACTTTGCCATTCGCCCTGGTAAAAATAAAAAGCGTTTTTGGTTAGATGCGCATAATGTGATTGGAATTACAAGCTTACCGTTCCACATCATTATTAGTATTAGCGTTATTGTCTTTGCTTTTCATGACCTTTTTTATGATGCGATTGGACAACTTGCACTCAAAGGACAACCAGTTTTTCAGCGCTCTCCCCCTGCCCTTATTCAGCCTAAACAAACACAAATTGATGTGCAGCAAATATTGGCTCAAGCCAAAAAAGTAGCACCTGAATATTCTGTGGACTATATCCAGTTCAGTGGTTTAGATAAACCTGAAAAAGCCAATGCACGTATTGCCCTCTATAGCTCAGATCAAATGTTGCGCGGTGCTAATCATGACTTTATGCGTATGAACCCATATGCAGTTGAGCACTTTAATCACAAAGGCATTAACACACAGACTGATGCCGGTAATAAGTTAATCAATGCCATGTTTAGCCTACATTTTGGAAGTTTTGGGGGTATGGGCGTACGCTGGATCTATTTTGTTTTGGGTGTCGGTGGCGCTTTCCTATTTTATACGGGCAACATTCTTTGGGTTGAAACCCGTGCACGTAAACAAAAGCGTGCTGAAGATCCAGTTCCTGTTCAACGTAAAGATGTAGTGTTCCTTGCGAATTTAACTATAGGTGCATGTTTAGGATGTGTTTTAGCAGTCGTGGGCACAATGTTGGCCAGTCGTTGGCTTTTCGCTGCTTTCAATATTGAAAGTATGAATCACCTATTTATGTATGGTTATTATGCGATTTTCCTACTGACTTTGATTTACACCTTTGTGATTGGTTATGCAAAAGCTTTACCGCAACTGTTGTTAACATTGGTTTTGGTGTTATTTGCGATTCCCCTAACCTCTTTTGTGGCCTATTTCGTTCCTCAAAGTGGCTTATGGGTACATGGCGGAGAAATCTTAGTGGTTGATTTCTTAGCTATCATTTTTGCTTTCGCTTTCTGGCGTTTTTATCAACAAGCCCAAGATCGTCGAAAATCTGCTCCAACAGGCAGTTTATGGGCGAGCTAACAACCTATGAATTAAGCAGACTGAAATAATGTGTGAAATATGGAAACTATAAAACCCACATTGTTTCGGTCAGTTGTTTAATTTCTTGAATATCATGACTCACATAAATCATCGGAATTTTTATTTCCTTTTTTACCTTCTGAAAAAAAGGAATAATCTCAGCTTTATGATTCGTATCAAGTGCTGATAAAGGCTCATCAAGCAGTAATAGCTTAGGTGAATATAACAATGCTCGACCCAGTGCTACACGCTGTTTTTCCCCCCCTGAGAGTTTAATAGGCATGCGTTGTAATAAATGCCCTAACTTTAATAATTCAATAATGTAATCTGCTTCAAAGTGACGTTCTTGTTGGGACAGATGCTTAAGACCAAATAATAAATTTTGCTTTACCGTTTTATGCGGAAAAAGCTGAGCATCTTGAAAAACCAATCCAACATGACGCTTTTGCGTGCTCAAATTAATTTTTTGATCTGAATCAAACCACGTTTGATCCTGTATTTTAATGAGCCCACTGCGTGGAGTATTCAGCCCTGCAATGGCATGTAAAATGGACGTTTTACCTGAACCCGATGCACCAAATAACCCAATAACAGAAGCATCCGACTGGAAACTAGGTTCAATATGAAATTGGCCCATTTGTAGCTCAAAACGGCATTCAATCAACATAATCTCACCGTCCTAAACGCTTCTTTTGATAACGATGAAACCACTGTGCAAACCATAGCGCTAAAAAAGCCACGCTTAGCGATAAAATAATAAGCCTTTGAATAGCGGCCTCGGTATCGGGTTGTTGCATTAGGCTATACATGGCCAAAGGCAAAGTACGGGTTTCATTTGAAATATTACCCACAAAGGTAATGGTGGCACCAAACTCACCTAAACTGCGGCAAAAACATAAAATAGCACCAATTAAAATACCACTGCTGGCAAGAGGCAAAGTGACATGAAAAAATGCCCCTAAAGATGAGGCACCTAATGTCTTTGCTGCTATTTCTAAACGCTGATCGACCAGTTCAATCGCTAGACGAATAGATTGAACCAATAGCGGGAAACCCATCACTGCCGAAGCAAGAACGGCGCCTTTCCAGTTAAATGCAAAATCAATTCCAAGCGGTGCCAAATATTGCCCAATAACGCCGCGACTCCCAAAAACTTGTAATAGCAAATAACCCGGTACAACTGGCGGTAACACCAAAGGTAAAAATACCAATGTTTCAATGAATGACTTACCCCAAAACTCTTTACGCGCCAAAAACCATCCCACACAAATCGCAGGAATAATACTGACCACAAGGCAACTTGCTGCAACTTTACAAGAAAGTTGCAGCACGCTGAGCTCTTCTGGGGTTAAAGAAAACATCATGGTTTAACTGGAACCAACACACTAAAACCATATTTTCTAAATACAGTTTTAGCTTGATTGCTTTGTAAAAATTGATAGAACTTTGTTGAGTTCGGATTCTTTTTAATTATCCCTATAGGATAAGTAATTGGCGAATGCGTATTTTCCGGAAATACGCCAGCTACTTTTACGTTTTTACTAATCGCTGCATCGGTTGCATAGACAATCCCAACCTGACATTCACCACGCGCAACAAAGTTTAATGCAGCTCGAACATCTTCTGTTTCAACTAACTTTGGTTCAATACGGCTCCACCAACCTAAATTGGTAAAAGCTTGTTTAGCATATTTGCCTACAGGCACACTTTTAGTATCCCCTGTACAAATCTTTCCGGTAAATACTTTATTTGGATCGATGGTTTTATCTAGTTTTACGCTTAAGGACTGTCCTTTAGGGGTAATTAGAACCAAACGGTTGCCTAATAAATTTATACGGTTATTTGCTACAACTAATTTTTTGTTTTGCAGATAATCCATCCACTGTGTATCTGCTGAAATAAAAATATCTGCGGGTGCCCCAGCTTCAATTTGTTTCGCCAATGTCGATGAACCAGCATATGAAGTTTTGACTTCTATATTATTTTGTTTTTCATAAATTTTTTCTAAATCATTAATGGCATTGGTTAAGCTAGCTGCTGCATAAACAGTAACTGATTCAGCCTTAGCGGAAACATTAAACATCAATCCTATGCTGAGGGCTGAACAAGCTAAAGCTAATTTTTTTATCTTTCTATCACTTACCATTATGTCTTACCTTATAGTCGTTTTCTGCAGCGATATATACCCAAGAATATAGCGCCACATAAAGATTATGAAAAGCATAATTCGTCAAATATAAATGATTGGAATGAAGGTAAATAGCGTAATTTATATTTAAAACTTCATTTTGGTGCACTCGGTAGTGAGGCTAACCATTTAAGAGCACTACATAAAACTTATTTTATTTTAAACTTTAGTGACTAATTTAATTGGTTTTATGGTCATCCCTATGCCAAAAATAACATAGAGATAACCATAAAGATCAGTCGTTTATGCCAGCTACTTTTTTAGATACGTAATAAAAAACGCCTATCCCAGACCATCTTTTACGATCGTGCAGAATAGACGCCATTGTCTGTGTAACTGAAAATTGCAGCAGTGCTTTTTCAGCGTGCAATTTATATTAAGCAAAAGCTATACCACATTAAAAAATTCAGTCGCTATAAAAGCTTTTAATTTAGTTTTTTAAATAGCTACTCATGATTTGATAATCTTGTTCTAAAGCTTGTCGAGCATTAACTTCCATTTGCCGATAATGCTGTAAGACTTTCTGCCCCAAAGCTGTGACGACTGCCCCACCACCATGGGTTCCGCCTGTTTGAGTTTCCACTAAAGCTGTTTCAAAGCACTGATTCATCGTATCGACCAACTGCCATGCACGGCGGTAGCTCATATTCATAGACTTTGCAGCTTGTGAGATCGAACCAGTTCTTTCAATTGCTTCAAGTAAATCTGCTTTACCCGGACCAAATGCGATATGCTGCTCTAAAAGAATTCTAATTTGTAATTTTAAGTTTTGTTCTTTCATAGACTTAGTTCACAAAATTTCATTTTATGCTTCTTAACATTATAAGGAACTTTAATAGGTTAAAACACATACAAATTTAAGTCTCTACTCTTTCATAAAAAGAGTTCATTTAAAAAATCAAAACTGCACAAAGTGGATAAAGATCTGGAAAAAACGGATAGAGGCTAAGGCTTAATCGCGGTTCAATCAGTTAAAAGCTGAATGAATGGAGGATTGAGCAATGACCTCATCTAATTTAAAACAATGGAATGATTTTGTAGATGGATGTATCGACTTCCGTCCTAACGATGGTGTGTTTCGTATTGCACGTAATATGTTTACCGAGCCTGAACTATTTGACTTGGAAATGGAACTTATTTTTGAAAAGGTTTGGATTTATGCATGTCACGAAAGTGAGATTCCAAATAATCATGATTTCCTAACAGTTCAAATTGGCCGCCAACCGATTATTGTAAGCCGTGATGGTAAAGGCGAACTACACGCCATGGTCAATGCTTGTGAACACCGCGGCGCGACTTTAACACGTGTTGCCAAAGGCAACCAGTCAACCTTTACATGTCCGTTCCACGCATGGTGCTATAAGTCAGATGGTCGCTTAGTTAAAGTCAAAGCGCCTGGCGAATATTGTGAAGATTTCGATAAATCAAGCCGTGGCTTAAAACAAGGCCGTATTGCTAGCTATCGTGGATTTGTATTTGTAAGCCTTGATACTCAAGCAACAGATTCTTTAGAAGACTTTTTGGGCGATGCAAAACTGTTCCTTGATTTAATGGTCAACCAGTCCCCAACAGGTGAACTCGAAGTACTTCAAGGCAAGTCATCTTATACCTTTGCAGGCAACTGGAAGCTACAAAATGAAAATGGCTTAGATGGCTATCATGTTAGTACAGTTCACTATAACTATGTCTCTACAGTCCAACATCGCCAACAAGTCAATGCATCAAAAGGTGAAGAACTTGATACGCTTGACTATAGCAAGTTAGGTGCCGGTGACTCAGAAACTGACGATGGTTGGTTTAGTTTTAAAAATGGTCACAGTGTTTTATTTAGTGACATGCCTAACCCAACAGTTCGTCCGGGTTACAGCACAGTTATGCCATATATGGTCGAAAAATATGGCGACAAATATGCTGAATGGGCAATGCATCGTTTAAGAAACTTGAACTTGTACCCTAGCCTATTCTTTATGGACCAGATTAGTTCACAGCTTCGTATTGTTCGTCCTGTGGCATGGAATAAAACCGAAGTCATCAGTCAATGTATTGGGGTTAAAGGTGAATCTGCTGAAGCACGTCGTAACCGTATTCGCCAGTTCGAAGATTTCTTTAATGTGTCGGGTCTTGGTACACCAGACGATTTAGTTGAATTTCGTGAACAGCAAAAAGGTTTCCAAGCACGTCTTGAACGTTGGAGCGATATTTCTCGTGGCTGTCAGTCTTGGGAATATGGCGCGACCAAAAACTCACAAGACTTAGGCATTCAACCTGTCATTACTGGCCGTGAGTTTACCCATGAAGGACTCTATGTAAACCAGCATGGGCACTGGCAACGTCTAATGCTCGACGGCTTAAATAAAAAAGCATTGAAA
Source organism: Acinetobacter lactucae (assembly GCF_001605885.1). GTDB lineage: Bacteria > Pseudomonadota > Gammaproteobacteria > Pseudomonadales > Moraxellaceae > Acinetobacter > Acinetobacter lactucae. The sequence continues at coordinate 14,928 of NZ_LRPE01000008.1, read as the reverse complement.
ATGCAAGATATTACTTTTGAAAACAATGCCGTAATGGATGAGGTGTAACCATGTCACAAGAACTAAATTTTGCTGTATCTCAGTTTTTGTACAAAAAAGCAGAGCTTTGCGATGCTTATGACTGGGATGCCTATTTAGACCTTTACGATGAAGATAGTGAATATCATATTCCACAGTGGATTGATGACCATAACTATGTTCAAGATCCAAATCAGGGTTTGTCTTATATTTATTATGCAGACCGTACAGGGCTTGAAGACCGTGTATTCCGTATTCGTACCGGAAAAGCGGCATCTGCAACACCGTTACCACGTACTTTGCACAGCATAAACAACATTCGAGTTAAAACACTGGATGATGGATTAATTGAAGCAAAAGTTGCATGGCAAACACTTTATAACCGTCAAGGTTTAGAAGGCTGTTTTTACGGACACGCGACTTATCTTTTACGTCAAACCGCAGATGGTTTCCGTATTCGTCGTCAGCACAGCATTTTGCTGAATGACAAAATAGATTCCGTTTTAGACTTCTATCACGTTTAAGGGGAATGAAAATGGGACATTCAGTTGCACTTAACTTTGCCGATGGCAAAACCTTTTTCATTTCAGTAAATAACGACGAATTGCTGCTTGATGCAGCAGTTCGTCAAGGAATTAACCTCCCGCTAGACTGCCGTGAAGGTGTTTGTGGTACCTGTCAGGGGCAATGTGAAACTGGTATCTATGAACAAGAATATGTCGATGAAGATGCTTTAAGTGAACGTGATTTGGCTGAGCGAAAAATGTTAGCTTGCCAGACCCGTGTGAAATCAGATGCAGCTTTTTATTTCGATCATGATTCTGCGATCTGTAACGCTGGTGATACCTTAAAAATTGAAACCAAAGTGACTGCGGTTGAGCTGGTTTCTGAAACGACAGCAATCTTGCATCTTGATGCGAGCAGTCATGCTGAACAACTTCAGTTTTTGCCGGGTCAATATGCTCGTTTGCAAATTCCAGATACTGAAGATTGGCGTTCTTATTCTTTTGCAAATAGACCAAATGCAACCAATCAATTGCAATTTCTAATTCGTCTTTTGCCGGACGGTGTCATGAGCAATTACTTGCGTGATCGTTGTCAGGTGGGACAAACCCTGCTCATTGAAGCACCACTTGGTAGTTTCTATTTGCGTGAAGTAGAGCGACCACTGGTTTTTGTAGCAGGCGGAACAGGTTTATCAGCTTTCTTGGGAATGCTTGATAATTTGGTGGATCAGCCTAACTCACCTGCAGTTCAGTTGTACTATGGCGTAAATAATGAAACCGATTTATGTGAACAACAGCGTTTACATGCTTACGCAGAGCAACTACCAAACTTTAGTTATCACCCGATTGTGACTAAGGCAACGGAAACTTGGCAAGGTAAAGCGGGCTATATTCATGAGCACTTAAATAAAGATCAACTTGCTGAGCAAGCTTTTGATATGTATTTGTGTGGCCCACCACCGATGATTGAAGCCGTAAAAAATTGGTTAGATGAACAATCTTTGCAAAACTATCGTATTTACAGCGAGAAGTTTTTACAAAGCAATACATCACGTTGAAAATATAAATAGCTTAAGTGCAAATAATTTAAAAACCACTAAACCTGAAATGATTCAATATACTTTGCAAAGGGTATATTGAATTTTCACATTTAAATTAAAAGTTTTTATATATCAATAATATAAAATAATGAATTCTGACAAAATAAATTGACCAATTCACTCGGATTTGCTATAAATTTTGATAGATCTTAAGGAATAAGATCATGATGAGATTAAGTTATAGCACCTTTTATATCCCCCTATTTTATTTCTCGAATTTATTAAATTAATGGACAAAATCCGAACTAAAAATTTGAGAAAATCACATTAAATAGCGGTTAAATTGGTCTGTATTTTGCTTATATCTCATTGTAATTTGCGAGTAACTTAATTTTTTAAGTGCCGTATTTACTTGCTGTGCAGCGAAGTTTTAAAGCTTTTTACAACACAAGTAAATACAGGAGTGAGCCAAAAGGGATATATATGAACCAAGCCAACTCCCCAGAACTCAGTGGGCGTCATTTTCAAAATGAGTCTATCTTTACCAATCATAATTTGGTGTTTAATCATCACGATTTAAGTGAAACCTGCCGAAATGTAGGTCAAATTTTTAAACCGCATGATCTTAAAATCTCTCAGCAGAAGCGAGATTTTAGTGCAACCATGCACCATGTTAAAACAGGTGCCCTGTCGATTAGCCGTTTGGAATATGGCGCTGATGTCATTATTGAACCAGATCATCTCGATAACTTTTATTTAATTCAAATTCCAACTCAAGGCTATGCAGAAATCGAGTTTGGTTCGCAAAAGTTTATTTCTTATTCTCAAGTTGCTTCTCTTATTTCTCCTCAACAATCTTTACGTATGCGCTGGCACGCGAACTCACCACAGCTTATTCTAAAAGTATCAAAGGATGATTTTACTTACCATTGCCGTCAGCATATTGCCGATTCAGAAAATAACTTACTCGTTTTCGACCCAAAATTAGACTTTGCTACACAAAGTGGAGCCTACTTTTTACAGCTCGTTAGAACATTGATGGATGCTTTAGCATGTGATCAACACCCACTCCATCATCCTTTAGCCTTTAAACAATTTGAGTCAAATCTGTTTAATGCACTGATTTATGGTCAACCCAATAATGCATTACATAAAATAGATCAGTATAAAGAAAAAACTATATCTCCCTATTTCGTGAAGCGTACAGAAGCCTATATCAAAGAACATTTACATGAGCCGCTTAATGTCGAAATTTTAGCTGAACATGCTGGTGTGAGTGTGAGAACGCTATTTACTGGTTTTAAAAATTATTTGGGGACCACCCCAATGTCTTATCTTAAAGAATTACGCTTTGAGCAAGCTCATTTAGAGCTCATGCACAATGAAAATCTATCAGTCACAGACGTTGCATTTAAGTGGGGATTTACCCATTTAGGCCGTTTTTCACAAGAATATAAACGCCGTTATGGTGAGTTACCTTCGTCTACTCGCCGCTCTGGTCACAGTGAAGGTTCAGGCTTAATTACTTCAATTTTTTCTTAAACTAAAAATAGAGAAAAGCCTTTTATATTGATTGATATAAAAGGCTTTTTTATGATTTAGAAATGATGGACATAGCGAACTTGTAGTCGCATTCCTTCGGGACGGTTTTCAGCATCTTGCTCAAAATAAGCATTTGCGACTAAATGATCATTTTTAGAAAAACTATACATCGCACCCGGACCAATTGCCCACACTTGTTCACGTCGACCTTTGACTTTTTCACCATCGACTTCAGTGTCAGTGACTTGTTTTAGCCAATAACCATTTAGTCCTAAACGGAACTGTTCGGTAATGGCATAGCCTGTTGCAAAGTTTGCATGAATTGCTTGACCTGCCTGTATATCATTTGCTCCAGCAAACGCATAGCTTGGGTCATCATTTTTAAAGTTATAGAGATAATGGATGCGTGTAGAAGCGGTCCACTTGGGATTAAACCAATACGTTGCAGCCCAATAAGGATCAAATGAAACAGCGTTATTACTTGGGTTAATATCTTTTTGTTGATCGTATTCCCCAGTGGGTATATTTACCTGAAGCTCAAAACGATGTACAAACTTCGGCCCTTGTACACCCATGACTGGATCGAACTGAATAAAAGGTCCGATCATAATGTCCCCAAAGCCACTTTGGGCCTTAATGGCAGCATTATTCAAGCCATCATCCATTTCCATTTTGCTGACAAAAGGAATTAAAAAATTCATACCTAGGCTGGCTTTATCTTTTACTCGGACATTCGATAAATAACTAATCTGTTCAACCAGTACTTGATAATTTAAATCTGTTTTAGGTAAGCCAAGTTTTTGTCCATTGGCATCGACCAGTTTATTGCTATCGTAATTTTGAAAATAGGTTTGAGCATACCAACCCGGTCCTGCGGGTAAGCCGCCATCCAGAAAGCTGGTCATACCTAGGTTTACGGTCGGTAAATCATAGGCATGTGTAACCAACGGCAAAGCCAACAATGTCCCTGCTAAAAAGCCATGTTTAATTAAAGTGCTTTTCATCTTCTTATTTCCTATAAAAAATCACGACCGGATTGATCGTGATTATGGTGAATTAATGTGCTAATTCTGGATGCTCAGCGGCAATCCGATACTTTCCTGCGTGGAATACCAATGGTTCACCTTGGCGCTGTTGGTATTGTTCAATTTGACCAATAAAAATCAGATGATCTCCGCCTTCATATTGATTTACATTGCGGCAGACTAAGGTTGCGAGTGCATCGATCAAAATCGGAACGCCTGCATTGCATTGTTGATGGGCAATGTCTGCAAATTTATCTTCAGCACCTCGAGCGAAATGTCCAGAAAGTTGGTGATGCTCCTGTGCCAACATGTGAATGGCAAAATATTCAGCTTCTACAAAATCAGATAAACTTGGTGCCGTTTTTGAAAGGCTCCACAAAATTAATGGTGGATCTAAAGACAGTGAAGAAAAAGAGTTGGCGGTCATACCTATTTTCCGGCCATCTTTACCACGTGTGGTAATCACAGTAACGCCCGTTGCAAATTGTCCAAGCAAATTACGAATTTCTCTTGGATTTTCAGCATTAATCGCTTGTAAAGCTAAAGTTTCAATTGTGTCCATTTTAAATCTCCCTTTGCTGTTTTGCCTTTAGGCCACTTTTGCTGTGGTTTTTGAAGCCAAAAATGCTTGAGCCTGATCTGCATCAAACCACCAAGGAGCAAAAGCACGTGGGTCATCAAAGTTATTGGCCATAATTGAAGCAATGCTTTGGTTTTGGCTTGCAGCTGCTAATAGCTCAACCACATGCGGCTCTGGTGGTAATAACAGGCTATTGGTCCAAGCCACCACTTTTTCTGCATACGCCCAATAACGTTCAAAGGTTTGAACCATCCATTGTTCACTAAAGCTTTGATTATCATTGGCTAAAATGGCATCGAAATAGATCTTGCTACACTTAGCTGCATTGTTTGAGCCTTGACCGGTAATTGGATCATTGACCACTAAGGCATCGGCCATACCAAAAATTTTCTTGCCAGATGGTAAGGTTAAAATAGGTTTGCGTACGGTCGGCGGGAAACGTCCTGCCAAATATCCGCCAGCATCAGTTAACTCAACATTTGTACAACGCTCATATTCCCAAGGCACAAATTTCTTAAGTAAGTCCAAGCTGCAATGCAAATGCTGTTCAGGTGTTTTGACATCTTGCCAGCAGTCCATTGGCCCATTTGGAATTCCTTCAAACACCATGATGTCGCAAGGACCATTCACAGTAAGTGCTGGAAATGAAAAGTATTCGCCAACTTCTGGAATAATGTTAAAAGTCACACGTGAATAAGGCGAAATTGGCTTCATGTTCTTGACATAGGTCAATGCCAAAGCACGCTGCGGTTTATCAAAAACACTACGTGCATCATCACGCTCAAATTGTTTAACGACTTCACCTTTACCAGCCGCAAGTAATACAAGCTCATAGTCGTTTGCGAGTTGTTCTAACTCTTCTATTCCCACATCCTGAATTACTAATCGACCGCCACGACGTTCAAATTCTTCCATCCAATATGGCATTTTGACGCGTTGGTCGACCGATTGAGCGTAGCGCTCAAGACGAGCACTCCATTCAAATGCTTTACCACCATTTTCAGGATTGACTAAAGCCAGCCCAATGCCTTCTACCGCTGGACATTGTTCTTCCCAAAAATTTAGTCCCAAGTCACGTTCAGTTTGTAAGGCGGTATGAAACATACACTGGCTTGACATGACTTTACCTTGACGAATTTCATCAGCAGTTCGGTTGGTGATCATGGTCACGTCGTAACCTGTTTCGAGTAACCCCAAACCAAGCTGTAAACCAGACTGTCCTGCTCCAACAATTGCAATACGGCGCATAATCTTCTCCATAATTTTCTAAATGTGCTTTTAAAACGCTGTGCTATTCGGCTAAACGTGGAATAGCGGGCTGTGATCCTTCAGGGCCCATTACTGAATATCCACCGTCGACTGCGTAATCTGCTCCGGTGACAAAACTCGCGGCGGGTGACAATAAAAACAAAACCACGTTGGCGACTTCTTCGGGATGACCCAATCTACCTAGCAAGTGATAATCGGCTGCCACGCTATCGGCCTTTTCACGGTTATTACCACTGACTTCTGCAATGACACGAGACCATGTCCAACCCGGAGAAACTGAATTAACGCGAATGCCATCAGCGGCAAAATCCATTGCCATGCTTTGTGTGAGTTGACGTATCGCGGCCTTAGAAACTGGATATAACCAGCGCCCTGTTTGTGCCACTTTGGCTGAAATGGAAGTAAAGTTAACGATTGAACCTTGCTGCTTTTTTAGGTCATTGTATAAAGCACGGCTCAGCTCAACTGTAGAGACCAAATTAATATCGAGTGCTTGTAACCAGTCCTGACGTGAAGATTTAAAACCGTCATCTAAGTAGGTACATGCCAGATTCACCAAGTAACTCACTTCACCTAAATGTTGGTGAATATTTGCCACAGCCTGTTGAATAGCCGCATCGCTGGTTAAATCGGTTTGAATAAACATCACATCATGGTTAAAGCTTTCTGCAATTGCTTTACCTTTGGCATCAATATCTAAAATAGCGACATGAGCACCCGCACTAACCAAAGCTTGTACAACGGCTTTACCAATCAGTGTTGCGCCGCCGCTCACTACAGCGACTTTTCCTTTTAAATTTATATTCATTGCAAATCCTCCTTAATTGATTGGCTTGCCTTCACTACTTGACCAAGATGGCATCAACGTATTTGAAGGAAGATCTTCATCAAGAAGTTTTCGTGCTGTCTCGACACCTGCAACTGGTAAGCCTGTTGGATCTAGTAAACCAATTTGGACGAGCACTGATGCTTGGTCCCAGTAAATATGCTCATGGCACAGCTTTGAACCTCTAAACTGGATTACACCTAACATCGGAATTTCGACATATTTGCCAGTTGGTTTTACACCAGGTAATAACCAGTCAATTTCAGCATCGTGGGTAAAGCTCATAATGAACTCATCCACCACTTGCGTTGAACCAACAGTGCGTGAGATCGAAGTGATCTTCATATCTTTAGGATTTTGATGAACAAAGTGGTACTGATAAAAACGAGCAAGCTGGCTTTGGCCTACACCACCAGTTAAGGTTGGAATATGGTTGACATAAGGCTCTGCGACCATTGTTGCCATGGTTGCAGGCACATCACGCGTATCAAACTCATGACGAATATGCTCTTCCCATAACGCGACTAAGTCATATTTCGGTCCAATCGTGTCATGCAGTGCTGTTACTGTACGCTCGTGGGCAAAGCGCGCTGAAGGTTTGTGATAATGATGGCTTTTTGGGCGTGCAAAAGCATGATCAACACCTTCATAAACATAAGCTTGTACATTTGAATATTGGTTGGCTGCATCGACAATTGCTTGCCTCGCATCTGGCGGAGTAAATTGGTCCAGTTCTGCAATATGTAAAACCAATCGCCCTTTCACATTGGCTAGTTCATCTAATGCTTTTTCAATGCCTACACCGTAATAACCTACGGCACATGCCACGTCAGAAAATCTGCAGCCTGCCAAATAAGCTAGCTTTCCACCTAAACAGTACCCCACCACCCCAAGGCCTGTAGAGGTGTCACATTCTGGTCGAGTCTTTAAAAAATTTAAGCTGTCTTGAATATCTTCAACGCCGAGATTTTCATCATATTGCTGATACAGTTCAAAAGCTTTTTGAAAATCTTCTGGTGTATAACCCAGTTCAATATTAGGTGCTACACGCCAAAATAAATCAGGCACTAAAACGGTATAGCCTTCTTCTGCAAGAAAATCTGCCTTTTCCCGCATTGCTGCATTCACTCCAAATATTTCCTGACAAAGCACCACTCCAGGTCCTTTTCCTGTTTCAGGGATTGCGAGATACGCATTGAACTGCTTTCCAGATGCAGTTTTAATTTGAATGGTTTGACTAGCCATAGTGTCAACTCCTGACATTGTTATGGCTTTATCTTCTATCCGAATATTTTTTTAGACTGTCCAAAAGCTGCAAGCACTATCCAATCTCTGCGCAATTATCAAAACCAATCACACTGGATAAAAATTTTAAAAACAATAAATAGCTATATTTCAAAACTTTAAACTAAAAAATGAAATTAATACTTTTTATCTAATTTGGAAAAAATGGATGAAGATTAGGACTTATTGGATAGTGGCGATTGGCTAAAAATAGTTCAATCAAGTCATGTAATTAGTTTGATTACATAAAAAAGCCCAGTCATTTTCTAAATTAAGGCGTTTTATTTATGCATCGACCATGGCCACTTTATGGACAACGAAAAACGTTAATGCTCATCAATATTCTTTGTTGTAGTGCATTTTCTACTCAGGCTTATTCAGCGGATGAAGAATGGAAATTTACATTAAAAAATGCATATATAGACAGAAATTATGACAATCCAGATGTAAAAGACACGGGTAGCTGGTCACAGTCAGTTTCGTTATTTTATAACTCAAATATGCATGATACACCGTTAGAAATTAACGGAACTCCGATTAAAATTGGGGCAAATGCTTCAGCACAGTACGCTGTTCGCTTAAGCCAAGATAAACATGTAGCAGATACGGTATTGCCTTTTGATAAAGAGACGCAGTCTCAAGCACCTGATTATCTAAAATATGGTGCGACTTTAAAGCTAGGCTATAACAAGACGCTACTAAGCATTGGTGAATTATGGCTGGATTTACCAGTAACGACTGTAGATGCAAGCCGACAACTCCTGACGTCCTATTGGGGAGCTAATCTTAAAAGTCAACTGAACGACAAGCTTTTTGCTGAAATTGGCCGTATTGAAAAAGTATCACCACGAAATGAAGAAGATTTTCGTCGATTTTCTTTTACATCAAAAGGTGTGACGGGCTACTCCGATGGACTTAACTACATAGATCTGCGCTATCAATTTACGCCTACATTGAAGGGTGAATATTACTTTGGGAATATGGAGGATTTATATAACAAACATTATGTCGGCGTTGACCATCTATGGAAAAATTCTAATTTTTCAGTTAATTCAAAGTTCAAATATTTCAATGCCAAAGATAATGGAAATCTTTTTGACATCGATGCACAAAATGTAGGGTTACTAGAAACGCTCAAATTAAAAAATCATAGCTTTGGTGTGGGTTATCAGCAAATTATTGGTGAATCTGCTTACCCGTTACCAGATGGTTTCTTGCCTGAAACTTATTTCATTAACTGGAACACCACTGGTTTCTTCAAACAAGATGAAAAGTCTTATCACTTCATCTATGGCTATGACTTTAAAGATTATGTGCCTGGTTTAAATACCACTTTCAAATATGTATATGGCGATCACTTTAAGACAGCAGATGGCTTAAAAAATAAAGAAAGTGAAGCAAACGTTATCATCAATTATGCCCTTCAACAGCCACTCCTCAAAGGTTTAGCTCTTCAATACATCTTCATCAATTACGACGTTAAGCATGGAAACGATTTTTCTGAAAACCGTTTCTTCGTCAATTACAGCAAAAAATTTTAATGAATAAGGAACACGTATGAAAACGATAGATGCAAACACGATTATCAACCGCGAGAAACTGTCTCCACTACAGTGGATGGTTTTTATCCTAGGCTTTTTTGTCTTCTTCTGTGATGGTCTAGACACGGGAATTATTGGTTTTATTGCTCCAGCCTTACTGGATGATTGGGGTATTACCAAGCCTCAACTTGCTCCGGTTTTAAGTGCTGCCTTAGTCGGCATGTCGATTGGTGCAATCATTTCTGGACCTTTGTCCGATAAGTTTGGACGTAAAGGTGTCATTGTTTTTACAAGCCTTTTGTTTTCCATATTTACGATTTTGTGTGGCTTTGCTAATTCAACTCAAGACTTAATGATTTATCGCTTTATTACAGGTGTTGGTTTAGGTGCAGCCATGCCAAACATTAGTACAATTGTCTCTGAATATATGCCTGTAAAACGTAAAGCATTCTTAACAGGTCTTGCTGGCTGTGGTTTCATGCTCGGTATTTCTTGCGGCGGTGTGCTGTCAGCTTATCTATTAGAAAGCTATGGCTGGGCTAAAGTGATTATTATTGGCGGAAGTATTCCGCTCATTTTAGTTGTTGCTCTATTGCTTAAATTGCCTGAATCAACTCAATACTTAATTACACGTCATCAACAAGACAAAGCTCAACGTATTTTAGAAAATATTCAAGGCCATTCTTTTCAAGAACCTGTAAAACTTGTTTTAACTCAAGCAGAAAATGTCTCAGATGAAAATCCAGTTAAAGTGGTTCTAGGAAAATATCTATGGGGTTCAAGCATGCTTTGGCTCTGCTGCTTTACTAGTCTATTGGTGTTCTATCTTTTAACCAGCTGGATGCCAACAATTTTAAAAACAGCAGGTTTCAGTACCCAACAGTTTAGTTTAATTGCCGCGATTTTCCCTTTTGGTGGAGTGATTGGTGCAACCATTATGGGATGGTACATGGACAAACTAAACCCAACTACAGTGATTAAATATTCATATCTGATTGCTTTCGCCCTATTTATTGTGGCAGGTCTAGTAAGCTCAAATATTCTCTTGTTAGGTCTTACTATCTTCTTAATTGGTGCCTTACTCGCTGGTGCACAGTCTTCATTACTGCCACTTGCAGCTATGTTCTATCCAGCAGTGTGCCGCGCGGTTGGTGTTTCATGGATGCATGGTATTGGTCGTATCGGTGCAATTTTAGGTGCTTTCTTTGGCTCGCTCATTTTTACTTTTAACTTAAGCTTAAGCGGTATTTTCTTTATTCTCGCTTTACCAACTTTCATCTCATTTATTGCACTTAGTCTCAAAGTGATTTATGAGAAATCTAAAAACAAACAAATGTTAAAGCTCGAAGAAAGTCTATAAATATTTATAAAGAAAAAAACTGATTTAACTAATTAAATCAGTTTTTTAATGGAAAAAATTAAATATTAGAAAATTTTGCCTTTGGTCTCACTTGGATTTTCGCCAAACTCTTCACGATATTCTTGAGAAAAACGACTTAAATGGTTAAATCCCCAGTCATACGCAAGCTTTGAAATAGAAACCTTTCTATCAGCTCCTGTGGTGCTCAAGATTTTATAAATTTGTTGAAGACGATATTTTTTCAAATATGACATTGGGCTTGTGCCGTAGTACTGTTGAAATTCGTCATACAATTTTGATTTTGAAACACCAGCCAGACGCTGCAAGTCTTCTGCACAGATTTCTTCATGGGCATGTTCAATAATAAAATTACGAACCTTACGAATATAAGCTGGCTCATCCTGATATGAGAGTGACTTTAGAGCATCAGAATAGTTATTTTCTTGAGATAATAGTAAGGCCTTAATCACAAAATTTTCGTAGTCTTCAGACAACATCTGTAAACCATAAAAATTGCTATATTGCGATTTTAACTGTAAAAAATTCTGAATATTTTTCCACCAAGCGCCAATCAGTTGCTCCGAGTCCAGATGCATTTCAGGATTAAAAATAATGGGAGTTTCTATGGGTTTATTGAGTAGATCTGCAAGGACGATCTGCATACTTCGCTCAGGAATCACCACCTGAAATTTTCTGCAATCTTTATCGATAATCAGATCTTGCTGATCGTTATTTGAAACAATAAGACCTCTGTTTTCATCAGACTGATAATGAGCGCCACGAATGTTGAGAGCTTGTCGCCCCTGTATAGGTAAACTTATGCTATACGCTTTTAAATTTGAGATGTTAATAGCAACATTTGCACCATAACTGATTGTACCGATTGCCATTTTTTTATTAGGCAAACGCATTCCGTCATAGTGAAAATCGAGAGTGTCTTTGTAAATTGTGTCTAGACGGTGTTCACCACAAATTGTGGACATCAAATTCTGCGCAAATTCAGCTTTACGCGAATAATGATTGAGTTCCATCTGTTGGCTGAGTGATATCATATCCTTTTCACCTAGCTAAATAACTTATTGCTTAAAAAGCAACTTGTATGCCAATTAATATCCTTTAATTGACGATTTTTCTTGAAAAATATCGAATCAAGAAAGAGAGTAAAGATTACTTTCTCACACTCTATTAAATTTTAAAAATAGAAATAAGTTAAATACCTTTAAAGTATAATTTTATACCTTAACAAACTTATTTTATTAGATTTTTTATAAGCCAATATCGTAGAGCTAAATCATTATTTTGAACAGTGGAATATCGTAAATTTTTAATCAATAAAAAAACCGCCTATTCAAAATAAGCGGCTTTTATAAAACACATAAATTATTGTGCTGTGTAGCCACCATCCATAACGACAGCTTGGCCTGTTACTCCACCAGCTTTACCACTCGCAAGGAAAATTGCATAGTCAGCAATCTCTTCAACAGATAGCAAACGCTTTTGAGGAACCATTGCCAAAATTACATCTTCAAGTGCACTGTCTAAACTTACATTACGGGTTTTAGCCAAATCAGCAATTTGACCGCGAACTAATGGTGTATCAACATAACCTGGACATAAAGCATTGACCGTAATACCATCACGTGCACATTCTAAAGCTGCAACTTTTGTTAGGCCAATCACGCCATGTTTAGCGCTGTTATAACCTGCTTTTCCAGCGAAACCAATCAAGCCATTAATTGAAGCCATATTAATAATACGCCCATATTTTTGAGCTTTCATGATTGGAAAAACGTGTTTAATACCAATAAATGCACCCGTTAACATGACCTGAACTAGCTTTTGAAAAACAGCCGTTTGAAACTCTTCAATAGGTGCAACATGTTGGAAACCAGCATTATTAATTAAGATATCAACCGTACCAAAGGTCTTTTGAGTCAGCTCAATGGCTTGTTTATAAGCATCTTCATCAGTTACATCACATGGTGCAGATAATGCTTCAAAACCTTGCTCTTTGAGTAGACTTGCTGTTTCTTGGCACTTTTCGGCATTCATATCAGAAATAACAACTTTGGCACCTTCTTGAGCAAATTTCTTAGCAATTTCTAAACCGATACCGCTTGCAGAACCTGTAATAAAAGCAACTTTACCGTCTAAAAGTTTCGTCATCTATTTACTCCTTAATACTTATAACATGCTGATTTAAACAATACCCGTTACGGTAAAGACCGTAATCACGGCAAATACCGCTACTGTTTTAATTACTGTGACTGCAAAAATGTCTTTATACGACTGTTTGTGGGTTAAACCTGTAACCGCAAGCAAAGTGATAACAGCGCCATTATGCGGTAGTGTATCCATACCACCTGATGCCATTGCAACCACACGGTGCATGACTTCAGGTGGAATACCAGCGGCTAAAATTGCGGCATTATATTGTTCAGCCATCGCACTTAAAGCGATACTCATACCACCAGAAGCTGAACCGGTAATACCTGCTAAAACAGTTGTCGTCACAGCGCCATTTACTAAAGGATTTGTGAAGGTACTGCTCATTGCATGGCTAATCAAAGCAAAGCCCGGTAATGACGCAATAATTGCACCGAAACCATACTCAGAAGCTGTATTCATCACTGCTAAAAGCGACCCACCAATACTGGCATTAATCCCCTCTTTAAAGTTCGTCACTACACGCTGATAATCAAACAAAATTGCAGAAATAATCCCGACAATAAGTGCAAGACCCACTGCCCAGATCGCACCAGTTTTTGCAACATCTACGGTGTAATCAGCTAAACCAACAGCAGCAAAATCAAAGCCATTTGGATACCACTCTTTGATTGCTTTAGATAAATATTTGTTCATTACTGCAACGAGAATGAGAGGTACAAACGCTAAAAACTGACGAGCCGTACTTCCATTATTTTGCAAGTTCATATTGGCTTCAATTTCTTGAGGCTGCGTATTGTCTACACCAAAACCAGAGTACCCCTCACCAGCTTTTGCAGCTGCACGGCGGCGCCATTCTAAGTAAGCCAAACCCATGCATAGAACAAAAATTGCACCAATAATTCCTAGAAATGGTGCGGCATAAATATTGGTGCCAAAGAATGTAGTTGGAATTACGTTCTGGATTTGTGGTGTACCTGGTAATGCATCCATGGTAAATGTAAATGCACCCAACGCGATGGTTCCCGGAATTAAACGTTTTGGAATATTAGCTTGTCTAAAAAGCTGGTTTGCAAAGGGATAAATTGCAAATACAGCAACAAATAAACTTACACCGCTATAGGTTAAAATTGCACCTAGTAATACAACCGTTAAAATTGCTTTTTTTGCCCCAATCCATCTCACAATGGTTCGTGCAATAGACTCAGCAATTCCTGACATTTCAACGACTTTACCGAAAATTGCCCCGAGCAAAAACACAAGAAAGTAATCTTTAATAAAGTTCACCATTTTGGGCATAAAAACACCCGAATAAAATGGTAAAACATTGGCTGGGTTAATGAGTAAAACTGCAAGTAAGGCACAAATTGGTGCCATAAGAATGACTGAAAAGCCCTTGTAAGCTGTATACATTAGCAGCCCAAGCGAAAGTAGAATTACAAATAATTCCCACATATATTCTTTCTCCCTAAAGAATAGATATTAGGTTCAATTAAATTACCAAAAGATATTTAGGTTATCCCAAACCTATAATGATAAAAATCACAATATCCATGTTTGGTAATAGGTAAATGAGCTTAAAAATAAAATATCACTAAAATATCACTAAAATATTTAAAAACAATGTAATTTATTTAAATATTAAAATATATAAACAATACAACTAGTTAAGTTTTTTATTGGTAAAATTTAATTATTCAAAAACTATTATTATTTGATAAAACTTATTAATTATTGAGTAAATTAAATTAATATCTCTATATTATTTAAT
>NZ_LRPE01000007.1 GCF_001605885.1 Acinetobacter lactucae | reverse complement strand
GGCTTATTACGTTCAAACTTGGCTTTAGCCATGATGATCTTCCTTTATAAACTACTCATGGAGGGTCACCCCATGAGCACTTGGTTTTTAACTAAGAAATTAGTTTGGGCTTATAGTAATCGAAAGATTACTCGTCGTCACCTTTTTTACCGCCAGCTTGGAATTTAGCGATGATGCCTTCAGCCACGTTACGTGGAGTTTCAGCATATTTAGCAAATTCCATAGAGTAAGTCGCACGACCTTGAGACATAGAACGCATTTGAGTCGCGTAACCAAACATCTCAGCAAGAGGAACTTCTGCACGAATTGCTTTTGTTCCACCAGGAAGATCGTCCATACCTTGAACCATACCACGACGACGGTTTAAGTCACCCATGATATCGCCCATGTAGTCTTCTGGAGTTTCTACTTCAACTTTCATGATAGGTTCAAGAAGGATAGGATCCGCTTTCATGAAACCATCACGGAAGGCATAAGAACCTGCCATTTTGAACGATAATTCGTCAGAGTCGACGTCATGGTAAGAACCATCGAATAATGTCGCTTTAATACCAACAACAGGGTAACCAGCCAATACACCATTCTTCATACGTTCTTGAATACCTTTGTCAACCGCGCCAAAGAATTCTTTAGGTACTACACCACCAACAACTTCTTCAACGAATTGGTATTCTTTACCAGCTTCTTCAACATCAAGCGGCTCAAGACGTACATATACGTGACCAAACTTACCTTTACCACCAGTTTGACGTACGAACTTACCTTCTTGTTCAACAGACTTTTTGATCGTTTCACGGTAAGCAACCATTGGTTTACCAATGTTAGCTTCAACACCGAATTCACGCTTCATACGGTCAACAATAATGTCAAGGTGAAGCTCACCCATACCAGCAATAATTGTTTGACCAGATTCTTCGTCTGTACGAACGCGGAACGATGGATCTTCTTTAGCCAAACGACCTAAAGCGATAGACATTTTTTCTTGGTCTGCTTTAGTTTTTGGTTCAACAGCCAATGAAATTACTGGCTCTGGGAATTCCATACGCTCAAGAGTAATGATGTTTTTCTCATCACATAATGTATCACCAGTTGTAACGTCTTTAAGACCTACACACGCTGCGATATCACCTGCACGGATTTCATCAAGATCTTGACGTTCGTTCGCATGCATTTGTACGATACGACCGATACGTTCACGCTTAGATTTAACTGGGTTATAAACCGGATCACCTTGTTTAAGAACACCAGAGTAAACACGTACGAATGTTAAGTTACCTACGAATTTGTCGTTCATGATTTTGAACGCAAGCGCAGAGAACGGAGCTTCGTCAGATGCTTCACGAGACGCTTTAGTTTCGTCTTTGTCGTCAAGGATACCTTCGATCGCTTTAACTTCTGTAGGTGATGGTAAGAATTCAATTACAGCATCCAACATACGTTGAACACCTTTGTTCTTGAATGCAGAACCACAAAGCATTACTTGAATTTCAGAAGCTAATGTACGAGCACGTAAACCAGCGATGATGTCTTCTTTAGAAAGATCACCTTCTTCTAGGTACTTGTCCATTAATTCTTCAGAAGCTTCAGCCGCAGCTTCAACCATTTTTGTACGCCATTCGTTAGACGTATCA
The DNA here is from genome assembly GCF_001605885.1 of Acinetobacter lactucae. Classification (GTDB taxonomy): domain Bacteria; phylum Pseudomonadota; class Gammaproteobacteria; order Pseudomonadales; family Moraxellaceae; genus Acinetobacter; species Acinetobacter lactucae. The sequence goes on along the minus strand of NZ_LRPE01000007.1, from coordinate 126,911 downwards.
ACTAGGTCAGCTGGGATATCAGCATATTCAAACTTCATACCTTGAGATGCTTCATCCCAGATAATCGCTTTCATTTCGATAAGGTCAACAACACCCTGGAATGTATCTTCAGCACCAATTGGCACAACGATAGGAACAGGATTACCACCTAAACGAGTTTTAACTTGCTCAACAGCACGGAAGAAGTTTGCACCAGTACGGTCCATCTTGTTCACGAATGCTAAACGAGGCACTTTATATTTGTTCGCTTGACGCCATACAGTTTCAGACTGAGGTTGTACACCACCTACAGCACAGTAAACCATGCACGCACCGTCAAGAACACGCATAGAACGTTCAACTTCGATTGTGAAGTCTACGTGTCCCGGGGTGTCAATTACGTTGATACGGTGTTGTTCGAATTGGTTACCCATACCAGACCAGAAACAAGTTGTAGCAGCAGAGGTAATTGTAATACCACGCTCTTGCTCTTGTTCCATCCAGTCCATTGTTGCTGCACCGTCGTGTACTTCACCAATTTTGTGAGATACACCTGTGTAGAACAAAATACGTTCAGTTGTAGTTGTTTTACCTGCGTCAATGTGCGCAGAAATACCGATGTTACGGTAACGAGTAATTGGGGTTTGGCGAGCCATGATGTCTACATTCCTAAATGTTATATTTAAAACAGGACGCACCAATTAAATTGATGCGCGCGAATATCCAAACAGGCAACTTAAATACCTGCAAAGCCCCCACTTTGATAGAGAGCAATGTTGAATCGAGCTGCTGTACGCATGAATATTCTCCTGAATAAGGCCTGTTTTATCCGCTTAGAAACGGTAGTGAGAGAAGGCTTTGTTAGCTTCAGCCATACGGTGCACATCTTCACGTTTTTTGATTGCTGCACCTTTACCTTCAGCTGCATCAAGCAACTCACCAGCAAGACGTAAAGCCATCGTTTTTTCAGAACGCTTAGCAGCAGCATCTACTAACCAACGCATAGCTAAGGCAGTACGACGGGATGGGCGTACTTCCATAGGTACTTGATAAGTAGCACCACCAACACGGCGTGCTTTTACTTCAACCATAGGACGAACTTTTTCAAGAGTAGTCTCGAAAAATTCAACTGGGTCTACTTTGTTTTTTTCTTGAACGCGTTCTAAAGCACCGTAAACGATACTTTCTGCAATAGATTTTTTACCATCTTGCATTACGTGGTTCATGAATTTAGCGATTGTTTGGCTGCTAAATTTTGGATCTGGAAGGATCTCACGAGCAGCGACTACGCGACGTCTTGGCATTTTAATACACCTAATAATATGACACTTCAGGATGATCCAGCAGTTTGTACAAGTGTCATGTACACGACGCTGGCCTTACTATACGTCGCTTGAATTACAAATCTATGAAGAATTCAAACAAGCGAAACGCTAAAGGGCTTATTCGACTAGTTTCCTAGAATTACTTCTTAGGACGCTTAGTACCGTATTTAGAACGTGATTGATTACGATCTTTAACACCAGCACAGTCTAATGAACCACGAACGGTATGGTAACGTACACCCGGTAAGTCTTTAACACGACCACCACGGATAAGAACAACACTGTGCTCTTGTAAGTTATGGCCTTCACCACCGATGTAGCTAGATACTTCAAAACCTGAAGTTAAGCGAACACGGCAAACCTTACGCATAGCTGAGTTAGGTTTTTTAGGTGTAGTTGTATAAACACGTGTACAAACACCACGACGTTGTGGACAAGCCTTCAACGCAGGAACTTTGGATTTTTCAACCAAAGTCGTACGACCCTTACGGATCAACTGATTCGTTGTTGCCATATGGCAATTCTCCCGTTATTAAAAAACCTTAAAAAGAAAATACCTCTTTTTAAGGGCACATAATTGTAAGCCAAGATGCAAAAATGGTCAACACGGCAATACTTACCAAATGTTGACCATATCAATGTTTGACAGGACGATTTACAAATTTAAATGGAGGTTAGTTCCACTTTTTAAACCTTATCATTGTAAGCGTATTGTTAAGAGTATTTTTTATCCTCCAATATCTCGTCGTCATCTTCTGGGGTTAAAGCTGGCTTTTGCTCAGTATGCTCATGCTCTGCTACATGCTTGTCAGCAAGTTTTTCAAGGCCCTGATGAACATTTTCCTGAATTTTTTCTTCACTCTTTTGGCCGTCAGTAGGCTTTAACACAATAGAAACTTTTGAAATCACCTCATGATTTTCTACTTTATGATGATGAGCAGCCTGAATATTGCCATCTTCACCTATATTTAAAAGTCTTGGGCTCGCTTTTTGGATGAGTGTAACTGCAGCATAATAGGCTTGTAGCGGAGATAAATGCTCACTTGGATGCTCATTTAAATAATGTCTTGCAGCTCCAAAAATTGCTTGAGCTTTATGGCCTACATCTTCTTGTAATTTCCAGCTGTATACCGCGCTTAAAACTGCTCCCGCAACTGGCGTAAACTTACCAAAAGCAGACAGTTTAGGAATACGGTTTAACCATTCCCATTTAAACTCACCATCTTCATCTGTTAGCCATTTTTTCAAAGTGTCTACATCCGTGGTTGACCCCAATACTTGCTGAAATTGATGAATATCTTGGGTTTCCAACATATTTCGTAATGTTTTTAAAGCCAACAAGAGGGTTTGCTTCTCTGCAATCAGACTAATATCAACTTCTTTAAAAATAAACTCGACAACATCTTGGTCAGTAGCTTCTAAAAGATCGAAGCCATGTGATCTTCCTGTCTGGTAAATAGTTCTTAAAACTAAAACTAATGAAACTGGAATATCTACTGCTGCACCCACTACCCCAGAAATGCCTGTAATTGCACCTTGTACAGTCGCAATGAGTTTGTTTTGTTCGATAAGTGCCTGACTTAGTCGTTGAGAACGACCCGTATCTTTAGTTAATTCAAATAAATCTTTAGCACCAGCTTCTTCTAAAATTTTTTCAGTTAAGGTACTTTTCGAACTAAAGTCATTTAGCCAATCAAATAAATAACCTGAGATTTTTTCATCCCAATCCGGTGAAAGAAATGTTGCAACACCATTTACTTTTTTAAAATGTCGTCCAAACACCTGACGTGTGACTTTTGGTAAATGTTCTCTTAGCATTTGTTGAGGACTTTCATATTGCTCAACTTCAAATGGGCTTTTTGTTCTCGATCTACCTTCAACAGTTTTTCCAGTTGGGATTGGTTCAATTACCTTACTGACGTCACCTGATTGGTTCTGTTGTAAGATACTCAATCCTGTAGAACTGAGCTTTTTAGCCACTCCGAAGACCTGAGAAAACAAATTGTCAGATTGATTATTATTAAATTTTGTCATCAAGTACCTCGATTTTTTAATTTATCTAATTAGAGATAAATACTAGGTGGAATGTGGATTTATCTCAACTTGAATGTGTGTATTTTAGTTAACCCTAAATGCAACATACTATGTATTTGGTTATTTTTTTTAAATGTAAAATTGTCATAAAGATTTGCCATAAGAAATAAAAAACCTTTCTGCTATCATGTTAACAACGAAAAACATGAGTCTCGTTTTCTTACAGCTATATTCTCCTATTCATTTTCATAGCTGTTGAACACGATAGACTCTTAATATCACCATAAAGGGACCTGTAGATGAAACGTGTTGTAATCACTGGTATGGGTATTAACTCATGTATCGGTAACTCTTTAGAAGCAGTTACTCACTCACTTCAAAATGGAATCTCCGGGACACGTTTTAACCCAACTTATGCTGAACTCAATTTTAAAAGTCATGTTAGCGCTGCTGCAGACCAAGAATTTGATAATATCGATCGTAAATTAAAACGCTTTATGGGCGTATGTGCGATGTATGCCTACAACGCTGCTGTAGCTGCAGTTGAACATGCAGGACTTACTCCTGAGCAACTTAGCGGTAACCCACGTTATGGTATTGCAGGTGGTTCAGGTGGTGGCTCAACTGCTTCTGTTGTTGAAATGACAGAATTATTAGAAACTAAAGGCGCACGTAAAGTAGGCCCATTCTTCGTGCCACGTAACATGTCAAACACTATTACTGCGAACGTCGGTGTTGCATTTAAACTACAAGGTATTTCTCATACTATTACTAGTGCTTGCGCAACTTCTGCAGATGCAATTGGTTATGCGTACAATTTGATTCAACTTGGCAAACAAGACCTTATGCTTGCTGGTGGCGGTGAAGAAGATCACTGGTCTCAAAGTTTATTGTTTGATGCAATGGGCGCACTTTGCTCGAAATATAACGACTCTCCAGAAACAGCTTCTCGCCCATATTCAGCAGACCGTGACGGCTTCGTTATTGCTGGCGGTGGTGGTTTCGTAGTACTTGAATCACTTGAGCATGCTCAAGCACGTGGTGCGAACATTTTAGCTGAAGTAGTAGGTTATGCTGCGAACAGTGATGGCGCAGATATGGTTGCTCCAAGTGGTGAAGGTGCTACACGTTGTGTATTAATGGCACTTGAAGAAGCTAAGCAACATGGCGTAGAAAAAATTGACTATGTAAATACACATGGTACTTCTACTCCAGCTGGTGATATTACAGAACTTAAAGCAATGGAGCGTGCATTTGGTGAAGGTAAAGTACCTCCTCTTAGCTCGACCAAATCGATGACAGGCCATAGCTTGGGTGCCGCTGGTGTACAAGAAGCTATTTACTCTGTACTAATGATGCAAAATGACTTTATTGCACCAAACATCAACGTAACTGAACTTGATGAAGGCGCAAAACCTTTTGATATCGTACTTGAAAAACGTGATGCAAAATTGAATACTGTAATGAGTAACAGTTTTGGTTTTGGCGGCGTTAACGCTTGCCTTATTTTCAAGAAGTGGGATGCATAATCCCACCTAGGATTATCGATGGATGCACCTTCTGATGCTTTTTTGTGGGTAAAAGCATTACATATTATTGCCGTGGTTTGCTGGTTCGCTGCTTTGTTCTACTTACCACGTCTATATGTTTATCATGCTATGAGTGAAGATGCTGCAAGTCATCAGCGCTTTGAGGTAATGGAACGTAAGTTGTATCGCGGAATTATGTGGCCTTCGATGATTGCTACATTAATTACCGCCCACTTTCTTGTCGAGTGGGGTGATGCAACTCGACATTATCATGATGCAACATGGTTTTACCTCAAAGTTGGATTAGTGGCTTTATTAGTGATTTATCATTTGGTATGTGGCTATTATCGTAAAAAGCTCATCGGAAATGCTCACTATAAATCACATAAGTTCTGGCGCTTCTTTAATGAAATGCCAACCTTAATTTTATTTGCTGTTGTGATTTTAGTTGTTGTAAAGCCTCAGTTCTAACTGGGGCTTTTGCTTTTATTCTCTAAGAAGTCTTTTATTAATCATAATAAAATGCACAATCTATTCAAACAATTATATTTCTCAAAACAGAACTATAAAACTAATGAATAGTCATAGCTCTTTATTTAGCAATACCTAACCTATACTATGCTAAAGAAATAGATGAACTCATTTAATGGCAAAGCTATGCTAACTATTAATGCCTTTAAACGCTTAATCCATACACCATTTATTCTTCTTACACTTTTTATTTTCCGTCACTTAAAAAATTACCCGATTAGACATTTGACTACTCAAGAAAAATTATTGGCACAAATGGTTTTCGGCGACATGCTTGATTGTGAACGGCCTAAAATTATTGCTACGCGCTACCTCCCTTGGCAGACTTGCGGTATTTTCATGGCCCCAAATGGGAATATTTATGTCAATCCTGCTGATTACAGCGAAAATTACGCTTTAGAATCTAAGTTTATGCAGGGTATTTTTATTCACGAACTCACACACGTCATGCAATATCAAAAAGGCATTCATGTACTACTTAAAGGTGCTTTATTACAATCAGCCTATTACCTCAGCTTTAAAAGTTACAATCCCTACAAATATACCTACCACCCTAACAAGGCATTTAGTACGTATAATATTGAACAGCAAGGCGAAATTGCGCGCGATATTTGCTCAGGAAAAATTCCGAATATTATCTGTTCACCTCAACTTCATTTGTAACTAAATAATCAATCTCACTTTGAACGTAACATTTTTTGCGTAATGTAAATGAGAATTCTTATAAATCAGAAATACTTATCTAAACTATAAAAGTGCGCTTATTCAATTCAAATTATTGAAAAAAATAGAACAGACTTATTCCAAATTAGCTTGTGATAAGGCAGTATACAAACAATAAAAATAATGAAGCCTGTTTCTATTCTATACAGAAAATCTCGTTATTTTTACGCAGAAAATATGGGATTGGTATATATTATTGATCTTGACATTTTTGTTTACTATTTTAATTGTTTACTATCGTATCATACACATCGTTGAAAAATTATATCCATAAAAATCAACACTGTGTGTATCTATATTCGTTATGATCTAGGATTAGGTTTGAATGAAAAGTTTTAAAGTTGCCCTTGCTCAGTTTTCTCCGCATATTGGCAATATTGACTCAAACACCCAAAAGATGATTGAGCAAGTAAATCAGGCGAAAAAACAAGACGCTGACCTGATTATTTTTCCCGAGCTTTCTGTTATTGGTTATCCAGCTGAAGATCTATTGTTACGTCCAAATTTAAATAAACGTATGCAAAAGGCCTTTGCACAAATTGCCGAAGTTAAAGACATTGTCATGGTTTTCGGATTTGTGAACCAGACAGAAGATGGCCAACGTTATAATTCTGCTGCTGTCATGAAAGACGGTCAAGTTTTGGGTGTTTTTAATAAACATAATTTACCAAACTATGGCGTCTTTGATGAAAAACGTTATTTCCAAAAAGGCCATCAGCATTTGGTGTTTGAATATCTTGGACATAAATTTGGTGTATTAATCTGTGAAGATATCTGGTCAATTAATACAGTCAAACAGTTGAGCCAATTAAATGTTGATACTGCTCTTGTACTCAACTCATCACCATATGAAGTCGGCAAACCACAACACCGTATACAGACCTTGAGTGAACTTGCAAAACAACTTCATCTAAATATTGTTTACGTTAACCAAGTGGGTGGACAAGACGATTTAATTTTTGATGGCACAAGTTTTGTCAGCAATCAAAATGGTGAAATTGCTTTACAAGCACCGAGCTTCAAAGAAGACATTTATATTGCTGAATTTGACCGTGATACAAAGTTATTTAAAGTCACTGAGTCTGCTCCTGCATTAGAAACCTTTGCTGAGATCTATCAAGGTTTAGTCATGGCAACTCGTGACTATGTAGAGCGCTCAGGATTCCCAGGTGTGATTTTGGGTCTTTCTGGTGGTATCGACTCTGCCCTTACACTTGCGATTGCTGTTGATGCAATCGGAGCAGAAAAAGTACAAGCTGTAATGATGCCTTATACCTACACTTCTCAAATTAGTGTAGAAGATGCGGCTGAACAAGCTCGCCGTATGGGTGTAACTTTCGGTATTGCTGAAATTCACTCAATCGTAAATAGCTTCATGCAAACTTTGTATCCTTTCTTTGGTAATTCACCAGCTGACGCAACGGAAGAAAATTTACAAGCGCGTGCTCGTGGCACATTGCTTATGGGCTTATCAAACAAGTTTGGTAATTTAGTCCTTGCTACAGGGAATAAATCTGAACTTTCAGTTGGCTACTGTACGCTTTATGGCGATATGGTTGGTGGCTTTGCGGTTCTAAAAGATGTTTATAAAACTATCGTGTTTGAATTAGCAAAATACCGTAATAGCTTAAGTGAAACGCCTGTGATTCCTGAGCGTGTGATTACCCGCCCACCTTCTGCAGAACTTCGTCCAGATCAAAAAGACCAAGACTCTTTACCAGCATATGATGTATTGGATGCCATCCTGTATGCATACATTGAAGAAGATTTAGGTCAGGCCGACATTATTGCCAAAGGTTTTGATAAAGAAGTTGTTGAAAAAGTCATCCGTTTAGTTGATCGTAATGAGTACAAACGTCGTCAAGGTGCGATTGGCCCGAGAATTACTTCTCGTGCATTTAGTCGCGAACGACGTTATCCGATTGTCAACGGTTGGACAGCGAATGACTGAGCAGAAAAACTCATCAAAAACTACAGCACTTGCTCAAGCACTTTTGCTTGAGCAGGTGGAATTTTTCAAAAAACAATTATCTATAGAAAACTCACCTATTTATTTCCAGCAGTTCATACAACTGTTTATGCAACATGCTGATGAAATCAAGCTACATGAAGTTGTTGATTTAGAGCAATTACAAGCCGTTGTGAAACGCTATGCTTTTGAAATGCAGCTAGGGGCCGGTTTACTTGAGTTTATTGGGGAAATCGCGCAGCGTATCTATCTATCTGCCATGAAGTCTCCAATTCAGCTACAGGACTTGGTCTCTGACCACCAGTTTGAAATGTGGCTTTCCAAATTTTTGGAAATGGAACATATTCCTCATTATCTCAATCAGTTTTTAAGAACTAGTCCTTCTGTACAACAACTTTGCCAATACATTGCAACTTCAACCTTAGAACAAAAATTACCAAAATTTCTAACAGCATCTAGAGTAGATGACTACCATTTTGAATGGCAACATAAGCTCAAAAAATTCTCATTTTTACAACAACAACGTCTTGAGCATAAACTTGAAACTTGGATTGCTGGCTTTATTCATGAGCAACTTACAGAATTAAGTCTTTTATCGAGCGAAGATTTAGAAAGTCTAGTGCGCCATGTTTGGGAAGATATTAGACATAAAAAAATGTATGAGTTTATGAAACAGCTCACTCCTCTCGATGTAGAAGAGTTCTTTGTTTTAATTTATGAATATTGGAAAGAATTACGCCAATCAGAATTTATGCAAGATCTGATTTTGTATGGCGTAGAAGTTTTTTATGATTTTTATAAAGATCAGAGTTTATTTGAAGTATTAAATGAGATTGGGTTAACCGAAAGCGACTTACAAACAGAGGCTTTACGTTTTTATCCAAAGGTTATGGATGCCTTTAACGAACACGGTATTTTAGAACCATTACTTCAAGCACTTTTAGCTCCTTTTTATCAAAGCTCAAAAACACTCGATATGATTGAAAAACATTTTAATGAGTAAAAAATAGATAAAAAGAAACCACGCAGGAGCGTGGTTTTTAAAATGGTGGCTATGACGAGACTTGAACTTGTGACCCCCGCATTATGAGTGCGGTGCTCTAACCAACTGAGCTACATAGCCGTAAACTGTGTGCGCATTATCTATAGTTCTGTATAACAGGTCAATAGGTAAAAACCCTTAATGCCCATCAATTGAACAAATAAGATTCAGATCATCATTATTTGTTCTTTTTTTAGCAATTTTTTGCTTTAAGCAATTGATCGGCCACAGAAATATATTAAAGATCTAATACTAATTTTTTACCTTTAGCTCTCGATACACAAATCATCATGCTCTTCTGTGAAGCCTTTTCTGCATCACTTAAGTATTGATCAAAGTGATCTGCCTCACCTTCTAAAATAGCAGTTTCACATGTACCGCATACGCCTTCGCGACATAAGCACTCCACATCAATATTTAATGTTTCGATGGCTTGTAAAATCGTCTGATTACTTTGTACTTCAATTTCTTGATTAGACTTAGCGAGTACTACCGTAAATGCTTCACCATCTTCAGGAACTGTTGACGCAAATTGTTCCCAATGAATGTACTCGTCGCGATAACGATGCTTATTACAACAGTCAATTACCGCATCAATCATGGGTTTCGGTCCACAGACATAGACATGTGTGCCTTTAGGTTGCGATGAAATTAATTCATCCAAATTCAATGTACAGCCTTCTGAGTCAACATAACTAAATACATGCTCGGCATGTTTCTGCTTTAGCTCATCTAACAAAGCCGCATGTTCAGGCGAGCGATAAGCATAATGTAGTTCAAAATCAACACCGCGTGCCGCAAGTTCATCCATTTGCGGCAAGAATGGTGTAATGCCAATTCCACCTGCAATTAAAATATGTTTATTGCCTGTTTCGGCTAATGGAAATAAATTTTTTGGTTCTGAAATCTGAATTTCACAGCCCTCATTACACTGATCATGCATAAACACTGAACCACCCTTACCTTCCACATCTTTACGAACGCAGACTTGGTACGTCGATAGGTCTTGTGTACAGCTCATCAATGAATAGGCATTTGAAAGCTGTTCATTCATTTTGACAATAATATGGCTTCCCCCACTAAATCGAGGAAAGTTCTGCCCATCTTGACGTTTGAACGTAAACCGTTTGATTAAAGGGGTTAGCTGCTCCACATGAGTAACAACCGCCGGGAACATTTCATAATGACTAGCCATATTAGAATCCTTCTTTTACCGCATATTTTTGTTGTTAGGGCTTATCCTTAAAGCCCTAAACACATATATTTAATGGTCATGAACTCTTCAAGACCGTACTTTGAGCCTTCACGCCCAACACCTGATTGTTTCACACCGCCAAAGGGTACAACTTCATTTGAAATTGCTGTGGCATTCATACCGACCATTCCATATTCAAGCTGTTCTGACACTCGCCATAAACGTGAAATATTTTCGCTATAAATATAAGCGGCCAAACCAAAGATGGTGTCATTTGCTTGAGCAACAACATCAGCCTCATCAGTAAAACGAATGAGCGGTGCAACTGGACCAAAAATTTCTTCTTGGACAATTTCCATCGTACGGTCAACGTTAGTTAAAACCGATGGCTCATAAAAGGTCTGTCCTAAAGCATGCTGTTTACCACCACAAGCAACCTTAGCGCCTTTACTTACCGCGTCATCAGTCAACTGCTGTGCTTTTAACACTGCTTTTTCATTAATTAATGGTCCAATTTGCACGCCATCTTCAAGTCCATTACCGACTTTAAACTTTTGTACTTCTTGTACAAACTTCTCGGCAAAAACTTGATAAATATTGTCATGTACATAAATGCGGTTAGCACAAACACAGGTCTGGCCTGCATTACGGAACTTGGCAAAAATCGCACCTTGTACAGCTTTATCTAAATCGGCATCATCAAACACAATCAGAGGAGCGTTACCGCCTAACTCAAGTGCCAACTTTTTAATGGTGCTTGAACACTGCTGCATCAGTAGGCGTCCCACTGGAGTTGAGCCAGTGAAGGTCAATTTTTTCACTTTTTCATGTGAAGTAAATACAGAGCCAATTTCTTGAGATTTACCGGTCACAACATTAATCACACCAGCCGGAATACCTGCTTTTTCTGCAAGTTTCGCAATCGCTAACGCGCAGTAAGGTGTTTCATTTGCTGGCTTAATGACAACCGTACATCCTGCTGCTAAAGCGGGAGCTGCTTTACGGGTAATCATGGCGATTGGGAAATTCCACGGCGTAATAGCAGCCACGACACCCACAGGTTCTTTACTAATAATAAAACGCTGCTGATTATTGATAGTTGGAATCACATCGCCATAAATACGTTTGCCTTCTTCGGCAAACCATTGAATAAATGATGCTGCATAACGCACCTCGCCTTTCGCTTCTGCCAAAGGTTTTCCTTGCTCAATGGTCATGATTAAAGCAAGTTCATCGGTATGATCGAGAACCAGTTTGTACCAAGCTAATAAAATATCTGCACGATTTTGGGCAGTTAAAGCCTTCCAACTTTGCAAAGCAGTATAAGCAGCCTCAACTGCTTGAGTAGCCTCAGCCGCTCCCATATTTGGAATTGTGCCAATTTCTTCGCCTGTTGCTGGGTTAGTCACTGGAACCGTTGCATTTGACTGTGCAGCTAACCATTGCCCGTTAATATAGGCTTGTTGCTGAAATAATTCAGTACTTTGTAAACTCGACATATCATCTTCCTAACTGAAGAATCAGGTGCAAGTCATCTTTACACCTGAATAAATCCATTTATTTTATTTGTGATGCTGCGCCACTAAATGTTGGAAGTAAGCAATACCATGTTCACTGATACCAGAGCGTTGTTTATCAGTCATGATACGGCCTTGACCGCGATAACCACGTGATTTCAAACCACGTTGTACGCTTTCGACCAAGTTCAAATCTTCAGGACGGAATACATTACGATACCACTCAATCAAATCTTTCTGATCTTGAGTAAGTTCTTCGTTCGTGAAGTAAATATCGTAATGCTGCAAAGTCGTTTCTGCATCAACTGGGAATTCATAGATCACAGTCATGAAGTTGCTGCCCGGTGGTACGTTGAACATTGTGCAAGGCCAAGTCCAGAAACCATGAAACTCAGGATCAGTTACCGATGGATCAAGCTTAAATGACTTCTCAGATGAGCGTGCAAAGCCATATTGCAATGTCCAGTTTTGATGTGTTGTGTGCCAATATTTATCAACTTGTACCGAGTCGGCAAAGCCAGGATGCGCTGGTCCACAGTGGTAACACTCTAGATAGTTATCAACAATCACTTTCCAGTTTGCTGGAGTTTCTGTCACAAAACGTGCCGCCAGTTTCAAATCTTTAATTACGCTACATGCTTGATTTAAACGCTCAGCAAATTCCGGAAGCTGGTCTTCTACACAAGTCGCATTTTCATCCATATTAATGAAAACAAATCCTGCATATTCCTCCACCTTTAAAGGAACCATGCTTGAGTTTTCTTTGTCAAAAGATTCAACATGGTCACAGTTACGTGCCAAAGCCAAGCTACCGTCTAGCTTGAAAGTCCAAGCATGGTATGGGCAAGTAATTACATTTTTTGCTTTACCACTGCCACTTAAAAGCTCATGACCACGGTGCGGACACACATTATAAAACGCACGTAAAACACTATCTTTACCACGAATGATGACAATATTTTCACCAATTACTTTACGGGTAATATAGTCATTCGGTTGTGCCAATTCACTGCCATGTGCAACACAAATCCAGCTTTTAGCAAAGATTGCTTCTTTCTCATGCTCAAAAACTTGCGATGAAGTATAGAAAACTTTAGGAAAAGTCCATGCAACATCTGGGTTTGCACAAAAATCTTCAGGTAATTTTTCAACTGCACTCATGTTTTTACTCCATTAAATTCTTTTCGTCCAAATGACTCGATATTAAATTGATGTCTTTTCGGCACTGCCAAACATGCGACGTATCGCACTCAGCATGTTTTGATATAACTGTTGAACTTCAGGACAATCACGCATGAGACGTAAACTGCCATGTAATAAACCTTTGCCTAAATGGAACTCGTTAGGGATACCTGCTTGTTCCAATTTTTGGGTAAGGAAATAACCGTCATCACTTAAAGGGTCATATTCTGCAACAGCTACAAAACAGGCAGGCATATCTGAAAAATCCGTTGCCAATAAAGGCGCTAGGCGTAAATCCTGCCAATCTTGTGAGTTAGGTGCATATTCCTTTAAATAAAAATGCATATCTTCGGTTGTTAATAACGGCGCATGGGCATGCTTTTGTGCGGCTGGTGTATCAAGTGCTGTAGTTAAACACGGATAAACCAAAGCCAGACCTTGAGCTTGTAAACCACTATGCTGTAGATGCACTGCAAGAGCTGCTGCTAAGTTACCGCCTGCGCTATCGCCTGCTAGAACGATATTTCGGCTATCAATCTGCCAGTCAGAACTATGTTGTTTAAGCCATTGATAGACTGCTAAACAGTCTTCAAAAGCTGCTGGAAAGCGATGCTCTGGTGCCATGCGGTAATCCACACCAATGACAACTGCATTTAAGTCCTGACATAAATAACTGGTAATAAACTCATGTGAATCGAGTCCACCGACCATCCAACCACCACCATGTAAATACATCACACACGGCCAACCAGCTTCAGGTCGTTTAGTTTTTGGTGAATAGATGCGAACAGGTACCGGATGCTCTGCATTTGCAACAACACGGTCTTCAACTTCGATCTTGCCATCACGAGGCAAAGTGTAGTGTCGGCACATCGCGTCATATGCTGCACGAATTGAGTCAATATCTGCATCTGCTGGTGAATAAATGCTGCTCCAATACACTAGGCTTTGCATTTCTTCACTTAAGACATACGTGGTCTGTTCACATGTAGTCATTACCGTTCCCTCTAGCTGGTTTTTCTGTCCAGTTTGATTGAGCTTGCAAGCTCAAGCTGCATCCGTTTTGCATGTTCATCTTGAGACTGGTTTAAACCAATTTCCGCATCATCATAACCTTGTTGCTCAATTAAATGCGATGGGACTTTGGCATAATCCTGAATCAGCCATTTCACTAAGCCATAGGTTTGAATCAGAATAATCACGATGAACGGTAAAGCCGTCACAATAGTTGCTGTTTTCATGGTGTCTAAAGGTGCCTTACTAAAGATCATGGCAATCGGAACCAAAGTCAGCATGACACACCAGAACAGACGGGCATTTGGCGATGGATCTTGTCCTTCACTTAAACCACGTGTACATGTTGCTGAAACCGCATACCCTACTGCATCCATGTGTGCAGCCAAGAACACCACCATAATGCCGAGGAAAATCCACATCATCAGCTTTCCAGCAGGTAATAGGCTGAGCAATTGTCCAATTGCAACCTCACCACCCTGTTGGCTTAAGATTTGCGGTACATTTACAGCTCCATGAATAAAGCTATAAACACTGTAGTTTTCAAACACACCAAAGATAAACCAGAGACCAACACTGCCACCAATCACCATGGCAAAGATCACTTCTTTAATGGTACGGCCTTTAGAAACACGTGTTACAAACAGTGCCACACCCGGTGCATATGAAATCCACCATAACCAGTAGAAAACAGTCCATTCACGAGTAAACTTGCCATCGCCCATTGGGTCGGTAAACAAGCTCATATCCACAAAGTTGGTTGCCATTAACCCGAAACTCATTAATGAATTATTCAAAATGAACTGAGTCGGACCAAAGCAAAGTACATAAATCGCAAATAACACTACACCCAAGCACACCATGTGACTTAAACGCTGCATGCCCTTATCCATACCTACATACGAACTGAGTGCAAACAGAACCGAAACTGCCAAAATAATGATGACTTTGGTCATAAAGGTATTTGGAATACCTGTAAGCTGAGACAAAATATTGGTAAATGTCACGGCGGTGAGTACTAATGAAATCGTCAATGCACCAAACATGCAAAGCAAGAACATAAGGTCAACTAAACGTCCAACCACGCTGGTTGATTTAAAGCCTGTTACAGCCTCAATCACAGAAGCCAAACTCAACCCTTTGTTTTTTCTCACATGGTAGCTGTAGCACAAAGAAATTGATGCCAAAGCATAAATTGCCCATGCACTTAAACCTGAGTGAAAGAACGAGTAAGCCACGCTATATTTCAATGCTTCTGCTGACTCAGGCGGTAAGCTCAAACCCGGAGTTTGATAATAATAAGCCCAGTCCAAAAAGCCCCAGTACAGTGTAGAAGACCCAATACCTGACAAAATGAACATAAAAATCCATGACATTGTGGTGTATTGAGGCTTTCCTTCACCGAGTTTGATTTTGCCGTATTTACTAAAGGCCAGACCAAAAGTAAAAATAATAGCTAAAAAAGCAAACAGTAATACTGGGGTTGTAAATACCGATGTCGTCCACTGCATCCATATTGCAGCAATCTTTATCGACTCTTGCGAATAAATCGCCAAACCCGCAACTGAAATAAATACAAACAGTAAGCTGGTTACGGCAAGAACTTTATCCGTATAAATTTTTGTGTTTTGATTATCCATATCCCTACATCCATTTTTGGATGGCGTTATTCCATAGCGAACACGTCCATTTTAGTTTGGGCTACACACGATGCAATTGCATCTCCTACCTCATAAGTTTTTGCCTGACCACCGATATCGGCTGTTTTTGGCCCATTAATTAATACATTCTCAATCGCCTGCATAATGTCCTGACCTGCTTGAATGCATCGTTCATCATCTTCGCCAAAGAATTCGAACATCATGGCACCCGACCAAATCGCAGCAATTGGGTTGGCAATTTGTTTACCGTAAATATCTGGTGCTGAACCATGTACAGGTTCAAACAATGATGGAAATTTTCTTTCTGGGTTTAAATTTGCAGAAGCAGCCAAACCAATGGTTCCTGTACATGCAGGCCCTAAATCAGAAAGAATGTCGCCAAATAAATTAGATGCCACAACCACATCAAAACGTTCAGGTTGTAAAACAAAACGAGCCGCTAAAATATCAACATGCTGTTTATCAGCCTGAATTTGTGGATATTGTTTTGCCATCGCATCAACACGTTCATCCCAGTACGGCATGCTCACTGCAATACCATTGGACTTAGTCGCTGCTGTAATTTTTTTCGCATCGCGCTGATTTGCAAACTCAAATGCATAACGCAAAATTCGGTCTACACCATGACGTGTAAATACGGCTTCTTGTAAAACAAACTCTCGGTCTGTTCCTTCAAAAGCTTTACCGCCAATGGCTGAGTATTCACCTTCACTATTTTCACGAACCACGTAGAAGTCGATATCGCCCGGTTTTTTACCTACCAATGGACATTTCACACCCGGCATTAAGCGCACTGGACGTAAATTCACATATTGGTCAAAACCACGACGGAACTGGAGCAGTGAACCCCATAGTGAAATATGGTCAGGCACTTTATCTGGCCAGCCTACAGCACCAAAATAAATTGCATCGTAGCCTTGCAAAGTTTCAAACCAGTCATCTGGCATCATTTTGCCGTGCTCAAGGTAGTAATCGCAGCTTGCCCAATCAAATGCATCTAGCTGAAGCTCAATACCATGCTTTTCTGCTGCTGCCTTTACAACCTTAATGCCTTCTGGTAGAACTTCTAAACCAATGCCATCGCCTGCAATCGTGGCAACTTTATATCTTTTTGCCATAAGCTTCCTTCACACCTTCGACTAATATCCTTGTATGGCTTAAACATGATGTTTTAAGCAAAAATGATCAATAACGGAACTATCACTCCAATGGACACGGATCGTGAATAATCTACCTAACCTATCGGATTTAAAGGTTTTTTGCACAGTCGCCAAACTAAAAAGTTTTGTCGAATCTGCTGAGGAACTTGGGACATCGCCAGCTTTTATTAGCAAGCGAATTAATATTTTAGAAAACACGTTAAGCTGCAAACTCTTTCATCGCAGCACGCGTCATGTCAGCTTAACGGAAGATGGCAAACTCATCCTTGAGAGAGTTTCAAATATTCTTGAAGAATTTGATGAAGTCTGTGAACTGGTCAATAACCCGCTGAGCACGCCTACAGGTCGTATGGATATTATTAGTAGCTTTGGTTTTGGCAGAAAACATATCGCACCAATTCTGTCTAAATTAATGATGCTTTATCCAAAGCTCCAAATTCATTTTGACACCATCGACAATACCAAAGACCTGATTCAACACAGTATCGATTTGGACATTAGAATTGGTAATGAAATTGCGCCGAATATGATTGCAAAGAAGCTGGCTTCCAATTTTCGGATTTTATGTGCAGCGCCAAGCTATTTACTTAAACACGGTGTACCAGACAGCATTGAAGATTTGCAATCACACGACTGTTTAACAATTAGTGAACGCGATCAATCCTCGGTACTCTGGAAATTTAGGCATGCTTCTGAAGATGTCTCGGTACATATCAAACCACGTTTTGTTTCAAATAATGGTGAGATTATTCATCAGCTTGCCATAGAAGGTCACGGTATTATTTTCCGGTCAATTTGGGATGTTGCAGATGAATTAATTACCGGTCAACTCCAACACATTTTACCTGAGTACTGGCAAGATGCAGATATTTGGGCGGTTTATCCATCACGGCTTAAAAGCTCTTCTAAATTACAGACTTGTATTTTGTTTATTCAAAACGAGCTACTCAATCGTTTACAGCATGTTCAAAACCTAAACCGAGGGCAACTCATTTCTCCAGCAGTTAAACGAGAACCACCGCCTGAAAAAGTCTTTCTATGAAAAAAAGCCCTAAGTGAGGCCTATTCACTTAGGGCAATAAATTACTTTTAAATTTTAAAAATAATATCCAATTGAAAGATAAAATAATTTATCCCAATCATTACTGCTACCTTGTGCAAGGCCATCAGCCCCACCGCCAACCATTGGATCATTTTTACTCATAATATATTCACCCTGAATACCAATGGCTTTGTAATTAAAATAAACCCCTGCAATTAAGCGTTCAGAGTCTTTATAACCATTCTCATCTTTAAAGAAGCGGCTATGAGAGATATAAGGTTTAATATTTTCAATCTGATGGAATGGCTGAGTAAAGGTATAGTTAATTTCATTGACCAAATATTTACCTTTATTGGCAACTTGATATGGATAATCAAAAGCTCCAATGGTTGAGCTATTTGGAAATAAATTATCGCCATTCGTGACATCTTGCTTCCCAGCTAAGAACATCCATTGCCATGCTTGATATTGCGTTTGAGCAAAAACGTTCCATGACTTACGATGACCATCTTCATCAGTTCTTTTATTTTCTAAATCAGAGTACCAAACTGAACCACCTAACTCGGTCGAAACATTTTGTGCTTTATCAAGCTCAAATTTTCTAGATGCTCGAGCAATCCACATATTCTTTTCTTCAATATTAGTACCTTTGGTTAAATCATCAGCTTCAACAAAATTACCACTATAACGGCTTGAGTCTTTTGAAGTTCCTTTATAATTTCCACCATCAGTTGGATAGAAACCTAAAGTTAAATTATATTGATTATCTGCAAATTTATATTTGATCCCCAGATTATCGATGTCTTCTAAACCGACTGTATTTAAAAGCGTTTCGTAGTAACTACTCCCCCAAAATTCGCCAAAGCCAAAATCAACGGGCTGCAAACCTGCCGTGATTCTCTGCTGGTCAGATAACCTATAACCCACCCATGCTTTTTTTAGAAAAATCGCATCACATAAGCGATTATACTGATAACAACGGGCATCTGCACCTGCAATCCAATTTGGAGTCTCATAACCTAGCACTAATTTAATATCAGTTAATCGCCAGTCATCATTTTGAGAACCTTCATTTGCATCAACTACATAATCTTTATGCAAATAGCGGGAACGCACGGCACCAGAAACTTTAAACTGACCCGAATCTAAAGTTGGATCTCCCCAACTTAAATCAGCCGCGGAAGTTTCTACTCCCGCCGTTAAACTTAAAATTCCTAAAAATAATAATGACCTTTTCATGTCTTCAACATCCTTGTTAAGTGTTATAAGAACATGAAGAAATTGGTCTAGACAAACAATGCCATAACTATAAAGTCGGTCTTTACAAACTGTGTTTAATCAAAAAATAAGCATAAAAAAAGACCACGCAGGAGCGTGGTCTATAAAATGGTGGCTATGACGAGACTTGAACTTGTGACCCCCGCATTATGAGTGCGGTGCTCTAACCAACTGAGCTACATAGCCGAAAACTGTGCGCGCATTATCTTAACTTCTTTAACGCACGTCAAGAAAAATTTTAATTAAATTAGGTGAAGTGAGCCTATAAGCCGGGTTCTGTCGAGGATGGTCATTCCTCTAGGCGTACAATCACTCATACGCTCAAGCGACCTACCCGAATCCAGTACGGGCCGTACCTCAGGATTCCTATTTGGTCTTGCTTCTGGTGGGGTTTACCATGCCGTGAACTGTTACCAGACACGCGGTGCGCTCTTACCGCACCCTTTCACCCTTACCTCACGAATGAGGCGGTCTACTCTCTGCTGCACTTTCCGTCGGCTTTCACCGCCCAGGCGTTACCTGGCACCCTGCCCTATGAAGCCCGGACTTTCCTCCCCTGCTTCAGTCACGAAGACCTCCACAGCAGCGACCATCCAGCTCACCTCAGGGGCGCATATTAACAAATTTATTTACTAATTGCTTGTGCTTTTTTGAGCAATTAATTTTTTATATTTGTCGAATAGCTGCTCTTCCGTTTCCACATGCTGCGGATCTTTAGGAATACAGTCTACAGGACAAAATAACTGACATTGCGGTTGGTCATGATGACCAACGCATTCAGTGCATAAATCAGGATGAATTTCATAAATCACCTCACCCATGAAAATAGCTTCGTTTGGGCAAACTGGTTCACAAACATCACAGTTTATGCATTCATCGGTAATATATAGCGACACGTTACCAACCTTGTTGATGTTTACGTTCAAAGGCCTCAACCACAGCTTGCGGAACAAACTTGGTTACATCCCCTTTTAAACGAGCAATTTCCCGAATCAATGTCGAAGAAATAAATGAATACTGCTCAGATGGTGTTAAAAACACTGCTTCAAAATGTGGGTCAAGTTGACGGTTCATATTGGCAAGTTGAAATTCATATTCAAAATCAGAAACTGCTCTTAAACCACGAAGTACTGCTGTTGCCTTTTGTTCTTTGAAAAAATTAACGAGCAAACCATCAAAGCCTACAAATTCAACATTTGATAAATGGCTGAGTGATGTTTGGGCCAGTTCAACTCTCTCTTCTAGACTGAACAAAGGGTTTTTATGATGTCCAATTGCAATTGCTACTACAACCTCATCAAACATTCTTGATGCTCTAGTAACTAAATCAACGTGTCCATTCGTGATGGGGTCAAATGTTCCAGGATAAATTACACGCGTTTTAGACATCCGCTAGTACTCTAATTGTATTGTGAACCTATTTTAGCAAAAGTTATACATCAGGCGAAATATTGATGTGAAGGAAAAACTTCACCTTAGCATCAGTTTACGGCACAATAGGGGCAATTGTGGAAGTTTGAATTATGGCGAAAGCAACAGTAGTGAAAAAACATAATGGTGGAACCATCGCACAAAATAAACGTGCCCGCCATGATTATTTTATCGAAGAAAAATTTGAAGCTGGTATGTCTTTACTCGGCTGGGAAGTAAAATCTTTACGTGCTGGTCGCATGAGTTTGACAGAAAGTTATGTCATTTTTAAGAATGGTGAAGCGTTTTTATTTGGTGCACAAATTCAACCGCTCCTTTCGGCATCTACTCATGTAGTACCTGAAGCTACACGTACACGTAAATTATTATTATCACGCCGAGAACTAGAAAAGCTAACAGGTTCAGTTAACCAAAAAGGTTACTCATGTGTTCCTTTGGCATGTTACTGGAAAGGTCACTTGGTTAAACTTGAAATTGCCCTTGTGAAAGGTAAGCAGCTTCATGACAAACGTGCGACTGAAAAAGATCGCGATTGGCAGCGTGATAAAGCTCGTATATTTCATAAGTAATAAAAAAACCTTTAAAGTTAACTTTAAAGGTTTTTTTATGTCATTTTGAATTTAGCAGAATTTTAAATTGCCATAACAATTTGGTGCAAAAGATTGATTTTTAAGTTGTAAATCTTTCAATGGAAAATTTACAATCGTATTAGGTAATTTAACCTCACCCACTGCTAAGTCTTCGCCAAACAAACAATTTAATAGATTACATCTCACTGGGTTTGCAGTTAAATAAGCACTAATTGGATCTACCACCTGTTTTAAAACATCATTAGTGATCTCAATTTGCTTACTTGGCGTCACGTTACCAATATCAATTTCATCGTCAAAAGCCATCCACCACCCTCGCTCTGCTGCAGCATCTGCACCTGGCCAAAATATTTGCTGGCCTTGTAAAGAAAGTGAGAAAGGATTATTTAATTCAATTTTATGAATAAATCCTAAGTTTTGATCAACTGTGAGCGCCGCTCTTAACCCAGTAATGCTACCTGTTACATTCTTTTGTAAATTTAATAAACCTAGTGCAGCATTAATGGAAGCTTTCAAATCTCCTGAGAAGTTAAGTTGATCAATATTTGCTACCCCGTTCAACATGACATTGTTCATTCGTGAACCAGATATAACTTGGCCATTGATCACAATAGGTGCCGTGGTCTGTTGTAATTGCAAATTATAATCAGACGAGTTAAATCCTAAAGGGATACAAAGTCCGATACATGCATTAACAGTTCCATCAATGGTCTTGCCTGTATCTTGATAAGACATATTACGGGCAGCTGTATAGGCTAAGCCAGTGGTATCTTTAATTTTTAAATAACCACTTAAGCTATTAATTCCATTTGGTGTTTCTGAATTTTCAAGACCCATAGTCAGCAGTCCCATTACCTTTTCAGCACTCAAACGAAAACCTTTAATTTCTCTCAAAGCTGCACTATCTGGATTTTTAATTGCAAATTCAATAAAAGGATTACTAAAAACAGCTGAAGAAGAAGCTCGACCATCACTTGTATCACTTAAGCCACTTAAACTTAAGTTATCAATATCAATATCACACCCACCTAAACCGTTTACCCCTCCACATCCTAATTGCAACTTCTTAACATTGGCATTTAATTCAAGATTAGCTTCCAAACCTAATTTATAAAAACCAATATTTTGCTGATTCATCGAAGCATCAGCTTGTTTTGGATCAGTATAGGTAAATGAAAATAAAGCTTGCGCTTCAACTTTAGAGAGTTCTGTGTCACTGAGTGGAATAAGATTAGCAGATTCTAAATTAGCATAGCTCAGAGTACTCCATGTTATACAAAGAGCTGTTAAAAAGTTTTTCATGATTATTCCATTTTTTTATTTATTAGGATTTAGACATCATTGTCCAAATAAACCATTTGGTAAAAAATAATCAAAAAAGAACAAAAAAAATACAACTATTTTGTAATTAAAATAAAACTATTAAATTTATTTATTTTCAATCAAAAACTTATTTTAACTTATTCTATAAAGCAATCCAGCAATATATTCGCCAAACCATTTAGCTGTATCTAAATCGCCTTGTGGAGGAGTAATTTCAACAGGTGCATTATCTGACTGTGTCATTAAACCTAAACAACTCGATAATCGGTTTAAATCTTTTTCACCATGACCTGTCGTCATTAAAGGTAAACCAGACCAAAGCATGCCATGTTGCATTGCAAAAATATTTAATTGTTGTAATACCGCTAGTTTATCGCCACTCAGCCCACCCGAATTTGCAAATCCAGCTGCAAGCTTGCCTTGCCACAAACGCTCTTTCCAACGTTTAGAAGTACTGTCCATAAACTTTTTAAAGTCGGCCGTCATACTTCCCATATAGGTAGGCGAGCCAAAAATAATACCATGCGATGCATCAAGCGCATCCCAATCAATATGTTCAATATTCATTAGGTGTACTTTGGCCCCCATCACCTCTGCACCAGCAGCAATAGCAGCAGCTACCTTCGCGGTATGACCATATGGACTGTGGTAGACAATAGAAAGGTGTTTTTCAGGCAAAGACATAAGTTTAAAATTTTGAGCGATTTTTTCTATTTTATCATTTTATTAACGCTTGCTAAACCTTCATCTATAAATATGAAATATAAGGCTTTCACTACCGCATACTATAGAAATATTTTCAAATTAAATAAAAAACTCTCCTATTTTTAATAAATATAAAATAAGAGAGTCATTTAAGGCGGTGATCAAAACTTACATAAAAACAAACGTAGCCATACGTCCTGTCTTCGCATCACGACGATAAGAAAAATATTCATTACTCTGTTGATAAGAGCATTGATCTCCACCTAAGACTTGTTGCACACCTAAACGTTTCAAAATAAAGCGTGCAATCGCATATAAATCTGCATGAAATTTATTGGGACCCGCCCCCTCAACAAAAGCTGTTTCCAACTCTGGATACTTGTCACAAAAAGCAGTTTTTACTTCAGCCCCAATTTCAAAACAAGGTTGACTAATTGCAGCTCCTAACCATGCCCAAGTTGGAGGATTTTGCATAGCCGCCACTGTATTTTCAATAATGCCACCAGCCAAACCACGCCAACCCGCATGCAAATTAGCAACTTCACTGCCTTCGGTATTTCCCAACACGACAGGTAAGCAATCAGCCGTCATCATCATTAGAGCATGACCTTTCGTTTGAGTAACTAAACCATCACCAATTAAAGCTTTAAAAGGAATTTGTTCATTTACTGTATGGTAAATCGTACTGTGCGTTTGGGTCATCCATGTCATTTTTTTAACACCGAATTTCGCAAACTCATCTAACAATATCATTCGATGCTGTTGAACACGTTGTGCCTCATCTTTGACATGTAAAGCTAAATTAAATCCAGATAACTCAACTTGATCTGTTGGCAATGCCAAAGGATGCTGAATACGTGTTTGCCCTACAAATATGCCTTGAGGTAAACCTTGAACAAATTCCATATGCACGTCCTTAATATGCAGCGTTTTCTGAACGCAACACATCCACTAAATGTGTAAAATCTTCAGGCCACGGCGCTTCAAAAAGCATTTCTTCACCAGTACGAGGGTGTTTTAAGCCTAATTTAGCTGCGTGCAATGCTTGACGTTTAAAACCACGTAAAGTTTCAATCAGTAATTCAGATGCACCAGCCGGCACACGTACACGGTTCATATAAACCTGATCACCAATCAAACCGTAACCAATATAACTAAAATGCACACGAATCTGATGTGTTCGACCTGTTTCAAGGCGCGCTTGTACACGGGTAAAATCTTTAAAACGTTCTTTTACATTGTAGTGAGTTACTGCATCTCGCCCACCGGGTAAAATTGCCATTTTTACACGGTCAACTGGATGACGTTTGATCGGTTCATCAATCGTACCGCCAGCAATAATATTTCCATAAACAACCAAGTCATATACACGGTAGACCGTTTTATTCGCCAACTGTTTACTTAAAGAAAATTGAGCCTCTAATGTTTTAGCAACAACAAGTAAGCCACTGGTATCTTTATCAATACGGTGTACCAAACCAGCGCGCGAAAGTTCTGCCAATTTTGGAGCATGGTAAAGCAAAGCATTCACTAAAGTTCCGGAACTATTGCCTGCTCCTGGATGTACCACCATGCCTACTGGTTTATTAATAACTAAAATATCATCGTCTTCATAGACAACATTGAGTGGAATATTTTCAGGTTGACTCGTTGTCTGAGCTTCAAGCTCTACTTCGAGCGTAAGCAGCTCAGTTCCTTCACAACGGTGCTTAGGCTTGACAATGTTACCATTCACCAACAGATGGCCATCTTTCAACCATTGCTTGAGCTTTTCACGTGAAAACTCGCTCCATACCAAGGCCGCTACCTGATCGATACGTTGTCCCAGATAGGTTTCATCTAGCTGAACTTGCAACGATAAACGTGTTGCAGTTGTATCAGAAGTATGGTTATCTGCATCCTCAGAATCTTCAAGTAAATTGAAGTCGGTTTCAGATAAGTTTGTGTTTGAAGATTGTGCTGAAGTCATTTGATCATTGAGATAAAAGTGGTTTAATAGCGCAATTGTAGCTCATTGCCCAACATAACAGAGGAGTTTTTATGTCGCTACCACGTTATAAAATTACGATGCTTGCCTTATCTTTAGGCGTAGCGTCTGCATTTGTGGGCTGTAGCAGCAATCCAAGTAAAAAAGAAGTGGTCGATACTGGCCCTCAATCTAGTGAACAAGCTTACTTCGAAAAGGCCCAAAAGTCGCTTGACCGTGGTCAATATCTTGATGCGACCAAGTCTTTAGAGGCAATCGATACTTATTATCCGACTGGACAATACGCACAACAAGCACAACTTGAACTTCTATATTCGAAATTTAAACAAAAAGATTATGAAGGCGCGATTGCCTTAGCAGAACGTTTTATTCGTTTAAATCCTCAACATCCAAATGTGGATTATGCTTATTATGTTCGTGCTGTTGCCAATATGGAGCAAAACTACGACAGTTTGTTGCGCTATACCTCTTTACAGCAATCTCATCGTGATGTGAGTTATTTAAAAGTTGCGTATCAAAACTTTGTTGATTTAATTCGCCGTTTCCCAAGTAGTCAATATTCTGTTGATGCTGCTCAACGTATGAAATTCATTGGGCAAGAACTTGCTGAAAATGAAATGACTGCTGCTCGCTTCAACGTTAAACGTAAAGCTTGGATCGCAGCTGCTGAACGTTCGCAATGGGTGATTGAACACTACCCACAAACGCCACAAGTTCCAGAAGCGTTAGCGACTTTGGCATATAGCTATGACAAATTAGGTGATAAAGCCACTTCACAACAATATATTGAAGTTTTAAAGCTTAATTACCCAAACCTTGTGAAAAAAGACGGCACAGTTAACATGCGTGCTGCTCGTAAAGAAGGTAACTGGATTAACCGTGCAACTTTAGGTATTTTCGGTCGTGAATCGACAGCTGCAACGCCAGAAAGCACAACTGAAGCAGAAGCTCCAAAACGTGGTTTCCTCAATCGTGTGAGCTTTGGTTTAATTGGCAATTCAGATAAAGAAGAAACTGAAGCACCAGAACAAACACCTGTTGAAGCGCCTAAGTCTGAACGTAGCTGGACAAACCGTTTAAGCTTCGGGTTATTAGACAAACCTGAACCACAAGCAGCAGAAAATACAACTGTTGCTCCAGCTGTTACCTCTACTGAAGCTTCAACTGATGTTCAATCAGATGAGGCAACACAAGGCGCGGATAACGCTGCTCAATAAGTTTAAGCTTTAAAAAAACATCAATAAACAGGCAAGTGATATCACTTGCCTGTTTGTTTTCATAAAATATTAAAATATTTATTGGGCATATCTCGTTTCATCATGTCAGAATATTCTGACTTACTGTCTCATCAAGTTTTAATACGGTTATTTGAATTATGGCAATTCCACAACATACGATTGATCAAATTCTAGATCGCACAGATATTGTCGATCTGATTGGTCAACGTGTGAAACTGAAAAAAACCGGACGTACATATTCCGGCTGTTGCCCTTTTCATCAAGAAAAAACACCATCGTTCCATGTCTACCGTGACAAACAGTATTATCACTGCTTTGGTTGTCAGGCTAACGGAAATGCAATCCGTTTTCTCATGGATATCGATAACCGAAACTTTATAGAGGTAATGAAAGAATTATCCAGTAGTACTGGAATTGAATTACCCAAAGATAATACTGAAAATAAAAAACTGTCTTATACCCGTCAGGTTACAAAGCCACCTGTTACTAAAACAAATACGGCTGAGCCTGTAACTCCACAGCAGCCATCAGATGAAAGCTACAACACGCTTGAACCAGTATTCTTCGATGACCCTTTTGCTCAGTTCGAACAGCCGTTTAGCTTTGATGAACCAGTTCAAGAAGGTAATTTATATGACTTACTGGAAAATGTTGCTCAGTTCTATGAACAACAATTACCTCATAGCCAAAAGGCAAAAAATTACTTTAAACAGCGTGGATTAACCAATCAGACGATTCAATTTTGGCGCTTAGGCTATGCTCCAGAAGACTGGCAGCACCTAGAGAAAGCCTTTCCCTATGACATTGACGGCTTAAAACAACTTGGGCTTATCCGCTCGAGCGATAATGGTCGTGATTTTGATTTATTACGTGATCGCGTTATTTTCCCAATTCGTGACCCTAAAGGTCGAGTCGTTGGTTTTGGTGGACGTGCCTTAAATGATGAAATCAAGCCCAAATATATTAACTCACCGGACTCCGAAGTCTTCCACAAAAACCAGCTACTTTATGGGCTTTATGAAGGTAGAAAGCTTAAATCTAGCGACTGGTTAATGGTTGAAGGCTATATGGATGTCATTGCACTTCAGCAATATGGCATTACTGGGGCCGTAGCAACGTTAGGGACTGCAAGTAATACAGAACATCTTAATATTTTATTTAAACAAAATAGCCGAATTACCATTGCTTTTGATGGTGATGCGGCAGGTCAAAAAGCAGCACGCAGAACGTTAGAAATTGCTTTACCACTTCTTAATGATGGTCGTGAACTTAAATTTTTTGTTCTACCGAATGATCATGACCCCGACTCTCTGATCCGTCGAGAAGGGCTGGAAAATTTCCAAAAATTATTACAACAGTCCCCTCTTTTGTCCGATTTTGTATTTGCGCACTTAACAGGCCAACACGATATCAGTACACCTGAAGGGAAAAGTTTAGTCATGGGAGAACTCAGAGAACTCACAGAATTATTACCTAAACAAGGTTCTTTCCGTTACTTACTTACTCAATCTTTCCGTGAGAAACTCGGACTTGGTAAACGTTTTACCCCACAAATCAGTCACGATGCTTCGCTGTCATTTAACATCCATACAAAAGATGAAGACTTTGCGATTGCAATTTTGATGCATCATCCTTTTCTTTATATTCATTTTGAAGGATTACGGGCCTATATTCACCAAGATGAATTATTAGCTAAAGTACTGGCTATCTTAAATCGTATTTTTGATGATTTACCAGATGACCAAGAGCTGGCAACTTATTATGTGCTTGGGGCTTGTAGTAGTTACTGTCATGAAATCGCCGATATTATGCAAAGAACAAATATTCAAGCATTAACACAGGCTCCTGAGGTAGCTGACAAGTTAGCCAAAGAATATTCATTAAGTCTGCAAGAAAGATATTTACGTCAAAAACTTAAATCGCCGATTTCTTTAATTGAATCAAGAAATCTAAGACAACAACTTAATGAGTTGACGAAACAAATCAGTTTAAAGCTGTTGTCTTAATGTTTTGGTTTACGCTCATGATCAAACACATCCTGTAAATGCTGCTGTAGCCATTCAAAATAATCAGGATTTTCTGCTTTAGCAGCTTCACGTAGTAATATCGATGTAGGATGCATAAGTTTTTGCGTCAAACGGTGGGCAAATTGCTGTAATACTTGTTCGGCATTATCACCATGATGTAAAGCTTCTAATGCATGCGTAAGCTCTTGTTGACTAATCTCTTCACTGTGCTGGCGGTACGCATGAATTGTGCTACCAGCTTCTTTAACCTTTTGATGAGTAATAAGCTGAGTCGCTAATTGATTCACCATCACTTCCGCTTCAACTGCCGCCTGACGACGCTGAGCGAGGTTCTCATCAATCACACTTTGTAAATCATCGACACCATATAAATAGACCCCATCAAGTGCTTCAACTTTAGGATCTATATCACGTGGCACTGCTAAATCAACCATCAACATTTGTTGGTAGCGGCGTTTCTTCAGTGCGGCCTTAACATCAGAATAAGCAATAACTTGATATAAACTACCAGTACAGCTCGACACGACATCAACACGATATAAATTTTCTGCTAATGTTGAAAACTCAATAATTTCAACTTCCACCTGATGTGCAATTTCCTGAGCCAACTGGTCAGCACGCTCACGGCTACGATTACAAATAATAATCTTCGCAACACCCATTTCAGCCAAATGTTTAGCCACCAAGCTATTCATTTCACCCGCAGCAACCACCATTACGGTAAGTTTTTCAGGCTTACTAAAAACCTGTAAGGCCAGTTGTGCAACCGCATAACCCATTGAAACAGCATGACTACCTACCGCGGTTTCGGAACGTACCCGTTTAGCAGCATAAAAAGCATACTCAAAAACACTGTTCAATTCAGGAGAGACCGTTTGGGCTTCTTTAGACAATGCTAAAGCACTTTTAACCTGCCCTAAAATTTGTGGTTCACCTAGCATAAGAGAGTCTAAACCACTCGCTACTCGCATTAAATGTGTAATTGCCTGCGTGTTCTCGTAACGATAAACATGATGAATTAACTGCTTTACATCAATATTATTGGCATCGGCTAACCATTTTAGAAGGCTTTCGGCATTGTCTGCCATGGCATAAACTTCTGTACGGTTACAAGTCGAGACGACCACCAAATCCTTTAGGTTTTGGTGATGGCGTTGTTCGGCAAGCAAACGACTTAATCGCTCTGCATTGAAAGCAATTTGTTCGCGGAGTTCTACAGAAGCTGTTTGATGGTTGACACCCAATGCAAAGAAAGACATATCAGATCATCATTTCGCTAAATTTATGCTATTGTGCAACATCGGTGTCATAAAAAGCATTACTTTGGATCAATAAAAATTGCGTCAAATGAATAGCCGTATTAATTTTAACGGTGCTTCGATAAGACAGTATTCTACCACATTCTTATTGTTAGGTAGCATGTCCTCATATGTCTATGCACGTCCTGTGCAAGAGACCTATGCCGTGCATTCATTTGATCAGGCATTAGAGCAATCCATGGTCGCTGAATTTGCGCTCGCTTATGACGATATTCCAAACGCTTTGCACAATTACACAGTACTTGCAATTAAAAGCAACTCTACCTCAATCAAGCAACGGGCTTTAGATGTTGCACTTGAATATAATGATTTACAAGCTGCGTTAAACATTGCTACACATTGGGTCGCTCAAGAACCTAAAGATGTACCTGCTTTATTCTATTTGTCACATATTGCTTTAAAAACACACGAATATCAGCTTGCTGCTGAGACATTAGATAAAATTTTAAAGATAGATCCCACTGCTGATCTAGAACAGATTTTAGCCAGCATTGCCCCAGAAAATGCACAAGATCGAGAGGTCTTATTAACAGCTTTACGCTCGAGCGCAGAAAAAGCCAATCCTTCTATCTTAGCGCTCATCGCCAATTTAGAAGCGCAAAATGGTCAATTACAAACTGCGCTAACCAACATTAACAAAGCCTTACGCAGACGTCCTAAAGTGACGAGCTTTATTTTAATGAAAGCAAACTTACTTATCGCTCTCAGTGATCAAGAAGGTGCACTTAAATGGTATGCAAAGTCGAGTCGTAAAAATAAGAAAAATTTAGATATTCGTTTAGCTGAAATCCGCTATCTCATACAAATTAACCAACCTCAGCTTGCGTTAGAAAAACTTGAAAAAATTATAGAAGCGAACCCTCAAGCTGAAGAAGCTTTATTTATTGCAGGCTTAACAAGCATTGATTTAAAACAGTATGACAAAGCAGAACAATATCTTGTTGATCTACGAAACTCTGCAAAATATCAAAATGAAGCCTATTATTACTTAGCAATTAATGCAGAGCGTAAACAACATTATGAAACCGCAAAAGCTTACTATCGTTTAGTCGATGGCAGCTTATACGTCGTTTCCAGACGAAACTTGATTGCAATATATGATAAACAAGAAAATTTACATGATGCTTTACGGTTCCTCACTCAAGAACGCGTAAATTATCCCCAACATGCAAGTTTCTTATATCAAGCTCAAGCTGAAATCTTAAAGAAAATGGGCAATAAAAAAGCTGCATTAAACTTATTAGATGAAGCGATAAAGAATTTACCCGACGATCCAGAACTGATTTATGCGGAAGTTTTATTACTTGATCCCTATACAGACCGTGACAAACTCGACAAAACATTAAAACAATTATTACAGCTTGAGCCCAACAGCCCAACATATCTAAATGCCTATGCTTATACGCTAGCCCTGCAAAATCGTAGGTTAAAAGAAGCACGTCAGTATGCTGAACAAGCTCTAGAATATGCCCCTGAACAAGCCTCAATCCTTGATACGCTAGGCTATATTGCATTTTTACAGAATGATTATGAAGCCGCGGCAGAGGCTTTAGGCAAAGCTTATGAACTTAGTCACAATATAAATATTGGCATTCGTTATGCTAAAGCATTGTATATGCAAGGATCATTAACTCAATTTAGCGCTGTGTTACAACAACTGAAACAAAAACATGCCAATGATCCACAATTACAACAGCTTGATGCGTTAATTTTACCTACATCTGCAAAAAAGAGTTAAATATATGAGCAAATTTGCCCAACTGTGCACAGCGATCTGTGGATCAAGTGTATTATTTCTAACCGGTTGTCAGCATTTTACTCAACCTAAACCTGCGGTTACCCAACAAGTCCAAGACGAAAAACATTTTAATTTACAAGGTAAAATTGGAGTTCGTACACCACAGCAAACTGGTAGTGCTTTTTTTACTTGGCTTCAACAGCAAGATAATTTTGATATCGAGTTAAGCGGTATTTTAGGCGTTGGAAAAACTCAAATTCAGGGTAAACCAGGCGAAGTCACTTTAAATAGTTCTAAAACAGGATTGATTACCGCTGCCTCTCCAGAAGAGCTTTTAGAGCGTGCAACTGGTTGGCAAGCACCTATTACTCATTTAACGAGTTGGATTTTAGCAAAACCCGCAACATTAAATGCGCAAGTTACCAAAGATGCTGCAAATCGAGTGAGCCAACTCATTGAAGATGGCTGGACCGTGAATTTCAGTTACGATGGTGAACAAACTTTGCCAAACAAACTGGTTTTAAAGCAAGCTCTTGCTGAAGATAAAGAAAACCGTATTACAATGGTCATCCAAAACCGTTAAGTCTAATTATATAAATCTATGATTCGAGTTCCTTCTCCAGCTAAACTCAACCTGTTTTTGCATATTACAGGCCGACGCGAAAATGGTTATCATGAGTTACAAACCATTTTCCAACTTATTGATTTATATGACTGGATGATATTTACGCCCACTTTGGATCAACAAATCGAAATTGATGGATTGAGTGAAGTCAGACCTGAAGAAAATTTGATTTATCGAGCTGCTCAAATACTAAGACCGCATGCGAAAAAACTTTGTGGCTTGCACATCAAAATTGAAAAAAATATTCCAATGGGTGCGGGTCTAGGCGGCGGTTCATCTAATGCTGCCACAACGCTTATTGTGTTAAATCAATTATGGGAATGTGGCCTAAAGCAAGAACAACTTGCGGACTACGGTGTAAAGCTCGGTGCTGATGTTCCAATTTTTATTTATGGTAAAAATGCATGGGCTGAAGGCATCGGCGAACATTTATCATTCATAGACTTAGATCAAAAACAGTTCATTATTTTAAAACCTGATTGTTTTATCAGCACTCAATTGCTTTTTTCACAAAAAACATTGACAAGAGACTCTAAGACCACTAAATTTTGCGCCTATCAGTTAGAGCCTTCTAATTTTGGAAATAACTTTGAGCCACTGGCTCGACAGTTATACCCTGAAGTAGAAGAAGCAATGCAATATTTAGATCAGTTTGGTCAAGCAAAGCTTACAGGTACAGGTGCTTGTGTTTTTACTGAAGTAACGAATGAAATGAATATTGATGAAATTCTTAAGCATTCGCCATGTAAATCTTACTTGGTAAATAGTTTAAAAGAATCTCCTCTTAATCATTTTAAGGTTACACGTTAGGGGCGTCGCCAAGTGGTAAGGCACCGGGTTTTGATCTCGGCATCCGTTGGTTCGAATCCAGCCGCCCCTGCCAACCTCACCTGTAATGATGATTATATTAGGGGCGTCGCCAAGTGGTAAGGCACCGGGTTTTGATCTCGGCATCCGTTGGTTCGAATCCAGCCGCCCCTGCCATCATATATATCATCGAATTTAGGGGCGTCGCCAAGTGGTAAGGCACCGGGTTTTGATCTCGGCATCCGTTGGTTCGAATCCAGCCGCCCCTGCCATTCTCTTATTTTAAAGACAGACTTAATTGCTATGCTTTTTGTTGATTAATCTTGACATTGCATTGCAAAAATATTAAAGTTCTGCCGCATTAGGGGCGTCGCCAAGTGGTAAGGCACCGGGTTTTGATCTCGGCATCCGTTGGTTCGAATCCAGCCGCCCCTGCCATCTATTTCATTACATACCAACCGCCAAGGGTGCTTCATGCCCAATCTTGTCGTTTTTAGTGGAAATGCTCATCCACAGTTCGCTCAAAAAGTCGTAAGTCACTTACATATCCCTCTAGGTGCTGCATCAGTCGGTCACTTTTCTGATGGAGAAATTTCAGTAGAAATTACTGAAAATGTTCGTGGTAAAGACGTATTTATCGTTCAGCCTACTTGCGCCCCTACCAATGATAACCTTATGGAAATCTTGGTTATGGCAGATGCTTTGCGTCGTGCAAGTGCTGGTCGTATTACCGCTGTTATCCCTTATTTTGGTTATGCTCGCCAAGACCGTCGTCCACGTTCTGCACGTGTGCCGATTACAGCTAAAGTTGTCGCAGACATGCTTACCACTGTTGGTATTGACCGTGTCGTGATGATCGACTTACATGCTGACCAAATTCAAGGTTTCTTCGATATTCCAGTCGACAACATCTACGGTACTCCTGCTTTGCTTGCTGACTTACGTCAACAACAACATGACAACCTTATGGTGGTTTCTCCTGACGTTGGTGGTGTAGTACGTGCTCGTGCTGTTGCCAAACAGATGGGTGACATCGATTTAGCAATTATTGATAAACGTCGTCAAAAAGCCAACGAGTCGCAAGTTATGCACTTAATTGGTGACGTAAAAGATCGTGATTGCGTTATCGTAGACGATATGGTTGATACTGCGGGTACATTGTGTAAAGCAGCTGATGCGCTTAAGCAATTTGGTGCACGTCGTGTAGTTGCATACGCAACTCACCCTGTACTATCAGGTAAGGCTATTGAAAACTTACGTAATTCAGTTATTGATGAACTGGTTGTGACTGATACCATTCCTCTTTCTGAAGAAGCATTGACCTTAGGCAAGATCCGTCAGGTTTCTGTTGCTAGCATGGTCGCTGAAACGATTCGTCGTATTAATAACGAAGAGTCTATCAGTGCAATGTTCGATAGTTTATAATATTGCAGCTTTTTATAAACCCTAGCCTTGGCTGGGGTTTTCTATCACTAAACTGGTCGCAAGTTTAGTCTATTTAAACTTTAATGAGGATTTACTCATGGCAAACTTCGTATTAAACGCTCAAGCGCGTGCTGAAGACAAACAAGGGAAAGGTGCGAGCCGCCGCCTTCGTCGCGAAGCTTTAATTCCAGCTATCATTTATGGTGGCAACGCTGAGCCTGTAACTGTTACTTTAGAACTTCGTGAGCTTGTAAAAGCTTTAGAAAGCAATGCTTTCTTTGAAGAAGTTGTAGAAATCAAAGTGGGCGACAAAGTTGAAAACGTTAAAATCCAAGCGTTACAACGTCACCCATCTAAAAACACTCCTATGCACGCTGACTTCAAACGCGCATAAGTGTTTAAAGGCGTAGATTAGTGTCAAATATTTCGCTAATTGTTGGTTTGGGCAATCCTGGTTCAGAATATGCCCAGACCCGCCATAATGCAGGTTTTTGGTTCATAGAACAGCTTGCTGATAAATATGGCATTACATTAAAAAATGATCCGAAATTTCACGGAATCAGTGGACGTGGTAACATAGAAGGACACGATGTCCGTCTACTTCTACCCACTACATTTATGAACCGTTCTGGACAAAGTGTAGTTCCATTTGCAAAATTTTATCAAATTGCTCCCGAAGCAATTTTGATTGCTCATGATGAACTTGATATGAACCCTGGAGTTATTCGCCTTAAAACAGGCGGTGGTCACGGTGGGCATAACGGTTTACGTGACATTGTTCCTCATATTGGTCCAAATTTTCACCGTTTACGTATTGGGATCGGACATCCTGGCTCGAAAGAGAGAGTTTCAGGTCACGTACTTGGAAAAGCACCAAGTAGTGAACAAAGTCTGATGGATGCAGCAATTGATCATGCTCTTTCTAAAGTGAAGCTACTTGTTCAAGGACAAGTTCCTCAGGCCATGAATCAAATTAATGCATATAAACCCACTTAAATTGTTGAACAATCATGCTTGCTATCTTGCTTTTTTAGGAGCAAAATGCGCATCAGCCACTTTGCCAACCGCAAAAGCTAAAGATTTCACCATAAGATCTACATCTTAGGTCTACTCAGGAGACGCTAGCCATGCTATCTCGTTTATTAAAATGCAAAATTCACCGTGCAGTTGTAACCCATGCTGAGCTTCACTATGAAGGTTCTTGTGCAATTGATGGCATATTGATGGATTTAGCTGGTATTCGTGAATATGAAGAAATTCATGTTTGGAATGTAACCAATGGCAAACGCTTCACGACTTATGCGATTCGTGGTGAAGATAACTCTGGCATTATTTCAGTAAACGGCGGTGCTGCACATCAAGCAGATGTTGGCGATTTAGTGATTATTGCTACGTTTGGTGATTTCACCGAAGTTGAAGCAAATGCTCACAAACCACGTTTGGTATATGCAAACCCAGATAATACAGTCAACCACACAGCGAATTGCATTCCTGTACAAGTTGCTTAATAAAGATTAAAAAAGAAAAGCCCGTATTAACGGGCTTTTTTATTTTTATAAATCCTAAATAGTTCTTTTCCACCAGTTCTTTTGCTTTTCACAATTTAAAGGTTGAAGCCCCTCTCCTCGCAAATCAAACAGAATCGCCTCACCTTTAGGGTTTACCTTAAATTCAGCGTATTTGGCTTTTTCATAACATTGAGCCAAGCCTTCTGCAAACAAAAAACTACGAGAAGCAGGATATAAAGCCTGCAAACGATTTTCAGGATTTTTTAAAATTAACCTCTGCCCAGCAAATGAATTATTGATATCTAAAATGGTACGAACTACGCGATTTTGTGAATCCAAAATAATTTTTGCGGGAACAGAAGAGCGATTAAAAACCACCTGTTCTAGTGCTTCACTTTCACTTCCAGCAAGAGCTTTAAGAGATTGTAAATGTAACTCATAAGCCAATGCCATATAGTCACCTTGTAAAATTGAACGAGGATCAACTGGTTTAAGCTCAATGAAAATACTTTTACTATGGTGCAGATGCCATTCGTTTTTGACTACTAACGCTGCAAAAAATAACATCGTGGCTAATGCAAGAATAAGAGAAAAATACTTTTTCATTGTTTCTCTCCTTCAATAAGACCATTTTTATTTTCACGGTCAAGCAACCCAGACAGAGCCAATAGAAAAACACCAGAAATAAAAATAGATAAACTCTTAGCAAGAAAAGTTATTTGTAGGTTGTAATAGAGCTGCCAGAACACTAAAACGAATACAGCTAAGCTAACTCCATAAACAATCCGATCTTTACTTTTTAATGCCCACGTTAAAATAGTAAACAATATGAAAATTTCGAAATATCCCAATGCAATAAGTAACACACCAAAAATTAAAAAAGCGAAAAATGTGATTCCCTGAAGTTGTCTATATAAATGAAAAACACTAAAGTAAAGTAACCAAACACTAGGCAGAAAATATAGAACCCACCTATATTGATCTATCGAATTTTCTGGAACGAGTCCCATAAAAGTATCAAAAAAAGAAGCTACCAGAATGACGACCAGCACACATAAAAAAATACTACGCTCATATAGAACTAGTGATTCTCTCTTAGGTAAGAGCACCAAACTAAAAACAAAATAATTGAGCAAAGTTAAATTTAAATAGGTTTGACTAGAATGTATTGACCATAATGAATGGTCCAGTTGTAGCAAATAGATAAAAGCTATGCCATACGTAGCAAGCATTTGAATTAAAATGAAGAACCAATGTGGTTTAAGGAAATAACTAATACATAGAATAAAAATCTGTGCAATTAAAACCCATAGCATCTGATCTGTTTCTGAACCAAGGTGAAATAAGAAAGCAGTCTGTCCACTGATAAATAAACAATAAGCAAATTGTCGAAAGAAATAGCGTTGGGATTTTTTTAAAAGCACAATAGCGAATGCTACAAAAATAATTCCAATGACTAAAGAAACGGCTTCCCAAAATACGAGCGTAAAAGCTGCAAGCGCTAAACCCGCAAGCCAAGCACCAATTGCCATTGGAATGATATAAAAGCGGCTTTGACGAAAAATTTTTATTAAAAGATAGCTAATCAGCGCAAACCAAATAAAAATAATGCCCGCAATCAATAAAAAGATGAACTCATTAGAATCTTTAAATAGATGATTAATCTCATCTACAAGCCATATGGTAGCCGTTACACCAAGAACAGCAGCCATTAAACTGGCACATAATTGATCATCTTTTTTGAAGAAATAATAAAAAGCGATTATTCCTGAAAAGAAAGCAGAGATCAGATAAGGAGTATTCTCATTCGATAAATATTGAATCATTCCAATGATTGAAATAACTGCAAACCAAGCAATAAAGACAAATCGTAAAGCACGATATTTCTTTATACATATCCAAAACTCAATAAGGCTTAATAAATTTAGAGCAAATAGATATAAATAGGGAAATTTTTCTAGCCAAAAAGTCTGCTTAAAAAATAAAAAAAGTGTAAGTTGGCTAGTAATACAAATTAAAGCAAAGATTCCAATATTGGGTCGATATAGCCAAGGTAATAACAGCAATGTCCAAATTAAAAAAAGCAAATAGCTGTCTGCACCAGTTTGATAAATCTGCCCAATTACAGCCAGACTTAAGCCTATCATCAAACCACAAAGGCTATGTAAGGTCTGCCTAACCCCATCGCTTAAAGTACCTTTTATGCTGAACCAAGCTGTGACAACTAATATAGCGGGCGGGATAGCGAGCTGAATACTGTCTGGAAGCATTAACCAATTAGCAGCAATTAAATACAGAATGCTTACCGCCATAAATACATAACTGAAAATATGGAGATGCTGAATAAATGAGCTATTGGTCAGAGGATAATAGTCTCTACTCTGCATGAAACACCTATTTTATTTATAATTTTCTATAAAAAACATAGCATTCCATTTTCATATCAACAAGTAAGCTCTTGTTAAAAAGCCTAATTCTATTTATGAAAATACTTATTCGTAAAGAAACTTAGCATTCTATAAAAGCATCTAGCCAATTTTATCAAGCGCGCTATAATAAAACCCATCGCTTCAGGGCGGGGTGTAATTCCCCACCGGTGGTAAAGTTAATTTTTCTAAATAGATTAACAAGCCCACGAGCTTAAATTGTGTAATTTGAGCAGATTTGGTGAAACTCCAAAGCCGACGGTATAGTCCGGATGAAAGAAGACGACGAACTGGGATAAATCCGTTTTATTTCAGTGCCAGCCTGTTTTTACATCAGTCCTGAAATGTTCAACCGTATTTTTACGAGAGCGTTTCATTATGTCTAGCTTAATTCAACCAGAACTTTTTTTCTCAGCCCTCTCTCCTGCTGAACAACGCATTCAACAAGCATTAGAAGATATCCGTCAAGGCAAACCTGTCTTGGTAATGGATGACTTCGACCGTGAAAATGAAGCAGATTTAATTGTTGCAGCTGAAACACTAACTATTGAAACAATGGCACGTATGATTCGTGATGGCTCAGGTATCGTATGTTTATGCCTAACAGAAGAGCTAGCAGATCATCTAGAACTCCCTCCAATGGTTTCTCAAAACTCAAGTCAGTTTCATACTGCTTTCACAGTAACAATTGAAGCAGCTCAAGGTGTGACTACTGGTGTTTCTGCTAAAGACCGTGTTACTACCATTCAAACTGCAATTAAAGATGGTGCTGTCGCAAGTGACTTAAATCGTCCGGGTCACGTTTTTCCATTACGTGCACGTCATGGTGGCGTACTTACTCGTCGAGGCCATACAGAGGGAACAATTGATCTAGCAAGACTAGCTGGACTTAAACCCGCTGGCGTGTTATGTGAATTAACCAACCCAGATGGCACAATGGCTTCAGGCATTCAAGTTTTAGCATATGCTCAAACTCATCACTTAACTGTGATTACGATTGAAGAACTGGTTCAATACCGCCAACAACATGGTATTTAAATAACAAAGGTTTGGCTTTAGATTAAAGCCAAACCTTTAAATTCAAATTTAACAATATTCAAGATACTTTCTTTTGGGTTGCCTGCCCTTCAACATATTCCAAAAGTTCAGAAAATTGCGTAATCATTGCTTTTGGTTGTGCTTGAGCGAGCTCTTCAGGTGTTCCATAACCATAAGTTACTGCTACCGCCTCAACACCATTATGACGAGCACCCAAAATGTCATATTGGCGATCGCCCACCATTAAACATTCTTCAGGGTTTAGTTGCTCACGCTCAAGAATATAATGGATAAGCTCAGCTTTATTTGTGCGCTCACCCGTTAACTCACTCCCATAAATATGTACAAAGTACTGGCTTAATTCAAAATGATCCAAGATACGTTTTGCATAAATCGTTGGTTTAGCTGTGGCGACAAATAAACAATATCCTTCTTTTTTTAATGCACTAAGCGTTTCTGCAACAGAGGGATATACTTCATTTTCGAATAAACCTGTAACCGAAAAACGCTCGCGATAAGCAAGTAAAGCTTGTTCAGCTAAAGCATCATCTTGTGTGTCTAGAAGTTTCGCTAATGATGCTTTTAACGGGGGACCAATTGTCCAGTCAATATTTAAATCGGCAGCCAAGGGATAACCTAACTTATCCATTGCATAGCGAATTGAAGTATGGATTCCAACTTTTGGGTCTGTTAAGGTTCCATCTAAATCAATCAAAATATGTTTTATAGCCATTCAATCACTAACCCAGTAAAGTATTTAATTCAATTGGTCGAGAGTTTAATCAAACTCTCTTATACTAACGTAAATTTAAATTGAAAAGGAAATAACCGTGCGTCCAACCGTACTTTGTTTCTCGGGTTTAGACCCTTCAGGTGGTGCAGGTTTACAAGCCGATATCGAAGCAATTGGACAAAGTGGTGCCCATGCAGCAATTGCATGTACTGCCCTCACCATTCAAAACTCACAACAAGTATTTGGCTTCGAAGCAACCTCAAAAGAACTTTTATTAGCACAAGCAAATGCAGTGGTAGGTGACTTACCCATCAAATGTGTTAAGTCAGGCATGCTTGGCACTACAGATAATATTG
Organism: Acinetobacter lactucae; assembly: GCF_001605885.1. GTDB lineage: Bacteria > Pseudomonadota > Gammaproteobacteria > Pseudomonadales > Moraxellaceae > Acinetobacter > Acinetobacter lactucae. Next base: position 86,454 of record NZ_LRPE01000007.1, on the reverse strand, counting down.
CTGCTCTAGCTGAATTTCTTCGTGCACATCCTGACTACCAATATGTACTTGATCCTGTTTTAGTCGCAAACAGTGGTGGTTCTTTAGGTGATCAGGCAACTCTGGTTAAAGCTTTCGTTGAGCTTATTCCTCTAGCAACTATTATTACTCCAAATACCGTTGAATTACGCGCTTTAACAGGTATTACTGATTTAGATCAAGCCACTCAAAAGTTATTTGAAATGGGTGCTAAAGCTGTTTTAGTCAAAGGTGGACACGAAGATACACCAGATCATATTAAAAATAGTTTATACATTAACGGTGAACTTGCAGCGACTAGTAGCTGTCCTCGCCTTGAAGGTGAATATCACGGATCAGGTTGTTCTTTAGCTAGCTTTATCGCAGGGCGTTTAGCTTTAGGTGATTCTTTAAAAATTGCGGTACAACATGCTGAAACATGGTTATTCGGTGTTTTAAAAAATGCGGATACCCCTGTACAAAACGGACAAAAGATTCCAAAGCGTTTTTAAAAAGCACAAAAAAGGCGCTTAAAGCGCCTTTTTATTAACCTCAATTATTGAGGAATACGTAAAACTTGTCCTGGGAAAATCTCATCAGGATCTTTTAACATTGGTTTATTTGCTTCAAAGATTTTTGGATACTGATTTGCATCACCGTAAACTTCTTTCGCAATTTTTGAAAGGTTGTCACCAGATTTCACTGTATAAAATTTACTTTCTGGTTCAGGCGTTGCAACAGTCATCTGGTCATCTACTTGTGCCACATGATCAATGTTCCCAACAATAAGAATAATTTTTTCTTTATCTGCTTGGCTTTTTACCTGTCCTTTAATAGTCGCGGTATCGGTAGTACCGTTATAGGTTACAGATAAGCCTTCTACCCCTAAACCTAAACTTTTAATTAAACCTAATAATTTATTTGCAACTTCTTGTGCAGAAGGTTCTGCTGGTGTTGCTGGAGCTGGTTGTGGTTCTGTTGGTGCGGTATTTTTTTTGCCAATACCTTTTACAAAATCAAAAAGACCCATCTTTTAGTCCTCATATTATTGTTTATAGTAAAGTCATTAAACTGACCTATATTGTTATACTTCAAAAAAGTTATACCTCTGCTATCAATTGAGGTTGATCTTGTAAAAATATGTATCTCTTAATTTTTTTAAAATAAAAAAAGCCACCTTACGGTGGCCTTCTTTTTATTCAGCAATATGCGAATTAACCAAGTTTTTTAGTTACATAGTCAATTGCAGATTGAACTGTAGTGATTTCGTTAGAATCTTCATCAGGGATAGTGATGTCGAAGTCGTTTTCGAAAGACATAACAAGTTCAACTAAATCTAAAGAGTCAGCACCTAAGTCATCCATAAAAGATGCTTCGTTTTTAATCTCTTCAGCTTTAAGACCAAGTTGTTCTGCAACCGCTTGTTTAACGCGTTGTTCGATATCGCTCACAGGAATTCTCCTCATTGCTTGTGGCGTTTAATTTGCCACTAGTTTAATTGAATATAAAAATTTTTAAAAGTTTATACATCGGCGTTAGGCCATGTATAAACCACCATTTACATGTAATACCGTACCGGTAATGTAACCTGCCTTATCACTTGCAAGGAAACTCACCGCATTTGCGATATCTTGTGGCTCACCTAAGCGATTTAAAGCCACTTGATCACTCATTTTTTTGCGAATGTCTTCACTAAGTGCATCTGTCATTTCTGTTGCAATAAAACCTGGCGCCACACTGTTTACAGTAATTTGGCGGCTACCCATCTCTTTTGCAAGGCTACGGCTGAATGCTTCAATACCTGCTTTAGCAGCAGAATAGTTCGCTTGGCCTGGGTTTGCAAAGTGAGCTACAACAGAACTGATATTAATAATTCGACCAAAACGTGCCTTCGTCATCCCCTTAAGCACACGTTTAGATAAACGATAAACTGCTTTCAGGTGAATGTTGAGAATGTCATCCCAATCATCTTCAGACATACGAAGCAACAAATTGTCTTTCGTAATACCTGCATTGTTAACTAGAACAAGTACAGGACCATAGTTCTGTTCAATATGAGACACGACTGCTTCAATCTCATCAAGATTACGCACGTCGAGCGCCAAACCTGCACCTTGTTCACCAAAGCTATCACTTAACTTTTGTGCACCAGATTCAGAAGTCGCAGTACCTACAACAAAATAACCGTCTTGAATAAGTTGCTGGGCAATGGCAGCGCCAATACCCCGACTCGCGCCCGTTACTAATGCAACTTTGCGTTCTTGTGTCATGCAATTTTTCCTTCTGCCACTAAAACAGCATTTAGGGCATCTTCCATTTTACTCTTACTATCAATAGAAAAAGCTTTTTCAATATTTGGTAAACGCTTTGCGAGATTACTCAATACTGTACCCGGGCCACATTCAACAATGTAATGTATGCCTTGGTTTTGTAAAAACTGCATCGTGTCTGTCCATTGTACTGATTGGTACAATTGTGCAGTTAACGCCTGACGCAATTGAGCAACATCGGTAGCTATTCCCGCGTTGACATTTTGTATTACAGGAATGGTAGGTAGCTCAATGGCAGTTTGTTCCAAAGCTTCTGCAAATTTCTCTGCAGCAGGTTTCATCAATGAACAATGTGAAGGAACCGATACAGGTAAAGCAATTGCTTTAGCAGATTGTTCTTTTGCCAATGCCATAACTTGTTGTACAGATGCAGTACTACCCGCAATTACAACTTGGCCTTGTGAATTATAGTTTGCAGCTTCTACAGAACCCTCACCTGACGCACTCACAGTTTGGCAAAGCTCAACTACCTTTTCATCAGCCAAACCAAGAATTGCAGCCATAGCCCCTTCCCCTTGAGGAACGGCACTTTGCATGAGTTTGCCACGCAAGTTAACTAGTTTAACTGCATCAGCCAAGCTCATAGAGCCTGCAGCTACTAATGCACTGTATTCACCTAGTGAATGTCCTGCAAGGTACTTAGGTGCCAGACCACCTAAATCAAGCCATACACGCCATAAAGCGATACTGGCAGTTAATAACACAGGTTGGGTATTTTCTGTTTGGTCGAGACCTTCGCCACTTTGCGCAATATGCCACAGATCAAATCCAAGAGCATCTGAAGCTTCCGCAAAGGTTTGCCCGACCCCACTAAACTGTTCTGCTAGTTCAGCAAGCATACCGACTTTTTGTGAACCTTGACCAGGAAACACAAATGCAGTTTTTGTGGCTAAAGCTACTTGTTCAAGACGTTTAGCAGACATAAGAAATCCTTTTTTGGGTTTTCACTCATTTCTGGAGCGGAAATTTAACATGTTATTTATATATTTATAATTGCGAAAAACAACAAAAAAAGGGAGCTTTCGCTCCCATTTTTTCTATACTTAAGCATCACGCTTAATGCATATCATGCAATTATTCAGCATCAGCTGCTTTAGCGAATAATTGACGACCACGGTAGAAACCGTCTTTAGTCACGTGGTGACGACGATGAGTTTCACCAGTTGCTTGGTCTACTGTTAATGCATTCTCGGTTAAAGCGTCATGTGAACGGCGCATGTCACGGCGAGAGCGACTTTTACGGTTTTGCTGAACGGCCATGATGGCTCCTTACAAAGATCGAAAAAATGGATCAGAACAAATTCAGTTGTCTTATCTCACAATTATAACACAAATTATGAGTTAAGTTTACCCTTCAAACCTGCCAAAACATCAAACGGATTATCCCGTTTTTCTTCGACAACATTCTGAATGGTAGGTTGATGTTTATGTTCACAAGCATCATGCTTGGGAGATAAAGGCATCAACAATAACAGTTCATCTTCTAGTAATGCGAGTAAGTTAATCGAGGCAGGCGTATCATAATCGCCTTTCGTCGAAGACTCACTTTCACCTAAAACGATGAAATCAGCATCCTCATCCAAGCGCTCTATCAGTGACTCATCATCCACTAATGCAATATGGAAGTCTAAGACAAGAGGCATTTCAACAGGTTCCAAACAACGTTGGCACTCCATTGGAACTTTCGTGTCCATATGACCGTCCATCCACACAATGCGATGATATGCATCCATTGATAGCTTACAGTCTATGTTGATCAATTGATTATCAATTGATCCAACAGCTTCACGAGCGATACGAACAAAGCGAGACAAGGGCAGTTGACCTGACCATGTAAAGCCTTGTTCAGCCCATTTAAACGGCTCAATCTGTGCCGGAAAGGTATTTGCTGACATAATTAAGGCGGCAATTCTACAAATTCATCGGTACTCTGTCAAAGATTAAGATACAATTTTGCACTTCTTTAGACAGAACTCGGGGTAAATTAAGCAATGCACCTGTTGCAGCCGCAACCTGAAGTTAACACTTCATTACTCGTTTGCACCCATTCAACTCATCAGAACACTCTTGTACCTGACCTAGTGCAACTCTCACCATGGTCAAGCTCAAAATCGGAGTCTGAGCAAGTTGATTGGCTTATTTTACACTTTAATCACTGGTTTTCCCACCATAATGTGACATTAGTTCGTGGTGATTTTGAACCTGAATATTTCCCAGCCACAAATAAAGAACCCGCTAAGATCCAATTTGCTCACGGTTTCTTTAATAGCGCTTTGCATGAAATTAGTCACTGGTCTATTGCGGGTGAAAAAAGACGTCTATTACCAGATTTAGGATATTGGTATGCACCTGATGGTCGTACTCAAGAACAGCAAAGTTTATTTGAACAAGTAGAAATTAAGCCTCAAGCGATTGAATGGTTATTTGCACAATCCTTTGGCCGAAAATTTAGAGTATCTCTTGATAACCTGACGGGTGATGGCGGAGATGGCAAACTATTTAAAGATAATGTCTATGCTCAAGTGCAACGTTACTTTTCGGGCGAAGCTAAATTGCCCAGTGATGCAGCAGCATTTATTGGTTTTATTTGCCAATGTATACGTTCGGGTACACCTTTACAATTAAATGAATTTAAACGTGAACTCCTTGATTAATTGACAAAAAAACTACGTTAATTGCTTGCCTAGGTTATTTAAAAAGCCTAATAATTATTTCTAACACTGGCGTGATGGAGTCTCTAAAATATGATGCATTTACATGTACATCCTGAAAATCCACAGCAACGCCTCATTTCCCAAGCTGTTGAACGTATCCGAGCAGGAGATGTTGTGGTCTACCCTACCGATGCTGCCTATGCGATTGGGTGTCAAATCGGTAATAAAAATGCCATGGAGCGTATTGCACAGATTCGTGGTTTAGGGCCTAAGCATCAATATGCCATTATGTGCTGTGACTTATCTGATATTGCGACTTATGCAAAAGTTGATAATGCAACCTATCGTTTATTGAAAGCGAACACACCAGCTATTACTACGTTCATTTTGCCTGCAACAAGTGAAGTTCCTCGTAGATTGATGCATCCTAAAAAGAAAACGATTGGCTTACGTATTCCAAGTAACCCGATTTGTCAGGCTTTATTACAAGAACTGGGCGAACCTCTACTCACCAGTACATTAATTTTACCGGGCCATGAAGATCCTTTAGATGATCCGTATGATATTGAAAATCAGCTCGATAAACGAATTGATGTATTTATTGATGGTGGTTTTGGTACGTTAACAAGTACAAGTATTGTCGATTTATCGGGTGAACATCCTGAGATCATCCGTCGTGGTGTTGGCGATGTAAGTGCTTTTGAATAAGCACTTACATTTTTTACCAATAGTTTAAAAAAAAGTATTATCACTCCAAAAAATACTCTTTATTTATTTTGGATTTTTTTTACACTTTAGTCGTTAAGTAATTTATTAAAAGACACAATTCATTTAGAATGATTTTCACTATCTGCTGTTCTTCTACTTACAGCTGTCTTTGACTTGAATAACAAGTCTCATGCTTTTGAAAATTCGCGTGGCTTATAATCGTAATGAATCAATCACTTCATCAATCCATGGAAGACTCTCCACACATCCGTGTTTTAGATGAGTGGCATGACAAGATTCCTGAAGATCTCTATATACCTCCAGCTGCATTTGAGATTTTGCTCGAGCACTTTGAAGGTCCACTAGATTTTTTAATTTATCTGATTCAGAAAAATGGTTTCGATTTAGTCCAACTCGACATTGCACCTATTGCGACTCAATATTTAGCCTATATGGACAGTATGAAGTCTTTAAATATCGAGTTAACAGCAGATTATATGGTAATGGCTGCTCTATTGGCCGACCTAAAATCTCGCCTACTTTTACCGAAACCTACAATTATAAGCATTGAAAAAGATCCTAAGCAGGAACTTATTGATCGTCTTGAAACTTATCTACGTATTAAGCAAGCAGCTGAGCGTTTAGGTCAAATGCCAATTCTTGAGCGTGATACGTTTAGTGCTAATGTAAGTTTAGGACATATCTCTCCTGTTTATGAAGGTTACGATATCTCAGCGCTACATGATGCTTTATTCTGTGTATTTAACCGTCCAGAACCTGTTACGCACGTTATTGCTCAAGAACCTGTTTTACTTGAAGAACGTATTGCATATATTGAAGAGAAATTAGAGTCTGGTGACGTGTTAAGTTTTAAAGAATTACTCAATCCCCAGCAAGGTCGTATGGGAATGGTTGTTACATTTATGGCGGTATTAGAATTAACCCGCCAACAAAAAATTAAAATTATTGCCACTGGTATCGAAGCCCCGTTAGCTATTCAAGGATCTTCAATATGAGTAGTTTTGAACAAAATAATAGTGATTTGTCATTAGCTGACATACATCATGAAGTCTTATTACAACTTGAAGCAATTATCTTTGCTAGTGAAGCGCCCGTTTCAATTGCCCGCTTAAAAGAAGCATTTAATAATCAGTATAATAAACAACAGCTTCGTCAACTTTTACAACAGCTCGCCTTATTACAGCATGGCCGCTCTATTGAGTTGATTGAAACAGCACAAGGGTTTCGCTTTCAGGTAAGATCTAAATATCGTAGTATTATTGCGCAAATTTGGCCAGAGCGACCAACAAAACTGTCGCCTTCATTACTAGAAACCCTGGCTGTCATTGCTTATCATCAACCGGTTACCCGAGCTGATATTGAACAAATTCGTGGTGTATCTAATAATAGTCAGATTCTCAGAACACTATTTGACTGGAACTGGATTAAAGAAGCCGGTTTTAGAGATTTACCCGGAAGACCTGCGTTGCTAATTACAACGCCTCAGTTTCTGAATGCTTTTGGTCTAGCCTCTCTAGGCCAATTGCCTCCCCTACAGAACGCCAAGGAAGCCTTTATGGCTCTCGATGCAAATGCACCGAAATCATAAAGAGGTGGACTGTTGATCATTATGTCTAAGGTTGTGCTGTCATGAGTGAAAAATTGCAAAAAGTATTAGCGCGAATCGGATTAGGTTCCCGCCGATATATGGAAGAGGTTATTGCCGCAGGACGCGTGAGTGTAAACGGTCGTGTTGCCCAAGTGGGTGAGCGCATTGAACCAGGCGATGAATTACGCATTGATGGCCGTAAAGTTCAGTTTCAGATTGAAGACGAAATTCGTCGTCGCGTACTGATTTATTATAAGCCTGAGGGTGAAATCTGTTCACGTAATGATCCTGAAAAACGCCCAACCGTATTTGATCATTTACCACAAATTGCCAATGACCGTTGGGTAATGGTAGGTCGTCTGGATATTAACAGTACTGGTTTATTACTCTTCACAAATGATGGTGAACTTGCTAATCGTTTAATGCACCCATCTAATGAAATTGAACGTGAATATGCTGTTCGAGTAATGGGTGAAGTAACACCAAAACTACGCCAAAACATGGTTAATGGAGTAGAGCTCGAAGATGGCCCAGCCAAATTCGAATCATTCTCTGAAATTGGTGGTGAAGGTATTAACCGCTGGTACCAAGTTGTAGTAAAAGAAGGCCGTAACCGCGAAGTACGTCGTATTTTCGAATCGCAAGACCTTAAAGTAAGTCGTTTATTACGTACACGCTACGGTACAGTTATTTTACCGCGCGAATTACGTACTGGTCGTTGGATGGAACTCGACAAAACTGACATCGACAACTTAGCAAAATCAGTTGAGTTAAAACCACGCCAAGGTACAGGTTTATTTGGTATGGCAAAACGCCGTACTGATCGTATGACTGAAAAACCAATGGCAGCGCGTCGTGGCGGTTACTTACGTCAACAACGTCGTGATGATGAAAAAGAAGCTCCAGTTAATACGGGTAGCCAACGTAAAGCGACTGGCTTTAACCGTGGTTCGAAGAAATTCTAAAACATTAATAAGATGTAAAAAAACCGCTCAAATTTGAGCGGTTTTTTATAGCCTGTTGAACTTAATTCATTTTTGCCAGTTCAATCCATTCAGCTTCAGGAAAATGAACAGCTAAATAATCTTTCAAATAATTTGAAGTATCTTGAGAAATTAATGGATCTTTTGATTCATCTTTTAGGTTATAAACTAAAGCTTTTAATTTAAGTCCACGAGACTTAAGTGCTTCAAGACTAAGTAAAGTGTGATTAATACTTCCCAAACGCCCCGAGGTTACTAAAATAACCGGAAACTGGTGCTGAGCAACATAATCGATGGTAAGCAGACTGGTGGTTAATGGCACCATTAAGCCTCCCGCACCTTCTAACAATACAATTTCAAAACGTTCTGCTAATGTTTGAGTCGCTTTTTCAATTTTTTGAAAATCAATTTCTCGATTATCAAGACGTGTTGCTAAATGAGGTGAGGCTGGATAACTGAAAATTTCAGGCATGGTTAGCTTGTCATGATCTTCTTGAAACCAACCCTGTCCCATGATTTCACGGTGCTTTTCGATATCTTCAGAAATATCTGTATTACCTGTCTGAATGAGTTTTTGGGTAATCACTTTTTTACCCTGCTCAGTCCATAATTTTGCTAAGAAACCTGTCGCGTAGGTTTTACCAATTTCGGTATCAATCCCGCTCACAAAATAGATCTGGCCACTCATTTACTTCATTCTCCGGGCAATACAATAAATCGGATGATATGTTAGGGAATATCCTTCGGCATGCTTAAACCGATCATAATCTTGATAAAACTGTTGTAACGTTTGCTTAGTCCAACGATGTTGAGCAGTTGCCGTTACTCCTGTTGCCTTTAAATGCTGCAATACAGCCTTAGGCGAATCAAAATAGAGTTGAGCTTCGGATTCTGACAAATGCAAAATCTCAAAACCAGCCTGAGTTAAGGCTCTATTCCAATTTTCAATAGACCAATAACTTAAACCTTGTCCTGTTAGCTCTTTAATTTCGAATAAGTTCTTAGGGCCGAATGTTGAAAAGCATAACCAGCCTTGATCAACTAAAGATGCCGTACAATGTTCGAGCAAGCGCGGTAAATCTTGCATCCACTGTAAAGCGGAACCTGAAACAATCATATCGAGCTGCTGAGGAAAATCTAACGTCTCAACATCTCCAATCAACCATTTCAAACTTTCGTGAGAATTAAAATGCTCCTGTACATCTGTATACAGATCATTCAAAATTAACTCTTCGATTTGGAAAGATGCAGTAATAAGACGAGTTAAATTGCCAGAACCACAACCAATTTCAAAAACACGTGACATCGTCCTCGGGCAAAACTGCTGGAGTAATCGTGTTAAATTTTGGCAAATTTGTTTTTGAACAACTGCATGTTCTGAATAGCTTTGCCCTGCTTTGGCAAAACGCTGGGCAACTAAGTTTTTATTCAAACTCACAGAAAACTCACCAATTCTTCAAGCTCATGTTGCTGCACCATTGACGTTAAAGAAATACGCAGACGGGAACTGTTTTTAGGCACTGTTGGCGGGCGCACAGGCATAGCATAAAAACCACTTTCCTGAACTTGCTTCGCTTTATCGATAGCAGCCTGACTTTCTCCCACAATGACTGGAATAATATGGCTAGTCGATGGGCTATCGTAGCCCTTTTGCACAATAGCGTGTTGAAGATATTGGCTAATACTTTTTAAATGGTCACGCTGAGGTTGAGCAACTAATACTTTTTGAAAAATAAAGTTTGCCCATGCCATCACAATCGGGGGCTGTGCAGTACTGAAAATAAGTGGGCGCATTTTATTAATGAGATAATCTTTAATAATTGGATCGCAAATAATGTAACCACCGACTGCTGCCAATGCTTTACCTAATGTACCAACTAAAAAATCAATTTCTTGAATGACATTATATTGTTCAGCACACCCTAATCCTTGCTGACCACGCACACCAATTGAATGTGCTTCATCGACATACAACATGGTTTTAGCAAAACGTTTTTTGAGCTGGACTAAAGCGGCTAAATCTGTTTCATCCCCATCCATACTAAAAATACTTTCTGTGACCACAATAATTCGTTCAATCTTTTCATCATCATGATATTTTTGTAGAAGTTGTTCTAAGTGCTGCAAATCGTTATGTCGATAACGCACATATTGAGCACCAGATAAACGGATCCCATCAATCATGCTCGCATGGACGAACTTATCTGCCAAAATTAAAGTTTTACTATCAGCCACCGCAGGTAAAATACCAAGATTCATATGGTAGCCACTATTAAATAAGAGAGCCGACCGGCCACCAAATGCTTTACTTAGGCTATTTTCCAACTGTTCATATTCTTCAAAATTGCCCGTCAATAAGCGTGAAGATGAAGAACTAAAATAGCTTCGTTCTAATGGATAGCTATCTAGAAACTCTTGGCGAAGATTAATATCAGCCGCCAATCCAAGATAATCATTTGAAGCCAAGTTAAGCATCGTTTTATTTTGAATCGTAATAAAACGGTCATGCTGCACATTTTGAGTAAAGTGTCTAAAGTTACCTTGTTGTTTTAACTCATCTAACTCGGCAGCAAAATGATTGAGCAATGACATCTTAATACGCTCCCTGCATCGTTTGAACAACCTCAACCAATTGTTCAAGCAAATCATTTAACTCTTGATGAGTGATGACATACGGTGGCATCACATAAACCAATTTTCCAAAAGGACGAATCCAGATTCCGCGGTCTACAAATTGTTGCTGCAAAGTCTTCATATCAACATTAAAGGTGAGTTCTACTACACCAATCGCACCGAGTACTCGTACATCGGCAACATAATCAAGCTGACTTAAAGGTGTTAAATATTGGCTAAGCTGTTGTTCAATTCGCTCAATATTAGCCTGCCAATCTTGTTCAATTAACAATTGCGTACTTTTTAAAGCAACCGCGCAAGCAAGCGGATTGGCCATAAAGGTCGGGCCGTGCATAAATACCCCAGCCTCACCGCGACTAATGGTTTCTGCAACATGCTTTGTCGTTAAGGTAGCAGATAAGGTCATATAGCCGCCTGTTAAGCCCTTACCTATGCACATAATGTCTGGCTCAACTTGGGCATGTTCCCACGCAAAGAGCTTACCCGTGCGACCGAAACCAGTGGCAATTTCATCAAAAATTAAGAGCAGGTTATATTGTTCACAAAGTGCTTTCACTTGACGTAAATATTCAGGATGATAAAAACGCATGCCCCCTGCACCTTGTACAATTGGCTCAATAATCAGTGCAGCAAGGTTTTCATGATTTTGCTGAATAGCCTGTTCTAGCTCAGCAATATCTTCTTGGTTCCATTCTTCATGAAATTTGGTTTGCGGTGCTGCTACAAAAAGCCGGTTTGGTAAACTTGTACCAAAAATCTGATGCATGCCTGTTACTGGATCACAAACAGACATCGCATTCCATGTATCACCGTGATAACCAGAACGTGTAGTAATAAAATTTGTTTTTTGTGGTTGGCCTTGTGCTGTCCAGAATTGCACAGCCATTTTCAAAGCAACTTCAACGGCAACCGAACCTGAATCAGCATAGAAAATTTTATCGAGACTTGGCGGCGTAATTTTTAAAAGAATTTTTCCAAGTTCAATGGCAGGATCATGAGTTAAACCACCAAACATGATATGCGACATGTTCTGTAATTGATCTGTCACTGCCTGATTGAGTTCAGGGTGGTTATAACCATGAATTGCACACCACCAAGATGACATACCATCAATTAAAGTCTTACCATCCTCTAGTTCAATTGTTGCCCCATAGGCACGTTTAACTTTAAATGTTGGTAAAGGTTGGGTCATTGAGGTATATGGATGCCAAATATGTTCTAAATCAAAATTATCTGTCATCCTATTTACCCTTTTACAGCATTCAAATCTTTCATTTAGCACATGTTAAACCTGTTGAGAATGAAAGAAAATTGCGAGATCAATCAAAGCTTATTAACTTTGCTGATGAATTGTTAAAAATTGGCAGATTTCTTCAATTGTTCGATCTACTTCTAGGTATGGAAAAGCATGAGTAGCGCCTTTTAGCACTTTATAATTCATGTTTTTTGTCACGATCTCTTTAAAATTTTCAACAATTTTGCAAGGAATGACATTATCTTGCTCAGCAAATAGATGAAGCTGTCGGCCAGGATAGTTTTTTAAGTTATCTACCAAATTTAGTTGTTCAAGCATTTGCAAACCTTCTGACAGTAATTCGCTTGGAGGTGGGTTTGCGATGTTTTGTACGCTTACCCAATCTTGTTTAGCTTGAGTTGAACCAAGTGTAATTAAATAATAAAAACGTTTTAAAGTAGCTTGCGGATTTTTAAAAAAAGAAGCTTTAAATTGACTAAACACATCAATAAGCATTGCAGTTTGCCAATGAGCATTGGCAACAAAACAAGGGTTTGAAGCAAGTGTAATTAATGTTTTCGTCTGCCCTGTTTGCTTATAAAAAATATCAACCAGTTGAGTTGCTAACTGTCCACCTAAAGACCAGCCTACGACTACATCAGCCCTAGCCACCAAGTCCAGCTGTGCTTGAAAGTTACTATCTAAAACATTAAAAATATTAATAAGTTGTGTTTCAAAACCCGTTTTTTCCAAATGCAATTTGAGAGATTGCAAAGGTTCCACTCCTACTCCCCAACCTGTAATCAATAAAATTTTATTTTGTAACTTCATATGCCTGCCCAAAGTCGATTTCACAAAGATTATATAATAATATTTCTGTTAAATATCTTTTAAAATCAATATTAAAAATAATTTCTAAATCATAAAATCAAGTATTTTTAATGAGTTAATATTCTGAAATATATTGATAAATAAGACCTGCATTATTCATAGTAAATATACAAAACTTTAATTATCTAAACATTGAAGCCTATCAAAAAACAACATACTCCACACTTCGCCTATAAATCCATTATGCAATGTAATTAATGTTAATACTTATGTTTTTTTATTAAAAGAAATGACTCATCAATTCATTTTAATGTTAGAAGATTAATTATCGATCAAAAATATTGGGAAGGCTAATATGAACAGTCAAAGTACAATATCTGATGGGAGAGAAAAAAATACATATTTTGTTACACCCAATCATATTATAAACAACTTATCTTTAGATAAAAATTATTGTTTGTTTTTGGATATTGATGGGACATTAGCACCCTTTCAAATTAATCCTGAAGACAGTTTTATTCCAAATACTACATTAGAAATTATTAAAAAAATTATTCAATTAAATATTCCTGTTATTGCTGTAACAGGTCGTGATGTAGATACAGCTAGTAAACTCTTACATCCTGTTAAAGCACCAATTGCTGGATTGCATGGGTTAGATATTTATTTTGATTCTGATAAGTATATTCGACCAGATCTAAGTCAGATTAATTTTAAAAAATTAAAACAAGATATTATAAAGTCTTGTGAAAAATATCCTGAATTATTAATTGAGGATAAAGGGTATTCTATTGCTTTACATTATCGAAAAAATCCTGATTTAGAAAATTACGCTATTAATATTATGCAAGATATTAATGCCGATTATCCCCATTTAAAATTAAATAAGGGAAAATTTGTTATTGAGTTAATTCCTAACCAAGCTGATAAAGGCAAAGCAATTGAGATTATATTAAACCACCTTGATTTACCTTCTACATTACCAATTTTTATAGGTGATGATTTAACAGATGAATCTGGTTTTGTTTTTATTAATCAACAATCTGGCCTCACAATTAAAGTGGGCTCTGGTGAAACACAAGCTAAATATAGATTAAAAGATATTGATAATGTCGCGAATTTTCTTTCTTTATTTCAAAACAGAATAAAAAGCTTATATGTCAAAAATAGCCAAAATCAGAATGGAGAAAAATTATGTCTAAATTAATCGTATTATCGAACAGAATAAGTATGCCTTCAGGTAAAGCATCAGCGGGTGGCCTTGCTGTGGCTGTACAAGATGCTTTGAATGATAGCAATGGCATTTGGTTGGGTTGGAATGGTCAACAAATTACTGATAGCGAAGCGCCAGAATTTGAGCAGGCTTATTCTCAAGGAATTGACTACATTACCTGTCCACTTACTCATCAGCAATACGCCCAATATTATTGTGGCTTTGCAAATAAAGTTCTCTGGCCAGCAATGCATGATCGAGATGACCTGATTGAATATGATGCACAAGAATATAGTACTTATCAAAAGGTCAACCGTTTATTTGCGGAAAAGTTAAAACAACTTGCTCAGCCTGAAGATCTTATTTGGGTACACGATTATCACTTTTTTAGTGTGGCGCGTTACTGTCGTGAATTAGGCATGCAAAATAAAATTGGTTTCTTTTTACATATTCCATTTGCTAGCCTCAATATCTGGCGCAAAATTCCAGTTGGCCGAGAATTAATTCAAGACTTGAGTCAATATGATGTTATTGGCTTACAAACCCAGATTGATCAAAATGCATGTATGCAAACTTGTCTAAGTTTACTCGAAGCTCAAAAAATTCAAAGTAATAGTATTAGTTACAAGAAACGTCAAATATTAATTAAGTCATATCCAATTGGTGTTCAGCCAGAAATTATACAGAAGCAAGCTCAACAAGATTTGGCGACCTCTTCTGTATTTAATTTTGAGGAAATTCCACGTCAAAAAACAATTATTGGGGTGGATCGTATTGATTATTCGAAAGGTTTACTCGAAAGATTTAATGCATTTGCAACCTTTTTGGAAACCAGTCCTGAATATCATGGTCTCGTTCGACATCTTCAAGTGGCGATTCCTTCTCGTACCGACATTCCAACTTATCAACGCTTATACCAACGTTTTAAAACTAAGCTCGAGTTAATTAACGAAGAGTTTGCACATGAAGACTGGCGACCTGTAGATTGCTGCTATGACACGGTTCAACACCATAATCTTATGCACATTTACCGCCATTCAGATATTTGTTGGATCAGTTCACTACGCGATGGCATGAACCTAGTTGCTAAAGAGTATATTGCCGCTCAAGATCCAGAAAATCCAGGTGTGCTCATTTTATCTAAATACGCTGGTGCTGCTGAGCAAATGTCTCAAGCCTTGATTGTTGATCCTCAAGATAGAGCGGCAATGATGGATGCTTTAAAAATGGCTTTAGAAATGTCTAAAACCGAGCGTATTAATCGTTATGAACAATTGATAGAAGGGTTAACGTCATCTGATCTTACCCATTGGCGAAATAATTTCTTGGATGATTTAGAAAAGACACCAACTCTACTAATGAAGCCTCAGCGAGTATTACAAGATAATTATCAATCGATCTATCAGGTTTTATAAATCCAAATAAAAGAACATCGAGAAATTTAATTTCTCGATGTTCAATGTAGGATGTCTATTATTTATAAATTAATTTGTCTTTATTAATGTAAAGCGGTTAAGTAAAGCAATCACAAATAGCAATACAGCCACACCTGTTAGAACCGTACTTAAACCCGTCCATTCACCAATTAAACCGATTAAAGCTGGGCCACTTAATGAACCTGTATAGGCAATTGTTGATACTAAGGAAAGTGCTGCTGCTTTAGGCATATTGTTTTGTCGACCAACACGAGAAAACATTACTGGTACAATATTAGAACACCCTAATCCTAAAATTGCATAGCCTAATACAACCACCTGCCATACTGGTGCTGTCACAATAATAGCCATACCAATACCTGCCCCAATTGCACTATAAGTCACAATATTTTTCTCACCCCATTGCTTAAGCAAGACATGACCTGCAAAACGACCAGCCGTCATGCTGAGCGCAAAGAAAGTATAAGCTAGTCCAGCAAAGGCAGGATTAAGTTGATATTTACTTGTTAAATAAATACCACCCCAATCCATAGCCGCACCTTCGGATAAAAAGGCAATAAAGCACATCATGCCAATAAGCAGAATAATGCCATCGGGACGATAAAGCTTTTTCGGTGCCTGAGTTGTATCTTCATGTGGTTTTTCATCCTGTTCAAAAGACGTTAAACAAGAAGGAATAGCCACACCACCAATAACAAGTAAAATCATAACAACTGATAACGTACTCATTAATGGAGAAAGGCCCACTGCCAATAATGCAGTCACAAGCATAGCACCCGTTAAGCCACCAAGACTGCACATTCCATGGAAGCTAGACATAAGAGCTCGCACACTATGTTTTTCAACCACCACTGCTTGTAAATTAATAGCTACTCCCAGACATCCTGCTGCCGATCCAAAGATAAACAATGCAACAGCCATCGATACAATGCTGCTCCACATTGTAAGGCTCGGCAATAAAACCATTAACAACATCAATGCCAAAGCAATTAACGGACGACATCCCCAGCGCTTGACTAAAGCACCGGTCGCAGGCATAGCAATCATTGACCCGATCCCCATACAAAGCAAAAGCAAACCAAAATCGGCATGATTTAGGTTTAAGCGTTGCTGTGCAAAAGGAATGAGTGGTGCCCAAGCTGCAGTCGCAAAACCTAAGCTAAAAAAACTTAGTCGTGTTGCAAGACGCTGTGTGCTTAGGAGAGTAGCTGTATCTAAAACAGCAGGTTTGGTAAATAACATATTTCGCGAACTCACCATAAAATCATTGGCGATCCATACCAACCGATTTTCCATAGAAAAACCCTTGCCTCATTAAATTTCTAGGCAAGGGTTTTGTTGGCGAAATTATATCCAATTTCATAAAAAAAACAGGGGGTGTGATACAAATTTTCTGACTTTTTTGTAACTGCCAAAGCCTTATATAGTAAGGCTTTGAATATGTTCAATTTGACAAAATTAACATTTAAGCGATGAGCTAATTTTATTGACATCAGCCAATAAAAAACCCAGCCTTAGCTGGGTCCTTTTATTAAATTTGAGATTGAATATAATTTTGTAAGCCAATCAACTCAATTAAACGTAATTGCTTTTCTAACCAGTATGTATGGTCTTCTTCAGTATCTGATAATTGTTGACGCAACATATCGCGGCTAATGTAATCACCCTTCTCTTCACAAAGTTTGATACCTGTCGCTAACTTTTCACGAACGTGATATTCAAGCGCTAAATCAGCTTTTAAACAAGATACAACGTCTGTACCAACATTGATATCTTCACGGTGCATGTTTGGTTTGGCACCTAAAAACAATACACGGCGAATGATCGCATCAGCATGAGAAGCTTCTTCTTGCATCTCATGATCAATACGTTCATAAATTTTATTTAGGCCCCAATCTTCATACATACGAGAATGGATTAGATATTGATCACGGGCAGCCAATTCTCCGCCAATGAGCATATTTAAATAGTCTATGACTTCTGGATTGCCACGCATAATAAATCTCCTATCGTATGAAGACTATTATGGGCAATCTTAAAAGTGATTGCAAAACAAAAAAACGTTAAGTTTATGATTTTTATCAAATTAAAATGAGAAACATACGCATTTACAGTTTAAGTTATTTAAATTTTCTCTGCAAAAAGAAACGCTTGTCTGATTTATAAGCTCAGACAAGCGTTAAAATATAGCTCAAACCATCAATTTATAAATTTGTAACTAAAATCAATGGTTCTTATTTCGATAAATCTATTCGCTTAAAGTCTGCCCATAGCTCGCCATAAGTGATAAGAAATCAGTCTCATTCATAACTGCAATGCCAAGTTTTGCTGCTTTTTCTAATTTAGAACCCGCTTTCTCACCCGCAACAACGCATTTGGTTTTACTCGATACGCTACCACTTACACGTGCACCTAATGCTTGTAGCATTTGAGTCGCCTGATCACGGGTCATTTGCTCTAATGTACCTGTTAACACCCAGCTTTCACCATTTAACGGTTGGCGTGTTGGTGCTGTTGGTGCATCCCAATGAATCCCTGCTGCAATTAAGCGATCAAGCACTTCAATGTTGTGAGGTGCCAAGAAAAAGTCAGCAATCCACTCTGCGGTAATATCACCGACATCGGGGGTTTTCTTTAAAGCTTCAACATCAGCAGCTTTAAGCGCTTCCAAAGTTTGGAAAGTATTGGCTAACATTCTAGCTGTTGTTTCACCTACTCCTCGAATTCCTAAAGCATAAATAAAACGTGCAAGCGTTGTCTTTTTGCTGGCTTCAATGGCATCCATCAGATTTTGTACCGATTTCTCGCCCATTTTTTCAATACCAAGTAAAGTTTCTCGGTGTTCATGCAAATGGTAAATATCGGCAACATCTTTAAGTAAATCGAGGTGTAATAAAGACTCTACCCAGCGATCTCCTAAACCTTCGATATCCAGAGCTTTACGTGATACAAAATGACGAATCGCTTCAATACGCTGTGCAGCACAATACAGTCCACCAGAACAACGAGCTAAAGCTTCCCCTTCAGGCATCACAACTGGTGAAGCACAAACAGGACAGCTTTCTGGTAAATGTACAACTTCAGCATCAGGTGAGCGGAATTCTGGCCAGACTTTTTCTACTTTAGGAATAACATCGCCGGTACGATAAACACTAACCGTATCGCCAACACGTACATCAAGACGATGGATTTCACCAATGTTATGTAAGGTTACATTAGAAACCGTCACACCACCCACAAATACTGGGTTTAAACGCGCTACCGGGGTCAAAGTACCTGTACGCCCTACTTGCCAATCAATTTGATCAACCGTAGTTAATGCAGCTTGTGCAGGGAATTTATAAGCAGTTGCCCAACGTGGTTCACGACTTAAAAAACCAAGTTGTTGTTGTTGCTTTAAGTCATCAACCTTTACGACCATCCCATCAATTTCAACTTGTAAATTTGAACGTTCTTGCTGAATTTGCTCATAACGTTGCTGTACTTCTTGAATTGAATTACACAGATATTGACGTTCCGCAATTTCAAATCCAAGTTTTGTGAGCCATTGTAGACTGTCATGCATGGTGGTTAAACCATGGTTAGGTTCACACTGAGCGATACCATAAGCATAAAATGCTAAAGGTCTACCAGCAGCAATATTAGGATCGAGTTGTCTTAAACTACCCGCTGCTGCATTACGCGGGTTCGCAAATGTTTTATCGCCTTTTGCTTCTTGGTCGGCATTGAGTTTTTCAAAGCCAGACTTTGGCATAAGTACTTCGCCGCGTACTTCTAACAAACGTGGAATTTCAAAGTGATCTGAATGCAACACTTTTGGCAAATTACGAATCGTTTTAACGTTCTGGGTAATGTCTTCTCCAGTTTCACCATCACCACGTGTAACGCCACGTACTAAGACACCATTTTCATACCAGAGTGAAATCGCAAGGCCATCAAGTTTTAATTCGACTTCATATTGTACTTTTTGGTTAGGCAAACGCTCTTCAACACGGCGAGCAAATGCGAACAAGTCTTCCTGATTAAAAACATTCCCCAAAGAAAGCATCGGAACGACATGAGTCACGGTTTGAAATTTAGAGAGTGCTTGTCCGCCTACTTTGGTTGTTGGTGAATCTGGTTGAACAAGATCAGGATATTGCTCTTCTAAAGCTTTTAACTGGTGAAACAAATGATCATATTCACTGTCCGAGATTGTCGGCTGATCCATGACATAGTAGGCATGGTTATGCTTTGCAATCAGTTGAATAAGCTGACGCATCTGTTCGATCACGGAAGTTGTTGCCATTATGTTATTCACCATAAAAAAGGGTGGAAATTTCTCCACCCTGAGCTGCGACTAGATATGTTGCAATTATCGCAACGAACGTAAAAAAATAAAACTAGGCAGTCGCCTGTGCCGGACGATAATCAATCACATGATGACGCCAGTGCTCTTTTAACTGTGGTGTAAATTCAAGATTATTCTCATCGTAAACTTTGCCATCAATTTCACGAGCAATTAGACCCGCAATACTCGCCATCATGTCAAAACCAGTCACGGCTTTACTGTTTGGAAGGGCTAGGAAAAATGCCAAACCTTGAACTTGTTCAGTAGATAGAGTTTCAAGATCAAACCCAGCTGGTCCATTGTCTGTCATACGCAATACAGAGAACATGAGTACACTCGGCTCATCGGTATTTTCATAACGATGGAAGCACGACATTTCGCCATAACGTAAACCGTATTTTAACAATACTTTAAGTGCCTTATCGCCAGACAACGCACGACGCGGGTTTGGATAAACATTTAGCGCAATAATCTGTTCAGCCATCGCTAATGCACTTTCATCATCATAGCGTTGCTGTTCATGTAAATGCACATCCAGAATATTACTCTCGCCTTCAAACTCAGCAATTTCGGCAGTTTCAATATTCGGGTTTAAACTCAACTCAGGCTCAGCTTTTTCGCTTTCAGCTTCCAGATTTTCTTTTGCTAGAGCTTCAGCTTCTGGTTGCACAGAAACTGCATCAACCAACTCAACTGAACCATCTTTATGAATGGCAGAGTTTGTTACTGTTTCTTCAGATTTAATTTCTTCTACAGAAGCGTTTTCAACAACTGCTTGAGTTTGTTCAGTTTGAATTACTTTAGCGGGTTCTACGGTCTCAATTTCTGACTGTTTTGCTTCAGGTACTTGTGACGGCGCAGCTTCGCTTAAAGTCGGTTCTACTCGCTCTGCACTAGTCACCGCTACAGATTCAGCTTCAGTTTTCTCAAGCTGATCTCTTACGTGCCTAGGTATAACCGGTTGATTACTATCAGGATTAATATGCAAATCACTGTCTAATGAGGGTTCAGCATGGTTTGGCTTTTTTAAAATCATTTTTAAGCCAATTAGCATAATTATAATGGCAACAACGATGCCAATAATCGTATTGATTTCCATTCTATGACTCCGAAACTAACCCGTATTCTTTTGCCTGTTCTAAATCGACAGTGACTAATTTTGATGTACCCGGTTCAGGCATGGTCACACCCAACAAATCAGTTGCCATGGTCATCGCCAGCTTATTATGTGTAATGTAAATGAATTGTACATGTTCAGAAAGTTCTTTTACCAAATTACAATATCTCTGAACATTCGCATCATCAAGTGGTGCGTCCACTTCATCTAGTACACAAAACGGTGCCGGATTTAATCTAAAAATCGCAAATACTAATGCTAACGCTGTTAAAGCCTTTTCTCCACCAGAAAGTAATGCTAGAGAACTATTTTTCTTACCCGGTGGTCTTGCCATCAGTTTAACACCAGATTGCCAGTCATCTTCAAGACTTAAACTCGCCTCTCCACCATTAAAGACCTTTGGAAACAGATTTTGCAACTCCTGATTGATCTGATCAAAAGTTGTCATAAACAGCTTACGGGTTTCTTGGTCAATGCTTTTCATCGCATCTTTTAATTGAGTTACCGTATTTTCCAAATCTTGAATCTGGTGGCTCAGCTCATCAAAACGCTGAGAAACTTCTTCAAACTCTTGCGAAGCGGCAAGGTTAACCGCTCCAATTTTTTCAAACTGTTTCTGTACTTTTTCCAGTTTTTGCTGGTGCTCGACTAAATCTATTTGTAAGCCTTTTTGGAGCTCGGCATTCAATTCTTTAAGCTGTTCTTGATAATGCTCACGATCTGACTTAGCTGCTTGCCAAGCTAACCGTTTCTCTTCAAGTTGTTCTCTGAGCTGCTCATCTTTTTGTTGATATTGATGACGCTGATCGGTCAGAGTTTGTTGCTTTTCCTGCACACTATTGAGTTCAAGCTGCCATTCATTCCAGTTCTTTTGCAACTTTTCAGTTTGAGCAAATTGTTGCTGAAACTCTGACTCAAGATTTGGTAGCTCTAACTGAATAGGATCAACAAACTTTTTCGCTTGCTCCATTTGAGCTGCAATTTGCTGATATTGGCTCTGCAAGAATGAGATATCTTTTTCAAGCAACTCAATTTGTTGAGTAGTCTGCGTGCTATTACGGCGCAAAATTTCACGTTCTTGTTGCTGATGTTGCAGGGCTTGTTGCTGTTCTTCTAGCTGCTCTGTTAACTCTTCTACCCGAAATTGCAAAGTTTTATAGTCAGGTAAAATGGTTTCTAGCTTGATTGCTAATGCATGCAAATCAATTTCAAGATCATCTTTTTGCATGGCATCTTCTTCAAGCTGCATATCTAACTGACCAAGTTGATCTTTCAATTGTTGTTTTTGCAATAAAAATGCTTGTGCTGCGGTTTGCTGTTTAGCAATTTGTACATCAAGCTGTTGTAAGTCTTTTTGTTTTTGTTTCACAACTTGCTGTTTGTGCTGCACATCAGCCTGTAACTGCCCTAACTCATCCTTTTGCTGTACTACAATTTGATCTAATGCTTGTAATTCAAGTTGCTGCTTTTCAAGAGCCTGTTCAATTTCATCTAAACGAATACGATGGCTCAGCATACCTTGTGCACTTTGACTTTCGTCATCATACATAAGGGCGATCACCCAATCCTGCCCAACATAATAACCATCTAAAGTCAAAATAGACTGACCATGTTGCAGTTGCTTTTGCTCATTTAAAGCATGAGTCAAATCTTGTGCAATCGCTACATTTGAAAATATTGATAGTTGTGGCGACGCAATCCACTCATTTAAACAAGGCAAACTACTTTTAAATTTACTTGTGTACTCGGAAGGTTTTAACTGGCGAGCAATTCCTTCCTGAAAGGCTTGTTCAGTTTCAACAATATGCGCCTGCAACCATTTTGCTAAAAACTTCTCAACAATCTGCGCATGCGGTTTACCTTGCTCACTTAACTGTAGAGCCTGCATTAAACGTAACGCATCTTGATGCTGCTTTGGGCTTTGCTTTGCAACAAGCTGACTTAGGTTTTTCTGCTCTGATAATAAAACTTGAATCTCAGTTTTCAGGGTTTGTTGTTGATTTTTACTTAACTGATGTTGCTGTTGAGATTGCTCTAAACTTAGCAATTGTTGCTCAATTTCAATTTCAAGCACCGAAATTTCACGACAAAGCTGCTGTTGTAGCTGTTCAAGCTCGCCCTGTTCATCTTCATGAACATGCGATTGAATCTGACTTGCTTGATGTTGCAACGTTTCTTTTTGCTGCTCAATTCTTAAAACATTTTTGTCTAACTGCTCAATTTGAGCTGACATTTGCATTTTTTGTTGCTGTTGTTTTTCAACCTGAGCTTTTACTTGTTCAAACTGTTGTTGTGCTTGTTTTTGCTGGGATTGTAAATCAGCAAAGTTTTGTTCAGCTTCGGCTGCTGTATGCTCAATTGCAGTTAAGGCTTCAGTTTGTTCATCTAACTGATTATTCAAAGTTTCAAGTTGCAATTCAGAAAGCTGTAAACGTTCTTTAGTTTGGAATTTTTGCTGTTCTAACTGAACGAGAGTGGTACTATTTTGCTGGTATAAACTCTGTTTTTGTTCCAGAGTCATTTTCAGTTCAGACAGTTTTTTCTCAGCTTGCTGCCATTCGTGTTGTAGTGGTGAAGATTGCTGAATGAGTCGCTGAAATAAAGCACTAGTTGCTTCTAAATCATGTTCAATTGTACTTAGCTCTGAACGAACCAATTTAAAGGTTTCACCCAGTTCATTCATTTGAACTGTATATTCTTCTTGTAGGCGTACACTTTTATCTGCCTGAAAAGACAAAATTTCAATTTTCAGCGTACGAATCTGGCTTTCTAACGTTTTATATTGAACTGCCGCTTCTGACTGGCGTTTAAGCGTTTTAAGCTGCGATTTTAACTCAAGCGCAATATCTTCTAAACGTGAAAGGTTTTGCTCTGTATGTTCAAGATGTTGCAATGTTTCGCGTCGACGCGCTTGATAGCGTGAAACACCTGCTGCTTCTTCAATAAACACACGCATTTCTTCGGGCTTGGCGTCAACCAAACGGTTAATCATGCCTTGTTCAATCACCGCATAAGAACGTGGCCCTAAGCCTGTTCCCAAGAAAATATCGGTAATATCACGACGGCGGCAACGTGTACCATTTAAGAAATATTCGGATTTACCTTCGCGAGTCACCTGACGGCGAACGGCTAACTCATTATACGCATTATAAGATCCGCCCAACTTTCCATAAGTATTATCAAAGCGTAGCTCAACACTGGCCACACCAACGGGCTTGCGTTTGGAAGTTCCTGTAAAAATAACATCTTGCATGCTACCACCACGAAGCTGACGGGCATTTGATTCCCCCATCACCCAGCGGATCGCATCGATTACATTGGATTTGCCACAACCGTTTGGACCAACCACTGCTGTGCGGTTCGCCTTAAAATTTAAGGTTGTACTATCTGCAAAAGATTTAAAGCCTGAAAGTTTTAAACTGCTTAAACGCATAATGCCCTAACTAGCGGCGTGAGCGTCTTGCCCAAGCCAATTCAATCTGTTTCATTCGTGTCAGCGATTCCAACACAAGGTTACGTAAGTGTCGACAAAAATCTTCCATAAATAAAGCGGCTTGTTGTGATTTTCGGATTAAAATTGCATCAGTCACGAGTTTAAATAATGCAAATGCTTCTTGTAGTTCCCGCTTAGAGGTATTTAAGGTCAAAAAATAACTACGACGTAATGAAGGCAATAGCTCTTTATAAAACTTCATTAGATAAGGATTCCCGACCATATCTTGCTGTTCAGCTAAATATTGGAAGACTCCATCATAAAATTTTTCGATATCACCTGCTTTAACATGCTCAAGAAGTTGCTCTAATAGCAACTGTAATTGATCTGCTTCATGCGCACGCCATGTTTCGCTCATGCGTTGTACAATATGCCCCAATAACATCATATTTGTATCAAACAACGCTTTAACTTGTTGTGCAGACATTTCTGAGACAATTGCCCCACGGCGCGGAAATATCTCAATTAAATGAGTACGCTCTAATAGTAACAATGCTTCACGAACTGATCCTCGGCTGACGTCAAGTTCTTTGGCAATACGCAGCTCTTGAATACGTTCGCCTTCAACTAGTTCACCACTAATGATCTGTTCGCTAATATATTTGACAATTTGCTCAGAAAGACTTTCTGTCTCTTCGAGATTCATAAATCACCCGCTACTTTTTATATGCATTAATCCATGCTTTTCTTTCGCATCCTTGTTTTTAACTGATCCCATCGATTAAAAACTATGTCATTGTCTGACAATTTCATTGCATTTTAAGCCAACTCATTTAAAAACAACACCAAAATCAGATGAATAAAAGCCTAGAACATTCTTATATTTTATGAACAAAAAAAGCTCGAATTCCTAAAAATTCAAGCTCTTACATAATCTTCTTACTAAATTTAAGATTTTAGTCTCTAATGCATAATGCCTTTATAAATAAAATAACTGCCTACCACCACTAACAGGCAAGCAAAACATTTTTTTAACATCTGCGGCGACAAGGCATGAGCAACCTTTGCTCCAAACTTCGCTGTGACAAAACTCATGATACTAATACCAATAAAAGCATAGATATGCACATAACCGATCGTGTTAGGTACAGAGATGTGTTCTTTAGCACCAAACCACATAAATCCAATCGCTCCTGCAACTGCAATCGGTAAACCGCAAGCGGCAGAAGTCGCAACTGCTTTTTGCATGACAACACCATGACGATTTAAATATGGCACGGTTAAGCTTCCTCCCCCAATTCCAAAAATTGCAGAGGCAATGCCAATACCGCCACCCGCCATAAATTGCATGGGTGTTGAAGGAAGCTGACGTGTTGGGTCAACAACGACATGTGCCCCTTTAAACATCCGATAGGCCATCACAACCGCAAAAATTCCAATAAGAAGTTGCAAATGCTGACCAGACATCAAGTCGGCAATACCCGCTCCTAAAAATGAACCTAATACTAACCCTGGCGCTAAATTACGAAAAACGGGCCAGAGTACCGCACCCTTTTTATGATGAGCCGAGACTGAACTAAAAGATGTCACAATAATGGTTGCAAGCGATGTTCCGACTGCAATATGCATGATTACAGCTGGGTCATAATTTAACTGGGTAAAAACGACATAGAGGATTGGTACAATAATTAGTCCACCACCAACTCCAAACAATCCGGCAGTAAAACCAGCAATTGCGCCAATGAGTAAATATATGATTAACTCCATAAATGTTTTACCACTCTGCTCATATTCAACATGGATTTAGAGACTCGCCAACTACAACAACTTTTAAGCGCAAAAAACCAGCTTCCAGAAGTGGTTTTATTAAAAGCAACCACAACTTCGACCAATGATGATATTCGTGAAATTGCCCAAAAAGGCATTACAACAGGCTTGGTTTGCAGTGCTCAACAAACTCAAGGGCGAGGCCAACATCAACGGCAATGGATTTCACCTGAAGGAAACATTTATTTAAGCACATTGGTGCAAACTCGAACACCCTTAGATGGTCGCTTAGCACTTGAAGTTGCTCTAAATATTCTGCAAATTCCGCAGTTACTAGCTCTAAATCTACAAGTGAAATGGCCAAACGATTTATATAGTACTCAGGGTAAATGGGGTGGAATTTTAGTCGAACCCCTGTCTCAGCATCAGGCTATTGTAGGTGTAGGTATTAATTTAAAAACACCACCAGTGACTGATAGTGATCAATCGATTACGTCTCTAGAAGATTTAGGTTTAGAGCAAATGGGCCGTCTTGAGTTAATTTCAGAGCTTTATGTTGCAATTCAAAATGCTGCTCGCTGGTTTGATCATGGCTGCTACAATTTGGCAGGACGTTTTAATCACCATGCTGCATGGATTAATCAGTTGGTACAGTTCGAACATAGTCAGGGACTGGTACATGGTCGTTTTGTTGGGATTTCCAATGAAGGTGCGGTAATTCTTGAAACACCAGAACCACAGCAGTTTTATCAAGGTCGTTTAAGACCACAGACTACTCAGTAAATAGGTGTTTTCTCCATGAAAAGTTTATGGCTTGATATCGGAAACACCCGTTTAAAGTACTGGATTACTGAAAATAATCAAACAATTGAGCATGCAGCTGAGCTGCACTTGCAGTCACCTGCCGATTTACTACTTGGATTAATTCAACACTTTAAGCATCAAGGTTTGCATCGAATCGGGATTTCTTCGGTACTCGATACCGAAAACAATCAACGTATTCAGCAGATTTTAAAATGGCTTGAAATTCCAGTGGTCTTTGCCAAAGTTCACTCTGAATATGCAGGTTTACACTGTGGTTATGAAGTTCCCAGTCAGCTCGGTATAGACCGCTGGTTACAAGTCTTAGCCGTAGCTCAAACTGATGAAAACTATTGCATTATTGGTTGCGGGACAGCACTCACGATTGATCTAACGCAAGGTAAACAACATTTAGGAGGTTACATCCTTCCTAATTTATATTTGCAGCGAGATGCTCTGATTCAAAATACAAAGGGCATTAAAATTCCAGACTCAGCTTTCGATAATCTAAATCCCGGCAATAACACAGTTGATGCAGTACACCACGGTATTTTATTGGGCCTTATTAGTACCATCGAAAATATTATGCAGCAATCTCCTAAAAAGCTGCTGCTGACTGGTGGCGATGCAACACTATTTGCCAAGTTCTTACAAAAATATGATCCTGTTGTAGAAACTGATCTTTTGCTCAAAGGATTACAGCAATATATTGCTCATTATCCTAAAGACTAAAATACAGAACAAAATAAAAGGCGCTATATGCGCCTTTTATTTTATGGATTTATTTCTTTTGGTCATTATTACCAAAGAGTGGCCCCATTCCGCCACCGCCGCCGCCAAATTGCTTTTGCATATTGCCTAATGAACGCATCATTTTGCTCATACCAGATGGATTCGCAAACTTCTTCATCATTTTGGCCATTTGCGCTTGTTGCTTAATAAGTTTGTTCACTTCAGCAACATCCATACCGCAACCTGCCGCAATACGTTTTTTACGACTTGGGTTCATTAAGTCCGGATTACGGCGCTCTTTAACAGTCATTGACTGGATAATAGCTTCCATCTTCTTGACTTGTTTTTCAGGGTTCGCTTGCTCAATTGCTTGCTGAATTCCTGCACCGCTCATGCCAGGCAACTTATCTAAGAAGCCCATCATGCCGCCCATTTTTTTCATTTGCTCAAATTGCATCAGCATATCTTCAAAGTTGAAGCTACCGCCTTTTTGCAATTTTTTCGCCATTTTTTCGGCTTTTTCTTTGTCGATTTTACGTTCAACTTCTTCGACTAAAGAAAGTACGTCACCCATGCCTAAAATACGTTGAGCAACACGGTCCGGATGGAATGGTTCTAAAGCGTCAAGCTTCTCACCCATACCTAGGAACTTGATTGGCTTACCAGTAATGGCACGCACAGAAAGCGCAGCACCACCACGTGCATCACCATCAGTTTTAGTAAGAATCACACCTGTAAGTGCCAAAGCATCATTGAATGCTTTTGCTGTATTTGCAGCATCCTGACCTGTCATGGCATCAACCACAAACAGGGTTTCAGTCGGCTTAACTGCTGCATGCAATTCTTTAATTTCGTCCATCATATCTTCATCGACATGGAGACGACCTGCCGTATCGACAATCAATACATCAGCAAATTGGATTTTTGCCTGTTCAATTGCACGATTAACAATATCAATTGGCTTTTCAGAAGGATCTGAAGGAATAAAGCCTGCGCCAACTTCATTTGAAACAGTTTCTAACTGTTTAATTGCTGCTGGACGGTAAACGTCGGCAGAAACAGTCATTACTTTTTTCTTTTGACGTTCTTTTAAGAAACGTGCCAACTTGGCAGCAGTTGTTGTTTTACCTGCACCTTGTAAACCAGCAAGCAATACTACAACAGGAGGTTTCGCACTTAAATCTAGTGTTTCATTCGCCTCACCCATCATCTTGGTGAGTTCGTCATAAACAATTTTTACAAATGCCTGGCCTGGTGATAACTGAGTCATCACTTCTTGGCCCAATGCCTCTTCCTTAACTTTCGCGATAAATTCACGAGTTACAGGTAACGCGACATCGGCTTCAAGAAGTGCCATACGTACTTCACGTAAGGTATCTTTAATATTGTCTTCGGTCAGCTGCCCTGAGCCAGTAACATTTCTTAAACTCTGTGTGAGTCGTTCTGTTAAGGTATCAAACATTGCAAAATCCGCTTAAAATGGCTAGTTGCAAAAAAATCTTTCTCGAAATAGAAAATTTATGCATAGAATGCTATAGGATACTTTAGTTCGCAGCGAATTTATATCTTATATAGATGAATTAATCCTGAAAAAGGTTTGACATGATTAGCCTCCCCTTGGTTTACACAATTTTGGCACTCATCGCATATACCACTTCTTTCTGGTATCTGTTTATTCGTTTAATGTCAAAACGTGAACCAAACCCATGGTTATTTGCTTTTGTTGCTCTCTTGGCACTAGCACTACACGGTACAGTTTTGTGCGATGCTATGCTTACGCCAGCAGGAATTAACTACGATGTATTTAACCTGATGTCTTTCACATCGGGGCTTATGCTACTGTTAAGCTTAATTTTTAGTACTTTCCGCCCAATTCTGCCGTTAAATTTATTAGGCATACCTGTCGCAGCTATTGGTCTTATTTTAGGTTTTGCCTTTAGCCGACCAGATCAATTTATTGAGCAGCATTCTCTAGGACTTGATACTCATATCATTCTTTCGCTTTCTGCCTATGCTGTTTTATTAATGGCAACCATACATGCGATCTTAATATGGTTTCAAAACCGTGAACTCAAAAAGAAACAAAAAAAACGTTTCTGGGTCAACTTACTTCCGCCAATTCAGGCGATGGAATCTTTATTATTTGATCTGATTATTACTGGTTTCATTCTATTAACAATTGCGCTTGCATTTGGTTTTTTAACTATTGATAGCTTCTTTGCTCAACATCTCGCTCATAAAACCGTTTTTAGTATTATTTCTTGGTTTATCTATGGCTCACTATTGATCGGCCATTACAAACTAGGATGGCGAGGTCAAAAAGCGATTCGCTTTACCTTGATCGGTTTTGTGCTTTTGGCGATTGGCTTTATTGGTAGTAAATTTGTGCTTGAGATGATCTTGGGTCGCTAGATAAATTAAAATTTAATCGATACTAGACAGCGTTATACATATCCCGTATAACGCTGTTTTCGTTTTATTCAGGTGACACAGACTGTGAAACTCATACTCGCTCCAATGGAAGGTTTAACTGACCCGATCATGCGGGATACACTCACATCTGTTGGTGATTTCGACTGGTGTGTGACCGAATTTATTCGCGTTACAGACAGTATTTTGCCAGACCATATTTACTATAGTTTTTGTCCAGAATTAAAAAATGACGGTAAAACAGCCGCTGGTACGCCTGTTCATGTTCAGTTCTTAGGTAACAACCCAGATATGCTGGCAGCCAATGCGGCAAAAGTTGTAGAGCTTGGTGCACCTGCAATCGACCTTAATTTCGGTTGTCCCGCAAAAACTGTTAATCGACATCGCGGTGGTTCAGTACTTCTTGATGAACCGGATGTTGTACATCTATTGATTAAGGCAGTCCGAGATGCAGTACCTGCGCACATCCCTGTTTCAGCAAAAATGCGCTTAGGTTATCTCGATGAAAACCATACGATGGAAAATGCCCACGCTGTTGAAGATGCGGGTGCAAGCTGGTTAACCGTACACGCTCGAACTAAAGCAGATGGCTATACGCCACCCGCTTATTGGGAAAAAATTCTACCGATTAAAGAAGCTTTAAAAATTAATGTCATTGCTAACGGTGAAATCTGGACCAATGCTGATGCTAGAGCCTGTCAGCAACAATCTGGCTGTGAAGACTTAATGATTGGCCGTGGTGCGGTGACGACTCCTGATTTAACACAATGCATTCGTGAAAATATGAATGAGGCATTATTCAGTTGGGAACAGCTCGTTGACTTACAAATTCGCTTTTTAAACGGTCAAGCAAAAACAGAAATTGGGATGGTAGGTCGTTATAAGCAATGGTTAGGTATGATGACCAAAGCCTATCCACAAGCGAAAGAATTATGGGATCAAGTGAAACGGATTAAAGCTTTAGATGAAATTGTTCAACAATTAGAACACACCAGATCAGACAATATTTAACTTGGTATAGCCATAAAAAAGAGGGCGATTATTTTCATAGTCTCCCTCTCGTATTTCAGGTTAAGCTATTATTCTTTTTTAAAAGCCGCTTACTTTCATTTTAAAGTCAGTTACAGAAACGCCAGTGACACCAAAACTCCCCATAGAGCCATTAGGTAAATTATTAAACGTTGTTGTATTTTGTGTACCCATATTTCCTAAAGTGACATTGTTAAGTGAAGCATCAAATTTACTAGATGCGCCTGTATTGCCAAAAGCTAATCCAGTTGAATCAACCCCTGCATAAAAACCATCTAACACAAAACCCGTTGAAGTATTTGTTCCTGCAAACTTAAACCCAAATGTTGCGCCTGTATTATCGGACACCAAAGTAATTGGACAGCCAGAGGCAGCAGAACAAATAGATTGAATTGCCCCACCAAATTTAACCATGACGGACTGCGCAGCATGGCCAAGTTGAATATTTAAGCGGGGTTTATTGGTTTGTACAAAGTTAATATCTAGATTTCCAGTAGAACGGATCAGTTCTTTTACACCCGTATTTACTGTCGTTCCCGAACTAAAAATTGATTTGGGTGCATAACTTGTTAATGCATAATCGGATGGGCTAGATAAAGATGCACTTGGGGCTAAATAAACTGAAAAAGGTAAAAGTCGAATACCGTTTACATCATTCCCCATAGATATAGCTAAATTTAAAAACGGATTTCCACCACCAGCATCGGCATCCATTGCAATATTAAAAGAAGGATTACCCGATACAGCAGCCTTAATAAATTCTATGCCAGGAACTGGATTAGTAGAGTTTCCCGCAATGACAAAACCAGCTTTACTGTTATAAGACGTTGAGGCAATACCGTTAGTATCAATGAGAGCGACTTGATTAAATTTAACGCTATCGGCCTGAATGCCTAAGGTTAAGCCATTTTGGCCAGTCGCTGCTGCAAGGCTTTGATCATCCAAAGGTTGCATTGCAAAAACACTTGAACTACTGGCAAGTAGCAGCCAGAACCCTATATTTTTATTCTTCATGTCGCTCTAATCCTTAAGAGACAAACGCTTATTATTTGTTCAGACTATCAGAATAATATTCAAGTACAAAGCAATTATCTCTATAACCCGACGAATGCAAATCCAATCACACTAAAATAAAATTTATATAAAAAAGCAGCGATTAACGCTGCTTTCTTTAATTAGTTAAAGGCTCCATTTCTAGGCACAATACTAAAGCTACTATTTAAACGTCCACCAGTAATTGCAAGCTCACCTAAACGCGCTCCAGCTCCTGTTGAAGGTGGATAGA
This sequence comes from Acinetobacter lactucae, assembly GCF_001605885.1. Classification (GTDB taxonomy): domain Bacteria; phylum Pseudomonadota; class Gammaproteobacteria; order Pseudomonadales; family Moraxellaceae; genus Acinetobacter; species Acinetobacter lactucae. The sequence goes on along the minus strand of NZ_LRPE01000007.1, from coordinate 53,901 downwards.
AATTAATATCTTTAACACGTAACGCGCCATCAATACTCTTATCAGGGTTAAAATAAACCGCCGTATTTACGCCAACTTTACCTAAACCACTCGTTGTATCTTTACCCACAACCAAAGCGGTATTAAATGCTAGCTTTCCGGTAATATTATCAAAGCCAATTGCAGAACCATCAATCGGATCACTAATTTGAACTGTATTTCCAGTTGCTGTCGCCGGCATTGTGAAATCGCCGAGTACAGTTAAAGCACTACCATCTGCAATAGAACTATTTGGAACGATCGATAAGTTAAGATCGCCACCTAAACGTAGTTTTAAACCAAATAAAACATCATTATTTTTGGCAAAATTATCGATAGGTGAAGTACATGAACCTGTCGCTGGACAAGTTTTATATTTAGCACCTGGTAAATAACCTGCTGCAATTTCTGTTGATAAAGCAAGCAGCATCTCTTTTAAACTAACATTGAGGCTGCCATTTTCTAAACCAATAGTTCCATTGCCTTTGAGGAACATGTCGATATTACGTAAGCCCATGTAATAATCAGTAGGACTACCACCATTATTAGCATTTGGAGAACCATCAATTAATAAAATTGAGGTTGTTTTGGTTCCAGTCGCATCACGTCCAGTAGTTCCGGCAGCAATCCCAAAACCTAAACGCGAAGTCGTTCCAGATGTAGCCACAACATTTCGAACAGGCTTACCATTTGCATCTTTTGTATAGTAATAAGCACTATTTGCTGGTGCATCTAAACCATATACAGCAGCGTTAGCATTCAAATTATAAAAAGGTAAGGCTAAGCCCCACTGGTTATTTGCACCGTTGTCTGCAAACTGATTGGCAGCAGCGACATTCGCACTTGTCGTAAAACGACCGCGTCTTGAAAATGCTTGAAACTCTGCTCCACGCATCGCAAGAATTAAGCTAAATGGATTAGTCATCGTATCACGATGAATATTATGCTGATAATCAGCAGCTGTAGTTAAAGTACCCGACCCTAAACGAATTGCATTTAAAGTCGCGTTGTTTGGCATTAATAACGTTTTTGTATCAGCGAGATTTAAATAAATATTTCCGCTGTCGAAATAACCGCGCGTAGCAGAATTAAGACCTGTTAAATTACCAAATTCGAACCCATAAGCATTCAGACCTGCTCCACCAATTTCTAACGTGGTTGCTTTACCATCTGAACCTAGCATTGAGTCATTATCTTTAGTGAACTCACCTTTCATACGAAAGGCAATTCCAGAATTACCTAAAATACTATTACTTGAACTGGTGCCCGAAGCGGTATTTGCCGTACCTAATATTGTTGTATCTGACGTACCATCCATACCACGGACTTGTAAATAACTATTTACCATACGTCCACTAGCACCTAAACGAATCAAACCTTTCGCATTTTGTGGACTATTGGTGGCATCTAAAGCATAAGGATTAGTTTTATCAACATTAGAACTTAACATGACCTCAATGTTCAGGCCCGAATTGGTTACTTTTCCACTACTATCTACATATGTGCCTGCTGTTAAACCAGAAGCTGAATCTGCTACACGGTTAAAATCAACATATCCATAGGTATTATTCGGGGTTTGACCTACACTAGCGACGTTAGTTCCAGTATTTGTCTGTAAAACTAGGCCACGAGTTGGGTCAATTAACATCGCCCCTTTACCGACAAAATTAAAGTTAAAATTTCTTAAAATTAATTGATTTAACTGGCTGCGCGCATCGACTTGCCCTAAATAAATATTGGCATTATTAATTCCGAGCGTCATGCTTGACTGACTATTTGCATTAAATAGACCGTCTTGGGTGGTAAGTGCCAAATTTAGTGGAGAAGTTGTTTGAATAGCCAACTGCCCCATAGTCGGTGAGCAAGTAGCAGAGTTATTACATACCTTAAAACTATTCACAGTAATAAGTGAGGGACTGCTTTGCATAGAAAAGTCGAGTCCAGTTTTACCCGTAGTTGGATTGCTCCCTACATCTAACCGATAATTTGTGCTTAAAGGCTGACTAGATGCATTACTTTTTTGAACTTTTATGCCACCGGCTTGCGCCCTTAAAACCTGATCAGCACTGCTAGATGTACCCGCATGGTCATCCCAGTAAGCATTATCAATATTGATTTCATTAAACGTCGTTTGAATCGAAATTCCATCTTGTCCATTAACAGCACTCAAATCAGCATCTGTTAAAGCTTCTAAAGCAAAAACGTGTCCGCTCACTAACAACATGCTGGTTGTTAATGCATTTAAAATAAACTTTGAGCTGTGATTTTCTTTATTTTTTTTCATCACTTCAGTTCCTTTGAAATCTACATTAACCCTTAACAACGAGGATGGCTGCCATCACAGCTAAAGACCATGACTTTTCCTTGAATAGCCAAGTTTCCGTTCATCATTAAGCCCATAAAACCAGTTTCACGCCCATGGTCATACACCGATGGTGTTGCAGTAGCCACTTGCTGGTTTGCACTATTGGCAGTTGCTGCATAAGTTGGCTTTTTGAAATATGCATAATCATACATATTTGCGCTCGAACCTTGCGCTGTTGTTGAGCTGGTAAAGTTATCTTGCTCAATTGATAAAGCATTAAAACCAAAGTTACGAATTAAAATTGGCTGTGCTGCACTAAAACTCAGTTGAATAGCAGGCTTAATCATTTCAGTATTGTTTTTATCCAAATACTTTAAATCAGCACCATCCAAACCCATCTTTTGAATATTTAAAGTACCTTGTACGCCTTTAAATACGAGCCAAAGTTTATTACCACTATCACTATTTTCGGCCCAGCCACTTGGTTTCGTTGCATCAGCCTGTACAAAACGCTTATTAATTGCCAAACCAATATGGCAAAACTCTACGTTCTCACAGACACCACCACTACCATTGTCAAACACACCGTTAGCTGTCTGGTTTAAATTAAGCATTAACGATAAATCCGCACCAGCCTGACCATTGATGGCTTGTAATGCTTCATTATCTAAAGTTTGTAGCTCTGCATGAGTGACCGTTGCACAAAGAGCGAGGATTAAAGTACTTATTTTTTTCATATCACTTTCCTCCTCTTATAGGCCTTTAGTTGTGAGTTTTAAGTGCTGAATTAAAACACCATCAATAACAGCAGAACCCATATTATTCGTAATTGCTGAGCTAATTTGCGCTCCAGATAACTTATACGTGTTCAAATCTGCATTTGGCGTGGTCGTGTACCAACGCCCACCCTCATAACGGGCATCTGGCAAAGGCGTACCATTCGGTACTGTGTACTGAGCGCCATTTCCGGCATCAGCTAAGGTATAACCTGTATTATTCACAGTAGGATTATAATAAGCAGTACTCTCTACATTTGCCCAATTCGCACCCTGAGAATCAAATTTTAAACCTGAGCCAGCATTGCCAGTCCAGCCTGTTGCTGTCCGATATTGCCATGTATCATAACAAGTACTTAAATTCAAAAATCCGCAGCTATAGCTACCAGCACGGCGTTCTTGATTTTGCAATTGGTAGAAGTTTTTAGTTTGCGTGATCGCAGCCACAGTGCCTGTAGGTAATTTACCAAATGAAATACCAACCGCATCTTGTGTGCTATTTCCTTTAAATGCTTCTAAAGTATTATTGGTTGCATTATAGACAGTTGAACCAATTGAAATGCTACTATGAGTGGCGCTAGAGCCCTGATAAGTTTTTCCACCTAATGTTACGTTCGTACCACATTGATAAATATTACAAGTAGAACCTAAATAACTCGTATCTGCTCCACTATAGTCTGTATAGATTTTCTTATAAATTTCAGGTTTATTTGGAATACGAGCGAGTTCTATACTAAAGTTCTTGCCATCCGAGCTTAAAACTAATGGCTGATATAAAGAACCCAATACAAGGTTAATATTCGGGTTATAGAGATATAACCCTTCATTTGCATCAAAAGTTGGAGCAGTTCCACCATTAATTGCAGGTGTTACCAAATTGCCTTGTGTAGTCCCTGACTCGCGCGTACTTAAACGTAAAACATTATTCATAGCACTGTCAGTTGGGGCAGTCCATGACCCTGTTGATGTCACAGTCGTGGTCTGACTACGAATACGATATAACCAATCTGAACTTGGGGAGTTATTACTCGGTGCGCCAGTATATTGAGTGCTATAACGATTTACCCATGGCCCTACTGTAGACGTTGGAGTATTTGAAGTAATCGTTGCTCTTAAATTAGAGGCATCACCACTATTTAAACGTACTACTCCAGCAAAGCCTAAAGTATCGTTATAGAAAGGACTCATTCCTCCAGCAGATGTCGCTCCACCTAATGTTTGGAAAAGCTGTAAGCGGCTGCCATTTAAGCTAAAGTTATTCCACACTCCTTGTAAACGAAGACGGTTTGCACGAGTTGCGTCAGTACTCGTGCCAATTAGACCATTTGAATCGCCATAATTAAATTGATCTGTGACGCCATTTATTTTATTTGGATTACGGACAAAAATATCTGTCCATAAGCCTAATTTCAGCTTATAAGCGTCAATACCTGCAGAATCCTTTGTTCCGACTTCATATAAAGGGGCTTCTAAAGCTAAGTAAGTTACCTGACATGTTGGGTCAGTCGCACCTGTACAATTATTTGCACTAAAATTCGGCACTGAGTTTTCAGTCGCAACTTTGAAAATCCACGGGTTAACAGCAGTACCCCAACTTGAGATTGCAGCAGCTGCATCGGTAGAAGCAAGGCGAGTATTGGTATTATTATCAGATTTAGAAAGTGCTAAGCCATAAAGAAAAATATCTGCTTTACCTACCGCACGGTCACCTGAATCAATAGAACCATTTTTATTGGTATCAGCGGCTGTCATACTTAAAGGGCCAACCGGTACATAATTGATATAACCTGTATCTTTAGTACGATCAGTTAAAATCTGGGTTGAGGTTTCATTTGCACCTGCACCACGAAATACCATATAAGTATTCTGTGGCAAGATAGCAATACCTTCACCTGTCGTTTCACTCAAGCCCGCATCAGAAAGTTCTTCGAGTGCGAAACTAGGTTGGCTTATACAAAGCCCGATTAAACTTGCCAAAACGGTTTTTTGAAACCTTACCGTATAATTAAGTGTAGTCATCTTGACCTTCCTGTTTTATACGATGCCGCGCACCATATTTATTTTTCTTTAACAATCCCTGATGCCAGGTGAAGCTATCCTTTTCACCTTAGACAAAGAGGCAAATCTAAAAGATATTGCCAACCTTTCCACATTTCTATTATGCGGAATATTTGCACAAATGCAAAAAAAAGCATGTAAAAATTTACTTTTCCGATGAATGTAAAATAGCAATAGCTACTTTCTTTTCAAGTTAGCAGAACTTTAGGCTACCATAACAGTTCGGAGCAAAACTTTGGTTTTTTAAGACCAAATTCGTCAAATTCATAGGAACATATTGACCTGTTAAATCAACTGATTGAACATTGATATCTCCCAATAAGCAAGAAGTAGCAAGAATCCCACATTCAATTGGATTAGCCGTTAAATACTGACTCACTTTACCTAAAGTTGCTTTGACAACATCGTCTGTAATTTTGACCTGTGATTGTGGGGTCACGTCACCAATATCAATTGGATTTGAGAGTTCTAACCACCAACCAGCCTGAGAAACTGATTTTGCTCCTGTCCATTGTAAATTTTGTCCTTGTAAGGAAAGAGAGGCCGCAGTCCCATTCAAATTAACTTTATGGAAATATCCTAAGTCCTCATTAACTGCTACATTTACACCTAGATTATTAATTGTCCCTGATAGATTCCCACTAATAGTAAGCGGGATAGCCCCCCATGCTTGGGCATTTGCTTGAATAGGTCCCGATAAATTAATTCCACTAACTACAGCGGTACCAGTTAGATTAGCTGTGGTAATACGTTTTCCAGAAATAACCTGGGAAGGTAAAAATAAACTACCAGATGCACTACTTAAACCTAAATCATAGCTTGTTGTCTGGAAATCTGCGGTGACTAACCCTGTCGTGCTTTTTACTTTCCCCGTAATTGCTGTGCCTAAATTTGTCTGAGTTAAGCCAGCTTGTCCTGACACTGCTTGTAAAGTACTAACAGTTCCTCCAGTCGCTTGAGTTACCATATAACCACTAAAAGAGTTAATACCATTTTTTGTAGTCGTATTTTCCGAACCAAAAGTAAGTAGGCCCTGAATAGATTCGGCACTTAATCTCACCCCCGCTACTTCACGAGTCGATGCACTGTTAGGGTTTTTAATCGCAAACTCAATAAATGGATTGGTTAATTTTGCCGAAGAACTCGCACGGCCATCGTTAGTATCTGAAATGCCGCTTAGACTTAAGTTATCAATATCAATATCACAAGCACCTGCACCGTTAGCCCCACCACAGCCAAGCTGTAACTTTTTAATATTCGCGTTCAATTCTAAATCAGCATCTAGGCCTAATTTATAAAAGCCTACATTACTATTACTGTCACGTAGTTTTTCTAAGTTTGCAGAATCGGTAGGCGCAACATATGACATACTCATCAAGGCTTGGCCACGGGTCGCTGATAATTCAGCATCTGACATAGGAACTAATGTCGAAGCAGCATAAGCTGAAGAAAAGCATAAGCTTCCGAGTGTCAAAAGTGCTACTCGAAGAGACGTAAACTGTCGCATGGCCGACCTCCGTATCCGTGGGGGCATAATCCTGTTTAATTTCTTTTTATTTGGCCTATCTACATTTGATCATGTATTTAACTAAACATTATCAAAGAGCGCCTATATCAACCACATTTGCTTTTAAATTCTGTGATGCAGAGCAAAAAACAAATCCATCATTGATCATTTTATATCATTTTTTACAAAAGGAAACTGTCGTTTATCATAATTCCGATAAACGCTTTTCACAAAAATTTTATTTATAAAATTGGGCCACCTAAGTGACCCATCATATTAAAACTATTATTCAGCTAAGAAAATTATGTTTTAGGAAGTGTAACACCTGTTTGGCCTTGGTATTTACCACCACGATCTTTATAAGATGTTTCACACACTTCATCACTTTCAAAGAATAGCATTTGTGCTACGCCTTCCCCAGCATAAATACGTGCAGGTAAGTTAGTGGTATTTGAGAATTCTAACGTAACGTGACCTTCCCATTCAGGTTCTAAGGGAGTCACATTTACAATAATACCGCAGCGAGCATAGGTCGACTTGCCTAGACAAACAGTCAACACATTGCGAGGAATACGGAAATATTCAATTGTACGTGCTAGAGCAAATGAGTTTGGCGGAATAATACAAACGTCAGACTCAATATCGATAAAACTTTTGTCATCAAAATTCTTCGGATCGACAATTGCAGAATGTACGTTTGTAAAAACCTTGAACTCACGGGCACAGCGTACATCATAACCATAGCTAGAGACCCCGTAGGAAATCAACTTTTCACCATTTTTATCAAAACGGACTTGATTCTCTGCATAAGGTTCAATCATGCCGTGTTTTTCGCTCATTTCGCGAATCCAACGATCAGACTTAATGGCCATGTATTTTCTATCCAAAAGGTAAATTCATTGATTGCGACGTACTTTAACTTAAAAAACCAATTATGAAAACAACACAAAGCTACTCAAACAAATAAGAATAGCTCGGCGGTACATTTAAAGGTTAAGTAAAGCAGAATAACTAATTGGAATTGAAAAGCTGACCAAGACAAGTGAAGCGGTTTTTTGCAAGTTAGTTTGATTTAGCCAACCTACTTTTTTAGAAGCTAAAACCGATCCCAAGAAAATCCATAACAACGCAATTGGTGTAATAAGCGCTAAATAAGCAATCATATGAATTAAATAAATATGAAAATTACTCCACGCAGCTACCGGGAAAATTGCTGAGGCAAAGAGTAAGGCTTTTGGGTTTAATAAAGTGGCGCAAAATAACTCACGAGCACGTATCGTCGGCTGATTTAATTCAACTTCTTGATTCGCCGTATGCCATAACTTAATGGCCAAGAAAATAATATAGCAAGCACTCAATAGCTTTAGAATAGGCGGCAGCATTGGCAGTGTGTTAGACACTTTCCCAATCAGCATTCCCCATGCAGAAATAGAGATCACATAGCCCAAAACTTCTGCTGGAATAAGTTTTACTGATTTCCTTAAGCCCACTTGCACGCCTGAAGAAGCGAGTAGTGTATTGGTTGGACCAGGAGTAAGTAAAATTGTGGCTACTAAGCCAATAAAAAGCCATGAAATCATTGAATGACCTCATAATATAGTCATCTCAGATTAATAGATATCCTGTTACAAGGCAAAAGGTAATTGTAAGACAAAATTTTTAAAATTATTTTTATCCTCTCAATAAAATTTATAAAAACAAATATTTATAAAATTATTTCAAAAAATAGAGAAGAAAACTTTACGGTCAGTTGTGATGCTTTTCAAATAGATTACGCATTAAGTAACATAAGTATTTTTATTTTAAGTCTATTTTTCCATCAAAAGTCTTTATAATAAAAAATATATAGCAATGGTAAGTTTAAATTTTAAGCTTTTAATAAGTTTCGATTCTTATATTATTTCTGATTTTTTATATAGAGCATCGCGCTCTAATACCCTTAATGATTATGGCAAAGCATTTTTTTCAATCTTGGCTTCCCTCCCCCGAGAAAGTTTCAAATATGAAATTTCTAAGGATTTTTGGTAAAAAGACCCTGAATCCTGTGCTTTGGTACGTCAATCGAAAATCAATTACTCGTGCTGTTTTTGTCGGAACTTTTTTTGGTTTACTGCCTATCCCTTTTCACAGCGTATTTATTGTGATGGCGGTCTTACTATTTGAAGTAAATTTACCCATTAGCTTAATGCTGGCTTGGCTAAGTAATCCTATTACATTAGTTCCTATTTTATATATTGGTTTTTGGTTCGGTGCACACATTTTTCATGTGCATATGATCAATAAAGAAATGTTGCTAGGTGTATTGCACCAAATTTCGCGCTGGATTACTCATTTCGGGCATGGACACATTGACTTTAGTCTTGCGAAAATCTTAATGACAGGTCTTGTTGTAGAAGCTTTTGTATTTGCCGTCATTTTATATATATGCACAGAAATTTTCTGGCGCTGGATGGTCATTAAAAACTGGAAAAGTAGACATCGTCAAAAGAAGCAAGAAGAGGTTTTATAAAGGTTCCTCTCTTCTTGCATAAGTTTAAATCATTATTTTGGCAGTTTTGATTTCATATACTCTTCAGCCACATTAAGCACATACTCTTGACAAGCCTCTCCCGTACCTGGGTCATAAGCTCCATTATTGGTAATATTATTGGATAAGATTCGAATGCCTAAAAACGGAACATTAAACTGGCTTGCGATTTGTGCAACTGATGCTGCTTCCATTTCCTCAACAGAAGTACCATAACGCTGATGGAAAAATTGAATACGATCAAGTTCGTTATTCCAAACATCTGCTGAACCAATCGTTCCTTCAACTACTTCGCCTTTATCATAACGAACTTTATGTGCCGCCATTAACAACTCTTGGTCACCTTCAAATTTGCGTATTGCAATCGGTTCTGGGTCAGATTCATCTGTTGGTAAAACATCGAAAGCCTCAACCCAGGTGAGTGAGTCTGAACCACCACCTACTGGCTGTTTAGGTGTTCTAAATGCACCAATATTGGTTGTATATTTTCCTAAAACAATATCGTAGACATGTAGATCTGGGTCGTGTCCACCTGATGTTCCCTGATTAATGATCGCAATCGGTTTATAACGTTCAATCGCTAAAGCTGTTGCGGCAGCCGAGTTACTCATACCCATGCGGGTTTTAGAAATAATCATTGGATAGCCGTTATAGGTTCCTTTCCAGAAGGTCCACCCACCAACTTTTTCAACAGTCTTATTCTCTAACTTTGAAGCCATTCTTTCCGACTCTACGGGTAAAGCACCCTGAATAATAATTGGCTGTAACTTCTGTTTTTGTTCCTGAACTGTTGGTGTTTGTGAAACGGATGAGTTGTCATCATTACATCCCACTAAAAATAAAGCGCTACATAAACTGATTACGCCCAAACTATACTTAAATTGCATTTTTTAACCTTTCTTTTTAAAAAGTGTAAGGTAGCAATCTACATGCCAATTTCAAGTTCAGCTTTGTTATTAGGATTCAGTAATTTAATTTTTTATTTTAATCAGATGATAAAAAACCCGACTTAAAGCCGGGTTTTAATAAATTAGAAAATACGCTTATCATCACGTGTGCGTTGAGGGATTTTTTCAATCTGCTGCCAGACTGCTTTAGCAATCTCAATATAGCTATCAGCCGCATCATCCATTGCTACAACACTCGGTTTACCCTGATCAGCATGTTCACGTATTTGAGCATTTAGAGGCAACCGACCTAATAATGGAATATGGTATTGCTCGGAGAGCTTCTCACCACCACCAATACCAAAAATTTGCTCTTCATGCCCACAGTTCGAACAAATATGGGTCGACATGTTCTCAACGACACCTAATACTGGAATACCAACTTTATTAAATAACTCAATTCCTTTAGTGGCATCTAGCAAAGCAACATTTTGTGGAGTAGTCACAATGATTGAACCTGTAACAGGAATACGCTGAGCAAGTGTAAGCTGAATATCACCAGTACCCGGTGGCATATCAATCATAAGTACATCTAAATCTGGCCAAAGCGTTTGATTAAACAATTGCATTAGAGCGCCTGTTGCCTTTGGTCCACGCCATGCAACAGGTGTGTTGTTATCACCAGTTAAATGTCCAATAGAAAGTACAGCCATACCATAAGCATCTAAAGGTACAAAATTTTCACTTTCAATAAGAGGAGTTTTACCAGCGTTACCTAGCATGGTCGGAATACTTGGGCCGTAAATATCAGCATCTAATACCCCAACCTTAAGTCCCATTTTTTGCAAGGCAAGTGCTAAATTGACTGTAGTTGTCGATTTACCAACACCGCCTTTCCCAGATGAAACTAAAATGACATTTTTAATACGAGGGTGAAGTGGAACCTCTCTTTGTTGCGGAGCGGCTTTTTGAATCGGTGGATTATTTGGATCTGGTTCTGATTTAGGTGAAGCATCCAGCACAGGAGGTAAATTTGAATTTTCTGGTGTAGGGCGTTTTTGTTGAACCACATGCAGGTTAAGTTCTTCAATACCGCACTTTTCTAATGCACTCGCTAAATCATCATGAATTTGCTGCAAATGCTCTTTTTCATCTGGAAATGTATTAATCGTAAGTTGTAATACACGACCTTGAACTTGAAGCTGACTAATGCGCTCTTTTAGAGCATCTTTTGAATGCGGTAATAAATAATTCTGGAGTACGGTTTGGATTTCATCTTCTTTCACTTCTTGTGCGGGTGAAAAAACGGACTTTAATGAAGAAAGCCAAGACATATTGTTTACTCCAAAAACAGATCATTACAGCTTAATGGAGATAGTGTAACAGTATTGGTCCGCACTCGCTCACCTTGGGATGAATAATTACTCACTTACAATCTCATCTTTTAGGTGAGGAGTGCAGATTTTAGTTTAGATCAGCTTATTCAGCAGAATCATGATTTTTTAATTTATTTAACTTATCAGTTGCTGTTTTCTTTAACTCGTCAAATTTTGCTGTTGCTTGAGTTTTTAACTCATCAAATTTTGTAGCAGCTTCTTGCTTTAGTTCCGCAGCTTTAACTTTGGCATCATCAAGTTTATGGCTTGCCTCAGTACGTAAATGATCGAACTTGTCTTGTAGAGTATGCTGAGCATCCTCAAGTTTGCCTTTTAAATCAGTTGCTTTATCTTCAACAGCCTCTTTACCAGACGCTTGTTTCTCTTTTACATTTTCCTTTAAATCGTCCAAAGCTTTTTCACCTTGTACTTTTGCATCAGCTGCTTTTGCCTTTAATTGGTCTACTTTCTCTTCAACTGCTTCTTTACCAGCAGCTTGTTTCTCTTTTACATTTTCTTTTAAATCGTCCAAAGCTTTTTCACCTTGTACTTTTGCATCAGCCGCTTTTGCCTTTAATTCGTCTAATTTATTTTCAGTAGTCATCGTTGTTATCCTCATAGCTAATTAAAAAATTACCTGAATAAGTTATTAGTTATACATCGTTATGGCTTATTTTCTGACCGTAACTGCAATTTGAAACAAAGACAATACAGGATGATTCAAATATTTTTTGATTTGTTTATCTGTTCTAAAGGAAACTATCAATGACTAAAATTCATTTTCATAGAATCCTCTTACGCCAAGCCCAAGATTATTAATCTTTGCTTATCTCCCTGCATCAGTTAAAATCTTCCACCTTATAAATACGAATGAGAGAATGAAATCCGTGCGTAAAATTTTAGTCACTAATGCCCTCCCTTATGCTAATGGTCCAATTCATATGGGTCATTTACTCGGTTACATCCAGGCAGATATCTGGGTTCGTGCCATGCGAGCAATGGGTCATGATGTGACTTATGTATGTGCGGATGATGCTCACGGTACAGCAATTATGCTACGTGCCGAAGCAAATGGTATTAGCCCAGAAGAACAAATTGCCAATGTTCAAAAAGAACATATCCGTGATTTTGATGGTTTTGGCGTACATTTCGATCATTACGATTCTACACATAGCGATGCCAACAAAGCACGTTCAACAGATATCTATATTAAAAACCGTGAAGCTGGAAATATTGCAGTTCGTCCTGTAACTCAATTATTTGACCCAGAAAAAGGTATGTTCTTATCCGACCGTTTCATTAAGGGTACATGCCCAAAATGTAAGTCAGAAGATCAATACGGCGACTCATGTGAAGTCTGCGGTACAACTTATAATGCGACCGAGTTACTTAACCCTCGTTCGACTTTAAGTGGTGCAACACCAGTTGAAAAATCATCAGATCACTACTTCTTCAAACTTCCTAACTTCGCTGAATATTTGCAGAAATGGACCCGTGATGAAGGTCGCTTACCAGTTTCGATTGCAAACAAACTTGATGAATGGTTTGAAGCCGGTTTAGCAGACTGGGATATTTCTCGCGATGCCCCTTATTTTGGTTTTGAAATTCCAGATGCGCCAAACAAATATTTCTATGTTTGGGTAGATGCCCCAATCGGTTATATGTCTAGTTTTGAAAACTACATCAAAACTAAACGCCCAGATTTAAACTTTGATGATTTCTGGAAAAAAGATAGCCAAAATGATGTTTATCATTTCATTGGTAAAGACATTGTTTATTTCCATGCTTTATTCTGGCCGGCAATGCTTGAAGGCGCGAACTACCGCACCCCAACTGGCTTGTTTGTAAACGGTTTCCTGACTGTAAATGGTCAAAAAATGTCTAAGTCACGTGGTACTTTCATTAAGGCCGAGACTTACTTACAGCATTTAAATCCAGAATATTTACGCTATTACTTTGCTTCTAAGCTTTCAGATAAAGTTGAAGACTCTGACTTGAACCTTGATGATTTTGTTCAAAAAGTAAATTCAGACTTAGTGGGTAAAGTTGTCAATATTGCTAGCCGCTGTGCGAAGTTCATCAATAGCAACTTTAACAATACTTTATCTGCTGACTGTGCAGAATCTGACTTAGTACAAAGTTTTATTGATGCAGGTGATTCAATTGCTGCTGCATATGAAGCACGTGAATTTTCTACGGCTATTCGTGAAATTATGGCGCTAGCTGACCGTGCAAACCAATATATTGATGAGAAAAAGCCTTGGGCACTTGCGAAACAAGAAGGTCAAGAACAACAAGTTCTTGATGTATGTTCGGTTGGTATCAACTTATTCCGTCAATTAGCTGTGTACTTGGCGCCTGTTTTACCAACTTTGGCTGCACAAGTTCAAGATTTCTTAAAACTTGACAGCTTTAATTTTGAATCGCGTAAACAAATTCTTGTAAGCCATGAGATTGCGCAGTTCCAACCTCTCATGCAGCGTGTTGATCCGAAAGCTGTTGCAGCCATGGTTGATGCTTCTAAAGAGTCTTTGGGTACTCCCGCTCCACAAGCAACAAAAGCCGCTGCAAAAAAAGAGAAATCTGCAGAGAAAAAAGCAGCGCCTACTCCAGCAGTGGGTGAAGCTGAAATTATCGGTATTGAAGACTTCTTAAAAGTTGACTTACGTGTTGCTCAGGTTGTTGAAGCAGGTACAGTTGAAGGTTCAGATAAGTTACTTCAACTTACTTTAGACGTTGGTGAAGCTGAACCACGCAATGTATTTAGTGGTATCCGTAGCCAATATGCACCAGAAGATCTAAAAGGTAAATTGGTCGTGATGGTTGCTAACCTTGCACCACGTAAAATGCGTTTTGGTATTTCAAACGGTATGGTACTTGCTGCCGGAAATGGTGAAGGTATTTTCATTATTTCACCAGATAGCGGTGCGAAACCTGGCGATAAAGTTTCTTAATCTAGGTTCATAAAAAAAGCTCCCTAAATTGGGAGCTTTTTTATATTTAAGAATCTTCAATGCTTTTAAACTAGCCATATCAAATTATGACCATGGCCATCCTTCACAAGGATTTTTAAATAAAACATGAACATTACCTAGCTCTTCATTTGTTAAATAACCATTCTTATTTTCATCTAAATAATTGAATAGCTTCGTTTGCTTATTTTCGCCTTGAAAGCGCTTATCACTCGGCCAGTTATAAGGATAAAAGTCTTCAACCCGTTGAAATTCTTTTAAACTATACATTTCATCATGATTTAGATCATATTTTTCCTGAAAAAGTTTCCAATCTAAAGACGCAGGCTCACATGCACTTACCCCATTTAAAATGAAGTAAGTGATGCAGCCTAGAAATAATTTAATAGTTGGATAGCTCATGATTATTGGTTTGTAAATCAGAAATCTTATAATCTTTTTCATGAACAGGTGTACCCACAATACTCATGGACCGTTCATTTGCCGGTTGCTGCTTGCTCATCGTTCTCATCTCACATCCAGTCGTTAAGATGAGAAAAACTACAGAAATGCTCACCATTAGTTTTTTCATAACGTGATCCTCATTTCTTTTTGTTTTATTTATTAAGTTACCACTTTTTAAGTGTTTAAATGCTAAAAAAGATATTTCAATTTGTATATATTTTACACAAAAGAAAGCCTGACTTTCATTGTCCGGCTTTCTATTTTTTAGATATTTGAATTAAACTTTATTTACTTGAAAAAGATCAGTTTTAAACCTAATAGCGTAACAATGCTTCCAGTAACTCGATCAACACCTGTTTTTGCCTTTAAATACATTTTTCGAGGCTTCTCTGAAGATAGCAGCATCGCAACACATGAGTACCAGCCAGCATCAATCATAAAACAAATCACTGGCAATGCGACATAGTAATAATTTGGGATTTCTTTTGGCAGTAAAGCTGTAAATACACTTGCTAGCACGACTGCAATTTTCGGGTTACTTAACTGGGTAATTAAGCCATATCGATATGCCTGTTTATAAGTCATTTTCGATTTCCCATCGTTTTCCATTGCAATTGGTTCTTTAGCATGTTTAATAATTTTAAAAGCCAGCCAAAGCAAATATAGCCCACCACCAATTTTTAAAATTAGATAAGCAGAAGGTACCGCCAATAAAACTGCTTGTAATCCCATTACTGCTAATAGACCAAAAAGCGCTGCGCCTGTCCCCGTCCCTAAAGCGGTAAACAACCCATGTTTACGTGATTTAGAAATTGAATTTTGTGCAACATAAATAAAGCTTGGCCCAGGACTTATTGCTCCAAGCATCAATGCCATCGCAATTGAAAAAAGAGGAATAAGGGACTCAAACATTGTATTGACCTAGCATCACGCAATTGCGCGGTATTCTAACAGCTTTTTATGACACATATAAAAATGCAGAAGATATAAATGATGAAAATTGAATTTTCATGTTTTTACAATTTATATCTTCACAACGGACAAAAATGTCCGTTAAATATATAACCTTTAAAACTCCTCAATCAATGACATGAGTAAACGTCAAAAAATCGCTGCCCATAATCGGGATGAATTACTCAATGCAGCCGAAGAATGTTTTCGTATCCATGGCATTAATGTCCCCTTACAAGTTGTAATTGACCACGCTGGTGTTGGTAGAGCAACTTTTTACCGCAACTTTTGTGATCGCAAAGCTTTAATTAGCGCCCTTTTAGAGCGTGCGATTACACAGCTAGAGCAAAAAGCAGCTCATTTTCAACAATTCGAGGATGGTTTATTTCGTTTAATTGAAGGACATATTGCACAACTTCCCAAGCTTGCAATTTTGCAAGATTTTTGGAGAGTGATTGATCGACAAGATCCAATTATGTTAAAAATTTATGAACGGCGAAATAATGCACTTAACCCACTGATTGAAAATGCGATAAAACAAAAATTGTGCCGAGCCGATCTAACTGCGGACGACTATGCAATGGTCACTGCAATGTTAGGTTCTTCATTTCAAGGACATGAGCCAGAAGAACAGACTCGCTTAGCAAAACGAGCAATTGAATTACTATTTCATGGTATTCAAATACAAAAAATTCGAGGGATAGAATGAGTAAAACGCCTCGTTATTTAGAAACACCACCCGACTGGACGCCTGAAGAGCAACCGACTTTACCTGGTTCACCAGCAGCTATTGCGCATTCTGTACCTAAGCGGTTTATTTACTTTTTTATCGGTTTATTCGTCGCTCTTTCAGCAAGCTTAAGTAATGGTTTTATTACAGCAAACTTACCCTTAATCCAAGGTGAGTATGGACTAACTCCTTCCGAAGCTGCTTGGCTGCCTGCGGCCTATGTTATGGCAAATGTCAGCTCAAACCTGATTTTGTTTAAAGCTCGACAACAGTATGGTCTGAGAGTGTTTTCAGAAATAGGACTCGTGATTTTTATTGCAGTTCTGGTATTACATATTTTTGTGCATACCTATGAAATGGCGCTATTCGCTCGGGTTGTGGCAGGTTTAGCTGGCGCGCCACTGAGCTCATTAGGTATGTATTACACCATGCAAGCTTTTAAAAAAGCAGACATGGCAAAAGGAATATATATCGCCTTCGGCTTTCAGCAACTCGGCGTACCATTGGCTTGGATTATTTCTCCATTTCTTGTCAGTACAGACAGTTGGTCTGTTCTTTACACTTTTGAGCTTGGTTTAGCACTTTGTTGTTTAGCTATGGTTGTTTCATTGAAATTACCACGTAGCTTACGAATATATGTTTTTGAGAAGCAAGATTTTTTCACCTTTGCTTTACTCGCTCCCGGCTTTGCCTGTTTATGTATTGTGCTCACACAAGGTCCAATTTTATGGTGGTTTAATAGCGAGTGGCTTGCTTATGTATTAATTGCAGGTTTTAGCTTAGTTGTTTTAGGTTTGCTGTATGAACATTATCGCGCCAATCCATTAATTATGACGCGCTGGTTAGGGGCCGCTTCCACCTTACGTTTCATTTTTGGTGCCTTTGCCATTCGACTTTTAATGTCAGAACAAAGTTATGCAGCGGTTAACTTCTTAAAAACTATGGGAATGGGTCCTGACCAATTTGTTCCCCTCTATGTGGTCATATTAGTGGGGATTTTAAGCGGAACACTTTTTAGTGCGCTTACTTTTTCACGTGAAAGAATTATCTTCCACTTACTTTTTGCAGAGTTTTTAATTTTAGTCGCGTGTGGACTAGATTATCACTTAACCAGTGATGTCCGACCTGTGAATTTCTTTGCAAGTCAGTTTTTAGTCGGCTTTGCTGGTGGTCTATTTATTGGACCATTGCTTTTAATTGGCTTTGCGCAAACACTTGCTAAAGGTCCATCTTATGTGGTGACCTTCATCGTATTATTTTCTGCAACCCAAACTTTCGGTGGTCTTGTCGGGTCTTCGTTCTTCTCGACCTATCAACAACATCGGACGCAAAACTATCAAGCCGAAATTATTAAAGATTTAGAACAAGCAGACCCTCTGGTCGCTCAAAGACTCTCTACCTATCAACGCAGCGCATCAGTTACTACGACTGACCCAGCATTACAAACAGCTCAATCCATGCGCTCACTTAATCAAGTAGTCACTCGTGAAGCGCAAGTGCGTGCCTACAATGATGTTATTGCATTAAACGGTATTTTTGCTGTCGCACTACTTTTGTGGGGTGGATTTAATATTGCACGGAGTAAATATCTACAACGCAGAGGAATTAGCCGTCCTTAATAGCTTCTTTATTGATGAAATAGAAATTGAGATTGATATATGTCAGATGATCAAAACAAACCAGAACCAACACCTGCTCAGGCACCTGCCAACGAGCCAACACCTGCACCTGCACCTGCACCTGCACCTGCAAGTAAACTGATTCCGACAAAACGTTCAACTTTATTATGGATGCTGGTTGTGCTCATTGTCGGTATTTTAGTGATTTTATGGGCATGGAGAATCGGACCTTTCGCAACGAGTGTTCAGCAAACTGACAATAGCTATGTCAAAGGTAAAACCACGATTTTATCGTCACAAATTAATGGTTACGTTAAAGATGTATTAGTTAAGGACTTTGACTACGTTAAGAAGGGTCAAGTATTAATGCATATTGATGCAACGACTTACGACCAAAAAGTAGCGCAAGCCGCTTCAGGTGTTGAGCAAGCTAAAAATACTTTAGCCAATCAGACACAGTCTATTGCTCAAAAACAAGCTGATATTGTGGCTGCACAAGCTAAAGTAGAACAAGTTAAAGCTCAATATGAACTCTCTTTAGCCCAGCTTAGACGCTATCAACAGTTAGGAAATAGTGGCGCTGCCTCTAAATCTGAACAAGATAAAGCCGCAGCAGATGCTGAAAATAATCTTGCAGCCCTTAAACAGGCAGAGGCTAACGTTTTAGTTGCCAAAGAAGCACTTAAAACGGCGCAGGTCGCAGAAGCTGGCTTAGAAGCACAAGTTTCTAGCGCTAAAGCACAATTAGATCAGGCGCAAACTACTAAAGACTACAGTGTTATTGTTGCTCCAATGGATGGTCAACTTGGTGAGGTGAACCCTCGTGTTGGGCAATATGTAGCAGCAGGTTCACAATTACTCTATCTGATTCCACAGCAAACTTGGGTAATCGCTAACTTCAAAGAGACCCAAATTGCTAATATGCGAATCGGTCAAAAAGCATGGTTCACAGTCGACGCCATGAAACATAAAAAATTTACAGGACATGTTGAGCAGATCTCACCAGCTGCAGGTTCTGAGTTCAGTGTATTGAAACCTGACAATGCAACAGGAAACTTTACCAAAGTGGTTCAACGAATTGCGGTACGTATTACCATTGATCCAAATCAGGAAGGAATGGAACACTTACGCCCTGGCATGTCAGTAATTACTTCTGTCGATACAGGTTCGTAAACTGCTTTTTAAAAACCTCATTAAAAAGCTACAATGTGATCAATCATTATTTTTCTCAATTTCTAATGTTTGATCACATTGCCCAGCCCATCTCCTACCAGCACATTGAACTCCCCTCTTTAGTTCATCTCGACATTAAACGATTAGATTTAGTTCATCCTCAAATTTCGGGCAATAAGTTTTTCAAATTAAAATACAATTTTCTTGCCGCAAAACAGCAAAATTTATCAAGCATTTTGACTTTTGGAGGGGCCTATTCAAATCATATTGCCGCGACTGCCTATGCAGCTCATCTTTTTGGCTTAAAAAGTATAGGAATTATTCGTGGAGAAGAGTTAGCTGACAGACCTCTTAATCCAACCTTAGCAAAAGCTCAAAGTTTAGGAATGCATCTACATTTTGTCTCACGCAGTGAATATCGCTTACGAGATGATGCAAACTATCTTCAACAGTTACATCAGCAGTTTCCTAAAACTTTCATTATTCCCGAAGGTGGGACTAATGAACTCGCAGTTCAAGGCTGTCAGGAAATTCTCAGTCAAAGCGATTTAGAACAATATGATGTGATTTGCTGTGCAGTAGGAACTGGTGGAACGATTTCGGGACTTATTGAACGAAGTTCAGCAGATCAAGAAGTCTTAGGATTTTCGGCTCTAAAAGGTGATTTTTTACCACAAGAAATTCGGCATTGGACCAAAAAACAGAATTGGTCTCTGACAGATGCCTACTGCTGTGGCGGCTACGCAAAAACCTCACCCGAACTATTGGCATTTATAGAAAATTTTGAAGAGCAACATGCCCTACCAATTGAACCGATCTATACGGGAAAGATGGTGTTTGGTCTGTTTGATCTTATAAAAAATAATTACTTCCCTAAAGGAACTCGTATTTTGGCAATTCATTCTGGTGGTTTACAGGCAGATATAAGAAATAAATCACATCAATAACTTATCATTTTTAGGTCGCATTGTTCACTACCATAATAAATGTCTTTAGCATGACTAAGGCTCGGCATGATAGTATATGCCCCTTTTAAATTTTCACGATTAATCGAGAACCTCTTATGTCTAACAGTCATGTTGATGTCATTGTCTTAGGTGCAGGTGCTTCTGGACTCATGTTGGCTGCACATGCTGCTAAACGAGGTCGCTCGGTTTTAATTTTAGAAAAAGCCAATAAAATTGGTAAAAAGATTTTAATGTCAGGCGGCGGTAAATGTAACTTTACCAACCTTTATGTAGAGCCTGACAACTATATTTCTCATAATCCACACTTTGTTATTTCAGCCCTGTCACGCTATAGCAACTGGGACTTTATCGGTTTGGTATGTGATTATAAAATTGCTTATGAAGAACGAAAACACGGACAGTTATTCACGCTAAATGGCTCTAAAGAAATTTTAGAAATGCTGGTGAGTGAATGTAATAAAACTAACAATGTGGATATTCAAACTCAATGCGAAGCTGTCCAGATTAATCCATTAGAACAAGGTGGTTTTACTGTACACACAAATCAAGGTCGATTTAGCTGTGAGTCCCTAGTCGTAGCTACAGGTGGCTTATCCATTCCAACTTTGGGTGGTTCTGGTTTTGGCTATGAACTGGCACAAAAATTTGGACATCAGGTTTTCCCAACTCGCGCAGGTTTGGTTCCATTTACTTTTTCAGATCATATTAAAGAAGTCACTACACGTCTAAGTGGTAATGCTTTAGATGTGACACTCAGTAACTCGAAAAATAGCTTTACTGAAGCATTATTATTTACCCATCGTGGTTTGAGTGGTCCAAGTTCTTTACAGCTTTCAAACTATTGGAATACTGGTGAAAATTTTAAAATTGACTTTTTCCCAAGCCAAGATTTAGCAACTTATTTAAAAGATAAAAAGAAAACTCAACCTAAAGTTTTATTGCGTACCCTTCTTAGTGATTTTACTGCCAAGAGTATTGTTCAAGAGTTACAGCAACTCATCTGGCCAGAGCAGAGTGAAACAGCGATTGGTAATATCAGTGATGCACAGCTAGATCATATTGCTGAGCAGCTACATGGCTTTACCGTCAAACCATCAGGTACAGAAGGATATCGTACTGCCGAAGTTACTTTAGGTGGAGTTGATACAACTGAAGTATCTTCTAAAACCATGGAAAGTAAAAAGCAAAAAGGTTTGTTTTTTATTGGCGAAGTACTTGATGTGACTGGCCACTTAGGAGGTTATAACTTCCAATGGGCTTGGTCTTCCGCTTATGCAGCAGCACAATACGTTTAAATGATGAATTAGCTAATTTGACGCTTTCGAATCATTTGACGAATTTTCAGAATTACGCGTATGCGTTGTTGTCTGTTTTGATGAATTAGATTTGTTAAATACAAACTTATAAGCACTTGCCAAAAAACCGACAGTAATTCCCGCAATGACAATCGGTGCTAAAAAACGACCTGGTTTCTTCATCGTATTTTCCTCACTTATTTGTTTTTATAACGGCCAAAAAAGGACGACCACTCAATATAGAGTGGTCGAACTTATCACAAAAATCAAAGATTTTTTGTACGGTTTATCTGAAAATTGATTTTATTTACTAAATTTCGTCATTTTCTCCAGTAGATCCAAACGGTTTATTTACTGGTGGTTGTGCTGGATTTACTTGCGCAGAATCAGCTGGTTTTGCATCAGATGAAACCGTTGATGGTGAAGTTGTAGACGTTGGTGTAACTGTAGATGTTGACGAAGTAGTGGTTGCAGATGAGCTACCAGCAGATGGACTGCTCGTTGTCGTAGTAGAAGGTGGTTGGTATAGAGGATTTGGTTCATTCGCTTCTTTTTTAGCTTTATCTAGCAAATCACTCAACAGTCTTTCTGCTGGTTGACGACCACCTAAACCAAATGCAAGAGCAAAAGCAACAGCAACGGCGCCTAGAGTCAAACCAAATGCAAGATTAACGATTGAATCTGCAATACCCATCGCTCTTAAACCAAGCGCAAGTACAAGACCAATAATTAACACACGAACTAAACTACCCAACCAACGCGAGCTATTATATTCGCCGCGTTGAACCACATTTGCCACAACATTGGCAAGCCAGAAACCAATCACTAAAATTACAGCGCCCAATAGAATGTTTGCACCGAAATGGATAAACATTGCGATTAGACTACTAATCTGATCGAAACCAAGACGATCCGCAGCTTCAGAAACCGCAAACAGCATCGTAAAGAATACAATTAGCCAGCCAACTGCATTAGAAACTTTAGTTTGACCTAAAAAGCGTTGTACATCTAACTTTGCAGGAATTTCATCAACACCTGTACCTGCAATTAATTCAGCGACTAAGCGACCAACAAAACGAGAAACAATATAAGCAACCAGTAGAATTAAACCAGCAGCAATAATGTTTGGAATCGCCTGCAAAATTTCATTGAGCATAGCTGTTGCTGGCTGAGAAATTGTCTCAATGCCTAAAGCTTCAAACGCTACAATCAATGTTGTAATAATGATGATTGCGAAAACAAATGAACCTAAGAATTTGCCTACGTTAGAGCTTTTAAAAAGACCAATTTTTTCAGCTTGCGCCTGAACACCCAAGCTATTTACTAAACCTTCAACAATACCGCGTACAATTTTTGCCAAGATATAACCAACAAAAACGATAACACCAGCAATAAAGATATTTGGTAAGAACGCTACTGCATCATTTACCATATTTTGAACTGGAATCAGTAAGCCTGTTAATCCTAGTATTGAAAGAACAATCGGAAGGAAAAGTAACAATACAAGCCAGTAAAGAATTTCACCAATATTCTGGCTAATTCCACCTACACCCACTTCACTGCTTAACTTATCATCGAGTTGAGTTCGGGATAAAACATTGGTCACCCCCGCTCGCACCAGTCGAGCAACGATCCAACCAATAAAACCCACCACAACAGCAGCAATAATATTTGGAATATAGACGAGTACCTGATTCACCATATTGCTGAACGGGCCACTTACTCCACTAATGTTAAGTACATTGAGAGCTGCGACAACAGCTAAAATTAAAATAAACCAGAATACAACTTTTGAAATAAGACCTTCTATGTTTGGAGCACGCCCAGTTGCTGAAGATAATTTTGCATTGGTATTTACTTTTTGCAGAAGTTTTTTTACACCTGCCGCAACTAATAAAGCGATTATCCAGCCAACCAGTAAGATGACGATTGCAGCTAATATAGGATGAAACTGATCCCAGTAATACATCGCATCAAACTGAGCGCCGCGAGGCCCATCAAAAAATTCATTCATATTGTTATGTCCTCAATTGTTATGTTCTTTTCAGTGCCATCAATTATGAAAAACACCATTCGTTGTTAAAAATGACGATAAATGCGGTCTATCTCACCTTATGTTTTGAGTATTTTCTAATCAACACAGTTCTGCATAAATACAACAAATTGATGCAAAAGGTTGCAAAAAAAGCCTTCAGGTCACGTCCCAAAGGCTTTCTATCAAGCTATACTGGTTAGCTTACCCTTTATAGATATTTAAATCTGAAGTGCTCTTAATGACATGTGGTATGGCCTCATGTTGAAAAGCGGCTTCTTCTTTAGGTGTTGTGCTGTGATCAGCGACCATGTAGACGATGAGTGCTATAAGAAAAAGCCCAACAATAATTAAAATGTAAACTGGCAATCTTCTTTTTTTCGCAGTTTCTTCAGGACTCGTCACATGAGGTGGTTTTGAAAAATCATGCATCTTCTTTCCCCTCTTCTTTTTTCATTAACTTTATAATCATCATAGCAATTTGGTTTGTTGCATTGTGTGAAAAAGCATTATGCTAAGGTGTCTGTAGTTGCAAAACTCTACTATTAAAACAATAAAAACTGTATAAAATTTATGCAAAATTATTTAGCTGTATAAAAATAATGACCAGTTATGCTCGAACTTCTTTAATGTTCTATTTGTAATACAATATGTTTTAGCGCTTACTTTTTATAAAATAGGCTATAATAAGCCCCCTTATTTTAAAGCTGCTCTATTTTATGATGTATCGTCAGCAAAACGTAACACTTGATCTCGACACTGACGTCACACATCAATGTTATTTACATCAGACGAGAGACGAACATCTCATTGGTATTATTGAATTTAATAAACCAAGCTATGAACTCAAATGGGGTGATTTAGAGTATTTTCGTCGCCGTACTGAAGAATTTTCTGTTATGCCGTTTCCTGACTGCATTAATGCCATGATTGTTGATATTCGTAATATCAATATTTTTTTGGACAATGAAGTTCCGATTTTACCTTGGCGTTTACTTGAAGAAGATTGTCCAGTTCGCCTAGTGGTTCCACAAGATCGTTTGGAACATTATGCAGGTCTTTTTGAGCCAACTTGGCTTTCAACTGATGTAGATAGTGCAATTGCAGAAATTCGCGAATTTATGGATATGTTTGTCCACTAATAAACATATCCATAAAATTAATTTTAAAGTACTTTCAAAATAAGATTTATTACCAGTAATTTTCTACCGCAATATTTCCCTCACCTCGACGATTCATCGTCAAACCACGGCGCTTTAAAGCCTCTTTAGTGTCATCCACCATTTGTGGATTTCCACAAAGCATGACATGGCTTGTGGTAGGGTTCAGTTCTATACCAGCAGATTTTTCCAGTTCCCCGTTTTCAATCAGAATCGGCAAACGATCATGCAATGGTGCAGATGGATCTCGAGTAATAATCGGAATAAATTTAAATCCGTTATGTCCTTCTCCAAAAGTTTCAGCAATCTCTTGAATACGATCGACATAAGCCAATTCATCTGCAGTACGGACACTGTAAACCAAATTAATCTTTTGATAATTAGACCAAGTTTCAAAGTCTTGTAGCATCGATAAAAATGGAGCTAAACCTGTACCTGTTGCCAATAACCATAAATCATGCGGTAAAGGTTGTTGATAACGAGCTAAGGTCAAATAGCCATATGGTATTTTTTCTAAGTAAAGCTCATCATCTACTTTTAGATGTTGAAGGTTTGAAGTAAATGCGCCATCGGGTACCACAATCGAAAAGAATTCAAGCGTTTCATCAAATGGAGAAGAAACTACAGAATAAGCACGAACAACAAGTTCTTCTCCAACTTTCAGCCCAATACGTGCAAATTGCCCAGCCGTAAATTTAAAATGTGCAGGGCGAGTCATGGTGAAACTGAAAAGAGTTGGGGTCCAACGGTGTACAGATAAAACTTTTTCTACGCTAAATTTTTCAATTGACATGATTTCAACGTGGCATGAAATAGTGCGCTCATGTTAGCATGACAGCCGAAATAATGAATACTTTTAAACGTTAAGGCTTTTTAAACATGCGCATGACATTACGCCAGTTGGCTGTTTTTGTAGCAGTCGCTCAAGAAGGAACTGTCACTAAAGCCAGTGATGCGGTCAGACTGACGCAAAGTGCAGCAAGTATGGCTTTAGCAGATTTAGAGGATGGCCTTGGTGCTCCTCTATTTGACCGTTTAGGTAAACGCTTACAACTTAATGATTTAGGTCGCTTTCTGTTACCACAAGCCCTAGAAATATTAGGTCGCTGTGAAGCTTTTGAGCAAGCTGCAAAAGGTGAGTTGCAAAGTATTGATTTACGTATTGGGGCCACTTTAACAATTAGTGATTACCTCATGCCAGATTTAATGGCAAACTTTTTACAACATCACCCTAAAGCACATTTGCAATTACAGGTGGGTAATACACGCCAAATGATTGAAGCAGTTAATCAATTCCAACTTGATTTAGCTTTAATTGAAGGCTCATGTCACTTACCTCAGCTCCAATGTATCCATTGGCGTGATGATGAGCTTGCAGTCTGCTGTTCCCCAAATCACCCATTAGCACGTTTAAATAGACCTTTAACAGCACATGATTTTCTTCAAGTTGAATGGATTTTACGTGAAGAAGGTTCAGGAACTCGTGAAGTGTTTGATAATGCTATATTGCAAGATCTGCCAGACGCGAATATTCGCCTAACTTTAGGTCACAATGAAGCAATTTTAAAAATCGTTGCTGGTGGTTTAGGTATGTCATGTATTTCTAAACTTGCCATTGAACCTTTAATTGAAAAGGGACAATTAGTAATTTTAGATACACCATTCTGGCAACTTACCCGTCCGCTTTATATGCTGGTACACCGTCAAAAGTATCAGGGTCCAGGCCTCAAAGCATTCTTACAATTTTGTGAAGATCAGGTTTAAAACCTGATCTTTTCATTAATTAACGTCGAAAATTTGACAACAATTCGCTTGTGATCGCTTTATTGTGATCAGCAATTTTATTTTTCTTGGTTTTCGCAGGATTCGGGTCAACACGCTCAATTTTGATCGCTTTAAATTTGCCCTGATTATCTGCGGCAAGAAATCTCACTTTTTCATTTCTTTTCGGTTCGCCCTCTGATGCAGGGAAATCAGAAATATGAAAGAAAATATCTCCTTCGGTAGTTTCAATAAAACCAAACCCTTTATCAGCGTTATATTGTTTTACCCTTCCAGTATAAAACTCTTGCTTCATGATCTTTCCCCTACTTTTCCAATCCAGTCGTTGCAGTAAATAAAAAAAGAGACTCACGATTCCGTTTTTAAAATTATACGGTTTAATGAAGTCTCTTTTTAATGCGATTTCAAAAAATTAATCTTTTTGTACACTACCAAAAATTTTATCGCCAGCATCGCCCAAGCCAGGAACAATATAACCTTGTTCATTTAAGCCATTATCAATAGATGCTGTATAAATTTGCACATCAGGATGAGCTGCTTCAACTTTAGCAACGCCTTCAGGAGCAGCAACTAACACCATAACACGGATATCTTTACAACCACTCGCCTTTAACACATCAATAGCAGCAACTAAAGAATTACCTGTTGCTAACATTGGGTCAATAATCATCGCAAGACGGTTAGCGACATCTGGAACTAGTTTTTTATAATAAGTACGAACTTCTAAAGTTTCCTCATTACGCTCAAGACCTAAAACACTCACTTTTGCGCTTGGAATTAGGTTAAGTACTCCATCCAACATACCAATTCCGGCACGTAAAATCGGTACAATCGTTATTTTCTTACCAGCAATACGCTGTGTAGTAACAGTTCCAGCCCATCCATCAATTTCGCAATCCACAACGGGTAAATCTTTTGTTGCTTCATACGTCAACAACATAGTCACTTCCTGAGCAAGCTCACGGAAATTCTTAGTACTGATGTCAGCACGGCGTAACAAACCTAATTTATGACGAATAAGTGGGTGACGAATTTCTTGAATGGCCACAGATGTTACCTAAAAATATAAAAACGTATTTATTATAATCTTTTTTTAACGCCCAATAAAAAAAAGCCTCCAGTTTTGGAGGCTTTTTTGTACACCAGAATTACTGTTGTGAAAGCATGAAATGTAATGGAGATAAAATTTCTGCTTTTAATGCCAAATTAATCATTGGATCTGGGTAAACACCCAAAATAATAACTAATGCAGCAGCAGCTAATACCATTAAACCACCCACTTTTTGTCCCCAATGAGCATCCGCATCAATACGAGGAGTTTCTGGTGGTGTCATATACATGACAACCATCACACGTAAGTAATAGTACAAACCAATACCACTACCCACAATAATCATTGCAGCTAAGAACCAGTGTTGAGTTGTTACAGCTGCCATTACCACCAAGAACTTACCAATGAAGCCTGCTGTTAATGGAATACCAGCCAAAGACAACATCATGACTGTTAAAGTTGCTGTAAGTACTGGACGGCGCCAGAACAAACCACGGTAGTCTGCAAGACTTTGTGCTTCATCTACGTTGTTATATGGGCTAGACATTAACGCTACCGCACCAAAGGCACCGATAGTTGTTAATACATAAGACACCACATATACAGTTACGCTACCCAAGCTTGCATAAGTCATGCTAATTAAAGCAATTAACAAATAACCAAAATGAGCAATAGATGAATAACCAAGAATACGTTTTAAGTTAACTTGACGAACAGCGAGTAAGTTACCAACCAAAATCGACAAAACAGCAATGATTGTCAAAATAGTTACTAACGAGTTCACCATCATTGCGCCCGAAGCAAGCATATAGCGCACGAATAAACCAATTGTTGCAACTTTAGCAGCAGTTGCTAAGAAAGTTGCCATTGGTGCTGGTGCACCTGCATATACATCCGGTGTCCATTTATGGAACGGTGCAAGCGACAATTTAAATGCAACAGCAAAGATAATAAGTGCTAAACCTAATAACACCATTGGCTGTTTGATTGCTTCAAATAATGCTTGTACAGAATCATAGAATGAAAGCGAACCAGTATATGCATAGATATATGCCATACCCATCAACAACATTGCAGAAGCTGTTGCTGAAAGTACGAGATATTTAATACCCGCTTCAAGTGAATTACTACGTTGATAAGTATAAGCAAGTAAGCCATATACAGGAATCGACATTAACTCAAGGCTAATGAAGAACGATGCATAGTGAGAGCTTGCAACCATTAACATTGCACCTGCTACTGAAGCAAGTAACAAAAGGTATAACTCTTCACGGTTATCTTTATAAGTTTCGATATAGGCATGAGACAAAGTACAACAAGCCAATGCCGCAATCAAAATCATAAATTGATAGAACATGGTAAATGGATCAACCATAAACATGCCCATCACATTTGCCGGAACAAACTTACCGCCAAATACTGCAAATAAAATATAAAGTGCAGCGAGGTTTAAACCAACAACAGAAGTCGTTGCGATTAAATTATGATTACGCTTAATAGAAATTAACAACATGACGACGATTGTTGTCAAAGCAACAATCATCACCGGAGTTAAAGGCATAAGCGTAGAGAATGATACTGTGAAGTTCATGATTATTGGATCTCCACATGGTCAAGTTGAGTAGCTGTTTGCTGAACAGTTTCAACGACTTCTTGTACTGGCACATAACTATTGACTAACCACTGCATGCTTGAATGAGATACATCCAAGAATGTTTGTGGGTAGATACCAAGCCAAACGAGACCAATCGCACAAATCATCAAAATACCAACTTCACGAGCAGATAAGTCTTTCAATGGACTAGTGTAATGTTGCTTTTGTTCAGGATTTGGTTCACCGAATAAAGCACGGTGAATCAAGATCAAGCCATATAAACCTGCGAACACAAGGCTGATAGAAGCAAGGATCGTGAAGACAGGATATTTATTAAATGAACCCATCAAAATCAGGAATTCACCAATAAAGTTACCTAGACCCGGTACACCTACAAGAGCAGCAACAAAGAACATCAAGAAAAATGGCAAGTACTGAAGCTGGCCACGAAGACCACCCATTAAACGTAAATCACGTGTATGTAAACGTTCGTAGATTTGACCAGACATAATGAACAATGCAGCTGATGACAAACCATGTGCCAACATCATGATCATTAGACCTTGGAAGGTCAAAATGTTACCTGCATAGATTGCAAGTAAGATAAAGCCCATGTGTGAAATCGACGTATACGCAAGTAAACGTTTCATGTCAGTTTGCTGGTAAGCACACCATGCGCCGTAGAAAATACCAATCAAACCGAAAATAATCGCAATGTCTGCAAACTGTGCAGAAGCGGTCGGGAAGAAAGGAATAACAAAACGAAGTAAGCCATACGCAGCTGTTTTAATCAAGATACCCGCTAAGTCTACAGAACCCGCTGTAGGTGCTTGAGCATGTGCATCTGGTAACCAACCGTGTAATGGGAATACTGGTAACTTCACCGCAAAACCGATGAAGAAACAGATCATGAAACCGTATGCTAAGCCTGCAGGTAAGTGGTTAGCTACAGCTAATAAATAGTTGTAATCGAAACCGATCATGCCTGTCATCATGTAGCCATAAACCACAAGACCTAGGATACCGATTAACATCACTAGACCAGCAATCTGCGTGTAAAGGAAGAACTTAGTAGCCGCGTAAACACGTGAACGACCGTTTGAACCTTTATGACCCCATAACGCAATCAAGAAGTAGATTGGTACAAGCATCATCTCCCAGAAGAAGAAGAACAAGAACAAGTCAATCGCTAAGAATACACCGATAACACCACCTAAACTCCATAAGAGGTTTAAGTGGAAGAAACCAACGTTCTTTTGAATCTCACCCCATGAACAACCAACAGCAAGTACACCAAGTAACGCTGTTAATAACACCATGAGTAAAGATAAACCATCCACAGCTAAGTGAATGCCAATACCGAGTGATTGAATCCACGGTAAATAGAACTCAGCAGACCAAGTTGGGATTTTAGAACCCAACTCGTAGCTATAAGTTCCACTTTGCCAAAGTGCAAGACCTAAGCCCAAAGTAATGAGCATACCAATTAAGGCAATCCAGCGTGGCAGAGTTTTGTCGAGCTTATCGACTAACCAACAAATAAAACCGGCAATGAACGGAACAAGGATCAGCGCGGGTAAAATTAAATTGTTTTCCATTTTATTTCCCCACTACCTGAATAACGATCAAGATCATCAATAACACCACTACACCGAGTGACATGCTTGATGCGTATTCACGCAATGAACCTGTTTGACGTGAGCTTGTAAAACTGTTTCCGCCTTTCACGAGTGCAGGAAGAACCAACCACAAACCGTCAATCGGATCACGGCCAAAGATTTTGGCGAAGAATAAATAAGGTTTAACAAAAACGATGTCATACAGTGCATCAAAACCAAAAGCAGTACGGCAAATATGTGCCAGACCTGCACCCAAACTTGTTTGAGCGAATGATTTCACTGCACCATAAGCAAATGTAAATAATGCTATACCAACAACTAGACCAACTAGCGCAATACCTACTGCTAAATGCTCTGCCCCATGCATGCCTTCTACAAATTGTTCAGCCACATGGAATTCAGGAATTTTTGCAGTATTAAGAATACCAGCTACAGGTGCTTTTAATACGGCACCAACAAAAGTAGACAGTACAGCTAAAATACCCAATGGAGCCCAGTAAGTTGCACCTTTAATTTCATGGTAAGGCGTGTTTTCTTGACCAAAGAATACAACCCAGATTAAACGGAATGTATAGATTGAAGTCAGGAATGCACCTGCTACACCCACCCAATATAAGGTGTGATATAAAGCAACTGATTGACCTTGTACCCAAACTTCACCAAGAATCGCATCTTTAGAGAAGAAGCCAATTGTTAAGAATGGAATAGCTGCTAATGCACCACCACCAATCGCGAAACAAGCGAACAGGAATTTGTTACGTTTGAACAAACCACCCATTTTGAAAATGTTTTGCTCGTGATGGTAAGCCAGAATAACCGCACCAGAAGACAAGAATAATAATGCCTTAAAGAATGCGTGAGCCAACATGTGGAACAAACCAGCTTGATAAGCTTCCGCACCTACAGCCATAAACATATAACCTAACTGACTCATTGTTGAGTAAGCTAAGATACGTTTGATGTCTGTTTGAACGAGTGCAGCAAAACCTGCAACTAACAAAGTTACTGCGCCTGTTACTGAAATGAATTGCATCACTTCAGGAGCAAGTTCAAATACGCTAAATAGACGACAGCATAAGTACACACCAGCTGTTACCATTGTTGCAGCGTGAATTAATGCAGAAACAGGTGTTGGACCTGCCATCGCATCTGCCAACCATGTTTGCAATGGAATTTGAGCAGATTTACCAGCAGCACCCAAGAACAACATTAATGCAGTCCAAATAGTAAGTGACGAGCTCTTCGTCATTACTTCTGCTGCGTGTTCAACGATGTACTGAGTATTTAGCGTGCCAAATTGTTGGTAAAGCAAGAATAAAGCAATAAGTAAGAATACGTCACCAACGCGGGTCACTGTAAACGCTTTGATCGCAGCCCAACCATTTGCAGGGTTTGCATAATAGAAACCAATCAGCAAGTAAGAGCAAAGACCTACGCCTTCCCAACCCAAGAATAACAACGCTAAGTTGTCACCCAATACAAGCACAAGCATGCTGGCAACGAACAGGTTGAAATAAGAGAAGAAACGCGCATAGCCTTCTTCACCACGCATGTACCATGATGCAAAGATGTGGATTAAGAAACCAACACCCGTGATCATGCCCATCATGAGTAAAGATAAGCCGTCTAGATGTAAGCTAATGCCAGGAGCAAAACCGCCAACATTGAACCATGTCCACAAGTTTTGAACAAAAACTTGCTGACCACTCGTGGTAAATGCCATTCCAGCAATGAGTGCAAATAATGCAGATAAGCCTACAGAACCTACACCAATAATTGCTGCAACGTTTTCAGAGAGTTTGTCTCGTCCCGCCGCCAATAAAATAAAACCGATTAGCGGAAATAATACTGTTAGATATAAATAACTCATCCGCGCATCTCACTAGCAGCATCCACATCCAAATGATGGAAGCGATGATAGAACTGAAGGACAATCGCAAGACCGATACATGCCTCTGCTGCTGCAAGGGTCAAAATCAGGATGAACATCACTTGCCCATCTGGTTGTGCCCATACGCTACCCGCAAGAACAAATGCCAATGCTGCAGCATTCATCATGATCTCAAGGCTCATTAACATAAATAATAGGTTGCGTCGCACCATTACACCGTAAAAACCGAGTGCAAAAAGGATGGTTGCAACAATCAAACCATGTTCTAAAGGAATCTGGCCCATTATTCTTTTTCCTCTTCTGCACCTGGTTCACGTTTACCTAAGTGGTATGCTGCAACAAGGGCTGCTAGCAATAACATCGCGGCAACTTCAACCAATAATAAATAGTGAGTAAAGAGTGCTTGACCAACGACTTTTGGTCCAATCACTTGTGCCCCAAGCGGTGCTGAAATAGTGGTGTATTCGCCACCAAGCATCCAAACTAAAAGCAAGCCGAGCAAGAAACTCATGAGTGCTGGATATGCCCAAGCATCTGAAGAAAGCCATTTACGTTCTTGTTCAACGGTGTGTTGACCTAAATTCAACATCATCACCACGAAGACAAACAGAACCATAATCGCTCCGGCATAAACGATGATTTCAAGAGCACCTGCAAAAGGCGCCCCCACGATCATGAAAATACCAGCAACAGCAAGCAATGAAACAATTAGACTAAGTAAAGCGTGTACAGGGTTCGTGTTAGTCACTACACGAACCGTAGAAACGATGGCCACGAGTGCCATCAAATAAAACGGCCACATCATGGTAATAGACTCCGTACATCGATTGGTGCACTTTCTTTTTGTGCTTGACCTTTCTCTTTACCGTTAATCGCCATACCCGTTACACGGTAGAAGTTGTAGTCTGGGTATTTGCCCGGACCTGAAATGAGTAAGTTTTCTTTCTCATAAACAAGGTCTTGACGTACATATTCGCCTAACTCGAAGTCTGGTGTGAGCTGAATCGCAGTTGTTGGACATGCTTCTTCACACATACCGCAGAAAATACAACGTGAGAAGTTGATACGGAAAAACTCCGGATACCAACGACCATCTTCTGTTTCTGCTTTTTGTAGTGAGATACAGCCAACCGGACATGCAACCGCACATAGGTTACATGCTACGCAACGCTCTTCCCCATCAGGGTCACGCGTTAATACGATACGACCACGAAAGCGTGGCGGCACAATCTGTTCAGCCGGAACTTCTGGATATAAAATCGTGTCACGTTTACGCGTTGCATGGCTAAATACCATGAGTAACGTACGTACAATTGATCCGAATCCAGCTAGAAATTTATACATTTTGTACTCCCTGCTGTCCTAGGCCTGATTCATCAGAATCACAGCACCAGTCACTAACAAGTTGACCAACGCCAATGGCAAACAAATTTTCCAACCAAAGTTCATGACTTGGTCATAACGTGGGCGCATTAAAGAACCACGTGCCAATACAAACATCATTACAAAGAATGCTGTTTTAATCACAAACCAGAATACTTGTGGAACAAATGGAATTTCTAAATTGAATGGTGCTAACCAGCCACCAAAGAATAAAGTCACGATCAATGCAGAGATTAGTACTACGTTGACATATTCAGCAACGAAGAACATACCCCATTTCATACCGCCATATTCAACATGATAACCTTCTGCCAATTCTTGTTCTGCTTCTGGTTGGTCAAATGGATGACGGTGAGTTACCGCAACACCAGCAACTACGAAAATCAAGAAACCTAAGAATTGCGGAATGACAAACCAAACATCACGTTGTGCTTCAACAATTTCACGAAGGTTAAATGAGCCTGCAATTGCAACCACACCCATCAATGAAATACCCAAGAACACTTCATAAGAAATGGTTTGAGCAGCTGAACGTAAACCACCAAGCAATGAGTATTTGTTATTTGAAGCCCAGCCACCAAATAAAACTGCGTAGACAGCAATACCAGCCATTGCCATGAAGAACAATAAACCGATACTCATGTCGGCAACACCCAGTGAAGGACTCACTGGGATCACCATGAACGAAAGAACCGCTGTTGCCATTGCAACAGCTGGTGCTAAACGGAATGTAAGTTTGTCAGCAAATTTTGGGGTCCAGTCTTCTTTGAACATGATCTTAAGCATGTCGGCAACGATCTGGAACATACCACCAGGACCAACACGGTTTGGACCATAACGGTCTTGCCACCAAGCAAGTAAACGACGCTCAATAAAAGACATCAATGCTGCAACTAAAACCACAACAAGCAAAATCACAACTGCTTGAACAACAGCGTAGGCAATCGGCCAGTTTTCAGCCCAAAGTGGCGTTTGACGTATAATTTCTTGATTCATGAATTACACTCCTAAAGCCACTGAAACAGGCTCAGCTAGTGACACCATTGGTGCTAGACCAACTGGGTAACCAATATAACCTGTAGGTAAATATTCAATTACTTGTACTGGCAAGCTTACAGTTGTTTCGCCTGCTTTTACTGTAATGCGTTGACCTTCTTGAAGGTTCAAACGAGTTGCATCTTGTTCGCCCACTGCAAATACAGCTTCAGGAATACGAGTTTCCATTGCAGGTGTTTTAATCGTGAATTCACCAGAACCAAAAATATGATGCATTGGTACTAAGCGGAAACTTTCAGGGTTTGCAACAACCGGCACTGGAGCAACATAGCTACGTGCAGGGCGTTTTGCCAAGCGATCGAATAAACGAACACCAGAATCGCCACCTTTTAAGTGACCACCAACTTCATCTTGGTATTTGTTCCAAGATTGTGGAGAGTTCCAACCCGGCGCCCATGCAAATGGTACTAATGATGATGCTTTTTGCGGGCCAACATAACCTTCCATTGAGAATGTTAATGCTGAATCTGGATCGGTAGGCTGTTTAGGCTCATGAACCGATAACGGCGCACGCATTGCTGTACGACCTGAATAACGACGTGGTTCACGCGCGATTTTCAAGCCATGTACACGATAACCTGCATCAGGTGCTACATCTTGGATAGCTTCGAGTACTGGTACATTTTTCACGATGCTTTCAATGACATCGTCAAGTAATGTCCAATCTACAGCTTTACCTTTAATGCCAGTTTCAATGGCATGTAACCAGCGCCATGATTCTTTAATTGCGTATTCAGGTTTGTAGTAACTTGGATCGTAAACTTGATAGAAGCGCTGTGCACGACCTTCTTGGCTTACAACAGTACCGTCACCCTCTGCAAAGCTTGCTGCTGAAAGAACGATATCAGCCTGTTTCACAGTTTCAGTTTCACTGTGATCAAGCACAATTACTGTTTCAGCTTTATCTAATGCGGCTTGTACTTGTGCAGCAGGTAAGCGACGGAACAAGTCATTTTCAACAATAACAAGCGTGTCGTAGTCTTGAGCAAATGCTTGTTCAAGGCTTAAACCACCAAACAATGCCAAGCCCATAGAGTTCACTTCAGGAACTACAAGACTTAAACCAGCTTTAGAACCTAAGTTTTGAGTTAACTGTGCTGCAGCTTCCATAATAGAAGCATCTTGCAAGCTTGTACCCGCAATAATTAATGGTTTGTTTGCTGCTTTTAAAGTGTCGGCAATGGATTGAGCAAATGCTTTTGCATCTTCATCTAAACCACTTACAACTTCACCATTAACTGCCGCAGCAACTGCAAAGCCTAAACGTGCGATGTCATTAGGAGAAGCAACAACTTCACCAGTTGCAACGTCGGCAAGACGAGTTTGAGTTGCAGCTAAAATGTAAACCGGAGATTTTGCTTCTTGACCAATACGTTGTACAGGCTCAGCTAACCAATCTGGTGTACGTGTTTTTGCAGCCATTTCGCGTGCTTTGTTTTTCGCAGCTTGGCGAACAGACAATGCCATGCGAGGTGCAGTTTGAGTGAGGTCTTCGCCTAAGATCAGAACAGCATCATAGCTTTCAATTTCACGCATGTTCGGGTTGTAAATACCCTCGGTTTGCATGATAGATGCAGCAAGCTCAACAAGTTTTTGCTCTTTTTGTGCAATACCAGTTGAGTAATTTGCCTGACCTACAAGCTCACGTAATGCGTAGTTTGATTCCAAGCTTGCGCGAGGAGAACCAATACCCAAAACTTTTTTGCCTTGAAGCTTCGCAATCGCTTGATCGAGAGCTTGATCGACAGAAACAGTTGCAACAGTTTCACCATTACGGAACTGAGGCTGGCGTGGACGGTCTGCACGGTTTACATAACCTGTGCCAAAACGACCTTTGTCACAAAGGAAGTATTGGTTAACCGAACCATTGAAACGGTTTTCTACACGACGAATTTCACCATAGCGTTCACCCGGAGAAATGTTACAGCCAGAAGAACAGCCTTGACACACGCTTGGTGCATACTGCATGTCCCACTTACGGTTATAACGCTCTGAATGAGTCTTATCAGTGAATACACCTGTTGGACATACTTCAGTCAAGTTACCAGAGAATTCAGATTCTAAAGTACCTGATTCTGGACGACCAAAGTAAACACGAGATGCATTGGCATAGACACCAAAATCTGTACCGCCTGCATAGTCTTTGTAGTAACGAACACAACGGTAACAAGCAATACAGCGGTTCATTTCATGTGCAATGAATGAGCCAAGTTCTTGGTTGTAATGCGTACGTTTTGTAAAACGATAGCGACGACGGTCATGACCTGTCATTACAGTCATATCTTGTAAATGACAGTGACCACCCTCTTCACAAACTGGACAGTCGTGCGGGTGGTTGGTCATCAAAAATTCAACAATAGATGCACGGAAATCCGTTGCTTCTTTGTCTTCAATTGAGATATAGGTATTGTCAGATGCTGGTGTCATGCAAGACATGACCAAACGACCACGCGTATCTTCTGGATTCGCATATTGCGTAACAGCACATTGACGGCAAGAACCAACCGAACCTAAGGATGGATGCCAACAAAAATATGGGATGTCGATGCCCAGACTCAAACATGCTTGTAGCAAGTTTTCCGAGCCGTTGACTTCATACGATTTTCCATCGACATGAATTGTAGCCATAGTCGAATTCCTTAAGCTTGTTCTACGTTGCTGGTTTGCACGACAGGACGATTCGTCACTTTCGCTTCAAACTCACCACGGAAATGTTTGAGTGCGCCCATAAGCGGCTCCATCGCACCTGGTGCGTGGGCACAGAAAGTTTTACCAATCCATAATTTACGAGTTAGTTCTTGTAAATGGTCGATATCTTCTTTCTTACCTTCGCCTGCTTCAAGTGCTTTAAGCGCTTTAACAGCCCATGGCAAACCATCACGGCACGGTGTACAGAAACCACATGATTCACGCGCAAAGAACTCTTCTAAGTTACGAGTGAGCGATACCATACATTGAGTTTCGTCTACCACCATTAACAAACATGTTCCCAAACGAGAACCTGCTTTCATAATCGTGTCCGCATCCATTGGTAAATCAATGGTATCTGCTGGTAAAAAGTCAGTTGAAGCACCACCTGGTAACCATGCTTTAAGCTTCAGGCCTTCACGCATACCACCTGCATGATCTTCAATCACTTCACGTGCAGTTGTACCAAACGGCAATTCCCAAAGACCCGGGAATTTAACTTTACCCGATGCACCATAAATTTTAGTGCCTGGATCTTTTGATTTACCCGCTGATAAACCGATATACCATTCTGGTCCACGAAGCATGATTGCTGGCAAGTTGTTATAAGTTTCAACGTTGTTCACAATCGTCGGACGGCCCCATGCTCCTGCAACTTGCGGGAACGGTGGCTTAGTACGTGGGTTAGCACGACGGCCTTCAAGCGAGTTAATCAATGCAGTTTCTTCACCACAGATATAACGCCCTGCACCCGTATGTACATGCAGATCAAAATTCCAGCCAGAACCTAAGATGTTTTCGCCTAAATAACCTTTAGCACGAATCTGTTCTAATGCTTCATTTAGATATTGAGCAGCCTCGATGTATTCACCACGGATAAAGATATAACCTTGAGTTGCTTCTAAGGTATAACCCGCAATTAACATCCCTTCGATCAATTGATGTGGAAGTTTTTCCATCAACAAACGGTCTTTAAAGGTACCCGGTTCCATTTCGTCGGCATTACAGATCAAGTAACGTGGACCACCATCATTTGGTGCCATCAATGACCATTTAATACCCGCTGGGAAACCCGCACCACCACGACCTTTTACAGTTGCAGCTTTAATGACGTCTAACACTTCAGCAGGTTTCATGCCTAATGCTTTTTTAAAGCCTGCATAACCTTCAAGTGCTTCGTAATCATCAGCACTACGTACCGCTTCTTGTTTGCTTAAACGCCAAGTGAGCGGATGAGTTTCCGGATTACCGTCGCCATAAATTGGTTTTGGTTCAGTATTCATACATACTTCTCCAATAACTGTTTAATTGATGTCACTTCCACTAAACCGTGAGTATCTTCATCAATCATTAAAGTTGGGCCTTTGTCGCAGTTGCCTAGGCAGCAAATTGGAAGCAGTGTAAAACGACCATCTGGTGTCGTTTGACCATACTGAATTCCTAATTCACGCTGGAATGCTTCAGCAAGAGTTTCTGCACCCATTAAGAAGCAAGCAATTGAGTCGCAAAGCAAAATCACGTGACGACCTACCGGATGGCGATAGATACGGTTGTAAAATGTTGCAACACCTTCCAAATCAGCAACACTCATCGACAACATCTGTGCGATGGCATTCATCTGAGCGTCATCTACCCAACCATTACGGCGCTGTACGCACTTCAATGCATCCAAAGAGGCTGCACGAGGGTATGGATAGTGACCAATGTGATGTTCGATGTCGTGAATTTCTTCCGCAGTCAAAATTCCTTCAACATTCACACGTGGTTTTTTATCAGTCAAAATCATCATTATGTGTTACCTCTTAGCGATCCACGTCAGCCATAACCACGTCAATGGTCGCCAGATAAATGATTAAGTCAGATACTAAACTTCCGTTAATCACTGACGGCATTTGCTGTAAGTGAGTAAACGTCGGTGTACGAATACGAGTACGGTAACTCATAGTCGCTTTATCTGAAGTCAAGTAGTAAGTACTTGCACCTTTAACCACTTCAGTCATAAATGATGACTCGCCCGCTGGCATGACAGGACCCCATGAAACGCTCAAGAAGTGCGTAATCAAGGTTTCAATATCTTGTAATGTCTTATCTTTCGGTGGTGGAACAGCCAATGGATGATCCGCTTTGTATGGACCAGAAGGCATGTTATCCAAGCACTGTTGAATAATTTTTAGCGACTCGGTAATTTCACGGAAGTGAACAAGCACACGTGCATAAGCATCGCCTTCATACTCAACCGGCACATCAAAATCGAAGTTTTCATAGCCGCTGTATGGACGATATTTACGTACGTCAAAATCGATACCTGTTGCGCGTAAACCAGTACCAGTTACACCCCATGCGAGTGCAGATTTGGCATCGTATTGTGCAACATTACGCGTACGACCAATAAACACAGAGTTTTTCAATGCTGCTGTGTAGTATTCGTTTAAGCGTTTAGGCATCCACTCTAGCAATTCTTTCACAAGCTTTTGCCAGTTGTTTGGAAGATCGTGTGCTGTACCGCCAATACGGAACCATGCTGGATGCATACGGTAACCCGTAATTGCTTCAACAATGTCGTAAACTTTTTGACGGTCTGCGAACATATAGAATACTGGTGTCATACCACCGGCATCCTGAATTGCCGTACCACAGAATAATAAGTGGTTATTGATACGGAACAATTCGTTCAACATGACACGAATCACTTGCGCACGTTCAGGAACTTTAATACCAGCCATTTGCTCGACAGCCATCACATACGGCATGTTTTGAGCACAACCACCTAAGTAGTCAACACGGTCAGTATAAGGAATGAAAGAATGCCATGTTTGACGTTCAGCCATCTTTTCCACACCACGGTGGTGATAACCGATATCAGGTACACAGTCTTTCACTTCTTCGCCATCTAGCTGCAATACAACACGGAACGCACCATGTGCAGATGGATGGTTAGGACCCAAGTTCAAGAACATGAAGTCTTCATCAGCGTTACCACGCTTAAGACCCCAGTCTTCCGGCACAAAACGTAAGTGCTCTTGTTCAAAGTCTTGTTTCGCTTTGTCTTGCATGTACGGCGTATATTCTGTCGCACGTGCTGAATATTCTTTACGAAGCGGATGACCTTCCCAATAGGTTGGCAACAAAATACGACGGAGCATTGGATGCCCTTCGAAATTGATACCGAACATATCGTAAGCTTCACGTTCATACCAGTTGGCATTTGGCCAGATATTTGTCGCTGTCGGAATGTTAAGATCATTTTCGTTCAAGGCAACCTTGATACGAATGTCACTATTACGCTCAAGCGATAATAAATGATAGAACACAGTGAAGTCAGATGCTGGTAAGCCATCACGATGAATACGTAAACGTTCATCCATCGCAGATAAGTCAAACAGCATTACATACGGACGTTCCACTTTACGCAGGAACATAAGGACTTCGTGCACGCGTGCGCGCTCAACCCAGACTGTTGGAAACTCTTCAAAAGTCGCCTGCACGTAAAAGTTCTCACCAAATTTGGTTTTGAGCTCTTCTACGATTGCAAATGCTGGGCGTGAATCAACTGCTGTTGACTCTGGCATAGCAATGTCAGTTTCAGCCATTGGCTTGGCTTCCTATTTAATACAAATTCTGTCAATTTTCTCGATGAACATATCAGTTAGATATGTCAAAACACCGTCAAAAAATTATTTAATCTCATCCATAGAGCGTAAGTTTTTAACGGCAATACGCTCTGCATTCTTACGATCACGTTCTGGCATCATCTTTGGCTTATACACTGGCTGAAGATCATCACCGATCACGGCAGAAAGCGGGCGTCGCTCTAATTGAATCTGGTCTTGTAAAAGCATTAAAGCTTGAATTAATGCTTCAGGACGAGGCGGACAACCTGGGACGTACACGTCAACAGGAATAATTTTGTCTACACCTTGTACTACTGAATAGATGTCGTACATACCTCCAGAGTTTGCACAAGCACCCATCGAAATGACCCATTTAGGCTCTAACATCTGTTCATACAGACGCTGAATAACTGGTGCCATTTTTACGAAACAGGTCCCTGCAACAATCATCAAGTCAGCCTGACGAGGTGAAGCACGGATAACCTCTGCACCGAAACGTGACAAGTCATGCACGCCTGTTAAGGTCGTTGCATATTCGACGTAACAACATGAGGTACCAAAGTTAAATGGCCACAAGGAGTTTTTACGTCCCCAGTTTACTGCTGTATGCAAGACATCCTCTAAACGAGTCATGAATACGTTTTT
Source organism: Acinetobacter lactucae (assembly GCF_001605885.1). Lineage (GTDB taxonomy): Bacteria > Pseudomonadota > Gammaproteobacteria > Pseudomonadales > Moraxellaceae > Acinetobacter > Acinetobacter lactucae. The sequence continues at coordinate 11,783 of NZ_LRPE01000007.1, read as the reverse complement.
ATTCACTTCCTCTTCAAGCGGATCCGTCACAATTTGACGTTCTTGCAATGGGTATTGATCAGCATCCGGATTCGCGCGGGTCAGAGTATATTTCATCCCGACTTACTCCTTTTCAGATGACAATGCAGGTGTAGTTTTTGACTTAACACGACCTGATGATTGAGCTGGAATCTGGCCTGTAGGGTCAGTTACGAGCTCTTCAATAGAGTTAAAGCGTGTAATTTCAGCAATGTTCATTGTTGGTGAACCGACTTTAATCGCCTCACCTGCTGATTTACGGCGATCTGCTGGCGACCAACTTAGAGCACCTACAGAGAAGGCATAAACAAGCGCAATCAATAAATCAACGACAAAGATCACAACAGTGGTATATCCCAACCACCCTACTTCACGCACAGAAGTAGACCATGCATAGAGGTAAAGAGCCTCTAAGTCGAAGACAACAAAGAAAATTGCAACTAAATAGAACTTTGCAGACAGGCGAATGCGAGCGCCACCAGCACTCACGACACCTGATTCAAACTGCTCTTGCTTAGCACGTCCCCACGATTTTCCCCCGAGGAGTAAGGGAACTGTGAGCATAAAGACGCAAAGAAATGTAACGCCGATCACGAAGGCGATAATCGCCCAGTCGTATGGAGTAATGGCACTCATGCGGGGATAACTCCTGGCAGGCCTATTATTTAACAAAGAATGTATGTATTGGCCTTCAAATACACCAAACACAAAATTAATCCCGCCAATTGTACCTGATTTCTAATTTCCCATGCTAGTTGAAGCGTCTTAGTCTTTCGGATGATTTTATAGACAAAACTATTCATCTATGTGTTGTAAGGGGGGTTTCACCGCACATAATCGGTTTATTTAATAGTTTTTTTGTTTATGATGATTTTTTTCATTTTTTAATTTTAGAATATTTACACAGTTGAAGCCCTGATTAAGTTTTTATAACTTACTTTTTTATAATATTAGTTTGTTTTTTATTGTATTCAGCTTCTCCTCTGAATTATGATGAATGTTTAATCATGCATAATATTTTATTACTCTTGGATAAGAGTATTTATCATTAAGGGCAGCTGATGCCATACTCACTTCGTGAATTTTCATTTCTCTCCTTTTTAAAACTTTTTCTCCTCTTTAGCTTCATTATTGCAGTATGTTGTTTCATCGGCATCGCATCTCGTCCTTTAAGTTTTCTCGCATTTTTTTGGCCTGCCAACTCGGTTTTGCTTGGGTTACTCATTCGCTTTCCAAGCACACGCCGACTAGGTACATTTTTAGGTGCATATAGCGGCTATGTTATTGCCGATCTATTTCAGGGTACGCCATTTGCTCTCACACTCGTTTTAACAACTTCAAACTTTCTTTATGTTGTTACTACGTTTGCGCTCTACATGTTTTTTAATCAGTATATTAAAGCCGCTTACCGAGGTTATTCTTACTTATTTTTATTTGCTTTATGTGGGGTCGGTAGCGTAGTAGGCGGATTGTTTGCAGCAACTTTTGTGCCTATGTTTAATACTAAATTTATGCTTGGTGGCTTGTTGGATGAATTTGGTTACTGGTTTACCTCAGAATTGCAAAATGCCTTACTTCTTTTACCAATCATACTGAACATCCCTCAATATAGTCAGATAAAACATTCCTTCTCAAGAAATCGTGGTTTACACGCAACCGACCTCTTACCTTTCGTGGCTGTCCTTATTTCTATCGCAGCCAGTTATTATGATTCTGGTCCCGGTTCACTCCTCTACCCAATTGCTGCACTCATCTGGTGTGCTATTCGCTACAAACCTATTGTTGTTGCACTCATTACAAGCTTTACCAGTGCTTATATTATTTATCATGTCTCTGGGCACTACCTTTTACTCTACCCGAATGACTATTTCAGCAATACGATTTCAATCCGTATAGGGTTAATCATGATGACGATTGCCCCTCTGACAGTTTCGAGTATTAGTGTTTTGCATTCAGAGTTAATTCAAAAGCTTCAACATGCGATTGCACATGATGAACTAACTTCAAGTCTGACTCGACGTCAGTTTTTACAGTCAGTCAGATTACTTCAAGAAAAAGTACAAAAAGAAAATAAAACCTCAGCTTTTTTCATGTTGGATGTCGACCATTTCAAACAAGTCAACGACAACTACGGGCATCAAATCGGTGATCGTGCGCTACAGACTTGTGTCACCACGATTCAAAATATTCTGCATCCTCATGATTTGTTGGGCCGCTTGGGCGGTGAAGAATTTGCCATTTTTATTGCAGATACCACTAAGGAAAGTGCTTTTGAACTTGCAGAACAAATACGAATTAAAATTAGCCAGCAACCCATTTATATTTATGGGAAATTACCCATTTTTATACAAGTCAGTATTGGTATAAGCTTATATTCCCCATCTTCTCATCGAGCGATTGAAAGTTTATTTAAAGAAGCAGATGATGCTTTATATCAAGCAAAGCGCCAAGGGCGTAATCGAGTCTTTATATCTTTATAATTTTTTCATTTCATCATCTAGTGTAATGAATTTTATACAATAACCTGTGTTTTGCCATGTATGCTAATAACAGATAATAAGGAGAAAAATGCATGACTCTAGAATATACGCATAAACCAAATTACTACTTGTTTGCACAGCTACTTGTGCGACATATAGAAAGCTATATTCACAAACATCCAGATGCTAACAATGCAATTTTTGACTTGCGGGATGTCTATGAAATATTTAGACAGGATTTTGCGTCAACCACAACAAACCTAGAAGGTATTTTGCATATTGCAGATGAATATAAAATAGAAACAATTAATGGAGATCAACCTCTTATTCAAAAATACCAGATTGATGCAAAAAATAATTCATTACTGATCGACTTTAATTCCGAGGCGTTAACCAGCTTAAGAAGCGGGAAACCTATTTTGGAACCAGATGCGACTCAATTATAAATAGCTCAATAAAAAAGCACCTTATGAAGGTGCTTTTTTATTGGCTTTTAAAGGAGGCTGTTTAAAGCGTTTTGCTGGCCATGTCATGATAAAACGAGCGCCACCCAAAGTTGGGCTTTCATCCACTTTAATTTCACCACCAAACCAGTAAGCAATACGACTTACAATAGACAACCCTAAACCATAACCACCTGACGCACGAGTACGGCTATCGTCTAAACGGGCAAAAGCTTCAAATACTCTTTTACGGTCTTGTTCAGGAATACCTGCGCCATCATCTTCAACACAAACAAAGGCCATGCCATCACTGTGGATACCACCGGTAATCCGAACTTTATTATCGCAATAACGAACCGCGTTACCCACCAAGTTTTGAACAACACGATGTAAATAACGACGCTCTGCGTCTACTTTCACATAAAGTGGCGGAGCAACAAGTTCAATTTCTTTTTGCGTTTTTAAAGCTTCGGTTTCGACCGCAACCTGATCCAATACATCAAATAAAGTAATTTCATCAAAATCTAGTGAAGGTGTGCCCTGCTCTAGTTTTGCATAAGTCATGATTTCATCAATTAAAGTATTGAGTGCTTCAATATCTTTATCAATCATATCGACCTGATGCATACGATGATTGTAATCGTCTTCTTCAGCCAACATCTCTGTACCAAAACGAATGCGGGCAACTGGCGTTCTAAGCTCATGAGATACAGCTCTCATTAACTCACGCTGAGCCTCAATTAAACGCTGAATATGATCAGACATGTTGTTATAACTTGATGCCAAGTTTGCCATTTCGTCACTTCCTTCAATAGGAACACGCAATGACAAATCACCAGACTTCATGCGGTTTAATGCATAACGTACTTGGCGAATTTTACGCTCTAGCGGCAAAATCAACCCATAAACACCTAAGCTCAGTAAGAATAGGCTAAATAAGGTAATCCCTGCCGAAAGCTGTAAAGGCATCCAGTTAAACATTGGAACCGGTCCAAGCACGAGAACTTGTGTAGGATGACTTGGTATTGGAGATACGATTGAAATGGTTGTGCCACGCATTGTTGCACTATCTTTGTACAACATGACACTTTGGTCTTGGCGCAAACGGCCAATTTGCTCAGAGTCCAGATTAATATCTTGAATATTGTAGATATTAATTGGATAAGAGAAATGTTTTTGAATCTTGGCAAGATATTCTTGTTCTTGCCCCGGATAAAACATTAGATAATCAAGTACAAAAATAGGGAGAGCCTTCATTTGGCGCTCACTAATTTTGTCTACTTTTATAGATAAATAATGTTGTGGGTCGTCACGTAAGCCAATAATGATATACGCAATACTATTACTGGCATCGTAACGGACAACAGATTTTTGAGCTTCGATTCGTTTTTTCTCGGTACGAGATAACTCAACCTTACTTGCATCAGTATAGTAAATTGGAAGTTCCAATAAATCTGACGCATCAGAAACCCAATCTATTTTCTGTTGCTTCCCCGGTTGTCGAGCGACTCCCTCACTAATGACATAAGAAATACCATCGGTTAAAGATTCTCGGTATTCTTGTGCCCGTTGATAATTGATAATTTGTACAAGCAAATAACCAAAGACAGCAACCAAAACAACAAGAATTACCAGTCCCGCATATATTCGCAGGAATATACTGTGTTTAAACACTCGACCAACCTTATAGGAAGTTTATTCCGATCTTATAACCCATTGGTTTCTTTAACGAACAAGTAACCTTTACTACGTACTGTTTTAATACGTTTTGGGTTTTCAGGATCATCGCCAATTTTTGGACGAATACGTGAAATACGGACATCGATTGAACGGTCCTGACCATCGTATTCGATACCACGTAAACGTTCGAAGATATCTTCACGCGATAAGATACGACCAGCATTTGATGCAAGCAACCATAATAGGTCATATTCTGCGCTAGTGAAGTCAACAAGTTCACCATTTAGCGTTACAGAACGACCGCCATTGTCGATGACAAGGTCATCAAACTCGATACGCTGTGCAACTTCATCTTCTACAGTTTTGTCTGTGCGACGTAAGAGTGCACGGATACGCGCTAAAAGAACACGCGGTTGAACAGGTTTAGCGACATAGTCATCTGCGCCCATTTCTAAACCAAGTACCTGATCCATATCTTCTGTACGTGCAGTCAACATAAGAATCGGTTGATGGTAATGTGGACGAACTTCACGGCAAACTGTTAAGCCATCGGCACCCGGCAACATGACATCCAAGACCACTAGATCTGGTTGTTCACTAATAATACGACGAATTGCACGGTTACCATCAGTTTCTACACCAACTTCTAAACCGTTGCGAATTAAATATTCTTGAGTTAAACGCGCTAAGCGCTCGTCATCTTCAACGATCAGAATCTTTGGTAACTTTTCTTCTTGGCTCATATCATTGCCCCTATAAATCTCGTTTCATGCATCTTAAAAATCTTGCAGATACATTCGTTTATCATTTGCAATATACACACGTTTACATTGTAAACAAGTAGGCGTTCACCAAACTGATACATGACAATCGTATTTTGTTGCATTTTATTAACCTTTGAATTTTCACGTGTTTTTAAGATTTATTTATTGTTATTAAATTTCATATTCTATTCATATTTCCAATGTATGAATATTAAACAAATTATTTCTCTGTTTAGTTTAAATTTATTTAAGTGTTTGTTTTTTGAGTTATCCACAAACTTATCTATAAGTGATTTTTAACAGCTTTGCTATGCTATCTCCCATCAAATCATACAGATAAAAAATTACTAAAAAGTCAAGATTGATCTGCTATGAAAAATCCCGTATCTTGTGTTGAAAATAAACTTTAACTACTAAGTCTTGTGTTTATCCCTCAAATATCGTGGCATGTTTTTTGCTCGGTTCAAACGGTCTATGAACATAACAAAAGTGACAATGGAGCTATGCTGGCATGAGCGTAATTACTTCGACTCCCGGTCAAATTCAGGTGATTAAGCGCACTGGAGATGTTGCTGCATTTGATGCAGAGAAAATTTCAGTTGCGATTGGTAAAGCTTTTCTTGCTGTGGAAGGTCAACAGAGTTCGGATTCTAGCCGTATTCATGACCGTATTACCCAGTTGACGGAAATGGTCTTAAATACTTTTACTCGCCGTTTACCATCAGGCGGTACGATCCATATTGAAGAAATTCAAGATCAAGTAGAACTTGCTTTAATGCGTACTGGGGAACAAAAGGTTGCCCGTGCTTATGTGATTTACCGTGAACAACGTGCTAGCGCTCGTCAGCAAACGAACTCAAACCACCACCCTACTTTACAAGTTACCGACATAAACGGTCAGCTTCAGCCACTTGATTTAAGTGCATTGCAAGCAACTGTTTCTAAAGCAGCTGAAGGTTTGGAAGGTATTGACGTTCAAGCGATTGTCGATGAAACCGTTAAAAACTTATATAACGGCGTAAAAGAAAGTGATATTGCCACTACAATGATGATGGCAACACGTACCCGTATTGAACAAGAACCAAACTACACTTACGTGACTGCACGTTTGCTTTGTAACGAATTAGTGAGCACTGGTTTAACGTTCTTAGGCTTATCAACAGATACACCTGAAAATAATGCACTTGAAGCATTCTTGAAAAAAGGTGTTGAGCTTGATTTGCTTTCTCCTGACTTGCTTGACTTCGACTTAGAAAAATTATCTGCAGCAATTCAGCCAGAACGTTCTAATCAGTTCACCTACTTAGGTTTACAGACTTTATTTGACCGTTACTTCATTCACTCAAACGGCGTTCGCTTCGAATTACCACAATTATTCTTCATGCGTGTGTCGATGGGTCTTGCACTCAATGAACAAGATAAAGAAGAGCGTGCAATTGAGTTCTATAACTTATTGTCTAGCTTCGACTACATGGCTTCTACGCCTACCCTGTTTAACTCAGGTACATTACGTCCACAGCTTTCAAGTTGTTACTTAACAACAATTGGCGATGACCTTTATGACATTTATGGCGCAATGCGTGACAACGCAATGCTTTCTAAATGGGCTGGTGGTTTAGGTAATGACTGGACGCCTGTTCGTGCCTTGAACTCTTATATTAAAGGTACCAACGGTAAGTCTCAGGGTGTTGTTCCATTCTTGAAAGTTGCGAACGATACAGCTGTTGCAGTAAACCAAGGTGGTAAGCGTAAAGGTGCTGTGTGTGCATACCTGGAAACTTGGCACTTAGACATCGAAGAGTTCTTAGAGCTTCGTAAAAACACGGGTGATGACCGTCGCCGTACTCACGACATGAACACTGCGAACTGGGTTCCAGACTTGTTTATGCAACGTGTATTTGAAGATGGTGAATGGACATTATTTACTCCTTCTGAAACTCCAGACTTGCACGACTTAACTGGTGCTGAATTTGCCGAGCGTTATGCTTACTATGAGTCTGTAGCGAAAGAAACCAACATGCTACACAAGAAAGTACGTGCTAAAGATTTATGGCGCAAAATGCTTTCTATGTTGTTTGAAACTGGTCACCCGTGGATTACGTTCAAAGATGTATGTAACTTACGTTCACCACAACAACATGTTGGCGTAGTTCACTCATCTAACTTATGTACTGAAATTACCTTGAACACAAATCAAGACGAAATTGCAGTATGTAACTTGGGTTCGATCAACCTTGTACAACACGTTCAAGGTGGTGTGTTAGACCGTGAGAAATTAGCTCGCACCATTAAAACAGCTGTACGTATGCTCGATAACGTGATCGACATTAACTACTACGCTGTACCACAAGCAAAAAACTCGAACTTGAAACACCGCCCTGTGGGTATGGGTATCATGGGCTTCCAAGATGCTCTATATGAAATGGGTATTGCTTACGGTTCAGACGCTGCTGTTGATTTTGCAGATGAATCAATGGAAGTAATTAGCTACTACGCGATTGAAACTTCAAGCAACTTGGCTGTTGAACGCGGTGCTTACTCAACATTCAAAGGTTCATTGTGGGATCAAGGTATCCTTCCAATCGACTCTTTAGAAATTGTTGCGAAGTCTCGTCCAGAGCGCATGTTCGAAGTTGACCGTACTCAACGTTTAGACTGGGACACTTTACGTGCCAAAGTTCAAAAAGACGGTATGCGTAACTCAAACGTGATGGCAATTGCTCCAACTGCAACCATCTCTAACATTTGTGGTGTTTCTCAGTCTATTGAGCCAACATTCCAAAACTTATATGTGAAATCTAACTTGTCTGGTGAGTTCACTGTAATTAACCCTTACCTCGTTCGTGCATTAAAAGATCGTGGTCTTTGGGACACTGTAATGGTGAATGACCTTAAACACTTTGAAGGTTCAGTACAAAAAATTGCTCGTATTCCTGAAGAATTAAAAGCAATCTTTGCTACTGCGTTTGAAGTAGATACACGTTGGATCGTTGATGCTGCATCACGCCGTCAAAAATGGATTGATCAAGCTCAATCGCTTAACCTTTACATCTCTGGTGCAAACGGTAAGAAACTTGACATCACTTATAAGATGGCATGGTTACGTGGTCTTAAGACGACTTATTACCTCCGAGCTTTAGGTGCAACTTCTGCTGAAAAATCTACAATCAACACAGGTGCTTTAAACGCAGTTAAACCTGCGACTGTTGAAGCAGCGGCGGTTGCTGCCCCTGTGGTAGAAGCGAAGAAACCAGAAGCAGCGGTTGAAGAAGAAGGCTTTACTCAAGCAGCTCCAGTACCAATGGCTTGTTCAATCGACAACCCTGATTGTGAAGCTTGCCAATAACATTCAATAAGGTTGCTCTTTTTCACTAAAGAGCAATCTTAAAAGAGGTAAAGATTATGCTTTCTCATCTCAGCCATAACTATATGCTTGGTGTTGGAGTTTTAATCTTTGCCTTTATTTTCTTTTATATGCCGATGGTTTACGCATTTATCACAATACGTAAGCAGCAGCGTAAACAAAATAAGTTGTAGTGAGTAGAGACCAAAGGCCCAAAATTTGGTCATGCATCAATAAAACTTAATTTTGTTTACACATTAAAAGCGTATAGTAGGGACATCTTCGTTTAAGAGATGTCAAATATAGATATATACAACGAAGAGAGAACAAAAATGTCTATCCTTAGTTGGGACGATTTTGAAGATGATTCGCAAAAACCGACTACACCTGAACACAAGTCTGCGCCCGTCCAATCGGAAAAAGCGTCAGATTCGCAGAATGTATCTACTGCGCAGCCATCATCGCCGAGCATGGCAGCTCCACAATCCGCTGGAACCCATTCCGTGCGACCAACAGTTGCCTCCGATACAGTGGCTAGAGCCGCTCAAGCCTTAGAACATTTAGACGTTGCCCCTGGCCTTGAAGAGCTAGAAATGGGAGCTCAACGTGTTCAAGTTGACGACAAAGCAATGATTAACTGTCGTGCGGACTTGAACCAACTTGTACCATTTAAATATGAGTGGGCTTGGCAGAAATATCTTGACGGGTGTGCAAACCACTGGATGCCTCAAGAAGTTAACATGAACCATGACATCGCGCTTTGGAAGTCTGAAAATGGCTTGACCGAAGATGAGCGTACTATTGTTATGCGTTCTTTAGGTTTCTTCTCGACTGCGGACTCTTTGGTTGCAAACAATTTGGTATTGGCGATTTACCGTCACATTACTAACCCTGAATGCCGTCAGTACATCTTGCGTCAAGCGTTTGAAGAAGCGATTCACACTCACGCTTACCAATACTGTATCGAATCTTTAGGTATGGACGAAGGCGAAGTCTTCAACATGTACCGTGAAGTTCCATCTGTTGCACGTAAAGCAGCTTGGGGCTTGAAATATACTCAGTCTTTAACTGATCCTAATTTCCATACGGGCACACCTGAAAACGACCAGCGTTTACTTCGTAACCTGATCGCGTTCTACTGTGTACTTGAAGGGATCTTCTTCTACTGTGGCTTTACTCAAATTTTGAGTATGGGTCGTCGTAACAAGATGAACGGTGTTGCTGAGCAGTTCCAATACATCTTGCGTGATGAATCTATGCACTTGAACTTTGGTATCGACATGATTAACCAAATCAAGATTGAGAACCCTCACCTTTGGACTGCTGAGTTCCAACAAGAAGTGGTTCAAATGATTGTTGAAGGTACGATGCTTGAAATCGAATATGCACGTGACACAATGCCACGCGGTGTATTGGGTATGAACGCAAGCATGATGGAAGAATATTTGAAATTCATCTGTAACCGTCGTTTATCTCAGTTAGGTTTACCAGAGCAATTTGCTGGTGTAACTAATCCATTTGCGTGGATGTCTGAGATGATGGACTTACGTAAAGAGAAGAACTTCTTTGAAACACGCGTAACTGACTACCAAACTGGTGGTGCGTTAAGCTGGTAAGTTTAAGCATCTGTTAAATAAAAAACCGCTATATCTATAGCGGTTTTTTATTTAAGACATATTTCATTAAATTAGAAAACAACAGATAAAATAAAGAAAAATCAACAATATAGAAATTTAAAATTTATATTAATTTTAACTGGCTAAAATAAGCCTTTTTAATATTCAGACACTAACAACCACAAATCCAAAACATATTATAGACAATAAGAGCTGGCGCATTTACAGGATAAGTACCACTATCCAGCACCTTATATAACCTACTCTTATACTTAATAGTTAATAATTTTTCTTTTCGGTCTACCACCATGCCAACTCTATAAATAAAATAAATAGAATCATTATTAGTTATTCGTCTATATACAAATTGCACAGAATCTTCTTTTTGAATTTTTGAATGATCAACTACAATAAAACCATTACATTTAGAGCACTTCCATTTCTCTAAATCAATACTATTATCCATATTTAATTTTACCAGATCATAAAAACCAACTACATAGCTATCCAATATAACTGTTAATAAATTAAAATTATTTTATATAACACATACAACAATATGAATAAAAAATAAAAATATCAATATGAATTTAATTTTAAAATTAATTTTTAATTTAATACGCATTAAATTAAAAATTAAAACACAATTTAATACGCAACAAAAACTAAATTATTTCAATCCATTATTAAATTTAATATTACTCATATAATTAATCATTGGATTTTTCAATTACTCTTTGGATTACAGTCCTTGAAACAGCAAGATCCTTAGCTAAAGAATATACACTAAATCCTTTTTTAAACTTATTAATAACATCCTGTTTTTGATCATTCGTTAATTTTTCAGGTCTACCAACCTTTTTAGATAATCTATAGTTTTTTTGTACAGATTGATCAGATATGAAAAGTTTTTCAAAACCAATATTAATTTCGATAAAATGAATAAAGCTATTTTTAGTATCTCCTTTCAACTCACTATTTGTATAATCCAATATAATTAATTTAATTTCCTTTTTTTCAATTAAAATAATTGTAGATAATATTTCTTTAAAACTATTTCCTAAACAATCAATACCTTTAACAATTAAAAAGTCACCCTCCTCCAAGGAATAATTAATTAGATTAAAAAAAATACTCCGTATAATAATAGATTTATCTACTGATACTAATTCAAGAATAACTCTATTTGGATGAACTTTATGATTAAAGCTTGCTAGTACAGAAGTAAAAGATTCTTTTTCTTTTTGTAAATCCTCAATATTTGGATTTATTCGCATATATGCATAAATACGCATAGCCATGCCCCCTCTTTCTTATCCCTTAGAGTAATGTGAAGTATGTCTAATAAAGTAAATTAAAATAAAAAAATACTTTTAGATCTTCACTTATTGATTGTTATACAATTAGTTTATTAATTTCATATTTTTATAGTAGTGTAA
>NZ_LRPE01000006.1 GCF_001605885.1 Acinetobacter lactucae | reverse complement strand
GGCTTATTACGTTCAAACTTAGCCTTAGCCATGTTTATAGTCCTCGTTTACGTCGAACACAATTCTGAGCAAAAACCCAGCATCGACATATCGCCAAAAAAATCAAACACCCAATACTTGAAAAGCAGACTAATAAGCCTGCTTTTTAAATCTTTGTAGAAAATCTACTAAACTGTATCTGGAGCTCTTATCGAGATTTGAACTCGAGACCTCTCCCTTACCAAGGGAGTGCTCTACCACTGAGCTATAAGAGCGATTATCCTTCGATGGAGCGGGAGACGAGGATCGAACTCGCGACATGCAGCTTGGAAGGCTGCCGCTCTACCAACTGAGCTACTCCCGCACTGTGTTGGTATATATACCACTTCAATCGAAGTTAATGGTGGTGAGAGAAGGATTCGAACCTTCGAAACTTTCGTAGCGGAGTTACAGTCCGCCCCCTTTGACCGCTCGGGAATCTCACCATATCACACTTATTTCAGTGTTGTTCTTTACTTCACAACCACACACCTTTAAGATGGTGCCGGCACACGGATTCGAACTGTGGACCTACTGATTACAAGTCAGTTGCTCTACCAACTGAGCTATGCCGGCTCTTCTTAGTGTTTCGTACGTTTCGTATCGGAACGGTGTGCAGTTTAGCAAAACTTCCAAACGATGCAAGCGGTTTTTTTAAAAAAACCGCTAAAAACTTATAAAATCAATCCGTTTGACGATAATTCAACCGCTTTGATCACTGCGCGAGCTTTTATTTGCGTTTCATTCCATTCAGATTCAGGATTTGAGTCCGCAACCAGACCTGCTCCAGCCTGTACATAGACTTTTTTATCTCGGATAACACAAGTACGGATTGCAATCGACATATCCATTTCACCGTGCCACCCTAAATATCCTACTGCCCCACCAAAGACACCTCTTTTTACAGGCTCAACTTCATCAATAATTTCCATTGCACGAATTTTTGGTGCACCTGACAAAGTACCTGCAGGGAAAGTCGCCTTAAATACATCTAGCGCATCAATATCATCACGAACTTCACCTTGTACATTTGAAACAATGTGCATGACATGCGAATAGCGCTCAATCACCATTTGATCAGTCACTTGGACCTTTCCAATTTTAGAAACTCGCCCGACATCATTTCGACCAAGGTCAATCAGCATTAAATGCTCTGCGATTTCTTTTTCATCCGAAAGTAAGTCTTTTTCTAAAGCAATATCTTCTTCTTTAGTTTTTCCACGAGGTCTGGTACCTGCAAGCGGACGTACTGTCGCAATACCATTTTCGAGGCGAGAAAGAATTTCTGGTGATGACCCTACAATATGAAATGGCTTTTTATCTGTAATGGTTTGTCCTTGTACCAAAAATAAATAAGGCGAAGGATTTAAATGACGCAAAGCACGATAGACCTGTAAAGCTTCCCCATCAAAATCAGAAACCATACGCTGGCCCGGAACAACCTGCATCACATCACCTGCACGGATGTATTCTTTAACCTTTTCTATGGTCTCTAGGAATTTTTCTTTGCCGGTAATTGATTCAAAATGTGGAGGTGTATGTGGCTTAGCTTGCAAACTTACTGGTGTAGCCAACAATTGCTCTAATTGATCTAACTTTTGTTGAGCATCTTCATAAGCATTTGGCTGGGTAGTGTCGGCATGAACAATTAAGAATAAAGTATCTTTAAGGTTGTCAAAGACAATAACCGTCTTTGATAGCATTAACCATAAATCTGGCAATGTAATTGGATCAGCCGCAGGGACATTTTTTAAACGTGGTTCTATGTAGCGAACCGCATCATAGCCCAAATATCCCACTAATCCGCCCGTAAAACTCGGTAAGTTTGGTAACAGTTCAGCAGAAGGCACTTTAAACTGCTTCTGGAATTCACGAATATATTGAAATGGATCTTGGCAATCTTGTTGTGTGATTGAACCATCAGCATGCTGTATAGATAGAATACCAGCATTACATGAGAACACCGTCGACTCGCCTAAGCCAATCATAGAATAGCGCGCCCAATTTTCACCGCCTTCGACGGACTCAAATAAATAAGCCTGTGTCTGGTCTTTAAAACGAGCAAAAACAGATAAAGGAGTTTCTGTGTCTGCTAAGCGTTGGCGATAGACTGGAATCGTGTTGTAGCCTGAAGCCTTAAGTTGTTCAAATTGCGCTAATGTAGTCATGAATTCTTCTCTAATATGGTTTCGATTTAAAAGGGTGTTTTTCTAGATTCGATTTAGACACGCCATCGAAAAACCATACGCTTATTCATGCTGATCTCCATTTCATTCATTAGATAATTAACTCAGCCAAACTATCAACAACTTGCTGAGGTTGGCAATTATAGATATTTTCTCCATGATTATAGCCATAGCTAACTACAATACAATCAATTCCCGCGCGACGCGCAGCCTCAATATCATTACTTGAATCGCCAATCATTAATGATTGTGAAGAAGATATTTTTAGACTTTGCATGCAATGCAATAATGGCAATGGATGAGGCTTTCTCTCAGGTAAGCTATCCCCACCAAGTACGACTTGAAAATATGAAGAGAGCTGTAAAGCATCAAGCAAACCTTGGGCAAGTTGTACAGGCTTATTGGTAACGCATGCCATCTGTATATTTAAAGTTTTACAATGTTTTAAAAACTCGGTTACACCAGGATAAATTTGAGTATTTACACAGAGTTCTACACTGTATATATCAATAAATTTCTGTAATAAGAGTTTATGTTGTTCAGAGTCTAATATTCCAAAAATATGAAGTAGAACACTTTCACAGAGTTTTGATGCTCCTTTACCCACCCATTCTCGTATTTGTTTCTCTGTTACTAAAGGCCATTCTAGTTCTTCTAAACTTAAATTCATTGATCGATATAAATCAGCAGCAGAGTCAACTAGCGTCCCATCTAGATCAAATAAAATTAAATTACGTTTATTTAGTTGTGCAACAGACATCTTTTTCTACTCAAAATTAAAAAGGCATGCGTTTAGCATGCCTTGATTGTAAAAGCAGCAACGGATTATTTAAAGAATAACCATGCTAATACAGCTAAAATTACCAAAATAATAATCGTGATTAAACCAACTGAAGCATTTTTCTGTTGCTCCTTTTCTTCAGCAACACGAGAAACTGGCTCATCAAAAGCGATAGGCGTTTGTTGTTGTGCATTGATATCTACACCTTCTGGAATAGGTGCAGGTTTTGGAATAGAAATATTCTGCGGCATACCATCGCGACGAACTTCTACTTCTGCAGCACGCTCTGCAAGGCTCGGCATTCCTTGATCGCTTAAATCTGGAGATGATGTTGTATTTACAGGCTCGGCTTCAATTTCAGGTAATTCTGTGATTGCCTGTGCAGGTGCGAATACAGAAAATTTAAAACTAGCGAACTGAACAATGTCACCATCATGCAGCTGCTTTTCTTGCTCAATACGAATATCGTTTACAAATGTGCCATTCGATGAATTAAGGTCTTGCACCCATAGCGCCTGATCTTTTAAAAGCAATGCAGCATGGCGACGTGAAATCTCAGCAGCTTGTAACAATACATCGGCATCTTGATGACGCCCTACTAACATATCACGATCAACACTAATTTCTTGGCCAGTAATTTCACCAGTAATTGCTTGTAGTTTCCAAGTCATGCGTATATCCCATTCATTTTTTATCAATCATAACATGCTACTACTGTGCTGTGCTTGGGCGCAGTGTCGTTGTTGTTACTGTATTT
Source organism: Acinetobacter lactucae (assembly GCF_001605885.1). Classification (GTDB taxonomy): domain Bacteria; phylum Pseudomonadota; class Gammaproteobacteria; order Pseudomonadales; family Moraxellaceae; genus Acinetobacter; species Acinetobacter lactucae. Next base: position 86,983 of record NZ_LRPE01000006.1, on the reverse strand, counting down.
TTAGTACGATTAACTTCAGGATTAGGTAACTGTAATGTTTGCTTTTGAACTGCTGGCTCTACCGCTACAGGTGTAGTTACCGTCGAGGTTTTTCCACCCGAAGGAACCTGTTGATAATTTTTTGACTGAGGAGCAATACTTGGTGGTGTCATCTTTTGATTATAGACATCATCAACCTGCTCAGGCAGTTTTGCAAAATTGCCATTTTTATCCATAGCCAATTGCAAACTATAAAGCTGGTTATAGCGCTGCTGAGACAAACGGCGCACATCATTTGCATCACCCACAATTGTTGGATGAATAAAAACAAGAAGGTTACGTTTTACATTGCTTCTATTATCTGAGCGGAACAATCGCCCAACATAAGGGATACTGCTCAGCCCAGGTATGCCTTGTCTTGAAAGTGACGTATCGTCCGATACCAAACCACCCAGAACCACTGTCTGTCCATGTTCGGCCAAAACAGCAGTTTTAATGGCACGTTTACTTGTCACTAAGTCAGCTGCTTGTCCACGACTGTCTTGAACAGCAGAGACTTCTTGTTCAACTTCCAGACGAACTGTACCGCCTTCACCGATATGTGGAACAACTTTTAATGTCACACCAACATCTTTTCGCTCAACAGTTGTATAGGGATTAATACCTGTACTATTGGTAGTAACCGATCCCGTTACAAAGGGTACGTTCTGACCGACAACAATATAAGCTTCTTCATTATCCATCGTCACAATGGATGGCGTCGAAAGTAAATTTGATTTGGTATTCGTTTTAAGCGCTTGAATTAATGCACCATAAGCCTTACGGGAATTCTCAAAATTACCCAGAGCCAAAGTTGCCCCATTACCTTTATTGGCTCCCCCAGCGATAGCAGATGCCGCTCCAGCCGAACCACCTGATAAATAACCAGCAGCAATAGAAGATAAACTAGCACCGACATTACTAAAGCTAAGTAAACCAATCCCACTAGATAAATCACCTAGCGCCCATTGAATGCCAAGTTGATCTGCATCATCTCCTGATACTTCAATAATCGCAGCTTCAATCAGAACTTGCTGACGGCGAACATCGAGCTGCTGAATAGCAGATTCAATTTCACGCATCAATTGAGGATCTGCCTTAACCACTAATGAGTTTTGGGCATTATCCGCAATAATGCTCACGCCATTTTGGCTAAAGCTAGAGATACTGTTCTGATTACTATTATTTGAATTACCATTTAGATTAATAGATGGCGTAGAAATTGAGCTACCATTTGAACCAGAAGAATTTGAACTGGAATTCTGGTTATTACCCATCAAATTATTGATCGGATTCGATGTATTAGAAGAACTGTTATTACTATTCGATGAAGAAACGGCCTGTCCCGTCACAAGACCTTGTAAAATCTCAGATAAATTTTTTGCACTTGCATATTTCAAGCGAAAAACTTTTAAACCACCTAAACGGTCCGCCGAAGGTACATCCAGCATTTCAATCATATGGCGAATGCGCTTACGCGTTTCAGGATCGCCCTTTACTAAAATACGATTGGTACGGTTGTCTGCAATAATACGGATACGGGCACCGTTAAAATCTTTAGATGCCCCCGTAGCACTCATCGCCTCAAGTTGGGTAATGATTTCTTCAGCTTGGCTCGATTGAAGACCTATTGCCTCAATATCATTCTGGCCAGTACCATCTAGATTACGAATAATATTTTCAAGTTGATAAATATTGGCCGCACGGTCCGAAACAATCAGCGCATTAGTCCCTGCAATTGCAGCCATATGCGCAAATTGTGGCATTAAAGGACGAAGTGCTGGAATTAAATCATTAGGATTGGTGTTTTCAAGCCAAATGACTCGAGTAACAATCTGATCACCACGCAATTTATTTCGCGAATCGTAAGGAATTCCCGAGTTTTTAACATTGCTATCCGGAACCAATTTAATGGTATTCCCCGAAGGAATTGCTACCACTCCATTCACATTTAAGACCCCAAGAAACAGGTCATAAACTTCATTTTTATTGAGGGGCTTATTCGATATTACTGTGACATTGCCACGCACTCGCGGATCTACTGCAAAGTTTTTACCCGTAATGTCTGCCACTTCATTAATAAATGCAGTTAAGTCAGCATCACGTAAATTGATCTTCCATGTTTGGGCATAGACGCTGCTGCTCACTGTCGCAATCAATGGGGCTGCTGCAAGTAATGCCCAAAGTGGACGTTGATGATTCAATAAAGCCATAACTTGCGATAATTCCTAACTCTTATGGTGACGTGTTATCACTAAAAATTTTGTTGTATGGTCATCACTTGATCACCACGTTTTATTTCTATTTTCACTTGCCCAGCTCGACGAGCCTGTTCAAGTAACTGCACATCCGTTTGTCCCTGCCCAACCGTTTGACCGTTTAAAGAAACAATCCGATCACCCGGCCTTAAACCTAACTTATTTCGAAGCGCTGTGGGTGTACGTTCTGTAACTTCAAAACCCTCAGTAGAGTTCCCACTAACGCCCATGTCACGCAGATATTGTTCACGGTTGCCTTGCATTTGCTGAATAGCCTGTCCTAACGCCTCTTGAGTCGTATTGACAGGTGCCGATGACTGAGGCGCAGTAGTAGCAGGTTGTGAAGCATCTGGTGTCATAGGCTGATATAAACCATTTGGCAACCCTTTAAACTGAAGTTCACGAGTACTTCCATTACCTTGACGCAATATCACGTGATCCCAATAAACTTCCGCCAACTGATAAGAGGTAGAGCCTATTGTTTCTCCCACCCGATATCGATCAGCAATATTATCTAGCTTAATAACAGCCGAGGAAAAACGATTTGGATAACCCAGCATCACACCTTGTAATTCTAGGTTGACATTTTCCTGAGCTGCATTGGCTGAAGGTTCATTAAAAAGCGAAAAAGTACTAATGTTAGGAATTTGTGGCTGCTGCGATCCTAACTCTACCCGATCAAATTGCATCATTTGAGGAGGCGCAATTACCCACCAAAATAATGAAGCTAACTTCCAACACAACCATAAAATCAAAAAGGCAAATACAACCACACTTAACCGGTCTAATTTTTGCCATTGTAGTTGCTGTAATTTCTCAATCCATACTTTCATTAGTTACCCCCTTGTATTAAGGGTTGACGAGAACTAATGACAAACGTATCTAAACCAGCTTTTCCATCATAAGATGGAATATTGAGCAATAATCTTTGCGTGAGCTGCACATCAAGCATCATATTGGCATCTAATAAAAGATTCGCCATTTTTTGACTGCGTTGATCACGTATATCAACTTGCAACTGTCCATTTTGATGCGTTAATTGCCCATTTAAAGAAGGCATATTCATACGGTCTTGACGATCACCGATATTATAAATTAAAGCACCGCCACCCCAATGCAATTGACCATCAACTGCGGCGAAACCCTGCTCTTTTTTATAATTAAACTCAATATCTTTAAGCTGAATACTGTTCGCAGGCCATTGCCAATTTACAATTTGTTTTAATGTTTCAGGCGCGACCTGACCATTCATAGCCTTTACAATTACTTTTTTCCCCACACCATAACCCATTACCCCAGATAATTGGGTATTTCCACTATGGATATCTACGTCAGCAGCGAACCGTAATAAAAATAGGTCTAGAGGTCTAGTTTTCCAATGAATCGAGCCTCTCAACGTACCACGCCGCCAATCTGCTTGGCCTTGCCAGATATTTCCGCTTACATTGTGTAGAGTTTGATTATTCTTTGAAAATTTAGAAATAAGCCACGTCGCTGGGATCTGTAAAATAATAAAAATTAAAAATGCAATGAGGGCAAAAAACCACCACTTCCATTGCTTAGACTTTTTCTTCATTCAGCCTTACCAACATGCAAATTATCGTCCTTATTTTGAGAGTAGCTCCCTAGTCTGACATTATGCATACTTTTTCAACATCGCCAATTCACTTCATATAAAAAAACCAAGCAATCTGGCTTGGCTTTGGTATTAAGACTATAAGTTGAACGTATGACAAAATCATGAAAACTTGGTGCTCATTGAACTAAATGCACATTTGATCTCAACAATTCATTTGAAGAAGAATTTAAACACTCATTTTTCAAATAATATTTATAGCAAGATTTTGAGATATCTTTATAAATAAAAAAGCCAAGCAAATTTGCTTGGCTTTTTAAATCGGCACTACGATTAGATTAAGAAATCTTCTAGTTTTGCGCCTTTTTCAATTTCAGCAACTAACCAGCGTGGTTGTTTACCACGACCAGTCCAAGTCTCTTCAGCATTGTTTTTGTTGCGGTAACGAGGCTCAACAGATTTACGAGTTGTTTTCTTACGTTTTTGAGCACCAAACTCAAGAAGTTGTTCAACACTGAAACCTACATTTTCAGCAATCTCGATAATTTGATTATAAGCATCTTCAATTGCTTGATCTTTTTTACTTGCAATTAAAGCTTCTGCTTCTTCTTGTAAGCGTTTTAACTCTTCAACAGATAATTCACTGATATCCGGTTTCATTAATAAATACTCCAGTCTTACAGACAATTCAAAATAATACAGACAAAATTTAAAAACATAAAATCAAGACCAATATTATTTATAATCTATTCAATAAGCAATAGTTTGAAAGCCGTGTTCATCAGAATAACTAAAAAAATTACCTTTTAATTACATTATCAATTATAAATGAAATATATTTTATTAATATTTATTTAAGATGAATGTATTAAGTCATGTCCTACTGATTTTTCTAGTTCAATAATTTTTTGTTTTATCTCCTGAGGTATTTCACATTTTCGTTCTGTTAATTTATCCATGCATACCAGAACAGCCTCAGCAGTAGCCACGATTTGTTGTTGGGTTTCACTCCATAATATATAGGCCATACGGAATGCGCTATTACGGATCTCTTCCACGCGAACCGCTACTTTCAATACATCGGGATAAAAAACAGGCCTTAAATATTTACACTGACTTGAAGCAACAACGGGATATATTTGGGGGGTTAATATATTTATTGCTTCCATATATAAAATACGTGAGCTTTCAATATATCGATAATATTGTACATTATTGACATGACCAAAAGCGTCCATATCTCCCCATGCGACTTTCTGTTCATATATTATCGGGTAGACAGACAGTTCTTTCATTTTTACCTCATATTTTAAACTTTAAAAAATTTGCATCATTTTCAAAGATTAGATTTAACTGTTTGATTAACACTTCATCTTCTTTAAGCGTAGACTTAATACGTAAATAGCTCATTAAAATATTATCTGGATATAATGTTAATAATGTTTCAGCTTCTGCTTGACGTCCAGTTGCCATATAGACATGCCATTTTGCGAAGGTCAAAACCGGCAGATTCATATATTGATTTTCAAATTGAATAATTTTTTCTTCAACATCAGCATAGTCAGGAACCTGTTTAAGCAGTTGTTGCTGAAACCATAAATAAAATACTTCTGGATCAAACTGCTCTTTTAACAAGTGAAGGGTTAAGGCCGCATGTTGCATACTCATATCTGGCATACGGGCTAATAGTTTTAGCCATAACAACTTACTGCTATAAGGTCGAGTTTGAATTTCAGACTCTAAATCTAAATAACGTTGCTGTAAGGCCTGTAAGTCATCAATAGAAGCTTGATCAAATTGCTGAAGAAGTTGCTGCAACCATAAATCACGGTGTTCCGCATCTAGCAAACCATATTTCATGGAACGTAAATATACCCATGGATGTTGCAGCGCTAATTGCCCCCACAGAGCAGTTAATCTTTGCTGGTAGGCAGTTTCTATTTCTTGTAACCAAGGCGATAACTGATGTTGGTATAAAAATTCGAGATGAGTTAATGCGCGGTCGGCTTCATTTTGAGCTAAAAAGATTTCAATTCGTTGTAACTCTGCCAATTCAAATGCCATAGGTGATGATTGATCGAGAGCAGCTAATGCTTTTGGATAGTCGCCACTTAAAACCAAAAATTTGGCATCAATAATATTTTTTAAAAGTCCTGATTGGGTAAAAACACGTTCAATAAATACACGTTGATCTTCGGCAGCCTCTAATAACCAGACAATACCTAATTGTTCATAGGGGTGAAGGTTTTTAAACTGGAAGATGTTTTCACTTTTTCTTTGTTCACGAGATGAATAACGTTTAATCCATAGCCATACGAGTTGAGCAATAAAACTCATCACTACAAAAGTAAGGGTTAACCCCCAGACATTTGTTTGCAACTGCAATTGTCGCCAATAAATATAAACATACCCCATTCCATAGCCATAACTAAATAAAGCTAATGCTGCAAAGAGTATTAAGCTGATTACGAAATAAACCCACAGGAGGTGTTTCATATATCCTCCTTATGAGCCAATGAGCCCAAGTGTAGAGAGTTTAGGAACTGGCACTACCGATAAATGTGCCACTTTAGCAATACGTTTTTTTAACTGCTGACTGGTTGCATCAGGCATTTCATCTAACTTTTGCATCACCGATTGCAACTCATTTTGATACTCAGTCATTTTTCCTTGATTGAGTGCCTGTTCGGCAATTAACAATCTTAATTGCACTTCTTTCAGCACGACACTTCGACTCATTAAATTAATAGACGGCGTTTCTACTTTTTCTATGCGGAACCATTTTTTCCACCAAGACACAGTCTCGGATTGATCCATTTCAAGTTTAGGCTGGGCTAAGGCTTGTTGAATATTCTTATCAATGTTCTGTAATAAATCATCAATTAATTGATGACGTTGATTTTGAGCCAAAGTGAACTGTTGAACTGCCTGTTTATCCTGCTCAAGCGATTGATTCAAGCTATGCTGCAATGCAGGAGCAATTTCATAGTGCACAAGCGATTGCTGTAACTGGTTTAATTGATCAACCGCATAAATCAATTGCTGCTGATCAATTGCAAATTGAATTAAATCTAACTTTTGTTTAATTAAAACTGTAGGGGCAATACCTATCGGTGGAGCATCTAGTTGAACCACTGAACTAGTTTTATTCCCTGTATTTACGGGTTGATTCTGCAACTGTCGCTGTAAAGCAACTAATTGATCATTTAAATTGGCATAGTGCTGTTCTGATTGCAGCAGACTTTGTTTGAGCTCGGGAACAGTACGAGAAATTTGCCACATATCGTAACTGAGCTTAGCCAACCAAGCTACGCCCAGTAAAATGATGATAGAAACAAGTTTTCTCATATGAATCCTTATAATGCCTGAATGTGATGAATCATCCCCGAAGGCGATAAATTTTCAAGTTGAATAATGTGAAAATGAGCCTGTTGCTGATCGCGATACTCTTTAACAATTTGAAAAAGACGAGGTCCTAAAACCAGATATACACCATCAGGTTGTACATTATTTTTTGAACAAAGCTCTAACCAATATTTCCAGCTGGCCTCACTGGTAATTAAGACCAGCCATTTATTTAAATTATAATTTGAATTCTGTGTCAGGTGTTTGAATGTAGAATATGAAGCTTCCGGGCACTGCCGATGATATAGAACAAAATTTAAAATCTGAATTCCTTGTTGTTGCAAGGTCTCCATCATAAATTGGCGACCACCTTCTCCCCGCCAAAAAGCCACACTACCCGTCTGGTGCATATTGTGCAGAATAGGTAGGTTCAACATTCCCTCAGAGGTTTCAACATCTGGGATATGTGCGTCTATTCCATATTCATTTAGACAATTTGCTGTTGCCTGCCCTACAGCAATCCATTGGATATGTTTTAAATCGCTAATTTTTAAGCCACTTTGTGCTAAATACTCCATGCCCATTTCAACAGCTGTTGGGCTGACAACAACAATAGCTTGCGCCTTAATTAATTGTTGGTAAAGCTGAAGTAAGTGTTCGGAAAAGGGTTTAGCAACGAGTTCTAAAAGAGGTAAAGACTCAACCTGATAACCTTCATTTTGCAAAGCATCTGTTAATTCAGCTGCACGAGAATCAGGTCGAGTATTAATAAACAACATGGTTTAGTAGAGGGCCTTTAATAGTTCACCCGCACCTTGATCAAGTAAATTTCGAGCAAGGTTCTCACCCAATTGCTGAGCATTATTGGCTTCATCTGTCATTTCCGCACGTAATAATGTTTGGCCATCAGGACTTCCAACACGACCTTCGATATGGATTTGACCATTTTGTAGTGTGGCATAACCTGCAATTGGGACCTGACAACCACCTTCAAGATAGGCATTAAATGCACGTTCAGCACGTACACAAACATCTGTTTCTTCGTGTAATAAAGGTTGAATTAAAGCCAATACATCTTGGTCAGCTGCACGGCATTCTAGACCCAATGCACCTTGTCCCACAGCAGGCAAACTAATATCTGGTGTTAAACAATGACGGATACGTTCTGACAAACCTAGACGCTTCAAACCGGCACTGGCCAGAATAATCGCATCGTATTGACCTTCATCTAGCTTCGCTAAACGTGTACCAACATTTCCACGCAAGTCAATAATTTGCAAATCAGGACGTTGTTTTAAAATCTGAGATTTTCGACGCAAGCTTGATGTGCCGACTTTTGCACCTTGTGGTAAATCAGCGAATGTTTCAAAATGATTTGAAACAAAAGCATCTAATGGATCTTCACGCTCACAAATCACTGCTAAGGTTAAACCTTCTGGCAAAGCCATCGGGACATCTTTCATTGAATGTACAGCCAAATCTGCACGCCCATCTAAAAGTGCTGCTTCCAACTCTTTAACGAACAACCCCTTGCCCCCAATTTTTGCTAAAGGCGTATCTAAAATTTTATCGCCCTGCGTGACAAATTTAACCAATTCCACTGTTAAATCAGGGTGAAGCTCCTGTAAACGGGCACGAATATGTTCTGCCTGCCAAAGAGCAAGAGGGCTTTGTCGCGTAGCAATTTTCAAGGTTTTCATAAATTCAAGCATGGGCTGGTCAAACAATACACCCTAAACTTAACTTGATCCCTTAAAATTGCAAGTAAAATCTCGCAAGTCCAAGATCACTCTTTTAAATTTAGAGCTGATGAATTCGCTCTCTAAGCGTAGACAAATGTCGACGGCTCACTGAAAGCCTTTCATCAAGACCTCGTAATCTAACCTGATATTGTCCCGAACTAACCAGCTCTAGCCCATCTAGATATGCAACTGCAACCAACGCGTTTCGATGAATACGAATAAACTGATCTGCAAATTCGGTTTCAAGTTCTTTTAATGTTTCATCTATTAATACACTGCCGTTTTGATGACGCACCGTGACATATTTCTGATCTGCTAAAAAATAATAGATATTCTCAACAGGAATCAGCTCAACGCCACGATAGGTTTTTGCAGCAATTTGATGGCGCTGTGTTTTTAGATCATGTAAAAATTCATGTGGTGGCAAAGCACTTAGCTGTGCTCGAGTAAGCTGTGTCAATTGTCCAAAAGCTTGTTCAAGTTCTACTGGATCAATCGGCTTAAGAAGATATGCTTGAGCCTGAGATTTAAAAGCTTCTAATGCATGCTGATCATAGGCGGTACAAAACACAATCGCAGGCCGAGGATTTAACTGGCTTAACTGTTCTGCACAGACGAGACCATTCATACCTGGCATTTGAATATCAAGTAAGATTACATCCGGTTGATGAAGCCGTGCCTGTTCTAAGGCCTCCTGTCCATGATGAGCCGTTGATACAACTTCATGTCCCATCTTTGAAACTAAACGTGACAAACGCTCCACTGCAAGTGGTTCATCGTCACAAATTAGCACCTTCATTCATCCTCCTTGTCACCGTTAACTTGGTCCATTTTTTTATGGTTAACTCTGACTGACTTATTATTTTGTTTGATATTGATAGCTCATAATAGTGGTATATAAAGCTTCGCCTTTATAAACCTGAAATCTAACGGTGTTCCCATAATACGCTTTCAGGCGCTGCTTAACATTTTCAAGAGCGATTCCATGCCCTTTCCGTGAATTTATTGTATCGTCTGTATATGGGTTGGTAATGACTATACTGACCTGATTTTGCAATATTTCAACCAATACCCCTATGGTTGCTTTACCCATCATTGGTTCTACCCCATGAAAAATACTATTCTCTAACAAGGGTTGTAATGTCAATAAAGGAATAGTGATCTGTTTGAGTTGCACAGGTGAAAGTTCGATCTTCCAATCTACTTTTAAACGCTCCCCCAAGCGAACCTGTTCAATCATTAAATATTGTTTACTGAGCTCGATTTCTTCATGCAGACTCACCAACTTCAATTCTTGGAAGCTCGCGCGAAATAGCCGCGACAAACTAATAAGCATGCTTTCTGCTTTATCTGGATCTATCGTAATTAAACTGACCACATTATTTAGACTATTAAATAAGAAGTGAGGATGAATTCGCGCTTGCATGGCCTGAATACGAGCATTTAATTCTGCATACTGCTGATGCAACCACTGTTCTCTGACATATAAATAACGTAAGCAGAAAGCCCCGAGTAATATTCCATAGCTTAGATATAAAGGTACATTGGTAAAGTAAATGCTCCAGTCCTGTGTTAAAGAAGCATGTTTATTTAAAAGACCAAACTGAAAAAAATTACTCATTAAAGTAGTCAAAACAACAATGCCTTGTAGCATCACAAAACCAATAGCCAAAGCAAACTCTTGACGTAAACTGCTAAAAAAACCTTGAAAGCGTTCAACCAAGGCAAAAAAAGACAATATTACCCAGTTAATAAAAATGATGTATTGAAAAAGTCTTCCCCCACTTAAGGCTTGCCAAGACTGCGCTTCAGCCAATGCCAAGACCAGTGCCAAAACATTACTTGCGATAATTAATTCGAATAAGTGTTGCCAACGCCCGCTTTTCGTAAAAAAATAGGAGGAATTTTGATTTCGGTATGCTGTAGGAAACAACTTTGTTTGTTGAGCTTCGGCAAGTGATATACTCTTTTTTATTTTACTGAGCCACCATGACCACATCTTCAAATCCCCCTAATTCAGTAACCCCAGACCAAACCTCAGGTATGTGGGGTGGTCGTTTTTCTGAAGCGACAGACGCTTTTGTAGCCGAATTTACCGCCTCTGTTCAGTTTGACCAACGTTTTTATAAGCAAGACATCGCTGGTTCGATTGCGCATGCTACCATGCTTGCGAAAGTTGGCGTACTTACAGAAGCAGAACGCGATGACATTATTGAAGGTTTAAGCACCATTCGCTCAGAAATTGAGGCTGGAAACTTTGAGTGGCGCATCGATCTTGAAGATGTTCACATGAACATTGAATCACGTTTGACTCAACGTATTGGCATTACAGGTAAAAAATTACACACAGGCCGTAGCCGTAACGATCAGGTTGCAACTGATATTCGTCTTTACCTGCGCGACGAAATTGATGATATTTTAAAATTATTAGAACGTTTACAAAAAGGCTTGTTAGGCTTGGCTGCCAAAAATGTAAATACAATTATGCCGGGCTTTACACACCTACAAACTGCTCAGCCTGTGACTTTTGGTCATCACTTGCTTGCATGGTTTGAAATGTTGGTACGTGACACTGAACGTCTTCAAGACTGTCGTAAGCGCGTTAACCGCATGCCACTTGGTTCTGCCGCTCTTGCTGGTACAACTTATCCAATTGACCGCGCATACACAGCAGAACTTTTAGGTTTTGAAGCTGTATCTGAAAACTCGCTTGATGCCGTATCTGACCGTGACTTTGCCATCGAATTTAATGCAGCTGCTGCACTGATCATGATGCATTTATCACGTATGTCAGAAGAACTCATTCTTTGGACTTCTGCACAGTTCAAATTTGTGAATATTCCTGACCGTTTCTGTACTGGTTCTTCAATTATGCCGCAGAAGAAAAATCCGGATGTTCCAGAACTTATCCGTGGTAAGTCTGGCCGTGTATTTGGTGACTTAATTAGCTTGCTTACGCTCATGAAAGGTCAACCATTGGCGTACAACAAAGATAACCAAGAAGATAAAGAACCTTTATTTGATGCGATCGATACGGTTCGTGGTTCACTCATGGCATTTGCAGACATGATTCCTGCATTGGTGCCAAATATTGAAATTATGCGTGAAGCTGCGCTTCGTGGATTCTCAACTGCAACCGATCTTGCTGACTACTTAGTGAAAAAAGGCGTTGCGTTCCGTGATGCGCATGAAATTGTAGGTAAAGCTGTTGCATTAGGTGTTGCTGAAGAAAAAGATTTATCTGAGTTAACACTTGAGCAATTACAACAATTCTCTGACCTAATTACAGCAGATGTATTTGATAAAGCCTTAACCCTAGAAGCTTCTGTAAATGCACGTGATCATATTGGTGGAACTTCACCAAAACAGGTTGAAGCTGCGATTGCGCGTGCCCATACACGTTTAGAACAGTTATACGCTTAAGGATAAAACATGAGTCGTCAAGTATTTTGCCGTAAATATCAAAAGGAAATGGAAGGTTTAGACTTCGCTCCTTTCCCGGGTGCTAAAGGCCAAGATTTTTTTGAAAATGTTTCTAAGCAAGCATGGCAAGAATGGTTGCAGCATCAAACTACGCTCATTAATGAAAAGCGTTTAAACGTGTTTGAACCAGAAGCTAAAAAGTTTCTTGAAGAACAACGTGAGAAATTCTTCAATAATGATGAAAGTGTAGAAAAAGCTGAAGGCTGGAAACCAGAATAATCGGTTTGTTTTAGCTTAATCATCATTAAAAAGGCGGGTCTATATACATAGACCCGCCTTTTTTTACGTGAAACTTACACAAACATAAAAAGCCTTACATAGAGAGCACAGGACTCTACATGACATCAAAAAGCGAAGAACTTAATATCACTCTATAGCAAGAAGAACACGATCCCTGTCGTGTTTATGCACTTGATTTTCTGTCCTGAACTTCCCCCCAAAGTTCGGGACATTTTTTTATCTATTATTTTTAAAAATAAAAAAGCCTTACTTGAAACAAGGCTTTTAAATATTTTCAGCTCACGATTACTTTTCGTGAACTTTTGCTTCAATTTCTTCAATTTTGGTATGACGAGCGTCAAAGCCTTTCGCCATATAAATCACCTGCTCAGCAATATTACGAGCATGATCGCCAATACGCTCTAATGAACGTAAAACCCACATCACATTAATCACACGAGCAATATGGCGCGGATCTTCGATCATATAGGTCATTAATGTACGTGTCGCAGACTGATATTCGCGGTCAATGTCAGCATCGGCTAAAAGTACACGTAAAGCTTGATCTGCATCTAAACGTGCAAAAGCATCAAGTGCATCATGAATCATGACACGAACTTGGTTACCAATATGACGTGTTTCCATGTAGCCACGAGGCGAACCACCCTCTTCACACAGATTTTGTGCAATACGGGCTATTTTTGCCGCTTCATCACCAATACGCTCAAGGTCAGTATTGGCTTTGCTCATGGCAATAACCATACGTAAGTCAATCGCTGCCGGATGACGACGTGCTAAAATTAGCGTCAAACCTTCATCAATATCACGTTCATATTGATTGACTGCATTATCTTTAAATTGAACATCAATTGCTAAATTTGCGTCTGTATCAAGTAAAGAATGAATTGCATTGGCAACCTGTTGTTCGACCAAGCCACCCATGGTCATAAACTTTGTGTTTACATCTTGCAAATCTTCATTAAATTGAGAAGAAATATGATGGGTTAACACCGGATTACTTGGACTCAAGGGAAGCCTCCAACATGATGGCGCAGGAATAAAATGATTGAGCATTAAAACACAGCAATCATTAAGTTTTTATGACAAAATTAAATTTCAGATAAAAGCATTTACTTACTGATAGGTTAACCAGCTATTAAGCTCGACCAAATCTTTTTCACCTAATTGGCCTACCGCTGCTTTTAAACGAAGCACATTCAATAAATAGTCATACTGAGCATTAAGATAATCCTGTTTTGCAGAAAAAGCATTACGTTGGGCCAATAAAACATCAACCATACTTTTCAAGCCTTCGTTATAACTCGCTTTTGAGGCTTGAGAAACTAAAGAAGAGGAATCCATTGCGGCCTTTCTTGCTTCAAGTTTGGCTTGATCTGTGTCCACCTGCATAAAGGCACTTTTCACATCGACATTAGCACGGCGAATGGCTGCATCAAGTTGTGCCTGCGCTTTACTGGCTTCTACAGTGGCTTTTTTAATTGATGTTCGGGTACGTCCACCATTGAATAAATTCCAGTTCATTTCTACCCCGACCTGATCAAATTTTCCGTCAGTCGAAATGAGTGTCTCTGGTGTTTGTTTAGTATAGCCATAGCTTGCTACAGCATCTATTTGAGGATAAAGCGCGGCCTTTTCTACACGGCGCTGATCTTCACTATATTTTTGCTGTAAACGGGCTTGCTGGATCTTTAAGTTTTTTTGCTGGGCCAAAGAAAGCCAGTCATTAAGTTCTGCCGGATAAGGCTTTTGAAAATTAAAATCACTTCGCAGTACAGCAAGTTTATCTTGATAAGAACCAATATATTCAGAAAGCTGCTCTTGGGCCAAAAGTAATTGAACATTGGTTGAAATACGATTGGCTCTGGCATTTTGATATTGAGCATTTGCTTCACTCACATCACTACGCGCCACCAAACCTTCTTTGAGTTTGGCATTCATCATATTGAGCTGTTCAAGCAAAGCTTTTTCTTCTTGTAAATATGCAACACTCAACGCCTGCTGACGCAACACATTAAAATAGGCTTCTGCCACATTTAAAACATGATCTTGTTTTTGCAGTCTTAAAGTTATTTCACTTAAGGCAACCGAAGTTTTAACTTGCTTATAACCTTCCCAAGCATCCATTCGAAATAGTGGCTGGCGTGCAGTGAGAGTCGCTTGTCGAGTCGTTGACGTGTTACTTACCAAAGCATCTGACAGGCCTTCTTGATCAACACCCGGAAAGTTTGAACGTTTTACAGTTTGTCGATTACGGGTAATGTTTCCAGACAATGTGACGGTGGGTAATAACGCTCCCGTTGCCAAGCCTAAATTTAGTTGATCTGCTTCATATTGTTGTTGATTGGCTTGCCATGTCGGGTCATTTTGTTTTGCGCGCTCATACGCTTCAACCAAATCTAGAGCAAAACTCGAAGATGCAAAACTCCAAAGGCCAACAGCGACCATTAATTTTATTTTCATTGTTCAAATCAACGATAAAACTTGTCCTTAAGACTAAGAAAAATTCTAATCAAACTCAAGCCATTAAAAGTTTTAGTTTTTTAAGAGTCCTTAGTTTTTGACAAAACCAAAATACAAATAAAAATCAAAAACATGCCTATCCACCCCACCCATGAAACATGCTCACCCACCAGAACAATCGCAAAAATCGCAGCGACTAATGGTTCAAATAAAGTTAAGGTGGTAGCCTTGCTAGCATTTACTGTTTTTAGTCCAAAACCGAAAAGTAAATAACCCAAAAACATAGGAATTAGCATCATATAGCCAGCCACAAGTAGATTGGTTGAGCTTTGCAATAACCCTCCACCTGTAACTAACAAAGTAGGCAATAAAATAACTGCTCCACCACCCATAATCATGCCCATTGCAGCTTTAGCTGCAACACCCCGATCTATTAATCTTTTTGCAGCCCATGAATAAAGTGAATAAGTTGTAGCAGCGACCAGCCCAAGGAAAATACCGAAGAATTTATTCCATTGATTTGTACTCTCTTGAACCGCATGACTTTCGCCCATCGACAACATCGTTACGCCAAGTACCCCACACACAAAACTTAGAAACCAGATAGCCGATAAAGCTTTGCGGTCAAAGAATCGTTCTAAAATTGCTGCGATCAATGGAGCAGTACCAATTGAAACCACGGTACCAATCGTAATGCCCGCATAATGCATCGAGGAATAAAAGGCCAAAGGATAAATACCAACCGCGGCTATACCTAACAGCAATATTGAAAGATTTTTTCTTATGAATTGTCGGTTTTCCCGAATTGCTCTTGAAGCGACCAAAGCTTGTAAAAGACCTCCTCCACCCATCGCTACAGCGCCAATAGCAAGTGGGCCAAGTGTCGGTGCAAATGCTGCGGCCGTACCAGTTGTTCCCCACAAAACGGAAGCAACTAAAATCGCAATTGTGCCTCCATAGCTACTATTTTTAATGAGGCTAATCATGTGGACATTCTCTATTTAAAATGTCTTCAGCCATTTGTTTTGCCAAGAGGAGTTGACGACTGTTGCCTTCTAAGCCTGCTCGTGCCATAGAGCCTTCTAAAAGAAAAGAAAGCTGTGTCGCCACATAGTTAACACGCTGTGAGTCTGGTATTAATTTTTTTAAATGCTCAGCAACAATAGCCTCGACTTCTTCTTTATGCTGTCTTACAGAGCTTCGCCCTGTACTATTCGCCGGAAACTCAGCCGCAGCATTCAATAACCCACAGCCTCGAAACCCTTTTTCATAGGCAAATTCTGCATGGTCTTGATAGGCATCAAACACAGCCAAAATAGCTTCTTTCGCTGTTTTTGTTTTTTCTAAACGTGTTTGATAGAGATCAAGCCACTCTTGATGTCGTGCAGCAATGTAGGCATCTACAAGATCACCTTTTGAAGAAAAATTATTATAAAGCGACATCTTAGCAACATCTGCTTTAGCCGTAACCGAGTTAATGCCCGTTGCAGTAATGCCATCGTTATAAAATAAGGTTGCCGCTGCATCGAGAATTTTCTGTCTTGCTGTTTTATCATTCATAGTTTTAATTTAAGTAGACCGACCTACCCAATAATAAAGATTTCTAACAATGATGCAATCTTTTTAAGCGTTATAATTTGAGCAATATTAATTTCTATAAAAGTACTATGATGAAAAAAGTTCTAATGATGAGTATGTGCAGTGCACTACTTTTAGCTGGATGTAATAAAACATCAGAGCAAGATCAGCCTGTGTCTAAAGAGCAAAAAACAACTGAACAAAAGGCTACTCAAAAACAAGACAGTAGCTGCTTACAGATCATGGCTGCCATGCAGAAAATCGACCAAAACAGTAAAATAGAAGATTTAAATCAAATTAATGAAAAGCTTAAAACTTGTGTTCCCTCTTTAAAAAATGAGGAACAGCTTAAGCTGATTAATGCATCAACTGCCATGTATCAACGTTTTCTTAAACAAGACTACACTGACAAAACAGCTAGAGCTTTTGAAGCATTTGGCTATGCTGTTTTAGAACAGAAACAAGACCTTAAAAAGGTCATTCAAATTCAGAAAAAACTCTTCGTCCAACTTAGCCCGCGTGATCAATATTTACTTCAACATGAAGGTCAAGCCTACATTGAACTCCTTTATCAAGGTGAAGGCATGTTTACCTATCGACGTCAGCCAAACTATTTAGTTGATGTTTTTTCTAAAGCCTTACCAGCAGACCAAAAAGAGTTCTTAACGCGTATGGCGAAAGACAATCAAAATATTTTTTATAACGATGGTGCGTTGGCTATTTCTTGGAAAGAGCTCACTGAACGCGCATTGTTTTGGGAAAAATTTATTCAAAAATATCCAAAGAGCCTCTTTATTAGTGATGCCAAATTCCTCTTTAACGAATATCGCTATTTTATTTTCTTTGGCTTAGACAACACCCCTGTGTCAGATGAATATGCCCCGAACACATGGTTTGATAAAGATGCGCTTCAACAAATTCGGTTTCTCTCTACACAAAATGAGTCGAGTTTAGCGAAACCTGCTCAACTATTTCTTAAGTTTATTGCCACTCCTGTAGCGGAACGCAATAAACAATTTAAAATAGATTTAACTGATAAAAATGGTGATAAAAAATCAAATTATCAGATTACGCATGAACAACTTGAGCAGTTATTGAAATTTGATTCGCCATGGAACACTGAAGTCTATCGTGACTGCCATTTAGATGCGGTTTGTATAGATACAAATTGACAATGCCAGCCAACCTAAAACATGTTAGTCTGTAATTCGCTTGACGGAGCGCGAGTAATAGCTCGCTGAGATTGTGTAAACTCCGTGTTATCGCAACACAAGTTTGATCACAAGTACCGTTGAACCTGATCAGGTTAAGACCTGCGTAGGAATCAAGCCATCTGAAAACTTAAAGCCCCCAATTTATCTCGTAAAGATAAATCCGCCATCGTTTTTGGTCGTGCTTGATTCGTTGATGTTATTCATAAGGATCATGTGATGAACCAGTTAACGAATCTCTCTTCTGCTGAAATTTCAGCACAACATGAACAAGATGCAAAAGATTTAACTCGCATCTTACCCGCTTCTAAAAAAGTTTATATTGAAGGCTCTCGTCCTGACATTCAGGTACCAATGCGAGAAATTTCTTTAACAGATACTCCAACTGGTCTTGGCGGCGAACATAATCCCCCTGTTATGGTCTATGACACTTCAGGTGTTTATACCGACCCAAATGTTCAAATTGATTTAGATAAAGGTTTACCTTCAGTTCGCCAAAACTGGATTGAAGAACGTAATGACACCGACGTACTTTCTGGCTTAACTTCAAAGTTTGGTCAAGAACGTTTAAAAGACATCCGCACCGCTGATATTCGTTTTGCCCATATTCAAAATCCGCGCCGCGCTAAAGCTGGCAAAAATGTCACTCAAATGCACTATGCCAAGCAAGGTATTATCACACCTGAAATGGAATATATTGCAATTCGTGAGAATCAACGCCAGCGTGAAGGTATTGATATGCGTCAACATGCTGGACAAAATTTCGGTGCAAAAAACTTAAAAGAAATTACACCTGAATTTGTTCGTCAAGAAGTTGCTGAAGGTCGTGCGATCATTCCTGCCAACATTAACCATCCAGAACTTGAACCAATGATTATTGGTCGTAATTTCTTGGTTAAAATTAATGCCAACATTGGTAACTCAGCACTTGGTTCTTCAATTGACGAAGAAGTTGCCAAAATGACTTGGGCAACTCGTTGGGGTGCCGACACCATTATGGATTTGTCGACAGGTAAAAACATTCATGAAACACGTGAATGGATTATTCGTAACTCACCTGTTCCAATCGGTACCGTACCTATTTATCAAGCGCTTGAAAAAGTTGATGGTGTTGCAGAAGACCTAACATGGGAAATCTTCAAAGACACACTAATTGAACAAGCTGAGCAAGGCGTTGACTACTTCACGATTCACGCAGGTGTATTGCTTCGTTACGTTCCACTTACAGCAAACCGTTTAACAGGTATTGTGTCTCGTGGTGGTTCAATCATGGCGCAGTGGTGTCTAGCGCATCATGAAGAAAACTTCTTATACACTCATTTCGATGAAATCTGTGAAATCATGAAAGCTTATGACGTTTCATTTAGCTTAGGTGATGGCTTACGTCCGGGTTGTATTCAAGATGCAAATGACGAAGCACAGTTCAGCGAACTTAAAACACTCGGTGAACTCACTCATCGTGCATGGGAACATGATGTTCAAGTCATGATTGAAGGCCCTGGTCACGTACCAATGCACATGATCAAAGAAAACATGGACCTTCAGCTAGAAGTGTGTAAAGAAGCCCCATTCTATACGCTTGGCCCTTTAACGACTGATATCGCTCCGGGTTATGACCACATTACCTCTGCAATTGGTGCAGCCATGATTGGTTGGTACGGCACAGCAATGCTTTGCTATGTCACACCAAAAGAGCATTTGGGTTTACCAAACAAAAAAGATGTTAAAGATGGGATTATTACCTACAAGCTTGCAGCACATGCCGCCGATCTTGCGAAAGGACATCCGGGTGCGCAGGTGCGCGATAATGCCTTATCAAAAGCACGTTTTGAGTTCCGTTGGGATGATCAGTTCAACCTAAGCTTAGACCCTGATACAGCACGTAGTATGCATGATGAAACCTTACCAAAAGAGGCTCATAAATCTGCACACTTCTGCTCAATGTGTGGTCCAAAATTCTGTTCGATGAAAATCACTCAGAATGTACGTGACTATGCCAACAACCTCACCAATAACGATTCAGAGGTTGAAGAAGGCCTCAAAGCGATGAAAGAGGTTTATCAGGAGCAAGGTCAAAAACTGTATCATAAAGTGTAAATATTCAAAAAAAACACTTGCCTAGCCCTGATTCTCGGTTAGGATGAAATAAATAGATTTCGTCCTGACCGAATCATGAGTATTGTTGAACGTCCAAGTTATACATCTAAAGATGTCGAAGTAACATCACGTGAATCTTTATTCCGTGGTTTTATTCAAGTTGAAAAAGTCAGCCTTCGACATCGTCTATTTAATCAACCTGAATATACTCATGTATTGCAACGTGAACTCGTTCATCGGCCTGAAGCAGCTGGTGTACTCCTCTACAACGATCAAAAACAACAGTTTGCATTGATTGAACAGTTCCGTGTTGGGGCTTTAGACGACTCTCAATCACCATGGCAACTGGAAATCATTGCAGGCGTGTTAGATGGTGATGAATCACCAGAAAGTTGCATTCGACGAGAGAGTCTTGAAGAATCAGGTTGTGAAGTTCAGGATTTAGAGCACCTATTTAGCTTTTATCCGTCAGCTGGTGCTTGCTCAGAGTTATTTCATCTCTATGTTGCCGAAACTGAATTGCCCGCTAAAGGTGGTATATTTGGCGTAGATGATGAGGGTGAAAATATTCAATTGCACTTATTTAATTATAGTGAAATCCAGACTCTACTCAACAGTGGACGTTTAAGAAATGCTCCTGTCATTATGGCATTACAATGGCTGGCCCAACACGGCAAAACGATAATAAATCCGAAGAGGTAGGACGGTGACTTTTCAAGTCTCAACACTTTCACAAAAAGACCATGTCATTATACAAATTACCGATACCCACTTATTGGAGTATCCACATTTAGAATTTGTGGGTATGAATCCTGAAGAAAGTTTTCATGCCATTATTCAGCAAATACGAAATAAACATCCTGAAATTGATGCCATCGTCCATACGGGTGATCTGGCTCAAGCACCGACGCCTATTACCTACAAACGTTATATTCAATATATGCAAACGCTTGGTCTGCCTTTTTTTCAGACCTTAGGTAATCATGACAATGTTGACCATTTTCCATTGCATAAAGAGAACCATCAGGAACCGGTGGTAATTGGCTTAGGAAAATGGCGCGTTATTTTATTAAATAGTGCGGTAAAAGGTCATATTGATGGGCATCTATCAGAAGAACAACTAGAGAAATTAACGGCTTTACTCGAAGAGTTTGCAGACAACCCGATTCTGTTGGCTTGTCATCACCATCCTTTTGCCATGAAGTCAAAATGGATTGATCATCACAAGCTACAAAATTCTAATGCTTTACTGAATACATTGGCGCCGTTTAAAAATGTGAAAGCTTTAGTCTGTGGTCATGTTCATCAGGATTCCATAAACATTTGGCAAGGGGTCGAATTTTTCTCGACTCCATCGACAAGCGTTCAGTTTAAACCGTTTAGTAATGATTTTGCTTTAGATCAAAATGCTCCCGGCTACCGTTACATTCGTCTAAAAAACGATGGTAGTTTTGAAACAGAAGTCTTCCGTCTTGAAAATTTTCAAGGCCATATAAATACCGATATTTCAGGCTATTAGGTCTATTTCTTATATGCTTATATATAATTATGACTGGGGTAAACACGTTTTGAAAATATTTACGGGGCGGAATGACTATCATCTTGCAGGAAAAATCTATATGATGACGACCCGATGGGAAAATCCCATCGATGGTTTTCTATAAAAACACTTGCATATCACCATATTTTTTGCGTATAGATAATACGTGTATGATGAGGAATGCCCTATTATGGCGAATGACAACCACAACCAAGTTTTGGATGAACATACAGAAGTTGTAGTGGAAGGCGACAAAGCTTCTGCAAAACGTGCACGTAAAGTGAAACCTAAAACATCTGACATAGGCACAACTGCAAGTTTATTTGGTATTGCACCTTATCAACCTAAGAAAAATGAAGAGTACATGTCTGAAGGACAGCTCGAGCATTTCCGACAAATTCTGCAAGCATGGAAAGCTGAATTAATGTCTGAAGTTGATCGTACGTTAAATACGATGCAAGACGAATCAACTGCACTGCCAGATGTAAACGACCGTGCGACCCAAGAAGAAGAATTTGCAATTGAATTACGTACACGTGACCGTGAACGTAAGTTGATTCGTAAAATCGAACAATCTATGGAAGCAATTAAAAACGAAGACTACGGTTTCTGTGAAACATGTGGTATCGAAATCGGTTTACGTCGTTTAGAAGCACGTCCAACTGCAACTTTATGTATTGATTGCAAAACTTTGGCAGAAATCAAAGAGAAGCAAAATAACGGTTAATATGACCGCTGTAGCTACTCAAGAGAAGCCTAGCTTTTCATACTCAGGCCGGTTTGCGCCCTCGCCAACCGGCCCTTTGCATTTTGGATCACTCATTACTGCTGTTGCCAGCTATTGCGACGCAAAAGCCCATCAAGGCAAATGGCTGGTTCGTGTCGAAGACACAGATATCCCTCGTATTTATCCCGGCAGTGAGGAGCATATTCTCACCTCACTCGAAGCCTTCCAGTTCGAACCCGATGCCGAGATCATCTTTCAAAAAAACCGTTTAGATATTTATGAAAGCGTATTAGACCAACTTAAGAAAGAAGGTCTGATTTATGCATGTCAATGTACGCGCAAAATGCTCGGATCAAATGCAATCTATGCAGGTACTTGCCGTGATCTCAATCTTGATTTTCAAGGTCAAGCGATACGGGTAAAAGTTCAAAATCAGCAGATCTGTTTTGATGATCGATTGCAAGGAATTCATTGCTCCAATCTACAACACGATCTCGGAGACTTCGTCCTTAAGCGCCGCGATGGGATTATTAATTATCAACTTGCCGTGGTCGTGGATGATTATCTACAAGGTATTACCCATGTCGTTCGAGGCGCAGACTTATTAGATAACACCGAACGTCAGATCTGGCTGGGACAGCTTCTAGGTTATCCTAAACTGAGCTATATGCACCTTCCCCTCGCCATGAATGATCAAGGACAAAAGCTCTCTAAACAAAATCTTGCGCAAGCACTCGACTTATCAAAAGCGCCTGAACTACTCCAAAAAGCAATACAAGCCTTAGGACAAGCTAAGGTTGATCTAGATCAACCTAGAGTGATGCTAAGGCAGGCTGTAGC
Source organism: Acinetobacter lactucae (assembly GCF_001605885.1). Taxonomy (GTDB): domain Bacteria; phylum Pseudomonadota; class Gammaproteobacteria; order Pseudomonadales; family Moraxellaceae; genus Acinetobacter; species Acinetobacter lactucae. The sequence continues at coordinate 63,868 of NZ_LRPE01000006.1, read as the reverse complement.
GCAGTGGAATGTCGATTTAATCCCCCATGGGCAAGAGCTCAGCGGAACATATCTATAAATAATAAAAAAAGCCCGATATCAAATCGGGCTTTTTTAAACTTCTAAATACTCAATTAGAAGTTCGACTCTTCTCGTTCTGGGTTGACTTCTTGGGTTGAAGCATCAATCTTTAAGATTAAGCTAATCATCGCAGCACACATCATTAAAGACGTACCACCATAACTAATGAATGGCAAAGTCAAACCTTTAGTCGGCATCAAGCCCATATTCATGCCTGCATTTACCAAGATCTGGAGCAAGAAAATAATGCTAATACCGTAAGCTAAATAGCCTGCGCGAAGGTAATGATGTTTCAAAGCACGGTGACCAATTTTGATACAACATGCTAGCATCAAGAAAGACAAAGCAATGACAATGGAAATCCCTATGAAACCAAACTCTTCACCTAACACTGCCAACATAAAGTCAGTATGCGCTTCAGGTAAATAAGATAGTTTTTGTACACTATGCCCCAAGCCTGTACCAAACCATTCACCTCGACCAAAAGCCATTAAGGCATTTGATAACTGATAACCCACACCTAACGGATCTGCCCATGGGTCGGTAAACGAAATCAAACGTTGGAAACGGTAGGGTTCAAATAAGATCAAAAACACAATACCCGTGACAATCGCACCAAGCATGATTAAGAACTGAGTTGGAGGCGCACCAGCTAAAAAGAACACCCCAACCATCATCATGACAATAACGACCGTTGCCCCTAGGTCAGGCTCAGCAATAATCAAACCGACTGTGATTGCCATAACCCCACTTAAACGCAATAAGCCTTTCCAATGAGTACGAACCTCTTTGGCACGGCGTACAACGTAGTCTGCGGTAAAAATTGCCATCATGACTTTGGCAACCTCGGTTGGCTGCAAGGTAAAGCCACCAATCTTAATCCAACGCGTAGATCCGTTGACTTCCGAACCCACCACCAAAGCAGCAAGCAACAGAACCATGGTTAATAGCCACAGCGGAAAGGTATTTTTAAACCACGTATTAAGTGATATCCGATAGGTCAAATAAGCCACTACACCTGCAGCGACAATCGAAATACCATGACGAATCACATAGTGAAACGGGTTTTCATGCATATATTCAGCATAGGGCATCGAAGCAGATGCAACCATCACTGAACCGATACACAATAATGCAACGACACAGAAAATCAGGACATTACGTGGCGTCACTTCCGCTGGCCATTTAGGCAATATCCGTTCATACCAATGATTGATTTTCTGGATTGTGGTCTGAGCTAAGCCTGCCATACTACATTCCTAATCATGTTTTCTTTAAACCAACGAATTGACGCAGGCAACAAACTGCTGACCACGATCATTATAACTTTTAAACATATCAAAACTTGCACATGCTGGTGATAACAACACCACATCTTCAGCTTGTGTTTCACGTTGAGACAGCTCTACAGCTTCTTTAAGCGTTGCTGCATGTAAAATTTTGGTTGCACCTTGAATGGCTTGTTCAATAACCGGAGCATCCTCACCAATCAATACCACAACTTTGCCATATTTTTCGATAGAAGAACGCAATGGAGCAAAATCTTGACCTTTACCTTGTCCACCTAAAATCAGGGCAACCTTACCTTTTTTAACCTCAATTGCAGCGCCTAAACCATCAATCGCTGCAAGCGTAGCACCAACGTTGGTGCCCTTGGAATCATTGTAATAACGTACATCATGTACAGTTCTCACATACTCACAACGATGCTCTAATCCTTTAAATTTTTTTAAAGTCTCAAGCATCGATTCCATAGGCAGACCAATTGCTTCACCTAATGCTAGGCAAGCTAAAGCGTTAGCTACGTTGTGCATGCCTTGAATATATAAATCCGAGCTTTTAATTAAACGCTGCAAACCGCGTGCAAGCCAAAGCGTGCCATCACCATCTCTTAAAACACCATATTGATTTAAATCTGGTGCATTTAAACCAAAGCTTTGCATTGGTGTTGTATCTGGAACAAGAGGACGGCTTAAAGCATCATCACGGTTAAATACTACTTTTTTAACACCTTGGAAAATACGGTGCTTTGCTTGATGGTAACCCAACATATTGCCGTGACGGTCTAAATGGTCTTCACTCATATTTAGAACCACAGCAACTTCAGCATTCAAGTGAGACGTGGTTTCCAACTGAAAACTTGATAGCTCAAGTATAATTAATTCAGGTTGATCTTTTAATAAATCTAGAGCTGGGCGTCCAAGATTGCCACCCACAGCAACTTTCTTACCTGCATCTTTAGCCATTAAGCCAATTAAGGTCGTTACTGTACTTTTCGCATTAGAGCCAGTGATCGCAACAATAGGCATATCAGTTGCACGGCGTAATAATTGAATATCCCCTACTACCGATATCCCCTGAGCAATAGCGGCCTGAATTTCTGGTAATTGTGGTGCAAGGCCCGGGCTTAAAATAATTTCTTCTGCTTGTAATAATAATTCTTGGTCAAGTTGACCGAAACTTGTCTTTACTCCCGCCGGAATCTGATCATGCCCCGGCGGCGTAAGACGAGAGTCTGTTACTGCAACTTGGTAGCCTTGTTCATGCAGGAAATTTACAGCAGAAACGCCTGAGATTCCCAAGCCTGCAACAACTTTTAACCCACCACGTTGTATTAACATTTTTGCCCCACAATTTATCAATCGACAGAATGGCAAAAATGTTAGCACTTTGCTGTTTTGAATGCTTTTTCAGTTTGAACTTTATTCATCTTTTTTTGTGTCAGTGCGTAAAAAAGCCATCAATATGATGGCTTTTTAAACGAAACAAGAAATGGTGAATTTACTGCCATTTAATTGGCTTAATTTCTTGAACTGTATTGCTAGGTTTATCTTCGCTTGAACAGCCACAACCTCCAGCACAACCAAAGGTCATTTTTGGTTTAAGCCATTTTGCCAAAGTCGTCCAACCTTGCTTTTCGCAAAATAGAGAGAGTGAAGAAAAGACTGAGTTTGCTGTTTTTGGAAATACTTTCTTAAAAACAAATACAGCACTCCAAATCACTAAAACCGCAATGATCAGATATTGAACCATATACAACCTCCTTTATTGCTTTAACCCCAGTAGTGGGAAGCAATTTGATAGGTAACAAACGATGCAAAATAAGCTAAACCAAACAGATATGCAGTCATAGCTGCAACATGTTTCCATGAACCTGTTTCACGGCGTACCGTTGCTAATGTTGCCAAACAATGTGGGGCATAAATGAACCATACTAAAAGTGATAAACCTGTTGCCAAAGACCAACCTGTTCCATCTGCACTAATCAGATGCGACAGACCTTGTGCCACAGCATCGTCATCTGTTGCAGACAAGGCATAAACCGTACCTAATGCAGCCACCACAACTTCACGAGCTGCCATCGCAGGAATTAAAGCAATACAGATTTGCCAGTTAAAACCAACCGGAGCAAATAAAGGTTGGATAAGATGCCCAAGCATACCCGCAAAACTATAATCTATAGCAGGTAATGTCGCTCCTTCTGGCGGTTGTGGGAAAGTACACAAAAACCAGAGCAAAATAGAGAGCGCAAAAATAATTCCACCAACGCGTTTCAAGAAGATCTTTGCACGATCCAACAAACCGATTCCCACACTTTTTAAATCAGGGAAGCGATAACTTGGTAGCTCTAACAGTAAAGCATGCTGTGACTTATCTTTTTGCAAAAACTTCATTAAAAATGAAACACAAAGCGCACTCACTATACCAGCCATATACAGACCGAAAAGTACCAAACCTTGTAGGTTGAAAATACCCCATACTATTTTCTCTGGAATAAATGCAGCAATCAGCAAGGCATATACAGGTAAACGTGCCGAACAAGTCATTAAAGGTGCAACCATAATGGTCGTAAAACGATCACGAGGGTCACTAATACTACGCGTTGCCATAATTCCCGGTACTGCGCAAGCAAAGCTTGAAAGTAAAGGAATGAAAGCACGGCCACTTAAGCCAGCTTGGAACATTAATTTATCAAGCAAAAATGCTGCACGCGGTAAATAACCTGATTCTTCGAGTACTAAAATGAAGAAGAACAAGATCAAAATTTGTGGCAAGAACACCACTACGCCACCAGCACCCGCGATAATTCCGTCAACCACCAAACTATGCAGTAGTGGCTGTGTAATCACACTTCCTATGACTTCACCCAGCCAACCGAAGAAGCCTTCGATGCCATCCATGAAGGGAGCTGCCCATGCAAAAACTGCTTGGAACACAATAAACATCATGATAGCAAGGCTAAGTAGACCTAAAACTGGATGTAAGAAAATTCGATCTAGAAAATCAGTACGCTTATCTCCCTGATCAACATAATGAACCACATCTTTAAAAATCATATCGATTTTTTGATGATGAGTCCCAGTTAAACCACTAAGTTCAGTCTGTGGCACACTGTATTTTTCTTGATCAAGAGCATGTAATAAATTTTCAATACCCGCATTACGGACGGCAACAGTTTCAACAACGGGCACACCCAAACGCTGGGAGAGCTTTTGAGTATTAATTTGGATGCCACGACGACGCGCTTCATCCATCATATTCAGTACAAGTAAAATCGGACGACCTAGCTCGATCATTTCGAGCACCAGTCCTAGATGCAATTTTAAATTAGTGGCATCAACCACACATAAGAAAGCATCTTGCTGACCTTCTTCTGCAATTTGACCTAAACAAACGTCACGGGTAATAGCTTCATCAGGACTGGTCGCATTAAGACTATAGGTACCCGGTAAATCAAGTACACGTACTGCTCGGCCTGAAGGCAACTGAAAATGACCAACCTTACGCTCAACCGTTACACCCGCATAGTTTGCAACTTTTTGTCGAGTTCCAGTTAAATGGTTAAAAAGAGAGGTTTTACCACAGTTAGGGTTTCCCACAAGGGCAATACGTAACGCATCACTCATGCGGGTACTCCTTCTTCTATTTGAATTTCAATTTTTTCCGCTTCTGCTTTACGTAAAGCGAAGCGAGTAAAGCCAATTTGGATCAAGATCGGATCACCACCAAAAATACCCTTGGTGATCACTTCCACTCGTGTGCCTGGTACAAAACCCAGACTTTCCAAACGAATTGCGACCAAATCTTGTTCGGACTCTACTTCTATCCGATTCACTTTGGTGATGGTCGCCGCTTGCTTCACTTTTAAAGCTGATAAACGCACCGCATCCGATCCTAAACCTTTTTTAATAGTATACATATAAATGAGAATAATTACCAAATAAGGTTAAATTTCACTTCTTATTCAGTTTAATCGACAAACCTTAAAGTTTCTTTTACAGTACAGAAGTTTAGAGGATCTAGTGTATGTTGAATAAAAAACCGCGTATTCCAAGCCCTGTTCAAATTCCTGAACATTTAAGCTTTTTACAAGGTTTTCGCGACTATCTGGTTGCTCAGACAGTCAGTCCACATACACGTAACGCTTATTTATCCGACCTTATTCAATGCAGCGATCTTCATAAAAAATCGGCTCTTCCAGAGTGGACAAGTGATGATATTGCAGATGTTTTGATTGAGTTGACTAAAGTCGGAAAAAGCCCGCGTTCGATCGCCCGCTGCTTATCTGCCCTACGCCAGTTTTACAAATTTTTACGTGAACAGAAACTACGAAGTGATAATCCTGTAGCAACCCATCATTCTCCAAAAATTGGCAGAGCCTTACCCAAAGATCTATCAGAGGAAGATGTCGAAGCACTGATTCAGGCTCCTGATATTGATACGGCACTCGGTTTACGTGATCGGGCAATGTTTGAAGTACTTTATGCCTGCGGTTTACGTGTTTCAGAACTACTTAACTTACGCCTAGAACTCATTAATTTAAAACAAGGTTATTTACGAATTACCGGTAAAGGTAATAAAGAGCGTTTGGTCCCGTTAGGACAGTTTGCTTGTGAATGGGTAGAACGTTACTTGCATGATGCTCGGCCTCAACTCTACAAAAGCGCGACGGACTATCTCTTTTTAACTCAACATGGCGGAATTATGAGTCGTCAAAACTTCTGGTATGCCATTAAGCGTTACGCCTTACAAGCCAATATTCAAGCTGAACTTTCGCCTCACACCTTACGTCACGCCTTTGCAACACACTTGCTCAATCACGGTGCGGACCTACGCGTAGTACAAATGTTACTAGGTCATAGCGACTTATCCACTACGCAAATTTACACCCATGTGGCACAAGTAAGAATGCAACAATTGCATGAAAAACATCACCCTAGAGGTTAACTTATTATTTGAAATACGCCTAACAATCACTTGATTTCGTTCACAAAGGTTAAGAAAGTTTTAACAATACACGCTAGATTTTTTGTTATGCTTAGCAGCTTCTGACTATAAATACTGATGAAATAAGGGTTATCTATGTCTTTTACCCGATCTCAACTTTTTCTTGCCTGTGCGTTGGCTTCTAGCCTGTTATTCAGTGCTTGTTCTAAAGAAAACAAACCACAAAAAGAAGATGCGCTCACTGCGACCGCACCTGCTACTGGGGAAGCTTCAACCATTATTGAACGCAATGCCAAACAGCGTTTAATTGAGACTTTGCAAAAACAATTTAAGAATGCAAACATCAATGTCAAAATTTTAGATATCAAGCCAACTGAAGTTCCTAATCTATATTGGGTAAATCTCGAAGGCATGACATCGGTTTATACAACCAGTGATGGGAAATATTTAGTTCAAGGCGATGTGATCCGTTTAGGCGGTAAAGAACTTCACAATATTGGTGATAGCCTCCAAGCATCGGAAAATAAAAAGCACCTTGCGGCTTTAAAAAATGAAGATTTGATTGTCTACCCAGCTAAAGGTAAGGCTAAACACGTGATCTATGTATTTACTGATGCAAGCTGTCCTTATTGCCATAAGCTACATGAGCATTTACCTGAAATTAATGAAAAAGGGATTGAGGTACGCTATATCGCTTGGCCACGCGGTGAACAGTTTATGCCGACTATGGAAGCTGTATGGTGTAGTACAGATCGTAAAGCTGCCTTTAACCAAGCCGTACAAGGTATCAATATCCCACCTGCTCAATGTAAAAACCCTGTTCGAGAACAATATCAACTTGGTTTAAACATGGGTGTAAATGGAACACCAGCGATTTACAATGTGGATGGTGAGTACTTAGGTGGATACCTAACACCAGATGAATTAATTAAACGTCTGGATAAATAACACCCTTTAAGTTGATGAATGATTAATCATCTATCACTTTTAAAAAGCGCTGCTCTTACTGCAGCGCTTTGTTTTTCCAAGAATTAATATTTAACCAACCTCTGTTTAAAGACTGATCTACTCTTCTTTTCCAAACATCGCACTCTAATTCATTGAACGAGCACTAAAAGCGCTAGAGTCTGGCGTTTTTTTTAGCTATGATCTAGCTTCAACTAAATGATTAAATGATGATATGGAGTGTGACGTGAAACCAGTTCGCCTGGCAATACTCGGTTTAGGAACCGTAGGTGGAGGAGCCCTTAAACTACTACAAGAAAATGCCGCTGAAATTAAACGTCGCACCGGTCGAGAAATTCAAATTACCCACGTTGGAACCCGCCGCCCTCGTCCTGATCTTGAATTGGAAGGGATTAAACAAAGCGCCGATTTACTTGACATCGTTCGTCAACCAGACGTTGATGTAGTTGTAGAAGTTATGGGTGGGATCCACCCTGCTTACGAAATTATTATGGAAGCGATCAAACACGGCAAACAAGTCGTGACTGCAAACAAAGCACTACTCGCTGAACATGGCAATGAATTATTTAAAGCAGCAGAAGACAATGCTGTGCAAATTGCTTATGAAGCAGCAGTTGCTGGCGGTATTCCAATTATTAAAGTTATCCGTGAAGGTCTAGCTGCAAACCATATCGAATGGTTGGCAGGTATTATTAATGGTACAGGTAACTTTATTCTGACTGAAATGCGTGAGAAAGGTCGTGCATTTGATGATGTATTAAAAGAAGCTCAAGAACTCGGTTATGCAGAAGCAGACCCAACTTTTGACGTTGAGGGTATTGATGCTGCGCATAAGCTTACAATTTTAGCGTCTTGTGCGTTTGGTATTCCTCTTCAATTTGATAAGGTTTATACCGAAGGTATCAGCAAAATTACTGCACAAGATGTGAAATATGCAGAAGATCTTGGTTTCCGCATTAAACATCTCGGTATTGCACGTCGTGCTGAAAAAGGTATTGAGTTACGTGTTCACCCAACACTTATTCCAGATGAACAGCTTATTGCGAATGTAAACGGCGTTAAAAATGCTGTTTTAGTTCAAGCCAATGCCGTAGGTCCAACACTCTATTACGGCGCAGGCGCAGGCGCAGGTCCTACAGCTTCTGCGGTTGTTGCCGATGTTATTGATATTGTTCGCGACATCTCTTACACCGAAGACGGCGCAGGAACAATTCCTCAGTTGGCTTTTGAAGCATTAACCAATGTGCCTATTTTAAGCCGTGAAGAAATGACCACAGGTTATTATATTCGCTTAAATGCAGAAGACCAAACTGGCGTACTAGCAGATGTGACGACCATCTTAAGTCGCGCTGGAATTAGTATTGATGCGATTATGCAACAATCTCGTTTAAAAGACCTTATTCCAATCGTGATTCTGACCGATCCAATCGTTGAATCTAAAATGGATGATGCTCTTGCACAAATCCAAGCATTACCTGCAATTCGTGGCGAAATCGTAAGAATTCGTTTAGAATCGCTCGATAGTTAATCAGGTTGAGGGAAAGATTCCCTCTCCCGCTTCACCTCTAATTGGAACACCATCATGTCTAATGCCAATCGTTATACTGGTCTTGTAGATCGTTATCGTGACCGTTTGCCAGTTTCGGCAACTACTCGTGCTATCTCTTTGGGTGAAGGCAACACCCCACTCATTAAACTTGAGAATATTCCACGTATTATTGGCAAAGATGTTGAAATTTATGTGAAATACGAGGGCTTAAACCCAACTGGTTCATTTAAAGACCGTGGTATGACCATGGCTGTAACCAAAGCGGTTGAAGAAGGCTCTAAAGCGATTATCTGTGCTTCTACTGGTAACACTTCTGCTGCTGCTGCTGCCTATGCCGCACGTGCAGGTATCAAAGCATTTGTTTTGATTCCAGAAGGTAAAATTGCGATGGGTAAAATGGCACAAGCGATGATGTATGGTGCGATCACTATGCAAATTCGTGGTAACTTCGATGATGGTATGCGTCTTGTAAAAGAAGTCGCTGATCAAGCGCCTGTAACGATTGTAAACTCAATCAACCCTTACCGTTTGCAAGGTCAAAAAACCATTGCTTATGAAATCGTTGAAGCTTTAGGCCGTGCACCTGATTACCACTGCTTACCTGTAGGTAACGCAGGTAACATCACCGCTCACTGGATGGGTTATACCGAAGCTGTAGCAAACCAACCTGCTGATCAGTTTGAACAAGTGATTTATGATGCAGCTACTGATCAATTCACTGGTCCAAAACCAGAAGGTTTACCAACCATGGTAGGTTACCAAGCTTCTGGCGCAGCTCCATTCTTACGCGGTGCTCCAGTTGAAAGCCCTGAAACAGTTGCAACTGCAATCCGTATTGGTAACCCACAAAGCTGGAACCATGCAAAAGCTGTAGTACGTGACTCTAAAGGCTGGTTTGATGAACTTCAAGACAGCGAAATTTTAGAAGCTCAACGCTTACTTTCTATGTATGAAGGCGTATTTGTTGAACCTGCATCTGCTGCTTCTATTGGTGGTGCGATTCGCGATATTAAAGCGGGTAAAATTGCTGAAGGTTCTGTAATTGTATGTACAGTAACTGGTAATGGTTTGAAAGATCCTGATACTGCAATCAAACAATGTGCTGATGCGGTTATGTTGTCAATTGATGCAACAATGGACCAAGTAAAAGATTCGATTTTATCTAATATGTAAGATCTGATTTTTCAAAAACGGCTGTTCAACACAGCCGTTTTTTTATGGAAAAATTTTAAACGCCATAAAAAAAACGCTTCTTGATAGAAGCGTTTTTTAGAATATTGAGCTTAAATACGTTTTGGTAAATTACTTAACCAACCCAATAAGTTAGTTGCATCATTATTACGTGCCTGTGTACTTGGCTCGCCCAGCAATACAATAACTGCCGGACGCGAGTTTACAGTCGTGTGCATCACAACACAGCGACCTGCTTCATTAATATATCCAGTTTTTGACAGGTTAATGTTCCAACCGCCATTACGCACTAGGGCATTGGTATTATTAGATTTCAATACACGATAACCCAAATTAAAGTCATAAGTCGGTGTAGTTGAGAATTGACGAATCAAACCATATTGAGATGCGGTACTTACCAAAATACCTAAATCACGTGCCGAAGATACATTACGTGGATCTAGACCAGTTGATTCATAGTAATGAGTCGAATTCATACCCAAAGCACGAGCTTTAGCATTCATTGCAGCTACGAATGCAGGACGACCACCTGGATAAGTACGGGCTAAGGCAGCTGCTGCAGGGTTTTCAGATTTCATTAAAGCAAACAGAAGAACTTCTGCACGGTTCATCTTGTCGCCAACACGAAGTGTTGAACTTGAGTTTTTCCCACCAGCCCCAGCAAAGTCAATTTGCTCAAGTGTAATTTCTTCAGACATGTTTAAACGGGCATCCGCCGTTACAACCGCTGTCATCACTTTTGTAATAGATGCAATTGGCACAGAAGCGTTAGTATTTTTACTGTAGAGCACTTCACCAGTTTGCGCGTCCATTACAAGTGCAGCTCGAGCGCTTACACTCGGCTGGGCATTGTAACCAGACGTATCACGGATTGGAGCAACTCTAGGTGCAGATGCTACAATTTTCGGTGCGCTACTACCACGTAAAGTTGTGGTTACCGATGTTGAACCTTGCGGAGTAGGTTCATCATCTTCATCATTTAAAAATTGGCTAGCATCAGCTGAAGACCAATTTAAGCTTGCAGTACCACTATTCCCTGAGGACGGGTTATTGACGAGTTCTGCAAAGCTTGTTGAACTCAAACTAAGCAAAATAGACATGCTTAGCACATGCATTAAAGACTTTTTAGAATTTTTCACGGCACAATACTCGACTCAGGGTGATACACATTTGCGCTTACTATAATTATGCCTTACATTTGAGGTATAAGGTATAACGCTTTTACCGACACAATTGTGCACAACTATTCGCTCACTATATAAGAATAGGATTGCTAATTTTGTCATTCCATTGCAAGCTAATTTTGCTTTATGTAACAAAAAACTTGTTTTTTGAAAGAAAGGAGGTCTTCTTGATTACAGTTTTAGTTGTGGATGACCATGAACTTGTACGTACAGGCATCTGCCGTATGTTAGAAGATCATGCCGATGTAGAGGTCATTGGACAAGCCGAATCGGGTGAAGAAGCAATTGCTATTGTTCGTCAGAAACATCCTCAAGTTGTGCTACTTGATGTCAACATGCCAGGCATCGGGGGCGTAGAAACAACACGTCGTTTGCTGCAAACTGCACCAGATACAAAAGTGATTGCAGTCAGTGGTTTAGCAGAAGAACCTTACCCTTCTCTTTTGCTTAAAGCAGGAGCTAAAGGTTACATCACCAAAGGTGCTCCAATTACAGAAATGGTTCGTGCAATCAATAAAGTGATGCAAGGTGGCAAATACTTTAGTGCCGATATTGCTGAGCAGTTAGCGAGCTCATATTTATCCGATACTCAGCAATCACCTTTTGATTCTCTCTCTGAACGTGAAATGCAAGTTGCAATGATGGTTGTAAATTGTATTAGCGCTCAAGAAATTGCAGACAAACTTTTTGTAAGTGTCAAAACAGTGAATACTTACCGCTACCGTATTTTTGAAAAGCTAGCCATTGATAGTGACGTTAAACTAACTCATCTTGCGATTCGTTACGGTCTGATCAAACCTTAATCAGACTTACATGCAATTTCCCATAAACTCATCCTTGTCCCATACGATATTTCGTTTGGGCACGTGGTATGGTTTATATCGCCTTATTATTGCGGTTAGCCTGAATATTATTTTGGTTTTAACCGATGCTCAAATTGACACTAGTCTACAACAACCCGCTTTATATTCTTATACACTACTCGGCTATTCGCTCTTAAGCCTTCTTCAACTTTTATGCTTTAAGTTTATTGCCACTCAGGCAACAAAGCAGCTCATTTTATTTTTTGTAGTTGATATTATCTGTCTGAGTTTACTTACATTTTCTGTAGGTGAACCAAATTTACAACTCAGCTTGCTCTATGTTATTGCCATATTTACTTCAGCAATTTTACTTAGCGCAAGAATGTCGCTGGTCATTACATTACTTGCAGTTATTGCGGTTATTTACCAACGCTTCGTTGGCAGTTTATTTGACTACAATAATTTAAATACGATTGGTAACAGCGCCTTATTGGCTTTCTTGTTTTTCGTGGTACACGGCATCGGACAAATTGCGGTCCAGCGCTTTAAGTTACTTGAGGCACTGACTTTCCACCAATCAATAGAACTCTATCAATTACAAAATATTAACCGCTATATTTTGGAACAAATTGAAGAGGGCTATTTAGTTCTAGATGAAAACTACAACATTGTTTTAAGCAACCCAGCAGCATGTTCACTTTTAGGGATTCCACCTCAATTTGCCAGTGAAAAATATCCCTTAGCTAAATGGCATGCTGACTTATTTGAAATTCTTAAGTTTGATAACCTAAAAGAAGGTGACCGATTTATTTTTGAGTCTCGGCTTTCGGCCTACTCTATTAATATTAAAGTGCAGCATCTTTTAGTACCACAACAAGCGTTGACGCTACTCATTTTACAAGATGCGCAGCAAATTAATCAGCAAGCTCAACAACTCAAACTTGCCGCTTTAGGGCAACTCTCAGCAAGTATTGCCCATGAAATCCGTAATCCTCTTGCAGCGATTGTGCAAGCAAATGAACTACTTAAAGACAGTGATTTAGAACAACAAAATACTTTACGCCGTATGATTGGCAAGCAAACCAAACGCATTGATAGTATTGTTCAAGACACGTTAGGGCTTGCCCGTAGTGAAAGAACATATCCAATCCAGATTGAATTAAACGACTTCATAAAAACGTTATTAGATGAAGATTTATCTGATGTTAAACATGCGATCCAGCTTAAAAGCTCTGATTTATCTTTAAAGATATTGTTTGATGAAAAGCAGCTCAGACAAGTGCTGATTAACCTTGTTAGAAATGCTTTACGACACAATGCACCCGACTCGCCCTATGTTCTGATCAATATTCACTCACAAACAAATAAAATTTATATTGATGTGATCGATTACGGTGAAGGGGTTTCAAAACGTGATATATCTCAATTATTTAAACCATTTTTTAGTACCGAAATTAATGGAACTGGTTTAGGATTATATTTGTCTCATAGTTTTTGTGAGGCAAACCATGCAAAGCTCACTTATGTAGAGCAAAAACAAGGGGCATGCTTCCGAATAGCGTGCCCAATAATATATTGATTTTTTTATTAGGTTTTTGGGGAAATGGCAGAACAGCAACCACTCGTTTTGCTTGTAGACGATGAAGAAGATTTGTGCCTGTTAATGCAAATGACTCTTGCACGAATGGGGATTAAGACACATCTTGCTTATCGGGTTGAACAGGCCAAACAACTCTTTACTCAGTTTCATTACGATGCATGCTTGACCGATTTAAATCTACCTGACGGTAGTGGTTTAGAATTGGTTAAACATGTTTCTCAAACTTACCCCCACACCCCCATTGCAGTTTTAACTGCATACGGAAATATGGACATTGCAATTGCTGCATTAAAAGCGGGAGCTTTTGATTTTGTCAGCAAACCGATTAACCAAATTCATTTAGATCAGTTGTTAAAAAAGGCGCTTAACCAGCCAAAACCAGAGCATGAGTTTGGTGAAACAACATTAGAAAATGACTTATTAATTGGGCGTTCACCACCTATACAAAACTTACGGACAGCTATTAAAAAAATAGCCCGCTCCCAAGCGCCTGTATTTGTTACAGGCGAGTCTGGTACGGGTAAAGAAGTTGTTGCCAATCTTATTCACCGCTTAAGCAACCGCAGTGAAGGACCATTTATTGCTATTAACTGTGGAGCAATCCCAACTGAGCTCATGGAAAGTGAACTTTTCGGGCATAAAAAAGGGAGCTTTACTGGCGCGACTCAAGATAAACAAGGTCTTATTTTATCGGCACACGGCGGCAGTTTATTTTTAGATGAAATTGCCGAATTGCCGTTAACTATGCAAGTTAAATTGCTTCGCGCAGTACAAGAGAAAAAAATTCGCCCAGTAGGTTCTGATCAGGAAATTGATGTTGATTTTCGAGTAATTAGTGCGAGTCACCAAGATTTAGATTTGTTAGTCCAACAAGGTAAATTCCGTCAGGACTTATTTTTCCGTATTCATGTTATGGATATTATGTTGCCGCCACTGCGTGACCGTGGTGGAGATATTTTGCTATTGGCCAACCATTTTATTCAAAAGGTTTGTACGGAATGGGGAATTTCAAACAAGCAATTAACGGCGAGTGCTGAAACTTATTTATTACAGCAAGACTTTCCGGGTAATGTGCGTGAATTAAGAAATATGATTGAACGAGCTATTACTTTAAGTGAGGATGAATGTATTGATTTAACACATTTAGCACCTCCTCTTAGAGGTAGTAGTGTGAGCCCGCAAATCGTAACGAAACAATTAAATCAAACACCAAATGTTCAGACTCATCCAAAATTTCCAATGGAAGGTTTAGAACGCTACTTAGAAAATATCGAAAAAGATATTTTACTGAATGCATTAAATATGACGCATTGGAATCGCACTTTAGCAGCTAAAAAGCTGGGAATGACATTCCGTTCTTTGCGCTATCGACTCAAAAAGTTTGGCTTAGATACCGAAATGGGAGAGGAAGTATAAAAATTACTTCCTCTTTAGGAATAAATCTGCAACGCGCTCTAAATATACGTCTTCTTTCATTTCTGCGGGCAGTGGAAAGGTCTGGTTAGGTTGAATACCCTGCCCTTCAATCATATTGCCATTGGGCGTGTAGTAGTGTGAAACGGTCATCTGTAGAGCTGCTCCACTTGGTAAAGGAAATAGCTTTTGTACTACGCCTTTTCCATAGCTTTTTTCACCCATCACCCAAGCACGTTGGTGTTCTTTCATGGCCGCAGTAAAAACTTCTGCTGCAGATGCAGAGCGGTGATTAATTAATATACCCAGTTTTATATTCTGGAATTCATTGCCCGGTAGCGCCTGAAACTGCTGGTTACCTTCCGAACGGCTTTTGGTTGAAACAATAATTCCGTTATTTAAAAATAAATCTGCCGACTCAACCGCTGCCGATAACAACCCACCCGGATTGTTTCGCAAATCGATTAAAACAGCCTTTAAACGTTGAGAGCTATTTTCTTCAATTAATCTTTTAATTTCATTAGCAGTGTCTTGCTGGAATACTCTAATTTTTAGTACGAGTACCTGATTATGTAACATTACAGGTTCTATATCGGTTTCTATTTTTTTATTACGGACTAAGTTAATATTTCCGCTGAGTTCTTCTGCTTGTACTTGAAGTGTACTTCCGATAGAACCGTAAAGTAGTCCAAGCACCTGATCTTGGTTTAAATTTTTTAAATCTTGGTTATCAATTTTGAGAATCGTCTGACCATTTCGCAAACCTAATTTATAGGAATCAGAACCTGTTTTAAGATCACGAATCATCCATTTATGGAGATGTGATTCAGGGGTTAAGGCGAAATCAACTGAAGCAAGATCACCTTCGGTATATTGAATCAGTTGGCGATATTCTTCTGCCGACAAATAACGCGAATAACGATCCAACCCACTTACCAAACCTTTTATGGCTTGTTGAAACAAGGCATCGTCAGACTTCACGTCAACATAGTTATCTCGAACGATTCCATAGATTTGCACAAACTGTTGAATCGATTCAATCGGCACCTCTGCATAGCTATGTTCCGGTTCTTCCGAATCAGGGTGCAAAGGTGACATTTTTTCTTTTACAACTGGCGCTGCAAAAGTAAATTGGCTGCAACACAGCAACATACTTACAATAAGTTTTTTATATTTAATGTGTTGCAGCATCCAATCACCTTTAACTTATGCAGATAGTGTAATCAGATTACGTCCTTGCATTTCGGCAGGAACAGGAATCTGCATTAAATTGAGAATTGTCGGTGCTACATCTGCAAGCACACCACCTTCTGCAATTGTTGCTTGTGTTGGGCCAACATAGATAAATGGTACAAGCTCAGTTGTATGTTGAGTATGTACTTGTCCACTTTCGTAATCTTGCATTTGTTCAACATTACCATGGTCAGCAGTAATGAGCATATGGCCTTTTTTCGCCATGACTGCTTCATAGACACGACCTAAGCAAGTATCAACCGCTTCAACCGCTTTAACCGCAGCATCAAACACACCCGTATGACCGACCATGTCGCCATTCGCATAGTTCACAACTAATAAGTCGTATTCACCCGAATTAATTGCTTGAACTAACTCATCAGTGACTTCATAAGCACTCATTTCGGGTTTAAGGTCATATGTCGCAACGTTTGGAGATGGAATTAAAATACGCTTTTCACCCGGATATTCATCTTCACGGCCACCACTAAAGAAGAACGTTACATGCGCATATTTTTCAGTTTCGGCAATACGTAACTGAGTTTTACCTAAAGAAGATAAATATTCGCCCAATGAATTTTTAAGGGCTTCTGGCATATATGCAACTGGTGCATCAATGCTTGCTTGATAACGCGTTAACATCACAAATTTAGAAAGGTTTGGTACAACTTTACGTTCAAAACCAGCAAAGTCTTTTTCTACAAATGCGCGAGTAATTTCACGAGCTCGGTCAGCACGGAAATTCATAAATACAACGCTATCACCATCTTGAACTTTAGCGATATCACCAATACGAGTCGCTTTTACAAACTCATCATTTTCATTGGCTGCATAAGCTAGCTCTAACCCTTCAACTGCAGTTTGTGCAGTACGAAGTGCTTCACCTTCGGTTAACAAACGGTAAGCTTGCTCAACACGATCCCAACGGTTGTCACGGTCCATTGCAAAGTAGCGACCAATCATAGTTGCGATACGGCCTTGGCCCGGATATTGAGCAAATAATGCATCTAGTTTTTCTAAAGATGGTTGAGCACTGCGTGGAGGTGTATCACGACCATCAAGGAAAGCGTGTAAATAAACTTTTGCACCGCGTTTTAATGCAAGCTCACACATCGCCACAATATGATCTTCATGTGAATGGACTCCACCTTCTGAAAGTAGTCCCATAATATGGACAGCACCACCAGCAGCTTTGGCTTTTTCAACAGCGTCGATCAACACTTCGTGTTTGAAAAAGTCACCAGTACGGATATCTTTAGTAATACGGGTAAAGTCTTGATATAACACACGGCCAGCCCCAAGATTCATATGGCCGACTTCAGAGTTCCCCATTTGACCATCAGGCAATCCAACATCTTCACCTGAACCAGAAATTAGACTATTCGGATGCTTGGCTTTCATTGCCGCCAAATTTGGTGTTTTTGCTGCAAGAAAAGCATTATCTTCAATCGCTTCACGGTGTCCAACACCATCCATAATGACCAGAACGTGAGGGATCTTGCCAGCAGTTGCATCCGTCATAATCAATTTCTCTTTTGTCTACAATTTCGTCACAATATCTTACCGAATTTTCGGTCAAGACTCTATTTATTCCTATGGCTTTCACCAATATCCGCGATTGATGAAAACCATAAATATCATTTATTACTAACGAGCGCGGTAAAGCAAATAACTTCCCGCACCAAACATTAACAAGATAGGTACAAGTACGAACCATGCTGGAGATGGAGAATAAACCAAGCTCGCATAGCCCAAAAAGTCCTGTAAATAATAGAAACTCAAACCAATAAACAATGCGATCACCAAACGGAAACCCATCGATTGTTGGCGTAATGGTCCAAAAATAAAAGAACACGCTACGAGTACTAACGCGATAAGTGAAAATGGCGAAGCAACTTTTTGCCAGAAAGCCAATTGGTAAGTCTTTGGCACCTGACTATATTCATCCATATAACGCATAAAGCTAATCAGTTGGCTTGGTGATAGATCTTCAGGATCTAAAGTCACCATATGCACATATTTGGGCTGTAATGCTAAAGCAAGCGATTGTTCTTCATGATCAGTTTTGATGGCATTTCCTGCCGCCAAAATGTCCATTTGTTCAGCTTTTTTCAAAGCCCACTGACCATTTTTAATAAACTGTCCTTGCTGAGCATTAATTAATGATTGCAAGTAATAGTTCTGGTCAAAATCGACCACTTGAATGTCTTTTAAGTTACCCTGCGAATTAGCATAATCGATATAGATAAAGCGCTGCCCTTCACGGGACCAATACCCTTTAACTTCACCTAAAGCAGCTACTGAACGATGGCTTTTAACACTTTGTGCTTTTTCATTGGTATAAGGGATAACCCACTCACTTAAAGCAAACGACAAAATAATAAGCAGTAAAGCTGAGCGCATCACCCAACCGACAATACGCCATAAGCTAACACCCACTGAACGCATAACAATGAGTTCACTACTTGTTGCCAATGAACCTAACCCAATCACAGCCCCAATCAAGGCAGAAATAGGTAAAATTTCATAGAGATAGCGAGGAGCTCCCCACAAAACATAGATGAGAGCCTGCCATGCGTTATAGTCTGGTTTAAGCTCACCCAACTCGCCAAGATATGTAAATAAGACCTGTAGAATGGACAAAACAACTGTGGTGCCAAACATCGCAAGCGCAGTGGTTTTCGTCACATATTTGGCGACTATTCGACGTGCTAACATTATAATTTCACTCGCTTGATCTGTTTCTTGA
The DNA here is from genome assembly GCF_001605885.1 of Acinetobacter lactucae. GTDB lineage: Bacteria > Pseudomonadota > Gammaproteobacteria > Pseudomonadales > Moraxellaceae > Acinetobacter > Acinetobacter lactucae. The sequence continues at coordinate 44,892 of NZ_LRPE01000006.1, read as the reverse complement.
TTTTTGGTCCTAACTTTTGCTTACGTGAGAATAAGGCGGCAGCAACACCGTAAACAACTAACACGGCAGGATAAGCCCAAATATCGAGTTCTTCTTTACTAATACGAGTCTTGATTGCAATCATTAATACGATCAGACTGGAAAAAATAAAAATCGCCGGAATAAGACGGTAATAACGGCCTTGTCGTGGACTCACCTCAGACAATGCCACTGATAGCATTAACGCAATAACAATGGTAAATGGCCCAAATAAACGCCATCCCAACTCACTTCTAATGACTGGATCATTCGTTTTTGAAAAAAGTTTTGTTGTTGATAGAGCCTCTACATCGCCACTTTCAAACTTAACGTCTTTGTCATTTTCTAAACGTAGACGATAAGACTGAAACTCTGCTTGTGTATATTTTGGTTGTCCCGGGAATATTTCATAACGACGGCCTTGTACCAAATCAACGACATTGGCGGTGTCATTTGCAACTTCTACTCGAGTCGCTTCTTTTGCCAAAATCATAACATCTGGCTTATCTTCTTTAGCAGCACGCTGATAAAAGAAAATGTCTTTCAAATTCTTTCGGTCTTCTGACAATGAACCTGCATAGATCGTATATGGACCAGAAGAAATAAATTCTCTTGGCCGAACCAAATCGAAACCTGTACGCACTGCTTGTGTAGTTGTCAGCTTTTCAAACTCACGTAGTCCCCACGGCGTCATCCAAAGCATCAGCACAGACTGACACACCATATAAACAAGGGTCATTGGAATGAGTAATCGCGCTAATTGATGACGGCTTACACCACTACCATTCAATACAGCCATTTCATGGTCAACATATAAACGACCAAACACCAACATTAAACCAATGAAAAGACCCAGTGGTAAGATGAGTGTTAAAAATTCAGGTAAACGATATCCAATGATGCTAAACAAGATACCGGCATCTAAACGCCCCTGCGCCGCCACACCAAAGTATTTGATCAGACGACCACCCATCATGATTAGGGTCAGTAAAGAAATGACCACCAATGAGGTAGAGACAACTTGCTTGACGAGATAACGCCGAATAATCAAAGTAATACTTCCAAAAGGCTAATCGGGACGTGTGCTAGTTTACCCGAATGTTAAAAATATAAAACCGCACATTGCAACGCTATGCTTGAAAGTGTTTCAATGTTTTAATCCAACATAACTTTCTATAGGCAATCACGGCAGCCATGAAATTTACAACTTATACAACTTTTCCCGAACAGACATCTAATGAATCTTTGTGGGTTTTAGTTGATTCAGAACAGCTACAAAGCAACATCAACACATATCAAATCAATAACCTAGAAAGCGTCCTTACTGCCACCCAATTCAAAGGCAACTTCAATGAAACTCTGCCTTTATTCGGTCAGATTTCAAATCAACCTCATAGCCAATTACTTGGCTTAGGAAAAACAACCGAACTTCAGGCGGTTAAGCTCGCTAAACTTGCCCAAACCATTATCAAATCGACACAAAATAAATTTAAGCATATCGCGATTGATATTGCTGCGTTACCTGTCGAATACCATTATTTATTCGCTTTAAGCTTAACTCAAGCAGCTTATGGTTATGATGAGTTTAAATCGAAAAAAAATGAATTTGTGTTACAACAGGTTGATTTAATTAGTTCAACGACTAGCCTCGATGAAAAACAACTGGCTTTAGTGCATGCCGTACAGTCTGGTCAGTCGTATGCACGTGACCTCGGAAACCGTCCAGGTAACATTTGTTTCCCTGAATATTTAGCAGAACAAGCATTAGCTTTAGCTGCAGAATTCCCTGACCTACTCAAAGTTACTGTCTTAAATGAGCAGCAAATGGCTGATTTAGGCATGTATGCTTTTCTTGCAGTCAGCAAAGGATCTGAACGTCCGGGTCGTATCGTAACACTCGAATACCAAGCTGGAATCGATCAAGCGCCTGTTGTGCTGGTTGGTAAAGGCGTTACTTTTGATACAGGCGGCATTTCTTTAAAACCAGGCCTCGGCATGGATGAAATGAAATTCGATATGTGCGGAGCTGCCTCTGTTCTAGGGACTATTCGTGCACTATGCGAAGCGAAACTTCCGATTCATGTCGTTGGAGCAATTGCAGCCGCAGAAAACATGCCTTCTGGTAAAGCAACTCGTCCGGGCGATATTGTGACAACCATGAGCGGCCAAACTGTTGAAATCTTAAATACCGATGCAGAAGGCCGTTTAGTACTGTGTGACACATTGACCTATATCAAACGCTTCAATCCGGCAGTTGTGGTCGATATTGCGACCTTAACAGGTGCATGTGTAGTCGCTTTAGGTAAAGTGCTTAGTGGTTTGTTCTCACCTGATGATGCTTTAGCAGCTGAACTCCAACAAGCGGGTGAGCAATCATTTGACCGTGTATGGCGTATGCCAGTGATTGAAGATTATCAAGAATTACTTGATTCACCATTTGCAGATATTGCAAACATTGGCGGTCCATACGGCGGTGCGATTACGGCAGCTTGTTTCCTTGAACGCTTTACACGCGAGTATCGCTGGGCTCATTTAGATGTAGCAGGAACAGCATGGTTATCTGGCCCAGCTAAAGGCGCAACAGGGCGTCCAGTACCATTACTCATGCAATTTTTAGCGAATCGTGTAAATACGAATGGCTAAAGTTAGTTTTTATCTGTTTGAAACCAGTGAAGAACGGCAAGTCGATAGTGCTTGCCGTTTATGCCGAAAGATTTTACAGAAGCATCCTAAAATCTGGTGGTATTGCCCAGATGTGCAGCTACAACAAACTCTTGATGAAAGATTATGGGATTTCGACCCTGTAAGTTTCATTGCGCATGGGATTGATCAAGCTGAAGCTGCTGTATGTATTTCGGCTAAACAACCGCTTGAACAAGGCTTGTTAGTATTTAATTTTAACAATCATGCACTTGAACAAGTTGAGCATTTTAGCCACATTATAGAAATTGTTGAAAATAATGAAACAGCCAAGCAAATTGGTCGAGAAAAATTTAAAATGTATCGTCGTTTGGGTATAGAACCGCGGACCTTTAAATTATAACGCGCTAAAATGTAAATACTGTTGAACAAAGGAGAAGCATGGTGGCATTAAATGTCGGGCAAGATTTTAAAAAAAGATGGTTAAATGCGCCTGAAGCTGTCCGTCATGCCTATCAACAAGATCTGGCACGTATTTGCGACTTATTAGAACCTCAAACTCCGATTCAGCTTTGGGTTTTAAATGACGAAAAAGCGCAGTTAGAATCACAGCAAAAAATTGAAAAAGCTTACGCGGACCTTAAGGCAGAGCTGATTGAGCAAGCACGTATTCGTCGTCAGCTTGCTTTAGAGAAAGCACTTGCTGATAAACGAGCATTAGAAGCGGCATATGCTGCCGAATTGCAAGCCGATGAAGTTCGTCAATTTAGTGAACAGACTGAAGCACTTCAAACCATCCGCAGTCAGTTAGAACAAGAAGTTGCAGAGCAAACTGCGCGTTATCAGAAAAACCCCGAAACACCAGCAGTCAATTACTCTTCTGGCGTAAAACTTAGTATTACTGATGACCAAATCTTATCTGAGCTTGAAAGTTTACGCATTCGTTTAGAACTTGAAGCTGAGAACTTAATTGAAGAGTCTGTAACGGCTTTCCGAGCCAAACTACAGTCGGCAGCTCAAGAAGAAATTGAATATATCTTAAAAAATTCTAAGTTTTCTGATGAAAAATAGAAAAGTAAACTTTTAAAAGCCTCTTTGTCATAAAACTGACACTTATGTGTCACAAAATAGACACAAATATTATTCTTATAGATCAAATGATTATAAGAATAAAAAGTAGTGTTTTTAAGATAATTAATGAGGGTAAGAAATGGACATTCCGCATCAGATTTCAAAGCAACTTGAGCAGCTTAATCAAGGCGAGCAATGGACATTTTCAGCACAAGAACTTTATATGAGTCATAACGACTTTAATTCGCTCTCAATCTTGCTGACACGAGCATCAGAAAAAGGGGACTTTACGATTACTCGTACCCAACATCATAAAGCTTGGGTCGGCACACATTCAGTTACTCTCACCAAGCATTAATTTTTCAAAAATAAAAAACCGGAACATGTGTCCGGTTTTTTATTTTAATGAACTAGCTTTTATTTTAAAAAACCATTCTCAGCTAAAAAAGCCATACTAATATTTGACTCGGTTTTTTGCTCGGCAGTTTTATCGCCCAGCAATAATCGCTCGATATAACGTGCTAAAACATCAACTTCAAGATTTACTTTACTGCCTACTTGCCACGTTCCAATATTGGTACGTTCTGCGGTATGCGGAATCAGATTCAAGCTTAAAATATTTCCACGTAAGTGGTTAATCGTTAAGCTAATTCCATCGACGGTTACAGAACCTTTTTCCGCCAAATATTTAGCAAGTTCTGCTGGTGCTGTAACTTCATAATAGATTGAACGAGCGTCTTCTCGTACTACGGTAATTTCACCTACGCCATCAACGTGACCACTTACAATGTGCCCGCCAAAGCGCGTTGTCGGTAACATTGCCTTTTCAACATTGACACGTTGCCCAACTTTCCAGTTACCCAAAGTCGTTCGATTTAAACTTTCACGAGAAACATCCGCTGCGTACCAGTTATCGCCCCATTCAATCACTGTGAGACAAATACCATTGGTTGCAATCGAGTCACCCAAATGTACATCAGACATATCCAGATCAGTCTGAATCCGTAAACGTACATCGCCACCTACACTTTGCAGGCTTTCAACTTTTCCTAAACTTTCAATGATGCCTGTAAACATGGCTCAATCTCCAAATCTTTTTACACTGCTTAAGTTGCAGCGCTTACCAAAGTGCGAGCTGTGTACTATTACCTGAGGTATCTACACCACCTAGCTCGGCGAAGTGGTAAAGCTGGCCTAATAACTGACGTAATGGTGGTCCTGACTTGGCATGAGTATCAGTAATCACAATAAACTCAAGTACGCGTGCACGTTCAGACTGTCGTTGTTTACTCACTCGATAACGCGGAACATCTTGTGTTAACAAGGTGACTTTGCCCCGCTCCAGATTAGCCATAAGCAAATCTTTCGGCTCGATATTACCATCAGTTGAATAACTGGTCAGAATATAGCGCGCATTGATGGTTGAAAGTAATTTCTCATATGCATCTTTTGCATGTTTAGAAGAGTTATATGGGCTTGGACGCTCTTTACGCCATGCTCTATCAATACCACTCTTATAACCTTTGGTATCTGGTGAAGGTAAATCCACCTGATCCCATAAAGTTAATGCATTTAAAACGTGGTAATTACTACTATATGCGTGTTGGTTATACGGTGGATCAAGATAAGCAACATCGACTTCAAAACCACTCATTTGATTGGCTAGATGTTGTGAATCTACACACCACATTTCAGCAGCCGGACGTTTACGATCACCAATCTCGCAAAAACGGCTCGGTGTTAACCAAAGTAATGACTCAATTCGCTCTAACGCAGTTTGAGTACGTCCGCCCCACCCTTGGTGGAAACTTTTAAATACGCCACTCGTATTACTAACAAAACTGGCTGAATAGAGCAATGGCGCAAGTAAAGCACTCATCTCTACATCATTAATTGCACCTTGTGCCTGCCATGTTGCAATCTGCTGGCGAATTGCATCGATACGCATACCATTACGACGTTTAAAGAATAAACGGTCACGAGTTGGATCGTATACATCATCGTTACGTGGACAAAGGTTATGCGTTACCCAACCTTTAACTTCTGGTAAACGATTTAAATAATCGATTGCCTTTTGATAGCCACCCAATTCTTTAAAAGCAGGTGCATCTACACAAGCTAAAATCGCATGATTTAAAGCATGACTATAAGGTTCCCAGTCATTCGCAATCACACGGTAACCATTTTGACGTGCTAAACGAGATACAACGCCACTGCCGGCAAAAAAATCGGCAAAAATCGGTGGATTCTTTTTCTTGCTATTCAGCGTCCCTGTAATTTCAAGGGCTTCTAAAATTAGATGGAGCAATCGGCGCTTATTACCCAAGTACGGTACAAGCTGATGGAAAAGATATTCGTCTGTCGTACGGGCTGCATGACGACGTTTGTGATAAACCGAAGGCTCTGAATTCATACTTTCTCTTGCGTAGGGATTAACCTTAAGCGTATATCTTGATCAATTTGTGTCACATCAAGAAGTGTAAAACGAAGTTGCTCTGCCATATATTCAAATTCTGCATTGAACATGGCTCTTGCACTTTTCCCCAATAATGTCGGGGCAATATAACTGATCAATTCGTCCACCAAACCTTCTTGCAAAAAGGCAGTAGACAATGTTGCGCCAGCCTCAACCAACACATCATAAATTTGATGTTGCTTAGATAGGGTCTGTAACAGCATTTTTAAAGGCTGAATTTCTAATTGTATCACGCCTAAATCAGCAAGTTCTTGACGATACGGCCCCATCACCATCACAGCTTCAGGATTCTCTAAGATCTTAGCGTTAAGTGGCAAACGTCCTTGGCGATCTAAAACAACACGTTTTGGCTGCGCAACCGTCTCGATATCAATATTATGGAGTGAACGCACGTTAAGCTGACAATCATCGGCAATCACAGTTTCAATACCTGTAATCACTGCTCCAGAAATCGCACGCCAATGTTGTACATCTTGACGAGCAGCAGAACCGGTAATCCACTTCGACTCACCTGACGCCATTGCGGTACGCCCATCTAAACTTGAAGCGACTTTTAAACGTACATAAGGCATGCCTGTAGACATTGCTTTTAAAAAGCCTTGATTAAGTTTTGATGCTAAATCTTCACAAATGCCAACTTCTACTTCAATTCCGGCATTTTTTAAAATCTGAACACCCTTACCCGCAACCAGTGGATTTGGATCAGGACAAGCGACCACCACTTTTTTAACTTGGGCTTTCACCAATGCTTCGGCACAAGGAGGGGTTCTGCCATAGTGCGCACACGGTTCAAGCGTAACGTAAGCTGTTGCGCCTTGCGCATGTTCACCCGCCTCGCGTAAGGCAAAAACCTCAGCGTGTGGTTGACCTGCTTTAGGATGAAAGCCTTCACCAATTAACCGATCATCTTTGACAATCACACAACCAACATTTGGATTAGGCTTGGTCGAATAGAGTCCTCGTTTGGCAAGTTCAATGGCTTGCTGCATCCAATACTGATCTTGTTTCAACTCAGACATAAAAATCTCAAATGATTAATGTTCACGTTGCTGCATTTGCTCAATTTGACGGCGAAACGCTTCAACATCCTGAAAATCTTGATACACAGAAGCAAATCGGACGTAAGCAACATGGTCAAGGGCAAATAAAGACTGCATGACAATTTCGCCAATTGTTCTAGATTTCACATCACGCTCACCTAAACGGCGAATCTGCAACTGAATATCACTTAAAACTGTTTCGATCTGCTCTTGTGTGACTGGACGTTTTTGCAACGCATGCATTAACGAACGGCGTAATTTGGCCTCATCGAAAGGTTCATTTTTTCCATTCGATTTGATCACACGGGGCATTACCACTTCATAGCTTTCAAAAGTGGTAAAACGTTCACCGCAACTTACACACTCACGACGTCGACGAATCTGACAGCCTTCGGCGGCTAAACGTGAATCGATGACTTTACTATCTGCGGCGTTGCAAAATGGACAATGCATAGCGGATTTATAGGGTCGATTACTTTGACCTAGTGTAGCAAAATTTCTACACTTACAGAACCAGCATTCTATAAGACAAAAAAACAGTCCTGAGCAAGATCAAAACATCGCTTTGATCACAGCGCAAGACTGTTCTTTTAAGACAGCAGATTATTAATGATGATTATTCAATACGTTCGCCATGTTGGCTTAAATCGAGACCCATGCGCTCATCATCAGCATTCACACGGATACCAATCACAAGATCAATCACTTTAAGAATAACGAAAGTCGCGATACCGCTGTAAACCATGGTTGCCAATACGCCTTCAACTTGCACCCACAATTGGCCAGCGAATGTTGGAGCTAATGCAACGTTGGCTGCTTTAATAATTTCATCACTGTAGAATACGCCAGTTAAAATCGCACCGACAATACCACCTACCGCATGTAAACCAAATGCATCCAAAGCATCATCGGCTTTAAGTAAGCGTTTAAGTGCAGTAATACCCCAGAAGCACACGACACCACCGATAAGACCCATGACTAAAGCACCGCCTACACCGACAAAACCTGCAGCAGGTGTAATCACTACCAAACCAGCTACCGCACCAGAAGCACCACCTAATACAGATGCTTTGCCACGGATCATACGTTCAACAACTAACCAAGAGAATGCAGCAGCGGCAGCAGCAACTTGAGTCACTAAAATTGCCATACTTGCACGAGCACCAGCGCCTAGAGCACTACCACCGTTAAAGCCGAACCAACCCACCCAAAGTAAGCTTGCGCCGACTACAGTTAAAGTCAGGTTATGCGGAGCCATAGATTCACGGCCAAGGCCAATACGTTTTCCAAGCATGTAAGCAGCAACTAGACCTGCAACACCTGAGTTGATATGTACAACTGTACCACCAGCAAAATCTAATGCACCTGCTTTAAATAACCAGCCATCTGCAGCCCACACCCAGTGAGTAATTGGTGCGTAAACAACGAGCACCCAAACTGCAATAAACACCATGAAAGCTGAATACTTCATACGGTCTGCAATAGAACCGCTAAGGATCGCCACTGTAATAATGGCAAAAGTCATTTGGAAAATAACAAAGAGACTTTCAGGAATTGTCCCACTTAATGCATCAAACGCTACCCCGTTTAGCATTGCTTTAGACAAATCACCAAAAAATGCACCTGTGCCAGAGAACGCGATTGAATAACCAGCAATCACCCACAGCAAACTTACCAAGATTGCAGCTGAAAGGCTGAACATCATCGTACTTAGTACATTTTTTTTACGTACCATACCGCCGTAGAATAATGCCAATCCCGGAATGGTCATTAATAGAACCAATGCGGTTGAAACTAAAATCCAAGAGGTATCACCCGTATCAAGAGTAGGTGCCGGTGCTGGAGCTGCCGGAGTTTCAGCAACTGGTGCTTCTGCAGTAGTTACAGCAGCTTGAGATGTTGATGCAGCCGCAACTTCCGATGTTGGCGTTGTTACAGCTTCTTCTGCCCAAACGGCAGTACCACCCAAAAGAGCGCCTGATAGACTGAGCGCCATAAGTATTTTTTTCATTCGTGTCCCCCAACCTCATTTGCGAGTTATTTTCTACTCAGCAAGCTTTGTGCCAATTTAGACAGCATCCGGTCCAGTTTCACCCGTACGAATACGGATTACTTGTTCCAGGTTAGTCACAAAAATCTTACCATCGCCGATTTTTCCAGTGCTTGCTACACGGGTAATTGATTCAATTACCGCATCAACCATTTCATCACTAATCGCAATCTCGATTTTTACTTTAGGTAAGAAATCAACCACATACTCCGCGCCACGGTAGAGTTCTGTATGTCCTTTTTGACGACCAAAACCTTTAACTTCAGTTACGGTAATCCCTTGTACACCAATGTCAGAGAGCGCTTCACGCACATCATCCAATTTAAACGGTTTTACAATTGCAGTTACAAGCTTCATGTTTGTTTCCTTCGGCTTCTTTTCACCAGTAAGGTTTTATGTTCAATTTTCATGCCAATATTTCAAAGGTTGAGGGAAATGAATCTTTTGCATGAACTTTCTTTATAACCTATTTAGTGAACAAGATGTAGATGAGCTATTAAAAATAAAATGAATTTTCAGTATTGCTGAGTGCTGTTTTAATGTTCTATTTGCACTAAAAGAATTGAAGCCTGTATACAATGTTCAAGCAGTGTTAAAATGTAAACTATAAGGTAATACAACACTTTGGATATTTCATGCTAGAAACATTACTACAGGCCATTTTGGAACAAATTGATGAGCCTAAAAAAGATTTGGAAAAAAATTTACGTGCATTATTAAATGAAGCGGTCGAAAAGTTAGACCTTGTTTCCAAACAAGAGATTGACCGTCAAAAGACTGCACTTCAATCAGCCAATCAACGTTTAGAAGAGCTACAAAAACAAGTCAGTCTGTTAGAAGAAACTTTAAAGAATAAAAAATAAGCACCAACGTAGCGCATTTATACTTTACAACGATTAAAAATGAAGCACCACAATGGAACAATAAGATGTCTTTTTCTAAAATTTATACACGGGGACTTTTAGGTTTACATGCACCTTTGATTGAAGTTGAGGTACATGTAAGTCAAGGCTTGCCTTCTCTTACCATTGTCGGGCTAGCAGAAGCGGCGGTAAGAGAAAGTAAAGATCGGGTTCGCTCGGCCATTATTAATAGTGGATTTCAATTTCCAACTAAACGGCTGACCATTAACCTTGCACCAGCAGATTTGCCCAAAGATGGGTCACGTCTAGATTTACCGATTGCCGTAGGCATTTTAATTGCGTCTGGTCAGCTCCCAGAAAACTGTGCCGAAGATTTTGAATTAATTGGTGAATTAGCGCTCGATGGTCATGTAAGGCCAGTGTCAGGTACTTTAACTTTGGCCATGGCGTGTCAACAAGCCAAGCATAAGATGCTTTTTCCCCTTGATAATGGTCAAGATATTAGCCACTTACCTGACCTTGAATGTTATCCGGTGAACCACTTAAAAGAAGTGTGTGAACATTTTCTGGGCACAAAATCGCTATCTTTGATTGAACCTGCAACGACTTCAAACCAAATGCCCTATAAATTTGATCTGGCAGATGTGAAAGGTCAGCTACGCCCACGTCGCGCACTAGAAATAGCTGCCGCAGGAGGTCATTCTCTGCTCTTTAAAGGGCCACCAGGTACAGGTAAGACTTTACTCGCTTCACGCCTTCCTTCAATTTTACCGCCGCTTTCCAATCAAGAAACGCTTGAAGTTGCGAGTATTTATTCTATTTCAAATACACCGCATACGTTTGGCCAGCGCCCATTTCGCGCGCCCCACCATACAGCATCAGCGATTGCACTGGTTGGGGGCGGTTCACATCCTAAACCGGGTGAAATTACTTTATCTCATTTAGGTGTGCTCTTTTTAGATGAACTTCCAGAGTTTGATCGCAAAGTATTAGAAGTCTTGCGCCAGCCGCTTGAGTCAAAAGAAATCATTATTTCACGTGCAGCTCGGCAAATTACCTACCCTGCAAACTTCCAACTGATTGCAGCGATGAACCCTTGCCCATGTGGTTATGCGTTTAATCAAGACAGCCGTTGCCAATGTTCACCAGAGAGTATTAAACGTTATCAAAACCGTATATCGGGGCCGTTACTCGACCGTATCGATTTACATATTGATGTACCGCCTTTAAAAGCTCAGGAACTGCAAGATCCAACACCTGCTGAAGACTCTACGGCTGTAAGACAACGTGTGATTTATGCTTATGAACAACAAATGCAAAGACAAGATTGTTTAAATCAAGCACTTTCACCAAAACAACTAGAACAATTTGCTGTTCTAGATAATACGTCGCAACGCATGATTGAAATGGCTCAGCAACGTTTGAATCTGTCGGCTCGTGCTTATCATCGTGTTTTACGAGTAGCTCGTACCATTGCCGATTTAGCTAGAAGTGAGATGATCCAAAGTCCTCATCTTACAGAAGCGCTCTCTTATCGAGGCAATCATTCTTAAGATAAAACAGCGGATTATGAGTCCGCTGTTCTTTTATTAAGAGCTTCATTTAAAGTCTCAATTAAGGAAGTAATTTCTTTCTCTGATAAAGCAGCAAAGCCAAAACGGATACAATGATTGGTACATTCTTCCTGTTTAAACTTATGCTCTGTATCAATGTTAAATTCTTTTAATTTTATAAGCTGATCTTGAGTAAATGGTTTCTGGAATTTAACCCACAAAGCCATTCCCCCAGCGGGTGGCTGTATATGAACACTCTCTGCAAAAATTCGATGGAACTCAGCTAAGGCATGGTCACGGCGTAGTTGATATATTTTTTTCATTTTACGGATATGCCGCTTGATTTCACCTCGCTGCATTAAGTCCGCCAACGCAAGTTCAGTAATATTATTACCTTGTCGATCAATTAACAGAATATCTTCAGTAATGGATTGAATAATTGGTGACGATGCCACGATGTAACCCAAACGAATGCCAGGTGCAAAAACTTTAGACAATGAGCCAATATGAATGACTAATTCAGAATGAGGCAAACTAGCTAAGGGTGGCATAGGCCGACTGTCATAGTGGAATTCATGATCATAGTCATCTTCAATAATATAAAAGCCGTATTTTTTTGAAAGCTCTAAAAGCTGAAGACGGCGAAACATGATCATGGTGACAGTTGTAGGATATTGATGATGCGGAGTTGTATAAATGGCAGCAACTGCGTGCTCTTGTAAAATCCGTTCTAAATCTTCAATGACAATACCTTGTTCATCTAATTTAACAGAAACCACTTGAAAGCCATTTGATTGAAATGCTTTAAAAGCAGATGGATAATATAATTCCTCAACGACAATAACGCCCTGCCGATTAGGTAATGCTCGAGAGGCAAGAAAAATTCCCATCTGGCTACCACGTACAATACAAATCTCATCTTCGGCAACATTCATAAAACGTTCCATCGACAACATTTGTTGTAAAGCCTGTCTTAGCTCAACCATACCTCGCGGGTCACCATATCCCATGTACTGGTTTTGTGTAATTTTAATCAGTGCGTGACGATAGGCCCGTGAAAATAATTCGTATGGAATCAGTCTCGGATCTGGCACACCATCGTTATGTGGGCGTTGAATCACTTTTTGAATGATTGGTTTATCATTAACTTTTCGCTCAGATACTGGCTCTATTTGAAGCTGTTTTTCTGGCAAAACATCCGCCACAAATGTGCCTTTTCGGGGACGGGTCACAAGCCATCCTTGTGCTTCTAATTCTTCATAAACTGCTTGAACGGTTTTCCGATTAATTCCTAGTTCTTTTGACAGGCTACGAGACCCCGGCAGCATAGTCCCCTGCACTAAACGGCCACTTAAAATTTCCTGACTAATCAAGTTAGTCAGTTTTAGAAAAACCGTTTTTTCTTCTCTTTCATCGATACGGAAATGTATTTGCCAAGGTCTTAGCATATTCGCCCCATCTGGACCATATAACTTATAAAAACTGGATGTATTGATTCATCCAGTTGTTTTCTATTCTGCCTTCACCTACTTAATTTGGTCAACTGGACTGGAGAAGAGATGAAGACTGCTGCTGTAAACAAACAAGACCTGATGCAACACGCACAGCAAGACATGCAAAAGTGGATTAGCGACTCAGATTTAACTGACCGCCAAAAGCTTGCATTGACTTGCCGTATTTTATTTGACCATGGGCATGATGCTGGTTTAGCAGGTCAAATTACATGTCGTAGTGAAAATAAAGATTCCTTTATTACCCAACGTTTCGGTTTAGGCTTTGATGAAATTACTGCCTCAAACTTGCTTGAGGTGAATCAAGATTTAGAACCCATCAATCAAGAAGGTATGGCAAACCCAGCCAACCGTTTTCACACATGGATTTATAAGGAACACCCAGAGGTGAACTGCATTATCCACACGCATCCTACCCACGTAGCTGCCCTGTCGATGTTACAGATACCACTCATGATTTCCCAAATGGATGTCTGCGCACTTTATGAAGATTGCTCATTTGTAGGTCATTGGCTGGGTGTCCCTGTGGGTAATGAAGAAGGCATTTTAATTTCTTCTGCGCTGGGTAAAAACCGTGCCGTTTTGTTGTCTCACCATGGCCAACTGGTTACAGGAAAAACTATTGAAGAAGCATGCAACTTGGCGCTTTTAATTGAGCGTGCAGCTCAACTGCAACTACTAGCCATGTCTGCCGGACAAATCCAGCCCATCCCACATGCTTTAGCAACAGAAGCTCATGACTGGGTTTCTACCGATAAGCGCAACAAAGTGAACTTTGCTTACTACGCACGTAAAGCTTTGAAAAAACATTCTGACTGCATTTAAAAAAGAGACTTCGAACATGAAACTAAACGGGATTATTGGCTACCCTGTTACCCCATTTTCTGATGACAACAACGTTAACCTTGTTGTTTTAAAGGAAATGCTAGATTTACTTATTAAAAATGGCTGTGACGCGATTGCACCTTTAGGTAGTACTGGCGAAAGCGCCTATCTTGAATGGGATGAGTGGTGTTTAGTCGCGAAAACTTCAATTGAAAGTATTAATAGACGCGTGCCTGTCATTATTGGAATTTCAGAGCTCACGACTGATCAAGCCATCAAAAAGGCGAAAATCGCACAAAGCTATGGTGCAGATGCACTTATGGTAATTCCTATATCTTATTGGAAGCTAACAGACCAAGAGATTTTTGAATATTATCAAGCGATTGCTCAATCAACGAATTTGCCGATTATGATTTATAACAACCCTGCAACTAGTGGTGTTGATATGTCTCCTGAATTAATCGTGCGCATGTTTAACAACATTGCAAATATTACGATGGTGAAAGAAAGTAGCGGTGACATTCAGCGTATGCATAAAATTCAAGAACTCTCAAAAGGAGAACTTCCGTTTTATAACGGCTGTAACCCTCTAGCTTTAGAAGCTTTATGTGCTGGAGCAAGTGGTTGGTGTACAGCAGCGCCAAACTTATTAGGCCAAAGACCTCAACAGCTCATTAAACATGTAAAAAATGGTGAGTTAGAACAAGCTCAAAAGTCATTTTACCAACAACTTCCTCTACTACGCTTTATTGTAAATGGTGGCTTACCTAAAACGATTAAAGCAGGTTTGCAGCTAAAAGGTGTCTCTTCAGGTTCACCACGTAAGCCTCTGTCCAAAGCTGCGGATATTGAGCTTAACCAATTAAAACAGCTACTTTCTGAAATAGAAAACTAATAAAAAAGCGGGTTTATTTACCCGCTTTTTTTAAAACTCAAACTTAGAATGTTTTAGTTAAACTAAACACTAAACCTGTATCGTAAGGTTTTTTACCAGCATCAGTCATGCCAGAAGTGCTAATGTCTGTACCAACAACATCTAGCTCAGCGACAATACCTAAAATGTTATAGTTTACGCCGACTTTATAATCGATATAGCTATCGTCTTCACCTGGCCCACCTGCAACTACAAGTAAAGAATCTTTGTTTTTGAGTTTGTTATAACCAACTGAAGCAAGTCCAGTAAATCCTGTATCTGCAATTGGTGCTGAATAACCAACGTTGAAATACCAGAACTCGTCAGAGTGACCCCAGTAATCGTTAGAGTAGTTCACACCTACACTAAGTGCATCGCCTTTAAACAAAGAGTCTGCAAACGTTAATTTCCCGTAAAACTCAGTAAAGTCAAAACCAGTATCACCGTTGTATGGGTTAGTAAATTTTGAGTCAGAACCAATATAACCATAATGGATCACACCAACATCATAAGTCGGAGCCAATGTGTCTGACAGTTTTAAGGTGTTGGTATAACCTAACGAGATATCAGTTTCAGTTGAAACACCAGGTGTATTAAAGTCAACGCTTGAACCCCAAAGCGCAACATAAGCACCCGACTTATGAGAAAAAGTAAAACCACCTTGAATGGCTGGGTTATTTGATGATTGAGTCACACCACGGAAGCGATAGTCTGTGGTCGCTGCCACACTACCAGTTGCCGTGATTCCGTAAAAAGATGGTGCATCTTCAGCCATAGCCATGGTTGAGCCTGCTGCAAAGATACTAAGGCTCAAGGCCTTAAGTGCAAATTTCATCATTTTGATCTCCCCCACAATGAATGCACGATTTATATGAATGAAACAAATTGTGTTGATTAAGCTTTAGCAATTGCTGTGCCAAGTACAAATTTGCTATCGATGCACTTCACTAATTTTGAGATCAAATTTGTTCTACAATTAAGATACTGCTTATTTTTCAAAAATATATATTTATAAAAAACAATAAAATAAAACAAAATTATTGTAGTATTAAAAACAATAAACATACAAAAACCCCTTATCGGAAATTAATCATCGAGAGGGGAAGTATTCATTTGATGTACGTAAACTCTCTATTTAAATCTAGAGTCGGGCTATAAAAAGTCCGTAAATTTTTTGAAGGCAGTACTTGTAATGGTCTGTGAGTGAGCATTTCTACCAGTTAAAGTTCTTTATTCATTTCTAATTTAAAACTGATGAACCATTTTGGGTCTTTTTTAAGCAACAATATGGATAAAAAGAGTAATGCACAAAATACAAGCAATGTATTGCACTAAATTTGATCAACCCAAACATATTCTATTGACCAACTGTTAGTGATCTATTTTTGTACATTCCATTTTTAAAATAACGTTATATAGTAACAATTTAAAGAATACAAAAATAAAACTGAGTAAAAAAGAAACTTAAAATAAGATTAAAAAGTAAACATATCCAACAAAAAAGAGTAAAAAATGAACACAAGAATCAACTATTTTTTGATCTAAAAATAAAAAATAAATGGGAAAAATCCACTAAAAAATAAATTACTTTTTTTATTTTAAACAATATATTAAGTATAAAAGAGCAAGCACAAATTTAGTAAACAATCCCTAACACATTAATTAAATCCTGCATAGCATATATAAAATAAAATGAACAAAAATATATCTTTTTTATAGATTACTTATACAATTGATGGAAATCCTAGGCCCTGAACAATAACAAGGCACAGGATTTATCGTTTTTATGAGGTTCTTTAAATATGCTAAAAGCACAAAAACTTACATTAGCAGTTCTCATTTCTGCGGCAATAATTTCCTCAGCTCAGGCAAGCGAGCAAAGTGAGGCAAAAGGATTTGTTGAAGATGCGAACGGTTCTATTCTCTTCCGTACAGGTTACATCAGCCGTGACAAAAAAAATGGCGTAGATGACACCAGTTCATTTGCTCAAACAGCAATCGTAAATATTGAATCTGGCTTTACTCCTGGTATTGTTGGCTTCGGTGTTGGCGTTGTTGGTGATGGTTCATTTAAAATCGGCGAAAATAATAACGCTGGTAATAATATGATTCCACGCGAAACATTGAACGGTAAAGAAAACTCTGGTGATGCTTATGATCACTGGGCTCGTGGTGGTGGTAACGTAAAAGCGCGTTTCTCGAATACAACAGTACGTTACGGTACTCAAGTACTTGATTTACCTGTTCTGGCAAGTAACACTGCTCGTTTAGTGCCTGAGTATTTCACAGGTACATTGTTAACCAGCCATGAAATTAAAGATTTAGAAGTAATTGCTGGTAAATTCACTAAAAACCAATATTCTGACCAAGTTAATACCGACGGCCGTCGTCTTGATCGTGCAATTGTTTGGGGTGGTAAATACAAGTTTGATGATAATTTGAATGCATCTTACTATGGTTTAGATAGTAAAGATAAACTTGAACGTCACTACGTTAATGTAAACTATAAACAACCATTGGCGAATGACAGCTCATTAACTTATGATTTCAGTGGTTATCACACTAAGTTTGATGAAGGCGCTTCTACTTATTCACAAACTACTGATGACCTATCTAATCGTAAAAACAATATTTGGGCAATCTCTACAGCCTATAATACTGGTCCACACAACATCATGGTTGCTTACCAACAAAACAGTGGTAATGTCGGTTATGACTATGGGGAAAATGCTGACGGTGGCCAAAGTATTTATTTACCAAACTCTTACCTGTCTGACTTCATCGGTAACGATGAAAAATCTGCACAAATCCAATACAGTCTTGATTTTGGTAAGTTAGGTGTATTACCTGGTCTAAACTGGACGACTGCATTTGTATACGGTTGGGACATCAAAGTTAAAGGTTTAACTGATGATGCTGAAGAACGTGAATTCTTTAACCAAGTGAAATACACAGTTCAAAGTGGTTTCGCTAAAGATGCAAGTCTTCGTATTCGTAACTCATACTACCGTGCAAGCGATGCTTATCAAACCAATGCGTACATTGGCGATACCAATGAATGGCGTATCTTCCTTGATATTCCTGTGAAATTATTCTAATTCACAAATCTATCAAGCATAAAAAAACCTACGTCTGGCAACAGATGTAGGTTTTTTATTAAGCTCAGAATATCAATTGAGAAACTCTGAGCTTATAAATTAAAGCTTATTTAGCAGCTTCAATTGCTTTTAATACTTCTGCTTTAGCAACATCAGCACCTTCCCAACCACTGATTTTTACCCACTTACCTGGTTCTAAATCTTTATAGTGACTGAAGAAATGCTCAACTTGGCTAATCAATAACGGAGGAAGATCTGTATATTCCTTAACGTCTTTGTAAAGTGGAGATAATTTTTCGTGTGGAACAGCGATTAATTTCGCATCAATACCACCGTCATCTTCCATATTTAATTTGCCCACTGGACGGCAACGAATTACAGAACCAGCAGCAACAGGATGTGGAGTTACAACAAGTACGTCTAATGGGTCGCCATCTTCAGACAAAGTATTTGGAACATAGCCATAGTTCGCTGGATAGAACATTGCTGTACCCATGAAACGGTCTACAAACAATGCATCAGAATCTTTATCGATTTCATATTTAATTGGTGCTGCATTTGCAGGAATTTCAATGATGACATAGATGTCATTTGGCGCATCTTTACCTGCTGGGATATTGCTGTAACTCATATCAATACTCTTTCGTTATGAAGTCAGATGTAAAATCCACTCGATTATAGCGTGGATATCATCAAAATGATGCCGATTATACAATGGGCCCATGCGAAAGTAGATATGAATGATGACAGAATGACACTCAAGTCAGTTTTATCGTGACCACTAATAAGAAGATTGGGCACAATATAGATAAGAACCAAACAATCGAACGTAAAGTTGCCCAGTTACTTAAATAGCAGATCCCATAAATAACTCTTAAAATAATATAAGCCCAACCTAATCTCAGAATGAAATATTCTGGAACAACCATATATTCAGCCATCAAAATAGCCGTTAAAAATAAAGGTAGGCTTTCAAAGCTATTTTGTTGTACAGCATTCGCTCGAGCGGCAAGGCCTGTCGTTTTAGCAAAAAAAGCTCTCGGATTTTGATTATCGGCAGGCTGAAAACCACCTGTAAACTTTGCAATTACGGTAAATGCGTATGGCAGCAAACATGCCACTAAAATAATATAGATAATGCCGCTAATGCCCTGCATAGTGCCATCCATCACTGAAAATACTGTTGATCATGCTATCATAACATTGCATTTTTACCTGAAATTTTATGCAATCACTTGTCATCACTCATTAATAGGACCATGTATGCAACAACCTGATCAAAAAGAATTGTTTGACGTCTTAGACAAGCAAAAACAGAATCAACTTCAGGTAGATCGTATATTAAAAATCGTGCTTCCTATTGTCGCTTTTTTATTGAGTGTAATTTGTGCAAATCTGAATTGGCAATCGACGCTTGGTACCTTTGTCATATTAACAATTACTTTTATTGCAGTCGGTATTAAACGACTTACTTTGTGGCACTGGTTAATTGTGATTGCTCTATATTGCCTAGCAGATAATTATTTAAGTTATGGTCAGCTCGATTTAACTCATCTACGCTTACAACTTGGCACAATGCTTGTTTTTGTTGGAATGGTTGGAATTGGTCGCCCTTATATAGACCGCTGGTTTATGAAAAGCCATAAAATATAGAAACAAAAAAAGCGCCCTAAGGCGCTTTTTTATTAACTTATTAGGTTGGTTTACGTAAGTCTTTACGTAAAATTTTGCCTACATTTGATTTTGGTAATTCATCCATAAACTCAACATAACGAGGGCGTTTATAGCCTGTTAAGTTCTCTTTAGCAAAGTTCAAAACTTCTTCAGTCGTTAAGCTTTGATCTTTTTTCACGATAAAGAGTTTAGGCACTTCACCTGATTTTTCGTCTGGAACACCAATTGCAGCCACTTCCAATACTTTTGGATGTTTAGCAATAATTTCTTCAATTTCACTTGGATAAACGTTAAAGCCAGATACCAAAATCATATCTTTTTTACGGTCTACGATTTTAACGTATCCACGGCTGTCCATTACACCAATGTCACCTGTACGGAAGAAACCATCTGCTGTCATGACCTTAGCTGTTTCATCCGGACGGTTCCAATAGCCTTTCATAACTTGAGGACCACGGATTGAAATTTCACCTTGTTCTCCCAAAGCAACTTCATTACCGTCATCATCTAAAATAGCAACTTCTGTTAAAGGCAATGGAATACCAATGGTGCCGCTAAATTCGGTAGAAGCTGGTGGGTTCGCAGTCGCTACTGGAGAAGTCTCAGACAAGCCATAACCTTCGATAATGGTTGTACCAGTAATTTTCTTCCAAGCTTCTGCTGTAGAAGGTAAAACTGCCATACCGCCACCCATCGCCATTTTTAAATTGCTATGGTCAAGTTGTTTGAATTCTTCATTATTCACTAAAGCATTAAATAATGTATTTACTGCTGGGAAGAATGATGGCTGATATTTACGTAATTCATTAATCACAGCCGGTAAATCACGTGGGTTCGGAATCAAGATATTTGCCTGACCTTTATACATACCGTACATTGCGCAAACCATGAACGCAAAAATATGATAAAGCGGTAATGCACAAACAATACGGTCGCCTTTAGCACCATCATTTGCACCAAATTTACTTTGGAAGATACCGTCACATTGTAAAAGGTTGGCAACCAAATTACGGTGAGTCAGTTCCGCACCTTTTGAAACACCTGTAGTACCACCCGTATATTGAAGCACCGCAGTATCACTTAAAGTTAAACTCGGGCGCTTATAATTACTCGGACTTTCTTTATTTAATGCTGTATTAAATTTAACGTACCCTGGAATATTCCAAGCAGGAATTTGCTTACGTACTTTACGCAATACAAAATTTACTAACGTACCTTTAAGTGTACCCAGCATATCTCCTACTGTGGCAACCACAACATGCTTCACAGGAGTTTTACCTAAAATGCTTTGATACACACTAGCGAAGTTTTCGATAATCACGAGTACTTCTGCACCTGAGTCATTTAACTGATGCTCGAGTTCACGTGCTGTATAAAGTGGATTAACATTCACTAAAACTAAGCCTGCACGTAACACTGCTAATGCAACTACAGGATACTGCAACACATTCGGCATCATCACTGCCACACGAGTTCCTTTTGCTAACCCCAAATTTTGCAAATAGGTCGCGAACTTACGACTTGCAAGTTCTAACTCGTTAAATGACATCGCTTTATCCATAAAGATAAAGGCATCACGAGAACCAAATTTTTGGAAATTACTCTCAAAAATATCAACAAGAGAGGTATTTTCCGCAGGCAATGCTACTGTTTCTGGAATCCCTGTTTTTTGGTATTCTGCAAACCAAATCTTTTCCATAATGCCATTATCTCCGATTCGTAATCCTTAGTAATAACTGTTATTCAATGCCCCAGCTATTCTTTAGCTTCTTGGTGCCAGAACATATTTAAAACTTATTGGCACATTCATGACACTTTCGAACAAGATTATGAGACAGAAGTTTTGACAATTTGACCCTGTCAAATTTTGTGTATGGAGTACAAATTACGCACTCCAAATTGCTGTCCTTTTAATCATTATTCCATACCAACAAGTTCAGTTCATTGCTTGAACATGTTGCCATATATAGCGTATTTATGTTGCCCGACGCTAGCTTTATCTCTGAATCAACAGTTTATTTGCTTTTTGATATCCACGTGGTAAGAGGTGACCTTTTGAAGCACGTTTACCCATGTATTTTTGTAGATCCTCACCTTTTAATTTTAGATGTTGTTGACCTGCAACCACCTGAATTATTTCATCTAAGTTCAAGGTTGTCATGGATAAAATCTGCTCTTTCGCTTCAAGTTGTATCAACTTATTACCTTTACCCTTATTTAAGTTTGGCAGTTCTGACAAATCAATAATTAAGAGTCGACCTGCAGAACTAAGCACAGCTAAATGTGTCATGTTTTGGGCAGGTATTAAGGGTAAAGCTGTTGATTTTTCAGGTACCGACAAGAAGCTTTTTCCTGCCTTGGCATTGGTATCTAACTGTTTGACTTGAGTTTTAAAGCCATAACCTGATGAGCTAGCAGCAATAAGTTCTGAGTCTTCATCATCTAAATAGACCTGAATAAACGATACTCCACTTGCAGGAGCAAGTTTCGAACTTAATGGCTCACCTAAACCTCTTGCTGATGGCAAGCTGCTAATAGGTAATGCGTAACTACGCCCTGTCTCATCAAGGAAATAAATTCGTTGATTGGTTTTACCCACCGCATGACTTAGATATTGGTCGCCAGCACGATAGTTTAAATTCTCTGCATCAACATCCGCACCTTTTGCAGCACGGATCCATCCAGCTTCAGATAAAACCACCGTTACTGCTTCAGCTGGCATTAAATCCTGTTCTTTAATTTGAACAGCTTCAGCACGCGCGACAATTGGAGAACGGCGTTCGTCACCAAACTTTTTCGCGTCTTCTTTTAATTCACCAATAATCAGGTTCTTTAAAGATTCTGGATTTTCTAATTGTTCACGAATAATGGCAGCTTTTGCAGCAAGCTCATCTTGTTCATGACGGATTTCCATCTCTTCAAGTTTTGCTAAATGACGTAACTTGAGTTCTAAAATTGCTTCTGCCTGTATTTCATCAATTTTGAAATGTTCCATCAATACAGGTTTAGGCTGATCTTCTTCACGAATAATACGAATCACTGTATCAATATCAAGATAAGCAATTAAAAGACCTGCCAAAATATGTAGGCGTTTTTCAATGCGGTTTAAATGATATTCTAAACGGCGAGTTACCGTTTTTTTGCGGATTTCAATCCACTCAAGCAAGATACGGCGAATCGATTTAACTTGAGGACGCCCGTCCTCACCAATCATGTTTAAATTAACACGGTAGCTTGATTCTAAATCGGTGGTCGCAAATAAGTGGCTCATCACCGCTTCCGCATCAATGCGGTTAGAACGCAGTACAATCACGAGTCGTGTTGGATTTTCATGATCCGACTCATCACGCACATCCACCACTAATGGCAGCTTTTTGGCCTGCATTTGGTCGGCAATTTGAGTAATTACCTTAGAACCCGATACTTGATACGGCAATTCGGTAATCACGATTTCATTTTTTTCGATGGTATAAACCGCTCGCATGCGGTAACTGCCACGACCAGTCGTCTGGATTTTGAGTAATTCTTCTGGCGGCGTAATAATTTCAGCTTTTGTTGGTAAATCTGGCGCTGGAATATATTCAGCCAATTTTTCATCTGATGTTTGCGGGTTACGAATTAAGGCAATTGTTCCTTTAATCACTTCACGCAAATTATGTGGCGGAATATCGGTCGCCATACCCACCGCAATACCAGTTGTACCATTAAGTAGAATATTAGGAACTCGTGCTGGTAACGTAATTGGTTCTTTTAAAGAACCATCAAAGTTATCTTGCCATTCACTCGTGCCTTGTCCTAACTCACTTAGTAATAACTCACTGTAGGCAGAAAGTTTTGCCTCGGTATAACGCATCGCAGCAAACGATTTAGGGTCATCTGGTGAACCCCAGTTCCCTTGACCTTCAATTAAAGGATAGCGATAACTAAATGGCTGAGCCATTAGCACCATGGCTTCATAACATGCCGAATCACCATGCGGATGATATTTACCGAGTACGTCACCGACAGTACGGGCCGATTTTTTTGGCTTACCACTGCTTTTTAAGCCCAACTCGCTCATGGCGTAGACAATACGGCGCTGTACAGGTTTTAAGCCATCACTGATATGTGGCAATGCACGGTCCATGATGACGTACATGGCATAATTCAGGTAAGCCTGTTCAGTAAATTCGGCTACAGAGCGGTTTTCTGTCGCTTGATGCGCAAGGCTGGTCATAGTCAGCTTATCTTCCAAATCAGTCGTTATTTTAAGTGAGTCTTATGCTAAGTGGGCTATGTTACAGACACAAGAGGGACTCTGTC
The DNA here is from genome assembly GCF_001605885.1 of Acinetobacter lactucae. Taxonomy (GTDB): domain Bacteria; phylum Pseudomonadota; class Gammaproteobacteria; order Pseudomonadales; family Moraxellaceae; genus Acinetobacter; species Acinetobacter lactucae. The sequence goes on along the minus strand of NZ_LRPE01000006.1, from coordinate 20,858 downwards.
ACCTAAGCGTCAAATTATGTCTCATCTCTCTATATTTTTAGTTACTTGCTATAAAGTTAGGCAAAACTAGAGACCGATCGACTCTAGTCTTTTACCTTGGGTTTCTTCACCTAATATTAAAATTACAGCTGCAACCAAAAGTAAAACAATAGTGAACATCATAAAAACATGGCTAAACCCATTTTTGGAAACCATCATATGAGTGACGACTATCGGTGCCAAAATTCCACCTAAACGGCCCATTGCCGATGCCCAGCCCGAACCGAAAGCCCGAATATTGGCTGGATATTGCTCTGGTGTATAGGTGTATAACACTCCCCATGCACCCAAATTAAAGAATGACATGAGACAGCCCCAAAACATAATGCTATTTACACTATCGGCTTGTCCAAAGAAATATGCAGATAAAGCACAAAAACCGATAAATGCAGCGAGTGTAATTTTTCTACCCAATCGCTCCACAAACCATGCTGCTGCCAAGTAGCCGGGTAGCTGCGCTAAAATCATCAACAAAACATATTCAAAAGATTTAACGATGTCATAGCCCTGTTTCACCAATAAGCTTGGTAGCCACGTAAAGATACCGTAGTAGGAATATACAATTCCAAACCAGATGAGCCAAAGCATTAAACTTCTGCGAGCAAATTGACTACTCCACAGTTGTTTAAAAGAGACTTTTTGTCGCATGGCAACAGGCACGACTTCAATATGGTGAACAATTTGAACACCTGCTTGAGCTTCTAATTTTTGAACTAATGCATGTGCTTCTTCAACACGTCCACGGTTAATCAGGTACGGTATCGATTCAGGGAGTTTTTTCCAAATCACTAAAATATAAATTAGTGGAAGGCCTCCCATAAGAAAGGCAATATGCCAACCAAATTTAGGAATAATAAAATAAGAAATGAGTGCCGCAACTAGCCAACCCAAACCCCAAAAACTTTCGAGTAGTACGATAAAACGACCACGTACATGTGCAGGTATATATTCACTTACCAATGTCACTGCAACAGGTAACTGTCCCCCAAGTCCAAGACCAACAATAAAACGGAAAATTAATAACCACTTTAAGTCTGGAGCAAAAGCACATAAGGCTGTCGCGATGCTATAGATCGCCATAGTCACTGCAAATATTGTCTTACGACCAAAGCGGTCTGCTAAAGCCCCTGAGCAAACAGCCCCAATAGCCATTCCTACAAAACCAATACTCACAATCCAACCGCTTTCGGCTGGTGTTAATGCCCAGTCTTTCACAAGCGTTGTCATGATAAAAGCAATGATTCCTGTGTCCATCGCATCAAACATCCAACCTAAACCAACCACCCACAATAATGTGTAGTGAAATTTGCCGATTGGAAGATTTTGTATACGTGAAATCAGGTCCATAGGAAAAACTCTACTGGAAAGAATAAGTGAGCAAGCCAATATATTTAATTGTTATAGCATGCCCACATGGAGTTCTGCAGGATTAATGTTCGTCGGTTGAAGAAGCCGATTCTGCATCATCATCTTTATAAATAAATTTCGGCATTTCCAATCCAAAATAGATCGCAATCAGGCGTAAGGTAAAACCAAACACCAAAGTTGAAATGACGGTTAACTCTAAACTTAATCCTAAATCCTGACAAACCCAGTAACAGATGACTGCGACAAAAGAAATACTCGCATAGAGTTCACGGCGGAAAACAAACGGAACATCGTTACATAAAATATCACGTAAAATACCACCAGATACTCCTGTCAGCACCCCCGCTACTGCCGATACGACAAAACCATGCCCCATTTGTAAGGCAATCTGGCAGCCAATAATCGTAAAGCCAATTAGACCTAAAGCATCGAGCACCAAAAAGATGTTATGTAAGTGACGCATCCATTTGGCAATAATGATTGTGACAAATGCAGCACAACAAGTGAGCACCAAATATTCTGGATGTTTTACCCAAGTTAAAGGATAGTGACCTAGCAATACATCACGCACCGAACCACCACCTAAAGCAGTCACACAGGCAATCAGTACGACACCGAACCAGTCCATACTCCGTCGACCAGCAGACAATGCACCTGTCATGGCTTCCGCAGTAATCGCAATAATATAAATAACGGTGAGTAACATCGCCCTTTCCCTCAGGCCAAACGGTGGGCGTATTTTAAGATAAACTTACAGAAATTGTGCACAGCATTGCTTAAATTTTTTTCCTGAACCACATATACAAGGTTGTTTCATGGTGACATGCATATCGACCGTTGGGTCGAGAAAAAACCATTGTTGCTGGTGAGATACAAAATGTGAAATCTCATGGTGTATTTGGGCTTTTTGTCCATCATGATAATGGGCCTTGAACTCAACCTGTGCATGAGTTTTATCTAATTTCTCGTTGGCGTTAACTACCTCTAAACCTAACCATTGATTTTGTTTACTCCACTCTGCAAGAGCCTCTTTATCAAGTGCTGTTTGCTGACCTAAAGCAGTCGTTTCTACAATATAATCAATTTTTTGTAATGCAAAAGCGCTATAGCGTGAACGCATAAGCTGCTCTGCCGTTAGTGCTTTTGCTGTGCCTAAATGTAAAGGCTCACAACATTCTATATAGCTGCCTTTCCCACATGGACAAGTTTGTTGGGTCATTTGGTGTTTCTCAAATAAAAAAATAGCTCAGAGTTGAGCTATTTTATGATGTTTCTAAACTTAAAACGTCATTTAATCTTTTGATTCATCTTGTTCGATCGAAACAATATGAACTTTCTCGATTTTATGACCTTCCATCGTAATCACTTCAAAGCGATAACCGTCCGCCTCAACAGCTTCACCATTTTCAGGTAAACGGCCTAAATGGAATAACAAGTAGCCTGACAAAGTTGAATATTGTTCACTTTCATCAACCAAGTCACGACCTAATAAAAGTGATACGTGACGAATGTCAGTTGAACCTTCAAGCATTAACGAACCATCTGCCAAGCTTTCAGCAGCAGCATCTAACTCATCTTCATCCGGGAATTCACCCGCAATTGCCTCTAAGATATCGATTGGCGTTGCAATACCTTCGATTGAACCATATTCATTTAGAACAATTGCCATTTGTAGAGGTGCTTGGCGTAGTTGCTCCATCACCATGAGTACCTGAGCATTTTCATGCACAATCACAGGTTCACGTAGATGCTTTTGGAAATCAATTACACCTGTTTCAATAAAGTTGTTTAAAACTTTATGCGTAAGTGCAATACCCTCAATATTATCAAGCTCACCGCGTGCGACAATTAAACGAGAGTGTGTCATCGACATTAAACGTTCTTTTAACACTTCAGGTTCATCATCTAAGTCAATCCACTCAAGTTCAGGACGTGGAGTCATAACAGACTTTACTGGGCGCTCTGATAAGCCGAGAACGCCTTGTACCAACACACTGTGATAAGCACCATTGTCTTCGTCAAAAACCTCATCTGCAAAAGCTTGCGTAGCCAATACATCTTCTTTATCAGAAGATTGAGTATCTGAAGAACCACTGTTTTTGCTGCCTAACATACGTAAAACAGCAGAGGCTGTGCGATAACGCAGGTCTGTCGTAGTAACCAGCTTTTCCTGATTGCGGCGCATGCTCTGATTGATCATTTCGACTAAAATTGAGAAGCCAATTGCAGCATATAAGTAACCCTTCGGAATATGGAATCCAAAGCCTTCCACCACCAAAGAGAAACCGATCATCATCAAGAAACCAAGACACAGAATAACGACTGTTGGGTGCTTATTGACAAAGTCCATGAGTGGTTTTGATGCCCACAACATGATTCCGACAGCAATAACAACAGCAACCATCATTACTGATAGCTCTTTCACCATACCTACAGCTGTGATTACACTGTCTAACGAGAATACAGCATCAAGCACAACAATCTGGACAATGACCATCCAGAATGCAGCATGTACGGGATTATCTTCCTTATGAAGTTGTTTCCCTTCCATCCGCTCATGCAATTCCATGGTGCCCTTAAAGAGTAAGAACACTCCACCGAATAGCAAAATCAAATCACGACCAGAGAATGGATGATCAAAAATATGGAAGAGTGGTTCAGTCAGTGTCACGACCCAAGCAATCGAGGCTAAGAGTACAAGACGCATTCCCAAGGCAAGCATTAACCCGATTATACGCGCCTTGGATCGTTGCTCTGGCGGTAGTTTTTCGGCCAAAATAGCGATAAAAACGAGGTTATCGATCCCCAATACAATTTCAAGAACGATTAAAGTTGCTAAACCCACCCACGCAGAGGGATCAGACATCCATTCAAAGATCATTGATCCTGCTCCTGTGTTGTTTGGCTTTTATCTTTATGTGGCAACACAACGGGTGCGCCTATACAAAAGGAGGAAAATGTTTTTTTAAGACAAGAAATTAAAACGGAGCGACTACAACCACTACCCATATTTGTTCATATGTTGTTAAACGAATTTTTAGTATAGGCAAGATTTAACATAAATTCATCACTTTTATTTGTTCATAACTAGCATTCACCAAACCCATACAAAACATGAATCTTTCTTATAAATCTGCTTATAAAGTTGTCATATCTTTTGCTTAGTGTAGACAAGAAATATGAACGTGATAAGGTAAAAATAAAACAATGAATAGCGTATTAACAATGGCAGTAAATGATTCACCAATAACAGCTGTAAAAACAAAGCAACCTCTTATTGCATTATATTGTGGTTCACGTGCAGGAAATAAACCAATCTATCGGGAGAAGGCAATTGAACTGGCTCATGGAATTGCTGAACAAGGCTTTGGTTTAGTCTATGGCGGTGCCAGTATCGGTTTAATGGGACAAGTCGCAGAGAGCGTTCTTGCAAACGGCGGAGAAGCTGTCGGTGTGATCCCTGAATTTATGCTTGATTATGAAGTCGCACATGCTGGACTCACCGAACTACATGTCGTAGAAACCATGCATGAACGTAAAGCCATGATGGCAGAACGCGCAAGTGCATTTATTGCATTACCAGGTGGTTTAGGAACATTCGAAGAAATATTGGAAATAGCCACTTGGGGCCAACTCAATCAACACCAAAAACCCATGATTTTATATAACGTAAATGGTTTTTATAACGCACTTATTGCCCAATTAGACCATGCAGTTCAAGAAGGTTTTCTTCCCCTTCAGCATCGAGCTAAATTAATTGTATGTGAAGACGTTGATCAAATTTATAACGTCATTAAAAACTTAAAAATGCCAAAAAGATTTGTTGTGTAATTCTCTAAAGAATAAAAAAGAGCCTCTCAGGCTCTTTTTTATTTATAGGCCTTTTTCAACCTATTTATTTTAAATTAATTTGATAAATTGCCGTACTGCCACTAACTTCATTACCCACTACTAATAATGGTTGACCATTTGGCGAGTTTTTTGCAGAAATAAATATTAAACCCTCTGGACCTAAGTCACCTTGTTTTGTCATATCGGTTTCTTTGAAATTTCGAGTCGTAAAATATTCAACAAACTGCGGCTTATGCGGAGTAGTAATATCGTAGACCATGATACCGCTTACTCGCTCTAATCCAATAAAGGCATAAGTTTTTTTGCCAATCGTCCCAACAGTAACGCCTTCTGGTTCTGGTCCCTTACCTGTACTACGGCTATCAAAGGTCACTTCTTCATGATCACTATTAAAATAATCAGGGAACAGCTCAGCAATTTTACGCTCAAATTCACTACCAGAGTCCCAAACTAACTGCCCTTTAGTATTCCAAATACTAAATGAACGTCCACCATACGCATAAAGTTTGTCATAGGTTAAATAACCATCAGCATCTAATTTAGGTGAACCGTCATTATTGGTTTGGTAGCCTTTGGTCCAAGTGACTTTTAAACGGCCTAGCTGATTATCTTCACGGCACCCAGCAGCATCGGTTGCAGTTGCACCACAATAGCCAAAAATTGCTGGATTCAAACGTGCGCCTTTTACGCCCGCTACAATTTTTTGTAGGTGTGCAGGATAATCTCCATCTGTATTAAATCCTTTTTTCTTGAATAAATCTTTTACACGAATTTCTTCAGCAAAACCTTTGGTAATATCCCCTGTAAAATAGGCATCCTCATCGGATAGCCATTCACGGGCATCACCCTCGTTGGCAGTTACCAGATAAGTTTCACCATTAGCCGTATAATGCGCAATTGAATCTGGTTGATACATGCCCACCAGACCTGTCCATGGCTGAATATTAATTTTACCAGTTGGGTTACCATTGCTATCTTGTGGACCATCGCGATCACTAACATCTAATGCATTTGCTGCAATGCCATAATCCTTATAACCGAGTGGATAAAGCTCCATCACTTTTTGTTGAGTTAAATCGATTTGTGCCAATGCATTATTTTCTTGTAATGTGACCCAAGCAGTTTTACTATCATCCGAAACAGTAATGTATTCGGGTTCTAAGTCCTGTGCGACAGTCGCATTTGGTCCAAAAATACGGACACCCTTTTCTAGCAATGCTGCCTTTTGATTATTCCATGCTTTAAAATCAGCAATAACTGCTTTTGGCTGCTGAATATTACTCACATCAATAATACTGACTGAACCTTCTGGGTCGACAGAATAATCATCATTAGGCTCAGCTTCATTTGCAACCAAGACTTTCTGACCATCTGGTGTAAAAGTCAGCATATCCGGCAGCGCGCCTACCTCAACCTTACTAATAAAGCTAAGATCACTGGCTTTAAAAAATACAACAATACCAGGATCAGTTTTGACTTTTGCTTGTACGGCTAAAGCGACAATACCATTATGTACTGCAACACTATTTACCTCTGAATCTGCTAAATATAGACGAGCAGATAATTCTTTAATATGGACTGGGTTTTCAGGTTTAGAAGCATCTAAGACATCAACCAATCCTTTTTGCGCATTTACTACAAATAGGCGTTTACTTTGTGGATCATAAGCAGGGATTTCCGCTGCACTTTGAACAAAAATACCTGTTTTATATCGTCCTAATAAACTTAATTGAATATTATTTGGAGTGATTTCCGTTTCTGTTTGGCTTACGGTATCGTCACTATCATTACAAGCGCTTATCCCCACAGATAAAATTGCAACGAGCAATGCTGTAAACTTAAATTTCATTTTAATATCCATAGCTTATTTTAAATTGATTAATTTATAAGCACACCATTTAATTCTGATGACATTTCCATGTGAATTTCATCCCAATAGGCTTCTTATTACTTTTGCTTCTTTTAGCTCCAATTTGTTTTACACTAGACCAAAACGTTAATTTTCAAATGTTATGAATGCCACGCCGACTCACCAAGCCTTGCAACCCGAATATCGCTTACTCGTTCTTTTGGTTTCCATTGGCTTTTTTATGCAGGCTTTGGACACAACGATTGTAAATACCGCTATTCCTGCAATGGCTCATCATCTAAATGAAAATCCTTTACGCATGCATAGCGTAGTCGTGGCCTATGTATTATCGGTTGCTGCTTGTATCCCATTGAGTGGATGGTTAGCAGACCGCTTTGGTGTTAGAAATATTTTCTTGTCGGCAATCGTGATCTTTACTCTTGCTTCTTTAGGTTGTGGTCTTTCACAAAGTCTTAATGAGCTGTTATTTTTCCGCGTTATCCAAGGTGTAGGAGGAGCCTTACTACTTCCTGTTGGCCGATTATCACTTTTAAAAATTATTCCTCGAACTCAGTTCTTAGCTGCAATGAGCTTAATGAGTCTAGCGGGTTTACTCGGACCTTTGGCCGGCCCAACTTTAGGCGGCTGGTTAGTTGAAGTTGCAAGTTGGCACTGGATTTTCCTCATCAATATTCCTATGGGCATACTTGGCATATTAATGACACTAAAAGTCATGCCAAATGTAAAAGAACCTTCAGTCAAAACATTTGATTTAGGTGGCTTCATCTTATTAGTAGTGGCAATGATTGGATTGTCTTTAGGGATTGAACACTTAGCTTCACCTGAATATTCAAAATGGTTCAGTATTTCGCTATTAGTGGTCGGAATAATCGCAACATTTTGGTACGCATATCATTCACATACTCATCAAAATGCATTATTCCGTAGCCGACTCTTTAGAAATAAAATTTATGCGATTGGTATTTTAGGTAATTTCTTTGCTCGCTTTGGTGGTAATGCCTTACCTTTTGTTTTACCACTCATGCTACAGGTTGCTTTTGGTTTTGAACCCTTCATTGCAGGTTTAATGATGATTCCATTAGTTTTAGGTTCATTATTTTCAAAACCAATTGTCAGACCTATTATTCAAAAAATTGGCTATCGACGTTTTTTACTAATTAACACAACGTTAGTTGGGTTATGTATTGCCTCTTTTTCAATCATGACCGTCGATACTCCAACTTGGTTTAGAGCTTTACACTTTTTCTTATTTGGCACATTAAATTCATTGCAATTCGTTGGAATGAATACATTAACTTTGAAAGATTTGCCTCAACAAGATGCGAGTAGCGGTAATAGTTTCCTATCGATGATCATGATGCTATCAATGAGTATTGGTGTTGCACTGGCAGGTACCCTCATTAATATTTTTACCAATTATTATGGTCCAGACCATGTGACTACAGCATTTCATGTCACTCTCATTTGTCTCGGTTGTATCAATGTCATTACTGCATGTATTTTCTGGCAAATTCCAAAGAATACGCCTGTGTAAGCGTTTGCATTTTTAGCATGGTTTCTCGCTTGTGAATCACGCTATGATGTCAGCTTCATATTTTGAATGAGTTTTGCATGACCAAACCGGCTAAAACCTTTTTCACAGCACAGCACAATACCCTAATCGGAATTGGCTTAGCTTTTGTTATGGGAATTTTGGCTTATTTTGGTCTGTTCTATCAGCAAAAAGCCGTTGCACAAGATTATCCAGTTCAAGGCTTCGATGTTTCTCACCATCAAGGTGATATTAACTGGAAAAAAATATCACCAGAGAAGTTCCAATTCGTCTATTTAAAAGCGACAGAGGGTGGTGATTATAAAGATTCAAAGTTTCAAGAAAACTGGCTCAAAGCACGTGAGCAAGGCTTTCATGTAGGTGCTTATCACTTTTATCGTCTATGTCGTGATGGTAAAACGCAAGCAGATAACTTTATTGCGACGGTACCTAAAAAATCAGATGCCCTTCCACCCGTCATTGATCTGGAATACGACAGTAACTGTATTAATACTTACACCAAAGAACAGTTAATTAAAGAAATTGGCATCATGCATGACCGCTTAAAACAGCATTATGACAAACAACCCATCTTTTATATTTCTAAAACTTTTTATCACATTGTCTTAGTTGGGAATTTTCCTGAGACTCCTCTTTGGGTACGTGATTATGAGAGTAAACCTGAACTCAAAGATAAGAGAAAATGGCTCTTTTGGCAGCATAGTAATCAGGGTAAAATTGTAGGGATAGCCAAGCCTGTTGATCTCAATGTTTATGAGGGATCGGTCAAGCAATGGCAACAATTTTTACAGCAGCAAGGCATCGTGAAAGCACAATAATATGCGCAAAATCATTCATATCGATATGGATGCCTTTTATGCATCAGTCGAGTTACGGGAACGTCCTGAATTACGACATCTACCCGTTGTTATTTCATCTCATCATCCTCGAGCTGTAATCGCTGCTGCATCCTACCCTGCCCGTGAATTTGGTTTACGTTCAGCTATGTCAATGAGTCAGGCAAGAAAACTATGCCCTCAAGTCGTTATTATTGAGCCAAATTTTGAAAAATACCGTACGGTTTCCGCTCAAATTCACTCGATCTTTCAGCAATATACGCTACTTATTGAGCCTTTATCTTTAGATGAAGCTTATTTGGATGTCACTGATAATTTAAAACAGATTGCAAGTGCAACTGAAGTTGCCATGCATATTCGGGAAGATATTTTTAGGTTAACGGGACTGACTGCATCGGCAGGTGTGGCACCAAATAAGTTTTTGGCAAAAATCGCTTCGGACTGGAATAAACCGAATGGTTTATGTGTAATCAAACCTTCGCAAGTTGCTACTTTTATTCAAGACCTTCCGCTTAAAAAGATTCCTGGCGTAGGTAAAGTCACTCAGGAAAAATTACAACAGCTTCAGTTACATACGCTGGGCGATTTACAAAAAATTGAAGAGGCAGTTTTAGTTCACCACTTTGGTAAATATGGACAGCAACTCTATCTATATGCTCAAGGCATTGACCACAGACCTGTTCAAGCTGAAAGAGCTCGCCAACAGATTTCGAAAGAGACAACTTTTGATAGTGATTTTACTTTGGCTCAATGCCAGCCCTATTGGCAGGGATTAGCCGAAAAAGTCTGGCAAACACTAGAGAAAAAACAGCTCAATGCTCGAGGTGTGAATATCAAACTTAAACTTAAAAATTTTCAAACATTACAGCATAGTAAAAGCTTTAAAAGACCTATCCAGTCGCAACAAGACTTAATCCAAGTTTTATTTTTATTATTAAATGAAATGCAAATCCCCGAACACTTCCAGTTTCGCCTGATTGGTATAGGTGTTTATCAATTACAGACCCAAGCGGAAGACTTCCAGCTTAACCTTTGGTAATTGACTACTTTTCACTCAAAAGAGTAACTTTTGAACAAAATAGACTCCCTTTTACTCAAACTTTAGAGTAACCTAATCCACGCATATTCATTACCCATGTATTTGCAACATGCCAAAGCAACCTTTACTTTCGGCATATCGTCCTGTGATTGGCGTGACGACCAAATCCGAATATTGCAGGGCTCTTCTGATACATGGCTTAGATATCCCTTCATCACAATAAACTACTGAAATATCATTCTACTTGCTTGCACCGGCCTAGCAACTCTTCATAAAATCAAAACTATTAAATAAGGCCACTTTAGAGCATTTTTATGACGGTAAAGCGTTTACACGTTACTTCACGCTACTGCGAAGTCGCGATTTCAGGTAATTTGGTCCACTTAGCTGGGCAACTCGCAGATGATACAAGCGCAGATGTTACAGGGCAGACTCAACAAACTTTAGACAATATTGATCGTCTATTGGCAGAAGCTGGAACAGATAAAACCCATATTCTTTCTGTCATAATTTTCCTAAAAGATATCGAAAAAGACTATACAGCAATGAATGCGGTTTGGGATGCATGGATTAGTGAAGGACACCCTCCAGCACGCACATGTGTAGAGTCAAAACTCTATGCGCCAGATGTGCTTGTAGAAATGACGGTTGTTGCGGTACTTCCTTAATTATTATTGGTTTTAATCAATAAAAAAACTGAGCAATCTCTTGGATGATGTTGCTCAGTTTTTTAATGGCTTTAAAGTCTCTAATGTCGGCATATTATTAAGATCTTCTTTAAAAGAGCTCTCCAATCAATTGCTATAGTGACTAATTCTTAAGACTTCACAAAAGCATTTGACATTCTTTCTAGCTGTGGCGTTGCATGCAAAGTCGCCAATTCTGATTCAGGACTTAATAAATCTCTTCTTAAATCATGATAATCAGGCACACCACTATAATGCAGCACACGATAGCCAGCTAATTGTAATAAACGACGTTCATATTGTTGATGCGCTCGGCGTAACCCATTTTCCCCCAGAACAACGACTACAACCACTTGATAATTTTGGTCAAGCACAACAAAATCAGCTGCCATATTTTGATATTTACGGCGTGTATGCGCGTATTTTGTAGTTAAAAGAGCATCAAAAGATACATGTGCTAGTACTGTAAATTTGGGCAAAACAGTTTGTAGTCTGGTTAAGGTCATTTGCTCATTACTAGTTAATACTGCACGGCGCTTCAAGGCACTATCATGTTGATGCCTTCGCGAAAGACTTTTCACGGCCATCACAACAGCCAGAAATAATAATAAGATCGTGATTAAATAGTACATGGGTCCAATCCTTTAGGTTTTTTATAATGATTTTGCTAGATCACACTTTGTTTTAATTGATAACGACACAGCCGTTTTTTTAAAAGGTTCACTTAGTAATTTCACTTGTAGTTATCAAGCTTGGCTTAAATTTAGCCACCCTCACATTATTTATAATCATAGAGTCTTCAACAATCAAGTGCAGCTCGTCAGATTTTTGGCATTTATCATTATTCTTTACGTTTTTTGTACTTTAAATCTTCAAAAATCTCACTATACGATTTAAATAATCATATTTAAAACAAAACAGGCTCTGTTGAAGAGCCTGTTTTATCATTATCCGCGAGCTTTTGATTTTGGTTTACTTTTACCCCCAAACGGTCTTTTTTCTCCTGTTTCACGAGGAGGCAAGCCCGTGTGCTGAGTAAGCACCTGTCCCTTTTGTGGACGCTTCTGATTTGAATGATTATTCGTTTGCTGGTTATTTCGTTTAACCGAATCACCTGCCGTAGACGAGTTTTTCTTACGGGCAGATTTATATTCCCCTTCTGTGCCTTTTGGCTGATAAGTTGGAATTAAATGCTGCTTCGAATTACCAATTAAATCGGCACGGCCCATTTCTTTTAAGGCTTCACGAAGTAATGGCCAGTTGTTTGGATCATGGTAACGCAAGAATGCTTTATGCAGACGACGCCGTTTTTCACCTTTTACAATATCAACTTTTTCAGTATAGCGAGCTACTTTAGCAAGCGGGTTTTTGCCCGAATAATACATGGTTGTTGCAGTTGCCATTGGTGATGGATAGAAAGTCTGTACCTGATCGGCACGGAAACCATTCTTCTTCAACCAAATTGCAAGATGCATCATGTCGTAATCTGAAGTGCCCGGATGCGCAGCAATAAAGTAAGGAATTAAATATTGCTCTTTTCCTGCTTCTTTACTGAAACGGTCAAACATTTGTTTGAAACGATCATACGTACCAATACCCGGCTTCATCATTTTTGATAACGGGCCTTGCTCGGTATGTTCAGGAGCAATTTTTAAATAACCACCAACATGGTGTTGTACCAGCTCTTTCACATATTCAGGGTTCAATACTGCAAGGTCATAACGTAAACCCGAACCAATCAGAATTTTCTTCACACCTTTAATTGCACGTGCTTTACGGTAAAGCTGCACTAATGGCGCGTGATCGGTATGTAAGTTTTGGCAAACACCCGGATAAACACAAGAAGGTTTACGACAGTTCTTCTCAATTTCAGGGTCTTTACAGTGCAAACGGTACATGTTTGCTGTTGGGCCACCTAAGTCAGAAATAATGCCGGTGAAGTTCGGCGCTGTATCACGAATTTTTTCAATTTCACGTAAGATCGAATCTTCAGAACGGTTTTGAATAATACGCCCTTCATGCTCTGTAATTGAACAGAATGTACAACCGCCAAAACAGCCACGCATAATGTTGACCGAGAATTTGATCATATCAAATGCAGGGAAACGCGCGTCACCATAAGTAGGATGTGGCAAACGTGCATAAGGTAAATCAAACACATAATCCATTTCCTCTGTAGTTAGAGGAATTGGAGGTGGGTTAATCCAGACATCGCGTTCACCATGGCGTTGAACAAGTGCGCGGGCATTACCCGGATTAGTTTCAAGGTGCAAAATACGGTTTGCATGCGCGTAAAGCACTTGATCATTCGCTACTTCTTCAAAAGAAGGCAAGCGAATTACCGCCAACTCTCGTGGTGGTAATTTGTGTTTAATTGCTTTTGATGGTGCTGGCTTTAATTGAACGATTTGAGTGTCGTCATCGAGTTTGTCGCCTTCACGCACAATCGGATTTGCAACAATCTCTTTTTGGAAGTTTTGATACTGAGCTAAAGAGTTACCTTTTTCTTTTTCAACCTCACAGCCATCGATATCTTCTGTCATGACATATGGGTTAATAATTGGATCAACACGCCCAACTGTATCTACATCATTACTCGCAACTTCAACAAACTTTGCTTTTGATGCTTTATTATGTTTATTAATAATAAATGCCGTACCACGAACATCAGTAATCTCGTGGATTTTTTCACCTTTAGCCAAACGGTGCATCACATCAATAATGGCACGCTCACCATTACCATACATGAGCAAATCGGCTTTTGAGTCCATCAAAATCGAACGACGAACTTTATCTGACCAATAATCGTAGTGCGCAATACGACGTAAACTGCCTTCAATACCACCTAATAACACTGGTACGTCTGGAAAGGCTTCACGACAACGTTGGCAATAAACTGTTGCTGCGCGGTCAGGACGTTTATTTGGTTCATTGTTTGGAGAATATGCATCATCAGAGCGGATTTTACGATCTGCCGTATAACGGTTAATCATCGAATCCATATTACCTGCAGTCACCCCCCAAGCAATCGTTGGCTTACCTAAAACGCGGAAGCTTTCAACATTGGTCCAGTCTGGCTGCGCAATAATTCCGACACGGAAACCTTGTGCCTCAAGCACACGCCCAATCACACCCGATACAAATGATGGGTGGTCAATATAAGCATCACCACAGACTAAAATAAAGTCACACGCATCCCAGCCGAGTTGGTCCATTTCTTCTCGTGACATCGGCAAAAATGGCGCTGGTTCAAAACACGACGCCCAATATTTGTCGTAATCAAACAACGCTTTTGGCGCAGTTTGCATGGTGTAGGCAGTAGACATGGCTTGCGAATCTCGGCTAGCAGATGAAGGAGAGACATCTAAAGATGAAAGCCGATCATTTTAACATGAATTTCATTCATTTTCCCTGTTTATAAAACATGCGAAAACAACAATATAGAAATTAATTTGATTAAAGTTTATTCAATATTTTATTCTAGGAATAAATACGGCGGAACAAAATCCGCCGCGGTTTTAATTTTTTTATTTATAGCTTAGAACAAAGCTTTTGGCAAACGAATCTGAATAATCTCATTATCGTCAGCTAATTTTGCGTTACGTCCTGTCGACCCTGGGAAGTTATTATCATTGAAAACCGTAAGCGTTGTACCATTTTCAATAATCACATCTTCAATGGTTTCAAATGGGAAAGCAAAAACCTGCCCCGTACCAATATCACCCTCTCTAGCTGTGCCATACAACAAATTCGGGTTAGCGATTTTAATTAAATCGACTAAATCTTCACGGCCTACTAGCTGACCTGACTCATTTAATTTAATACGAATTAATTTTTTATATCCGCCTAAATTATTCTGAGTTGCATCACGTTCAATAATAATGCCTTCTTTATCATTAAAGAGTTGGAAGTCACCAATATTGGTTGCCTTACTGTCTAACTGGAACCAATAATATTGCCCTGTATATGCTTTTTTCTTCACATCAAATTGAGAAATCAATAATTGTCTTTCCGTTTCTCGAATTGATTTAATTGGCTTTTCTATAAGAGGGTAAAGATACTGCCCATCTGGCGAAATTGCCATCCCTTCAAAACCACCACTTTGCTGAACTAGAGGCTCTACAAAATTAATTTGCGCTTTATTAAATTGATTCTGTGGTGAACGTAATTCTTGAGTCGGATTTAACGGATTTGGCAGAGCAACCGGTGCATCTAATAACACACCATCTGCTGAAAAATGAAGTAAATAAGGCCCAAACTCATCTCCAATCCAGTAAGTCCCATCGCTAGTACGTTGCATAGATTCTGGATCAAAATCAGCGCCCGTTAATAAACGCTCAGCTGTATCACCATTGACAATATTAAATGGAATTAATTTATTCGGATCACGCAGTTGGATAAAGCTTTGTACAGTAACTTGGCTCGTGCCCTTAGTTTTAGTTTTGAAATCAGGCTTTATTTTATAAATACGAAGTAAAAAGTCTGCTGAATTATCTTGGGTACCAAAACCGTTATCGGCCATTGCCATATAACTGCCATCTTCATTTTTTAATGCAGCAGAAAACCCCTGTACAGGTTGACCTTTAAATGGAGGATAAATTCCATTTGCACCTTTTACATATGCCCCTGAGTTTGGACCAGCAGCATAAGTTTCTACAGGTAACTTGGCAAAGGAAATTAAGGTAGGTTCGGTAATGTTTTCAGTAGGTGCAGTTTGTTCTTTGTCGTTATCATCATTACATGCCGCCAATCCTAAACTGGCAAAGCATAATAATGCCGCTAATGTTTTTTTGCTCATGGTTTTATACAGTTGGTAAAAAATTAAGCAAATTTAATCAAGCTTATATGAAGTTTTTACTTCAAAAATATGAAATCTTTATGGCGAAAATATGACAACCCCAACTATTCAATACAAACACAAACTAAGTAGCTTCATTAAAAAGAATTAAAGTTTCGTTGGCTGATATTCTCCAGCAATTGCTGCTTTTAAAAAGTTCTGGAAGGTTGGGCATTCCATATGATTTTCAGCAGGACATACAGCCGCATGTTCTAATCCTTGGCTGATAAAATGCAATCGTTTTGCCATTTGCTCTAATTGTTGAGCTTTATCTTTTAATTTTTGCCGATCAAGTTCAGGCTTACCATCTTGTCCAAACATTGTTGCGATTTCATTTAAAGAAAAACCCGCAGCACGACCTAAAGTAATTAATGCCAGTTGATCAAGCACTTGTTTGCCATATTGTCGACGTAAGCCTTGCCGCCCTATCGATTTAATTAGTCCTTTCTCTTCATAAAAACGTAACGTAGCCGTTGTGACTTTTGCCTTCTTAGCGACTTCACCAATATCCATAATACCCTCTTGACTTCAAGTGAACTTTAACTTGCACAATAAATTTATCACGTTTCATACGTATAAAAGCAAGGTTTCAATATGAATCTCTCAACATTGTGCTTACAAGCTTTATGTCTTGGTATTGGTGCAACAGTCATTATGGATATATGGCTGTTAATACTAAAATTATTCAAAATTCCGACCTTAAATTTTGCCTTCCTCGGCCGTTGGGTTGGTTGGATATTTCAAGGGAAACTCATCCATCAATCTATTGCAAAAAGCCCTCAAATTAAGGGTGAATATTTATTGGGTTGGATTGTTCACTATAGTGTTGGGATTATCTTTGCATTGAGTTTTCTTTTCATTGTCGGCTCAGATTGGCTTATTCATCCTCAGTTTTACTCAGCTCTAATGCTTGGTGTAGTCACTGTTCTCATTCCATTTTTTATTATGCAACCTGCGATGGGTAGTGGCTTTGCTTCATCAAAAACACCCCATCCTTTTTTGAACTGTCTAAAAAGTTTAATGAACCATAGTGTTTTTGGTTGTGGCTTATATCTCACTGCAAAACTATTTCAAATTTAAATAAAAGGAGACTGCTCATGAAGACTGTTGCCATCATTTACCATAGCTGCCAAGGTCACACCCAATTTATTGCTCAGCAAATTCAAACTGGTATTTTGAGCCATAAAAATATGAAAGCAGATTTACTCAATGCAGAAGATATTATTAACAACCCAGAAATTCTTATCCAATATGATGGCTTAATTTGGGGTTCTCCCACATATTTAGGTGGTGTTTCTTCCAAGTTAAAACAACTCATGGATGCAACTGGTCCATTATGGAAAAAACAGAGTTTTAAAGGAAAATTAGCAGCTGGGTTTACCGTTTCCTCTCTTCCTGCTGGTGATAAACAATCGACGCTCATTTCGATTTTTACCTTTTGTATGCAACACGGCATGCTCTGGGTTGGTAATCCAATTCTGCCAGAACAACACCAAGGTGTTGTCTATGCACAAGCAGCTAACCGTCTCGGTTCATGGTCAGGCTTAATGGCTCAAGCTGAACATGGCAGTAATGCAGATGGTTTTGATGAAGGAGATATTAAAACAGCTCAACAATTTGGAGAAAATTTTGCATTGACCTTAAATGCTTATCAAAGAATATCAAACCATGAAAGCACAGAGACGAGTCGAAATAATATTTAAGAAAGTTTAAAAAGTAGGTCTGTAAGCTTAAACCTACAAAACTTGCGGTGATTTGCGGATATCCAGCTTTATCATTTTTTCATAATATATGAATCATAGAGAGACAGGATGTCTCATTGAAGAAGAATAAGAACGCAGGAAGCGGTAGTTGACAGGAGTTAGCTACATAAAGCTGAATACGAAGAAACCTCGACAGGATGTCGGGGTTTTTTCATTTCAATTATACAAAATTCTTACTTTATAGATGCGCTGAGCAACAGAACTTATATTGATCTGATAAGAATGGCTGAATACCATCATTTCATTTGAAATTTGATTATTGGTTTTGTATTTTGCTTACCTCATCTTTAGCTCAAGATCATTTTGAACCATCACAATTACACCACCTTAGCCTCAAATTTTTTATTATTGCATTGATGACAATAATGACAGGGTGTACAAGCTTAGGACCTAATAGTGGCTCATTTTCTTGGCGCTCAAATAAACTCTCGTCTGGCTTACAAAAAGCGTATTCTGTTCCAGCGAGCACAGCCAATCGGCTATCGCCAATGATTATTCAAAGTGCTGACCAATATAATGTCCCCCCTCTTTTACTCGCAGCAGTCATCAGGCAAGAGTCTAGTTACAATAGTAATGCTCGCTCTCCTACTGGCGCCGTCGGTTTAACTCAAATTATTCCAAGTTATTGGCAACAAACTTGTGCGGGGAATTTATATGATGAAACCACTAATATTCAATGTGGTGCTTATATCTTAAATCACTATTATCAGTCAGCGGATAGTTGGTTCAAGGCAACAGCTTATTATAATGTGGGCCCAACTGGATATGAGCGAAGTTTCTGGACACGACACAAAGCGAAAAAATACGCTCGATCTGTGAAGCGTCATCAGAAAGCTTTAAAAAGTGCATTATAAATTAAGGTTAAATAAAAAAAGCCCATCTATTAATGGGCTTTTTTTATATAATTAATTTTATTCGTCAAATAAACCTTCAAATAAAACAGAAGATAAATAACGTTCGCCACTGTCTGGAAGAATAACAACTATTGTTTTACCAGAATTTTCAGGACGTTCCGCAATTTTAGCAGCAGCAGCCAATGCAGCTCCGCTCGAAATGCCAACCAGAATACCTTCTTGAGTTGCACAATTTCTTGCCCACTGAATTGCTTCCTCACTACTCACTGGTACAACTTCATCAACAAGATCTAAATCAAGATTTTTTGGAATAAAGTTCGCACCAATCCCCTGAATTTTATGGGGTGCAGGAGTAATGTTCTCACCATTTTTGATTTGAGTAATAATTGGAGACTCAGCAGGTTCAACAGCTACTGAGTATAATGGCTTATTTTGGACTTGTTCAAAATAACGTGAAATACCCGTTATCGTACCACCAGTACCTACGCCAGCAACTAAAATATCAACTTGGCCACCTGTTGCTTGCCAAATTTCTGGACCAGTTGTGTCCACATGAATTTGTGGATTGGCTGGGTTTTCAAATTGTTGTGGCAAGAAATAAACATCGGGCTGTTCAGTTGCTAATCGTACAGCTTCATCAACCGCACCTTTCATTCCTTTCGCAGGTTCAGTTAAAACTAAATTGGCACCTAAAGCTTTTAATACTTTTCTACGTTCAAGACTCATGCTTGCTGGCATAGTTAAAGTAATTGGATAACCCTTTGCTGCCGCAACAAAAGCCAATGCAATCCCTGTATTACCACTAGTTGGTTCAACAATATGCATGCCTTTTTTTAACACACCACGTTTTTCTGCATCTGCAATAAGTGCTGCTCCAATACGACATTTCACAGAAAAGGCAGGATTACGACTTTCTACTTTTGCTAATACAGTTGCGCTAGTTTTAATTAATCGATTGATGCGAACTAAAGGAGTATTACCAATAGCTTCTGCATTATTTGAATAGACTGCGATACCTAAATTATTGGGTGTTGGGAATTGCTGATCGGTAGACATGTTATATCCTTATTAGATTTGGAATGCTTCTGAATCATTATAGGCTTGTGGACCGAAGAGAAAAGTAGAAAAGATAAAAAATTATAAAAAATAAATATTTTTCAATATTTTAAGTATAAATAATAAAATTAGATGATCCTTCTAATTCAATGCATCATGACCAAAAAATAACGAGTAAATAAGCATTAATCTTTTGCTCGTTATGGCTCATCTAGAATTTGCTCTAATCTCTTTTGGTAATTATTCAAAAAATCCTTTGTTACTCGGAAATGTTCCGTTTCTTCATAGCTCACCTGTTTAATTCCCGATTCCGAAAACTGATAAATTTTTGCATTTGGGTACGCCAGAAGGATAGGTGAATGTGTTGCAATAATAAATTGGGATTGTGCCTGACATAAACGATCTAAAACTGATAGCGTTGTCATCAGCATGGTCGGCGATAAAGCGGCTTCTGGTTCATCCAAAAGATATAAACCTTGTCCTTTTAATTTCATGGTTAATAGCTTTAAAAAACCCTCCCCATGAGAATGTGTATGTATATCTCCACCGTAACCCACCAGATAATCTATTTCTTTCATATAAGTTGCCACGTTATAAAAACTTTCGGCCCTTAAAAAATAATAGTCTCGAGGCTTTTTATAGCTTTTGATTGTGCGCAGTGATTGATATAAAACAGAACTGGTAGTTGCCGTATTCAGTTGAACATTGCGTGTACCCCCTTCTTCCGAAAAGCCTAATGCCAGTGCCAGCGCTTCGAGAATAGTGGACTTGCCAGAACCATTTTCTCCAACGAAAAATGTAACATCAGGATGAAATTCAATATTTTCAAAATCATTTACTGCTGGAATAACATAGGGATAGCTGGCCCAATCCAAGCTCTCTGAAGCTTTCAGCTTTATGGCTCTGATATAAGGTTTTTCTTGCATAATGCTATTAGAAATCTATTTTCATTCTATAGCATAGTGAATTTTGAGTAGCAATAACATGCTTACGCAGTTCTCAACGTCTTAATTTGACGCTTTTCTTATCCATAAAAATTCCACTTTGAAACAGTTGAGCCAAGAATAAGCTCTTTTCCCGTGCACAAAAAAACACCCCCACTCAAA
>NZ_LRPE01000005.1 GCF_001605885.1 Acinetobacter lactucae | reverse complement strand
TTTAGTTATATAATATGTATAAAATTTAATTTATCAGAATTTTTATTTGCATGTTTACTCTTTCTTTATTGTTAAGTTTATTTTGATTAAGATAAATATAACTAAATATTTATAAACTTCTGTTTTAATAAGTTTTTTACAAAAAGAATCATAAATATTTTTTTAAGAAAAGATCGATAAAACTCAATAAATAACAAAAACATAAATTAAATATTGAGTATATAATAATTTTAACAACTCAATTTTAGTTCAAAAAAAACACACATGAAATTTATTTATTACTGTTTTGGATACTACAGAAAGATTACAATAACGACTAATAAATAGATTAATCAACTCGCAATCTTTCTAGGCATGTTATGACTTCAATGTCGAACAACACCCAAAAGCATTTTATTGTTGAGCAGATTCCACTACCAACTTGGGTTAGTGATGAAAATGGCTTGATATTATATTGCAATGTTGAGTGTACAGAATATTGGTTGGATACTTTTTCTCCACTGCCCCAGCAATGGTTAGATTTTATATATCCTGCCGATTTAGATGAAGTCAAAAATAGATGGCTCGAAGCAATTCGTCTACAAAAAAGAATAGAATTAAAGTGTCGACTTTTACAAGTTGGGAATCAATATAGATGGTGCAAACTCTCTATTCAAGCCTCTAAGTATCGTGGTTCATCTCAGATTAACGAATGGTATGTTAGTTTTTTAGATATTGATCATGATATTCAAGAACAACAAAACTTGCAGAAGAACATTGAAATACAAAATCAAATGTTAGACATCAGTGTAGATTGCATTAAAGTACTGAATGTAGACGGCACAGTTTCTCATATGAATAAATCAGGATGCCTCGCTTTAGGTATCCCTGTTGATGAAACAAAATTTGGAATGAAATGGCTTGAACTATTGCCGCCCCATATTCGTAAACGTGGACGCATTGCTTTAAAAAAAGCTCTGCAAGGCAAGGTTGCCCGATTTGCAGGGATGAGCTGTTTACCAGATCAAGACCCTGAGTATTGGGACAATATGCTTACCCCGATTCATCGGGAAAATGGTGAAATCGGACAAATACTTTGTGTTTCGCGTAATGTTACTCAGCAGCATTTAACAGAAAACCAGCTTAGGAATATGAGCGAGAGAGATGAACTGACGGGTTTATGTAATCGACGTTCATTTAAATTTCAACTTAAACGCACCCTTGCCTATTCAAAAGACACTCAAACAAGTGTGGGTTTGCTTTTAATTGATCTCGATCATTTTAAGCATATTAATGATACTTTAGGGCATAGCGCTGGTGATCATCTATTAAAAGTTTTATCCAAACGCTTTAGCCATTGTGTAGATGCGGAACGATGTTTTGTTGCACGGCTAGGTGGAGACGAGTTTGCGGTTATTATTAATAACCTCAGCTCTGAAAGCGACGTGCGCGACCTTGCAGCAATTTTACTTCATCAGCTAAATCAACCTATTACCTATTTAGACAATGTTCTAAATGGCGGTATGAGTATTGGTTGTGCGATTTATCCGCAAGATGCCGAAGACCAGTCAGGCTTACTTAGTTGCGCTGATATGGCCTTACATGACTTAAAAGCGCGTGGTCGTGGCGGAATTCGCATGTATGACCCATGCATGATGCAAATGACCGAGACAGTCGCTTCTCAGCTTAACTTAGCACGTCAACTCATTCGTCATCACACAATCCAGCCATACTACCAACCAAAAGTAGACTTAAGAACTCACCATGTGGTGGGTTTTGAAGCTTTATTAAGATGGCATACGACTTCAGCTCAAAGAGGCTACCCAGCACAAATTGCAGAAGCTTTTAAGGATTATAATTTAGCGAGTAAAATTGGTGAAACGATGCAACATCAAGTTTTGCGTGACATCGCTAAATGGATAAATCTTGGTATTACCCCCTTTCCTGTTTCCTTAAATGCTGCACCAGTAGAGTTCCTAAGAGACAACTATGCTGAACGGCTTTTGAAGAAGATTAATCAATTTCAAATACCGACACATTATATTGAAATTGAAGTCACCGAACATATGCTGGGTGACCGAGGTTCAGAATATGTGATCCGGGCACTAAATAAATTAAAACAGCATGGGGTACGTATTGCACTAGACGACTTTGGTACTGGTTTTTCATCGCTAACCCACATTCGCGACTACCCGATTGACAGTTTAAAAGTAGATTGTAGCTTTATACAAAAGATGCAACATGACCCATCAATTTATGCGATTGTTCAAGCAATTGGTTTACTCGCCCCAAATTTATCACTCGGGCTTATTGCTGAAGGGATTGAGACGCCTGAACAAGAAGAACTACTTCGACAATTTGGTTATAGCATAGGTCAGGGATTTTTATTTGAATCTGCTATAGATTCTAATCAAGTCATTTCAATACTCAAACAAAATCGACCCTACCTAGAAAGTCATTACAATGGGTTAAGATAAAATATTAAGTAAACTTTCTTGGTTCCATTCATACTAAAAATAAACAATAAAGTTAAAAAAAATTGTTCATAATATAAACACAAGGATAATAATTCGGTGTTTTCACACCATACATTGTCATCGGACAGTAAGGAGCAATATATGAGTTACCAACATATTTTAGTTCCCGTTGATGGTTCACCTACCTCACTTATTGCAGTTAATCATGCAGCAGCAATTGCTAAGGCCTTTAACAGTAAAGTAACTCTAGTATATGCCCTCACAATAGATCCTTTCATTTCTGTTGAATTTATTGATAGTACAGAATTAGCAAGGGATTATTTTGATAAAGCAAAAACTGCAATTCAGGGAATTCTCGATCAAGCCAAAGAACAGTTTAATCAACATGGGATTTCTGTAGATACACAAATTGTCGAGGGTCAAACAATTCATACTGAAATTATTAAAGCGGCAACTGAGTCAAAAGCTGATCTTGTTGTGATTGGCTCCCATGGACGTAAAGGGTTTAAAAAATTCTTCTTAGGAAGCGTGACCCAAGCTCTTTTAGGAGAAATTCATTTACCGGTACTCGTCGTAACTGAATAGCCTTTTTGAAGCTAAAAAACCGATCTTTATAGATCGGTTTTTTAATAGGCTGTTTTACTTAGCTTTATACGTAAACTTAATGAGAGATCCTGAATTTTCTAATGTATTTGTTACAGAGCCGTCATCCTTTTGAACATTTCCGGCTGTATCAGTTAATACATATAAAACGTTCCCATCTGGGCTTGCAATTACATCTCGATAACGGTTGTTGCTTTTAAACATCGGCACAGCATCATCATAAGTTGTGCTGTAAGTTGGATCTAGCTTAATACGGAAAATAACGCCACGTTTTAAAGATGGAACCAATAATGTATTTTCCCAACCGGAAATTGCTTTTTTGCCGCCCTTATAGACGTAAGCAGATGACGGCGCAACTGTTGGCCAACAAATATAGGTCATATCTCCACAAGTTGGATCGTTATAGTTGTAGGTATCTTGAACGGTATATAAAGTTTTTAATGGTGGGACAAAGTTTTTACCTGTCCATTCAGATTCTTTCGTCACAGGAACACCTGCGGCTACTTTTACTCCGTTCTGAGCTAGATCCTTAACTGACTTATTGGCTGCTGCTGAATAATTTGCATAAGCATAACCACTATCGTCTTTATACCCAGCTACATTTGGCCAACCATAGTTGCCACCTTTAACTATGAGATTAATTTCATCGTCAGAGTTTGGACCTTGTTCAGATTGCAGAAGCTTACCATTTGGAGTGAATGCTAAGCCCTGAGGATTACGATGCCCAAGTGTATAAATATGACTAACTACCCCATTAAAACTTGGGTTATCTTTTGGGATACTTCCGTCAAGATTTAAGCGTAGTACTTTACCCATGTAGGCATGATAGTTTTTACTACTCAGCTCTTGTTGAGTTGGTGTATGCTGTGCTTGATTTGGCAAGAACAAATAAGCAAGCTGGTTACGTCCTTGGTCACCGATCGTATAATAAATTTTTTGATCTGGACCAATGACAAGTCGACCTGACTGATGGTCTTTCGATGAAGGTAATCCTGCTAATAAATCTACAGGCTTCTCAAGCGTATCCGTAGCCTTATTATAGGTATAACGACGGATAATCGTTTGATTTGGTAATTCTTTATCTGTAGATTTCGGGTTTTTAAAAGTACCTGAAATATAGATATAAGGATTATTTTCAAAGTCAGGATGAAAAGCAAAGCCTAATAAACCGTTTTGCCCATCAGAATCACTTACAATCTCCGGCACCTGAAAGACTGTTTTTACACTGCCCGACTCTGGATTAACTCTTAGAATCTTGCCTGTTGCCCGTTCAGTTAACCAAATTTGATTATCAGGGCCCCATAACAAAGCATGCGGCTTATTTAAATTAGATAGAATAACTTTCTTATCAAACTTGTCTGTTTTTGCTTTAGCAAATTGAGAAGGAGTAAGAGGAACGTCAGCAAATGCTGCATTGAGAGTAACTAACTGAGCAACGCCCAGTAAGGCAATTTTAGCCAATAAATGTTTATTCATATGTCCACCTTATAAATTTTTCGAGAATTTTTAAACCCTTATTAAAGACTTTGTATGAGTTCTCTATATGATTTGTATTATGAAGAATAGCAAATTTATTAAAATCTAAATTTCTGAAAGGCTCTGTTGCATAAAAGTAGCTATTAAAAATAAATAAACTCTCTTTAAGATGAGCAACTTAACTTTATAGTTTATCTATTTTGCTATCTATTTTATATCTAGATTTTTTTGAAAATAGACATCAGTTAGATAAACACTTATTAACGAAGTTATTGATAGTTAAAAATTAATACTTAAAGAGACAATTCTAATGAGAAAAATATACATGATAAAAAGATAAAAGTTAGAAGCTGTAATTGAGAGCTATTTTTATAACTAAGGTGTCTTATGTGTGCAAACTTTAAACCTATTAAGAAAACACATGCTAATCAATTAAAGTTATTTGAACCCACTTTTGAATATAAGATGGATATTTTCCCAAGTGATGATTGTCCACTCCTTTTATTGAATCAAAATGAGCTTGTGTGGCGAAAAGCTAAATTTGGAATGCTCCCTCCCTATGCCAAGGAAATCGCATTCAAATATGCAACTTATAATGCCAGAACAGAAACTGTAGAACAAAAGCGCACCTTTAAACATGCATGGTTAAATAACCAATTTGCGCTTGTCCCTGTCGAAGCCATTTATGAACCTAAATATATCAATGGAAAAGCACATTGGTATGGTATTTTCCGGCAAGATGGACAACCTTTTACACTTGCTGCGATCTGTGAGGAAACACTTATTGATGAAGAAAAAGAGAGATCAATGTCACTATTAACAATCAATGCTGATCACCACCCTTTTATGAAACAATTTCATAAACCAGATGATGAAAAACGTTCAGTTATTGTGATACCTGATCATCTCAGAAATGATTGGCTCAACTGCACTCATTCTGAAGCAAAAGAGTTTTTCTTAGATATGCCTTCGAATGAGTTTACTTCGATGCCAAAAGCCGAAATGAAAAATTATGATTAAGTCAGTTTAGTCGACTTAGGTTAGTCAACGTTAAAAACTTATGCTATTCTTCGGGCACTTTTAACTGCCTCAAACTCTCTATACCTATGACACTTACGCCACCTTAAGTTTATTTACGCTTATCTCCTGTAAATAACTCATCACTGTTTAGTGATGTGGTGTAGTCGCTTGTGTTGGTATATCACATCACTAGCCTTTTCAAAATTTAGAACTTAGGCTATTTCTCATGTTAACGAATGTTCGAGAAGAATGGTTCTCTAATGTCCGCGCAGATATTCTTTCTGGTCTTGTTGTAGGTCTTGCTTTAATTCCAGAAGCAATTGCATTTTCAATTATTGCAGGTGTAGATCCAAAAGTCGGTTTATATGCATCCTTTTGTATTGCCGTTATTATTTCTTTTGTAGGCGGTCGTCCCGCTATGATTTCGGCGGCTACAGGCGCGATGGCTTTGGTTATGACAACTCTCGTAAAGGAACATGGACTTCAATATTTATTTGCTGCAACAGTATTAACCGGTGTCATACAAATTTTGGCTGGGTATTTTAAACTTGCCAAACTCATGCGTTTTGTTTCCAAGTCGGTTGTTATTGGATTCGTTAATGCCCTAGCCATACTCATATTTATGGCTCAATTACCAGAATTGGTAAATGTGACATGGCATGTCTACTTACTAGTAGCAATTGGTTTAGGAATTATTTACCTTTTCCCCTATATTCCAAAAATTGGAAAGTTCTTTCCCTCACCCCTTATTTGTATTGTAGTAGTCACATTACTCGCTATTTTTTTAGGCTTTGATGTTCGAACGGTTGGTGATATGGGTTCACTACCAGACACTTTACCGATATTTCTAATTCCCGCTATTCCTTTTAATCTAGAAACACTTCTGATTATTCTTCCATATTCTTTAGCCCTTGCCGCGGTTGGCTTACTTGAATCAATGATGACTGCAACAATCGTTGATGAAATGACAGATTCATCTAGTGATAAATTTCAAGAATGTAAAGGACAAGGTATCGCAAATATTGCTTCAGGTTTTATGGGGGGTATGGCTGGTTGTGCCATGATTGGTCAATCAATGATTAATGTAAAGTCGGGTGGCCGCACACGTTTATCCACTTTTTGTGCAGGCATATTCTTACTTATTTTAGTTGTATTTTTAAGTGATTGGTTAAAGGTGATTCCTATGGCAGCTCTGGTTGCTGTCATGATTATGGTATCGATCAGTACTTTTGAGTGGAGCTCTCTGACTCAATTTAAAAACAATCCTAAAACTAGTAATGTCGTTATGATCGCTACAGTTATTGTGGTGGTTGCTACCCACAACTTAGCGTTAGGTGTATTAACTGGCGTATTACTTTCAACACTTTTCTTAGCAAATAAACTTGAAAATGATATTCGCATTGAAACTTCATTCGAAGATCAAGCTCGTCTATATGAATTAAGAGGTCAAATATTTTTCAGTTCATCTGAAAAATTTATGCAAAGTTTTAATTTTAAAGAAAATGTTAAAGAAGTCATTATTGATCTCACCCATTCTCATATTTGGGATGTGACTTCAGTTGCCATGTTAGATTCAGTTGTGAATAAATTTCAAAAAAACGGTATTAGTGTAACAGTTCGCGGATTAAATGAAGCCAGCTCAATCATGATTGATAAATACGGTACTCATGCAAAAATCTAAAAAAGGTCCTTCGGGACCTTCTCTAATTTAAATAGCTTCTTTTACTGAGGAGATTTATATAGCAACCGATTTGGGCTACCTGAAGGATTTTTTACTGCATTATTACTTGCTTGGTTTAAAAGATTATTCGAGATTGTCTGAGGAGTTGCGGTAGGTGTACTTTGCAACATTTGAGCAACTACACCTGCAGCATGTGGGGTAGCCATTGAGGTGCCATTTAGAACCTTAGTTGCTGTATTACTTCCAATCCAAGAAGAGTTAATCTGGCTTCCGGGCGCAAAAATATCAACACAGCTTCCATAATTAGAATAACTGGCTCGAGTATCTGTATTATCTGTAGCAGCAACAGTAATCGCTTTACTTACTCTGGCAGGAGAAGAACTACACGCATCTGTATTAGAATTTCCTGCAGCCACAACCATCACGTAACCATTATTAAATAAGTTGTCTACCGCACTATCTAAAGATGTGCTTACATCACCTCCTAATGACATATTCACGACAGCAGGCTTTTTACCATTTTTCAATATCCAATCTAAGCCCGCAATTACGTTACTCGCAGCACCAGAACCATCACACCCTAAAATCCGAATAGGCACTAAGCTTACATTCTTGGCAACCCCATAAGTACTACCACCAACTGTTCCTGCCACATGTGTACCATGACCATGACAGTCGCTTGTACCATTTCCATCAGATATTGCGGTATAGCCACTTAATACCCGTCCAGAGAACTGTTGATGTGTAGACAATATCCCTGTATCAACAATATAAGCTGTTGTGCCTGAACCTGTTTGTAAGTACGAATAGGCTGAATTTAAAGGTAAGGTTTTTTGGTCAATACGATCTAATCCCCAATCTGGATTGCTTTGGGTAGTCGCATCAATTTTCATGACTGTGTCATTTTCTACTGAAAGGACATTTGGATTTTTTTTCATTGCTTCAACGAAAGCAGTACCTGCCGCCTCAGGAAGGTAAACAGCAAATCCCTTTAGTACAGTATCATAAGCCTGTAATACCTTTCCCCCATGTTGTTTAGCAATACCTTGTGCAAACTCATTAGAAGACCCCACTTCCTTATTAAGGATAACAATGTATTGATTTTTAATAATTCCTTTTGCTTCAGACGAGCTTAATACAGAATTTGTTGTAGCCGGTACAGCATAGGTTAAATGGCTCAGCGCTATTGCTAAAAGAAAGATCGAAATTTGGCCAAACTTCATAGAATATCTCCATATCTTTTAT
Source organism: Acinetobacter lactucae (assembly GCF_001605885.1). Taxonomy (GTDB): domain Bacteria; phylum Pseudomonadota; class Gammaproteobacteria; order Pseudomonadales; family Moraxellaceae; genus Acinetobacter; species Acinetobacter lactucae. Next base: position 84,582 of record NZ_LRPE01000005.1, on the reverse strand, counting down.
TTCAGACATCATTGTTATGATCGGTACAGTCTTTATATTTAGGGATTAAATTTTTTGGAAAGGAGTTTTTATTATGTTCTCCATATATTATGACCACGTCATGTTTTCATAAAACTTGGGTCCACACAATGCTATTATCTTTTTTCAATTAAAAGTGAGAACCAATTCAAAGAAATTAATACATCAAAAATTTTGAAATAAATAATTAACTTACTTTATCTATAATTTATTTTAGTTGGGATGTATAATGTAAAAATATATAATCATTAAAAATAATATAAATGTAGAAATAATGAGATATGTTCCCGTCGTATTAAAGCTTTTTAAAAATTTCCAGATATCCATAAATAAAAATATAAAACAGTAAGTTATAAAAATTTTTGCAAATTTTAATATAGCCTTCAACTAAAAGAGATTTACAAGTTTTTAAACTATATATGTTCAGTATCAAATACGTAAAGATATATTACATAAATACCTGTTAATTAATGAATGGACAGTTTTTTAAATATTTATAATTAACAATTACCAAAATCAATTATGCTCTATACTTTTTTAATTTTAGTTCTGGTAGCTCAACCTTACAACCAGCTAAATGATGCCTACAATTAACGCTATATTCGATAAAGCCATCTTTAATAAAGTAATTACAATATTCATTTATACTTATGATGGGATCAAATGTCGGTTTTTCCAAGTTACCATTAAAAAACCATTGGTTGCCGTTAGAGAAAGGATAATGTACAGGAATATAATGAAGATATCCGCAAGCAGGACACATATGTTCATACATGCCTCCTTCAAAATACTGTACTTTCATTAACACTCCTTTAAAAATAAAAAAGCCAACTCATAAGAGCCGACTAAACCATTTATTTACAGATGCTATATATTATTAAATTATGTTCTATAGCCTTCTCTCTTTTATTTTTCTGTTTTTAATTTATCTAACCTATATGACAAATTCATGAAGTTCCGAGTGTAATCTCACACTTTGTTAGTTTGGTAAATATATTTTATATAATCTATTAATTAAATGATAATTCCAGTTAAATAATGAAAAGCAAATACTAGTTTGTTTCTTATTTGGCAGAGGGCTATGTGATTAACTCATATTAATCATTAAATAGATATTACCGCCATATTCAAGAACAAAATTCGATTTATCTTATTGTTTTTAAAAATCAAATAAAAAAGTCCGCATCTTGGGAAGCTACGGACTTGAAACTCAACTAAACAACAGCTAAACATTTTGCCGCTTAGTGAGAAAGCACTATCTTTTTAATCTAATTAAGTTCTATAGTCAGGTCAATAAGGATACTTAATTTTTATAAAAATTAGGTTGAGTTGTGATTTATCTCACATTTTATCTTCTAATAAGTTTAATCTTTACTCAATTACATTCCATTTCAAACACTTAATTTAAAACATTATTAAAGTAATGCTTTAAAATAGAATAATGGTTAATTTCAGGAATAAGCTTGAAACAAACAAAATCCTGATCTTGTCTTTTCTTCATTTCAAAATAATTTTGGCTTTGCCATTTCAGCTCTTCGAGCTCAAGTTCGCCACATAAAATTGAACATGGAGCAGTAATTCGTTTTGACTGATGAACAGGACTGTATTTTAAGATATCTTCACTTGAAAGATTGAGAGCCTGATTTAAATGGGTGCTTTTTATAGGCTCCAGATCATAAATTCCACTTAACAACACCATCTCAGAGATGATTGGATGGCCTAATGACAAAGCAGCCAGATGTGCTCCTGCCGAATGCCCAACCAGAACAACCTCATCGGTTCTCCAGTCTTGCTCTCGAATAAAATCGAGAGCTTGATTAACTTGAGAAAAAATATCTGAAATTTTGCTTTGTGGTGCCAAATCATATTCTAAAAGAACACACTGGACTCCTTTTGCTAGAACATACGGTACGATGAATGCAAAATCTGATTTATCACACCATTGCCAATATCCACCATGAATAAAAATAACAGTCTTTTTGGCTTGCTCTAATGGAAATAAATCTAAAGTTGACCGTGAGTGCGTACCATATTGGATATCTTCAATATGAGTAAATTCTTGATAGCTCAATAAGCTTGTTCTTTTAAATTCTGCCAATATTTCATATTCATTCGCCACAGTTCTAGCATTATCATATGGTCGCATAGGTCAATTACTTCAACGATTCTTCATGAGCATTTAAAGCAAGCTTGGTTGACGAGCGTTTTAAATAATAGAAAAACGTAAGCACAACAACTAATGGCACTCCAAACTGTAGAGTTGACTTGAATTCATTGGTAAACCATGTGGTGACTGTGATACTTAAAATTGCGATTAATCCCAACAGTGAAATTAATTGGATCGCTGGAACCTTAAATTTTAATTTCTGTCCTTTCCGTGCCATGTGCCTTCTAAAACACATATGGGTAACAAAAATACTGCCCCAAGTGAACAACGCCCCAAACATAGATAAAGCAATCATGATCGGGAAAGCAGAGCTCGGATTAATGGTATAAACAATACTCGCGATACCAATACCAACAGCTGACAATAACAACGCATTAATTGGTACGCCATTGTGACTAATACGACCAAATAGTTTTGGTGCATCACCTGCTCGTGACAAGCTAAATAGCATACGTGTTGAGATATACAGCATACTATTCATAGCTGATAGGGCCGCGACAATTACAATAAAATTTAAAATACTGTCAGCATATGGAATACCTACAATTTTCATTACCATCACAAAAGGGCTGGTCGCATCGGCTCCAATTAAAGTTGTCCAAGGAACAAGTGCCACAATGAGAAATAAAGACAATAAATAAAATAGGATTAAGCGAATTGCAGTACTTTTAAACGCTTTCTTAACAGCTCTTTCCGGATCTTTAGCCTCACCAGCCGCAACAGCGATCATTTCAATACTTAAATAACTAAATATTGAAATGATTACCCCAATCCAGACTCCACTAAAACCATGAGGGAAAAAGCCTCCATGCTCGGTTAAATTAGAGAGAACCTGTTCTGTTCCTCCACGACTTTGAGTCAAAATACCAATTGCTAAAAGAATAAATACAATAATTGCAAAGACTTTTATAGTTGAAAACCAATATTCAACCAATCCAAAAGCTTTAACGCTATATGCATTAACAACAAGTAAAGTTAGGGAGAAAAAGGCAATCCAAATCCAAGAACCTACACTTGGAAACCATAATTTCATATAGTCAGCAACTGCTGTAATTTCTGTACCGACCGCTAATACAATACATGCCCAATAACAATAACGGACTAAAAACCCAGCAAGAGGACTTACATAATGCTCAGCATATGCTCCAAATGAGCCTGACGTAGGATGCTGAACTGTCATCTCAGCCAAACAAGCCATAATAGCAAATGCGATTAAGCCACCAATAGCATAACTCACAATGACTGCAGGGCCAGCAAAGCTAATTGCAAACTTGCTTCCCATGAACAGCCCTGTGCCAATCGCTCCACCAATTGCAATCATTCCCATCTGTTTTGCGGATAATTTTTTATGTAAACCAGCTTCTCGATTTTGTATTTCATCAAAACTGCTCATAGGCCCTCCTAGCCATTTTTCTAATGTTGATCTTTAACGATCAGGTCACTTCACTACGCACTAGATAACGATCATTTTTCCATTCACTATTCAGCATAATTTGCTTAAGTTGTTGTACGGCATTCCAGATATCTTCAAATCCTAGATATAAAGGTGTAATTCCAAAACGTAATACTTCTGGCTCTCGGTAATCCCCAATCACACCACGAGCAATAAGCGCCTGAATAATTTCATAGCCAAACTCATGTCTATAACTGACATGACTGCCACGATATTTATGGTTTAAAGGAGTAATGAGTTCAAAGCCAAACTGAGCACATTCTTGTTGAACAAGTTGAATAAACAAATCAGTTAATTTGAGTGATTTATCGCGTATTTGTTGCATCTCAGCTTGTAAGAAAATATCGATACCACATTCGATTAGACTCATCGAAATGATAGGTTGAGTTCCACACAAATAACGACGAATGCTGTTAGCTGGTTCATAGTGCTGAGCCATATCAAATGGTTTTTTATGCCCCCACCAGCCTGATAAAGGTTGCCAGAACTGATCACGATGCTTTCGATTTACCCATAACAATGCTGGAGAACCTGGGCCGCCGTTTAAGTATTTGTAAGTACAACCGATGGCAAAATCACTATTACTCTGATTAAGATCCATAGGCACCGCACCAACTGAGTGACATAAATCCCAAATAATCAAAGCATCTTTAGCGTGAATTTGTTGATTAATAAATTCCATATCATAGAAATATCCAGTCCGATAATTCACATGAGAAAGAACAACTACCGCCACATCTTTTGCTAAAACACGAGATAAATCATCCGCACCATCAATCAATTCAATTTGATAGCCCTGATGAATCAAGTCTATAAAGCCTTCAATAATATAAATATCGGTTGGAAAGGCATCTTTTTCTGCAACAATAATTTTACGTTCCGGAAATTTTTCAGCTTGAATTTTTACCGCTGCTGATAAAACTTTGAATAAATTTAGGGTCGTTGAGTCTGAAATAACGACTTCACCTTTTTCAGCACCGATAAGCTGCGCGACTTTATCTCCGAGTCTAGTCGGTAGTCCCCACCAATCTGCTTTATTCCAACTATTAATGAGGTCCTCACCCCACTCTTTTGCAATAATGTGCTGAGCAACCTCTAATGATTTTTTTGGTCTTGCACCCAAAGAATTACCATCTAAATAAATGACATTTTCTGGTAGTGCAAATTCGTCTTTAAACTTTTTGAGTTCATCTTCCTGATCCCAATAGAGGCATTGTTCGTGAGTAATCATTTGTTATTTCACCTATTTTCAACATTTCCTTTGTATTTGAATTTTATCACGCCAATTCTTTCGATTTATTCGATAATATTTGATTAAAATTTGCTATTTTCGTATAAAATTCGAATTAAAATTAAAAAACATGGATGAAATTCGAAAATGAATGTAGATGCAATAGACCTAAAAATTCTGAAGTATTTACAAGATAATGCTCGGTTAAGTAACCAAGAACTGGCCGATCTCGTTAACCTTTCGGCTTCAGCTTGTCATAGGCGAGTTAAAATTTTAGAAAGCAATGGTGTAATTGAAAAATATCAAGCAAAAGTTAATTATGAAAAACTAGGCATAAAAATTGAGGCAATCGTCGAAATAAAACTTGCCCAACTCACAGAAAATGATCACAACTTCTTTTTAAGTCAGATCAAAAATTTTGATGAAGTCATTAATGCATATATTATTACTGGCGAATCTAATTATGTTTTACACGTTGCGACCAAAGATTTGAGTTCTTTTTCTCATTTCGTCATTAATACCTTAAATAAAATAAAAGGTGTTGTGAGCATTAATTCCAAGATCATTTTACAAAAGATTGTACAAAAACCACTTTGACACCTTCATTTTCAATTAAAGAGCTATCTCATGATCGAAACTCAGCGCTTAATTTTAAGACAGTGGAAAGAAAGTGATGTCGAGCCTTTTATAACAATGGGCTTAGATCAAGATGTTATGCAATTTTTCCCAAATCTATTAACACCTCAAGAAAGCCATAATTTAATCCAAAAAATTTCATCTCTCATTAATGAAAATGGTTGGGGCTTCTGGGCAGTAGAATTAAAAGAAACCCATCAATTTATCGGGTTTATTGGTTTACATAGCCAACCTGAACAATTTGACTTCTCTCCATGTGTGGAAATTGGGTGGCGACTTGCAAAAGAATTCTGGAAACAAGGTTACGCAACTGAAGGAGCAAAATCGGCTTTAGACTATGGTTTTAATGTACTGAATTTAGATAAGATCGTTTCATTTACCGCTAACATAAATACACCCTCTCAAGCTGTCATGGAAAGACTTGGAATGCAAAAAGTTAAAAACTTTGATCATCCCAAAGTTCCTCTCCATCACCAATTAAAAGCACATGTGTTATATGAAATTACAAGCTCTTCATCTAATTTTTGATTAAAGTCAAAATTTTAAATTATTAATAAATATTTTCTTAATCATCGAAATCATAGCCAACAGATGTAGAACACTCCCAATACTCATGGATTTTACTTGCGATATCCTCTTTTCCCATTGTAGTAAGTACATAAAAGAGTTTAGCCTCTTTATTTTTTCTAAGTATTAATAGGTTGTAGTAATCATACTCAGGCCCATTAAGACCTAATGTTGGCTGCGATTCACAGTGCTTTTCTGCTTTGTAATGCCATTCAAGCTTATAAGTATCAAGGCCATCGGCAGCATTGATTACAATACCGTCATTGGCTCCGCCAATAAATCCAATTTTCATTGCTTTCTCTAATTTCTTATTAGGGGTAATTTTCAATATAACTTTAAACAAGTATCCTTCAATTTATAAAATGTATGTCAATACGTATCCTATGTAAGCAAAATTAACCATAAATACAGATGGCTTTTAAGATTTCTTAATTATAAAACCTGGGCTACCTTTTTTTACTTCAAAAACAGGAAAAGTTATCCACCAAAAAGCACTTATTATTGTTTTTTGTTTTGCAAAATTACACGCTATAATTTTCAAATCACTTATTCTCCTCCCCCATCACATTAATCAAAACACCTTTTGAAAGAATTAAGGGGTGGAGTTTTAAATTAATTTTATATCTCAAAGTTTCTTTAATTAATGATTTTAAAAAGGATATATGATAGATGTGTCTTAAAAAATTTGCTTTAAATGATTTTGGAGATATTTAGATATGTCTAAAATCGTAATGTTTGACATGGATGGTACGCTATTAGATCTCGCTTTTGATGATTTTATTTGGAATGAATGCCTTCCTAAGCGACATGCAGAGATACATCAACTCCCACTCGCCCAGAGCCAAAAAACACTCTATCAGTTTTATCAATCACATAGACATACACTTGTTTGGTATTCATCAGCTTATTGGACTAAAACTGTAGGCGTTGATGTACTCAAATTACAGCAAGAGTTTCAGACAAAAATTCAAGCTCGCTCTGGTTGTATTGAGCTTCTGCAGGAACTGAAAGAACAAGGATATAATTGTTGGTTAGTTACAAATGCTGACCGTGCAAGCTTACGGTTAAAGCTCAATAATGTTGCAATTGAACACTTCTTTGACGTAATCGTATCGAGTGAACAAATTGGTTATGCAAAAGAAGATATTCATTTTTGGCAAGAGCTCCAAAAATTGCATGCTTTCGATCCAGACTCAACATTTTTTATTGATGATACAGCTCCTGTACTAAAAACAGCGGAAAAATTTGGTATCAAGCACTTGTTTACTATCTTGCAGCCCTCAAGTCTAAAGGATGTAAGAAAGCATGAAGATTTAGAATATAAAGCGCTAGATCGACTAACTGAATTACTGTCTATATTGAATCAAATTGATAGAAAGGATAATGATGTCAAAATTGCTTGAAAACGATGCTGTAGAGACCATGCGTGTCGACAAATGGTTATGGGCTGCTCGTTTTTTTAAAACTCGTTCAATTGCTAAAGCTGCGATCGAAGGAGGTAAAGTACATCACAATAATGAGCGTGTAAAAGTTTCCAAAGAAATTCGTGTTGGAATGGAACTTATTATTCAACAAGGTTTTGATAAAAAAACCGTAGTAATAAAAGCACTTTCGAACACACGTGGTCCAGCACCAGTTGCCCAGCAACTTTATGAAGAAACAGAAGTGAGTATTGCTAGACGGGAGTTGATTGCATCCCAACGAAAATTGCATAATCTTGCTCGACCTGATCATAGACCGAGTAAAAAGGATCGTAGACAGATTAATCGGTTTAAACAGGACAATGATCAACACTGGTCGTATGGTGATGAATAAAAACGTCGAGTTGTGTCGCACACACACAGACAACACATAGAAGCTATAGAAAAAATCTGTCACTATTAGCCCTGTGAAACAAGTTGAGATTCAATGCATCCACTTGGGTTAAACGTGATGAACTTAGAGTATTGAGGTTTTTGAGATGGATGAGAATAAAAGCAAAGCATTACAAGCCGCGCTAAGTCAAATTGAGAAACAATTTGGCAAAAATACGGTGATGCGTCTCGGTGACAACACTGTTCAAGCAGTTGAAGCTGTATCTACAGGTTCGTTGACTTTAGATATTGCATTGGGGATTGGCGGTTTACCGAAAGGTCGTATCGTTGAGATTTATGGTCCAGAATCTTCTGGTAAAACCACAATGACTCTCCAAGCGATTGCACAATGTCAAAAAGCTGGTGGTACTTGTGCATTTATCGATGCAGAGCACGCATTAGATCCACAATATGCACGTAAACTCGGTGTAGACATTGACAACCTACTTGTATCGCAACCTGACAACGGTGAACAAGCTCTTGAAATTGCAGACATGCTAGTTCGCTCTGGCGCAATTGATTTAATCGTTGTCGACTCAGTTGCTGCACTTACTCCTAAAGCAGAAATTGAAGGCGAAATGGGCGACTCTCACATGGGCTTACAAGCTCGTTTAATGAGTCAGGCACTACGTAAAATTACGGGTAATGCTAAACGCTCAAACTGTATGGTTATTTTCATTAACCAGATCCGTATGAAAATTGGTGTAATGTTTGGTAGCCCTGAGACTACGACTGGTGGTAACGCATTGAAGTTCTATGCTTCTGTACGTTTAGATATCCGCCGTATTGGTCAAGTCAAAGAAGGTGATGAAATCATCGGCTCTGAAACTCGAGTTAAAGTTGTTAAAAACAAAATGGCTCCTCCTTTCAAAGAAGCTATTTTCCAAATCTTATACGGTAAAGGTACAAACCAGCTTGGCGAACTGGTAGATTTAGCTGTACAACAAGATATCGTGCAAAAAGCAGGTGCTTGGTATTCGTATCAAGGCAATAAAATTGGTCAAGGTAAAAATAACGTTATCCGCCACTTCGAAGAAAACCCTCAAATGGCTGGAGAGATTGAAAAAGTTATCCGTGAACAATTATTAACTACGGGCACTAATGGCGCTGTACAGGTCGAAGAGGAAGAAGAAGATCTTCTATTAGAGTCTTAATCATTATCGCTCATTAGTCTTAAAAACGCCCTTCGGGGCGTTTTTTACAAGGAAATCTTAATATGTTCAAAAGATCAGAAGAACAGTCTCAACAACGCGCTTTGCTTACAGGTCAGCGTTTGCGTTCCTATGCTTTCGCATTATTGACTCGTCGAGATTATTCAAAAGCAGAACTTACCGAAAAATTAAATCGTTATGCACAAAACCCAGAAGAGGTTAAGCAGCTTGTTGAAGAATTATCTAAACAAAACTATCAAAGCGACCAACGCGTTGCAGAACTAACATTGGCTAGCCAAATTCGAAAAGGTAAAGGCCCAAAACGTATTAAACAAGCTTTAAAAATAAAACAAATCGAAAATGATTTAATCGCAGACGAAATTCATAATATTGATTGGGTAGAACAGGCTTATCAGCTTAAAGTGAAGAAGTTTGGTGAAGAAGTAGAAAAAGATCCCAAACTGAAAGCAAAACAAATGAGATTTTTACAGTATAGAGGATTTGATTTAGATGTAATTATTAAAGCAATCCAACGGAAAGTGGATTAAAGAATGGTGGCAGCCCCACTAGCAAAACTTCGGCACATCATAGATCTGCTACCGTTGCTACCTTCCGGTCCTGGCGGGGTTCACAGAGTACAATTGCGAAGCCACCAGCGGGGCTACCATTGCAAAACAGAGTATAGAGATTTTTAAAAGAGTTGCAAGCCTTCTTCTCAATTTTAGGCAAGTTTATGTTTCAATTGATTAATTCATCAGCAAAAATACGTAAATTCCTACAATCTCTTATCTGATATTCTTTCTTGATGCTTATTTTGAATAAAATATGCTTGAAGATTGTAAACTATTCTTGCATTTATATTGTTAGCTGTTTTAATTGCAATGATCAATTAAAACCTTAAATAGCTAATGTGAATAGTTTATATATTCCCTTCTTAAGTTAGCTTTTACATAAAATTATGGACCTATACTCATGCGATTGATGAAGCATTCTTTATTATTTATTGCCTTAATGAGCACTACTTCTCTCTATGCCAATATTCCAATTGAATCGCGCGGTTTAAGTCAAAGTGGCGGCAGCTCAACCACTACTTCATCTAATAATGCTTCGGTTCCTAGTAATTTAAATTGGGAATTGATGCAAAAAAATCAACAATTAGAAAATGATATACGCGCCTTACGCGGACAGTTAGAAGAACAATCAAACGATATTGAACAATTGAAAAAAGATTTAGCTAATCGCTATACTGATTTAGACCAGCGTTTGGAATTACTTAATCAAAAAGTAGATCCAGAAAGTGCAACACCTGACAATACAGCAAATAGTGATGCTACAGCTACTGGCAGCTCAGAAGTTCCACCTACCGACAATAAAGCAGCAAGTGCTATAGCTTCTACAAGTCAAGTTACTTCCCAGCCACAAACGCAAGTAACACAACCAGCTTCACCGTCTGCTACGCAAAATCAATCGAACCCTGTAGAACTTGAAAAAGCAGCTTATACTGTTGCTTTAGATGCCTATAAACAAGGTGGAGCAAAAAAAGCGATTGCACCAATGCAGAACTTTATCAAAAATCATCCTAATAGCGTCTATACAGGTAATGCCTATTTTTGGTTAGCCGAGTTTAATTTAGCAACTGATCCGGTGAATTATAATGAAGCTAAAAAGAACTATAATGTGGTCGCTACTCAATATCCAAACTCAAGTAAAGCTCCTCGCGCGCTTTATCAACTATACAGCATTGCTAAAGATGTCGATAAAAATACTGTTTCAGCAAACCAATACAAAGCTAAGATCTTAAGCCAGTATCCAAAATCTGAAGAAGCCAAATTCTTTAATAAATAAGGTTTTTAAGAAAAAAAACACCGCAATATGCGGTGTTTTTTTGAATATCTTTGCTTAACGCACAATACCACGTTCTGATTGCTCAACAGAGTCAATTAATAATTGAGCTTCTGGGACATTCGGAAGAATATCATTTTTAATCTGCTCAACAGCTTGAACAGAAGTCAGGCCTGATTTAAAAATCAATTTATAAGCCTCTCTAAGACCTTGAATTGTATCTTTAGACCAACCCTTTCGGCGCATACCTTCAATATTGATACCAAACGCATGTGCTGGATTACCAGACGCCATAACATAAGCTGGTACATCTTTTAAGATTAAAGATGCTCCACCGACCATACTGTAAGAATCGATTTTACAGAATTGATGAATTCCTGAATTACCACCAATAATGACATGATCACCGATATGTACGTGTCCAGCAACACCGACATTATTTGCAAAAATATTATGATCACCAACAACACAATCATGTGCAATATGCGTATTAACCATCAATAAGTTATGACTACCTATTTTAGTTAAAGCATGATCTTGTACAGTTCCTCTATGTAAACTGCAATGCTCACGAATTAAATTATGATCTCCAATCTCTAACCAAGTTTCTTCACCTTGATATTTCAAGTCTTGGCAAACTTCACCAACACTTGCAAACTGGAAAATCTCATTATTTTGACCAATTTTGGTAAAACCACCAACTACAACATGTGAATGTAATTTAGTACCAGCGCCAATCGTCACATTTGGACCAATAATACAATAAGGTCCAATCTGGACATCTGGGGCAATCACTGCCGATGGATCAATAATGGCCGTAGAATGAATTAAATCGTGATTGCTCATGCCTGCTCTGTTTTTTGGTGTGAAATCATAATTTCAGCGGTTGTTGCTACAATACCGTCAACGGTAGCCGTACAGTTATATTTGTAGATACCGCGTTTTTGCATTACTAATTCAGATTTTAATACAAGTTGGTCGCCCGCAACTACTTGTTTTTTAAATCTAACCTTTTCTGCACCAGCAAAGAGGAATAAAGAACCTGGTTTTGGCGTCTCATTGTTCATAATAAAACCTAGAACGCCCGAAACTTGAGCTAATGCCTCTACAATTAGAACACCAGGCATAATCGGATATTCTGGGAAATGTCCTTGTAGGAATTCTTCATTGATAGAAACATTTTTATAACCAACAATACTATTGTCAGTTACTTCAGTCACACGATCAACCAATAAGAATGGGTAACGATGCGGCAAATATTGACGAATCGTTTGAATCTGCATTGGTAATTCAGGGATGGCAAATTTAGGTGTAGTTGACTCGGTCATAATATTCTATTTACGCAAATTAAAAGTTGATTCAAGAGACTCTATTTGAGCTTGTATATGATCAAGTCGTTTAGTGATTTGGGTCAATGGCACATCTGCTAATTGTCGCAAGCGTACAATCGTCTTTTTCCAATGATTATTTTCAAATAATCCAATTCCTGAAGAATAGGTACCAGATTCAGAAATATTTTTTGTGACCATTGACATTCCAGTTAAAGTCACATTATCAGTGATTGAAAGGTGACCAGACACACCACAGGCGCCTGCAAGAATACAGTTTTTGCCAATTTTAGTGCTTCCAGCAATACCACATTTAGCAGCAATAGCAGTATTTGAACCAATATGAACGTTATGTGCAATTTGCACAAGGTTATCAATAATTACCCCATCTTCCAAAATTGTATTATCTAAAGCACCCCGATCAATACTACAATTTGAACCAATGCGGACATCATTACCGATGATCACTGAACCTAATTGTGCAATACGATGCCATTTACCTTGATATGGTGCAAAGCCGAAACCTTCACTACCAATTACGGTACTTGCATGGACTCGAACACGATCAAGTAATTTAGAACCGCCAGTAATAGTGACATGAGAATCGATAAAACAATCCTTGCCAATTTCTACATTATCATCCAGACGAGTATGAGACTGAATAATCGTGTTCTCTCCTATTACACAATTTTCACCAATTACAACGTAATGGCCAATATATGCTTTTTCAGAAATAATTGCAGAAGGATGAATTTGAGCAGTACTTTCAATACCTATTGATGTGATCTTTTTATCAAAAGCATGGGTAAGGATGGCAAAAGCTAAATATGGATTATCAACAATAATAAAATTTTGTTTATCAGTAAGCTGTTCTTTAATAGAGCTTGTAACAATGTACGCACCCGCACGGCTAGCCTTTGCTTGATCGACATACTTTTCGCCATTTACGAAAGTAATATGAGAAGGTTCAGCATTTTCTAAACTTGCTAAGTTTATGAATTGAAGACTACCCGCACCGACTAACTCACCATTCACTAGGTGAGCTAGTTCATCTAAACGATAATGTTGCACTTTCATTAATTTATTTCATTGAATTAACCTTTTGTATCATTTTATCAGTTAAATCATATTTAGCGTCATAGGCAACGGTCGAATTTTTATTCAAAATGAAGTCAAGATTATTTTCTTTTCGTAATTGTTCAGCTGCTTGCTTCACACGAGTCTCAAAAGTTGAGTTCATTCCTTGCAAAGTAGTTTGAACTTTAGACTGCAGGCCTTGTTGAGTTGAATTAAATTCATTTAATTTTGACTGATATTGAGTCTGAAGCTTTTTAATATCATCTTCTTTCATTTTTTGCCCTTGCGTTTGGGCTTGACGTTGAAGACCTTCTAACTCTTTACCCAACTGCTCAAGACGAGTTGTTGTTGGTTTAACAGATTGATTTAAACTTGCATTTTGTTGTTTTAAATAAGTACTACTTTCAACAACTTTAGCAAGATCAATAACACCATAACCAGCTGCATTAGTCATAGCAGAAACTGTAAGGCCTAATCCTAACATTAATATATTTAATTTTTTCATCTTAATTTGTGTCCTTATTGCATGTTTAGTCAAGTCGTACTTAGAAAGTACGACCGATTTCAAACTGAATCTCTTTAGTTTCGTCACCAGGCTTGTCATTTAACGGGAATGCATAGCTAAGAGATAATGGTCCAATCATAGTGATCCATGTGAAACCAACACCTACGCTATAACGCATATTGCCTAAATCAAAACCGTAATTGTCTTCACAATATTTTTTAGCATTTGGAATTTCTTGGCCATTCATCATCATAGAATAAGAGCCAACATCACATTTAGTATCAAATACTTGACCGCCTTCAGCAAAAAGGACTGGTCGTACTTGGCGAGTCCAATCTCCTTTGAATGGCAATGGTAAAGCAAGCTCTGTACCAAACTGAACTAAAGCATTACCACCAACTTCTTCTGGAGAAGAGTCATTTTTACCTTCTTCTTGTAAATTCACGCTTGAATATTTCGGGCCCAAGGTACTGTTGTCATAACCACGAACAGAACCATAACCACCCGCATAGAAGTTTTTATAGAATGGCAAATCATTACCATAACCAAGCTTACCATAACCACGTAATACAAAGCCTGAATTACCGATTGGTAAGAATGCTTGTGTATCATAGGTTACTTTTTGATAATCGACATCACTACCCGGTAAACCAATTTCAAGCCCCACTCGATGAGACATACCTGAAGTTGGGAAAATTGGACGGTTTAATGTGTTATATGACCAACCTAAATTCAAATTATAAGTAAAGAATTCACCCTCAAACGCACTTCCATAAGGCTCAGAAGTTTTGCCATCTGGACACTTATACAATCCTGTTGTTGGATCTTTCTCAAGGTCAACGAGGCAGTAAGTACTTGTTGAAGTGGTTTTCCCACCATTTGCCTTTAAGTAGTCACGTACATAAGTAGAGACATAAGGACCAGTCGTTACTTTAGTATTATCAATACCTAAAGAGGCACTTAGGCTTTGGTTTTCATCAATTGGATAACCAAAACTTAAACTACCACCGAAACTATCGGTAACATAGTTATTAACATTATAGTCATCATTTAGCTTTGTTTTACGATAGTAAACATTATAACCGCGGCTTACACCATCAATCGTGAAGTAAGGGTCAGTAACACTTAAATTATAGTAGTCTTGAGTTTCAGAGCGAGATAAATCGATCGAAACACGATTACCTGTTCCCATAAAGTTAGTTTGACTCAAACCTGCTTGGAATGTGATACCACCACTTTGTGAGTAACCTACCGCTAATGTTGTCGTACCTGAGTGTTGTTCTTCAACGTTTACGTTTAAGTCCACCTGATCTGGTGAATTTGGAATACGAGCTGGTTTGATATCAACTGTCTTAAAGAACCCTGTACGTTCTAAACGGACTTTAGACAGATCAATTTTTTCATTACTCGCTAAAGCGCCTTCCATTTGACGCATTTCACGACGCAATACTTCATCGGCAGTTTTACTGTTACCTGTAAAGTTAATACGACGTACAGTAACTTGCTGACCTGGGTTTACGTAGTAATTTAAGTCAACAACGCCTGTTTCGTTATTAATTTGCGGAACAACGTTCACATCTGCAAAGTAATAACCTGCATTACCATATTTACGCAATAATAACTGCTTAACAGCATTTACTTTTTCTTGAGAATAAGTATCGCCATCTTTATAGATTTTTAAAGCTTGCAGCTCTTCAGGTTTATAAAGTGCGTCCCCTAAGAATTTGGTTTGACCAAATTTGAACTGACTACCTTCCTCTACAGCAACTTCAATAAAGATATTCTTTTTATCTTCACTAATATTAAGCTGTGAGTTATTGATATGAAAATTGATATAACCTTTATTCAGATACATCGCACGCAAAGCTTCAAGGCTCGCTGCCATTTTCTCTCTAGCATAACGGTCATTACGAGTTACAACAGACGCCCAACCACTTTCTTTAACTGCAAAAGCTTGTTTAATTTCACTGTCTTTAAAAACAGTATTACCAATAATATTGATATTAAAAACTTTAGCAGCCGTACCTTCATTAAAATTTAATTTAAGTTCAACACGGTTATTTGGACGAGCTATAGTATCAATAGTTACATCGGCATCGTAACGGCCTTGTTGTGTGTACTGTTGCTCTAATTCAGTTTCAATTGTTTGTAAAGCTGACTTTTTAAAAACTTCGCCTTCAGCAATGCCCATTTTTTTGAGGCCTTGCTCTAAGGCTTCTTTAGGAATAAGTTTATTACCCTTAAATTCAAGTTTTGAAATAATTGGGCGCTCTACGACATTAAAAACTAAAGTATCGTTATCTCTTGATGCTTTAATATCGTCAAAAAGTCCAGTGGCATACAATGTTCGAATTGCTTCTGCGATCATCGGTTCATTAACGCGATCGCCACTGTTGATTGGCAACATGGTAGAAACATTTGCAGGCGTAAGACGGACTAAACCATCTATACGAATATCTCGAACAACGAAATCATCAGCTGCATATGCTTGTTGTACCGCTGCCATAGCGCTAACAAGTGCCAAAGGCATTAAAAAATGTGTGTGCCGCATGCCAGTTTTTCCAGTAAGTTATAAATCCATATACGTTTACAAACGCATAAAATCGTTAAATAAAGCTAAAAGCATCATACTACCGAGCAGTACCATACCAATTTTTAGACCAAACATTTGTATTTGTTCAGAAACAGGCTTACCACGAATAGCCTCAATAATGTAATAAACAAGATGTCCACCATCTAGCATTGGAATTGGCAATAAATTTAAAATTCCAAGACTTACACTCATTAAAGCCATAAATGAGATAAAAGTCTGCCATCCCATTTCTGCACTTTGTCCCGCTACTTTAGCGATTGTAATTGGTCCAGAAAGATTCTCTAAACCAATCAAACCCTTAATCATTTTTACTATCGAACTCAATATCATGCTAGAGATTTGGCCAGTCTTATCTAGCGACATCTGGAAAGCTTGTATTGGAGTATATTGAATTGTTTGCTTATATTCGTCAGGAATTGTAATTTTTCCTGCATCACTTTTTACACCTAAGACACCATTCACTTGCCCCATATTGTCACGCTTTCCTTGAGGCATGACTTGCAAATGAACGAGTTGACCATTACGCAACACATCAATATTAAGTAACTTTTCTGGTGAGTGCTGTACGACTTCTACAACATCAAACCAGTCTTTCATCGGTTGTCCATTAATCGAAACAATATGATCACCGACTTTCATACCTTGTCGAATTGCTGCTCCATCTGCAGTCAACTCAGTTACAACAGCGGGAATAATGGGACGATATGGTAAAAAACCTAACACATCTAAAGCTGATTCATTTTGGTTTTTTAAAAAATCTTTAATCGGTAAAACAATATTTTTCTCAGTACCTGCACGATCTACATCGATATTCAAGCTACCAGTTTCACCTACACGGTCAATCAAAGCAAAGTTAAGTTTTTCCCAAGTTTGCGTTTCCTTTCCATCAACAGCAATAATCTTGTCACCTACTTGTAGTTGAGCTGTTGCTGCTGGCGAGTTGGGTATAACTTTACCCACTTTCGTATTTAGTTGTTCTTGTGCTGGTAAAAATAGAATCCAAAAAAGTAAGACAGCAAAAATCAAGTTAATTAAAGGTCCAGCTGCAACAATTGCTATACGCTTCCACGGTTTTTGACGGTTAAATGCATAAGGTAAATCTTGCTCTGCAACATTCCCTTCGCGCTCATCGAGCATTTTTACATAACCGCCTAAAGGCAAAGCTGAAAGTTGGTATTTAATTCCAGATTTTTTAGATGTCCATTTAAGTAATGTTGGACCAAAACCAATAGAATAGACTAGAACTTTAACACCTAGTTTTCGCGCCACCCAGTAATGACCAAACTCATGAATTGCAATTAATGGACCAAGCAAAAGAGCCGCTGCTGCAATCATAAATAATGCGCTCATTTCAGCCTCCTATACTTGATATATACTGCTGTGCAACCTGCCGTGCTACTTCATCTTTATTTAAAATAGACTCGATATTATCAGCAACTGAGTTTTCCAATTTTTGCAAAGTATGCTCTACCACTTGTGGGATATTTGTAAATCCAATCTTTTCCTTTAAAAATGCGGCAACAGCAACCTCATTTGCAGCATTTAAAATGGTTGGTGCCAGCCCCCCTGCACGCATTGCCTGACGTGCCAAGTCAAGTGCGGGAAATTTCTGTATATCCGGTGCTTGAAAATTAAGCTGAGAATATTCAAATAAATCTAAAGCAGGAACACTCGTCTGTAAACGTTCAGGCCATGCTAACGCATGAGCAATCGGAGTACACATATCGGGATTACCCATTTGTGCTAATGTTGAACCATCAACATATTGCACCATAGAATGAATAATACTTTGTGGATGAACAACAACTGTAACAAAATGTTCAGATATTGAAAACAAATGACATGCCTCAATCAACTCCAGTCCCTTATTCATAAGAGTAGCTGAGTCAACTGAGATTTTCTGCCCCATGGACCAGTTCGGATGCTTGCAAGCTTGTTGTGGGGTAACTTGTTCTAATTGTTCTAATGAATGGTTTAAAAATGGGCCACCTGAAGCGGTCAATAAGATTCGTGATACGCCCTGTTGTGGCTGTCCATTTCTGTCAGCCTCTAAATAATTATGAGGTAATGACTGAAAAATAGCATTATGTTCTGAATCTACTGGTAATAGTAATGCCTGATGATCACGTGCTGCCTGCATCATGATTTCACCAGACATGACCAAAGCTTCTTTATTAGCAAGCAATACACGTTTACCAGCTTTTACAGCCGCCAGTGTTGGCAACAAACCAGCTGCTCCAACAATTGCAGCCATAACCACATCGACATCTGAATGAGATGCGATACTTATCAGCCCTTCCTGATCAGCCAAAATTTCAATATTTTGTAATTCATTCTTAGCAAATAAAGCTACTAATTCGTCAACTTTTTGCTTTGGAACAACCACAACTTTTGGTTGGAATTGTTTACATATATCAACCAATTCTGAAATTCGGCTATGAGCTGAAACTGCAAATACTGAATATTTATCAGGATGCTGATTTAAAATTTTTAAGGTACTTTGCCCAATGGAACCGGTTACACCCAATATGCAAACAGATTGTGTCATTTATAAATCTACACCAATAAGTTTTAATATATACATTCCCGTTGCAAAAATCGGGGCTGCAGCAAGTAAAGAATCAATACGATCTAAAACCCCACCATGACCAGGTAGCACACGGCCAGAATCTTTAATACCAGCACGACGCTTAATCATTGACTCAAACAAATCACCCAAAACTGAACCAAATACTGTAATGAGTGACAATATAAGAAATAGGATTTGCTGAATTAAAGTTAAATTTAGATACTGGTATTGCACAACCAACATTACTAGTATGGTGGTAATAATACCGCCATATAAACCCTCTACCGATTTGTTCGGACTTACGGTTGGAGCCAGTTTTCTTTTACCAAATTTGCGACCAACAAAGTAAGCACCACTATCTGCACCCCACACGAGTAAGAACAGATACATTAACCACCATGGTGAACTTTGCCACACGACAAAAATTGAAGTTACTGCAGCACAGACTAAAATTATGCCAATTACATACAAGGTCGCGTTATACCAACCATCAAACTCAGGAAAAGATTTGACCCAATAAACGCTCACAAGCCAAGTTAAAATTGAAGCAGACCACAACAGTAATGCAATATCATGAAAAAATAGCGCAACGCCTGAAACGAATGCAACAAGCAGACCGTAGCACCAAGCTTTAGGCTTTACAGCATTTACAGTTTCACGAGGCATTAATTTATACCATTCATACCCCGCAACCCCTGCTGCCACAATCATAAGAACCAACATTGGATAATGTGATTGCGTAGCAAACATACAGCCTAAAACAACTGCAACAAGTACCAATGCGGTAACAATCCGCTCTAACATTATAAGTTCTCTATTTTCTCTTGTTGAATTTGTTCAGATGTTTTGCCAAACCGACGCTCACGTCCTGAAAAAACATTCAATGCATGATCGAATTCTTGTACTGTAAATTCTGGCCATAAAGTATCAGTAAAATACAGTTCCGCATATGCTGCTTGCCATAACAAGAAATTAGATATGCGATAATCTCCACCTGTACGGATCAATAAGTCCACAGCTGGCAGATCGTTTAGACTGACATATTTTTCGAACAAATCAACATTTATTTGATCAGCACCAAATTCTCCACGGGAAACTGCTTCAGCAACTTGTTTTGCTGCATTTGCAATATCCCACATCCCACCATAGCTCACGGCAATAGTTAAGGTCATAGTGTCGTGATGTGCTGTTTGTTGCTCTGCATCTTCCATTAAGGCAACTAAGTGTGAGGGTAATCGTGAACGATCACCTATAAAACGCAAAGCAATATTAAATTTCTTCATGCGAGGTATTTGCTCATGAATAGTTTCTTCAAGAAGTTTCATAAGCAGATCGACTTCAAATTGTGGTCGATTCCAGTTTTCACTTGAAAATGCAAAAACTGTTAAAGCGCGAATACCAGTTTTTTTACAATGTTCAACGATAGGATCAAGAACATTTTTACCCTCTCGATGCCCATCACCTTTTTGCATTTGATTTTTTTTTGCAAAGCGATTGTTGCCATCCATGATGATGGCAACATGCTTAGGAAGATGATACTCTTCTGAATCGGTCATAAAATTAGACCTTCATCAATTCTGCTTCTTTCGCTGCAAGACGCTTGTCTACTTCTGCAACATATTTATCAGTGATTTTCTGGATATCTTCACCTGCACGGCGCTCATCATCTTCAGAAATTTCTTTCTCTTTTAATAATGCTTTAATATCACCTAAAACATCACGACGAATATTACGAATCGCAACTTTTGCATTTTCAGCTTCACTACGTGCAACTTTTTGCATATCACGACGTGTTTCTTCAGTTAATGCTGGTAAAGGTACACGAATCGCATCTGCTGTAATCGGGTTTAAACCAAGATCACTTTCACGGATTGCCTTATCAATAGCAGATACCATTGTACGTTCAAATGGTTGAACAAGAAGTGTACGAGAGTCTTCAATACCTACGTTTGCTACTTGGTTTAAAGGCACATCAGAACCGTAGTAAGGAACCATCACACCATTTAAAATTGATGGGTGCGCACGGCCGGTACGAACTTTAGCAAACCCTTGTTCCAAAGAATCAAGAGTTTTTAACATACGCTGTTCGCTGTCTTTTTTCAGATCGTTAATCATATGATCTACCTTACTTATTTATTCAAGAATGTATTTAACAAATTTAATTTAGCGCTAGTATAAAGAGCTTTCAACAACACGTACATTATTTAGTAACGCGTGTACCTTCTTTTTCACCCATTACTACTGACAATAGCGCACCTGATTTATTCATATCAAAAACTTGTAGTGGCACATTATGGTCACGACATAAACAAATAGCAGTCAAATCCATAACACCAAGTTTTTCGTCTAACACTTGATCAAAGGTTAAATGATCGTATTTAACTGCGTCTTCGTATTTACTTGGGTCTTTATTATATACGCCATCTACTTTAGTCGCTTTTAGAATTAAATTGGCTTCAATTTCAATTCCCCGTAAGCATGCTGCCGTATCTGTTGTAAAGAATGGATTTCCTGTGCCAGCGACAAAAACACAAACTTCACCTTGGCTCAAGTGACGAATAGCATCACGACTTGAATAAGACTCTACAACTGTACCAATTGGTAATGCTGACATCAGGCGAGTTCTGATATTACGGCGAACTAATGCATCACGCATAGCCAAGCCATTCATTACAGTTGCAAGCATCCCCATTTGATCGCCAGTTACACGACCAACCAAGCCATCTTTTTGCAACTGACTACCACGATACAAGTTACCGCCACCAACAACGATACCCACTTGCACACCTAAGCCAACTAAGTGAGCAATTGAAAGGGACATTTGATCAAGAACTTGGGCATCAATACCCATATCTTTATTACCTGACAGTGCCTCACCAGATAGTTTCAATAAAATGCGTGAATAACGGGGGCTAATTGTTTCCGCCATGAGTTTGCTCCAAAACCTCTTAAACTGAATGCTTTTTGAATCGTTATCGATTAGACCGACTTAATTTTAATTAACTTTGCAAATAAGTCGTATTCATCCGCATCGGTGATTTCGACTTCCAACATATCGCCTGGTTGAATTGTGCTCTTATCGATATCTTCTACAAAGACATTACCGTCAATTTCCGGAGCATCCGCATAAGATCGTGCAACAGCAACAGGATATTCATCTTCCAAACTATCGACTAATACAGTCATCGTTTGACCAATACGTTTTTGCAACTTAGCAGCAGAAATTTGTTGCTGCACTTGCATAAAGCGCTCGTAACGCTCTTGCTTAATTTCTTCAGGCACATGATCGGGTAAATCATTTGCCGTAGCGCCTTCTACTGGTGAGTAGGTAAAGCAGCCAACACGATCAAGTTCAGCTTCAACTAACCAATCGAGCAATATTTGAAAATCTTCTTCAGTTTCGCCTGGGAAACCCACTACAAATGTAGAACGAATCACAAGATCCGGGCATTTTTCACGCCACAATTTAATCTTTTCGAGTGTATTTTCACTGTGAGCCGGACGCTTCATTAACTTAAGAATACGCGGGCTTGCATGTTGGAATGGAATATCAAGATATGGCAGAATTTTACCTTGTGCCATTAAATCAATAACTGCATCAACATGTGGGTATGGATAAACATAATGTAAGCGCACCCAGATGCCAAGTTGGCCTAGTGCTTCACACATATCAAAGAATTTTGTTTTAACAGGCTGGCCATTCCAGAAATCAAGTTTGTATTTGGTATCTACACCATAAGCTGATGTATCTTGAGAAATAACTAAGATTTCTTTAACGCCCGCTCTTTTAAGCGCAGCTGCTTCTTCCAGCACACTTCCGACTGGACGAGAAACAAGATCACCACGCATACTTGGGATAATACAGAAGGTACAACGATGGTTACATCCTTCAGATATTTTTAAATAGGCATAATGTTTTGGTGTTAAGCGAATTCCTTGTTCAGGAACCAAATCAACAAACGGGTTGTGTTTAGGTGGTGCTGGCACATATTCATGTACAGCTTCCATTACATCTTGATAAGCTGCTGCACCAGTAACCTTTAAAACATTTGGATGCATTTGACGAATTTTGTCTTCGTCTTTACCTAAGCATCCAGTAACGATTACTCGACCATTTTCACTCATGGCCTCGCCAATTGCATCTAGCGACTCTTGTACCGCAGATTCGATAAAACCACAGGTATTAACAACAACTAAATCAGCACCATCATAATCTGATGCAACTTGATAACCTTCAGTCTTTAACTGAGTTAAAATTCGTTCAGAATCTACCAATGCCTTAGGACAACCTAAAGAAACAAAACCGACTTTGGGGGTCTTCATGAATCTGCGCTCCACTTGAATGCGCGTATTGTATGTCTTTTCTTGCTTCAAGCATAGGTGGAAAGCCTACTCTTTGTGTAATGCACCAAAATACGACCAACATTTGCACCAAAACTCACCTTTGCACCAAGTTGGATCATGTTATTATCTATATTCAAGCCATCAGTTTTGATCAACCGATATAAAGACCGATTTCAGCGCGTTTTTAAATACTTTAAAACTTTAAAATAACCCATAAACAAAGTTGGCGTATATTTTGCATCGTTCATGTTCTATAACGGTGAAAATCCGATAATCAATGAAGATGCCATTGCGCTATTTTAAGACAGGAACGATTCGCTAATGGATCAACACAACCCTATCGACTATCGCCTATTGGTAGACAATCTAACTACTGCGATTTTATTGATCGATAGTAACTTGAATATTTTTTATTTAAATTCTGCCTGCGAAGCTCTATTTGATATTAGTTTGCTTCGAGCTTCAGGACAGCCCGTTTTAAACCTACTTCATGCGCCTGACGATACTTTTAATACTCATGAAGCTTTATTAAACACCATAAAAACTGGTCAACCTTACACTCGAAGAGAAGCTATTATTAATGTCAACTTTAAAGATCTCCATGTCGATTATACAGTTTCTCAATTAAATGCTGGTAAAAGTTATCACCCATTACTATTAATTGAGCTTAACCCGATTGATCGTATGTTAAAGATTTCTAAAGAAGAAAATCTCGTACAACAGCATCAGGTAGCAAGGCAACTTGTACGCGGCGTTGCACATGAAATTAAGAATCCACTTGCAGGTATTCGCGGTGCGACCCAATTACTAGCTCGCAGTTTAAACGATAAAAGTTATGCCGAATTTACAGATGTCATCATTAATGAAGTAGATCGCTTAACAAACTTGGCAGATACCATGTTGGGTTCTAGACAACTCCCAAGTTATGAGAATGTTAATGTACACGAACCTTTGGAACGAGTGCGTTCACTTATCGCCAACCAGACAAAGAAAAAAATTAAAATTATACGGGATTATGATTTGTCTTTACCCGATGTTAATGCTGATCGTGATCAATTAATCCAAGTCATGCTCAACATTAGTGTAAATGCAATTCAAGCTATAACAGAAAACAAAACATTCTTTATAGATCATGAACCAGTACTAATTCTACGTACACGCATACAACGTCTTGTCACGATTAATGGTGTACTGAATCGATCTACTGTACGGGTCGACATAGAGGACAATGGACCAGGCATTCCAGAAAGTATTTTAGAGTCTGTGTTTTACCCTTTGGTGACTGGACGAGCAAAAGGTACTGGGCTTGGCCTGAGTATTGCACAGAATATTATGCATCAACATAACGGAATGATTGAATGCCAATCTGTTCCTGGAAAAACAATTTTTAGCTTATATTTACCTTGGGAGTCAGACCGTGTCGCGAAATAAAATATGGGTTATTGATGATGATCGCGCCATGCGATGGGTATTGGAAAAGACCTTTAAAGAGGAAGGTTTTGATGTTACCAATTTTGAAGAAGCTCAAACTGCGCTTGAACGCTTACATCATGATGCTCCCGATGTCATCTTAACTGACATCCGAATGCCTGGTATTGATGGTTTAACTTTTTTATCTAAAGTCAAAAACACTCACCCAGATTTACCTGTCATTATTATGACAGCACATTCTGACTTAGAGTCAGCCGTATCAAGCTATCAAACAGGTGCATTTGAGTATTTACCAAAACCGTTTGATATTGATGAAGCTTTAGCTTTAGTTAACCGTGCAATTCTGCATATTAATAAACTGCAACAGCAAGAAGCTACAAAAACAGCTTCACCACTTCAATCAACAGAAATTATTGGTGAATCTCCAGCAATGCAGGAGGTTTTCCGTGCTATTGGTCGTTTATCTCAATCTCATATTACCGTTTTAATTAATGGTGAATCGGGTACAGGCAAAGAACTAGTTGCTCATGCTTTACACAAGCACTCCCCACGCCGTGCTAAGCCTTTTATTGCTTTAAATATGGCTGCCATACCAAAAGACTTGATTGAAACCGAGTTATTTGGTCATGAAAAAGGCGCTTTTACAGGTGCAAACACTCAACATCAAGGCCGCTTTGAACAAGCAAATGGTGGAACATTATTCCTTGATGAAATTGGTGACATGCCATTTGAAACACAAACTCGACTGCTACGTGTACTCGCTGACGGTGAGTTCTATCGTGTGGGTGGGCACATCCCAGTTAAAGTAGACGTTCGAATTGTGGCGGCTACGCATCAGGATTTAGAAAAGCTGGTCAATGAAGGTCGCTTCCGTGAAGACTTATATCACCGCTTGAATGTGATTCGTATTCACATTCCTAAGCTTGCTCACCGAAGTGAAGATATTCCAATGCTTGCTCAGCATTTTCTTGCGCGTGCAGGTAAAGAACTTGGTGTAAGTCCAAAAATCTTACGTACTGAAACCACGGACTATATGCAACAGTTACCATGGCCTGGCAACGTTCGACAACTTGAGAATACGTGCCGTTGGTTAACTGTGATGATCACTGGTCGCGAGGTTTATCCAGAAGATCTGCCTTCAGAGCTCAAACAAGTTCCATTGCAAAAGAATAGTGACGCTGGACAACCGGCTCCTTCATTTGAACGTATTTCTCTACATCATTGGGATGAATTATTGAATCAATGGGCCATTCAAAAACTTAAGAATGGTGAAATGAAAATTTTGGATATTGCCACACCAATGTTTGAACGCACGTTGATTAATGCTGCATTACAACAAACACGCGGACGCAAACGTCACGCAGCAGAACTGTTGGGTTGGGGCCGTAATACCTTAACTCGAAAGTTAAAAGAACTTGGAATGGACTCTGCAGATGATGATGAAGAAGATGAGCATAAAGTTACTCAAACCGAAGCCTAAAAGTTTATGAGTTAAATTCAGAGCGGTTAAGTCATTCTTAGCCGCTTTATTTTTATTAGCAATTTTCCATTAAACTCTAAATAAACATAAGGTTACATCATTACAACCTTCTACAACCTACTCTAAGCTCATATTTTCTATTAGTTTATTTCTTTAATTAATCACTTACTGTTCAGCAGATGATCTAAGAAAATAGCAATAGTCATCTTTAAAGATAGTTTTGCTATACTAAATAAGCAAAGTCAGTTGTTGTTATTAAATTTTATGCATGATTCAGTCCTGGATTCACATCATCTTGCATGTGAAAAACCTCAAACACGCCGCGGTATTGAACGTCGTTTAGCTCTATTGTTAAGCGCGACCGAGCTGTTTCTAGAGAAAGGATATGATGCTGTATCTCTCGATGACATAGTTAATCATGCAGGCGGCTCAAAGGCTTCTATTTATAAATATTTTGGTAATAAAGAAGGACTTTTTACTGCTATTTGTGACTATAAACGTGAAATGTTTTTTAAAGATATTTGTATTCCATTTCAACCAGAGAAAAGCACTTTAAGAGAATATCTAATTCAAACACTCAATCGTGTCTATGTTCATATTATTCAACCTGAACATGTCGCGTTTTTAAGACTGATTATCGAACAAACCGAGTGTAATACTGTCCTCATACAATACTTATATGACAAATGGGTGCATAACTTACAAAACACACTTACTCAAGCATTAGAGTTTGCAGATAAATCAGGCGAAATTACATGCACTTCTCCGTATTACTCTTCACTGATGTACTTTGGAATTTTACGTGATATTGAATGGCGTATGATTATGGGCATGCCCGCTCTGCCAGATGAGAAAGAAGCTTTTGATTATATTGAATATTGTGTAGATATTTTCTTAAAAGGCCATCATAAAGTCTAATTCTTTTGCATTTTAAAATGCTTATAGTATAGTAGACTTCTTTTTTCCCACATCCACCCAGCCAACAACAGATAATTGTTGTATTTCAAAACAATTATTATGGAGTAGCTACATGGCTCTAAGACATTTCCTGACTTTACGTGATCTATCCACTCTAGAACTTAATCGCATTTTAGAACGCGCAAGCGAACTTAAAAAAATGCAACATGACAATAAGGTCTACCAGCCTTTTGTCGGTAAAGTATTGGGAATGATTTTTGAGAAATCAAGTACGCGTACACGTATCTCTTTTGAAGCAGGTATTAACCAATTTGGCGGTAGTGCGATTTTTTTATCGCCTCGTGACACACAATTAGGCCGTGGTGAACCAATTGAAGACTCAGCACGTGTAATTTCAAGTATGCTTGATATTGTGATGATTCGTACTTTTGGTCATGACATTGTTGAACGCTTTGCATCTTATTCAAAAGTTCCTGTAATTAACGGCTTAACTGATGATCATCATCCATGCCAGTTACTTGCTGACTTACAAACTTATATTGAACACCGCGGCAGCATTGAAGGCAAAACCGTTGCTTGGATTGGTGATGGTAATAATATGTGTAATTCATATATTGAAGCTGCACACATGATGGGTTTCAAACTCAAAATTGCATCGCCAAAAGGATATGAACCTAAACCTGAATTTTTAGCAGAGTTTGGTCATTGTGTTGAGCTTTTTGATAATGCGGAAGATGCAGCAGTAAATGCTGATCTTATTGTGACAGATGTATGGGCAAGCATGGGCCAAGAAGAAGAGCAAAAACTTCGTGAAAAGGCCTTTGCTAATTTTCAGGTTAACGAAAAATTAATGAGCCTTGGTCACCCTGACTGTTTATTCATGCATTGCTTACCTGCTCATCGTGGTGAAGAAATTTCTGAAACCATGCTCGATCATAAAAATGCAGTCGTATGGGATGAAGCAGAAAATCGTCTTCATGCTCAAAAAGCTTTAGTTGAATTTTTATTGAATGAAAATCTAAAAGCTTAACTATTTAAATAAAAAAACAGCATCTTTATGATGCTGTTTTTTTATTTTAAAAGACTTGTACTTTTCCAGTTAATTATTTTTAAAATTTTGATAACGTTGTCGAATATATAAGCAGGCTGTATTTCAACTATTCTCTAGAATCGTGTATAACATTCTACACAATAAGCTAAGCCTACTCTTGTAGAGTGCGATCATGACAACCCTTGAACAATCATTATCTCAAATTCCCGCATTTTCGATTATTCATGAACATTTATTTAGTTCGGGACAGCCTTCTGTTGAACAACTAAAATTGATTAAAGAGTATGGCTGTAGCACAGTCATTAATCTTGCTTTAACTAATGCTCCAAATCATATTGAGAATGAAGATCGTATTTGTTTAGACCTTGGTTTAAATTACATCCATATTCCAATTGATTGGGAAACCCCATCAGCAGAACAATGTTTACTCGTGCTTGATCTGATTGATCACTTAGTTCAAAACGAGATTATTTGGGTGCATTGTTCCAAAAATGATCGTTCAAGCTGTCTAATGTATGTTTACAGACAGTTTTATATGAATATGGATATGCCCACTTCTCAAGATTTACTACACGAAATTTGGGAGCCTAATGAAACTTGGACAGGACTCATTCATAGTATTACCTTACAGCTACAAGGCCGTAAGGCAACTTTAGAACTTCAGCAGTCTTTACAGCAGGCTGATCACTTAGTGTGATGAGAAACTAAAACAGTCGCTGTAGCCAAAATACCTTCTTGACGACCGGTAAACCCAAGTTTTTCGGTTGTCGTTGCTTTAATGCTAATTTGATTAATATCTACATTTAGAACATCAGCAATGCTTTGACGCATTTGTAGATTATGCTTAGCTAATTTTGGACGCTCACAAGCTACAGTAATATCGGCATTATTTAACTGATAACCACGGTCTAAGATCAATTGATAAACATGCTTTAACAATACTCGGCTATCTGCACCTTTGTATTCTGGGTCAGTATCAGGAAAATGTTGTCCAATATCTCCAAGCGCTAAAGCACCTAATAAAGCATCACATAGCGCATGAAGTACAACATCACCGTCAGAGTGTGCTTTCAAACCATGTGTATGTGGAATTTGAATACCCGCCAATGTAACGAAGTCCCCCTCTTCAAAGGCGTGTACATCCATTCCTTGTCCAATACGAATCTGAGCAACCATATAAATTATTACCTTCCATAAAAACTTAAGAAATCTTGTATTCAGCCGTTCTGTTTCGCTATAGTACACCTAGCAAAGTAGACTGAAAGTATAAGCGATCATGCTGTCTAATACTGATATGAATCAATTGAAAAGATTAAGTTTTGTCGTGACACTGAGTTGTTTATGTTCACCTTTTGTCTTTGCAGAATCAATAGACTGCTCCAATACTGGAGCTGAGCTTAAAATCTGCTCAAAAACATTTAGTGAATCAAGAAAAGAACTCAATAATAAATATCTTTCTGCATATTTAGTTACTGATGCCCCCTTACAGCTCTTACAGGATACACAAAAGTTATGGTCTAAACATACTCAGCAATGCAAGAGTAATACATGCATTCAACAACAGTTTGATTTACGTACTGATGACTTAAATTTTTATGCGTCGCTTAAGCAAACGCTTACCCAGCATTATCTTAAGTTTGAAAATGGACATATAGCAGCTCAGCCTGTACACATTCAAGTCCATCAACTCGCGAAAGATAAAATCAAAATTGAAGGGATAGCATACCGTAATCCAAATAACCGCAAGGAAACTCAAACGATTTCATTGATGGCCTATAGTTCACCTGAACAAAAAAGTGAAATTTTAGACAATGAGCACAACTGTAAATATCAGTTTAATTTTCAAAAAGCCTTACTTAATGTGAAAACCCAGCAAAAAGGCTGTGAACGTTTTAGCGGAATCTACCGCTTATATGATTAACTCTTTAAATAAAAGCCAGTGTTTGAACACTGGCTTTTTACTTTCTACACTGGATATTTTTGAGCAATATCCTGACCGACTAAAACTGCGGTTGCCGCAGACAAAGTCCAACCTAAATGTCCATGCCCTGTATTATAAAAAACACGAGGTTGTTTAGATTGCTTAACAACAGGCAACATGTTTGGCATCATCGGTCTTAACCCTGCCCAAGGCACTACATGCTCAGTTGAAATATCAAAGTTACGATTAACCCAATTCACTAATGGTTGAATACGATCAGCCCGTATGTCGCGGTTATAACCATTGAACTCAGCAGTCCCCGCTACACGCAAACGATCCTTACCTAAACGAGAAGTCACGATCTTTGCACTTTCATCTAGCAAGCTCACCCAAGGAGCATTGTTTACACTGTGCTCATCTTTTAACTGCACAGTAATTGAATAACCTTTTACTGGGTAGACATTTACTCGCTCTCCAATCATATCGGCGAGTTGATAACTTCCTACACCACCGCAAACTACAAGCACATCACCCTCAAGTTGAATGTTATCGGACTCAACCAGATAAGGATGCTCCGCACTTGGCTGACAAGTCACGACTACTTTGTCTACGCCGCACTTAATATCCATAACTTCTAGGCCGAACTTATATTGAACGCCATATTGTTTAGTCTTCTCAGCCAAAGAGGTTGAATATTTATGAATATCACCCGTTGCATCACTTGGCGTGTAATAGCCGCCGAAATAGTCACCTGTCAAAGATGGTTCTATTGCTTTCATTTCATCAGGTGAAACCGAATAGCGTTCCAATGTACCTTTATTCAATACGTTATTGACTTGTTTAGCAATCTCGTAGTCAGCCTTACTATGATACATATGGAGAATTCCACGCTTCTCCAAGTCAAACTCGAGCTGTTCTTTTTCAGCAACTTCAAACAGACGCTTACGAGCGAGTAATGCCAAACGGACTGTCTCTATCGTATTCGCTTCATAGTTTTTAATATGTGATAGAAATTCAACTAGCCAACTATACTTATGCAAACTAAATGAAGGGTTTAACAATAGAGGAGCATCTTTTTGTCTCATCCATTTAAAGCCTTTAATCACGGTGGCTTTTTGGTTCCATACTTCGGCATTACAAGCCGATAGTTGCCCTCCATTGGCAAATGACGTTTCCATTGCAGGATACAAATGTCGATCAATCACTGTGACTTGATAACCCAGTTGCGATAATTCATAAGCAGAGGTAACCCCTGTGATTCCCGCACCTATCACAATAACATGTGGCATAACAGACTCCTCAGAAATGCAAAACATTTCATCAGTACAGCCCATCTGTCATTGGTACCTGAGAGTTTCGACCTCAACGTTACCTTTTAACGTTTAGATCTTCCCCTTCGGTGAGTTTATAATTTATAAGTTATTGTTTTCCATTCTTATAAATCTAAGCTTCTCTCCAGATTTTTTAATTATTACAGTCCTTTTGCCTGAGAGTTTCCGGGCTTGTTGCTCCTTCGGCGGGTTCTTAATGAACCTCTCTCCCGCAATAATTTTGTATTTATATAAGCAATGTATCTGCCACATTGAAAAAAACGCATTCTTTTCTTGTAAACTTTTGTATAAGCATTCTTAAAATTATAAGATATTGATTTAATTAATAATAAAAAAGGTGAATCTTTATAAATTCACCTTTTGTACTTAAATTAAAGTTTTCCGTTGAGTACTTGGTCTGTAACTGTACCTTTCCATTGCTCACGCAAGGTTGGTAAGTAGAATTTCTCACCAATAGTGACCAGTTCAGCATCAATCAATGCATGAACTTCGTGCATAAAAATATAATCTAGAGCAACTAAAGAAAGCTGATGATTTTTTTGTGCTGTTTTCTTACGTTTTACCTGTGCTTGTTTCACTAGCTCATTTGCAAAGTTTTTATCTTTATAAGCAGTAATTGCATTTAAACGAAGCTCAATAACACCCCATCCCGCTAATAGCTTTTTAAAGATTCCAAAATCTTTTGAGGTTGATTCCCATGTAACATTTTCCAAATTATTATCTTCAGGTAAAACTGGTAATAATAAATCCGCTGTACTTGGGAAAATCTTTTTAAGATTTAACAGAAACTTAACTGGCTGATCACTAGGATAATCATTAAATTGCACATGTTGTTGGGTATCTGTCAAATAAATAGAGAGCATTCAAAAATCCTTAACTAAGCAGCTGTTTTTAATAATTTTATCTCTAACTTTGCAAAATAAATGCAAAACAAAAAACAATATAAAAACAGGACAAGGTGGGCATTTTAACAATTATGACAGCTTATTCAACGCCAATTCTCTATTAATTAGTGAAAGTTTAGCTTTGTGATAAAAAGCTCTCCGAAGAGAGCTTAACTTTAAATAGAAAACTTAAGATCCACTTTAATCCCTAGTTTTGATTAAACTTGGTATTGATCAACTTTGTGATTGGGTTGATCTACAAGCAATTTAATAAAAGAAGGAATAGAAGTAGTGTTAAGCAGATATGGATTAAACTCATCAACATGATGATGATGAAAGAAATCTTTTATTTTCGTATTAATAGGAGCAAATTTCATACTCCAGTGTTTAAATAGCCGTTGTTCGGATCGTTCTGAAAAAATGATTTCACAGTTCTGGTGTCTCGAATCTTTCAAAATTAAATTATAAAATAGCGATTCGACCTGCTCTTTCTCACCTTCCAAATACTGCAAGAAGTATCCATTACCGTAGTAAAGCACCCCTGTAATATCATTATGAGAGTTAAAGCTAACTGCCTCTGTGAGAATATCAATTAAATCTTGTTTTATTTGACTATGTTCACTATTGGTTTTACTTGCATACATAAAGCCTATTAAACTCATAGCGATACTCGAAAATAGATTGAATATATTCTGACATCTACACTCTCTTCTTACAATGTAAGCTATTTAAAACCTTGTATTTCAAAAGTAAAGATTTTTTTCATTTTGAAAAATGACAAACTTTAACAACCCGAAATCTTTTGTAAATTAATGCCAACTTAACAACTTAATCTAACAGCATTAAGTTTAGTACAATTGAAAATTATCTTTAATGTATGGATGTCTAATGGAGAATCATGAAATTATTCTTCAAGACGAACATCATAAACAGTTTAAGATTGTGAAAGTTCAAGATGTTCGTTTTGATAAAAATACGCTTAACAATAGTTACCAATGGTTATGGATATTTGATCATAGTTCAGAGTTTTTTCCATTTGAATTATGGGATCAACTGGATCATGCAACTATTCATCAAAAGATCAAACTTGGTAATCAAGTTTTCAGAATTATTAAGATCCTTACAAAGAAAACGAAAATTAGACCCTCATAAAAGATAAGTACTTAACCAAGTTGAAATCACTGAAACCAATATCTTCGGCTGTTCAATCGGAATCATATGGCCCGTATTTTTAATTATCTCAAGCTTTGCATGTGGCAACTGATCTAATAATTCTATCGCTTCTTCCTTAGAACGCAGCTGGTCCTCTGCACCAGAAATAATTAAAGTTGGGCATGTGATCTTACTCATATCATAAGAACTTCTATCTAACATAGATTGTTTAACGAACTCTTCATAACCTAAAGCCCTGCCCATCTCTTGGATTCTTTTTACAAGAGCGCGATTCTGAACATTCGATGGATGAAGTGTTTTTTCAATCGATATTGAACTTAGCCCATGGAAATTTTTCCCCGTGTTAAGTTTAATCGCCGTTAACTTTTGATTTTTCTGCTCTTCTGTATCTGAGCGTAATGAAGACGCTATTAAAACAAGCGCCTTAACTTTTTGAGGAAATTGCTCCACTATAGATCTCGCAATGTATCCTCCAAGTGAGAATCCAATTAGTACAAAGTTCTCAGGCGCATTTTTAGCAATATTCTGAGCAATCTCTTTTATTGTTTGTCCTTCTTTTAAAGTAGCTCGATATGTATTCCACTCTTTAGGCACCTCATTTATGACTTCATTCCACAGAGATTCGTCAAGCATATAACCAGGAATTAAAACAACTGAAAGTGGCTTTTGATTCATAAGTTTTTTAATACCTTACTTGTAAATTATAGCTAACAGCATTTTATGCTAATAAAAAAATCGATAACTAGAATATTGAAGTAAAAAATAAAATCACTATATAAATTAAACAGTATTAACTTTAGAAGCGCGCCAGACTAAAGCATTCTATTACGCTTGAAGGAGGTACACATGAAAGTTAGAGCATCACGTACGTATTCCGCCTCAGCAAATAATTATTTTATTTCCAAAGAATATGACTGTACTGTTATTCCTGTAAAAGGAATGTGTTTTATCGACTCTGGTTTAACTGAGAGTGGAGTGATTCAACCCGTAGAAATTATTGAAGTGACCATAGAACCAGAATCTAACTCGTACCATGTTCTTTTAGCAGGCGATCCTCATGACCACGAAAAAGAAGAGCTAAAAAAGAAATTTGAAGCGATGAAATCTCATGGTTGGGAATATATAGAAGGCTTACTTTGATATTTTCCTATCTCAAGCTATAAGTTAGTCTCTACCTATAAAAGCCCTCGGATGAGGGCTTTTATATACACATTAATGCTTACATTGTTTTAGTGATTACTTGCTATTTGGTGAAACCATTTTTTCAGGTTTTACCACTTCATCAAATTGCTCTGCTGTAACCAAACCAAGCTCAACAGCAACCTGCTTCAACGTTTTATTTTCTTTATAAGCAGTCTTTGCAACTTTTGCAGAGTTTTCATAACCAATCACTGGGTTTAACGCTGTGACCAACATGAGAGAGTTATGTAAGAAGTGGTCAATCTTATCGCGATTAGGCTCAATTCCTACCGCACAGTGGTCGTTAAAACTATTACACGCATCACCAAGCAATTGAATAGACTGCAATAAGTTATAAGCAATTACAGGCATAAATACGTTTAACTCAAAGTTACCGGAAGCACCAGCCACGTTAATGGTCGTATCATTTCCAAGCACTTGCGCGACAACCATGGTCATTGCTTCACTTTGTGTCGGATTTACTTTCCCCGGCATAATGCTTGAACCAGGTTCATTTTCAGGAATACGGATTTCACCGAAACCACAGCGTGGACCACTGGCCAACCAACGAATATCATTCGCAATTTTATTTAAGCTTACAGCTAAAGTTTTCAATGCACCTGATGCAAAAACAGCTGCATCACGCCCCGCTAGTGCTTCAAATTTATTAGGCGCAGTTACAAATGGCAAACCTGTAAGTAGAGCAAGCTGAGCTGCTGCTTTCACTGCATAGTCAGGATGTGCATTTAACCCGGTTCCTACAGCAGTTCCGCCCAATGGCAACTCATATAAACCACTTAAGGCTTGTTGTAATCTAACCAATCCATGCTCAAGCTGAGAAACATAGCCACTAAACTCTTGGCCTAAAGTTAATGGTGTGGCATCTTGCAAATGGGTACGGCCAATTTTGACGATGTCTTGAAATTCGTCAGACTTTTTTTGCAAAGTCGCTTTAAGTTGCTCAACGGCAGGGATGAGTAATTCGTTAATTTGCAAACTTGCTGCAACATGAATAGCCGTTGGAAACGAGTCGTTTGTTGATTGAGCACGATTGACATGATCATTTGGATGTACTGGTTTTTGTGCACCTAAAGCTTGCCCTAATTTCTGGTTTGCAATATTGGCAATCACTTCATTACAGTTCATGTTACTTTG
The DNA here is from genome assembly GCF_001605885.1 of Acinetobacter lactucae. Lineage (GTDB taxonomy): Bacteria > Pseudomonadota > Gammaproteobacteria > Pseudomonadales > Moraxellaceae > Acinetobacter > Acinetobacter lactucae. The sequence goes on along the minus strand of NZ_LRPE01000005.1, from coordinate 48,725 downwards.
CGTACCAGAACCCGTTTGCCAGACAACTAAAGGAAACTGTGAATCCCATTTGCCATCAATGACCTCTTCAGCTGCACCCACAATATATTGGCTCAAATCTTGTGGTAATTGTTCAAGTTCAGCATTGGTTATTGCAGCAGCCTTTTTGACCAAACCCATTGCTCGAATCATGGCACGCGGTAATCGTTCTTGCCCGATTTTAAAGTTCTGCAAGCTGCGTTGAGTCTGTGCCCCCCACAATGCTTCATTCGGAACTTCAATCTCACCCATCGTGTCATGTTCAATTCGTGTTTGCATAGAAACCTCGGTTATCTCAATAAAGAACTCACGGGCTGAAGCAAGTATTTGCTCTGGCTAGTTAATTTTGAATATCCTACTCAACCATACCAGCATTGTAAATAAGAATCATTATCTTATCTTCCATTTAGCGTATTTTGATAAAAGCGCCATTCATCTTCGATCATTTGTTTTAACGTGCGTTTTGGCGACCATTGCAATAAGGTTTTTGCTTTCCCAATATTAGCCCCAACTTGACCTAACTCAACATGTTTATAAATTGCTGATTGTGTCGGAATCTCAGCTTGGGTGGCTTGGGAAATTTCATCGAGTAATTGACGAATTGAATGAACTTGATCATGGGCAATATTAAATGCTTCACAACAATGTGTTTGATCACGCAGCCAATGTAAACTCGCGCTCACCGCCTCGCATAAATCTAAAACATGTAGAAAACTACGTTCAGTCGTATGATCTGACGTTTCGGCTTGATCTTGTAATTCAATCAAATCACGCTGCATGGCTGCGACTTGCATCGCAAGTGGTACGATATTTTTAGGGAGCTGAGCGACATACTCTCCGAGTACACCATGTTCAAATGCACCTACAATATTAGATAAGCGCAAGATTGCAATTTTCCACTCATGGTCAATTTTATAAGTATCACGGATAATTTCTTCAATCATCTGTTGAGACTTAATATAAGGATTAGGATAAGCGTAATTAAATTCTTCTGTTTCGCTTAATTGCAACCCAGATTTCCCATAAGCTGCAAGACTAGACAAGTGAATAAAGTGACGAACACCTGTACGTTGCATGGCGCGTAATAAACTCATGATGCAACTGACATTATCATTGTAATATTCAAGAGGTTTAAGGTTAGATTCTTCAATTGATTTGAATCCGGCAGTATGAATAACCGCATCAATTGAGTATTGCTCAAACACCTTATTCAATGCTGGTGTATTACGTACATCAAGTTTGACAAATGGAACGTACATACCAGAAATAAATTCTAGCCGTTCAAGCGTTTGCAAGGTCGAATTAGCCAAATTATCGACGATTACCACTTCTTGCCCTTGAGCCATAAGACTCAATGCAATGTGTGAACCGATAAAGCCTAAACCACCTGTCACTAAAATCATTGTATACTTACCTTTCTCTTAATGTATCTACGCCCATTTAGACGTATGACCATAGTGAATTCTCAATGAGTACATTACTACTAATTACCTCTGCTCCTACTTCCATTCATGCTTGGCATGCGTTAGGGCTTGCTCAGGCACTCAAAAGTAAAAATGAAGACTTCCGTGTATTCTTTTACCAAGATGGCGTGCAGGTTGCTAATGATTTTCAATGGGTTCCTGACGACCAGCGTAATTTAACGCATGAATGGCAAAAGCTTGCGATTCGTCTTCCTGTTTGTGTGAGTGCTGCCCTCGCTCGTGGTATTACAGATGCAGAAAATGCCAGTCGCCATCACCTTACTCATCACAACCTTGCCAAAGACTTTGAACTTGTCGGGTTAGGTGAACTTGCTGATGCAGTACAGTCAGCATCTCGTCTTATTCAATTTTAAGTTACTTTGTTTGCTTAGATTGTTGCTTTTAAAAGGTATATTGTGTGAAATCTGTACTCGTCATTTTAAGCCAAGCCAATTTAACCAGTCTTCAAATCAATGAAAGCCTTTCCGCTACTATGGTTTTAGCAACCTTTGGCTCACCCGTCAAAGTATTATTGAAAGATGCTGCTCTTAGTCTTTTGCAAAATGATTTGAGCTTTGATCAGTTTGCTCAGGCTTTTAAAGTGGCTTCAAATATGGTCGAAAGTTTTGAGTTCTACGACTTGAGCCCCATTCTGATTGAAAGTAAAAATCAGCAACATCCTCTTGTACAAAAAACCGAACAAGAGATTGAATTTGTTCAGTTGAATGCTGAATTTATTCAATCTTTTGATCATGTTCTATATTGGTAGATGAAGGTGTAAGTTTAATGAATCCATCAACGCTTTATCTTGTGCAATCTTCTTACCACGCTACGCCTAAGATTATTGATGAGTTAAGTCATCTTTTTCAGGCAGGTGACCAGATTGTTTTTATGGGTGAATCAGTTGCACAGCTTTCTGCTGAAATGATTCAATCATTTGAATCTGTTTCATGTTTAAGCGTCGAAAAAAACTTACTTGATACCGATACTTTAGCTCAGATGAATGTATTAGATTATGATCAATTTGCTGATCTGATTTTGACGTTTAATCGCTGTATTTCTCTTAAATAATATATTTAGGCTGGTTTCATGAATCTAGAATTAGACCAAGATGGTCATTTGGTTGATTACACAATTTGGAATCCCGAAGTTGCACAAGAACTTGCCAAATCGCTTGATCTTGAACTCACTGATTGGCATTTTGAAGTCTTAGCGGCTGTACGTCAGTTTTATCAACAGTTTGGACATTCTCCAGCAACTCGCCCACTGATTAAATTTTTAATGAAAACGGTAAGTCCAGAGATTAATAATGCTGTTTTACAGCAACAATTTAATACTGGTTTAGTGGCGCGTCATTTAAGTCGTTTAGCAGGGATCCCTAAACCAGCAAATTGTTTATAAAATTAAGTAAACTTTTTGGCGGCAGCAACGCATAAAATAGTTGCTGCTGTAACCACCAACATTGACCAACTTACTTGTTCGTTTAACAAGACCGCAGCAATACCTAACCCCATTAAAGGCTGTAAGAGTTGTAGTTGGCTAATTGCAGCAATTCCTCCTTGAGCAAGCCCTTTGTACCAAAAGAAAAAGCCAATCAGCATACTAAATAAAGACACATAAATAAGGCCAACTAAAGCTGACGTAGACACGCTCTGAAATGAAGCTGGCATATAAAAAACAGTCAGAAACAGCATAAAAGGTAGTGACAAAATAAGCGCCCAACAAATGACCTGCCACCCACCTATTTTGCGCGAAAGTACGCCACCCTCAGCATAGCCAAAGCCACAAAAAATAATTGCCATTAACATATAAAAGTCACCCATCCCAAGTGATGTATCACCAGAAATGAAAAACATATAAGCGAAGACAACCGCACTCCCCAAGACTGCAAATATCCAGAAAAATTGATTTGGTTTTTCGCCTCCTCTCAATACAGCGAATATTGCTGTTGCAAGGGGTAAAAGGCTAACAAAAACGATAGAATGAGCTGCATTCATGTACTGCAGGGCAAGTGCTGTAAATAGTGGAAAACCTATCACCACACCTAAAGCAACAATGACAAGAGGCCACCAATCTTGCTTAGCTGGTTTCTCTTGTTTTAAAACTAATATCAGAATAAGACCTAAAATCCCGGCAATTGCCGCACGTGCTGCGGTTAAAAAACCAGGATCGAAACCCATTACAGCGACACGTGTTGCTGGCAATGAACCCGCAAAAATAGCTACGCCAATAAAACCATTCACCCAGCCATTCATAAACCTATTCATAATTTTCTCCGTCACTATACGAAGAATTTAAGCTGTGCTAAGGTGATTAAACCAGATACAAAGCAGTACAATTTAAAAGAACTGTTATGTACTAATAACCAGTACAGTTGGGATTTTAAGTCAGTGAATCAGAGCAAAACAAAAATTGAAATTGTTATTTCAGAGATTGAGCAACAAATAAAAAATCGGTCTTTAATGCCTGGAGCACGCTTACCTTCTGTTCGTAAGTTAGCAAATGACCTCGGCTTTTCTGTATCAACGGTTGTAGAAGCATATGAACGATTAATTGCTTTAGGCAAAATCGAATCAAGAACTGGATCTGGTTTTTATATTGTTGGTCCGCTCGCACCTTTAACTTTAAGTGAATTAGGCCCACAATTAGATCGCTCAGTCGATCCATTATGGATTTCACGTCAATCTTTGGAAGCAAAAGCAGATGTTTTTAAGCCTGGCTGCGGTTGGTTACCCGATGACTGGATGCCATTAGACAGTATTCGTAAAGCATTAAGATCAGCTGCAAGAAGCCCAGATGATTGCTTGATGAGTTATTCAACACCGTTAGGATTACCCGCTCTACGTGACTTACTGGCAAGACGCGCTCAAGCAAAAGGGATAAACGCAAACCTTAATCAGGTGCTTTTAACAGACTCAGGGACTCAAGCGATTGATCTGGTTTGCCGATTTTTATTAAAACCTGATGATGTGGTTTTGATTGATGATCCTTGTTATTTCAATTTTCATGCTTTACTTAAAGTTCATCAAGTCAAGGTAATTGGCATTCCCTACACACCCACAGGCCCTGACTTAGAGGCATTTAAAGAAGCAATTGAAACTTATAATCCGCGTCTTTATATAACCAACTCAGGAATTCACAATCCAACTGGAGCAATACTTTCTCTTTCTACGGCGCATCAATTATTAAAGCTTATTGAGCAATCCAATTTGATTGTTGTTGAAGATGATATTTTTTCAGATTTTGAATATAGCCCTGCTCCTCGGCTTGCTGCTTTGGATAATCTTTCACGTGTAATCTTTATTGGAAGTTTTTCTAAAACGTTATCAGCATCTATTCGCTGTGGTTATATTATTGCAAAACCAGAATGGATTGATCAGCTCACTGACCTAAAAATTGCCACTAGCTTTTCTCACAATGGAGTATCGGCTGAAGTTTTATTAAGTGCTTTAACAGATGGATCTTACCGTAAACATATAGAATTACTAAAGGTTCGTTTAACAAAAGCGATGCACGATACGATTACTAAACTTGAACCATTAGGTATCAAGCCATGGATTAAGCCTCAAGCTGGAATTTTTGTTTGGTGTCATTTGCCAGAGGGAGTTGAAGCTTCAAAAATTGCAAAATATTGTATTAACCATCAAGTTATTCTTGCACCAGGAAATGCGTTTAGCCAAGCTCCTAATGCTGGTCAATTCATACGTTTTAATGTAACGCAGTCAAATCATGACCACATCTATAAGACTCTAGCTGATGCGATTCAACAAGAGTCTTCATAATTAGTAATAAATTAGGCTTGTTTCTGTTTTTGCTGCATATATGCAAAATAACCCGGCCCAGCTGAAACCTGAACTTGTTTTGCATGTAAAGGTTCACGGCAAACCGAACACACCATCACTGGTTCAAACTTATGACCACAATTTTTATGACGATATTCTAAAGGTTTACCCAAACCCTGATCCATCCATTTATCTGCCCAATTTGCCATAGATAAGATAATTGGATAAAGCTCAAAACCTTTATCAGTCAATTTATATTCAAAACGTTCCTGACGGTCAAAATAAGGAGCTTTGACTAAAATTTCATATTCAACTAAACGCTTTAGACGATCCGAAAGGACATGACGAGTTACACCTAATGACTTTTGAAAATCGTCAAAACGGCGTATTCCCATAAAAGCATTACGTAATATTAGCATCGTCCATCGATCGCCAATTACTGATAGCATACGAGCAACCGAACAAGGTTGATCACCGATGTCGTCCCATTTCATCTTTATGCGTTCCTCGATATTTACTAGCCTAATGGCCCTATTATTTATACCCTAAACCACTTAGCACGATTTATGCAAGATTCATTATAAAAATAACTTCTTATGAATTTTATAAAAGAATTATCATTATAAAAAAATAGAAAGTTATTATATAAATTTGCTTAACAAATATAACTCACCCAATTGTATAGTGAGCCATATTTATCATTAATTTGAAATGAATACACCTTTCAATATATAACCCGCTTCCAATTTTACATTTGCCGGAATTCGGACCAGACAATTGGCCTGCATTAAATTACTGAGCATGTGCGATTGTTGTTTTGCCAGACTTTTAACTTTGAGTTGTCCATTGTCAAAATAAGCATGCATTCGTAGAAAGCGCTCACGTCCATCTTCTTTTAAATCATGATCCAAAATTGCACTAAACCACTCTGGCCCTGCCGAGTTTCCCTGCAAAGTGTCAAGCAATGCTTTACCGTAGACCTGCATACAGACATAGACCGCAGCAGGATTACCCGGCAATCCTAATAAATAACACTGATGATCTTTTTCAGGTTGAGAATATTCAGCAAAAAAGATTGGCTTACCCGGCTTTTGTTTTACTTTCCAAAAGATTTGTTCAAAACCAACTTCAAAAGCGCATGGTCGAACAAAATCATAGTCGCCTACAGACACTCCGCCTGTGGTTATGATGACATCATGACTATCTTTTAATCGGTCGAAATATTGTGTGACCTGTGCTGCCTCATCTGCTACATGAATAATTTCAACCTCTAAGCCATAATCTTTAAACCAAGCTTTTAATAATGGACCATTTGCATCAAAAATTTTACCTTCGGCAAGATCTTCTGCTTTTTCGGCAACTTCATCACCAGTAACTAAAACAGCGACTTTCGGTACACGGTAAATCTCAACCGTTTGTACACCTGCCATACTTAAAGCAGCCAAGCTTCCAATATTTAGAAACTGTCCAACTTGTGCAAGCAACTGTCCGTTCTGGATTTCTTCGCCAGTAAAACGGATATCAGCTTGAGAGCGAATATGTTCAGTTAACGAAATTTCTTGTGCTGAAATGACCTCTACTATTTCTTGCCTCGCAACATGTGTTGTGCCTTCAGGAATTTTACCCCCCGTAAATATACGAATTGCCTGACCTTCACTCAAAATGTCATGACTTTCGCTTCCAGCACGAATTTCACCAGTAACCTGAAACTTTTGATTATTTAAATCTTCTGCATGGCTACACAACGCATAACCATCTACAGCACTTTGAGAAAAGCTTGGCAAATTAATTTCTGAATAAATTTCTTTAGCAAGATACCTGCTTAGGCTATTTTGAAGCGCTTGCTGAATTGAACCTAATTTTTTAGGATGATTACTCATCAGCTCAATTGCTTCATCGATGCTAATCAACCCACGTTCTGTGCCACAACCTGACATTATTCATAGCCTCCCGGATGTGGTAAATCACGGCAAACATCAAAAATATGTACTAATGCTGGTAGGATAGCAGCCATTGATTCACTTGCTCCACCACGGCTTCCCGGTAAAGTCACCACTAAAGAACGATCAATAAAACCAGCTACTCCACGCGACATTGCAGCATATGGCGTGCGTTTTTGTCCAAAAGATCGTGCAGCTTCCATTAACCCATCTAGCTTACGTTCAAGAAGTGGCTCTAGCGTATCAACCGTAATATCACGCTTACCAATTCCAGTACCGCCAACGGTCATAATGCAAGCATATGATTTGCTCAGCTCAAGCACTAAGTTTTTTAAAGTATCCGCTTCATCTGGCAAAATTTGGTAATGAATTGGGTCGAATCCTGCCTCGGTTAAAGTTTCAACTACAGATTTTCCGGCAGTATCTGGCTTTCTACCCGCAGCGACAGTATCGGACAGCACAATAACAGCCGCCGAAACAGGCTGACGAAGAACTCGCTTAAAGTGTGATTTCCCACCTTTTTTCTTAAGCAATTTACATTGATCCATCCAGAGCTCTTCTGGTTCACAATGCGGTTTTAACATATCATAAATGGTTAACCCTGCAAGACTGGCAGCAGTTAAGGCTTCCATTTCTACGCCAGTTGGACCAATGGTTTCAACCACGGTAATAATCTTTACAAAATCATGTTCTAATTCATATTCAACATCTGCACGATAAATCGGCAGTGGATGACACAAAGGAATCAGCTCATCAGTTCGTTTTGCTGCCAAGATTCCTGCAACACGTGCAGTTTTTAATGCATCCCCTTTTTCAGTATTTCCTTGTCTTAATAATTCGATACAGTGTGGTGGTGCATATAAAATGGCTTGTGCTTCAGCAACACGATAACTTTCCGGCTTCATTCCTACGTTTTTCATTATTTATCCTAGTCGTGCTTATTTCAGTGTGAGTGTTCATGGCCGGTATGATGGTGATGTTTGTGTTCGTGCGGTGCATCCTTACGAATACAGCAGCCTTCTACATAGTGACTCGTGCCATCTGTAAAGAACTCTTCTTTAAATACAGGTACTTCATGCTTTACGCGCTCAACTGCTTCTTCACATGCTTGAAAAGCTTCACGGCGATGGGCTGCATAAGCAATTGCAATAATTGCTGTTTCACCAACATCTAAATATCCAATCCGATGAATCACTCGCACATAAGATACCTGATACTTTTTCTCAATTTCCAGTTCAATTTCACGTATCATTTTTTCAGAAAGCGGTTTATAGGAGGTATATTTCAACGCCTTAACAGCCTTGCCTTCATGATGATTACGAACCGTACCCATAAAAATATCAATTCCACCGCATTCAGGAAATGATTCAATTGGATCAAAGGTATCTAGACTTAAAGCCTGCTCTTGTATACGGGCAAAATCTCGCATGGCTTAGCCTCCTGCAACTGGTGACAATAAGACCAAAGTACACGGCTGACTTAAGGCAGATTGTCTGGTTATAACGTTATCCTCTATCGCACACGCACATTTTTCCATGGCCTGTGTACATTCTGGATGTAAACTAACAATTTGATCTAAGACATCTTTCACTAAAATATTGGTAGGACAAACAATCGAAAGATTTTGGGGAAGCAATTTTTCAATTGCACCGAACGATTCGATTTTAATTTGGATAGATTGCTGCATTTATCCCCCAAGCATATGCATACTGATTTTACGGGTTTGTTGATGTTGTAAGGCATGAAAGCCTTTGGCTTTGTTCCAGATATACGGCATAACTCTCTCTTTTAACTGCTGACTATGTAGCAGATGATCGCTTGAGTTCTGTGCGCGCAATAATGCTTGAAGCTGTGGCTTAATATTTAAACCCTGCTGCGCAAATAGACAGTTATACAACTCACCTTGTGCTGTTAGTCGTATGCGATCACATTGGTGGCAAAATGAATGAGTAATGGTTGAAATGATGCCTAGAGCATAGCTATTGTTAAGCAGATATTGGCGCGCTGGTTCATGCTGCTGCTCGATAACTTGTACTGAATAATGCGGTTGTAAAGCCTGTAAAATATCAGCTTCACTCACCACATCTTTATTTGACCAAAGTGCATCACCATCAAGTGGCATGAATTCAATAAAACGTAGTGGAATATAGTTAGCAATTGACCATCTCACCATGGGTAAGATTTGATCGTCATTTTTATTTTTCATTAACACGCAGTTAATTTTAAAAGGTAGACCTGCATCTTTTGCAGCTTGAATACCTTCAAGAACTGAATCTAATTTTTTCTTGGTGAGTTCTTTAAATTGAATCGGATCAAGACTATCTAAACTAATATTTAAGTCATCTAAACCAGCATCTTTTAATTGCTGAGCGTATTTAGCCAGATAATGTCCATTGGTGGTCATTGAAATACGTTTTAAGCCTAATACTTTTAAAGCTTGTAAATCACGGACGAAATGGACAATACCTTGACGCATTAATGGCTCTCCACCCGTAATACGGATGCTTTCAACACCATGTTGCACCATAAAACTGCAAAACTGAAAAAGCGCCTCAAAACTAAGCAAATCTTGTTTATTTAGCCATTCAGGATGTTCAGGCATGCAATATACACACTTAAAATTACAGCGATCGGTTACCGAAATTCGTAACTTTCGCTTGATACGCCCATATTGGTCTTGTAGAACAGATGGCGTATTTTCAGAGTGATATTGTTTCATCTTTTGCACTCATGTCGAGAACAGTTCAAATATTGCTAGCACTGATTATGAGCAATTAAACTTAAAAAATTGCGCCTTAGTAGTGCTTTAATCTTTATAGCAAAATTTGTTCCAATTCTATTTATCATCCATAATTCTTTGGGTTTTAATTAAAATATTCGCCTTACCGTTTTAGCTCAGTTTTTAAAGCTTTACAAAACCTTTGTGGCGTCAACCTGTTATATGTCTGCTCTATTTCTAGCACTTTTCTAAACGTATGGGTACATATTTATGGTACGGCGTTTTAGATAAAGGATCACAATGCTCACCAGAAATTAGCAGATTTAATTGTGGTCCAATTGGCTCTCCCCCTTGGAAACGCATGCCATAGCCATGTGGAAGTGACACCACACCTTTTCGCATTCCCTCATCAAAATCTACAGTAACCTGAATTTCTCCATGTTGTGAGATACATTTGAGCTGACCTCCTGCATCTACATTTAGCTGTCTTGCATCTTCAGGATGAATTCGTAAAGCCCCTTCAGCATCTACTTTTCGCCAAGCAGGATCACGGTAAATTTGATTGGCGTTATAACTACGTCGCTCACCTGATAAAAGTATGAATGGAAACTCTTCAGCATTAACCTGATGATTTTTTAAATTTGCTAGCTCGTTTAACATCTCTGGAATAGCAAGACGTACTTTCTTATCTTTATAAGCCACCAATTTCCAGACTTCGTCATATTCATGTTGCGATAACACCACACCTGAACGTTGCTTTAAAATTTGTTCAAATAAACGAACGCCTAAGGTTAAAGGATTACCTTTGTAACCTGCACGACGTACAGCCTTAGTATGCAAGAAAGCATATTGAATCGATAACGGCAATAAAAAAGCAACTGAATCTGCAGAATTGCCAATTCGTTTACCAAGAGTTCGATAAATGATAGAGGCAGCAAAAGGGATATATTTTTTATTTCGCGCAAAAGTAAGCCCTAATGCCGACAAGTACGGTAAATAGGCTGTTTTCTTAGAGTCAACTGAAGCTATTTTTTCTAAAATTGGAAAGCGTTTTGGAATCACCTGCATGGCTTCAAGTAATCGTGTATATATTTCGGCTTCTGGTAATGTGTTTGCTTGAGCAGTCAATACGGGATGTCGCAGGTGAAAGCCATTCTTAGGAAACTCAAGATTAAAGCCAGTAAATTCCCATTTCTCAAATTGAGTATGAGCAGGCAAAATGTAATCCGCTAGTCTTGCTGTTTCTGTCATGGCAACATCGACCACAACCAACAAATCTAATGCTTTAAAGGCTTTTTCGTAGGCAGATGTATCAGGGTAAGTTAATAGCGGATTACAACTATCTACAAACACAGCACGAATTCGTTTTTCCCCTGCTTTTAAGATTTCATCGGGTAAAATATTAGGGGGAAAGAACCCAGAAATTGGGAACATTTTATGGTAAACACTACGTCTATACTTCGGCTTTCTTTCATCTGTATCGCTTAAGATTGGAATAAACATGGTATGCAAATTATTGGTACCTTGCTTTCCAAAGTTTCCAGTCACTAAGTACAGTAGTTTTTCTAAATAGCCATTTAATGTCGTATTTAAAGTATGTTGAATACCTAAATCAATCCGCACACAGCCTCTTTTTGCCTTTGCAAAGTCTCGAATCACTTGGTAAATCAAATCGATTGGAACATCAGCTTTAGCAATATAGTCTTCAATCGGGACACTGCTAAAGGCAGCTTTTACCTCTTGAAACCCTTGTGTGTGCTGCTCAATAAACGCTGCATCATAAAGCTTTTCTTTAATAATGATTGCAATCATCGCCGACATTAAAAAAGCATCTGTCCCCGGTTTTAATTGCACATGAATATCTGCTTGTTTTGCTGTTTCAGTAACACGTGGATCAAACACCACCATGGTGCGGTTCGGATCTTTCTTAATATGTTTTAACGTGTCTCGTGCGTTGGGAATACCATGGGCCTGAAAAGGATTTGTCCCAATAAAAAGAACATAATCGGCATATTCAACATCTTCTGTGGTATGGCAAGCCTGGCTCCCGAACAAACGCCCATTGAGCCAGAAATCACCCGTTTTTTCTTGTGCAAGCGAGTTATAAGCATAATAACTTTTCATAGCCAGTAAGAGTTGTCGACCATAAGCTGCACCTAGATGATTGCCTTGACCACCGCCCCCAACAGATGCAAAAGCTGTCCCACCAAAATTATCTCTAATCTGTACTAATCGATCAGCAATTTCTTGAATGGCGACATCCCAGCTCACTTCTTGAAATGAACCATCTGGCTGGCGTTTTAAAGGTGCGGTCAAACGGTCTGCATGTTTCTGGTAGTGTTGTAATCTGGCAGCTTTTTGGCAAATGTACCCTTGAGAAAATGGATGCTCAGGATTGCCTTTAATTTTGACAAACTGATTATCTTTAACTTCAACACTTAAACCGCAGTTTCTAGAACACAAAATACATGCGGTCACATCTGTTTTATTTTGCTGAACTGCATCGATCATTTTTCTGGCTCCATTTATTTTTATACATCTGGCTAGAATGAAAACAACAAGTTCCAAAATAGAACTTAAATTCTAAATAGTCAATAACTCAAAATTTTAAAAAATGATTTCAGATTATCAATGTAAATTTCAAATCGATATGGTTAAACTTCTAATTTGTCGAAAATATCTCTTTAAATGCTTTGATTTGTTTGTATTGCTGAAGCTCATCCAATGAATTAATGCTATGAAAAAATAGGTTTTGTTTTTGAAATATAGCGACTTGGGCATGTAAAAGCTTAAAACATTCTTTCAAACTTAACCGTTGCTTTTCAATTTGCTCGGTTATTGTGCTAAGGTTTTCACGTTTTAATAGACAAAATGGGTACAAGGCATCTCCGTTAATTGAAACATAGGCTGCCTGAGCCTGTTTATTTTTCCGAAGTGCGCTGTGTAATTTTGCAACGACTTGGGTAGGAATATAAGTTACATCACAAGGGATAAATAAAACATAATCTGCGCTTACATTTGACCATGCACTTTTCATTCCCATGAGTGGACCAAAAAAGCCTGCTGCATCATCTTGATAACATTGAATGTCCGGCACAATACTTTGATAAATTGAATAATCACGATGGCTATTCACCCAAATTTCAGACACTGATGATCTTAATTTCTGATGAATTTTAATCAGTTGCGTTTCACCATCAAATTGCTGCAATAGCTTATTTAAACCATTCATACGGCGAGCTTGTCCGCCCGCCAGAATGACCATATCAGTTATGGGATACCCCTTATTCACACTTCTACCTCCTGTTGGCAAGCTTTAATCAAACCACGGATTTCAGGTAAACATGAACCACAGTTACCACCTGCTTTTAAACAAGCCGTCACTTGCTTTTCATGAGTAATATTTTGAGTTTTGATTGCGTCTATAATTTTGTTTTTACCTACTTTAAAACAACTACAGACTAAAGGTCCGTCATTATTTGTAGCAGACATTCGCATGCCAGCCAGTAACGCTTTTCGGTGTAAGGCACTTAAACGTTCCCGTTTAAACAAACTTGCGACCCAGTCACGGTCCGGTAATAAATCTGGCGGTGCAATATATAAGCTTGCAATTACAATGCCATCTTTCAAAATAATGCTATGACTCAGTTGTGAGGAAATATCTTCAATGCTTAACCATTCAAAAGTTTCATCGGCAAATGGCAAAAAGCTTTTCAGATTCTTCTGCGTGTCATGAAAAGTTTGGCGGTCTGCAAGTTCATAACGGTTGGTTTTCAGCATTTTGACCTTGGTCCACCATGCACAGTGATGTAGCGATTCTTGAATATGCGAATCGTATCCTTCACGAATATAGAGCACGCCTTGCCAAGTCGTATAGAATGGTTGAATGGTTACAGGCGTATGTTTGAACTCAGGTTCGCCTGAAATTGCATCGACTTCGGGGTTAACGACTTTACCAATACGGGCATCGGATGCGACCTGTTCAGTCCAGTGAATCGGCGCAAAAATTTGACCACGGCGTACACCAGATGAGAACGTTACGCGTAGTACACAACTGCCCCATTTCGAGCGAACTTCTACCAAGCCTTGATCACGTACACCAAATTTCAAGGCATCACTCGGATGAATCTCGCAGAATGGTTCAGCGCGATGGCTGGTCAAATTTGGTGACAAACCGGTACGCGTCATGGTGTGCCATTGGTCTCGAATACGTCCAGTGTTTAGAATGAGTGGATAGTCTTCCGAAATTGCATGAACTGGATCAATTGCAACAGTTGGAATCAATTTCGCCTTGGCATTTTTATGACTAAACTGGCCCTTGCCAAACAGTTGTTGAACGGCTTTAGCGTCTTGGTTTTTATTCCACACTGGCCATTGCACTGGTTGTAGAGCATCGTACTCGTCATTACTTAGGTTCATTAATCCTTTCAGGTTGAAATAACGGAAATTATTACTCTCTTCTCGCACATCCATATCTGCATTGTCTTGTGCAGATAACGCTGCATGCTCATTGAAAATATCAACAGCACTCGCGAAATCAAAACCATTAAAGCCTAATTTTTTTGCGACTTGACTCACCGACCACCAGTCTGCTTTTGCCTCACCTGGCGAAGGTAAGAATGCTCGCTGACGAGAAATACGGCGCTCAGAGTTCGTCACAGTTCCATCTTTTTCTCCCCACCCTAAAGCTGGAAGCAAGACATCAGCATAAGCAGTAGTATCCGTATCTGCACAGATATCTGACACGACGACTAACTCGCACTTCTCTAATGCCCGTTTGACTTGATCGGCATCTGGCAAACTCACGACTGGATTGGTCGCCATAATCCAGATGGCTTTAATTTTTCCGGCTTCAACGGCACGGAATAAATCAACTGCTTTTAAACCCGCTTGAGTTGCAATGAATGGACTGTCCCAGAAAGTTTGAACTACTTTTTGATGTAGTGGGTTATCTAAATCCATATGTGCAGCCAACATATTGGCTAGGCCACCCACCTCACGGCCACCCATCGCATTTGGCTGACCTGTCATTGAAAACGGCGCAGCGCCGAGCTTACCAATTTTTCCAGTCAATAAATGACAGTTAATAATACTGTTGGCTTTATTTACACCCTGACTTGATTGATTCACACCCATTGAAAATAGAGTAATGACTTTTTCAGTTTGAGCAAATTTTTCAAAAAACTGCTGTAATTTATCGAGTGCAATTCCCGTACGCTTTGCCACATATTCAATTTCAGTTTCTGGCTGACTACTTGCCAAAACTTCTTGCAGACCTTCGGTATAAGCATCCACAAAAGCCTGATCAGCATGTCCATTTCCATATAAATATTGAAATAAACCATTAAACAAAGCGACATCTTGACCCGGCAAAATCGATAAATGTAAATCAGCCTGCTCACAAGTACTGGTAAAACGTGGGTCAATTACCACGACAAACGTATCTGGATTTTGGCTTTTAGCCTGCATGATCCGTTGATAAAGCACAGGATGGCACCATGCAGTATTAGAGCCGACTAAGACCACCATGTCTGCATGCTCAAAATCTTCATAACTTGCAGGCACAATATCTTCACCAAAGCTACGTTTGTGACCTGCCACCGCAGATGACATACAAAGCCGTGAGTTGGTGTCGATATTAGCTGTACCCAAATAGCCTTTTACAAACTTATTCACCACATAATAATCTTCAGTCAAAAGCTGACCTGAAACATAAAATGCAATGCTGTCACGGCCATATTGGTCGATACAAGCTTGGAGTTTATCGGCAATTTTATTGATTGCCGCATCCCATGTCGTTACCACCCGATCAGCTTTGCGCCCTATCATCGGCTGTAAAACACGTGTTTCCAACCCCAAAGTATCCGCCAAGCGGCTACCTTTAATACACAAGCGTCCAAAGTTGGAAGGGTGCTCAGCATCTCCTTCAACTTGTACCAGAGGTCCTTGAGGTTTTTGTTGGACTTTTACACTGACACCACAACCTACCCCACAATATGGACATGTTGTTTTGGTGATTTTTGCAACATGGTCGGAGCTATCGATTTCAACACTTGGAATACTATTCATAACTGCTCCTTTCCCTATTTAGCCTGCATTTTTTAATGCAAAATCTCGACCAAATAGCAGCTTATTTCTAAATGAAGAAACAGGTGTTTGATCTGCAATTAACTCTGAATACCACATACCATCTTCAGTATCACCGAACAGTACTGCACCGATTACTCGATCGCTTTGAATGATAATACGCTTATAAATCTGGCGTTTTTCATCGTTTAAAACAATGTCTTCATAATCATCTTTCGGCTCAAAGTTACCCGCAGAGAACACATCGACACCACTGACTTTTAACTGAGTTGGTACAGTAGGTGCTTTAAAAGTTAAGCTGCCGTGCTCTGCTAAATGTGTCGCGCAAATAAATGCTTGGCCCCACAATGGTTCAACCAAACCAAAAGTTTGACCACGGTGCTCAATACACTCACCCACCGCATAAATACTTGGGTCAAACGTTTGCATGGTGTCATTGACCAACACACCGCGGTTACAACGTAAACCGGCACTTTGCGCCAAGCTAATATTTGGACGAATACCGACTGCAAATACCACAAGATCGGCTTCTAAAACCGTGCCATCTTTCAAACGGATTTGCTTCACATGACCGTTTTCATCACCAATTAACGCTTCGGTATTCGCTTCGGTAATGATTTGAATGCCTTTTTGCTCAATGCTATAACGCAGTAACTGACTCGCACGACCATCAAGTTGGCGTTCCATAATACGGTCCATCAAATGCAGGACTGTGACATTCATACCGCGTTGTTTTAAACCATATGCTGCCTCTAAACCCAGTAAACCACCGCCAATTACGACCGCATTAGTTTTTGAACCACAGTATTCAATCATGGTGTTAACGTCATAAATATCACGGAAAGTTAGAACACCCTTTAAATCAACACCTTGAACTGGTGGAATAAATGGTGCTGAGCCTGTTGCCAAAATCAAACGGTCATAATCAACTGTCTGGCCTTTTTCGGTGTAAACCACTTTACGCGGACGATCAATTTTTACGGCTTTATCACCCGCAATAAATTTGATGCCTTTCTCATCATACCACTTTGGTGGATGTAACATGATGTCTTCAATGGTTTTTTCGCCAGATAAAACCGGAGATAACATGATACGGTTATAGTTCCCCCAAGGTTCTTCACCAACTACTGTAACTTCATAACGGTCTGGGGCCATATCAAGTAAATCTTCTAGACAACGCATACCTGCCAAGCCATTTCCAATCAGTACCAGTTTAAGTTTGTCTTGAGACACACCTGTATTGGTAATATAAGTTTTTTGCGGCACTGCATTGATCCAAACACGACCATCAACAATTTTGCTTGGATAAACTGAAAGCTTTTGGTCTTTATCTTCTAAACAACGGCCCGTCGCTAAACTAAAATGTTGTTTATAGATTGGTGATGCAATGACACGTTCGCCTTGCAAATCACCAATAATCCCGCGGCTCATCACATTCGCTTGACTAAATGGATCTTTATTACTCAATACATAAACACGTTTTTCATGACCCACACGAAAGATTGCAACCGCTTGACCGCCCACTAGCGCTCCCGCGCCAGTGTTCGGGGTTAAATCATCGAGTGCACACACGTCAATCCATTGATCATCAGGAAGCATATTTTTGTCTTGTACAATATTCATAGAAATTCTCCTTTATGCTTCAACCATTGGAATGCGATCTTCTGAACGTTCAGCATCAGTTAATGGACGGATTTGACCACGTTCAGTCGTAAATTGAATGTGTGGATCGGCCTGTTCACTCGCGCCTGCATTGATATAGGTTTGGAAGCGTTTACGCACTTCAGGATTTTCTACCGCAGTACGCCATTCGTCTTGGTAGGTGCCAATAATGTGTTCCATACGGCGTTCAAGCTCAGCAGCTAAACCAAGAGAATCATCTACAACAACAGATTTAAGGTAATCTAAACCACCTTCCATGTTGTCACGCCATACACTGGTACGTTGTAAACGGTCTGCGGTTTGAATGTAGAACATATAGAAACGGTCGATGTAGCGGATGAGCGTTGCTTTATCAAGGTCAGACGCAAGTAACTCTGCATGACGTGGTTTCATCCCACCGTTACCACATACATAAAGGTTCCAACCTTTTTCGGTCGCGATAATACCGACGTCTTTGCCTTGTGCTTCTGCACACTCACGTGTACATCCAGACACAGCCATTTTTAATTTATGTGGTGAACGTAAACCTTTATAGCGGTTTTCAAGTTCAATCGCCAAACCAACCGAGTTGTCTACCCCGTAACGGCACCAAGTACTTCCCACACATGATTTCACGGTACGCAATGATTTACCGTAAGCATGACCAGACTCGAAACCAGCAGCATTTAACTCTTCCCAAATGAATGGAAGCTCGTGAACTTGCGCACCGAACATGTCAACACGTTGACCGCCAGTAATTTTGGTGTACAGGTTATATTTTTTCGCGATTTGACCAATGGCAATTAAACCATCTGGAGTAACTTCACCGCCTGCCATACGCGGCACAACCGAGTAAGAACCATCTTTTTGGATGTTACCCAAGTAATAGTCGTTACTGTCTTGTAAGCCTGCATGACTTGGCTCAAGTACGAAATCATTCCAGCAAGAGGCCAAAATGTTTGCCGCAGCAGGTTTACAAATGTCACACCCTAAACCATGACCATGTTGATGAATCAAATCATCGAAGGTTTTAATTTCATTAACACGAACCAAGTGATACAACTCTTGGCGCGAGTACGGGAAGTGTTCGCAAATGTGGTTATTTACCGTTACACCTTGACGTTGTAACTCAGATTTCAACACTTGAGTCACTAATGGTGCACAACCACCACATGCTGTTGCTGCTTTGGTGCATTTCTTTAATGCACCTAAAGAAGTCGAGCCATCGCAAATCGCTTGGCAAATGTCCGCTTTTGATACGTTGTTACATGAACAAATCGTTGCGCTGTCTGGCAACAAATCTACACCGCTACCACCTGACTTACCTGCCGACTGTTCAAAGCCCGGCATAATCAAGCTTTCAGGAACTTCTGGTAAAGCCAGACCGTTTAACATCATTTGTAAAAGGTCGTTGTATTCTTTTGCATCACCCACCAAAACTGCACCAAGCAATTTGGTTTTATCTGCATTTACAACAATCTTTTTATAAACCAGTGCATGCTCATCTGCATAGAAATAGCTTAATGCACCCGGCGTCATAGCATGCGCATCACCTACAGAGGCAACGTCCACACCCATCAACTTCAACTTAGTGCTCATGTCTGCACCAGCGAAGCAATGACACTCTTCATCTAAAATGTGTTTTGCTGCAATACGTGCCATGTCATAGCCCGGTGCAACTAAGCCATAGATTTTATTTTGCCAAAGCGCACACTCACCAATGGCATAGACATTGGTATCTGATGTTTGGCAGTAATCATTAATTACAATACCGCCACGCTCACCAATCGCGAGACCACTATTACGTGCAAGCTCATCACGTGGACGAATGCCGGCAGAGAATAAAATGACATCTGCCTCAAGTTCACTACCATCTGCAAATTTCATTACATGTGTAGTGCTGTTGCCCGATTCAATAGATTGAGTCGCTTTTTGTGTATGAACTTTTACACCAAGGTCTTCAATTTTACGGCGTAAAACTTTACCGCCCAAGTCATCAATTTGAACTGCCATTAAACGTGGCGCAAACTCAACAACATGTGTTTCTAGATCTAAATCACGCAACGCTTTGGCGGCCTCAAGGCCAAGTAAACCACCACCAATCACTACACCTGTTTTTGCATTAAGACTTGCTGCACGAATCGCGTCTAAGTCTTCAATCGTACGGTAAACAAAACAGTTTTCACGGTCATTACCCGGAATTGGTGGAACAAATGCATACGAACCAGTTGCCAACACCAATTTGTCATAACTGATGACATCACCATGGTTAGTTGTGACTGTTTGTGCAGTGGTATCAATTGCAGTTGCTTTAGTATTAAGACGTAAGTCAATGCCATGCGCATCAGCAAAGTCAAAACGAGCTAAAGATAAATCTTTTGCCGATTTCCCCGAAAAATATTCTGTCAAATGTACGCGGTCATACGCGATACGAGGCTCTTCCGCGAGAATCGTGATTTCCAGTTCATCATCTGCTTTTTCTAAAATGGCTTCGATGAATTTGTGGCCCACCATACCATGACCAATCATTACCAATTTCATAGTGTTTCTCCTCAAATCACGTTGCTTTTACGCTGCGTTATTGCGTTCTCAAATAGACGTTGTTTTTTGCCTTGTAGTTCTACCGAGAAGCGAATCAATCTCACAAAGCAGATAGCTGCTTGGAATACATTTCTTTCACTCGTTGATGACACCCAATGCACAGCAAAGTCATAAAAATAAATAAAAAAAGCGAGCCCCCTCATAGAGAAGGCTCGCATCGCTGGAACTGAAAAATTAAATAATTCAGATGTAAATTTTTTATGCAATAAAAATAAAGACATGGCCTTCACTCCGACTGAACGTAACTTCTTTGTGCACACTTGAATGTTCACAAACTCGATCAGAACGGACATCTTTGGCCGTCTTTAAAACTTATGGTCGTCTTCGACCTGTTAATAAATAAGCATTTTGCATGCCAGCTTTCAAAAAAATTAAATTAATTATTTTTTATTATTATTTTTCATATAGATAAAATTTTTAAAAATATAGAAGCGAATATTCTCATATGGAGAACTGCTCTAATGTTGCACATTTATAATGGTCAGGTAAAAATACGCTCTGCTACAAAATGAATCGCATTTTTGCACCAAGATTGATCAATTATGCCATTAAGCATGCTAATTTAACGTTAAAGCTCGATTTTTTCTTTAGTTTGCTATGGCATTAATCTTGCTTAAATAATTGATAACAAAAACGCGTCGAATTGGCGCATTTTCTTAGCCTGATTTTCTGAACTTATGCCAAAACTCAAAATAGCCCTTATTGATGATGATCATGCGCGAGCCGACTATATAAGAAAAAGTTTGCTTGAAAATGATTTTGAAGTAGTTGCATGCCTTACTTTGGATCATTTAAATATCTTTCGTCTAGAACATTTGCAAGCTGATGTGATCTTGCTTGATATGGATCATCCTCATCGTGACATTATTGAAAGCTGTGTCAGTAGCTATGACCTGCCTACAGTTCTATTTACCAAAAATTCTGATAAAGACACCATTAAACAAGCCATCGATGCGGGAGTCACTGCTTATATTGTCGATGGCATTGACCCTTCCCGCTTGCATACCATTTTAGAAATCTCAATTGAACAATATAAAAAGCACAAAAAACTTGAAGGTGATTTAAAAGAGGCTCAAACCAAACTTGCCGACCGTAAAGATGTTGAAAAAGCCAAAGTGTTACTTATGCAACTGCATGGCCTACCTGAAGAAACTGCATTCCAGCTTCTTAGAAAAAATGCGATGAGCCACCGGATTACGATTGGAGAAATGGCACGGCGTTTACTTGACGCTCAAAAATTACTTGGCAATCAACTTAAGGATGAATAAATGAGCACATTAGAAAAGACTCAATTACAACTCGGCTATATTCCTTTGCTTGATTGTCTTGCATTGCTTTGGGCAAAACAAAGAGGTTTCTTTGAAGAACAAGGTTTAGATGTCACTTTAGTTAAAGAAGCATCTTGGGCAAGTCTGCGCGACCGTCTTGCTTTTGGACTATTAGATGCAGCTCACTGCTTATCGGCGATGTTACCTGCAGCCGCTGTAGGCGCGGATCAAATTGGTACACCTTTACAAACCTCACTAGTTTTAAGTGAAAACCGTGCTTTCATTAGCTTAAGCCAAAAGCTTACCCATCAACTTGCAATTCAAGAAAATGACACCGCGCAAATGTCTTCACAAAAAGTGAGCCATTATATTGAACAAGGTCACTCCATTTCGTTAGCGCATGTGTTTAAGCATTCTATTCACCATTATTGTTTAAGAGAATGGTTAGCTTTAGCAAATCTAAAACTCGCGCAGTCGATCCAGCTCAAAACATTACCACCACCTTATATGGTAGAAGCACTGGATAATCATGTTATTAATGGTTTTTGTGTGGGTGAACCTTGGAATACCCAAGGTGAGCTTCTTGGTTTAAGTAAAATGATTTGCTCCAGTCAAAACATTATTCCATCTGTAGCTGACAAGGTTTTAGCCGTAACGCAAGAATGGGCCAAGCAACATCCACAAACATTAGTTGCGCTCACCACCGCAATTATGAAAGCTCAGCAAGAGCTTGGTGAATTAGAAGATTTTGCCCCAATTTTAAAATTATTGGTCGAGTCTGGAATTGTACGTTTTCATTGCTCAGAAGAAGTGCATGTCGATAAATATTATATGATTCAGAATATTGTTCGTCATTTAGTAAAAGAAAGTGCTCTTCCAAAAGTAGAAGACTTTTATTGGCTACTCGAACAAATGCAAAAGTGGGATGAACTTCAAATCGATCAAGCAGAAATCACAAGCTTGGGAGCTCAGTGCATTAATCTTGAGGCCTATAAACAAGCCAAACAGCGATATTCTTCATAAGCTCTCTAGTCTCAAATCTGCATAAAAAAGCTGGTGATAAGTGAAGGTTAAAAACTTAACACCAGCTTTTAGCTAAAATCAATTAATAATTAAAAGTATAATTCAAACCTAAGGTATGCCCTTGTGCCCGCATACTAGACACTGGTGAAAAGGTAATTTCTAACTGCTAGCTATAAACCGTGCGATAGTCTTTATTCCACACGTTATAAATTCCAAAATCCACTCGCCCCTTATAAACTGGAAAATTCACTAGGGCGTCCATAATCGCATAACCCTTTATTTTTAGGTGGATTACCATATTAAATAACTAATAAAGATTTTATACCCATAATAGTAATGACTACCATTTACATCTATAATGATAATGACTACTATTTGCACCAATATTAATATTTACTAATTGGGAATAAAAATGCGCTTGTTACCCTTCAGTCTTTGCGTACTTACAACAGCAATTTGTACCCATCTTTATGCCGATGGTTCAATTAAAACAACTACCGAATCACAAAATGCTGAAGCTAAACTTCCGACAATTGTGATAACAGCGACACGTACACCCAAAAGCATTGCTGAAATTGCAGGAACAGTTCAAACCATTTCTGCTGATGAAATTGCGCAACAGGCTGGTCCAGGTCGTAAAGTTGCAGATGTTTTGGCACAACTAGTTCCATCTTTAGCACCAAGCAGTGGAACGAGCAGTAATTATGGTCAAACTATGCGCGGACGAAATGTACTGGTGATGATTGATGGCGTATCACAAACTGGCTCCCGTGATGTAGCCCGTCAGTTGAATAGTATTAGCCCAAATATGATTGATCATATTGAGATCGTTTCAGGTGCGACCAGTATCTATGGTTCAGGTGCGACTGGCGGAATTATTAATATTATTACCAAACGTGCTGACAACTCTAAGCCTGTTAGCTTTCAAACAAAATTAGGTGTGACATCAGCCGATAATTTCCGCGGTGACAGCCTGGCTTATCAAGTTGGCCAAACGGCTTCATTTGCAAATGATAAAGTCGACGGTTTTCTTGGCATAGACTATACTAACCGTGGCTCTCAATTTGATGGTAATGGGAATCGTATTTCATTAAGCCCTTGGCAAGGCAGCACTATGGATACTGACACCATTGATGTGAATGGTCGCTTGAATTTTAATTTGACCGATAGTCAAAGTTTAAGTTTTGGTGCGCAGTATTATCAAGATGAGCAGGATACAGATTATGGAGTGGATTACGATACAACTTCGGAATTTTATGTTCCTAAAAAAGGATTAGAGCTAGATAACCAACCTTTTACAAAGCGTTATGCAGTAAATACTCAATATCAAAATACTGATTTTTTAGGTCAAATCCTCAACGTTGAAGCTTTTTACCGTAATGAGAAATCTAGATTTTATCCAGCCCGTAGAGGAACGACCACAACTTATTCTCAATCGCAGTCGAATGTTGATTACGCAGGTATTCGTGCAACAATACAATCAGTGTTAAAACTTGCCGATAAAGACTTGAAGCTGACTTATGGTTTAGATTATGACCGTGAAAAAGATCACCAATATGTGGACTGGTTAGAATCTGATAGTAGTTATTTAAGATTTAAAGAGTCTAATCCTAATAATTATGTATCGGATTATGGGCCAGATACAACGATTCAAAATATGGGGGCATTTTTACAAGGGGATTATGCGCTAACGGATCATCTAAGTATTCAAACTGGAGTTCGTTATCAATATATTCAAGCAGATAACGATAGTTACTACCGTAATGGGCGTCCAGCAAGTGACTCTACATATAGACCATCAGGTTCGACAGATAGTGATAAATTTCTGTTTAATTTAGGAACTGTTTACAAACTTACAGATACACAACAACTTTATGCCAATTTCTCTCAGGGCTATAGCTATCCAGATGTACAACGCGTATTACGTGGAAATAGTATAACAGCAAATATTGACTCTTCTGGTATTGTACCTATTGCTGTAAATAGTTATGAATTAGGTTGGAGATTGAATCCGAATGATGGATTAAATCTAGGTTTAACAGGTTTTTATAATACTTCTGACAAATTTGTAAGCTTTGCTAATAGTGATGTAAGAGTTGTAGATACAGATCAACGTATTTATGGCGCAGAAGCCACAGTGAGTTATCCATTTATGGACAACTATAAAGTAGGTGGTACTTTAGGTTATACGCGCGGACAATATAAGGATGCTTCAGATTCTTGGCATGAGTTAAATGCTTTTACAGTTTCACCAATGAAAGGTACATTGTTTGCTGAGTGGAATAATGCAGAGGGCTATGGTGTACGTGCTCAAATGTTGGCAGTCAAAGGAACTGATAAGGCGTACAAAGATGATATAGCACTCAAAGCCAAAAATTATAGTGATGATTATAATTCTGCTGCAGAGATTAAAGGTTATACCACGATGGATGTGTTAGCACACTTCCCTGTGGCGAAAGGTCGTGTGGACTTTGGTGTCTATAATCTATGGGGAAATCAATATAAAACTGTATTCGCTCAACAAGCAGCAGTAACCAATGCTAACTCATTGTTAGCAATCCCAGCCGAAGGTCGTACTTTTGTGCTAAGTTATACTATAAATTATTAAATTTAGAACTGGGAGAGACTGTTCTAAATTTTCTAAAATTAACGTAATATGCCTTATTATTTAATAAAAAGTCCAACCCTAGTGTCTGGACTTTTTTTAATGATTTGTCACGTTTAACGGTTAATTATCAATCAACTTTCACAATTTCATGTAGCCTCTCTTATTCTATTAGAGAGAAATACAGATATTAAAATTCGACTTTTTTTAACAGTCTGATTTAGGTTTTCCCAAAAAAACTTGCCCCTCATTCTTTAATCGATCATGGATTAAAATGGTATGTAAGAGCATATGATTATGAAAAATGATGCTGTATATCAAACTGGTCCTGACTATTTGAGATAAAAAATTAAGTTGTTGATTTATTATATTTTACTGTACTCTCATTTCTAATTCATTTAGTCCATCACGTTGCCGATAACTTCCACAGCGTGAGTAAAATTCATTTCGATAACAATGATATAAAACTGCTGTTTTTTCTAACATCTTTATTTTTTTCTGCGCTTGATAAGCAATATCTTCTGCAATATAGGCATAAGATTTTACATTTTCATCCGGCTCACCCACTATTCTACTGGCAGTTGAATTTTCAAAAATAAAATAACTCATCATGCGCATAACAGCTCTGAAATGCCCTTGCCCAAGCACATGTTTTTCACCAAATAAAATATGCCAGCCCAGATCAGAGTCATCAGCATCATAATAAAGCGCCAGCCGATCACGCTTGGCTTCATATATCTCAAGATAACCCACATCAGTATGTTCAATCGTAATAATAAATAACCGCTGATGATCATCACAAATCATCTTTTCAAAGTAAACTGCCAGTTCAAGCTCCGGTTTATTCAGCTGCCACTGGGGAATCACATGAGGTTCATGCATCCATTTATACAATAATGGAAAATCCTGCGGGAGTTGCACAGCCCTTAATCCATAGGCTATTCCTCTTTCCTCGTAATGGAACTCATCCAACAGCTGTGAAGATAATGTCATCATAAATATTTTCTCAATTCAATTTCATGCAGATGCAGTAAAGTGGTAATAATCTTGTGCTGAATGTTCGCTAAAAAACTGATCCCGTTTCTGCCGTTCTTGGATTTCCATTTGCTGAAATTGCTCAAGATGATGACGGGCAATATCTGGACTCAAAATAAACACACCATCGGCATCTCCAACCATTAAGTCACCAGAGGAAATACAGGTATCTCCCACCTGTATTTGCTGGTCAAACTCCACTACACACTCTCCCTGCTGACGTGTAGTCAGATAACTGACCGATGAAGCAAAAACGGGGACCTTCATGTTTCTTAAAGCAGTTATATCCGTTACAGCACCCAATATCACTACAGCGGCAAGCTGATGATATATGGCAGCGCGATGTCTCTGTTCTCCCCAACAGGCACGATGTTCCAACTGACGTGCATCAATGACCAGTACATCACCCGGTTGGCTGTTCAGCAAAGCCTGACGCAGTGCCATACCATTGACTGAATGCAATGTAGCCGTACGCACTCGGCCCACCGCATGCCCAATTTGGTTAATCGCATGAATCTGTGGTAAATGCCCTTGGTCCAATACATGACCAATGGTTGAACTGGCAATACCTGCATAGCTCTGGATTAAATTATTTAACTGGTCTTGCATGAGTATTGACCTCTGTGTTTATCTTGTCTCAGTAATGGACAACTTGCACAATATTCATTCTGTGCTTCAGGTAACTGAAAATAAAAGCAGCATTTTTTACGTTGGTAGGTGGTGGACGATTGCTGCCGACTCTGATCCAGTAAATAAAATGGGTTCTGTTTTAGACCCAGATCAGCTGCAGGTAAATCTATCAAAAACTGCCGTTGAAACTGGATACGGCTGAGTAAGGCTTGGTGAATTAGAAGATTTTGCCCCAATTTTAAAATTATTAGTCGAGTCTGGAATTGTACGTTTTCATTGCTCAGAAGAAGTGCATGTCGATAAATATTATATGATTCAGAATATTGTTCGTCATTTAGTAAAAGAAAGTGCTCTTCCAAAAGTAGAAGACTTTTATTGGCTACTCGAACAAATGCAAAAGTGGGATGAACTTCAAATCGACCAAGCAGAAATCACAAGCTTGGGAGCTCAGTGCATTAACCTTGAGGCCTATAAACAAGCCAAACAGCGATCTTCGTCATAAGCTATTGAGTCGTCAAATCAGCATAAAAAAGCTGTCTTTTATAAAAAAGGCAGCTTAAAAGACCCATAAGACAAAATGCGAAACACGCATTACTATATTTTCTAGGCTCAACTGATCCATTGAAAATATAGCGCTTATGGAAATGATCATATCTATTTAAACATATAATTTTCAGACATTTTTATATCAATAGCTGCCACTTGATCACTTTCAGTTCATTATTCAAAGCATCTTAAGTCAGTTTTTTAAATACTTCTCTCTTTTTAAGCATAAAAACTATTCTATGGCCTCTACAGAATAGTGATACATAAAGTATGTGGGTCAGATCATAAATTTCATTTTATTTCTTCAAAGTAATTTCAAGCATGCGTTTTAATTAAATTAATTTTTTTAGCTTAAAAGTAATTTATTGCCTATGTCATTATATTTAAAAAGATTTATTTATTAATCCTTTTGTAAAACTTAAATATTACGATTCAAATAATTAGATAAAAAAAATTAGTGAAAAATCCTCTAAGTCCCTCCTGTTTTGAGTTACAAATCGCAACAATCATGGCACAAATAGTAATAATAATTAAATTAATAATCATTATCATTCACACCACATAAAAACCTGAGAAGATCTACCATGATCCATGAAAATATTCTCGACTGCATAGGTAAAACACCACTACTACAATTATCAAGGCTATTCACGCATCAATCGATCTCAGTGATTGCGAAAATGGAATTGTTAAACCCAGGAGGAAGCATTAAAGACCGTCCGGCATTATTCATGCTACAGGAAGGCCTGAAATCTGGAGTGATTAATAAAGATAGTCATATTGTTGAAAGCTCATCAGGGAACTTAGCAATTGCGCTTGCAATGGCTTGCAAAATATATGGATTAAAATTTACTGCCGTTATTGACCCAAAAATTGCCTCAGCAAACTTACAAATGTTGAAGCTCTACAAGGCCAATATCGAAATGGTCTCTGAAAAAGATCAAAACGGCGGTTATTTGAAAACCAGAATTGACACTGTAAAACGACTCTGCCAACAGCTGCCAAATGCTGTTTGGATTAATCAGTATGCAAACCCAAATAACTGGAAAAGCCATTATTTTGGAGAAGCAGAAGAAATCCTAAATCAAATTGATCGCAAGATTGATTACCTCGTGATTGGAGCAAGTACCTCTGGCACGATTATGGGCGTATCTCGTCGCCTTAAAGAAAGATTTCCAGAATTAAAAGTGATCGCAGTCGATATCGTCGGCTCTGTGTTGTTCGGTGGCACATCTGGTCCACGCGAAATTCCTGGGATTGGTGCAAGTACAGTCCCACCACTACTCTCCCCCGATGAAATTGATGATGTCATTTATGTAGATGACTATGAGTCGGCACTCGGTTGCCGAGAACTTCTTGAGCATGAAGGAATTTTTGCAGGTGGTTCAAGTGGCTCATCAATTTCAGCCATCAAAAAACTGATTCCAACCATTCCCGAAGGTTCATGCGTCTTAACACTGTTGCCCGATCGCGGCGACCGTTATCTCGATTTGGTTTATGAAGATGAATGGTTCGAAATGATTAAGAAGCGTCACTTCAATCGAAACTTACGACGCCAAGAAAACCTTACTTTACAAAATGTTGTTTAACCTTCTCCTTAGGAAATATTCATGAGCAATTTGGCTACCCTTCGCTATTTAAGTCAATCAGATTTATTAAATCTTGGCGCAAATCATAGTAATTCATTTATTGAAGCGATTACTGAAGGTTTAACCCTGCATGCAAATAAACAGTTTGTACAACCCTTAAAACCTTATCTTCGCTGGCAAGGTGCAGACCATATTGCCGACCGTATTATTGCAATGCCTTGTTATTTAGGTGGCAACGACCCAATTGCCGGAATTAAATGGATTGGTTCAAGACAACATAACCCTAAAAAATTCAATATTCCGCGTGCCAGCGCACTGATTGTTTTAAATGACTCAGAAACAAATTATCCAGTTGCGGTGATGGAAGGCAGTCTCATCAGTGCCATGCGAACTGCGGCAATTACTGGTGTTTCAATTAAATATCTAGCGAAAAAAGACTTTTCAGACATTACCGTGATTGGCTGCGGACCAATTGCTCAAATGCAGATTAAGACTGTACTTGAACAATATGCTCAAGTGAAAAAAATACATTTATTTGATGTAAACCCTGAAGCAGCTGAAAAACTCAAAACATTGTTCTTATCAGAATATCCAAATTTAGAAATTGAAATTCATGGCAGCGCTAAGTCTGCGATTCAACAAGCCGATGTCCTCATTACCTGCACAGTTTCAGATAAACCTTACATTCCATTTGAGTGGCTTAAAAAAGGCTGCTTTGTTTCAAATATTTCAATTATGGACATTGAGCCTGAAGTCTTCTTAAAAGTGGACAAAGTGATTGTGGATGACTGGGACCAATCAAACCGTGAAAAGAAAGTCATCAACGTACTTGTTGAAGATGGCTTATTCAGCCGTGAAAAACTACATGCTGAACTTGGCGACATCATTATTGGTCATAAAAACGGCCGCGAACACGAAGATGAAATCATTTTGCTCAACCCAATGGGCATGGCGATTGATGACATTGTCTGCGCTAAATGGTTCTTCAATGCTGCACAAGAACAAAACGTTGGCACGGTTCTACCGCTTTTATAAGAATAGGAATAACTAAAATGTTAGATCGGATTTACACAGCACAACTACAAAAAACGATAGATGCACTCTACATGGAGAATTATGGAGATTTTAGAGATCATATTTCCTACAAAAAGCCTTATCTGGCAATTACTCTAAACGATGAGTTAGAACTCTATTTCAACTGTTTAAAAGTAGATGGTGTAAATCCTTTCTATGTTACCCAACCCGAAGTTTTGCTTCATAAACTCTTGAGCAATACAACTTCTAAAATTTCTATTTCTGAGGTTTTTAACTATTTAACCAAAGCATCTTGGTGGCCATCTCCACACCATCAAAAAGCGATTAATTATTGGCTAGATAACTTAGTAACAGCTGAAAAAATTCCTCAAATTTTACAGTCAGCCCTTTCATTTTCTTCACCTTTAATTACTAGTGAATTGCTCTCGCTGGTAGCCGATCGCCCATTTCATCCATTCGCTCACTCAAAAGGTGAACTTGCACCACTCACCACTCAAAAAGAAATTGAGGTGTACTGGTGGGCATTTAAGAAGGATGACGTCATCAACAATATGGAATCGATTCCTCACAAAGAGCTTCTGTTATCAGAAGTTGAGGAAAGTCTTATTGCTGACAAAATGGCTCAGCTTTCAGATGATTACTTAGCCCTACCTTTGTTAGAGACGCAACATCGCTATTTAAAGCTTGATGAAAATAAGTATGAAGGTATTGACCTAAACCATGTCACCACAATTGGTTTACCGACTTCTTCTTTAAGAACGCTTATTCACAACGCAAACCCTACTCTTCATTTAAAACTCTCAACCAATGCCAAGACATTAGGTGCAATCCGCTCTATGCCAGGCCGTTATTTAATGAATGGGCATACGGCTTATGATTTTTTAAATGACGTTATTAATGAAACTTCTTTATTAAAAAATCGTCTCTTTTTGAGTAATGAAACACATTGGTGGGTACTCGGTAAACAAGAGCCGATTGTAAAAAATTTAGGTGTAATCGGTTGCCAAGTCCGACATTTACCGGATATTTGCCGAGACCAAAACATTACTCCAATCACTATGTCAGCTTTAAGCTGTACTTATGTTGACCCATGGGAAAATTTAGGCGTTGAAGGTGACAAATGGTCATTATTAAAAGACTTAAGTGTTCATTTTATTCAAACATTCTTAACCCTTTGGTCGAAAGGCATCATGCCTGAATGCCACGGGCAAAACACCATGGTGTGTTATGAAAATAATAAGTTTAAATGTTTTATTTTACGTGACCACGATACCCTAAGAATATGTACCACAGCCATTGAAGAAAGCGGTTTTACACCTCCGATCTATACCATTGATATCAGTACGCCGAACAATCTTATCTTTACTAAAAATGAGGACTTATTTAACTACTTCATTACTTTAGGGATTCAAATTAACCTCTACCCGATTGCTTTAGCGACCTTGAAATATACGGATCGTACAGAAAGCGATTTTTGGGAGATGGTTCAAGACATTATTCAAGATTTTGTAGAAACCCAACCCATTTCAGAACAAACAAAATCGCAAATTCAAACCTATCTTTTTGACAATAAGACTTGGCCATTCAAACAGTTGCTTACCCCTTTACTTGCACAAGAAAGCGACTCAACAGGCATGCCAAGTAAAATCGGAAGTACGCCAAATCCTTATCAGAGTTTGTCTGTTTCTAGCTATGAGACCATGGATATCTAAATCATGCGCTCATCTCGCCTAGATCATTTCATTATTTTGCTCTGTCAGTTTTTTTCCACTTTCGGGCTCATGGTGCTTATTCCGATCATGCCGCTCTATATGGAAAAACTGACGGCGCATATGAGTGCTCCCACTATCTGGGCAGGTTTGGCACTCGCAGCTCCGGCTATTGGCAGCTTATTTACAGCACCAATTGTGGGTCATCTATCCGACACATTCGGCCATAAAAAAGCCTTATTACTTTCTCTAGCTGGTTTCTGTATTTCAATACTGCTCATGGCGAGCGCCCAGCATTTATACCTATTTATTTTCGCGCGAATTTTACTCGGTTTTTGCGGTCTCTCAGTCATTTTGAATGCCTATGTTTCATATCTTTCAAATGAACAACAAAGAGGTGCCGCCTTTGGGCAACTACAAAGTAGTGTTGCACTCGCTTGCCTATGTGGTCCCGTGCTCGGCGGGATATTTATGGATCAATGGCGGGTTGAAGTATTACTCAACGCAACAGCATTTGTTGTGATGACACTCATTGTGATCGCGTCATTTGTATTAACCAATCCCGTTAAAACCGAAACCACAAAAACCAAAGAGAAATCCAAGCTTCCAGCTTTCTTTGATAGAACGATTTTTTCATGGTTAAGCGCTGGCATTTTGGTTCAAGCTGGTGGCTTTGGTTTGGTGTCTTGCTTCGTTTTATACATTAGTGAAATAAGCCAAAGTACTCACTCATCGTTATCTGCTGCGAGTTTAACGGGAACTATTCATGCGCTTTCATGGGGAGCAGCCTTTATTGCTGCGACCTATTGGGGAAAAAGAAATGATGATAAAGGAGATTCTTTTAATAACTTCATTTACGCATCTTTGATTTGCGGCATCACAATTTTCGCATTGATCTGGGTTTCTAATCTCTGGCTGATTCTTGTATTACGACTTATACAAGGCTTTTGCTTTGCAGCCCTTATTCCTTCGATCTTACACACAATTTCTCTAAAAGCTGGCGCTCAAAGCCAAGGAAAAGTGATTGGTATTTCTAACAGTGCCTTTGTCTTAGGACAGCTTATTGGCCCAATCACGATCACGCTCACCTACTCATTTTTCAATATTACTGCTGCATTAATCTGCACCTCACTATTTTTTATCGGTGCGGGATTAGTGGTGATTTTGAACAGATTCTTAATGGATACAATTTTAGAAGAGGCACAAGAATGAACTCAATTATTACAACCGACGCATGGTCTTATAAACTTTTCGAACAGTACCTGAATACTTTCTTTCGTGAACTTAAAGTGAATATTGAAGAGCATATTATCCCAGCTCAAGATTCTCCTTTATTCACACTGTATGCGGAACGCCCAGACACACTGTATTTTGCTTATACATTTAATGCATCTAACACGATTGTTTATGGCGCAGTTCAGCACTTATCGACCACTGGCTATCACAGATATCAACGTGGTTTTGTTCTGCAAAATTTAAGCGACAATACATTTGACTCACTCACCGACCCTAAAAAATTAGTGAAGCTTATTACAGATGAATTGAATAGCTTATTTAAAGATAAAAATCAAAATAAGAACCTGTACTCCGATATTGCCAATAGTATCGAAAACACAAAATTCTTTTTAGAAAATAAGCCATCTCAATCAGTAACTAAAGCGTTGAGTGGTTTTCAGGCAACAGAACAAGGCATGCTATATGGGCACCCTTTTCATGTGACCTCTAAAGCCAATTTAGGCTTTTCTAAAGAAGACATGAAAAAGTATAGCCCTGAGTTAGGCGCAAGTTTCCAACTCCACTACTTCGCAATTCATTCTTCTTTAATCCAAAAGCTTGTAAGTGAAGAACAGCCATCTCACCGTATTGAAGATGAAGTTTTAAAAACAGCAAAAGATCGTTTGCAAGCAAACTTAGCAAATTATGAATTGATGCCAACTCACCCTTGGCAAGCCAACTTCTTACTTCAACATCCATCTTTAAAGAAACATTTAGACAGCCAAGACGTGATCTATCTGGGAGCTTTAGGTCAAACCGTATGGCCGACCTCATCCGTTCGTACCGTGTGGTTACCTCAATCGAACCTATTCTTAAAGCTTTCCATTGATGTACGAATTACCAGTTTCATTCGTAATAACCCAATGGATGAAATGGAACGCGCGATTGATGCGAGCAAAATTATTATTAATCACAAGATCAATGAACAATATCCAGACCTTGTGTTTCTGCCGGAGTTAGAGGCAAAAACAGTCAAAATTCCAGAGCTTGAAAGTTCATTTGGCATTCTCTATAGAGCAGGACTCACGCCAGAGGTATTAGAAAATACCAGAATGCTCGGTGGCTTGGTTGAAGAAAATGAAAACCATGAAATCCCGCTTTTAAGCATTATTCAGCAAGCCGCACCCAACCAAAATCTACAATTGAACGATGCCAAAGATTTCATTACTTTTTGGTGGAAACAGTACGTTAAAGTTTCACTTATTCCATTAATTGAGTTGTTTGCAAATAAAGGCATTAGTGTAGAAGCCCACATGCAAAACAGTTTAATGGAATTTAAAAATGGCTATCCGCATCGCCTTATTCTTCGAGATATGGAAGGCATTAGTATTGTTCCAGAAATGATAGAAGACGACTCATCTATTTCTGAAGATAGTACCGTTTGGTTCTCTCAAAAAGATGCATGGACCTTTTTAAAATATTACCTTGTGATCAATCACATTGCTCATCTCATCAGTGCAATTGCACGAGTTACGGTCATTGAAGAATCTGAGCTTTGGCAAGCCACCCGTCTTACGCTTGCACAAGAAAATTTTAGTGCCAAAGGCCAGCAGTACCGCGATTTATTAATTAATTCACTTACATTACCAATCAAGGCAAATATGTTAAATACGCTCTATCACAGTGGTGGCAATCCAATCTGGATTGAAGTTGAAAACCCTATTTATAAATATCGCGGTGCAGAAGCGCTTTGCCCTCTTCAAGCAACACAACAAACCGATTATAAAACCCTCGCGGAAAATCGCGTGATGGGCCAATTATTAGAAGCACTCATTTTTGAAAATACTTTTAAATACGAGTTTTCTAAAGGTCAGATCAAGTTTTATGTTTCCGATACCGTTTTTTATACTTGTGCGGCCAAACGACATTTCAGTTTTAAACGCATTAAGTTAGATCCTTCAAGTTTAGTCCGTTCTGATATTACTTTAGGCACTGAAACTCACCCTAACTTAAAAATGCTACTTGCCGATCTAAAAAATATTATTGAAGCTGACCCAGTTAAATGGCAAAACTTTAATGATGAGCTGAATTTAACTTACGTTAAGCATGCGCAAACTTTGAGCCAAGCCCCTGCTCAAACTTTAAGAACTTTGCCTTACCTAGAACAAGAAGCACGCATCACCAACGCACATTTATATCACCCAAGTTTTAAATCTCGTATCGGCTTCGATTTAAAAGAAAACCAGAAATATGCACCAGAACTTTCTGAAGGTTTTACGATTCAATGGGTAGCGACTCATAATAGTCTATGCAAACTGGTTTTAAGTGAAACCATTAACTTAGAGCAGCTTTATAAACAGCATTTTTCAGAAAAAGATCTACAAGCCATTAACGATCAATTGAAAGAGAAAAATGTAGATTTTAAAGATTATATCCTCACTCCAATTCACCCGTGGCAGTGGGATAAAATTATTGAATTATATTATCAAGATGCAATCAGCAACCAACTGATCATCCCGTTAGATATCGAAGGTCCGACTTATTTACCACAGCAATCGATTCGCACATTATCAAATATTAGTGATATCTCGGCGCTTTCTCTTAAATTGGCAATGAACTTGGTCAATACTTCTACCTCTCGTGTATTGGCACCGCATACCGTTCAAAATGCGGCAAAAATGAGTGACTGGCTTTATAACATTGTTGAACAAGACCATATTTTAGAAAAACAGCGTAAGCCTGTTATTTTAAGAGAGATTGGTGGTCTTTCAGTGAACCAGCAAATTGCGCTACCTGTTCAATACGGCGCTTTGGCTTGCATTTGGCGCGAAAGTATTTACAGCTACTTAAAAGAAGGCGAATCAGCAACGCCTGTAACGGGTCTAATGCAAGTTGATACGGACCAAAAACCTCTCATTGATGAGTGGATTCAAGAGTACGGTATTGAGTTCTGGTTAGAAAAGTTACTCACCAATGCTTATTTACCGATCATGCATATTTTATGGTGCCACGGCCTCGCTTTAGAGTCACATGCACAAAACATGGTTCTGATTCATAAAAATGGTCTACCCGTTAAAGCGGCTTTGAAAGATTTCCATGACGGCATTCGTTTTAGCCGTCATCTGTTGCGCGAGCCCGACCTTTTACCTAACTTGCAAGATGCGCCGAAAGAACATGCCAAAATTAACCCGAACTCTTTCTTGGAAACCCATTCTCCAAATGAGTTAAGAGACTTTACCCAAGATGCACTTTGGTTTGTAAATCTGGCCGAGTTAGCAATTTTCCTAAATGAACATTATGACTTCGATGAAATCAAATTCTGGACTATGTTAAGAACCATCATCAATCAGCATAAAGAAGCTCACCCCGAATTTAGCGAACGATATGAATTATTTAACTTTACAGATGACACCATTGATATTGAACAGCTCGCAAGCCGCCGTTTCCTTCCGGAAATTCGCTTAAGAGTACAAACCACTCCGAACCCGCTAAGTCTCATTAAGGAAATTGAATATGAATAAACATTCGATTTCTTTTAAGAAACGAATAGCACACGGCGAGACGCTCTACGGAATATTTTGTTCCGTAGCTTCTCCGATTAATGTTGAGCAACTGGCACTTGCGGGCTACCACTTTATTATTATCGACTTGGAACATACTTTATTTAGTACGTCTCAAGTTGAGACCATGATTTTAGCTGCTAGGGCCATGAGTCTTGACGTCTTTGTAAGAGTGCCGTTAAATGCCAATCATTTAGTTCTACCTCTGCTCGATGCAGGGGTAACGGGTATTGTGTTTCCACGAATTGAAAATGCCCAGCAGGCACAAGAAGCCGTGCACCATTCTCACTATATGCCGCTTGGGCAAAGAGGTCTGAATTCGACAAGGTTAAATCGATATGGCATGGATGATTTAGCTAGTTTTGTTCAACAGGCAGCAAACGAGACGATTGTCGTTGCCATGATTGAAAGCTTAGAAGGACTGGAACAACTAGATGAAATATTAAAAGTTAAAGGTATTGATATTATTCTGGAAGGTGCTGCCGACCTTTCTCAATCTATGGGCATGCCGTGGCAATCTAGTCATCCAAAAGTAAAAGAAAAAGTTCAAGAGATGTATGCCAAGACTAAAAATAGTCAAAAGCATTTCTGTGCTATTCCCCGACAACCTGAAGATATTGCGGCTTGGAAACAACAATCTGTTCAGCTTTTTGTACTAGGTGATGACCGTAGTATTATTCGCCGCGCCCATCAAAATCATCTGAATTCCTTTAGAGAAATCTCATAAATTTTCAGTTGTGTAGAGCGATGGGTGTACCGTACTCTACACAACAATTAATAAAAATAAATTTTATTATTTTTTGTCCAACAACGATATTGTGAATTACAATCATTCTCACTTATAATTCGACAAATTTAAAATCACTCTCAGGGCGAGACAATGGGAAATAAGATAAAAAGTCACAAACTTTTTACGAGGAAGTCTGAAGTAAAAAATATCATT
Organism: Acinetobacter lactucae; assembly: GCF_001605885.1. GTDB lineage: Bacteria > Pseudomonadota > Gammaproteobacteria > Pseudomonadales > Moraxellaceae > Acinetobacter > Acinetobacter lactucae. The sequence goes on along the minus strand of NZ_LRPE01000005.1, from coordinate 11,316 downwards.
CCACTCCTTTCACTTGGTGGAGCCATCTTTCTCTCGAATTCGGCCTTTGCAGCCTCAGCCTCTGAGACAACAGATGTTGAAAAAAAGCCTGAAGCACTCCCAACAATTACAATTACCGCTTCACGCGCAGATGAACTTTCTACTTCTGCCAAGCAAGTCACCAAACTAGATGAAAAACAAATTGAACTTTTAAGAAATGGTTCATCTGGCAGTATTGCAACAGTTCTAGCGAAAGCCGTACCAGGCCTGTCTGACTCAAGCCGCACCATTACCGATTATGGTCAAACTTTACGGGGTCGTAATGCCCTCATCTTGGTCGATGGCGTTCCAATGAACCTGACTCGCGACACATCACGCGGACTTTCAGCAATTGATCCTGAAAGTATTGCCAACATCGAAGTAATTCGAGGCAGTAATGCAATTTATGGTGGAGGTGCTTCTGGCGGTATTATTTCAATTACTACGAAAGCGGCTGGTGGCGAACCTACAGCTAAAACCGTAGTTGGGCTTCAAACACCTTTAACAAATTTCCGTTCTAATGCTTTAAGTGGCGATATTCATCAATATTTCACAGGCAGCTTTAACGCTTTTGACTATGCACTCGACTTTGGTTACCAACGTATTGGTAGCCCGTACGATGCAAGTGGTGACCGTGTTGCACCGGAACCAAGTCAAGGCGACCTTTATGATTCCGATGGCTACAGCGTAGGTGGTAAACTTGGTTATCATATTGATGACAACCAATACCTACAGTTTGCTGCAAACTACTACAATGCTGAGCAAGACTCAGATTATGCATCTGACCCAAGTGTGAAGAATGCCCCTGCCGGAACCGTACCAGCCAAAGCCATTAAAGGCTTAAAGCTCAAAGACCAAAATAAAAACGAAAACCAGATCTACAATTTAACCTATAACCATAAAGACTTTTTTGGCAATAAGGTTGATGCTCAAATTTATTACCGCGACTTCTTTACACGTTTTTCACCATTTGATGCAAGAAAAAATGCAAATCGTGGGGGACAAGTAGATCAGATCTATCAAGAAAATAACGTACTCGGTAGCCGCTTAACTGTGACCACACCGCTTGAGTTTTTAGGTGATACCTCATTGGTTTGGGGTGGTGATTTTAGCCGCGAAAAAAGCGAAATGCCTTTAGATATTTTCGACCCTAATATTTATGACCAATCTGGCGGTTTAGAGTTTGTAAAAATTGGCAAACTTATTTATTTACCTGAACTCACCACACAAAGTGTGGGTGGCTTTGTACAATTAAAACACCGCTTTAATGACCAATGGTCAGCAGAAGCTGGTACGCGTTATGAAGACAGCTATGCCCAAATTGATAGCTTTGTTCCATTATCACAATTAGGCAAAACCAATCCTTACACGGTTCCGGGCGGAAAAGTAAAAGCTGATGCATGGTTATACAATGCTAATGTGACTTTCTCACCAAACGACCAGCACTCAATTTATGCATCGTTTAACCAAGGTTTTCAGTTACCTGATGTTGGTTTAATTATTCGTAATGCTGGTGAAGGTTTTAACCTTGGTTCATCATTCTTAGAGCCTGTAAAAGTAGATAACTACGAGCTTGGCTGGAAAGGTAACTTTAATAACTTATCGTCAAGCTTAGCTGTATTCCACTCTACTTCTGACTTAGGTGCTGTGCAATCATTCAACAATGGTTTAGTACTCGCCCGAACCAAAGAGAAAGTTACTGGAGTTGAAGCAACACTTGATTATCTTGACGATGCGAATGTGTGGGGAACTGGCGGTAGCGTTACATGGATGAAAGGCCGTGAAACACCTCAAAATGGTTCCGAGCAAGACATGACAGGTTTCCGTATTCCACCATTAAAACTCACAGCTTACGTTTCTTATAGTCCAACGGAAACATGGACGAATCGCCTACAAGCCACTTACTTCGGTTCAGAAGACTACCGCCTAAATGGCAAAAATAGTTTTGGTCGCTATGATGTAAAAACTTATACAACAGCAGATTTAATCAGTAGCTTTGCACTTAACAAAAAGGACACTGTGACAATTGGTTTAGAAAACATGTTTAACCGCAAGTACTATCCTCTCTATAGCCAATTATTACGAACTAGCGATAACACTAGCCATTTAGTGGCAAATGGCGCAACGCTGAAAGTTACTTATAGCCATAAGTGGTAATCAAAACAGACTCAAAATGTGCCACAAAAAAGGAGATTAATGCGATCTCCTTTTTTTATTAAAAATATTAAATCCTTATCTATTTTTTCCATGGTTAACCTAAGTTAAACCCAAAGAACCACCCTAGCATTCTGCTAGAAATTTTGTTAACTTGATTTTGTTACATATTCAAGATACAACTTTTTCATCCTACACTTCCCCTCACTGTGTTTATGAAAACAATATCAATATGTAGTTTTACCAATATTTTTCATGGGGCAAATCATAATGGAAATCTCACACCGCGAAATTTACGCGCTTGTCGACATTAATAATTGTTATGTGAGTTGTGAGCGACTATTTAATCCCAAACTTATTGGCCTACCAGTTGTGGTACTTTCTAATAACGATGGATGTGTTGTATCACGTAGTGAAGAAGCAAAAAAAATGGGTATAAAAATGGGTATCCCATGGTATCAAATCGAGCAAGACGCTCTTCAAGCAGGTGTACATGTATATTCAAGCAACTACACTTTATATGCGGAAATGTCGCGTCGCTTTTTTTCAGTGCTTGGGGAATTTTTCTCACCCGATGATTTAGAAGCTTATTCTATTGACGAATGCTTTATTCGCCTTACCCCTTACCTACAGTCTATAGATATCCACTCTTACTGTGCCAAAGTCGTAGAAACTCTAGAAAGTTGGTTAAGCTTACCTTGCTGTATTGGCATCGGATATTCAAAAACTCAAGCAAAATTAGCCAATCACTATGCTAAAAAAATTAGAAGCTTTAATAGACTTTGCAATTTCACCACCTTAGACCCTTTGCTTCTTGAAGACCTCATGCAGCATACTTCGGTCAAAGAAGTCTGGGGAATTGGCTATCAATTGGTCAAACAATTACGAAGTTATGAGATTTATTCATGCTTAGACTTAACTTTTGCCAATGAGCATCATCTAGCAAAAGCTTTTTCTGTGGTTATGGCACGTACCATTCGTGAGCTAAAAGGCCAATCCTGTATTCAACTCGACGATCCTGCCATTGTCACCAAACGAATTTTAGCATCACGCAGTTTTGCTCAAGCTTTGTCCAGCATTGAGATTATTAAACAAGCGCTTATTTTTCATCTTAACCGAGCTCACCGCCGCTTAATGAAACAAGAACAGCTGTGTGCCTGCGTTCAAGTCATGCTTTATGAAAAAATAGATAAACCACCTTATAAAAAAGCATCTTCTCAAGCGATAGGCTTAAATTATGCAACAGATGATTTATGTATATTAACAAAAGCAGCCATGCAGCAAATAGATGTTTTATATAAAGAAAATAAAAAATACATTAAAATTGGAGTTTTATTTTGTGGTTTGCATCCCCGTCAACATCACATTGATGATTTATGGCAACCTCTTGAGTTGATTCAGCAAAGACGACAATTAATGCAAACACTCAGCACAGTTCGCAACCGATTCGGTAGTCACTATTTACAAGTCGGTTATCATTCTCGAAGTTCATCTTGGCATATGAAACAATGCCATCGTTCAAAAAACTATCTGACCCGATGGAATGAACTATTAGTGATTGAAGAGAACGCTATAGCCGTTACACAAAATACATGAACTGTTTTTGTCAATTCAGTTTAAAATAAGGTCCATTAAATTACTTGAAATTTTGTCATTTTTTAACATTGCTAAATCATCGCAAAATTTACAATATATAAGCCGAATTTGGTATACCCTTTCTGCGACGATGAAAACAAATTATAAAAAAATTGTAGAAACATATGCCATAATAAGCAAACTTTGCAGAGATCTTGCAAAGAATATTTGCAACTTTAGAGCTGGAGCAATCTGAATGAGTTCGACCATTTTGGTGATTCATGGACCGAATTTAAATTTGCTGGGAAAACGCGAACCAGAAGTATATGGTCATCTTACCTTAGATGATATTAACCAACAACTTATTAGCCAAGCTCAACAAGCTTCAATTACATTAGATACTTTTCAAAGCAACTGGGAAGGTGCCATTGTTGATCGTATTCATCAGGCACAAACTGAACGCGTGGAACTTATTATTATTAATCCTGCTGCCCTCACCCATACCTCTGTTGCTCTACGCGATGCCCTACTTGGCGTTGCCATTCCATTTATTGAAGTACATTTGTCGAATGTCCATGCCAGAGAGGCATTCAGACACCATTCTTATTTATCTGATAAAGCAATTGGCGTGATTTGTGGTTTAGGTGCAAAAGGCTATCGCTTTGCACTCGATTACGCTATTGAAAAAATTCAACCATCTAACCCAAACTAGTTTAGGAATAGTCGCCCATGGATATCCGCAAAATTAAGAAACTCATCGATTTAATGATTGAGTCTGACTTGCAAGCGATCGAAGTTAAAGAAGGTGATCAATCAATCGCTTTAACTCGTCGCAATCCTGTCGTTGCTGCGGCTGGTGTAGCACTTCCGGCTGCTCCTGTTGCAGAAGCACCAGTTGCAAAAACACCGCGTGGAGCAGTTGAAACTTCTCCAATGGTTGGCGTGTTCTACGCTGCTCCAAGCCCAGGTGAAGCACCATTTGTTAAAGTAGGCCAAACCGTATCTGCTGGTGAAACTTTGGGTATTATTGAAGCAATGAAAATCATGAACCCAATTGAAGCAACTCAAAGTGGCGTGATTGAAGAAATTTTAGTGAAAAATGGTGAAGTTATCCAATTCGGTCAACCTTTATTCCGTTATCGCGCGTAATTACCCCGGGGACGTCTATGTTGCAAAAAGTTTTAATTGCAAACCGTGGTGAAATCGCTTTACGTATTACCCGGGCTTGTAAAACATTAGGAATCAAGACTGTGGGTATCTATTCAGATGCCGACAAGGATTTGATGCATTTACGTTTTGTTGATGAAGCAGTATGTATTGGTCCGGGCGCAAGTAGTGATAGCTATTTAAATATCCCGGCAATTATTACTGCTGCAGAAATTACTGGTGCTGATGCTATTCACCCCGGTTATGGTTTCCTTTCAGAAAATGCTGAGTTTGCTGAAATTGTAGAAAGTTCAGGCTTTACTTTTATTGGCCCTCGTCCAGAACATATTCGCCTTATGGGGAATAAAGTTTCTGCGATTGTTGCCATGAAAAAAGCTGGCGTACCTACTGTACCAGGTTGTGACCATGCAGTGACTATCCACAATGCATTGGCAGAAGCAAAAGAAATTGGCTTCCCGCTCATTGTTAAAGCCGCTTCTGGTGGTGGTGGACGTGGTATGCGTATTGTTGAGCGTGTAGATACACTACTTGAATCAGTTCAAGCAGCGCAACGTGATGCAGAAATGTGGTTCGGTGATGATACCGTTTACATGGAACGCTTCTTACAAAAACCTCGCCATGTCGAAGTTCAAGTTCTTGGTGATGGTAATGGTCATGCAATCCATTTATATGACCGCGACTGTTCATTACAACGTCGTCATCAAAAAGTACTAGAAGAAGCACCTGCACCGAATTTACCAGAGCAAGCTCGAGCTGATATTTTAGAAGCCTGTGTTCATGCCTGTCAGTTAATGCAATATCGTGGTGCTGGTACATTTGAATTCTTATTTGAAGACGGTGAATTCTTCTTTATTGAAATGAATACTCGTGTTCAGGTAGAGCATCCTGTAACTGAAATGGTTACTGGTGTAGATATTATTGAACAACAGTTACGTATTGCTGGTGGCCTAGGACTAGAGCTTCAACAAGAAGATATCAAAGTTCAAGGACATGCAATTGAATGCCGTATCAATGCAGAAGATCCAACAACGTTCTTACCTTCTCCGGGTAAAATCGAAAGTTTCTATGCACCAGGCGGTGCAGGTATTCGTTTAGATTCTCACATCTACCCTGAATATAGCATTCCACCTTACTATGACTCTATGATTGCTAAATTGATTTCTCATGGTAAAGACCGTGAAACTTCAATTGCACGTATGCGTCAAGCATTAGATGAAATGATCCTTACAGGAATTAAAACAAATATTCCTTTGCATAAAGATCTTATTTTGCAAGATAAGAATTTCTGCTCTCAAGCAATGGATATCCATTACCTTGAAAAACACTTATTAAAGCAAGTGGAAGAAAAGAAAGCTGAAACTGCATAATAAAAAAAGCCTCTTATCTTTAAGAGGCTTTTTTTATATCTATAATTTTATGGTAATACTCGACGCAAAGTCGCAAAGCACTGTTCACCCTTAGCTGTTGAACAGAAATTGATGGTATGGTCATTTTTCCATTGCACAAAATATTGCGAGACATCACCTGTTTGGTCTTGCTTTTGGCCAGAACAATCTACTTTGTTATTATCAAATTTAATTTGCATGACTAAAGCGGCCAACTGTTCTTTAGGATCATCAGACGGTTGATATTCGTAGATACCATAAGACCATTCCTGACCGCTTTTGATTACTACATCATTACTGCTACGAAAGTTATAATATTCCACACATTTCTTATTATTTGGAATTTCCATTCCCCATAATCCCATAATTTCAGGACGCGTAACAATACGTATAGCATTAGGATTACTTGCAGTCCGAACAGGTTGTTCGGCTGGCTGCTCTGTCGCTGTTTCTGCCACAGCTAAACCAGAACAAGCCCACAATAATCCAATAATATAAATATTTTTCATAGATTTATTAATCGTTAAACGCATGAACTTAAGTTAGCATATTTTTTTAGAAAATCATTGGTCCATAACCATATAAAAACAATATTTTTCAACTGTAACGTGCAACTATAGCTCATCAAACAATTTTTATATTTATCTGCATTTTTTGATACAAAGTTATGAAATTTTACCTTACTCAAACTTATGTTGATAAATCAATTTGTTTAGGAAGCCACATCACAAAGCCCAAACCTAATAGCACAATTAAACTTGCACACATAAAGATGATTTCACCAGAAAGAATATTCCAGAAATGCCCAGCTAAAACACTACCAAAAGCTACTCCCAAACCCCACATGGTGCTGTAAAGTGCCTGACCACGTCCCTGTTGTCCCGCTGAGAAGTTTTGGAAAATAACTCGCATCGCAATTAAATGAAATAAACCAAAACTAAAAGCGTGCAAACACTGTGCAAAAAGCTGTCCAATAAAATCATGTGAAAATATAGCAACTAACATCCAGCGTATACTCGTCAATATTAAGCACGCAATTACCAAAATACGCCACGAGAAATATTGAAAAACTTTTGCAGCAATTGAAAACATGAAAATTTCAGCAAAAACGCCCATAGCCCATAAGAAACCAATTTGCGTGGTGCTAAAACTTAAAGATTTCAAGAAATTACTATAGAAACTATAAAAAGGTGCGTGTGAAAAAAGTAGAATAAATTCAATTGTAAAAAATGCAGCTACTGTAGGGCGCTTAAGAACTGGAAGTAAAGGTTCTAAATGTTTTTGTGAGGTAGGTGCACTATCAGGTTCGCGAATTGTGAAAGACCAAATAAATGCCAGTGAAGCAATAATTAACAATAAAATTGGGAGCATTGAAATAGGCACTATTTCTAAAATTGCACCAATAGTGAATACCCCGACAATAAATCCAACAGAGCCCCACTTACGAATTTTGCCATAAAGTTTAGCTTTTTGATCACCCAACCAAAATAAAGTAACCCCTTCAAATTGAGCCAAAATCGCATTTTGAAAGAAGCTAAAAATAAGCATAAGTAAAGCAATCGATTGGAAAGTATTTGGCACTATAAAAATGGCCAACCATATACACGACTCCATCCATGTTGCCAGCCGGACAAGTAGCATTCGTTTACCAGATTTATCAGCAATCCATCCCCAAATTAAAGGCGCAAAAAAACGCGTTACAATCGCAATTGATGATAAAACACCAATTTCCTGATAATTAAACCCTTGATCTTGAAGATATAAATTCCAATAGGGCATAAATGTGCCCACAATAGAATAGTAGAAAAAGTAGAATCCACCGAGTCGAGTTTGGAGGGTAAGTGGTTGGAACAAGTTGTAAACCTTTGCATTTTCAATAGGTTAAAATTCGAGATAGTCATATATGTCAAAACATCCCAACGCTTCAATTTTAACACTTTGTTTTGCAATACAAATAACTAAATAATTGATCATTTACTTGTCTCTAAAAGAATTTTTTATTGATAAGAAAGAATAAATAAAGTAAAGAGAACTGTAATTTAATTTGTACAATCTGTTAACTTGTGTAAAAATACATTTAATATTCATAAGGTATTTAATCATCAGATGTTTTTTCTTATTTTTTTAATTTGTCTTTTTCTGTTTTTACTCATCCTTAAACAACATTATCGATAATCTGGTTGTTACACCTATTTTTTTAATAGCTTTCATATTTTCTTTAAATTAAAAAATTAAACATCATATTTTATAGATCAAATTCTTTTTAAGCTAAGTTTTCAAATCGAACTTAGCTTAAATATCAAATTTAAAACTTCTCATTATTCATATTTACTAATTAAAACACGAGCAAAAAATTCAAAATTAGAATCAAAAAGTCATTAATAAGTCACTGTAACGACTATCGCATCTGAGTAATTACCAGGGGCTGTTGAAATAGAGGTACCTTGCGGAATTTTTCCATAAACTGTGGTGCTTTGAGTACTCCCAGAACCTGTTTTAGAAACACCACCTGTACCCCCAACAGTAATCACGCCTCCTGTGGCATCCCATACCGTACTATAGTTAGAGTCTTTATAGAGTTGATAGGGAATAAATTCATTATTACTATTCACCATACGCCTAAAACCACCACTTATACGGTTATTACCATCCCCTAAATAAATACTGTATGACGTTCCATGATTACAGGTCGTATTCACAGCGCCTTGAGCTGTATAATCACGACGAGTCGTGCCCATATCATTAATATTCCCAAAATCGACATTTGATGTTGAATCTATTTGACACAAACTTGGCACAACATAATTAGCAGTGATTGTGGTATTACCCGAGTCCCAACCTCCACCACTATTCCCCTCACACACAGTGCTAGAGCTTGCTTGCATGTCCCAAAATAGCTGAACCGTACCAGTATAGGTTCCTTTAGGGTATGCCATGAGCGACCCTGTACGGGCTGGTACTTTTATATTTACAGAGTAACTAATAACATTATTTGAAGCGACCGTTCTTACAGGACCATACCAGACATTTGAAATGTGGCTTGTAGTAGAAGACCCTGTCCCACCTACAGTTGCGGTGACCGTATAAGGTAATGAAACATTGTTAATTGCATTTGTAGTGCCCGTAAAGACGGTTTTCATGCACATATAACTTGAAATTTCTGGTGTTGAACGTCCCCCATAACAACGTATTGTCCCTGTATATGTCAGAACAGCATCACTATTAATAGTGGCCGCTGTGTAATTGTAAGTATTATTGGTTGTTCCCGTTACCGTACAACTGGCATGTGCTGAGCTAAAAAACGCATACAGAATAAAAACAAGAACCATGACCAGAAGATATTTTATAAGCAAGGGAAACTTTCCACCCACCATCCAGAGAATATATCTTTCAATACTTATCGGCATATATATGGCCCCAATTTTTTAGTTGAGTACTGATTACTGTTATAGGTGAAATCAACTTGGCACGAGCCACGATCTAAAAGATCCACTTCGAGTGTGTTTTGTTTTAATAGATTTTGAATAAATACTTCGCCCTCATAACCAACTACCCCCTCTTGCTGCCCATTAATCCGAACCGTATAACCCGGCAATAACGGTGAATTGTTTAGATCAACAAGTTTTACTAATCCTGAAATAACCCGATGAGCCCCAAAGTCAATTAAGGCCCCTTGGCGGTAGCCTACAAAGACCATCTGATTTGTAGATGTAACATCCCACTCCAAAGGCAAATATGATGGATCTAGGTAGATATGATGAGATAGGTAGGGCCTCAAATTCGCAATTAAGAATCGACCAGACTTGTCGGTTGCTCCTAAATTAGCACCACCATTTATAATTTGGCTTTTCGGTCCGGCATTGGTGACAACCGCATAACCCTCTCCAATTTCATTGGCCGCAAAGATACGCCCTGCGGCTGCAACCAAGGAACCCGTCGCTGATAGTGCAACCTGATCGTTGTCTCCAAATCGGTTATAGCGTCCTGTCAGGTAAGCAGCTCGCGCTCGGTAAGAGGCATAAATCGAAGCATTGTTTTCATTCGCATCCTGATCTCGCTCAACATAACCACCCCAGCCAAATGATCCGATTTTTGGTTCTGATAAGCCGAAGATTTCCTCGCGGTAACTCAGCCTGCCACTGTCACTAGAGACACTCGTAATCGCATTAAGCTTACTGGACGGTGTATAACGCAGGGCAAAGTAAAGACCATAGTCCTTGTTATTTTCATAATCTTTATAGGCTGAGGTATAAAATCCCCAATTCTTGTTAAGACTGCCACTTAAGTTGGCAGACAGTAATTTATAGGAGTTATCGCTATATTTGATCTGGTTATAGCCCAGATAAGCCCCGTAGCCTGCGTAAAAGTTGTAGTTAATCCCTGCCCTAAAAATCTCATCTGCCAGTGCACTGTAGCTCAGATAGTTGTGTGGCTCGGCATCGGTCTGGTTATCTTTTAAATATCTGACTTGAGATACACGGGCAAGATCAAAGTAGTTATCAAAGACTTTGCGATAACTGGTGTTGAGTGAAATATTCTTACTGATGCGTCCTTCTAGACCCAGCAAGGCAGAATAGCCGTTTTCATCTTTATACTGGCTTGCTGCAATATCGGCATTAATCACTCCAATACCAAACAGATTCTTGGCAAAGCCTGTGCCGAGATTCGACAGGCCATCTGTTGATGCTTCTGCTCCACCGCTTAAAGTCAGTGAGTTGCTGTAGCCGTATCGGATCGCACCTGATGCAAAGGTGGCATCGTCATAATCGTTGGAAAACAGTCCGTAGTTATAGCGTGGAACGCCGACGTCTACTGAAAACTCATTAATGCCTTTTGCCAGAATCTTGGAGGAAAAATAGTAAGGTTTTTTGGTAATGCTCTGCTGGCCTGTTGCATCGGTGGTCACCAGCGTGACTTCATTTCCGGAAATAAACGGCAGTTGCTTAATATCAAAAGGACCTGAAGGGACTAGCCCTGAATAAATCTTTTGCTGGTTAACGTATAAATCTAAAGTTGA
>NZ_LRPE01000004.1 GCF_001605885.1 Acinetobacter lactucae | reverse complement strand
GGAAAATTAAAAAATTATTTTTTATCATTTGGTAAAATAATTAATTGGTTTTTATTTAAAATAAAATTTAGAAATTGGTAATATCTAAGTAATTGTATTCTATTGAATTAATTTAATTTTAAAATATTTAAGATAATTAATATCTAATATGTTTGATTAAATAATTGTTTTTTAATGTTAAAATTGTTTTGTGTATATCTTATAAATATATTTAATTTTTTAAGAATTTTTTAAGATTCAATTCCTACTGTTTTAGTTGTAATTCAATAAAAGATAATCTGGAGTTCAGTTCCATGAATACTATGAAGTATAGCTATAAACCTAACTACTTTTTCTTTGCTCATAAATTAGTTTTGTTTTTAAAGGATTATCTCATCAAGCATCCGACGGAGCAGCAAACAACGTTTAACCTGCAAACGATTTATGACATCTTTAGCCATGATCTTGCTTCGAGTACGACAAACCTTGAAGGGATCTTAAATATTGCAGATGAATATGTCTTTGAAACAGAAGATGGTTTACTTCCATTAATTAGTAAGCATTCGGTCAATCTCAAAAATCATGTGCTTTCTTTAGAGTTTTCACCGCAGGCTTTGGCAAGTCTATTGTCAGGTCGTACGTTGGTAAATCCTAAAGCAGCCTAGATTTTCTTTTAAGGTAGAGTGAACTCATATAAAATTCATAAAATTTATTTTTAAGAGTTATTTATGAGTAAAGACTTTAAAGCTTTAACTTATATTGCGGATGATAATATAGCAGATACAGTAACTTGGCTCTTACATCATCAAGATGTTTTTGATTCTTTTAATTTTGATGTGTTGAGCCAAGAATTCACAGTAATGCATGCAGCAGGAAAGGATATTATTCGAGTCGGAACCTTTCTGAATGCTACTTACGGAATATTAGTAACTTCTATATAAATGAAAAAAGCCCTGAATGATCAGGGCTTTTAAATTTTCTACTTTGAGTTAAGCACTCATTGCATCTACTGATAAATCAGCAACTGTTGGCTTTGGTTTTTCAGCCGTTAAACCTAATTTATTAAATAAAGCTTGGTCTTTACCTTCACCGGCATTTGGTGTGGTCAGTAATTTATCCCCAGAGAATAATGAGTTTGCGCCTGCCATAAATGCTAATGCTTGATCTGAATCACTTAATGATTCGCGGCCCGCAGAGAGACGGATATAACTATGCGGCATGATAATACGCGCAACAGCAATAGTACGAATCCACTCAATAACATCAAGCTTTTCAACATCGGCTAAAGGTGTTCCTTCAATAGGAACAAGCATATTGATTGGCACAGATTCAGGATGAATTGGTAGGGTAGCGAGTTCATGTAATAAACCAATTCGGTCTTCACGACTTTCGCCTAAACCCACAATACCGCCACTACAAACTTTCATACCAGCTTGACGAACATAATCAAGTGTATTTAAACGATCATCAAAAGTACGGGTACTAATGATGTGAGAATAATACTCGCGAGATGTATCTAGATTGTGGTTGTAATAATCTAAACCAGCAACTTTTAGGCGTTCTGCTTGAGATTGGTTAAGCATACCTAAAGTCATACAGGTTTCCATACCTAATGCTTTAACTTCGCGTACCATTTCTAAAACATAAGGCATATCGCGCTCATGTGGGTTACGCCAAGCAGCACCCATACAAAAACGTGAAGAACCTGAATCTTTTGCAGCTTTCGCTTCGCTAATCACTTTTTCAACAGCAATACGTTTTTCTGCTTCTAGTTTTGATTCGTAATGTACCGATTGTGAGCAATATTTGCAATCTTCAGGACATTTACCCGTTTTAATAGATAAAAGGGTACTGACCTGAATTGAATTGGCAGTGAAGTGCTCACGATGTACTTGTTGAGCCTTGAAAACTAAATCCAAAAAAGGTTGTTCATATAAAGCTTGGATTTCTTCACGATTCCAATCATTACGTAGAGTCATTGTCATATCCATGATGATGGCATTAATTCACTACACATAATCATACAGAATTCGTATTAAAGCTATAGGGCAAAAAACATCATTTTTTTAATTTGATGACTGAACTTGGCTGAGTTGTTGTTCAATTGCCCAATCAATATGCACATTGACAATTTCGTCATGTAAATTTTTGCCATTTTGTAGTTGATCTACAATTTCTTTTGAATAAGGAGCATTTCCTAATCCGATTGCAATATTACGTTTAAATGATTGATAACCTGTCCGGCGGATAGGGCTACCTTCTGTATTGGCTAAAAAAGTGGCTTCATCCCACTGCCAGATATCAAGCAGACTAATATGATCTAGTCCATGCCTAGGGTTGAAATCGGTAATAGAAGCTTTTTTTGCAAAGCTATTCCATGGGCAGATTAACTGACAGTCATCACAACCAAAAATTCGATTACCAATTCCTGCACGTAGTTCTTCAGCAATAATTCCTTTATATTCGATAGTTAAATAAGCAATACAACGTCTTGCATCTAGCATGTAAGGCTCGACAATTGCTTGCGTCGGGCAAATATCAATACAAGCGCTACAAGAACCGCAATGTGCTGTTGCAGGCTCATCAAAAGGTAGGTCGAGTGATGTAAATAGCTCACCTAATACGAAAAAAGAACCTGACTTTTTATGAATGAGCAAAGTATGTTTACCTGTCCAACCCATTCCAGCACTTTCAGCTAATGATTTTTCAAAAATAGGCGCCGAGTCTGCAAAAGGGCGAGATTCAAAATCGCCGACTTTTTCACGAATTCGTGTTGCTAGCGTTTTCAATCTACCACGCATGACTTTATGGTAATCACGGCCACGTGCATAACGGGCGATAATGGCAGAGTTTGGTTCGAAAGGCACATATCGGGGTTTTGGAGATTCCACAAGATAATTCATACGGACACAAATAATACTTTTTGTGCCAGGCACTAATAGTGTTGGATCAGCTCGTTTTTCTAGATTTTCTTCTAAATAGGTCATATCTGCATGATAACCACGTTCAAGATACTCTAAAAAACGTGGCATTTGCTCTTGAGCATCTGGTTTTGCGATGACACAATCAGCAAAACCCAAGTCTAATGCTTGAGCTTTGATCCATGCTTTTAATTCATGCGGATCAAGTTGTTGCACTGCAATGCGTGATGTGTCGGAAGATGTCATAAACCAAAATGCAAGAGGATAATAATATGCAGGCGGTAGTTTACCATAGCGATGATATTCGAGCATGGGAGCAGCGTTGGTTTGCTGCACAAAACTCTTCATTAGGCTTAATGCAACAAGCAGCTTGGTCAATTGCTCAGCAGCTTATTGAACTTTTTAAAGATCAGACTATCAATAATATTGCTGTTTGGTGCGGGCAAGGCAATAACGCAGGTGATGGTTACTTTATAGCAAGTTACCTTAAACAAGCTGGATTTCAGGTTGAAATATTTGCAGCTCAATTGGGTGAATCAACCGATTTACATTGTGCAGCCCAATTTGCTAGAGAGCAGAAAGTCGAAATTCATTCAAATTTTAATGTAAAAAGAACATTTGATTGTCATATTGATGCGTTATTTGGCATAGGTTTAAATCGCGAATTAAATAGTGATTGGCAACAAGTAATTCAAAAGTTTAATGAACAATTGGGCCTAAAAATTTCGATTGATATATCTAGTGGCTTACAAGCAAATACAGGGCAAGTCTTACCTTGTGCAGTGAGAGCTGATCATACCTTTACCGTTTTAGGGCTTAAAGCAGGATTATTCACAGGACTTGGTAAAGAATATGTGGGGCAAGTTCATTTAGTTAATTTAATACCAGTAGATCAAGAGCTGAAACCTCTTGCTTACTTGACGCCAACACATATCAAACTTCCTAAACGTTTGGCATTCGGGCATAAGGGAAGTTACGGACATGTTTTAGTAGTTGGTGGACATGAGCAAATGGGTGGCGCTGTCATTATGGCTGCTGAGGCTGCTTTTCATGCAGGTGCAGGTAAAGTGACGGTGATTTGCCATCGCAACCATCATCAAGCTATTTTGTCACGGGCACCTAATATTATGCTTCGTGATATTAATGCTTTAGATGGAAACAATATTAAAGATATTTTGTCTCAGATCGACGCAGTATGTTTTGGAATGGGGCTAGGGCGTGATGAGCGGGCTAAGCAAATCTATGAGCAATGGTTTAATTTGTTAAATCAGAGTACGCACCTAGAAACTGTTTTAGATGCAGATGCTTTGTGGTTTCTAGCAAAGCATCCTGAAAAATTGGGTGCACATGTTTATGCGACGCCTCATCCGGGAGAAGCTGCTACCTTACTTGGTTCTTCTACAGTGCAAATTGAAAATGACCGCATTGCTGCAATTTATGCATTACAACAAAAATATGCAGGCCAGTGGGTACTTAAAGGAGCGGGTAGCTTAGTTTTAGAGAATAACTTGTATATTTGTACGCAAGGTAATGCTGGTATGGGAACTGGTGGAATGGGTGATGTATTAGCTGGAATGATTGCAAGTCTAAAAGCCCAATTCCACAAAGATATTGCGTTACATGAGATTGTAACCCTTCATGCACAAGCAGGTGACCTTTTAGCTAAAAATGGTATGCGTGGCTTGCAGGCTTTTGAGATGAACCAAGCCATTACTCAGGTTGTAAATCAATAAATTTTTAACGTCTGCGACTGCTAGAGCGACTTCGCCCACGTGCCATACCACCTAAAGCATTTAAAACAGACAGTTTGCTCATACTTCCCGATGCATGAGCATGGCAGATGGCAGCAGCAAGGGCATCGGCTGCGTCGGATTGAGGTTTAATCGTCAAATTAAGTAATCGCATGACCATCATTTGAACTTGTTCTTTATCGGCAGCGCCATAACCAACCACAGATTGTTTAATTTGACGGGCAGTATATTCTGCGACTTGTAAATCTAAATTAACTAATGCGGCTATGGCAGCACCACGAGCTTGTCCCAGTTTTAAGGCAGAGTCTGGGTTTTGAGCCATAAAGACTTGCTCAACCGCAGCTTCAGTAGGGCCATGAAATTTTACAATGCGCTCAACGCCAGCAAAAATGCGTTTTAAGCGTTCTGGCATTTCTTGAGTTTCTGTTCGGATTGTACCGGCATCAACAAAACGCAGTTTGCTACCATCTTTTTCAATGATTCCATAACCAGTTAAGCGTGAACCCGGGTCGATTCCAATAATCAATGCCATGTGAAGACTTATATAAGTAATTTAGAGAGTATTGTTACATAGCCAAAACGGTTATGCATGAGTAATTTAAAGAAAGCCGTGATGAATGGTTATTTTTCGGTTTTTATCTTACCCATCTATATTGTTTAAAATCATTTGATGTAATTCTATTTTAATGGAATACTCATCTATAATTTTGGAATTTACGTCTGTGGTAGATGGAAGATATTAATATACGCATTGCGCAGCAAGTACGTGAACTACGTCTAGCGCGTGGATATACGCTAGATGTTCTTGCTAGTCGATGTCAGGTAAGCCGTTCTGCAATTTCACTCATTGAAAGAGGTGAGGCAAGTCCAACTGCAGTTGTCCTTGAAAAGCTGGCAAATGGTTTAGGGGTTCCTTTAACTCAGCTATTCGCCACTTCACAAAATAATCAGTCACCACAACCTATAGCTCGACGTATTCAACAATCAGAATGGAAAGACCCTGAAACAGGATATATTCGCCGTCAAGTCTCTCCTCCAAATTGGAAGTCTCCATTTCAAATTGTTGAAATTGAATTTCCAGCTCATGCCCGAATTACTTATGAAATTAATGAAACCTCTAATGTTGTACAGCAACAACTTTGGGTAGTTGAAGGGCAAATTGATATTCAATTAGGTGAAGCTTGTTATGCTTTAAGCAAAGGAGATTGCTTAGCAATGCAACTCAACCAACCTGTTATATACACTAATAATTCAGCTCAAATCGCTCGCTATATCTTAGTCGTCTCTAGTCAACTCGTATCTGCCGTTAAGGAATCGTTATGATCTATTCCCTCAATTCTAATTTTCGCTTAATTGATTGTAATGAAGCAGAACATGCAGCGGCTATATTAGAGATTCTGAATGAGGCAATTATTAATTCTACAGCACTGTATGATTATGTGCCGCGCTCAATTGATTCAATGAAAACATGGTTTTCAGTCAAAAGAGAACATGGCTTTCCAGTGATTGGTATTGTGGATGAGACAAACAAGTTATTGGGTTTTGCGAGTTGGGGAACCTTTAGAGCTTTTCCTGCCTATAAATATACTGTTGAACATAGTATTTATATTCATCATGAACATCGTGGCAGCGGATTAAGCAAAATTCTAATGCAAGAATTGATTAAGCGCGCTCAAGAGGCTGATCTACATGTATTGATAGGTTGTATCGATGCAACTAACCAAGCGAGTATCGGTTTACATGAAAAAATGGGTTTTATCCATGCCGGTACTTTTAAGCAAGTCGGTTTTAAATTTGGCCAATGGTTAGATGCTGCTTTCTATCAGTTAAATTTAAATACACCGCATGCGCCAGTTGACGGATAAATAATAAGGTTTTCAAATTTCAAGTTTAATAAAACAACCCAGTTTATAAGGATGAATATAAGCTGGGCTATAAAGTTCAAATTATAAAATACCTAGCTGCTCTAATCCTTTATAAGCAATTTCTTTTCGAATAGAACTAGGTGTTCCTTTTTTCATTTCTAAATTGAGTGAGAATGCTACAATTTCTCCTTGTGGTTGAACGACCCAGCCTGTGAACCATCCCACTTGAGGCTCCACATCCCATCCCCAACCGCTTTTAGCGTAAATTTTACGTCCATTTTTTTCTTCTATGAACACCATAGATTGAACTTGTTCTTGTACATTTTTGCTAAAGGGAAGAGTTTTGTGGGCTAATTCATAAGCAAACTGTGCTTCCTGTTGAGGCGTAATTTTGAGGGGACCAACAAGCCAAAAATTATCTACTTTTGAACCAATATCAGAATTACCGAAACCAATACGCTTAACCTCTTTGGATATAAGATCAAGGCCAATTCGTCGAGCTAGTTCTTGATATACAGGAATAGCAGAAGCTTTCATTGCATCGCCTAAGGTCATATCTTTTTCCCAATCAGGAAACAAACGCTTTTGCCCGTCCCATTTAAACACTTCTGTTGTTGTTGCTTTATGATGTTCAAGACCAATTAAAGCATTTAACATTTTAAAGGTAGAGGCGGGAACATATTCGGTTGATGCTCTTTTAAGATCATTGCCATAAATTTCCTCTGTCTTTCCGCGCTTAATAACCAAAACACCAGTGGTCTGTGCTTGATCAAACAGTGATTTAATTTCTTCTGAATTTTTATGAGTAGAAATAGCGTGTATTTGATGCTGTTGTACTGTATTGAAAGAACATGCTGACAAAAATATGGTACTAATAGCAAGGAAAAGAGCTTTTTTAGTCATAAGTCTATTTAGGCTTAAAAGTATTATTCTTTAATTTAACTTGAATGGAGATGCTTTTAGATAGAGAAAATGTAAGCTATTGGGATAAGCTGACATTTAAGTATCGATTTTTTAAATTCTTTAAAAACAATACATATTCAAAAAAGCTAAGACTTTTTATTTGACTAAAAACTGCTTGTGAGAGAACGATACTGCTTAAATAGAGTAAAAAAATTAAAATCTGATAAAAGACACACTTGATAAACCTGATATAGCACTCATTAATAATAAAGCATGTTTGTTTTTATCGAGTTAAAATCAAATGTACTCTAGTATTGCAGACTCTGGCTGATTCGATAGGGTTGGGGTAAATAAAACTGCAATGAATTTTCTTTTTGAGATAGATAAAGTTTTACATGAATTTACTTCTTATTGTAGTTCTGGGCGCGATTGTTGAAATTGCCGTATGGATTGGTGTAGCACAGTTCATCAGTGGATGGTATGTGTTCTTTTGGTTCATTCTTGCTTTCTTTATTGGTTTGGGGCTTATTCGCAGAAGTACTGCTGGTATTATGCCTCAATTACAGCAAATGCAGATGACCGGCCAACTCGGTAATGACCCGGCAGTAACTAAAAAACTTGCTTTTGCTTTTGCAGGTTTTTTATTGATGTTACCAGGTCTTGTTTCTGATGTATTAGCGGTTTTGATTTTGATCCCTGGTGTTCAAACTGCTTTCCGTAATATGGCGATGAGAACTCTCGCAAAACGCCAACAGGCTATGATGGATAAAATGATGGGTGGCATGAGCGGTAATATGGGCGGACAAAACCCATTTGCTGATTTAATGCGCCAAATGCAGGATATGCAGAATCAACAAGGCGGGGGAAGTCAAGGTCAATACCGTGATTCAAGCATTATTGATGGAGAAGCACGTGAAGTCACTCCAGAACATAAGAAAATTGAACATAAAAATAAGGATTAATGAATGCCTTATCTAAAGGCCTAAACCTCTAAAGTTTAGGCCTTTTTTATTTTAAGAAGATATAACTTATTTAGTAAGAGATTCAGTCACAACAGAATCTGTTTGAGCCAATTCAGTTGGGTTTTCTTGTGGTTTTGTTTGAGGTTGGTATTTGTTTGAAGCTAAGGCTGTTTGCTTATTTTCAGATTGTTGATAACCTCGGCTTCGGTTGGCTCGTTCGCGAAAGCCACCTTTATTAATGAGCTTTGTGTGTGACATGCATTTGCCTAAAATGTGAGATTATTCGCTTATTTTAGCAAATTTGGCAAAATATCAAAATAAGAAAAATAGTTCTAGAAAAATAATATTTAAATTAAGTATTTGTTTTTAATTTATATTTTTTTATTGACTCAATTGTTCATCTAGATTGAATTATCTATTCATTTCACATAGGATAAATATAAAGGATGTATAAATTAAAAAATGTAGCAAACCTATTAAAACAACAACGGTTGAAATGAGGGAAGGAGGGTTACCTATGCTATATCAATACCATTGTGCGTGTTGCGACAAAGTTGTGGCATCGACTGATAAATCATGTCCATATTGTGGTTCACAACATATTCGAAGCCCGTATGGCTTATGGATGTTTTGTGTGATGGCTTGTCTAGCTGTTGTCGTCGTATTTAAAGTTGTGCATATCTATATCCAGAATCATCAAGATACTCCAACGCAGTCAACTTTACTGGATGTATTAAATCAGGATGATAAAACGACAAGACAATAGACTTTGATTACAGCTACAAATGATATGGCGTCAAGGATGATTGCTAGAAGATTAAACCCTACATACATAAAACTTGAACTATAAATAAAAAAGCCCGCTCAATGGCGGGCTTTTTTACAATTTTATTTTAGAGTCCAGCAGCATCTTTAAGGGCATCAACTTTATCAGTTTTTTCCCATGTAAATGCAGTGTCTGAACCTTCGCGACCAAAGTGACCATAAGCCGCAGTTTGTTTGTACATTGGTTGAAGAAGATCCAACATGCGAGTAATACCAAACGGTCTTAAATCGAAATGATCACGTACAAGTTGAATAATCAACTCATCAGAAACTTTTGCTGTACCAAAGGTATTAATTGAAATTGAAGTAGGTTCTGCTACACCAATTGCGTAACTCACTTGAATTTCACATTTGTCAGCAAGACCCGCAGCTACAATATTTTTTGCAACATAGCGACCAGCATACGCAGCCGAACGGTCAACTTTAGATGGATCTTTACCAGAGAAAGCACCACCGCCGTGACGAGCCATACCGCCGTATGTATCAACAATAATTTTACGACCTGTTAAACCACAGTCACCTACAGGACCGCCAATAACGAACATACCTGTTGGGTTAATGTGAAACTTAGTAGCTGCATGGAACATTTCAGCAGGGATGATCGGTTTGATAATTTCTTCAATAACTGCTTCTTTAAGCTGGCTTTGAGAAATTTCAGGATCGTGCTGAGTAGATAAAACAACAGCATCTAGACGTACAGGCTTGCCATTTTCATAGGCAAAAGTAACTTGGCTTTTTGCATCTGGGCGTAACCATGGAAGGGCACCAGAACGACGTAGTTCAGCTTGACGCTCCATTAAGCGGTGAGCATAAGAAATCGGCGCAGGCATAAGCACGTCTGTTTCACGGCTTGCATAACCGAACATTAGACCTTGGTCACCAGCACCTTGATCTTCTGGTTTTTGACGGTCTACACCTTGAGCAATTTCAGGTGATTGTTTACCAATCATATTGATTACAGCACACGTTGATCCATCAAAGCCAAGATCAGAGTGGTGGTAACCAATACCGTTAACAGTATTACGAACAACAGCTTCAACATCAATATTAGCAGTCGTTGTGACTTCACCTGCAAGTACAACAGCGCCTGTTTTTACCAGTGTTTCACAAGCAACACGTGCGTATGGGTCTTCTTTTAAGATTGCATCCAAAATAGCGTCGCTAATTTGGTCGGCCATTTTATCGGGATGACCTTCGCTTACAGATTCCGAGGTAAAAACAGCGTACTCGCGCATGAAAGTCCTATCTTGGTTATTTCAAAAGACATAATATGTTACATCGACTTGAGCTTGAGGACCAGTTCATACTGACTAAAAAGCATGAATTTATTTCATTTATAGTGTGTTTTAATTGATAAGTGTATTAGTAAAATTGATATATAAAGCTTTAATTTAAAGTATTTATATTTTAACAACTTGTTGCTAGTGTGTTTTTTAAACATATAACTTAATAAAAATCTTAAATATCAGAATTTGAATTTTAAAGTAAAGAAACATGATCAACGCATACAAGATTGGCTAAATATTTTATCCACTATCAAAAGCTAACAAGATAAATACTCTTACATTTAGTCGTTGTGCAGAAAAATGAACACTGTTTTGTATAACTTAAAGATTCAAATGTTTTTTGTGTAACCAAGAAACGGTTAAAAATAAAGAAATATACCTTGTTGGGGTTTACCCTAAGCCTTTTTTTTAAGACAATATAGCGGCATTGAATGGTTATTCATCTTCTTCTTTTCATCAATCTATTAAAATTGGATTCTGATCTATGACGACCCCTTTAAACGAACGTCGTATTGCAAATGCAATTCGTGTATTGGCAATGGATGCTGTGCAACAGGCAAACTCAGGGCATCCAGGTGCTCCAATGGGGATGGCAGATATTGCTGATGTCGTCTGGCGTGAGTTTTTAAATCACAACCCAACAAATCCACAATGGGCTAACCGTGACCGTTTCGTTTTATCAAATGGCCATGGCTCAATGTTGCAATACGCTTTGCTTCATTTAACAGGTTATGATCTTTCAATTGAAGATTTAAAACAGTTCCGTCAATTGCATTCTAGAACTCCTGGTCACCCTGAATATGGCTATGCACCGGGTGTAGAGACGACAACTGGTCCTTTAGGTCAAGGTATTGCTAATGCTGTTGGTTTTGCTTTAGCAGAAAAAACATTGGCTGCTCAATTTAATAAAGATGATTTAAAAGTTGTTGACCATTTCACTTACTGTTTCTTAGGTGATGGCTGTTTAATGGAAGGTATTTCTCACGAAGTATGTTCTTTAGCTGGCACATTACAACTTGGTAAATTGATTGCTTATTATGATGATAATGGCATTTCAATTGATGGTGAAGTAGAAGGCTGGTTCAGCGACGATACAGAAGAGCGTTTCAAAGCTTATGGTTGGCAAGTTCTTCGTGTAGATGGTCATGACGCTGATGCGATTCGTCAAGCGACAATCGAAGCAAAAGCTGAAACTCAAAAACCAACAATCATTATGTGTAAAACGATTATTGGTTTAGGTTCACCAAATAAACAAGGTAAAGAAGACTGTCATGGTGCGCCATTAGGTAAAGATGAGATTACTTTAACTCGTGAAGCGTTAGGTTGGAACGAAGAAGCATTTGTTATTCCTGCTGATGTATATGCTGCATGGGATGCAAAAGCAAAAGGTAGTGAATCTGAAGCAGCTTGGAATGCGGTATTTGCACAATATCAAGCAAAATACCCAACTGAAGCGGCTGAGTTACTTCGTCGTATCAGTGGTGACCTACCCGCAGAATTTGCAGCGCAAGCAGATGCTTTCATTCGTGAAACAAATGCGAAAGGCGAGACAATCGCAACACGTAAAGCAAGCCAAAATACATTACAAGCGTTTGGTCCTTTATTACCTGAACTGTTAGGTGGTTCTGCTGACTTAGCGGGTTCTAACTTAACACTTTGGAAAGGTTGCCAAGGTATTCAAGAAAACCCAGCGGGTAACTATGTATACTATGGCGTACGTGAATTTGGTATGACTGCAATCGCTAATGGCATTGCATTACATGGTGGTTTCGTTCCTTACGTTGCAACATTCTTAATGTTTATGGAATATGCACGTAATGCAGTACGTATGTCTGCATTAATGAAACAACGTGTAATTCATGTTTATACACATGACTCAATTGGTCTAGGTGAAGATGGTCCAACTCACCAACCGATTGAACAAATTGCTTCATTACGTGGTACACCTAACTTAAATACATGGCGTCCTGCAGATACTGTAGAAACTGCAATTGCTTGGAAATCTGCTTTAGAACGCAAAGACGGTCCTACAGCACTTATTTTCTCTCGTCAAAACTTACCATTCCAAACACGTTCTGAAGAGCAAATTCAAAACGCTGCGAAAGGTGGTTATGTACTTGCTCAAGAAAAAGGCGAATTAAAAGTAATTATTATTGCAACTGGTTCTGAAATTTCTTTAGCAATGGAAGCTTATGCACAACTTGAAGGTGTGCGTGTAGTTTCTATGCCATGTGCAGAAGAGTTTATGAAGCAAGATGCTGCATACCGTGAAGCAGTATTACCAGCTCATATCCGTGCGCGTGTTGCTGTTGAAGCGGCTCATGTTGACTATTGGTGGAAGTTCGTTGGTCTTGATGGCAAAGTAATTGGTATGACAACTTATGGTGAGTCAGCACCAGCAAAAGACTTGTTCCAATTCTTCGGTATTACAACTGAAGCTGTAGTTGCTGCGGTAAAAGAGTTAACTGCTTAAATATTAAAGTAGTGTAAAAAAGCGCTCTATTTAGAGCGCTTTTTTATTTGAGAAGTTAAATAGTGAGTTCTGTTTGGATATTAATCTGAGAGGTTAATAACTTATGAATAGGGCAATTTTCTGCAACTTTTAGTAATCGCTTATGCTGGTCTTCAGTAAATTCACCTTTGAGTGTGATTTTTCGTTCAATATTATTTTGGCTTTTCTCAGGTTCACCATTTGGGTTTAATGCTAAATCCACCTGAACATGATCAATTTTGATACCTTTAAGATTCGCATACATCTCTAAAGTAATGGTGGTACAAGCACCTAAAGCAGATAATAAAATCTGAACCGGGTTCGGAGCTGTATCTTGTCCACCTTTATCATTTGGTTCATCTGCAAACCATTGATGACCTGCAGGATCGGTGAGAGTTACTCGATATGGGGTAGAAGTACTTTGTGCTTGAGCAGTATTAGCCATGTTTTACCTTATTATTAATCAATAAATTTGAAGTAAAAACGAAAGTCTAGAATTCGGACACGGTATGACAGTACCGCTACTTTATAATATTAGTTTTAAATAATAACTGTAACGCTTTTATTGTTGCATGGATGAAACATATCGTTTTATAAAGAATGGTGAATTAAATTACTTGATGTATACACTAACGACTATATCAATAAAGGATACGAAAAATGCATCTTAAAACATTAAGCTTCGGTTTAGCAGTAGCATTGGCTAGTTCAGTTACTTTAGCTGCACCAGTAGACTATAAAATTGACCCAACACATACAGCTACTGTTTTCTCATGGAATCACTTTGGTTTTTCTACTCCAAGCGCTAACTTCTCGGATATCCAAGGTGTAATTAAAGTTGATAATGCTAAACCAGCAAACTCATCTGTAAATGTAACTATTCCTTTAAGTAGCGTAAACACAAACGTACCTGCTTTAGATAAAGAGTTCCAAGAAGAAGCTTGGTTTAATGCTGCTAAATATCCAAATATTACATTTAAAAGTACTAAAGTTGAAACCAAAGACAAAAAGCACTTTAAAATTACTGGTGACTTAACTGTTAAAGGCGTAACTAAGCCAGTTGTACTTGACGCTGTTTTAAACAAGCAAGGCGAGCACCCAATGGCTAAAGTTCCAGCAATTGGTTTTAATGCTACAACTTCATTCAAGCGTTCTGACTTTGGTTTAGGAAGTTATGTGCCGAACGTGGGTGATAAGATCACTGTAAACATTACGACAGAAGCAACTGCCGCTAATGCAGCTAAAAAATAAGTTATAAGTTTCTAAAAAAGCTCTCAGATATGAGGGCTTTTTTTATTTAGACGGGCTCTTTTTTATCTGGGTCTATAAATACTAAGGGTGCTGAAGGATCGATATTTCTTTTCAGAGATTTTTCTCTCAAGAACTGGTAAGTAGGCATTTTTCTTTTTGCCTGATCGCGCAGCTTCTTTTTAATATAAAGCACCAGAGCAAAACACGTGGTTGCAACAGTCAGCATCATGCCATTCATATAGCTCATGATTGAGCTTACATAGCCAATAGTCGTTAAACGATGCATCATACGTTCAACTTGAGTGCTACTTTCAATGCCAGTAATTGCCCAGCTACATAGATGTTCACAGTTATTAATAATTAGATGATAGTGATTTTCATGCATACGTGAACGCATTCGGCGAACGACAATCTTCCCTTTATAACGCGGTTTGTCATAAGAGCGGACGTGTATTTTTTTGCCATGCGAGAATGCGTCTATTGAGGTGATTTCAATTGGGTGTTTTTTGATGAAATGAGCTAAGCCAGAATAATGGATAACTCGACCTCTCCCTGCATATATACCATGATGGCTATAGCCGAGATGCTTTACGATGAGGTGAGCCCCTAAAGGGTAGCTCTTATTCGGTTGTTGCATGCTTACGCTGATCCAATAAAGTGTAAATGGCTTTTATTGAGCTGTTAAACATTATAACCAATATCAGCAATTTGGAGTGTATTGATTCGGTCGAATGAATGAGTTTGATGCATATCCAATCTATTCATATTGCTTGTATATAATTTAGTTACTTAATATGAAGGAAAAATGTCATGTCAGGTATTGTTAAATGAAATGGGTCATCGGGTGTTTAGCTTTATATGGGCTTTTGTTTCAATCCGCATATGCTATAGAACACCAGCAAGTTAAAACGGTAGAAGGTGATCAATTTGATGTGGTTGCAATCAGCGATTTTAAAGCATTACGCCTATTTTTAAAAAATCCTCATAATCAGCGATATTACAAAAGCTTTAACAATGTTCAGCAACAATTAAAACAGTGCGAACAGCTTAGTTTTGCAATGAATGCAGGGATGTTTCATCCAGGATTTTCTCCAGTAGGTTTGTATGTTGAACGAGCCAAAGTGATTCAGTCTTTAAATGAAAATAAAGAAGGAGGAAATTTCTTTTTACAGCCGAATGGTATATTGGCTTGGAGCAAAAAACAGGCCTTTGTGTTAACCACACAACAATATAACCGAAAAAATTTGAAAGTTGATTATGCAACTCAATCTGGTCCCATGTTAGTTATTGATGGGAAAATAAATTCTATTTTTATACCTGACTCTCAATCAAAGAAAATTCGTAATGGTGTTGGTATTCGAAATAATAGACTCTATTTTGTAATATCGAAAAATAGGGTGAATTTCTATAATTTTGCCCATTTTTTTCAAAGAAATCTTAAAGTAGAGCAGGCTTTATATCTGGATGGTTCTATATCTAGTTTATATATGCAAAAGAACAACCGGAATGACCAGCAATTTCAAATGGGGCCAATGGTGGGCTGGATAGATCAGTCGGGTTGTGTGAATTAAAGTAAAATATAAAAAAGCCAGTACAAGACTGGCTTTTTAATTAATGAATAGATGGTTTTTGAGTGACGACTTCATTTAACTCTTTTCGGCTATAACCACGGGAAATAAGAACTCTTTTAATTCCCTTAATGACATCTTCATCTGTTGCTTGTGCTAGCGCACTTAGAAGTTGTTCATTAGTTTTACATGAGCAGTCATTTTCAACACAAGCAGTTTGGTTTTTATGCTCGTTATGCTGTTGATCTGCTAAGAACAGCTTTTGCCAAAAACTCATAGAGCCTTCATATACAACCTAACATAGCTCGAAATATAGCCAATTTAAAATAAAATACAAGACTCTATAAGTGATAAAAGCACCAGTTGAACTCGAGAATTTTCGATGGGAATGCTTGAGTTAAACGAAATTATGACGAACAGATGACTTGATATTTTTTGAAAATTTAAATAGTTAAATAAGAAAACCTTAAAAAATAAGGAGGTAGCTAACCTCCTTATTTCAAATTTTACAATGAAAGATTTTGTTTAAATCTTCTCAAGTAAAACACCAGACTCTACATGATGCGTATAAGGGAACTGATCAAATAAGGCAAATTTAGTCACTCGATGAGTTTGACTGAGAGTTTTTAAATTTTCATATAACGTGTCAGGGTTACATGAAATGTAGATAATACGTTCAAAACCCTGTAATAATTTCAAAGTTTCATCATCAATTCCTGCACGCGGTGGATCTACAAATACCGTGTCAAAGTCATAACTTTGAATATCAATATTTGCTTCTTGTAGACGACGGAATTCTCGTTCACCTTGATAAGCCTGAGTAAACTCTTCAGCCGAGAGACGGGCTACCTGAATATTATCAATCTGGTTCTGTTCAATATTCCATTGAGCTGCATAAACAGATGATTTTGCAAGCTCAGTAGCAAGCACTCGTTCGAACTTTAAAGAGAGTGGAAGTGTAAAATTACCATTACCACAATAAAGTTCTAATAAGTGTTTTTTTGATCCTTCAGCTGCGTCACATGCCCATTGCAGCATTTTTTTGCAAACTTGTGCATTAGGCTGAGTAAAGCTGCTTTCGATTTGTTTATATTTAAATGAACGATTTAAAAGTTCGAATTCTTCAACGACGAAATCATCGCCAATAACAATTTTCTGGCCACGACTACGGCCCATAATTTTAATATCTAATTTATCGGCAAGCACTTTAGCGGCTTGTTCCCATTCTTGATCCAGTTTACGGTGATAAATTAGGGTAACCAACATTTCTCCGCTAAGTGTTGCGAGAAAATCAGCTTCAAATAAACGATTAGAAAGCTTAGGCTCAGCCTTAAGTTCTTCCAAAAGTTTTGGCATTAAATCATTGATGCTTTGATCTGCAATTGGAAACTCATCAATGCGTACAACAGTTTTTTGCTTGTCGTCATCATTACGCTCAAACATGGCATAGAACATATCATTTTCTGTATGCCAGATACGAAATTCAGCACGCATACGGAAATGTTGTTCAGGTGATTCAAACACTTCTAATATAGGTGGTGTAAATTCAGAAAATTGAGTAGTAATGCGGTCAATTTTAGCTTGAAGTTGTTGACGATAAGAAGAGGTCATAGACAAAGAAAATTTAGACAGAATCAAATAGTGAATGGTATCAAAAAAATTGAACTTACAGGAGCCAATTTTAACCAGATATACATAAGAGAAAAGAGGTACCTAAACTAGAGTTGATTTAAAACGCGATTAATAAAATCTGCTTTTATTGTTCTATATTGATCAGGGTCTAAATGATTACACTGTAATTTTAATTGATTATATTCATTGACCAATGTGGGTGATTCTATAAGCTTATTTTTAAATGTTAAGAAAAATGTGAATATTGAATCTGATACTACAATTTGAAAAGCGACATCATCGTCGTTGAGTGACTCGAGCATACAAAGTTCATGTGTTCTTAGTGTATTTGGCTTTTCGATAAAGTTGAGTGTTTTTAGGCGTTCAATTGCGCATTCAAATTGCTCAGGCATAACTTGAATGTAAATATCTAGATCACCTTTAGAAATAGCATTCGGTATAGCGGATGAACCAATATGCTCAATTTTGGCAAATGGTAGAAGGGTGCAAATAGCTTTGTGATATGAATTAAAAAGTTGAGCGCATCTTTGTTGATATTGTTCTGGTTCTAAAAAGACCATTATTAGAATCTCGAATTGATAAAGTTTATATATTTAATAATAGATTACTTGATTAAATAAAAAAGCCCAAATACTGAGATTTGGGCTTTTTAGAAAGTTAGGTATTAATCAGTCATTGTCATTAAGCTTGCGTTACCACCAGCCGCAGCTGTATTCACACTAATTGCACGTTCAATCACTAAACGCTCAAGTGGAATAGTTTCATTCGGCTCAACATGGGTAATACCAACAATTGCACCAGAACGAGTAGCAATCTCTTGCTGTAATGAGAAGATCTCTTCGCGATTACCATGATGTAAAACTGCATCAAAATCATCTGATGAGATGTTTTTAACTGTAGTAATTGCAGCAAGCACATCTTTTGGCAATGTTTGTTTGTATTTTGCCAACAATGGACTATTTGGCATTACGGCCGCTTGGCTACCCACTGCAAAAATTGCGAGCAACTGATGCAACTGATTTTGTTCTGTATCAGCGATTGAAAGAACACGATGACGCGGCAAAATAATATATTGGTTACTTTCCCCAGTAGGGCCTTGTAACTCATAGAATTTACCAACACCAAATGGTTCGATAGCACGATTTTCTTGCGGTAAATGCTGTTTCGCCCAATTTTGTAAGCTCTGATAAATCTCACGGTTAAAGCCTTCAAAAGCAGTTTGCTCAGTCTTCATGGCAAATGGTGTTGCCAATACTTTGTTTGAACAATGTTGCATTAAGCGATACATGTAAAGCGGACCGCCAGCTTTTGGACCGGTACCAGATAAACCTTCACCACCGAATGGTTGAACACCAACAACAGCACCAACAATATTACGGTTGATATAAAGGTTACCCACTTCAGCATGTTGAATGACTGTTTGGATGGTTTCATCAATACGGGTATGTAGACCCATTGTTAAACCATAGCCTTTGGCATTAATGCGTGAAATGAGTTGTTCAAGCTCACCATACTTATAGGTAATGATGTGTAAAACTGGACCAAAAACTTCGCGTTGTAAGTCATCAAGATTAGGGAGTTCAATTGCTGTTGGTACAACAAAAGTTCCTTTATCTAATTCATTCTGGCTTGTTGCACCGAACATCAACTGATGTACCGGATAGCCTTTAGACTTCATTTTTTGAATGTGCTGGTCAATCGTTTGTTTTGCTTCGTCATCAATAACAGGACCAATGTCAGTTTTTAAAATTGCAGGATTACCTACGATCAACTGTTGCATTGCACCTTTAAGCATTTTAATCACGGTTGCAGCACTGTCTTCTTGTACACATAAAATACGTAAAGCAGAGCAACGTTGACCCGCGCTATCAAAAGCAGAACTTACAACATCGAGTACAACTTGTTCAGTTAATGCTGATGAGTCCACAATCATTGCATTTTGACCGCCAGTCTCTGCAATGAGAGGAATCGATTGACCATTTTCAGATAAACGTTTCGCAACGGTCTTCTGCAAAATTTTTGCAACTTCAGTCGAACCTGTAAACATAATGCCATCGATACGGCTATCTTGGCTAAGCTGAGCACCGACTGTTTCACCACGGCCAGGAAGTAACTGTACAGCACCATGTGGAATACCGGCTTCCCATAAAATCTGAACTGCTTGAGCTGCGATTAATGGTGTTTGTTCAGCAGGTTTAGCAATAACACAGTTACCACTCACTAATGCTGCAGCAATTTGGCCAGAAAAAATCGCAAGAGGGAAGTTCCATGGGCTAATACAAAGTACAGTACCTAAAGGCTGAATAGCTGTATTTTCTGGTAGGTTTTCAACTTGAGTTGCGTAGTAACGTAAGAAGTCTACAGCTTCGCGAACTTCTGCAATCGCATTGGCATAAGTTTTACCGCTTTCTCGGCAGAGTAAAACCATCAATTCTTGAATGCGGCTTTCCATGAGGTCAGCTGCACGTTTTAAGTGTTGAGCACGCTGTTCTTTAAGCGTATTTGACCATTCTGATTGAGTTTGTTCAGCTGAGTTAAGCGCAATTTCGACATGCTTAAGATCAGCTTCTTGTACATAACCAACAATTTCATCATTTTGTGCTGGGTTTGTAATTGCAACAGAATGACCTTGCTCTAATGAATCGTTATTTGCCAATAATGGATGGCTTTGCCAAACACGATTACGTAGTTCTTGAGCTGTGCTGTCTAGAGCTGCAAGTGGAGCATCATTTGCTAAATCATAGCCTTTAGAGTTTTTACGAAGTGTTCCGTACATATCTAAAGGTAGAGGAATTGATGGATGTTTTAAACCAATCGAACCTTCAAGCTTAGCTGCATTACGAATATCGTAAATTGGAGACTGAATAAGATCGTCAACTTTAAGCGTTTTATCGGCAATACGGTTAACGAATGAAGTATTTGCGCCATTTTCAAGTAAACGACGAACTAAATAAGCCAACAAAGTTTCATGGTTACCAACAGGAGCATAAATACGGCATGGCACGCCTAATTTATTTTGTTCACGTGGGCCCACAACTTGTTCATAAAGCGGTTCACCCATGCCATGTAAACATTGGAATTCATATTGACCAGCATAATATTTGCTTGGATCAGCTAAATGATAGATTGTTGCCAATGTTTGAGCATTGTGAGTTGCAAATTGCGGATAGATAAATTCTGGCGCAGCAAGTAATTTTTTAGCACAAGCGATATAAGATAAATCTGTATGTACTTTACGAGTGAAGACAGGGTAGTCATCCATACCTTCGATTTGCGCTTTCTTAATTTCGCTATCCCAATACGCACCTTTTACAAGACGGATCATGAGACGCTTTTGGCTGCGTTTAGCAAGGTCAATAATGTAATCAACCACGAAGAAACAACGTTTTTGATAAGCTTGAATTACAAAACCAATGCCTTTCCAGTTTGCAAGTTCCGGCTCAAAGCAAAGACGTTCAAGTAACTCAAGAGAAATTTCTAAACGCTCTGATTCTTCTGCATCAATATTTAAACCAATATTGTATTTTTTAGCCAAAAGAGCGAGTTCAAATACTTTGCCGTAGAGTTCTTTATGAACACGTTCAATTTGCGCACGTTGATAGCGAGGATGTAAAGCAGAAAGCTTAATTGAAATACCCGGGCCATCATAAACGCCTTTGCCATTAGACGCTTTACCAATTGCATGAATGGCTTGTGTGTAATCGTTAAAGTAACGTTCAGCATCATGTTCGGTTAAAGCTGCTTCACCCAACATATCATAAGAATAGCGGAACCCTTTATCTTCAAGCACTTTGGCATGGTCTACAGCTTCTTCAATGGTCTCACCAGTCACAAACTGTTCACCCATCATACGCATTGCAACGTCAACGGCTTTACGAATAATACCACGACCACTACGTGCTAAAAGGCCAGTAAGTACACTTGAAAGACTAGTTTGCTTTGGAGTTTCCATCAGCTTACCAGTTAACATGAGACCCCATGCCGCAGCATTTACAAACATTAAGCTGCTTTGGCCAACGTGTTCTTTCCAGTTACCTTGATTGATTTTATCTCGAATAAGCAAATCACGTGTTGCTGAGTCTGGAATACGAAGCAAAGCTTCGGCAAGACACATGAGCGCCACGCCTTCTTGTGAAGAAAGAGAGAATTCTTGTAATAACCCTTGAACAATACCTGCTTTACCCGAAGAGGTCTTACGTTCACGTAAATTATTGGCAAGATTAAAAGCAAGGTCATAAATTTTATGATCTAAATCATCAGATACCGCGGCAGCTTGTAATAGCTCTTCTACAGCTTCTGGTTCAGCACGTCGCCAAGCTGTATTGATGCGTTGTTCAAACTCACTTTTATCGTTAAATTCGGTGATATAGCCTTGGTGAGATTTATCCATTTGATGAAAAGTATCCATTGTGTTCATATCTGTTTCCGCCAACCAGCTCTCGTAAACTCATCTTGAGTAGAGAGGTTTAGATAATTTATCATTACAGAAGAAACACCGAATAACTCACTATATTTAGCCCATTTTTTAGAGGAAAATTCAGATGAATGGCCCAATATTAAGCCTTGATCGCACTGATTTAAAAATTTTGGATATTCTTCAAACAGATGGACGAATTTCTAATAGTAAATTGGCCGAACTTGTTAACTTGTCGCCAACTGCTGTTATGGCCCGAGTTCAAAAATTAACGAAAGATGAATTCATCTTAGGATATGAAGCGAAATTAAATCCGGTTAAGTTGAACGCAAATTTTTTGGTGTTCGTTGAGGTGTTATTAGATAAAACGACACCTAACGTTTTAGATGAGTTTATTGATGCTGTTGTTCACTACCCGGAAATCGTTGAATGCCATATGGTGAGTGGTGGGTTTGATTTTTTAATTAAATTGCGAAGTGGCAGTATGGAAGAGTTTAGAAGAATCGCGGGGCAGGTGTTGTGGCAATTACCAGGAGTAAAAGAAACTCGTAGTTATCCAGTCATGCAAGTTGTAAAAGATACTTCAAAAATTAAAATCAAAACCAAAAATAAATAAAGGGACCGAAGCCCCTTTTATTTATTTCAATGACTTATACGCTTTCTTTGTAGAGTTCATCTGCTTTTTCAAAGCGACCAGTTACTGTCGTATTTGGCGCTTTAGTTAAAAGACTCACTACAATGATACTGATAAATGCAAGGATAAAGCCTGGAATAATTTCGTAAACACCAGTGTCTGCGAAAAGGTTTTTCCAGCCAATAACTACGACTGCACCAACGATCATACCTGCTAAAGCACCTTGTAAATTCATACGTTTCCAGAACAATGACAAGATGATAAGCGGACCAAATGCAGCACCGAAACCAGCCCATGCATAAGCAACAAGACCAAGAACTTTACTGTCTGGGTTACCAGCAAGAGCAATCGCAAGAACAGCAATCGCAAGAACCATAACACGGCCAACCCATACAAGCTCTTTCTGAGATGCATTCTTACGAATGAAGCCTTTGTATAAATCTTCTGTTAATGCACTTGAACATACCAAAAGCTGGCAGCTCAACGTACTCATCACAGCAGCTAAAATCGCAGCCAAAATGATACCTACAATCCATGGATTGAATAAGATTTTAGTCAATTCCATAAATACTGTTTCAGGGTTTTTGCTTACAACTGCTGCTAATTCAGGGTGTTGCTCAAAGTAAGCAATACCGAAGAAACCAGCGCCGACAGCACCAACTAAACATAAGATCATCCAAGTCATGCCAATACGACGAGCAGCAGGAATTGATTTTACAGAGTCAGCAGCCATGAAACGCACAAGAATGTGCGGCTGGCCAAAGTAACCTAAGCCCCATGCCATGGAGGATAGAACCGCCACTACACTTAAATCTGAAATAATATTAAATGCATGTGGGCGAGCAGTTTCAATGAGCGTAACGAAATGAGTCGTATCGCCAATTGCAAGATAGGTTACGATTGGTGTTAACAACAGAGCAAAAATCATTAAGCCAGCTT
This sequence comes from Acinetobacter lactucae, assembly GCF_001605885.1. Lineage (GTDB taxonomy): Bacteria > Pseudomonadota > Gammaproteobacteria > Pseudomonadales > Moraxellaceae > Acinetobacter > Acinetobacter lactucae. The sequence goes on along the minus strand of NZ_LRPE01000004.1, from coordinate 179,507 downwards.
GGAATGTATCAGTCCAGCTAATTGCTAAGAATCCACCAATACAAACATAACTGATGGTTGCGATAGCACTGAGCCAAATAGCTGTGTTGTAAGACATTCCGAATAAGTTTTCAAATAGACGGGCGCCTGCTACCATGCCTGAAGCACAGTAAATTGCAAAGAAAACCAAGATAATAACCGCAGAAAAAATACGGAGTACTTTTTTCTGATCGTCAAAACGGCTTGTAAAATAATCTGGCAACGTGAGTGCATTATTTTGGACTTCAGTATGAACGCGTAATCGACCAGCAACCAGTAGCCAGTTAAGCCAAGCACCGATAATAAGACCAATTGCAATCCACGCTTCAGATAAACCAGAAAGATAAATCGCGCCTGGTAAACCCATGAGCAGCCAACCACTCATGTCTGATGCGCCTGCGGATAATGCAGTTACGAAACTGCCTAAACTACGACCACCGAGAATATAATCTGAGAAGTCGCTTGTAGCACGGTAGGCAAATAAGCCAATAAGAACCATTGCTACGATGTACACCATAAACATGATGAGGGTGGGATCAAAATAACTCATAATGGATGTGTGTCCTTATATCCATAATCCGTGATTGTAACCTAATCCAGGTCGCTGTTTTCTTGTACGGCATCCAAGAGGTTGAGATTCAACCACAAAAGATTTTTTTTGCACTGTTATTTTTATATTGTACTTTTGTATCATTGTGTAACTTGAAATAAATTGATTTTATAGATGTAAAATTATAATATTAATCATTAACTTATAATTTTTTAATATTTATTTTTTTTAAATTTTTCAGCAAAAAAACGCCATTCTGAAAAAAACTAAATCGATATAGAATTATAAATAGGCTATTGGTCAAAAAAAATTTATAGAAATTTAGAATAAACTTAAAAAAATCGACAATTTTTTGTTCAATTAATAATTTTTTTTATTCACGTTGGGCTTATTTAGTGTCTAAAAATAGCAATTAGCCGATTAAATTTTTAAAAAATCTATGCATTCCTTGAGTCGCTGACATCTTTAATAATTCATATTGGTGGGGAACACGCAGATGATCTGCATTTGGATCTATATAGTAAGCTTTACAGTGATCTGAAATTTCATGTACTAAAGCCGCAACCGGATATACACTTAACGTGGACCCGATTACTATAAAAATATCCGCACTTTGCACTAATCTAATTGCTTCTTCATAAGCAGGTACAGCCTCACCAAACCAGACAACATGTGGACGCAACGGATAGCCATCTGGACAAAAATCGTGTTCTAAATCTAGTTTCCAACCATTAATATCGTAAAACTCATTTGTAAATTGTGCATGCGGGCCAGAGCTTTTCGCTAAACGAATATTTCCGTGCAAATGTAAAACGTTGGAACTCCCAGCCCGTTCATGTAAATCATCAATATTTTGAGTAATCACTTGTACGTCAAAATAGTCTTGTAGTTTGGCAATATATTGATGTGCTTCATTAGGTTTAGCCTCTAAAATATTTTTACGTCGTTCATTATAAAAGCGTTGAACTAGAGCAGGGTTCTTTTGCCATGCTTCAGGTGTGGCAACTTGTTGGATGTCGTAATTTTCCCATAGACCATTACTGTCACGAAAAGTGCTGATTCCACTTTCGGCACTCATGCCTGCGCCTGAAAATACAACAAGTTTTGTCATAGAAGTCACCTATTCATACCACTAATTTTAAATAGATAAAGAAAAACCAGTTTAAGACTAAACTGGTTTTTATCAAATATTGAAAACGATGCCTATCTTTTATAAGCCAGCTTCATATTCTGAATTTGTTAAAAGTTTTTCAACATCTGCAATATTGTCTGGTTTAATTTTATAAATCCAGCCTTTACCATATGGGTCTTCATTTACAAAGTCAGGATCATCTTCAAGATCAGTATTCACTTCTACTACTGTACCTGACACAGGTGCGTGAATATCAGATGCAGTTTTTACTGACTCAACTACACCAGCTTGTTCGCCAGCGGTAACTTGGCTTCCAACTTCTGGAGTCTCAACATAGACCAAATCGCCAAGTTCATCTTGTGCATGATCGGTGATCCCTGTAATAACAAGATCACCCTCAATCTTTACCCACTCGTGTGTACGTGCATACTTCAGTTCCGAAGGATGATTCATGGTAACTCCTTAAGCTTGTGTCCAATAGTTTTAAACATTATAAGTATGGGTCTTTACGCCAGTTGCTCGGGCTGCGGCCACTCCAGCGTTTAAAAGCACGGCTAAAATTTGCAACGTCCGAATAGCCAAGTTCATCTGCAATTTGTTCAAGACTATAGTCTGTACGTGAAAGCAAAGAAGTTGCGTGTCGATAGCGCACTTCATCAACCAATGTAGAAAAGGAAGTTCCTTCAGCCGCTAATTGACGCTTGAGCGTCCGATCTGACATATGTAGACATTCAGCTACATTTTCGATGCTTAAATAATGTTGTTCAGAATTACTTAAAATATCACGAACACGCATTGCTAAACGGCGGCGTTCACCTAAAGCAGAAAGTTCAGCTTCACATTGATTAATGGCAACTTGACTGGCGATTGGATCTGAATTGATTAATTTAAGTCCTAAGTATTTTTTATCAAAACTTGAAATTAAATGGGGTTGATTAAAGCGAATTGTGCTGCTTAATTTATTTCTATACTTTTCAAAACCTTCCGGTTCAGGAAAATCTAAATCTACATCGCCGGCTAAGTCTTCAATACCCGTAATCGCTTTGGCCATGCTCATAATACCAATGGTCAAGCCTAAAACGATTTCTGTACGTAAAGGCTCAAGTTCTATATCACATTGTAATTGTAAGGTCGCTTTGGGACCAAACGTTGAAAAATAGAGCTGTAAAAAGGGTAAACGTAGTTGAATAAAGCGTGCTGCAAGAGCAATTGCTTCTGTAATATCCTTGGCTGTCATAATTGCATAGCCAATGAAGCCATGAATCGAAATACGCATTTGAGTACCGAGATGGTAACCCAACGTAGTTTCACCAGTTAAATTAAGAGCGTGTTTAACCAGTTCATTTGCTACTGGTGTAGAAATACGATAATCAGGATCGGCCAGTTGTTCACTAGTAAGATTAAATGGAGCAAATAATGTTTCATCGTTATATCCCCAACGTGAAACAACATCTAATAGCAATAAGCCATAGACTCCTGGAATACCCTGATCTTGACGAGCTGAGGTAATTTTCATATGCGTTCCATTGCTCTCATCAATTTGTCACATGCATTTCTTACACATCTTGTCATGAAATATAATCTGAGTTTATAAAAACTGTTAGACAATCATATCAACCATGTTTTAAACATTCTTTTTAAAGACAACAATTTTTGTTGTTGAAATAAGTAATACGTCGCCATTTTGATTTAAGGCTTGCGTAACGTAACTTACAATACCACGATCTAATTTTGTTTTGGATGGTGTGATTGCTGAAATTTCAGCTTCAACATGTATTTTATCACCTGGTCGAGTAGGGCGTGGCCACCGTAAACTTGATTCTGAACCGATTAAGCCACCCTGAATCGGCATACATTCTGTCCATAACCGCATAGTAATTGCAGAAGTATGCCAACCACTAGCAGCGATCCCCTGAAAAATTGGATCGTGCTTAGCTTGCTCTTCATCTATATGGAAGGGTTGAGGGTCATATGAGCTTGCGAATTTTTTGATTTCATCTAAGGTAATTTCATATTCACGGCTAATGAAACGATCACCAATTTTCAAATCTTCTAAATAAAGCATTAATCTTGACCCTGTAATACTTTTTGCTCAATTAAGAAACCGCCTGTTTGTCGTTTCCATAATTGTGCGTATATACCATCTTGCGCAATTAACTCTTCATGAGTTCCTTGCTCAGCAATTCGACCTTCATCAAGAACGATTAAACGGTCCATTTGTGCAATAGTAGATAAACGGTGTGCAATTGCAATAACGGTTTTATCAACCATCAGGTCATTTAAACTTGACTGGATTGCTGCTTCAACTTCCGAGTCTAATGCACTGGTTGCTTCATCTAAAATAAGAATTGGAGCATCTTTTAAGAATACTCGTGCAATAGCAATACGCTGTCTTTGACCACCAGAAAGTTTGACACCACGTTCACCTACCTGAGCGTTATAACCATTACGTCCTTTTAAATCAACTAATTGCGGAATAAATTCAGCAGCTTTAGCTTTATTTACAGCATTTTCCATGTCTGCATCAGACGCATCTGGGCGACCATATTTAATGTTTTCTGCAACCGAGCGATGTAGCAAAGACGTATCTTGAGTCACTAAAGCAATATTAGCTCTTAGACTATCTTGAGTTACATCTTCAATATTTTGACCATCAATTAAAATTGCACCTTGTTTAAGATGGTAAAAATGTAAAAGTAACTGAATCAGCGTGGACTTACCTGCGCCAGAGCGTCCAACAATTCCTATTTTTTCGCCTGCTTTAATATGTAAGTTGAAGTGATCAATTACATTTTTATTGTTATAAGCAAAGCTTACATCTTTAAATACAATCTCGCCTTCGGTGACGTTCAGTGATTTTGCGTCCGGCTTATCTTGAATATTGATTTTTTTACCTAATGTTTGCATACCATCTTGAATGGTGCCGACATTTTCAAATAAGGCTGACATATGCCACATCATGAATTCAGCCATACTATTAAGTTTTAAAATCATTGCAGTCGTTGCTGCGATAACACCTAATGCCGCTAAACCTTGAGTCCATAGCCAAACTGAGGTACCAATTACGCCTATAAACAAGACAGCAGACAACATATTAATGCTGACTTCAAAGAGGGTTCCTAAGCGCATTTGAGCATAGACTGTGGTCATAAACTCTTTCATTGATGCTTTTGCATATTGGCTTTCACGACCAGCATGAGCAAATAGTTTTACAGTTTGAATATTGGTGTAGGCATCTGTTACACGCCCCGTCATGATCGCTCTCGCATCGGCTTGTTGCTGAGAAACTTTACTTAAGCGAGGGATAAAGAACCATGCGCTTAATAAAAATAGACTTAACCAAACTAAAAGAGGAATAAGTAAGATTGGCGAAATTGCGCCAAGAACAATACTAACCGTAATAAAGTAAATGCTGACATAAGCCAACATGTCACCCAAGATGATCCAGAATTCACGGACTGCTAATGCTGTTTGCATCACCTTAGCAGAAAGTCTTCCTGCAAAGTCATTATGGAAAAAGTCTAAGCTTTGTTTCAATAAAAGATTATGGAAACGCCAACGCAAACGCATTGGAAAAGTGCTATATAGAATCTGATGTTTAATAATAGATTGTATATTTACAAAAAAGATATTGGTAAATAAAACACCAATCAAAATGAGTAAATCAGTAGCATGTTGACTTAAAAAGCTTTCAGGTTGACTTTTACTTAACCAATCTACCAGTTGTCCAATCTTTGAAAAAAGTAAGGCTTCAAAGCTTGCAGCTCCTGCTGTAAAAAGAATAAGTAAGAATAAGTAAGGGCGTACACCTTCCGTAGCTTGCCAGACAAATGGAAAAAAACGAGTCGGTAAAGGTTCATCCAAACCTTTAGTTGGGTAGGGATCTACAAGTTTTTCAAACCACTTCAGCATGAATTACTACCTTTGAGACAAAAGCCATTTCATTTAAGTCTTTGCAATTTAATTTGCAGAAAGTCAGTTAGATCAATTTCATTTTGGGTTTTGATCTTTTGAATATGTGCAAATACACATGAACTGATTATGTTGTACGTCTTTAATTAATAGATGACGCAAAATTGGAGACTTGAAGAAACCTTCAAGAACGTCGCGAGGACTAAAATATTCTTCATTATATCGAGATTAATAGATAAAGGGTAAACGAATTTATTCTTTAAGTATTTTTTCTTAATATTTTGAATATTTGTTAAATTATTATTGCCGCACATTGAGTTGAAAAGGGCCTTTAGATATGTCTCCTAAAGGCCAAAGAATGGTATTACCACATTAAGTCATCTGGAATAACATATGCTGCATATGGATCTTCTTCATCGGTGGCTTGTTCATTTTTCTCAGCATTATTAATTAAAATGAAACCTTGCATTTTTTGATCAATTTTTTCAGCTAATGCTTTGGGTAGATAGGCGTATTGATCTTGATCTTTAGCTATAACTAAACTGCCCGCAACAAGTGCATTATAAACTTGCTGAGATAGATAAACTTTTTTGATTTTATTTTCATCAATAAATTGATAAGCCACATCACCAGCAAAATCAGTAATCTTATGTTGTTTAATCATCTGAATGATTGATGCTTTAAGTGCTTTTTCTTCAAGCTGCTTCTGTTTCTCTAAATTTAAAGCCTGGTCTTTAGCTAATTTATCTTGTTTAGCCTTTTCAACATTCGCTTTAATTTCAGCTTCATCACTTAGTCCAAGACGTTGTTCGTGATGAGCTTGCTTAGTTAATTTTTTTGCTTTTTTATTATCAACTAAACCCGCTTTTAATAGCTGGGCTTGTAAGGCATTTTTAACCATGTCTTAATCCTTATGTGAAGTTGAAGTGCTATAAAGATAAACTACCCAGTAACAGATACTTAAGGCTAAGCTTAAAATTGCTGGCAATAAAAATGATTGTAGCTTCAAATATGGATGTACTACAGCGGCAAGAATTCCACCTAGTAGGAAGCCAGCAAAAATAAGTAAATGTAAAATAATACGTCGATTTTCTACAATTAAGCCTCTGGCTTTGTATCCAAGCGCTAGACCAATATCTGTTAGCACTCCGGATAGATGGGTAGTGCGGATGATTGTTCCTTTATAGTGACTTACCATCGCATTTTGTAAACCCATTGCTGTACAAGCCCATAATAATCCATAGCGCGGAAAATAAGGAAGCAATAGCCAGCAAAGGAAAATGAATAAGGCAACAAGGCTCAAAGGTAAGCCATAACGACGACCCAGTCGAAAATGACTGCTACCTAAAATAAAACCACTATAAAATGAACCGCAAATATAACAAATAATCACCAGAAGCAAAAAAATAATATGTTCTGGTTGCCACCCTACCAAACTCATCGCTAGCATACTAACGTTGCCAGTCATATGTGAAATAGATTGATGTAAAAGGGTAATTAACCCTAATACATTAATCATTCCGGCATTAAATGCCAGCAAAAAAGCTCCAAATTGGAACCAGTTTGGTAGGCGTTGAAAGGGCATTTTGCTTAAGACGCTTGTTTAGAGCGAATATCTACAGCTGCGGTGAATAAAACATCTGTAGAAGAGTTAAGGGCTGTTTCTGTCGAGTCTTGCAATACACTGATAATCATACCAATAGCCACAACTTGCATAGCAATTTCTGTTGAAATACCAAATAGGCTACAAGCTACAGGAATTAGAAGTAACGAACCACCAGCAACACCAGAAGCGCCACAAGCTGAAACTGTAGCAACAACTGATAAAATAACCATTGTTGCAAAATCAACATGAATACCAAGCGTATTTACAGTTGCGAGTGTAAGTACGGTAATCGTAACTGCTGCACCTGCCATATTTACTGTTGCGCCTAGAGGAATAGATACACTAGCTGTAGATGGGTTAACACCTAAACGCTCTGCTAAATCTAAGTTAACCGGAATATTGGCTGCTGAGCTTCGCGTAAAGAAAGCTGTAATCCCACTTTCTTTTAGACACTTAAATACGAGAGGATATGGATTTCCACGTATAGTAAGGGCAACAAGAATAGGGTTGATAACTAAAGCAACAAAGAACATGGTGCCTAACAGCACCACTAATAAGTGTGCATAGCTCTCAAGTGTTGCAAGACCAGCATCAGCAAAAGTCACGGCAACTAACCCGAAAATACCAACAGGAGCAAAAGCAATTACTTTATGGATAATAGCACTTACAGCATGAGATACATCCTGCATCACTTGTTTGGTAGTATCTGAACTGTGGCGCATAGCTAAACCTAGGCCAACTGCCCAAGCTAAGATACCAATAAAGTTAGCTTCACTAATTGCTTGAACAGGGTTTGCAATAAAGCTTAAAAGCAAATTTTTTAATATATCTGCGAGACTACCAGGCGCTTGTAAATCATTATGTGAAATTGTATTGAGGAATAATGTGCTTGGGAATGAAAGACTGACAACCACAGCTGTGAAAGCAGCAAGCAACATACCTACCACATATAAAATCATGATAGGACGTAAATTCGCGCTATGACCTACTTGAAAGTTGGCAATAGAAGAAAGCACTAATACAAAAACTAAAATAGGAGCAACCGATTTTAAGGCTTTAATGAAAAGCTCACCAAATAAACTTAAGTAAGGCGTAACGTTCGGAAATAGTAATGCAACGCCTATCCCTAGAATAATGGCGATAATAATCTTAGTGACTAAGCTTAATCGAGAAAAGAATGCAAGCATATAAAGGCCTTATTAACCTAATCATGGCTAAAGGTTGAACAAGCGGAGTATTTTATACTTAAGTGATGTGAATCTTAAGCTTTTTTATAGCACCTATAAGTTTTTATAATGAATGGTAATATTAAATAATTGTTTTTAATATATTTAATTTAATATTTTGAATTTTATAGTTGGTGATTTTGCTTGTTAATTGCTCATTAAAAAACTAGATATATCAAAAAGCTGTGAAAGTTTGGAATAAACTAAAGAAAATAGAGTGGCAAAAAGTTAGATATGGTTGAGCTTTTGGAAAAGCTACGCGAATTTTCAAAACTTTGTGCTTGGATTGGACTCTAAGCTTTCAAGCTGAAAAATCGCATATTTCAGGAAGTTACTACTATTATTATAAATTTATAATTTAAAAAATATTATTTACTTGCACAGTACAGCTGATGAAGCGTATTTAAAATTGAATGCATATTGTCATCCTTAATAGAGTAAAAAATTTGCTTGCCATCACGACGAGTTGATACAACATCACTTTTGCGTAGCATCATAAGTTGTTGTGAAAGAGTAGGCTGGGTAATTTGGGTCTTCTCTTCAATTTGAGAAACATTTAACTCCTCATAAGCTAAGTGACATAAAATTAATAAACGATCTGTATTAGCCAAAGATTTAAGAATTCCAACGACTGAATCAGCCGCATTTTTCATTTCTTCAATTTGGAGTCCATCTTTCATACTTTATACCTATATCAATATAGCGGGCATAGTATAGATTGATCTTATGAAAATGAATGTAGCAAAACTAATCAATCCAATTGTTTTTGTTGAAAAGCAATATAAGGAGAATTGATAAATAAGCAGTCTTTTTAATTAAAAACAACTATTTGTATTTCTTTTGTGTTTAAAATGTTGCATTGTGTTATGAGTGTAATTGTTAAGTATAAGTGAATCGAAGTCAACCTAAAATCATTCAAATTTACTTCCGATAAATAGTTAAATCTAATTTATCTTCAAGTAAATCATAAAAAATGATTGAGTTTTTATTTTTTAAATATATAATCTGTTTTGTACAGACAGGTCTGTATATTTTGGTTTAGTAAGGTCGAAAAAAACGTCTAAATTTGAACCAAAATGACTTTCAGACGCAGCGTGATACATAAGAAGAATCATTAAATATAAGAAGAAGAATATCACGCTTTATTTTTATGCAGCTCTTTCGAAATCGATTAATTTTTCTACTCGAGTCCAGTAATCATTAATCTTTATTGAACCATGTTCGACTTGGGCTTGAATGGTCATACCTTCTAAGATATTAACTAATAACAAAGATAATGGAACTGGTTCTTTTACATCATACTGATTAAGAAGGTTTTGAATGAGTTGAGTCAACCAAGCTTTATATAAAGTGGCAGGTTGATGGGTTGAAGGGTATTGTTTTAACACTTCTTCCAATGCTTTTTGAAACATACAGCCATTAAAATCTTCACTATTAAACCAGTCGGAATACCATAAAAATACTGCTTTAATTCTCGCAAGCGGGTCTGACTCATCGTGTTTTGATAAGGCTGAAGTAAGAGAGTTTTGTAAAAGCGTATTGCGTAAAAGTAGACACTCTTCAATTAATTTTTCTTTTGATGGGAAATGCTTGTAAAAAGTCATTTTTGCAACGCCAGATTCATTAATGATGCGATCTACACCTATAGAATTATAGCTATACGAGTTAAAAAGTCTTAATGCGGTGTTAATAATGTCATCTTTTTTCGACATATTTTAGCCTCTCACAAATGAATTGCTATTAGCTTGAATGGTGATCTTTATCAATGAGAATCTAGATTATTTAATTTTACAAGGTATTGTTTGTTATTGATAGAAAAAAGATATTATTTTTTTAAACCCTTAAGTCTTACTTATAAGGAACAGGGGCATAAATTCTCGACTATATTTTAAAATAATTAAGACTTTCTTTTACGCAGTCGTTTTTCAAAATCTTTTAATTTAAAATTTTTATCATAAGCCACTGTAAAATTTCAGACAAAAAATTAGTGAGTAATAAACAAGTTTATTTTCTGAGTTTGTTTGCTCATTAAAAAGTGGACTTCCCATTGGTTTGAAAGTCCACTTTTATTAAAGTTTCTTACTCTGAAGGTGGCAAGAGCATCAAAATAGATTCATTAAGTAAGTAAGCAACATTTTCTAATATTTCAATATCATTGAATTGGCTATCAAAAGCTAAGCTTTCTCCATCAGCAATGGCTTTTAATTTTGGTGCGAAATTTTCAGCTATACATAGTGCTTCGCCATTGCCCCAGAAGTTTAGAATTCCGTTATTTTCTGTATAAAGTAGGCGAGAGGCAGGTTCTAATAAAACTTCATAACCTTCATGTAAGATCTCTTGAAGATCATCGGCTTCGATCTCATCAGGTTCTGGAATATTATCTGGATATTTAGGTTCGCTCATATATGACATGATTGCTGCATCAAGTGCTGTAGAGTCTTGCAACTGAGCTAAAACTAAGTCTTTTAGATAACTTAGTTCAGTTGAGTTAATTTCACCAATTTGACTCATTTGTTTGCGTGCGATATCTACAACAGGATTTTGAAGTAAAATATTAGCTGAAAATTGATCGCTAATACGTTCCATCATTCCTGCAACGTTTGGCATGCGAAAGCCAAATGAGAAAGTTAGGCAGTCATCTTCGGCAACCCCATAATGTGCTATTCCAGGTGGAACATAGAGTAAATCGCCTGGTGCTAAAACCTCATCAAATTGCACATCTATTTCTGGTAGAAGTTTTAAAGGTTGATTTGGTACAAATGCAGTATTTACATCACACATTTGTCCTAACTGCCAGCGACGATGACCATGACCTTGAACTAGAAATACATCATAAAAATCAAAATGTTTTCCAACCGAGCCACCTTTAGGTGCATATGACACCATAATATCATCGCGGCGCCATTGAGGAATAAAAGGAAATTTTTTCCAGAGTTCAGAAAGATCAAAAGAGTAGTGGTCTACTGCTTGTACTAAAAGAGTCCATAATTTCGGTAGCTTTTGAAAGTCACCTTTGGTTAGAGGTGAAGACTTTACGTGCCATTCATTTGGGTTTCTATCTTTTTGGCGAATGAGTCGGGCACTTGCATGTTCTTCTAAAGCAAGTTCTTGCACATCTTGGGGTTCTAAAAGACCTACAATCTCTGGCAATCCGTTACGTACCAACAAAGGTTTTTTTTGCCAATACTCTGCTAAAAATTGCTCGGCAGTAATACCGCCTAAAACTGTTAAAGGTTCTGTCATGGAAATAACCTATTTATAAAATATCTAGAATTAAGGAATTTGTAGATCAAGCTGCCTTAAAATATGGCAAAGTTGAATCATAGGAAGACCCATAAGTGTTGTCTGGTCTAGGCCTATCATTTTTTCAAACAAGCTAATTCCTAAACTTTCACACTTAAAGCTACCAGCGCAATGGAGTGGTTGATCTAATAAAACGTATCGTTCAATTTCAGCTTGATTCAGTGTTCGAAATTTTACTTGATAATGTTCAACGAGCGTTTGTTCAAAATTTCTATCGAGCCATTGCACGCTGAGGGCAGTGCTAAAAAAGACAGTTCGACCAGAATTCTCGGCTAATTGTGCTTTAGCATTTTCAATAGTCATCGGTTTGCCAATAAAGTCATGCGGAGCATGTTCTCGCCAAGCAACTTGATCTGAACCGATAACAATCGCATTAGGATTTTGTGCAGCAATCACTTGGGCTTTTGTGAAAGCGAGTCTTTTCGCAAGTTCATCGGCATGGGTTTCACCACGAGGACTTTCATCAATATCCGGACTTACACAGATATAATTAATTCCAAGACGATTCATTAAGTCTTTGCGAGTTTGACTACTGGATGCCAAAATAATTTGTGGCTGAACCATTACACTGCAAATTCCATTAATACATCTAAAGGTACATAGCTTAATACAGCTTGATGACATGCATGTATTTTAACAGGAGGGGCTTCACCAGCTTGATAAGCCTCTACCCAGCGAGTTACACAGATACACCAGAAATCTCCCGGTTTTAAGCCAGGGAAGCCTACTTCTGGTAAAGGGGTAATAAGATCATTACCAATTTTCTGAGAAAAATTTAAGAAATCGGAGGTCATTTGTGCACATACGGTGTGCTGACCAAGGTCTGTTACTGCCGTATGGCAGAAACCATTTCTAAAATAGCCTGTAATAGGGTCAAAACAACAACTTGCTAAAGGTTCCCCTAAAACATTTAAGCGATTGATTTGTGGATCTGGATGAATAGACATAATGGGTGAAATATCAAATAACTACCTCTATCATAATCAAAACTGGGGCTTTCTACAGCTTTTATGCAAAAAAACTAACCTTTTTTGATGTAATCATTTAAAATTGGCGCGTTTTTAAAATCATAAAGAGAGCTTTACATGAATTTTCAGCGTATGACTGACCTTAACTTAACAGGCAAACGTGTCCTTATTCGTGAAGATTTAAACGTTCCTGTCAAAAATGGTGTGATTACTAGCGATGCTCGCTTACGTGCAGCATTACCAACGATTAAAGCTGCTTTAGATAAAGGCGCAGCAGTGATGGTATTTTCACATCTAGGTCGTCCTGTTGAAGGTGAACCAAAGCCAGAACAATCACTTGCACCAGTAGCTTCTTATTTAACAGAAGTATTGGGCCAAGAAGTTAAATTGTTAACAGATTATCTTGATGGTGTTGAAGTTGAAGCTGGTCAAGTGGTATTGCTTGAGAATGTGCGCTTTAACCATGGCGAAAAGAAAAATAATCCAGAGCTTGCACAAAAATATGCGGCTTTATGTGATGTATTTGTTATGGATGCATTTGGTACTGCTCATCGTGCAGAAGCATCTACTGAAGGTGTAGCTCGTTTCGCTCCAGTTGCGGCAGCTGGTCCTTTATTGGCTGCTGAGTTAGACGCACTAGGCCGCGCAATGCAAACTCCTGAAAAACCAATGGTTGCAATTGTTGCGGGTTCTAAAGTTTCAACTAAACTCGATGTTTTAAACTCACTTTCTACTATTTGTGATCAACTGATTGTTGGTGGCGGTATTGCTAATACATTCTTGGCAGCTGCTGGTTTTAATGTTGGTAAATCATTATATGAAGCTGACTTGATTGAAACTGCTAAGCAAATTGCTGCAAAAGTAAATGTTCCACTTCCTACAGATGTTGTGGTTGCTGATGCATCACAAATTAATTTTGAAGATTTCTTAGGTTCTTTAGCAGCAGCTCAAGCTGTTGTGAAGAAAGTAGAAGATGTGACTGCGAATGACATGATTTTAGACGTGGGTCCAGAAACTGCTAAAGCTTTTGCTGATATTTTAACGACATCCAAAACGATTCTCTGGAATGGTCCAGTAGGCGTATTTGAAGTAGATCAATTTGGTGAAGGTACAAAAGCGCTTTCCCTTGCGGTTGCACAATCTGAAGGATTTTCGATTGCTGGTGGTGGTGATACATTAGCTGCGATTGATAAATATAACGTAGCTGATCAAATTGGTTATATTTCTACAGGTGGTGGTGCATTCCTTGAGTTTGTTGAAGGAAAAACTTTGCCAGCAGTGGCTGTTTTACTTGAACGTGCTTAATACTGTTATATAGAAATAAGAAGGGATTGGGTGACCAATCCCTTTTTCATTGATAAGTCATGAAACTGTCATATATCTGCAATATAATAATGAGCATTAAATCACCAACTGTGGACAATAGTGATGAATTTGAAGCTTACATTTGCTGCTATGTTAATTGTACCGATGATGTTGACTGCTTGTGCTAAGAAAGATGAAGCATCTCAAGCTGGACAAGAATCGGCAGCTTCTACTGCTGTTTCTGAAAAAGTAACACCTGAGCAACAAGCAGCAATTGATGCGATTGATAAGCCAGTTCTAGATGAAAAGAATACAGATGTGGTTGAAGGTAGTGCGCCAAGTGAGGCTGCTGCTTCAGAAACACATTAATTTGTTGTTTTTTGTTAAAAAATCCCTGCAAATGCGGGGATTTTTTTTGAAATACTGTGATTTGTTGCTGAATTGAAATAAATGACAGGGTAGAATAAGCCGCACTACCTGGGAGGATATTATGGCACTCATTTCAATGCGCCAGCTCTTGGATCACGCTGCTGAACATAACTACGGCGTACCAGCATTTAACGTAAATAACTTAGAACAAATGCGTGCAATTATGCTTGCCGCGGATGCAACCAATTCACCTGTAATTGTTCAAGCATCAGCTGGAGCTCGCAAATATGCAGGCGCTCCATTCTTACGCCATCTTATTTTGGCTGCAATTGAAGAATGGCCACATATTCCAGTGGTAATGCATCAAGACCATGGAACCAGCCCTGATATCTGTCAGCGTTCAATTCAGCTTGGCTTTAGCTCAGTGATGATGGACGGTTCATTAGGTACAGATGGTAAAACACCTACTTCTTACGAATACAATGTTGATGTAACTCGTAATGTTGTTGCTTTAGCACATGCATGTGGTGTTTCTGTCGAAGGTGAGATTGGCTGTTTAGGTAGCCTTGAAACTGGTATGGCTGGTGAAGAAGACGGTGTCGGTGCAGAAGGTGTACTTGATCATTCACAACTTCTTACTTCTGTTGAAGAAGCGACTCAGTTTGTTGCCGATACTAATGTAGATGCATTGGCGATTGCTGTAGGTACTTCACATGGTGCTTACAAGTTTACTCGTCCACCTACAGGCGATATCTTGGCAATTGACCGCATTAAAGAAATTCATGCAGCGTTACCAAATACTCATCTTGTAATGCATGGTTCAAGTTCTGTGCCGCAAGAGTGGTTGAAAGTAATCAATGAGTTTGGCGGTGATATTAAAGAGACTTATGGTGTACCTGTTGAACAGCTTGTAGAAGCAATTAAACATGGTGTTCGTAAGATCAATATCGATACAGACTTACGTTTAGCTTCTACTGGTGCAATTCGTCAGTTCATGGCCGAAAACCCATCTGAGTTCGATCCACGTAAATACTTTGCTAAAACTGTAGATTCAATGAAGCAAATTTGTATTGATCGTTATGAGGCGTTTGGTACAGCTGGAAATGCTGACAAGATTCGCCCAATTTCTTTAGAGAAAATGGTTGATCGTTATAAATAATTCCCGTCAGGGTGTAATTTATAGAAACCGGTTATTTATATAACCGGTTTTTTATGGGTAAATTTTATTCATAAAAAAACCTGTGATAAACACAGGTTTTGATGAAGAGAAAAAGACTTACTTTTGTAAGTTCTTTTTGTCTAGACTTGGATCTTTGATTTCGACATATGCATTTGCACGTACTTCACGTAACCAGCTATCAATTTCAGTATTAAATTGACGTTCACCTAAAATTTGACGTGCCATACGCTCTTGATATTCATGAGTCATATCTTTTTCACGTTTGTCTGTCACTTGTAAGATATGCCAACCGAATTGAGTTTGGAAAGGTTTACTAATTTCACCTACAGGAATGTCCTGCATTTTTTTGTCAAATTCAGGCACCATCATTCCAGGTGTTACCCAACCTAGGCTTCCACCATCACGTGCTGAACCCGTATCATTTGAATAGGTTGCTGCAAGTGTTGCAAAATCTTCACCAGCTTTTAAGCGTTTATAAATGTTATCAATAATTTGCTTGGCATTCTCAAGTGTCACCACTTCAGATGGTTGAATGAGAATATGGCGGGTTTGAAATTGAGGTACCAAAGCTTTTTGCTCATTTTGTTTACGTTCAAGAAGCTTTAAAACATGTACACCATCACGTACCGATACTAAGTCAGTCGTTTGACCGTCTTGTAGGGGAGTAATACGAGCCGCAAGTTCAGCAGGAATATCAGATAGTGGGCGGAAACCCATGTCAGCACCTTCAACTTTTACATTTGCAGTTGAAAGTTTTTTCAAGGCATTTATATCGTTACTTTGCGTAAGCTTTGAACGTACTTCCTGAGCTACAGATTGAACTTCCTGTGGGTTATCACCAGAAATGCGCATATGAATTACATGTGCTTGGTTACCTAATGCAGCTTGTCCCTGAGGTGATTTTAAGAAGTTTTCTACATCTTGATCACTAATTTTAATACGAGACATCACTTGTTGTTGTCGCAAACGGCTAATCGCTAAATCTTCAGCGATTCGATTACGCAAACTTTCATAAGTTCCCGGAGCCATAGCATCTAATTTTTGCTGGAAAGCCTCTAAACTTTTAGAACCAGATTGACTTGCTACTTTAAGTACAGCTTCATTTAAGCTCTTTTCATCAGGTTTAATGCCATATTTTTTAACTTGTTCAAGTTGAGCTTGACGCAAGATTAATTGATCTAATACCTGAAACTGTAAGTATTGCTGAGGTGGCACTTCTTTCTTTTGAGCTTGCAGTTCATGAGCTGCTTCAGCCATACCTTGTTGAAGATCGCTTTTTAAAATTACGCTATTGTCCACAATTGCCACAACTTCATCAGCGGGTTGGGCAAAACTATGCATTGATGAAGAGATTAGGGCAGCAAGTGTAGTTGCTTTAAAAAACTGTTTAAGATGCTTTGTCTTCATTAACGTTGTGTCCAAGATTGATTAATTTTGTTAAAACCTAAAACGCGATTTTCAAGTAAAGACGCGAGTTTATTGTTTAAACCACCTAAACCTTTTAGTGTAATTTCGGCCATGATCGCGCGCTTTTCACTAACATCTGGAGATTTTGGATCGTCTAGATCGTTATAGTATGAACGGCCGTAGACAGAAATACCCCAGCAACATGACTCATAGTTAACTCCTAGCAAGAGTTCACGGGCAACATCATTGTCCATGTCATATTGTACGTGGCCCATAATACGCCAATTGTCTTTAATTGGTTGTATAAACGATGCAACAACTTGGTCATAAGTATCTTGACGACCAGTAATTTCTTTACGATAGAAATAGCCTAAGTTATATAGATTTCCTTTATCACCAGTATAGTAAAGTTGGAAGTCACGTTGAGCATTGTCACCATTCGACATCCACGCTGAATTAGCAGCAATGGTGAAGTTTTGATTAAGCTGGCTTGATAGGCTCACAACAGGACCGGTGTTACGCTCGGTGTCAAATTCATCCTGCTGTTTTAGTGTGACGCGACGATCTTCGAAATAGTAACTTTGGCCTACACTTGCACGTAAACGCTCTAAACCTACTGTGTCAAAGAGACTATAACTTACCCCTAATGATAGGAAGTTGTTGTCTTCTAGGCGATCATGACCATAAAAACGGTATGGGTTAAATAATTGATCATAACTTACTGACGCAGTGGTTGAGTCAAAGTTAGGGTAGCCGTCTTGATTTTTATACGGAGCATATGCATAGAAAGCACGTGGAGTAAGTGTTTGTAAATACTTACCTTCGCGTTCAAAGTTTAGTCCAGTGTCTAAGGTAAATTGAGGCACAACGACTGATTTATTTTCAGAACCGCCATCTAAACCTTGAGATGCGATACTGTCCTTATCATAAAACGTTTGAATAGAACGTACTGAAACTTCAGGGATCACAAAAGCTGCTGGTGTACGGTAGTTATAACGTGTTGCAAACTGGTTATAAATACGTGTACCACTACTTTCTTGAGCAGAGCCATCATTAATCGATTTCTTAAAGTAAGCAGTATCGTTATTAAATTCGTATTGTAAGCCTAGTGGATTACCAGTGACGTAATTTAATAAGAATTGTGGTAAACGAGCATAAGGTTTATCTGCATCTGCAACTTCAGGATCAAGTGTCTGGAAATCTTCAACCTTAAGCTGTGCTTTTAAACCCGGAATGCCATGTTGATAGTTAAGTTCCCAAGCTCTACGTAAGTTAAGATCTGTTTTAGAGTTCGGACTACTATCTAAATCAGAAAAATAATCTTTATCTGATGCATAGTTATATTCTAGGTTAGTAGACCACTGATCATTGATATCCCAATTATGTAAAAAATGGAAATCTTTACGGTCTTTATCATCATAACTTTTATCGGATGGCAAGATACCACCCCACATTTCACCAGCACCAAAGCCATCGGTTAAATATCTAAACTCACCTTTTAGCATTGCACCGCGGTCTGCTAAATATCGCGGAGTAAGTGTCAGATCATAGTTAGGCGCAAGGTTTAAATAAACCGGAACAGAAAGCTCAACACCACCATCGTTAGAGAAACCAAATTGTGGGTTGAGAATACCTGTAGTACGGCGGTCATCAATCGGGAAGTTAAAATAGGGAACAGCTAGAACAGGAACGTCCTTAACATATAATTTTGTTCCACGAGTTACGCCGCGTCCAGTTTCCTGATTTAACTCGATTTTATTTGCTTGGATTTTCCAACCAGGTTTTTGGCCTGGTGGGCAAGTCGTATAGGTTGCATCATTAAGAACCATAACATTTGGTGAGGTTCTTTCGATTTTTCCTGCATGACCATGGGCATGTTGCTGTTCAGAAATATAAAAACTATTGTCTAAATTCCCAGTTTGGGTTTTTAGGTTGTAATTAATTTCATCACTCTGTGAAAGTAACCCGCCTTGAGCTAACTGTACTCGACCTTGTGCATGCGCAAAGGTTTGGGTCTTATCAATCGTTACTTTATCAGCGCGAACTGTGCGTCCTTCCTGATCAATAACGACATCACCTTCTAAAACAGAATCACCCGCTGGATTGTAGTGTCCGTAGTTAGCCGTAACGACAGAAGTCGCTTTATCTGCATCTAAAGCTTTGGTCTCAGGGTTGATTGGTGTAACCCATGTGCCTTGGCAAAATGCTGAGCTTAAATATTTATTGTCACGAAGCTGAGCTTCAGGCGCAGATTTATCAACATAGTATTGCTGAAAGAATTCTTGACCTGGGTAAGCTTCCTTGATGCTCGCTTTAAGTTGATTATTGTCTATATTGGAGACAACATCAGTTGACTCAGCATAACTTGATTGTATGGAGCCACATAAGAGCGTAAAAATAGCTGTCGCTAAAGGATTAAATTTAAACTGATGCTTCATTGTCTCATTAACCAAGTATGCTAATTCACAATTAATTATTGTCGCATCATAGAGAAAAAGTTTATAAGTGGCTACACTTAACCCTTCAAAAATCTCAGCTTGTTTTAGATTTTATTGCAAATGAATACACAACGTGAACAATTGATATATACATGGCTTACATCTGTTCTTGAAAATGATCAATTTAAGATCGCTTTTTTAGCAGGTGATGCAAGCTTCCGCCGTTATGCGCGTATCGAGTTACAAAATAAAACGTATATGCTCATGGATGCCCCTCCAGAAAAAGAAGACTGTGTTCCGTTTGTGACCATTGACGAGTTTTTTGCGAGCCATGGCGTACGTGTGCCTCAGATCGTCGCGAAAGATCTGGCTCAAGGTTTTCTATTATTAGAAGACTTTGGTGATGTGCTTTTATCGACATTATTAACTAATGAAACTGTTGATAAATACTACGAACAAAGTTTTAAACAACTTATTCAATTGCAGTCTATTGACGGGACTAAACAGTTCCCAGTTTATTCTTACGAAAAATTAATGTCGGAGATGCAGCTACTTACAGACTGGATGTTGCCGTCACTTTCTATTCAGCCGACTGCTGAACAGAAAAAAACGATTGATAATGCATTTGACTTCTTGGCTCGTGCTGCATTAGCCCAACCGCAAGTTATTGTACATCGAGATTTTCATAGTCGAAATTTGATGAAAATTACCAATGAGCAAGAGTTGGGGGTAATCGACTTTCAAGATGCTGTTGTTGGTGCGGATACATATGACTTAATTTCGATTACGCGTGATGCCTATGTTCAATGGAACGCTGATCGTGTTTATCAATGGTTTAAAGTGTTTTATGACCTGTTGCCAGCGTCGACTAAACAAAACCGTAGCTTTGATCAATTTAAACGTGATGCGGATTTAATGGCTATTCAACGTCATATTAAAATTCTAGGCATTTTTGTTCGTTTGTTTGAGCGTGATGGTAAGTCAGGTTATTTGAAGGATTTACCACGTGTCATGTGGTATTTACTCGAAGAAAGCCGTGGTTATGCTGAACTTGAAGAGTTTATGGTATTTATGAATAACATCGTGATGCCTAAGTTTATCGAGAAATATGGTAGCTATGAGGTAGCAGCATAATGAAAGCAATGATTCTTGCTGCTGGCTTGGGCAATCGCATGCGTCCACTTACGCTATATACACCAAAGCCTTTGCTCGAGGTGGGCGGTAAGCCCCTTATTGTGTGGCATATTGAAAAACTTAAGAAAATTGGTGTGACTGAAATCGTCATCAATTCTGCATGGTTGGCAGATAAACTCATCAGTAGTTTAGGTGATGGCTCTCAATTTGGTGTTGATATCCGTTGGACACGAGAGGAAGAAGGTCTGGAAACAGCGGGTGGAATTATTAATGCTTTGCCACTGCTTGGAACAGATCCTTTTATTCTGGTGAATGGAGATGTATGGACCACAATGGATTTTGAAGCTCTACGCCATATTAAGTTAAACGATGATTTGGCACATCTTGTGTTGGTTGATAATCCTAAACAGCATCCTGAAGGCGACTTTACATTATTGGATGGGCGCGCTTTTACATTCGATCAAGATGTGACGGGCGAGAACCTCACTTTCAGTGGTGTGTCGGTTATTCATCCTAAGCTTTTTGATGGATTGGAAGCGGGTAAGCGTCCTTTAGCTCCACTATTGAAGCAAGCGATGCACAGTCAAAAAATATCTGGTGAAAAGCTTAAAGGTGCATGGGTAGATGTGGGAACGCCTGAGCGTTTAATGGAGCTAGATTTGCAAATTCGTGAAGGCTTCTACGATTAAGTGTGTAATCCCTAATCGTTAACTAGTGTTCCACGATGCATAAATGGGTATACTTTGTTTTAAATTTTACTTAGATGTTATCTGTTTATGCATCCGTTTTTTCAAGAGTTACAACAGGGTAGTCAAAAATTAGGTTTATCGCTTAGCGATGAAGCTTTGACATTATTGTTGAAGTATCAAGATGCTTTGGTACTTTGGAACAAAGCTTATAATCTAACAGCGATTCGTGATCCGAAAGAAATGTTAGTGAAGCATTTGTTAGATAGCCTAAGTATTTTGAAAGATTTGCCAACAGGCCGTTTGCTCGATGTAGGTACAGGTGGCGGTATGCCGGGCATGATCATTGCTTTGTGTCAGCCGGAACGTTCTTGTGTATTGCTTGATTCAAATGGTAAGAAAATTCGTTTTTTGAAACAGTTTATTGCTGACCTTAAGCTTAAAAACGTAGTAGCAGTGCAAACACGCGTTGAAAATCAAGATACAATTGATGAGCTTGGTCAGTTTGATGTCATAACAAGTCGTGCTTTTGCTTCTTTAACGGATTTTGTAGATGCAGCTCAGCCATACTTGCATCAGAGCAGTATCATTGCAGCAATGAAAGGAGTTGTGCCAGTTGAGGAAATTGAGCAACTTAAACGGGACTTTTCATGTAAAGTGATTGAGCTGAATGTACCAAGACTTGATGAACAACGTCATTTACTTTTACTTCAACGTATTTAAATAAAAAGTATTAGGGTTACCATGGCTCAAATTATTGCGATTGCAAACCAAAAGGGTGGTGTTGGTAAAACAACGACTGCAGTAAATCTTGCAGCGTCTCTAGCTGTATTAAAGAAACGTGTATTACTTGTAGATATGGATTCACAAGGTAATGCTACGATGGGGTCCGGAATTCAAAAGAACGATCTTTTGTATTCCATTACGGATGTTCTACTTGGCGAAGTACCAATTGAAACAGCTATTCAAAAAGCAGAAGTCGGATATAAAGTTTTAGGTTCTAATCGTGAACTTTCCGGTGTTGAGCTTGCTATTGCAGAGCAAGAAGGGCGCGAATTTATTCTAAAAAATGCTCTGAATGAAATCCGAAACTCATTTGATTTTATCATTGTGGATTGTGCGCCAAGCTTGAGCTTGATTACTGTTAATGCTTTGGCAGCTGTAGATAGTGTAATCATTCCAATGCAATGCGAATATTATGCGCTAGAAGGTTTAGCTGATTTAACGCAGACTATAGACCGTATTCAAAAGGCATTAAATCCTGATTTAGAAATTATTGGTGTATTACGTACAATGTACGATGCACGAAATGCTTTAACACGTGATGTATCTGCTGAGTTAGAACAGTATTTCGGAAAAAAACTTTATGATACTGTTGTTCCGCGTAATGTCCGCTTAGCAGAAGCGCCAGCACATGGTTTACCAGTTATCTATTTTGAGAAAAGTTCTAAAGGTGCAGTTGCATACTTAAATCTTGCAGCTGAGATGTTAAAGAAAAGTAAAGTGAAGAAAGGAAGTAAAGTATGAGCATCAAAAAACGCGGATTGGCTAAAGGTCGTGGTTTAGATGCATTACTTGGTTCAATTCAAAAAGAAAAATTACAACTTGAAGCTCAGGCACTTGATCACGGACAGTTGAAACAAATTGATGTAAATTTATTAAAACGTGGTGAATATCAACCACGTCGCTTTATTCATGAACATGATTTGCAAGAGTTAGCATCTTCTATTGAAAAACATGGAGTGATGCAACCTATTGTCATTCGTCCAGTTGATGATGAAGCATATCCGTATGAAATCATTGCTGGTGAGCGTCGTTGGCGTGCTGCACAACTTGCAGGCTTAACTGAAATTCCTGCAATTGTTCGCGATTTAAATGACCAAGTCGCGATTGCTTTAGCGCTCATTGAAAACATTCAACGCCAAGATTTAAACCCGATTGATCAAGCAATAGCCTTACAGCGTTTTCATGATGAATTCGGTCTAAGTCATCAAGAAATTGCTGAAACGGTAGGAAAAGCCCGTACTACAGTCAGTAATTTACTGCGTTTATTGAGTCTGGCTGATGAAATTAAAGATTTTATGCAGCAAGGTCTACTTGATATGGGGCATGCTCGAGCTATCTTGACGTTAAAAGGTAAAGATCAATTAGATATTGCTAAAATTGTAATTGAAAAAGGATTATCTGTTCGTCAAACAGAGCAATTGGTGCGTGATAGAAGTGAACCTAAACAGGAGAGGGAGAAAGCGCCTGTTGCACCAGATATTGAACAATTGACACAAAAACTATCAGAGCGTTTTGGCGCTAATGTAAAAATTGATCATAATCAAAAAGGTAAGGGTAAGCTGGTTATTCATTACCATACCTTAGACGAGTTAGATGGCATTTTAAATATTTGTTTGCCTGATTAATTTGCATTTGGGTCATATATTTCTAATTTTATATTCTTGGGGAAGAAGATATGTGGGAACTTGTGAAAGCGGGTGGTTGGTTGATGCTGCCTTTAATTCTATGCTCGATTTTAACTGTTGCGATCAGTATTGAGCGTTTTGTTCGGTTAAGACGTTCACAAGTTCTACCCAAAGCATTAATTGATGATAGTTCTTTAAGAACTGACGATATTATGGAAAATTTGGAGCAAAATGTAGAAGTGCAAAACAGCGCATTAGCTCACATTTTAAAAGCCGGTTTTGATCATCGAGAGCATGGTGAGCAATTTGCTCGTGCGCAAATGGAAGTAGCAGCTTCTCAAGAAATTTCTTATTTAGAAAAAAACATTAACTTCTTAGGAACTTTGAGTGCAGTGGCACCTTTACTCGGGTTGCTGGGTACGGTGGTTGGGATTATTGAATCATTCCTTGTGATTGATTTTGGATCGGCTGGTAGTCCAAGTTTAATGATTCCGGGTATTTCTAAAGCGCTTATTACCACAGCCGTGGGAATGTTAATTGCGATTCCAGCTTTAATCGCGTATCGCTATTTCCAAAGAGTAGTGCAGGATTATATTGCTGAGTTAGAACAGCAATCGACTTTATTTCATGCCTCATTGTTCTATAAACGTTCATCGTCTATAGCAGAACACCGTCGTGTTGGGTAATGGGTAAAGAACCACATGAAATTTAAACGTTCTCAGGTCGAAGACATTCATATCAATTTAACGCCCATGATTGATTGTTTGCTGTTCATTTTAGTTTTTTTATTATTGTCGACTACTTTTAATCAGCCAAGTCGTATCAATTTAACGTTACCAGATGCACAAGGTGTTCCACCAAAACAGTACGATCACAAAATTGAAGTCGTGGTAGACTCTGGTGGTCATTATGCTGTAAATGGTCAGGCACTTTCGTCTAAAGAGGTTGCTGATCTGAGTACTGCAATTAAGCAAGTTGCTCAAGAGCGCCGTGATTTTATGTTCATCATTGCTGCGGATGCCAAAGCGTCTCATCAGGATGTAATCCGCGTTATGGATGTTGCAGGACAACTCGGTTTTGTTAACATCAATATTAGTACCAAAGTTCCTTCTAGAGGTTTTTCTGAGTGAATCAAGATTTTAAGGTTTATTTGCGTCTCATAGCCTATTTAAAACCTTATTGGGGCGTGGCCTTATTAGTTCTTATCGGGTTCGGTATTAACTCAGCAACAGAAGTTTCCGTTGCTAAATTGATTAAGTTTATTATTGATGCAATCCAAAATAGCAGTAGAGCAGATTTGGATTGGTTCCCAATACTAATCATTTTATTGGTTTTTTTTCGTGGATTAGGCCTATTTATGGGCGGCTACTATACTGCGGTGATTTCACGTAGTCTGGTTTTTAGTATTCGACAAGAAGTTTATGCCAAACTTTTAAGATTACCTGCACAATATTACTTAGATAATTCATCTGGTCATATTACTGCCAAGATTATGTATAACGTTGAGCAGCTAACAGCAGCTTCTTCGGAGTCATTAAGAACCATTGTTAGGGATGGGATGATTACTCTAGGGCTGTTGGGTTATCTCTTTTATACCAATTGGCGCCTTACGCTATGTATTTTTGTATTCTTACCAGTAATTGGTATATTGGTGCGTAAAGCTTCAAAACGTATGCGAAAGCTTTCGTTACAGGTTCAAGATACGATGGGTGATGTGAATCACGTTGTCCAAGAAAGTATTAATGGTAATGCGGTAGTAAAAAGTTTTGCCGGTGAAGAGTCTGAACAAGCACGATTCTATAAGTCATCGGAAGAAAACTTAAAACGCGGTTTAAAAATGGTGATTGTACAAAACCTGAATAGCCCAGTGGTTCAGGTGGTGATGGCTTGTGCTATGGCCCTTATTGTATGGTTAGCTTTACGACCACAGATTTTAGGTAATACAAGTGCTGGTGAATTTGTGGCTTACATTACAGCTGCTGGTTTATTAGCAAAACCTGTTAAAAACCTGACTGATGTTAATGAAAAGTTACAGCGTGGTTTAGCTGCAGCTTACTCTGTTTTTGAGTTGTTGGATTTGCCTGAAGAGCAAAATAACGGACAATTAAAACCTAAACTAAATGGTGCAATTCGTTTTGATCATGTGGCATTAAATTATGCCGATGGTGTACAAGCGATTAAAGACTTCTCTTTAGATATCCTTCCGGGTCAAACTGTAGCATTGGTTGGACGTTCAGGCGCTGGTAAAAGCTCATTGGTTAACATGTTGGTACGTTTTCAAGAGGTATCAAGTGGGCAAATTTATTTAGATGATTTACCAATCAATGACATTGATCTTTCTTCTCTGCGTACACAAATCGCAATGGTAAATCAGCAAGTTGTATTATTTAACCGTACTGTTCGTGAAAATATTGCTTATGGTCAGTTGCAGGGTGCCTCAGATGAGGAAATCCATGCTGCTGCAAAAGCTGCATATGCACATGACTTCATTATGAATTTACCAAATGGTTATGATGCTGTTTTAGGGGCTCAAGGCCTAAATTTATCAGGTGGTCAACGTCAGCGCATTGCTATTGCTCGAGCAATTTTAAAGAATGCTCCAATATTAATTTTAGATGAAGCTACAAGTGCTCTTGATAATGAATCTGAACATTTTATTCAGCAAGCATTTGATGAAGCGATGCAAGACCGTACAACGATCGTTATTGCTCACCGTTTATCAACAATTGAAAATGCTGATCGTATTGTAGTGATGGATCAAGGGCAAATTGTTGAACAAGGTACTCACCAAGAACTCCTCGCAAAACATGGTGCTTATTATCAATTACACCAACGTAATTTCGAGGATAACTAAGCATGTCATTAGCCCAGCTGATCCAGAATGCATGGAATAAGCAATCGAGTTGGTTAGTTGCTTTACGTCCATTGTCTTGTTTGTATCGTGCTGGGTTTCTACTCAATCGTCATCTTTATTATTCAGGTTTTAAGCAAGTTTATAAAGCACCTGTGCCTGTGATGATTATTGGTAATATTACGGTTGGTGGAAGTGGGAAAACTCCATTATTAATAGAACTGGTGAATTATCTACAGCAGCATAATGTAAAAGTTGGGGTGATTAGTCGGGGGTATGGGGGTAGTGGTCCTTTTCCCATGTTAGTTACCTCAGGTGCACAGGCCGCTCAGGTTGGCGATGAGCCTGCATTAATTGTTCAGGCTACAAGTGTACCAATGGCGGTAGGTCCAAATAGACAGGCTGCAATAGAACTATTGCTTAAGTCATCAGAAATAGATTTGATTATTAGTGACGATGGGCTACAGCATTGGGCATTAGGACGGCAAATAGAGTGGATTGTACTCGATCAAAATCGTGGTCTAGGTAATAAAAAATTATTACCTGAAGGCTATTTACGCGAACCTGTTGAGCGTTTAGAAACAGGAACGGTGATTGAGCATACTTATAAACCTGCTACAGAATTAAATATGCACCTCGAGGTAGGACAGCCATATTTACTCAATCCTTTGTCTAGTTCTAAACCGAATTTCAATCCTGAGAATAGTTATCACGCTGTAGTCGGTATTGGCTTTCCTCAACGCTTTTATCAAACACTTAAAGATTTGGGCCTGAAACAATTTCAAGAACACGCATTTCGCGATCATCATGATTACACAATTAATGATTTAATTTTTAATGACGAGCTGCCACTTATTACAACTGAGAAAGATGCAGTTAAACTATTACCATTACTTGAAAAACATCCTGAATTTAAACAGTCTATTTGGGTAGTTCCTGTTAAAGCCGTCCTGTCTACACAGTGTTATGAGGTTTTAAAACAGCAATTGCAAGAACTTGATATTCAATTATCTTAGGTAGAAAAAATGAAACACATCGTCATTCCAGCGCGCTTCTCAAGCTCGCGTTTGCCAGGTAAACCATTGTTGCTTATTCATAACCGTCCTATGATTTTGCGTGTAGTGGATCAGGCAAAAAAAGTCGAAGGTTTTGATGATCTGTGTGTGGCAACAGATGATGAACGTATTGCTGAGATTTGTCGTGCAGATGGAATAGATGTGGTTCTTACTAGCGCTGATCATCCTTCAGGTACAGACCGTTTAAGTGAGGTGGCTCGTATTAAGGGCTGGGATGCAGATGATATTATTGTAAATGTTCAAGGAGATGAGCCTTTATTACCAGCTCAACTTGTTCAGCAAGTTGCAAAACTTTTGGTTGATAAACCGAATTGTTCAATGTCTACGTTGTGTGAGCCGATTCATACCTTAGATGAGTTCCAGCGTGACAGTATTGTAAAAGTAGTCATGTCAAAACAAAATGAAGCTTTATATTTTAGTCGGGCTACCATTCCTTATGATCGAGATGGGGCTAAGCATGATGAACAGAATTTACATTCACAAGCATTTCGCCATTTAGGTTTATATGCTTATCGAGTCAACTTATTACAAGAATATGTAACATGGGATATGGGTAAGCTTGAAAGGCTTGAGAGTCTTGAACAATTACGTGTTTTAGAAAATGGTCATCGAATTGCAATTGCTGTAGCCGAAGCAAATTTACCACCCGGTGTGGACACACAAGCTGATCTTGATCGGTTAAATAATATGCCTGTTGAATCTTTTGAATAAGCGTTAATTTTTAATGAATCCGAATGTAACTTCAAAGGTTTATCCTTGGCAGCAAACAACATGGGAAACCTTGACAACAAGGTTTCCCAATATTGGTCATGGTCTTTTATTTTACGGCAAGCAAGGTTGCGGAAAACATGCTTTTGCTAAACATTTTTTAGCATGGGTACTTTGTTTAAATAAGCAGTTGCAAGGCCCTTGCGGGGAATGTAGCAGTTGTCAATGGTTAAAATCAGACACTCATCCCAATTATGTTCATATCACAACGGATGAAGAAAATAAAAAGCAGAATGCAAAAATTAAAATAGAAAAGATACGTGACTTACTACCTTTCGTACAACAAACGGGAGAAGGTTGGCGTGTTATCGTGATTGAACCTGCTGAGGCACTTAATTTAGCATCTTCAAATGCTTTACTAAAGACTTTAGAAGAGCCTGGTGAACGAGTTGTTTTAATCTTGCTGGCTGATCACTACCTTAAATTACCAGCTACTATTCGCAGCCGACTACAACATTTTGCATTAGATCGTATTTCATATGAGCAAGCTACTTCATATTTAAATGAGCATTTATCTGAAATTGCCGAAGTGCAACCTGATTTACTCCTTGGCTTATCCAATGATATGCCTTTACAAGCCATAGAAATTGCAAAAAGTGATTGGTTTACTAAACGACAAACTTTCTTAAATGATTGGCTTAAAATTGTAGCGCAAAAAAATATGCCTTTATTTTTCTCAGGCAAATGGCAAAAAGAGTTAAGTTTTAGTGATTTTATGATGCTTTTTGAATACTTGTTGGGAGATTTAATTTGTGTCAAGCTAAATCAACCACAGAAAAATACGGATTTAGATTTTGATCAGTTAAGTCCATATTATGATTTAGAAAGCTTATTTAATATTTATAATGAACTACAACAAGCAAAAAAGCTTGTTGAGCAAAATGTACAAAGTCAATTAATTATAGATCAGTTGTTTATAACGTTAATGAACATTTAAGGGGAAGATAATGCAGCCGCAAATGGGGGGGATTATTCAGGTAAATATTCCTGATAAAGCTACTTTGCAAGCAAGCTATATGGGTTATGTGCAAGGTGGGGGCCTATTCGTACCATCAAAACAAAAGGTAAAGATGGGGCAAGAAATTTTCATTTTGGCAACTTTGCCTGAGCAGTCTCAAAAAATTCCTCTAACAGGCAAAGTAATCTGGATCTCCCATAAACAAAGTGGATTTAAACCTCAAGGTTTTGCTATTCAGTTAAGTGGAGATAAGGGAATTTATTATAAAACTGAGGCAGAACGAGTTTTGGCTGGTAGTATGTCTCTAGATCGTCCAAGTTATACCATGTAATTAAATAGGAAAGAAAAGTGTTTGTTGATACGCATTGCCATTTAACGATGTTAGATTTAACGCCTTATAACGGTGATCTGGACCTTGCGCTTGCAGCAGCGCGAGCAGAAGGAGTGTCTAAGTTTATGGCAATTTCCGTTGATCTGGATGACCATATTGCACTAGCTGAAATTGCAAAGAAACATGCTGATGTAGGTTATACGGTAGGCGTACATCCTTGTGAGGATGTGGACACAATGGCTCGTGCAACAACTGAATATTTGGTTGAATTGGCTCAATCAGAAAAAGTGTGGGCTTTAGGTGAAACTGGACTGGATTATTATCACAGTACAGATTTTATTGAGGAGCAAAAGGCATGTTTTGCAAGACATATCCAGGCTTCAAAAATTGTAAAAAAACCAGTTGTCGTTCATACCCGATCAGCAAAGCATGATACGGTAGATATTATTCGTGCTGAACACTCAACACATGGGATTCTGCATTGTTTTACTGAAGATTGGGAAACTGCTAAAGCTGTGCTTGATTGTGGCTATTACATTTCTTTTTCAGGTATTGTGTCATTTAAAAATGCACAAGATTTGCGGGATGTAGCTAAGCAAGTGCCACTAGATCGTCTTTTAATTGAAACAGATAGTCCATATTTAGCACCAGTTCCATATCGCGGTAAAACAAATGAACCAAAATATGTGCCTTATGTAGCCAAAGCGCTCAGTGATGTATATGATAAATCGGTTGAGGAAATTGCAATGATCACCTCACAAAATTTTGAGAACTTGCTAAAAGCGATTTAGATTATAGAAACTATATAAGAGAGTAATTGCGTGAAGATGGATCGTCAGGCTCAGTTCCGAGCAAGAGAAGTATTAATATTTCAGGTTGCGGAACAATTATTGCTAGAAAATGGCGAAGCTGGCATGACACTTGATGTCCTGGCTGCTGAGCTTGATTTAGCAAAAGGAACTCTGTACAAACACTTTCAAAGTAAAGATGAGTTGTACATGCTGTTGATTATTCGTAATGAGCGTATGTTACTTGAAATGGTTCAAGATACTGAAAAGGCCTTTCCAGAACATTTGGCCTTTTTTATGTTGCATCATTTACATCATCCTGAACGAACAGTTTTATTTCATCAAATTGAAGAAAAATTGTCGATTACTGCTCAAGGTGTACATCATCTTTTCCACGAACTTTATCAGGTGCGTAAACAGAGATTGCGAATTATCATTCGCATGACAGACCACTATTTAGAATCTATTCAAAGCAATATGCCTACACGAG
This sequence comes from Acinetobacter lactucae, assembly GCF_001605885.1. GTDB lineage: Bacteria > Pseudomonadota > Gammaproteobacteria > Pseudomonadales > Moraxellaceae > Acinetobacter > Acinetobacter lactucae. The sequence continues at coordinate 148,600 of NZ_LRPE01000004.1, read as the reverse complement.
ATTATCTTGCTTCTATTTGGTCATTAACTCATGGCGCGGCAGCTATTCTCAATTCAAGTTTTTATCAACGATATTTAGGTTCAAGAGACACTTTAAGAGTGGCTTATATTGATCAGGCATTAGCCTTACCTAAACAAGCTGTTGAGCAATATGCTTAGGTCGATATGAAGTCTCAATCACCACTTAAATCCCAAAAAGGTTTTACTCTCATAGAAGTAATGGTGGTGATTGTTATTATGACGATTATGACCTCTCTAGTTGTACTCAACATAGGTGGAGTTGACCAAAAGAAAGCAATGCAAGCAAGAGAATTATTTTTGCTTGATATGCATAAAATTGGTAAAGAATCGCTTGATCAGTCTCGTGTTCTAGCTCTATCTACTCTGAGTGAAACCGATGTTTCACCTTTTTCTTATGAATTGTATGAGTATCACGACCAGAGTAAATTGCAGGTTCAAGATTTAAAAAATCGCTGGCAAAAATATTCAGAATTTACTACGCGGCGATTACCTAAACATGTATCGTTTACGGTACAACCTTTAGATGAGCAGAACTATTCAAAAGCTACAAATACGGATTTAATTGGAGGACAAACTCCTCAGCTAATCTGGTTTGGCAATGGCGAAGCTAAAACGGTGAAAATACAGTTTTACTTTGAACAAAAACCAATTGGTTCAGAAATACAAATTGATCATTTGGGTAAAATAAATGAAATTTAAAGGTTTTACTCTATTAGAAGTAATGGTTGCTTTAGCAATTTTTGCAGTGGCGGCTGTCGCGCTAACTAAAGTAGCCATGCAGTACACTCAATCTACCTCAAATGCAATTCTTAGAACAAAAGCTCAATTTGTAGCAATGAATGAAGTTGCTTTAATGGAGATAAATCAGGAATGGCTTGAAGGTACGCAAAGTAAGCAGGTTACTTCCCAAGGTGAAACTTGGCAGATTGATAAATCTGCACAATCCACAATTAGCCCGAATGTTCAGAAAGTAAATTTGCAAATTAGCTTATATGATTCTGATAAAGGGAAAATTCAAAATGGTATTACTCACTTAGTATTTTTTAATTATCCAATGAAAGCAAAATAATGATAAACAATAAATATAGCTTCCGAAGAGAAACTTCAAGTCTTGCGGCACGATCGAGCAGTGCTCGATTAATTCGTGCCTCAGGATTTACTTTAGTTGAGCTTTTAGTTGCAATTGCAATTTTTGCCATTTTATCTTTGTTGGGGTGGAAGGTTTTTGATTATTTATTAAAGGTCCGAGATCGTAATGCTCAACATGAAGTAAAGTTATTTGAATTACAAGATGCTTATCAGCAAGTTTTACGGGATTCATTGCAAATTATACCGTTATCGGCTAATCAAGGCGGACAGTTACATCCAGCTCTAGAGCTTGACAACCAAGTTCTTCGCTTTAGTAAAGCTGGTGTTACTGATCCCTTAAAGCAAGGATTATCACCTTTTGAGCGTATTGAATATCGATATGATCCTGATCAAAAAAAGCTTTATCGTCTTAAATATAGTAATTTAAATACTTCAAACAAAGAGCAACCTTTATCAAGTACGCTGTTGAGCCAAGTAGAACAATTTGAAGTTATAGTGTTGACACCGCAGGAAGTGACAAGATGGCCAGAGATTAATCTTGATCCCACAAAACCTGAAGAGTTTAGAAAGTTACCGAAAGGAATAAAAATACAACTCACCGTTGCAGGAGTAAGTTATGAGTGGATTTATAGCTTAAATCAAGGGAATTTATCTCTCTCCAAAGAAGGAGGGGCATAATGGTACGCTATAAAAAGAGTCAGCGAGGCGTAGCGTTACTCACAATTTTGATTATGGTTGCATTGGCTACAATTTTGGCTGCCTCTATCGCAAAGCATCAAACAAATACGATGGAAAATACGGGTTATTTGATACGTCAAAATCAGTCATTACTCTATGCAAAAAGTGCAGAAGCTTTTTTTTCTGAATTATTAATTCAAGATACTAATAATGCTGGTGGTATTGATCATTTAAAAGAAAGCTGGGCTCAGCCGATGCCACCTTTTCCAATAGAAAATGGAGCTGTATCGGGGCGCTTACTAGATGAGTCAGGAAAATTTAATCTAAACAATTTAACGACCAATGAAGGCAAGGTAAACGAAGCTGCTAAAAATTGGTTTGAGCGATTGCTTGTGCGTGTAGGATTGCCAGCAGAGTTAAGTCAAGCAGTTATTGATTGGCAAGATCCAGATGAAGAACCAAGCGGTCCTATGGGGGCAGAAGGTAATTATTATGAAGGGCTTGATCCTGGTTATTTAGCTTCAAATGCAAAATTCCATCGTATTGAAGAGCTGAAACTGGTCAGGGGTTTTGAAGGCAAGAAATATGATTTAATCGCACCGTACATTTCTGCATTGCCTGAAAATACAAAAGTGAATATTAATACCGCATCACCATTGGTATTAGCGAGTATAGATCAAAAATTAGATTTAGGAGCTATAGAAAAAGAACTTCAATTACGCCAACAAAATTTAAAATTCTTTCAAAATATTGATGAATTATGGCAATTGGCTGCTTTTTCGGCAGTTGATGTGCAGAATAAAACTGAAGTTAATAGCCTTTTAGATGTGAAGTCGAACTTTTTTCAGGCACAAATCGAGGTTGTGTTGAATAATAGAAAAAGACAGTTTACAAGTGCCTTAATGCGCAGTGATAAGCAGGTTTATGTATATTCTAGAAATATAGCACCGTTTAACTAATTGAAAATTTATGATTTATTTTCTTTGGATGTTTTTTGAAGTTTGTAATTATAAATTTTTCTCAAGTTAAGCGTTAAAGTAAGTACAAACTTTCTATATGTTTATATTCAATGTTTCTTCACAAGTCTTATCATACTTTTTGCTAATTGTTTCTAATTGAAAAGTGGTGCGAAATTTTCGTCTTTTGCTTTATAATAATGTTCTTAGAAGGAATGATCGATTTGGCACATGTTAATTCGTAAGTTATTTAAGTTTGAAAATGCACATGTTGTACGTAACTGTACATCGGATCGTTGTAAGCGATCAATTCATGGACATAGCTATAAAGTTGAGTTATTGCTTAAAGCTTCGAAATTAGATCATGGGCAAATGGTTTATGATTTTGGACTCCTAAAGGGAGTAATAAAAGATCTTTTCGACAGTTTTGATCATGCAATCTGCTTTTGGGAAAAAGATGATTCTCAATATATTGATGCTTGTCAGACTTTTAGTGCTCGTTGGATTTCTTTGCCCGTTTCACCGTCAGCTGAACAGTTTTCACGTATCTTCTTTTATCTAGCTCAGCAAGTTTTGCAATCAACAGTCACTCAAAATGGGGAAGGTGATGTTGAGGTTTATTCGGTCATTGTTCATGAGACTGATACTGGATATGCTCAAAGCTTTATTGAAGATATTCAAAACGAACAAATGGGCATTTTAAGTCTTGATGGAATTGTTTTTTCAGAACAAATTCAGATAGAGTGGGCAAATCCACAAATGTATGAAGACTTGAAAAAAGGGGTTAAATTTAATAATCCTCAAGTTGATTTACAAGTCGAAGTATAAATCGAATTACTTACAGTATTTGTAGAATTGAAAATTGATCTAGGATGACATTAATGCAATTAACTGAGCAACAGCAAGATAAACTCAGTAAAGTTCAATTAGAAGAAAGTTGGAAAAGATCTTTAGTACCTTTTCTATTAAGTCCTCAAATGGATAGCTTGCGCGATTTCTTATTTCAGCAGAAACAAGCTCAAAAAATAATATATCCGCCGAGTAAGCAGATTTTTAATGCTTTAAATACTACACCATTGGCTGATGTGAAAGTTGTGATTTTAGGACAAGATCCGTATCACGGGCCAAACCAGGCCAATGGTTTAAGTTTCTCTGTTCAAAAAGGTATTGCATTACCACCATCTTTGCGCAATATTTTTCATGAGTTACATACAGATTTGGGTATTCCTGCTCCTCGCCATGGTGATTTAACAAAATGGGCGAAACAAGGTGTGCTTTTACTTAACAGTGTGCTTACAGTTGAAGCTGGTCAGCCGACTTCACATCAAAAGCAGGGTTGGGAAGCCTTTACTGATGAAGTCATTGATGTTCTAAATGAACAAAGACAGCATATAGTATTTATTTTGTGGGGTGCTTATGCACAGCGCAAAGGACAACGTATAAATAGAGATAAACACTTGGTTTTAACGGCCGCACATCCATCACCTCTTGCTGCAAATAGAGGAGGATTTTTTGGATGCAAAGTGTTTTCAAAAACAAATCAATATTTGAAACAACATGGCATTGAGCCCATAGACTGGCAATTGGACGCATGATGAACTCTCCCAATGTAAATAACTATCACCCGGACTTGGTGGTTGAAGAAGCAAAAAACGGCTGGCGTATAGTACGTTTGAATCGTCCTAAATCGTTACATGCTTTAGACGAATCAATCGTAACGGCATTATTGCGTGTATTTGAAGATTTCCGTGACGATGAACAGGTTAAAGCAATTTGGTTAGACTCAACGACACCAAAAGCTTTTTGTGCAGGTGGTGACGTTAGGAAATTACGTCAACTTGTTATTAATCAAGAAGTAGATACCGCAAATAAGTTCTTCCAACAGGAATATGCTTTAGATCTACTCTTACATAATTATGCTAAACCAGTTGTTGTTTGGGGTGAAGGCTATGTTATGGGTGGTGGTTTGGGCTTGTTTATGGCTGCACCATTCCGTTTAGTCACACCATATTCTCGTTTAGCAATGCCTGAAATTAATATTGGTTTATATCCAGATGTTGGGGCAAGCCGTTTCTTGGCGGATCGTGGTCCGATAGGTTTGTTTACTGGTTTAACTGGTTCAATCATGACTGCTGCCGGAGCATATAGTATTGGTTGGGCAACACATATTTGTGAAGCGCAACGTGATAATGTTTTGCAAAAAGTTTTAAATATTAATTGGGCTCATTATCCAGCAGGTGATTTTCGAGCAATTGATGATACTTTAAATAGCTTGCACCGTCCTGTTGCAGCAGGCCCATTGCAAAACTCACTTGATGTGATTCGTAGCGTTTGCCGCGGTTTCAATTTTGAGCAGGATTATCAAGCGATTGTTAGTTTGCGTGATGCGAGCAGTGATTGGTTGCGTCAAGCGAGTGAAAACTTGCAAAAAGGATCTCCTAGTACTGCGGCAATTACTTGGTTACTATGGCAGTGGGGAAAACAAGTACACTCATGGGATGAAGTCTTTGATCTAGAGGCTCAGATTTCTGAGTGGAAAATACGTCATCCTGACTTTGTGGAAGGTGTTCGTGCACGCTTGGTGGATAAAGACTTATCACCAGAATGGAAGCAATGTGATGATCTAAGCTTAAGAGGTATATTGGCTGATTGTCCACCAGTCACTTCAATAGATAGTTGGAATGCCTTACTTAGACAACATGGTGTGATTACCTAAAAATAAATGACTGAATATAGTGATGAATACTGGATGCAGCTTGCTTACGAGCAAGCTGAATTAGCTGCCCAGCAGGGTGAGATCCCGGTTGGAGCGGTTCTGGTGAGTCAAAATCGAGTAATTGGGTCTGGTTATAATGCTCCAATTACTTTATTAGATCCAACTGCACATGCAGAAATTCAAGCTATCCGTGCAGCGTGTTCCTCTTTAGAAAATTATCGATTACCCGAGGATACAACTTTATATGTCACTCTTGAGCCATGTACTATGTGTGTAGGTGCGCTCGTACATGCAAGAATCAAACATGTAGTTTTTGGCACACCCGAACCTAAAGCAGGTTCCTTGGTGAGTGCACGCCAGTTATTGCAGCAAGGTTATTATAATCATAGGTTTACATTTCAGAATGGTTGTCTGCAAGAAAAATGTGCTCAGCAACTTAGTCATTTTTTTAAACAAAGACGTGAGCAAAAGAGACAAGAGAAACAACAAAAAACGTCCTTAAATGATTAAAAATTAACATACGCTTATGGCAAACTAACGCGGTTTTAATGCCATGATTCTATTTAATAAGGACGATTCAATGCGTAATGTAATTACCGTAAAAAAAGAATTTAATGCCCCTCTTAGTGATGTATTTAACTTGCTCTCTAAGCATTCAACTTATAATACTGCTTTTGCGCCTTTACAAGTTGTGCGTGTAAAAGACTCAGCTGATTCTAAAAGACCTGATGGTTTAGGATCAGTTCGACGCATGGGCTTTGGTCCAATCAAACCCCTTAAAGAAGAAATTACATTGCTTGAAGAAAATAAAAGTATTGAATATAAATTGATAGATAATCCTTTGATTAAACACCATTTAGGTAGAATCGAGTTTTCTGAAATTACCCCATATATTACTTTAGTTACATACCACATCGAGTTAACGGCAAAAGCACCAGTGGTAAGTAAATTAATACTTGCACAGCTAAAACTAGCCATTACACTAGGCTTTTCGAGATTAGCTAAAGCAATTGCTTCTTAGTGAGAGTTAAATGACAGTTCAAATTATTACTATTGATGGTCCGAGTGGTTCGGGTAAAGGAACATTGGCCGCAAAACTTGCAGCACATTATCAATATCATTTACTCGATTCGGGTGCCTTATATCGGTTGTTAGGGTTGTCATTACATAAACACGATTTATTGGAGAAATTAGATAGTCAGCTTGATGAATGTATTCAATATGCACGTCAACTGGACATTAAATTTGAAACGTCTACCTCAGGAATTTTAGTTTTCTTGGATGATGAAGATGTATCCCAAACAATTCGTACAGAACGAGTTGGTGAATACGCTTCAAAAGTTGCAGTGATTCCAGAACTTAGACAGGCATTATTCGAGAGACAAAGAGCTTTCGCGCAAGATCCTGGTTTAGTTGCCGATGGCCGTGATATGGCAACATCTATCTTTCCTGAAGCAAATGCTAAAATTTATCTGACAGCTTCGGCTGAGTCGCGTGCTGAGCGAAGAGTAAAACAGTTGCAGGGTATGGGGCTAGATGCTAAAATAAACGACATTTTAGCTAATATACAGGCGCGTGACAAAAGAGATATGGAGCGAGAAGTTGCTCCGCTCAAGCCAGCCAAAGATGCTTATATTATTGATAGTTCGGAATTAACGATCGATCAGGTATTTAAGTTAATGGTTGATTATGTTGATAGCCGTACTATTTAGTAAATAGAATTATCAGTTGAAGCATAGCTTGATCAGTCTATAAAGACTATGTTGATACTTAACTAAACCGGCCTTGTCTGATCCAAGACCGCTGAATTTATCAGGTATATCATGACCGAATCTTTTGCAGCCCTCTTTGAAGAAAGTGAATTAAACCTCAATGTTGAAAAGGGTGCAGTCATCCAAGGTGTTGTTGTAAACATCGATAGCGACTGGGTAACTGTTGACACTGGCCTAAAGTCTGAAGGCATTGTTGACCGTGCTGAATTTTTAAATGAACAACGTGAACTTGAAGTTCAGGTTGGTGATACTGTTGACGTAGTTGTTGAAGCTCTTGACAACGGTATGGGTCAAACAGTTTTATCACGTGAAAAAGCTAAGCGTGCTGAAACTTGGACTAAACTTGAAAAAATCTTTGAAGATGGCGAAATCGTTACTGGTGTTATCTCTGGTAAAGTTAAGGGCGGTTTCACTGTTGACATCGGTCCTGTTCGTGCATTCTTACCAGGTTCATTAGTTGACACTCGTCCTATCCGTGACACTACTCACCTTGAAGGTAAAGAGTTAGAGTTCAAAGTAATCAAACTTGATGCTAAACGTAATAACGTTGTTGTATCTCGTCGTGCTGTTATGGAAGCTGAATCTTCTGCTGACCGTGAAGCATTACTTGCTCAACTTGAAGAAGGTCAAACAGTTACAGGTACTATCAAAAACCTTACTGATTACGGTGCATTCGTTGATCTTGGCGGTATTGATGGTCTTCTACATATCACAGATATGGCTTGGAAGCGTATCAAGCACCCTTCAGAAGTTGTTGAAGTTGGTCAAGAAGTTACTGTTAAAGTACTTAAATTTGACCGTGAACGTAACCGCGTATCTTTAGGCCTTAAACAATTAGGCGAAGATCCATGGTTAGCGATCATGAGCCGTTACCCTAAAGGTTCTATCGTTAAAGCTCGCGTAACTAACTTAACTGACTACGGCTGTTTCGCTGAAATCGCTGAAGGCGTTGAAGGTTTAGTTCACGTTTCTGAAATGGACCACACTAACAAAAACATCCACCCATCTAAAGTTGTTCAGATTGGTGATGAAGTTGACGTTATGGTTCTTGAAGTTGATGAAGAACGTCGTCGTATCAGCCTTGGTATCAAACAAACTCGTGCTAACCCATGGGAAGAGTTTGCTAAAGCTCATGAGAAAGGCGAAAAAGTATCTGGTACTATCAAGTCTATCACTGACTTTGGTATCTTCATTGGCTTGAACGGCGGTATCGACGGTTTAGTACACTTGTCTGATATCTCTTGGAACGAGCAAGGTGAAGAAGCTATTCGTCGTTACAAGAAAGGTGACACTGTTGAAGCTGTTATCTTGTCTGTAGACGCTGAAGGTAACCGTATCAGCCTTGGTATCAAACAATTGAACAGCGATCCGTTCAATGACTTCTTAGCTGCTAACGAACGTGGTGCTTTAGTTAAAGGTACTGTAACTGCAGTTGATGCTCGTGGCGCAACTGTTAAGTTAGCTGACGAAGTTGAAGCAACTCTTAAAGCTTCTGAAATCAACCGTGACCGCGTAGAAGATGCGACTAAATTCTTAGAAGTTGGTCAAGAAGTTGAAGCGAAGATCATCAACGTTGATCGTAAATCTCGTTCTATCAACTTGTCTATCAAAGCGAAAGACGAAGCAGAAGAGAAAGAAGCAGTTGCTAGCTTGCGTACAGCAACAACAAGTCAAGACAATGGTCCTAAGACTATTGGTGACTTGATCAAAGCACAAATGAAGTAATAAGTTAACAAAGTACGGTTTCATGTAACGGAATTGTACTTTTTATACAAATTACTGTAAACGGTAGCCTAGTATTCAACATACTGCGCTACCGTTTTGTATTTAAACAGGTTATTATCGAACGACATAGAGTAGCAATAAATAACGAGGTCGTAGATGACTACTGAAGCTCTTAATAAGTCTGATTTGATTGAACGCATTGCGCTAAAAAACCCACACTTAGCTGAACCTTTGGTGGAAGAGGCGGTTAAAATTATGATTGATCAAATGATAGAAGCACTATCAACTGATAATCGAATTGAAATCCGTGGTTTTGGTAGCTTTGCTTTACACCACCGTGATCCAAGAGTTGGTCGTAATCCTAAAACAGGAAAATCAGTTGAAGTTGCAGCTAAAGCTGTTCCACATTTCAAACCCGGAAAAGCCCTTCGTGATGCTGTAAACGAATCTGGGAAATAAATAAAATTTATAAGTCGGGGTGCCTATGCGTTATATTTTAATTGCATTGCTTATTGTTGTATTTGGCTATTCTTTAGCACTTGTTTTGCAAAATCCAACAGAGCTTTCTGTTGATTTGTTATTTACTCAAGTTCCTGCTATGCGTTTAGGCTTATTATTGCTACTCACATTAGTACTAGGAACAGTGGTCGGTCTTTTACTAGGTGTACAGGTTTTCAGAGTATTCCAAAAAGGTTGGGAAATTAAACGCCTGCGTAAAGATATTGAACATTTAAGAAAAGAACAAATCCAAAGTGCTCAATTAGCAGCAGCAGAAGCAGCTGCAAATGTAAGACATGAAAAAACCGTTGTAGATATTTATCCGCAAGATAAAAATTCTACTCCGCTATAATCCCCGTACTACTCTTTATTGATGAGTAAAGAGTAGTATCTCTCTAAATTTTATCTCTTCTTTTATTCTTCCAAATATAAACTCTTTTAGTCGTATCGCTTTTAAATTTGGAAAGCAGCTCTCTACATTCCTTTATTCCTTCATGATTTGTCTATTATAATAACGCTGATTTTATATGATGGAAGAAAGTCTCTTGAGTATCATTGTTGCGTTAGATGCAAAAAGCCAATATGACGCTTTAAAAATTGTTGAACAGCTTGACCCAGCTTTATGTCGTGTAAAAGTGGGTAAAGAGCTTTTTACTCATGAAGGCCCATCTGTTGTAAAAAAACTGCAAGAACAAAATTTTGAAGTTTTTCTTGATCTTAAATTTCATGATATTCCAAACACTACCGCTCAAGCAGTATGTGCAGCAGCTGATTTAGGAGTATGGATGGTAAATGTTCATGCTTCAGGTGGTCGTAAAATGATGGAAACCTGTGTTGAACGTTTAAAAGCAGGTAACTATCAAACTCAACTTATTGCTGTGACAGTACTCACATCAATGGGCCGTGAAGATTTAAAAGATATTGGTTTAGATATTGAACCTGTAGAGCATGTGAAGCGTTTAGCTAAATTAACCAAAGAAAGTGGTTTGGATGGTGTAGTTTGTTCTGCTCAAGAAGCTAAGATTCTTCGTGAATTGATCGGGCAAGACTTCTCTTTGGTAACACCAGGAATTCGCCCAGAGGGATCTAATGCAGACGACCAAAAACGTATTGTGACTCCAAAGCAAGCTATGCTTGATGGTTCTACACATCTGGTTATTGGTCGACCGATTACTAAAGCAGAAAACCCAACAGAAATGTTGAAATCTATTTTGGCTTCAATTGCCTAAAGATTTAGGAATAAGCTAATTAATAACGGGGCGAGTAGGCTTAATAATAAGCCACTCATCATGGCATGTGGTACATAATGTGTACCGCATGACTGTTTTACCATTGCTAAGGTAACATCCATTGACGTTGCGCCAGCGCTTGAGATAGCAGGGCGTGGAAAACGCCAACCCATGGTATACATTAGGAAAATAGCAACAATTTCTCTAAATAAGTCAGTTAATAAGGCGATTCCACCCAACTCTGCCGAATGTAATTGCGTAAATAAGATCCCTGACATTGAATACCAGCCATAACCTTGTGCTAAAGCTAAAGTTTCATTAAGTGTAAAATGCTTGTGAAGTAAATAGTAATTCAAAAAGCCCGCTATACATGACCCTAGAAAAGCAGCTAAAGGTACAATTAAAATTTTCCAGCTTAACCATGTACGGTTAAAATGAGTGAAGGCAAGTTCAATACCAATTAAGAAAATAAATAGTAATAATAAATACCAACTATTAAATGCCATATGTGAGTTGAATTGAGTGGCAATAGCTCCCAATAAAACACCTATCCCTAATGCAAAAAAAGCTTTTGCAATATTTTTTAAAGCATTTACAAAAAGCTGAAGTGAGATTTTCCCTTTAACACTTTGTTTATCAAAAATTGTATAAGCCAATAAACAGGTAAAGAAAGAACCGAAAGATGTTGTAAGAGCAATAATAATCGCTGGTGGGAGTATGGCAGAAGGATTCTCAATTTGGTCAAGGGCCAATGTTAATTCTAAAGCTACACTCGCTAAGAGAATATAAGAAAAATAGGGAAGTATTTTAAATATAAACTGTCGGATATTTAGACTTAGTTTTGGAGCTAAAAAATAACCGGAAGCAAGTGCTAAAAATATTTGAATGATGAGATAAAAGGATTGCATATAATAGATAGATTGTTATCAACCTATCTATTATGTCTTGAACATTTTAAGCTGCATAGCTCTGTGAGCTTTTATTTAAAAGTAAGTAATCTTTGGACTTAACTTTACGTGTTTCTAACCAATACTTCCATGTGTAAGTTGGCCATAGAGAAAAGTTCTTTCCATCGGCAGATTGATACCAGCTACTACAGCCACCAGCTTGCCATACAGTTCCTTGAAGCTGCTTTTGAACACGTTCATTAAAAGCGTCTTGAACTTCCGGTTTAATCTCAATTGCTTGTTGACTAGATTTTTCTACAAGTTGAATAAGCTGTAAAATGTAATTTACTTGAGATTCAATCATAAAAATAATCGAATTATGACCTAAAACAGTATTTGGCCCGACGAGTTGGAATAGGTTAGGAAAATTCTTGGTCATTATTCCATAATAACTTTCTGCACCATCTTTCCAAGCTTGTTTTAGCTCGATTTGATTGCGTCCAATACAGGTGAAATGTTTTAAATAAATACGTGGGTCAGTAATAAAACCTGTACCGTAAATTAAACAATCAATAGGTCGTTCTTTACCATCTTTAGTGATAATACTGTTTTCTTTAATCTCTTGAATGCTATCAGTGACTAACTCAACATTTTTTCGGTTAAAGGTAGGAAAGTATTTATTTGAGATAAGGATACGTTTACATCCCATGACGAAGTCAGGTGTGAGTTTTTTTGCTAGCTCTTTATCTTTGACTTGAAAACGTATGAATGCTTCTGCCAATTTTTGGCCATATTTCATGATTTGAGGTTGAACAATGGGTACAACGCGAGATTCATTACTCCAGTAAAGACGACTACGATGAATTTGGCGATAAATATTTGAAGATTTGAATAATGCTTTACTTAAGCTTGAATATTTGCGCTCATCTCGCGGTATGACCCACGCAGCCGTTCTTTGAAATACATAAAGTTGTTTAACATCTTTAGCTATTTCAGGAATATATTGGATTGCACTGCCGCCCGTACCAATAGATGCGACTGACTTGCCATTTAACTTATAGTCATGTTCCCATTGTGAGGAATGAAATACTTTTCCTTTGAATTTTTCGATCCCTTTGATAGGAGGGATTTGCGGAATGTGTAAGGGTCCTGAGGCAAAAACTACAAATTGCGCTTCTATAGAAGGTTGATTATTAAAATCTAGAGTCCACACATGACGTGTTTCATCATATTGAACATGAGTTACGTCATGGTTAAACTTGCAGTAATCTTTAATCTGATATTTCTTTGTAATATCTTGAATATATTCAAAGATCTCTGGTCCTTCTGCATAGCGTTTGGTCCAATCGGTCTTTGGTGCAAAAGACAAGGAATACATATGAGATTGAACATCACATGCTGCACCTGGATAGCGATTTTCTCGCCAAGTTCCGCCGACATCGTTTGATTTTTCTAAAATAACAAAGTCGTGCTGTTGATTTTGCAGTAAACGGATTGCCATTGCTAGGCCACCAAATCCAGCCCCAATAATAGCGATTTTAGTTTTTTGAATAGCATCTTGCTTTGCGTTTAGCATTGGAAACCCTGCATAAGCTGAAAAGAGGATTGCACGCAAGACTAACGTTTTTTAACCAGTTTAAACATGATTGTATCGACGTGAAAATTGATAGATTCGGCAATTAATTTTATTGCTTCTTTATAGTAAAACATTTCAGTCTAGGGAAATTGTTAGAAGAATGAAACGGTCGATACTTGGTTTAATCTATTTAATTCAAGGAATGCGCAATGCTGGCATTGATGTCGACTCACGTTTGGCCCATATAGGTATTAAAGTCGATGCTTTAGACCCGAGTTCTACAATTCATGATCGTCTAGAATGGGACATTCAACAAATTATTAGTAAAAATGTAGAGCCTGAAAAGGGTTTATTTATTGGGCAACATTATGCTCTAGCTGGTTACGGCCCGTTGCTTATGCTGCTTGTCACAAGTCATGATATTCAAACTGCTCTAAACAAAGGTATAAAATATCAAAAACTTACCCATTTATTTGGTAGCTTAGCTTTATACGAAAATGATGAGCGGGCCATTTTAAATTATTTACCTGTTGATTTAAAAACGGAAATTGGCCAATTACGGGCACAATGTGAAATTTCAGGTACTTATAAGTTTATACAAGATATTTATACGATGATGGGATTACAAATGCCCACGATGCGTATAGAACTTCCATTTGAAAAGCCTACTGATTTAGATATTTTGTCACGCTATTTTGCGTATTATGGCGAAGATGTGCATTTTAATGGTAAATATGCGGCATTTAGCCTAAGTAAGGATGTACTTGAAATCAAGATTCCCTCTGCCGATATCATTACACATCGTATTTATGAATCAAAATGTATTGCAGAAATAACAAGATTGAATCAACAAGATCATCAAATTCCACATATCATACAATGTGTACAAGATTATCTTGAGTTGCAACAAGGAATTATCCCGAGCATGGCGGAAACAGCTTTTGCATTGAAAATGCCTGAAAGGACATTAAGGCATCAATTGCAACAGCTAAATACGAGTTATAAGCAAATTCGTGAACAAATTATCAAGAATAAGGCATTGAAGCTTATGGAATATAGGGAATACTCAATAGAGGTTGTTGCTGAATTACTCGGCTATTCTGAACCAGCGGCATTTAATCATGCATTTAAACGATGGTTTGGGCAGAGTCCTCGACAATATGCAAAAGAGTCATCGTCTTAACTCTTGATGCTAAAAGCTAATGTGGTTGAACAAAATGTTCGCTATACTCTCATCAGTTAAAATTGAAATAAAACGATATGTTAAATTTAAAATCTTCTCATAGTACTGCATTCACACCTTCTTCCCCAGCAGAACGCTATGCTGAGGCTTTAGCTTCAGGTCAATTTATGGCAGATGAAGCGCAAGCACAGGCAGTGCAAGAATTAGATCGCGTATGGAAGGAACTTTTAAACCGTTATAAAGCCTCTAAAAAAGCTTTCCGTCGTTTTCGCCGCCAAACCTCGCCTAAAGGTGTATATATGTGGGGCGGAGTAGGCCGTGGAAAAACTTGGCTGATGGATCAATTTTACGAGTCTGTGCCATTTCGCCGTAAAACGCGTATGCATTTTCATCATTTCATGCAACATGTTCATAAAGAGCTAAATAAGCTTTCAGGCCAACGTAATCCACTTGAAATCGTAGCTGACCAAATCTATAAAGATGCTGTCGTTATTTGTTTTGATGAGTTCTTTGTGTCAAACGTGACAGATGCAATGATTTTGAGCGATTTATTCCAAAAATTATTTGTTCGCGGTGTGACATTAATTGCAACATCAAACATTGCACCAGATGGCTTATATAAAAACGGTATTCATCGTGATCGTTTCTTGCCAACCATTGAAATGGTTAAAAAGAACTGTGCCGTTCTAAATGTAGATGCTGGTGTCGACTATCGTTTACGTGTACTAAAACAAGCTCAATTATTCAAATCGCCATTAACGAATGAAGCACAAAGTTGGATGGCTGAACGTTTTAGTGCATTAACTCATACACAAGCTCATTCTCAAGAGCCGATTGTGATTAATAATCGTGTTGTCGAGACACTAGGACATACAGAAGACGTGTTGTGGTGTGAATTCTCTGAACTCTGCTTTAAACCACGTAGCCCAGCCGATTTTATTGAAATTGCAAATATTTATAATACGGTTCTAGTCAGTAATGTTCCTCATTTGACAGATTTCTTGTCAGAGGGCACTCGTCGTTTTATTTACCTAGTCGATGAATTCTATGATCGAGGAGTGAAACTACTTTTAACTTCTCAAGATAGTATTATTGATATTTATCAGGGTGAAAAATTAGCATTTGAAATTGAGCGTACTCGTTCGCGTTTACTTGAAATGCAATCTGATGAATATTTACATTCTGAACATCGTCATATCGATGCGACTAAAACTTCTTAAAGAAAAGTAGATATGAAAAGCGCTCTAAATGGGGCGCTTTTTTTACAACAAAAATTGATAAATTTAGTTAAATAGTGCTTTTTCACGCTTTAAAGTTTGATATAACTAAATACGCTTTAGAAAAACAAGATAGTGAAATTTTTTGTCTGTTAACAAAAAGTCTAGTTTCAGTATCTTTAAATATTGAATAAATTGTTGGGAATCCCAGTTAGAATTTTAATATTTCCTATATAGAAAAATTTATCTTTGTCAATAGTTTTGCAAGGGAAAATGCTTACTATTTAGGAGTGTGATATTAGTATTCAGCTTAATTTAAATCGGTATACTAGGATTCTCTTGGTATAAAAAGTAGCAACTTCAGGAAAGACAATGACTGCACGTATTCAAAAAGGCAAGTTAGCGATTGCTAAAGAACTTTACGATTTTATCGAAAATGAAGCTTTACCAGGTTCTGGTTTAGATAGTGAAACTTACTGGAAGAACTTTGAGCAAGTTGTTGTCGATCTTAGCCCAAAAAATAAAGCATTATTGGCTAAGCGTGATGAATTACAAGCAAAAATTGATGAATGGCACCGTAACAACAAATTTGAATTAGGTGCTTATAAAGCGTTCTTAACTGAAATTGGTTATTTATTACCAGAAGTTGAAGATTTTCAAATTACTACTGAAAATGTAGATGAAGAAATTGCGTTGTTGGCAGGACCACAGTTAGTTGTACCTGTACGTAATGCACGTTATTGCTTGAATGCAGCAAATGCTCGTTGGGGTTCTTTATATGATGCACTTTACGGCTTCGATGTAATTTCTGAAGAAGGTGGAGCTGAAAAAGGCAAAGGATATAACCCTGTACGCGGTGCAAAAGTGATTGAGTTTGCTAAAAATTTCTTAAATGAAGTTTTCCCACTTGCGCAAGGTTCACATGCAGACGCAACAAAATATGCGATTGAGCAAAACAAACTTGTTGTAACTTTGAAAGATGGTTCAAAAACAGGTTTAGCTCATGAGGCTCAGTTCGTTGGTTTCAACGGTGAAGAAGCAAATCCTTCAGAAGTCGTATTATTAAGTAATGGTCTTCATGTCATTATTGAAATCGACCCATCTAGCCCAATTGGACAAACAGATTCTGCAGGTGTTAAAGATTTAACATTTGAAGCGGCAGTAACCACAATTCAAGATTTGGAAGACTCTGTTGCGGCTGTGGATGCAGAAGAAAAAGTTGAAGGTTACCGTAACTGGTTAGGTTTAATGAAGGGTACGCTTCAAGAGTCTATTGAAAAGAATGGTAAAATAATTGTTCGTGATTTGAATAAAGACCGCGAAATTAAAAACTTAATTGGTGGTACAACAAAACTTCATGGTCGTTCACTTATGTTACTTCGTAACGTAGGTCACTTAATGACTAACCCAGCTATTTTGGTAGACGGTGAAGAAATTTTTGAAGGTATTATGGATGCATTGGTAACACCATTGTTATCAATTGCTGATATCCGTAGTACAAATGAAAATAAGAACTCACGCAAAGGTTCTATGTATATTGTTAAGCCAAAAATGCATGGACCAGAAGAAGTTGCGTTTGCTGTAGAGCTATTTGAACGTGCTGAACAGGCAATTGGGTTGCCACCTAAATCGTTAAAAATCGGTATTATGGATGAAGAGCGCCGTACATCTGTAAACTTGAAAAACTGTATTGCTGCTGCTAAAGACCGTACGATCTTTATTAATACTGGTTTCATGGACCGTACAGGTGATGAAATCCATACTTCTATGGAAGCTGCGCCAGTTGTTCGTAAAGAAGCTGTTAAAACACAAAAATGGATTGCTGCTTACGAAAACCGTAACGTTGCAATTGGTTTGAAATGTGGTTTACAAGGTAAAGCACAGATTGGTAAAGGCATGTGGCCAAAACCAGATAGCATGAAAGATATGTTAGCAACCAAAGCTGCACATCCAAATGCGGGTGCTTCATGTGCTTGGGTTCCATCTCCAACTGGTGCTGTACTTCATGCGATGCATTACCATCAAGTGAATGTAAAAGCACGTCAAGATCAGTTAAAAGCTGAAGAAATGTTGTCATTAGATGACTTGTTAACTCCTCCATTTGCACCAGAAACTAACTGGTCAGCAGAAGAGATTAATAATGAGCTTGAAAATAACTGCCAAGGTATTTTAGGTTACGTTGTTCGTTGGGTTGACTTAGGCGTGGGTTGTTCGAAAGTTCCTGATATTAATAACGTAGGCTTAATGGAAGACCGTGCAACATTACGTATTTCTTCTCAACACGTTGCAAACTGGTTACGTCACGGTATCGTGACTCGTGAACAAGTTGAAGAAGTGCTTAAACGCATGGCAAAAATTGTTGATGAGCAAAATGCGAATGACCCATTGTATAAACCAATGGCAGCTAACTTTGAAACAAATATTGCTTTCCAAGCAGCTTCTGATCTTATCTTCAAAGGTTGTGAACAGCCTTCTGGTTATACTGAGCCTTTACTTCATGCTGCTCGTTTGAAGTTAAAAGGTTATACAGGTGATTAATTTTATCCTGTTTTGAAAAAAGCCTCTTCGGAGGCTTTTTTATTTTCGGTATATTTTGTGCTTATAAAATATAGATTTATAGCTAAAAGGTTTTGAATTTGATTAGATTAAAAGATCTCGATCGTGAGAATTGGATTTTATGTGCAAGATTATCATTGGATGAATCTCAAAAAGATTATGTTGCACCAAATGTATATTCTATTGCTGAGTCTAAGGTGGAAGAACATTACTATCCAAGAGTCATCTGTTTTAATGATGAAGTCGTTGGGTTCCTAATGTATTGCGTCGAAATTGATCCACCTGATGAGACATTATTTTGGTTGTTTCGTTTTATGATTGATAAAAATAGTCAGGCTAAAGGTTATGGTGCTGTAGCGTTGCAAATTGCAATTGATGAAATGGCTGCAAAAGGAGCTAAACGAATTCGAACGATGTATAAATCTTCTAATAACATTGCTGGGAAACTTTATAAAAAAATGGGTTTTATAGAAACTGGAGAATATGATGAGTGTGGAGATATTATTTTAGAGTTAAATATTTCGCTCCAAAAAAAATGCTAACTGAAGATTCCAGTTAGCGCAGGAGTTAATAGAGTTAAATAATCTGAAAAGCAATATTAATTACTGCTCACAATTCCAATTTTAGTGACACCTAAACGCTGTGCTGTAGCCATGACCATTGCTACATTCTTATATTCAGCCATCTGGTCTGGTTTGAGTTTGATCTGGTCTTGATCTTTTTTAGCAATCACACCTTGAAATAAAGTCTCTAGTGCCTTTCGGTCAGAAACCTTTTGGTTATTCCAAAATACTTTGCCCGCTGCATCAATTCTTACATCAATCACTTCCGGCGGCTTTTCATTCGTTGGTGGCGGTGTGCCATTTGGCAAATTAATATTAATCGCGTTGTTTGGTGCAGGTATGGTAATAATAAACATAATAATGAGTACCAGCATGACATCAATAAGAGGTGTCATGTTGACTTCCAACATCACATCGTCATCATTATTTGAACCGACATTCATACCCATAAAATTCTCCTTAAAATCATTACGGGGAGGCTGGAGGGGTAGTAACAAAGGCAATTTTGCCAATACCAGCTTGTTTGGTGGTACTAATGACCTGATCTATTGCTTCAAAATGGGTAAGCTGATCTCCTCGAATATGCACCTCAGGCTGCGGTCTTTTTTGTGCCACGGCTTGTAATTTTGTTAACAATATTTCTTTATTCGGTACATAACTTTCGTTCCAGAAAATATCTCCTGTTTTATTGACTGAGAGTTGAATATTTTCAGGGGTGGTTGCGTACGGAGTATTTTTTTCTTCCGGTAGTTTCACTGGAACTGTATGTGTAACTACTGGAATAGTAATAAGAAAAATAATAAGTAAAACCAACATGACATCCACCAGAGGTGTCGTGTTAATTGTGCCAATCATTTCGTCATCATCTTCAGAACCAACACTCATACCCATAATGTTTGCTCCTGATTATTTAATACGGCGGTTAACTGAATTATTGGTATTAATTTCTCCACTTAATAAAACCGCGTGTAAATCTGAACCAAATGAACGGACATTTTCCATAACGGCTTTATTGCGGCGAGTCAGCCAGTTGTAACCAAGTACGGCAGGTACTGCGACTGCAAGACCAATAGCCGTCATAATGAGAGCTTCACCAACGGGGCCTGCAACTTTATCGATAGATGCTTGACCAGAGATGCCGATGGCTGTCAAAGCGTGGTAAATTCCCCATACGGTACCAAATAGGCCTACAAATGGTGCAGTAGAACCTACCGTTGCTAAAAAGGCTAAACCACCACCTAAATGATTTTGTATTTTTTCAATAGCACGTTGAATCGAAATGCTCACCCAAGTATTAAAATCAATGCGCTCAAGTAAAGAACCGCCGTGTGATTTAGTTGAATTAATGCCTTTTTCTGCAATAAAGCGATAAGCGCTACTTTGTTCTAAACCTTCTGCAGCATTATCAAGGGAGGTAGCTTCCCAGAAATGTCTTTCAGCTTCTTTACCTTGGCGTTTGACTTTACCTTGCTGCAATAGTTTAGAGATGATGATGTACCAAGTTCCAATCGACATGAGTACTAAAATAAATAAGGTAGATTTAGCGACTAAGTCACCTTCACGCCAAAGGGCTTCTAGACCATATGGATTTTTAACAGTTTCACTTGTTGCAGGCTTTGGTGGTGGAGTTGGAGTACTTGTATTTGAAGTAGCTTCAGTAGTGGCTGTGGCCACAGGAGTATTGCTTGTTTCTTCTGCGAAAACTGAGCTTAATGGAAGTAACGAGCAAGCTGCGATTAAACTTGCAGAAGCGAAATGTACTAGTGGTTGAGTTGATTTTTTCATCATATATCTCCAATATTTTTTAATTTCTTGCTAATTCAATTGTTTATTCAATTACGAATGGATATTCAATTTCATACCAGTCTTGCTGAGGTACACCATCTTTCATTGCTGGTTTGAACGTACATAAGCTGTAGGCTTTAGTTGCTGCTTTATCTAAAATTTTGCTGCCACTCGATTTTTTTACTTTGGCATCAATGACTTTGCCGGATGTATCAACCAGAACACGTATTCGCACTGTCCCTTGTTCTTCATTCATCAGTGCTTCACGTGGATACTCAGGTTTTTCACAGCCAGCAGAACCCTCTGAAACACCACGACTTACACCAGCTGGTTTTGGTGCCGGCGCAGCAGCCACTGGAGCAGGTGCGGCAACAGGGCTTGGTGATGGGGTACTAGGTGCAGCAGGAGCTGGGGTAGCCACTTTAGTCGGTTGAGCCACTGGTGTCGTTTTTTGTACCGGTGTTGCTACTTTCTCTACTTCTTTTGGTGGCTCAGGAACCTTGGCAACTTTTTCTACCATTTTTGGTGGTTCAGGTGGTTTTTCCTTTGGTTTGGGCTCTTCCGGCTTTGGTGGAGGAGGCGGCTTAATATCCTGAATAATTTGTAATTCCACAGGTTTTTCTGCTGGTTTTTGAATATTGTTTGCTAAACCTGACATCAGAATATAGGCAACAAGAAGATGCAGAAAAATAACTGCAGCAATACCAATTAGGCGTTTGGCAGATTTATTTTCTATGTCTGTAAAAGTCATGCCCATAGTTACTCCTGAAACTGTAGACAAACAATTTTTAAAATGACTGTTTGGCTAAGAATGAGTATTTGTTCTGCAAACTAACCATTGAGAGTTATATTTGCAGAACAACCATTTAGAACTTATATGTACCTCGTACAAAGTAAGTACGTCCTAAAGGATCTGCGTAACGTGGGTCATATCCCATTTGGAAGTTGTCACCAACATTTGAAGCAGGAGGGTCTTCATCAAAGATATTCTTAATGCCCGC
This sequence comes from Acinetobacter lactucae, assembly GCF_001605885.1. Taxonomy (GTDB): domain Bacteria; phylum Pseudomonadota; class Gammaproteobacteria; order Pseudomonadales; family Moraxellaceae; genus Acinetobacter; species Acinetobacter lactucae. Next base: position 127,149 of record NZ_LRPE01000004.1, on the reverse strand, counting down.
TGTAACTTCTAGATTTTTAAAGCCTTTGTAAGTACCTGAAATATTATAAATTGTATAGTCGCTCACTTTATGGTTTTCATAACCTGGCTTGACTGTGGAGCTTGAATTTTGGTCATCATAACCCCGAGTGAATTGTTGTTGGAAATTTACACCCCAGTTTTGATAATTCCAGTATAAATTAGCAGTATGTTTCCAACGAATAATTGGAGCATCGCCAACATATGTGCCTAAACTACTAATCCATTCTCCATCTTTTTCATTTTGATATTTATATTTAATGACATAAGTCCCATCGATTCCAAAGCCAAATCGACCTGTTGCTGTCATTGGGGTTATATAATTTAGACTTACATCGACACCAGAAGTTTTTAAATCACCCATATTGTCTTGAGTAGTAATGATATGGTTAAGCGTTCCATCGGGGTTGCGTATGAACTTGTCGGCATATTTTGTTGGATTGTTAAAAATATCACTCTCAGGTAATGCAGCAATTTGATTTTCAACTTCAATATTAAAATAGTCTAAAGTTAGAACTAAATTTTTAATTGGTTCAAGAACTAGGCCAGCAGTAAATGATTTTGATTCTTCAGGGTCAAGATCTTTATTTCCTCCATTTTTGCGATCAAATTGGGTTTCGCAATCACGACTGGCAACACCACCCGGTGGAAGAGTATCTCCTGGTTTTTTAGGAGGGCCATTTGGACAAAGTACAGGGTCATTATAGTAAGCTGAAGTATTTGTTATAGAGTTAGGAGCATTTACTTCCCATAAAGTTGGTGCTCGGAATCCTGTGCTATAAGAAGTACGGAACATTAATTGTTTAATTGGTTCCCAACGGAGTGCAAATTTAGGGTTAAACGTATCGCCGAAGTCACTATAATCATCGTAACGAGCCGCAAGTTGAGCTTCTAAAGTTTTATGTAAGGGAATATGCAGTTCAGTAAAGACTGCTTTGATATCTCTTTTTCCTTTATTCGTAGGTTCATTCGGATCAACTCCTGTACTTGGTGCTTGACTAGCCACTTCAGATACTACGTTTGAGGTCCATTCATCATGGCGGTAGCTAGTTCCAATTGCAAAACCAACGTCACCTGCAGGTAATTTAAATATAGGTCGACTGGCGGTGAAATCAACAGTTGTTGAGTCAACGTCTGCTTTTAAATAAGCACCAGTAACTCCTAGTGTACCCCATAAGCCTGCATCTTCTGGTGCTTGTGGACCGAATGGGTTTAAAATACCATTATTTAAAGCCTCTTGAGTTCTGTTGTAGTTAAGATACCCACTGTTTAGTCGGTCTTCCGCTTCGCTATGAGCATAAGTAACACCAGTATTAATATCCCAACCGAATGCTTCACCCTCTAGACCACCGAATACACGATGTGACTCATTAATACTAGAACTAACACGATTACCAGCTTGAGAACGAATATAAAGTTCAAGTGGGCCACTGACTTTATTCATAGCAGGTGTAATACCATTACCTGGATAATATTTACTATCAGGATTCAATGTTAAATCGAAGAAAACGTCTGGAGCCACTGAGGTAGTAATTTCATTACGCGCGTAGACGTATTCTGCTACAGCATTAAAATTATCATTGAGTTTAAAAGTAGCACGCCCTAGTGCTGAGATATCTTCAGTTTTTGGAACAATTCCAATCACTGCCTGACTGTTATAACGGCAGAATTCACCTTGTGCGTAAACGAGCGGATTACTTCCACAGCCTGTAGCTGCATATGGGTTTCCTTCGGTACCAGTTTCCTTGTCATAAAAATTAGCGGGAAAGCTACCGCTACTCCCTTTTGTAATACCTAGTTCTGGTATTAATCCTCCACGTTTACTAACTTTACGATCTTTTGCCATAACGTCGTTACCATGTCGGTAATCGATGACACCAAAAATATTAAATCCATTTTCATCAAGATCACCATAACCACCAAATACGCTTAGATCTTGTGTATCACCTCCATTGTGCTCTGGTTGTGTCAAACCACCACTGATGTTTAAACCAGTAAATTGTTTTTTAGTAATGAAGTTGATTACACCACCAATTGCATCTGTACCATAAATTGCTGATGCGCCATCTCGTAAGACCTCAATACGGTCTAACATAGCTAACGGAATAATATTTAAATTAGTGACACCACTATCATAAGCATTTGCAGCTAAACGACGACCATTAAGTAAGATTAAGGTTTTATTGGCACCAATTCCTCGGAGGTCAGCTGCTGAGCCTACCGTTCCACTAGCACCTACATTTTGAGCAGTAACAAAACTCGATTGGTTTGCACTAATCTTGGCTAAGGCTTCTTCAGTTGTAGTCACCCCTTGTTTTAATATTTCATCAACTTTCACTATGGTAATTGGCGAGGCACTTTGTGCAGCAACCCCTTTGATTGAAGAACCTGTAACGGCAACTTTTACGACTTTTGTTGGTTTTTCATCAGTACTTGATTGTTCAGTTTCTGCTGCCTGTGTCAGGGTAAGACACATCATACTTAAACTAAGGGTGCTTAATTTAAGAATTGTTTTGCTGATCTTTGGGGTTGCCTGAGATCGAACATTGTATTTTTTTTTCATCGTGGATTTGATCCCTTTTTGTTGTCGTTAGCGATATTGCTGGAAAGTTTTTAAGCAAAGCAAGTGCCAACTATATATTTTTCTTTTTTTAGTTTATGCAAAATATTGATATATATTGATTTTATTATGGTTCAGCACAAAGATTCATTCTTTATTAAACAAAAATAAATTTTCCGTTTGGAAAATTTTTTAACGCTGGCCAAAACTTTCAAATTTTTTTGTATAAAAAGTATACATTGCTGGACTCTTCACATGCTTAATAAATAAAAATGTATCGTTTTAGAACCTTTTTATATGTAATGTTATACTATTTTTTATAGTTAAATTAATTGGATTTTATATTTATAATCAAATAATTAAGTAGTAATTATAAATGGATTAGGTTTGTCACAATATGGATCACAATGCATCATTAATGTATTTTATTTGTGCATTTAAAGTATTAGATGATTAACATATGCAAATATAATATTTGGCAAAAAGTTACTTTTATTTATATAGTTCAAATCATTTTAAGTACCTAATAAAAATATGAATTTCTAATATTTTTAAATATTTTGTGATGAATATTAATAGATGGCATGAAATTCGCTTTATTTTAAGTAGTTACAAAAGATTGGGTTTTAACTTTGTTTTTCCATCTGTTCAAATAAAAACACTCATAGAAAAGTAAAGAATTAAACCCAAATAGGCTTATCTGTTGAAAAAGAACTTTTCTTATGCAGATTTAGATGTTACTCAAAAGGATAATATCTTTTAAAAAACTAATTACGTGGGTATGAACTTGAAATTAAAATTTTTTAAGCTCGCCATTTTAAGTCTGGCTATTACATCAGTTCCTTGTGCTTACGCAATTACGCCAGCGCAACCAAACAAAATTTTGCATGTTGCCTATGAAGCTCCAGATGATGGCTTCGATATGGTCAAAACTACCAATTTCTACAGTGCTAATATTGCTGAGGCAATTTTTGAGCCTTTACTCAAATATGACTATCTAGCACGTCCATTACAGTTAGCTCCCTATACAGTAGAGAGCCTGCCCAAAGTGGAACAAGACGGTAAAGTTTATACTTTTAAAATTAAGCCAGGTATCTATTTTACCAATGATCCCGCCTTTAAAGGTAAACGCCGTGAGCTAGTAGCTGAAGACTATGTTTATACAATTAAACGTATTCTAGATCCTAAAAATAGAGCACCTTCTGTTTCATTCATTGATGGTAAGTTACTAGGTGCCGATGCGGTTATAGCTCAAGCAAAGAAAACTGGAAAATTTGATTATGCTGCCCCAATTGCAGGAGTTAAAGCGCTTGATCGATATACGCTACAATTTACCTTAACTCGCCAAGACTATAATTTTCCTTATATTCTTGCCTATATAACTTTTGGCGGAGTTGCTAAAGAGGTTATTGATTATTACGGTGATCGTATTGGCATGCATCCCGTAGGTACTGGCCCTTACATGTTAAGTAAATATGTTCCAAGAAGTAAGGTCGAGTTGGTTGCCAATCCTGATTATCGCGGTTTTGTCTGGAATTTTAAGTCGACAGGAACATCGTGGGATAACCAACTTGTTAAGGAAATGTCTGGAAAGAAAATGCCACAAATTGGAAAGGTGGTCGTAAGTATTATTGAAGAAGAGCAGTCACGATGGTTAGCTTTCCAGTCGGGTCAACTAGACTTTGACAAACTTACAGCAAATGCTGTTCCTCAAGCTTTAGATGGAAATCAGCTTAAAGCTTCTTTTAAGAAGAGAGGAATTAAACACTTCCCATATAAGGAACCTGAAATTACCTATACCATGATGAACATGCGTGATCCGGTCATTGGTGGTTTTAGCCCAGAAAAGATCGCTCTTCGTAGAGCAATTACTTTGTCTTATAACCAAAAAGAAAGTATAAAACAGGCCTATAAAGGACAAGCTGTTCGGGCTGAAATGTTTATACCAGAAGGTGTGAATGGCTATAATCCGAAATATAAAAGTAGCGTAGGATATAACCCGCTGCTAGCAAATAAATTACTTGATTATTATGGTTATAAAAAAGGTGCTGATGGTTATAGAACCCAGCCAAACGGGAAACCTTTAATTTTAAAAATCAATACAGAAAATAGCTCAGCCTCAGTTATTCACTCAGAACTCTGGAAAAAGAATTTAGATGCGATTGGCATTCGAGCTGACTTTAAGGTGAGTAATTTTGCAGATAACTTAAAAGCCGCAACTCAATGTAAATATATGATCTGGAGTGGGGCTTGGATTGCTGACTATCCTGAAGGAGATAATTTTGCACAGTTGCTTTATGGGCCAAATGCAGGTCAGGGAAATCATGCTTGTTATCAGTCTAAAACATATGATGCTCTTTATACTCAGGCTATCCACTTGCCACCACAACAACGTCTACCGTATTACGAAAAGCTTAACCGCCAGATTGAAGCTGACAATCCTTGGATTATTCATGTAACTCGAATTCGTAATTGGTTGATACGGCCACAAGTTCAGGGGTTTAAACCTCACCCGATGATGAATACAAACTGGCAATATCTTGATATTACTCCTATTAAAAAATAATTTTAGATAAAGATCATGATGACTGAAAATTTAAAACAAAAGTTCAAGCAAGGTAGTATCAGCTTGCTATTCGCTAGTATGGCCTTAACGGGATCTACAAGTATTTTAGCGAAAAGCCCAGCCGATCCGAATAAAGTTTTACGTTATGTATTTCCAACAGCTGAAACAGGTTTCGACCCAGCATATATCCATGATTTATATTCTGCGCATGTAACCACATCGATATTTGAAACTCTATATACCTATGATTATTTAGCAAGGCCGGCAAAGCTTATTCCTCACATAGCAACCGCTATGCCAGAAGTCAGTGCTGATGGTTTGACCTATACCATTCGTATTAAAAAGGGAATTTATTTTACGCCAGACCCTGTTTTTAAAGGCAAACCTAGAGAATTAACAGCCAATGATTATGCGTACTCTTTTAAGCGTTTATTGGACCCGAATCTGCGCTCTCCAAATAGCTGGTTATTAGAAAACAAAATTGAAGGTATGGATGCTTTAGTCAAAGCAGCCAATAAATCTGGGAAATTTAACTATGACCAAAAGGTAAGTGGTTTACAAACACCTGATAAGTACACTTTAGTGATTCGTTTAGTTAAACCCGATTATAACTTTCCTTTATTACTGGCCCATGATCCGACAGGTGCGGTGGCACGCGAAGTTATCGAGAAATATAAAGATAAAGCCGGTTTTGTTATGGGGCATCCGGTAGGAACTGGGCCTTATATGCTGAGCAAGTGGGTACCCGCATCGCGTATTGTTTTAAAAGCGAATCCTGATTATCGCGGCTTTACTTGGAACTTTACTGCTAGCAGCCCTGAAGATCAGGCAATTGTGAAGCGCCTTAGAGGTAAAAAAATGCCTCAAATAGGCACAATTGATATTCAGGTGATGGAAGAAAACCAATCACGATGGCTAGCATTTCAGCGTGGTGAGGTTGATATATTTCAGCTTGAAGGCCAACTGGTCGCAAAAGCGGTTAAAGATGGCAAATTAAAACCTGAGCTTGCTAAAGAAGGTGTGCAGTTATCTCGCATTGTTGACCCCGAAATTAGCTATATTTATTGGAATCTTAAAAATCCAGTCGTTGGCGGAATGAGTAAAGAAAAAATTGCTTTACGCCGTGCGATTGCGATGTCTCGTTCAATAGATCAAGAAATTAAATTAGTAAGAAATGATGATGCACAGCGTCTACATTTTCCAATTCCACCAGGTGTAGTGGGTAATGACCCTCAATACAGAAGCAGTACCCCATATTCTGTGAAAGCAGCAAATTTACTATTAGATCGATATCACTATAAAAAAGATGCCTCAGGTTGGCGTACTCAACCAGACGGAAAACCTCTTGTCATTGAATATATGGCGCGTAGTGACAGTATTGGGCAGCAAAGCGCTGAGCTCTGGAAGAAAAATTTTGATAGTTTGAATACCCGTATGGTCTTTAAACCCATGCTCTTTGCAGATCTTATTCGTGCGCAAAAACAATGCGACGGGATGTTCGGGTCTTCTGCATGGATAGCTGATTATCCAGATGGGGATAATTTTATGCAGAATTTTTATGGACCTAATACACATATGACAAACTGGTCTTGTGGTTCGATACCAGAGTTTGATCAGTTGTATCGTCAGACGCAACAAATGCAAGCAGGTGCTGAGAGAGATGCACTTTATCGAAAAATGACACGGTTGTTAGAAGTTTATATGCCTGTTCAAATCTCTTATGCACGCTACCGGAATATGCTGGCTCAACCAAAAATCATTGGATATAAGAAGCATCCAATTTTACATGCAGAGTGGATGTATTTCGATATTGATACAAATACTAAATCTAATCATTAAATGAAAAAAATTGGAGATATGATGAAAAATAATGCACTGAAAATGACAACTTTATGTATGTTGACCATGGGTGTAAGTCAGTTTGCAACGGCAGAGACAACACGTCCTATTTTGCCATTACTTAAAGCACAACAACTTCCAGCATGGTGTGATGCGAATTTAAAAAAGATTCAGAAAGAGATTTCAAATTTTGAAAAAACGCCTGTTAAAGATAATGTAGCAGCGGCACCTATATTGGCAAAATGGGATAAAATTTTTGCTCATTTTGAAGATTTTTCAGGTCCGATAAGCTTATATAGTAACGTAGACCCAGATGCAAAGTTGCGTAAGGCAGCCGAAGATTGTGAAATCAAAATTAATCAATTTCACACTGATATATTTCAAAATTCAAAATTATATAACGTCATTAACAATACGAAAGCTACTGATCCGATAGACCAAAAATATCGTCAAGATATTCTAGATCAGTTTGAAGACACAGGTGTTCAACTTGAGCCAGTAAAGCGTGCACGAATGAAAGCTATTCTGGATGAGTTGACCAAACTCGAACAAGAATATGCACGTAATGTACGAGATAATCCGGAAAAACTTGAGTTTACTCCTGAAGAGATGAAAGGATTGCCTCAAAGTTATATTTCAGGTTTGAAAAAGAATGCGAAAGGAAATTATTTGGTTGGTTTTGAATATCCAGAATATAGGCCATTTATGGAGTTGGCAGATAATGATGATGCCCGGAAAAGATACCAAATTGCCTTTACTCGACGTGGTACTGAGCAAAATTTAAAACTACTCAAACAGGCAATTGATTTGCGTTATGAGCTTGCGCAGTTATTTGGAAAAGCAAGTTATGCAGATTGGGTTCTAAAAGACCGTATGGCTAAAACGCCTGAGGCTGTAAATCAATTTTTAGAAGAAGTCCAAAAAACAGTAGCACCACTTGAACGTAAAGAAGTAGAAGAACTCCGTGCATTTAAAGCGCAAACTTTAAAAATGCCATTAGAAAAAACCGAGATTACACGTTGGAATGAAGCTTACTGGAGTGAAAAACTTCGTAAGAGTAAATATCAGATTGATCAGGAAAAACTTCGTGACTATTTTCCGACTTTAGCTGCTCAAAAATGGTTATTTGCCATTTCATCTGACCTTTATGGTATTGATTTTAAACCTGTCAAAGTGAAAGCATGGCAAAACGAAGTTGAATATTACGACGTAGTTGACAAAAAGACAGGAAAGCTTCTTGGTGGCTTATATATGGATAAATTCCCTCGTGAAGGGAAGTATGGCCATGCCGCCGTTTGGGGCGTATATGGTGGTAGCACTTTAACCAACCGTTTACCTATTTCTGCATTGGTCACGAACTTTAATCGTAAAGGGCTAAATAGCGATGAGCTTGAAACTTTTGTTCATGAGTTTGGTCATGCTTTACATGGTATTTTGTCAAATACACGTTATGCCAGTCAGTCTGGAACATCCGTAGAGCGTGATTTTGTAGAAGCACCATCTCAAATGTATGAAGAGTGGGCACGCCGTAAAGAGACTTTATCTAAAGTGGCTGATTATTGTGATCCAGCCTGCCCACGTGTTGACGATGAGCTAATTGCCCGATTAAAAGCAGTACATAACTATGGTCGTGGCTTGCGTTATGCGCGTCAAACTCTTTATGCACAGTACGATATGTCATTGCACACTGCTGATGCTTTAAAAGTGAAACCTTTAGAAAATTGGCAAAAAATGGAAGCTGCTACAGCCTTAGGTTATGTACCAACAACAGAGTTTCCGGGGCAGTTTGGACATTTGATGGGCGGTTATCAAGCCGGTTATTACGGCTATATGTGGTCTGAGGTTTTAGCTTTAGACATGCTTTCTGCCTATGGGGACAACCTTAATAACCCACAAGTAGGGCAACGTTACCGTCAAACGATCTTATCGCAAGGTAGCCAAAAACCAGCAGCTGAATTAGTTAAAGATTTCCTTGGCCGTGATCCTGACAATAAAGCATTCTTTAACGAAATTACCGGACAACGGGTTAAATAAGGAATTATCACTATGCTGGCATATGTTATTCGGCGTTTATGGCAGATGATTCCAACCATGTTGGGGGTAGTCTTACTTATTTTTATTCTTTTTAACTGGGTAGGTGGAGACCCTGCTTATATTTTAGCAGGCAAGATGTCTAATCCTGAGCAGATCGAAAACATTCGCAAGCAGTTAGGTGTCGATCAGCCTTATTACATTCAGCTCTGGATTTTCATTAAACAAATACTGACTTTTGATTATGGGGCGAGTTGGAGTACGGGAGAACCTGTCTCTCAAATTATTTTAACCCGATTAGGACCCTCACTCACGCTTCTAATTCCACTAACTATTTTACAGACGGTTATTTCAATTATTTTGGCATTGGCTGTTGCTGCGGTACGTGGATCTCTAACTGACCGCATGGTCATGATGCTATGCACTATCGGCATGTCGATCAGCATCTTAGTTTACATTATCGTTTTTCAATATGTTCTGGCGTATCAGCTAAGTTGGTTCCCTGTACAAGGCTGGAGCGATAGCTTTACTGACAATTTATTTAAGTTTGCCTTGCTACCAATTCTCATCATGCTGGTGGTAAGTATTGCACCAACGTTACGTTTATATCGTAGCTTTGTGCTTGATGAAATTAATCAGGATTATGTTCGAACAGCACGTGCTAAAGGTGTAGGTGAAAGCCGAATCTTAGGTGTACATGTACTACGAAACGCTTCAATTCCTATTATTACCGATGTGATGTCAACTTTACCTGCATTGCTCATAGGCGCATTTTTAATTGAACGTTTTTTTGGTATTCCCGGGATTGGCCGAGAGGTCATTATTGCAGTTGAACGAAGTGATTTTCCTGTTATTAAAGCAATTACAGTTTATATCGCCGCTGCAACCATGATTTTTAACCTGATTGCCGATTTGGTCTACAAAGTGGTCGATCCACGTGTACAGTTGAAGTAGGTGGGCTATGCTGAGCGTTTTATCAAAAAGAAAACAACAAACAAAAGCCGAAGCTCATTCATCTGGTCTGTGGAAACTTGCCATGCGACGTCTTCGGGCCGACAAGATCGCAATGTCATCGCTAGTGATTGTATTGCTTTATTTTATTATCTTGCTTCTATCAATGACTGGTGTGATTGCATCTGACTGGAATAAAGAAGTTGCTGTAAGTTACGCTCCACCGACATTTATAGGGGCAGACAAGACAACTGAAGCTTTGAAAAATACGGCTGCTGTAGATGAGGAATTACCGGAAAATCCTGTCGATCCTTTAAAAGATGTAATTCACCAACTTAAGGCTGAAATTAAACAAGAAAAGAGTTCTGGAAGCGCGATTGATTATTATGGGGTAGTGGACCCTTTAGCTGATGATATGAAAGCAATTGATCAACAACTGGGAGGACATTTACTTGATCAGCAAAGTGAACTTAAGAGCACACTTGTATTTGGAGCTGACAAATGGGGACAAGACGTCCTTAAAAAGACCATTAAAGGTGCTGAAACCTCAATCATTGTTGGGGTGATATCTGCTTTACTTGCGGTAGGTATCGGTACACTTTTAGGTGCAATTTCTGGATATTTCGGTGGTTGGGTCGATGATATTCTCAACTGGTTTTATAACATTTTTACCTCAATTCCATATTTATTATTAGTCCTTGCTATTGCTGCCGTACTTCAACAAAAAGGTATTTTATCTATTGTTCTGATTTTAGGTTTAACGGGTTGGACGGGTGTTTATCGTTTAGTTCGTGCCGAATATATGAAACATACTGCACGCGAGTACGTTCTTGCTGCCAAAGCAATTGGCGTTGGACACTTCCGCCGTATGTTCATTCATATTTTTCCTAATGTCAGCCATATTGCTTTAGTCCAGATGTCAATTTTGGTGGTGTCTTTCATTAAATCTGAGGTCATCTTAAGTTTCTTAGGTTTTGGTGTGCCAGTAGGCGTAGTGTCTTGGGGGAGTATGTTAAATGAAGCACAAAGTGAACTTCTTTTAGGTAAGTGGTGGCAGCTTGTCGCAGCTTCTGTCGCAATGGCTGTTTTGGTTACGGCATTTTCAATGTTTACTGATGCACTTCGTGATGCATTAGATCCAAAACTAAAATAAGAGGAAGACCAAAATGATCGAACAAGAAAATCAGAATGCACCATTGCTGCATGTTAAAAATTTACGAGTAAGTTTTAAAGGTGAAAATAAACAATATATTGAAACTGTAAAGGGAATTAGCTTTGATATTCCAGAAAACACAACGGTTGCTTTAGTAGGTGAGTCGGGTAGCGGCAAATCGGTTACGTCTTTGGCAACTATGGGATTACTGCCTGTAGGTCAGAGTAAAATTGATGAGCAAAGTAAAATTATATTTGAAGGCAAAGATTTGCTCAGCTTATCTCGTACAGAGATGCGTAAAATTTGTGGCAAAGATATTGCCATGATTTTTCAGGAGCCGATGTCATCATTAAATCCAGTTTTTACGGTTGGTAATCAAATTGCGGAAGTGTTGTGTTTGCATATGGGGCTGAGTCGTAAACAGGCTCGTCAACGTGTTTTAGAGTTACTTAAAGAAGTAGGTATTCCGTCAGCTGAAACTAAAATTGATGCCTATCCAAACCAACTTTCTGGTGGTCAGCAGCAACGTGTCATGATTGCTATGGCGATTGCGTGTGAGCCTAAACTACTTATTGCCGATGAGCCGACTACTGCACTTGATGTCACGATCCAAAAGCAAATTATTGATTTACTCGAGTCATTGCGTAAACGTCGTCAAATGTCGATGCTTTTTATTACCCACGATTTAGCATTGGTCGGTGAAATTGCAGATAAAGTCATTGTAATGCGTCATGGTGAGATTAGAGAGCAAGGTGCTGCTGAACAGGTTTTAGAACAGCCTAAAGATGTATATACGAGAGCGTTACTTTACTGTCGCCCGCAAATGTCACAACGACCTTATCGTTTGCCTGTGACGAGCGATTTTATGCGTCAAGAAGACGATGTATTGGTCGAACAAAGTTTTGATGTCTCAGAAATTCCCGAGCGCAAACGTGGTTTAATTGGTGATGAGAAAATCATCTTAGAAGTAAAAGACCTGAAAAAAAGCTTTTATAGCCGTAAAGGTCTATTCGGCAAAGAAGAGTTTCAGGCCGTAAAAGGAGTTTCTTTTAAGCTGGCTAAGGGAAAAACTTTGGGTTTAGTCGGTGAGTCAGGTTCAGGTAAAACGACTGTTGGACTATTACTCATGCGCTTACATCAAGCATCTGGTGGGCAGGCTTTCATCGAAGGTAAAGATATTCTTTCATTAACTGAAAAAGAGTTTGCTAAATATCAACGGAAAATCCAGATCATCTTTCAAAACCCATATGCTTCACTTAATCCACGTTTTACCATTGGACAGATTTTATTAGAGCCTATGCAAATTCATAACATTGGTAAAGATGATGCAGAGCGTAAACAAATTGCGCTTGGACTGCTTGAGCGAGTCAATTTGCATGAGCAGGCTTACTACCGATATCCCCATGAGTTCTCGGGTGGTCAACGTCAACGTATTGCCATTGCACGCTGTTTAACGCTAAAGCCTGAAATTTTAATTTGTGATGAATCTGTTTCTGCACTTGATGTATCTGTACAGGCACAAGTACTTAATTTATTGCAGGACTTACAAGATGAGTTTGGACTGAGTTATATCTTTATTTCACATGACTTATCGGTGGTGAAGTACATCTCTGACCAAGTTATGGTCATGAATCATGGCGAGGTTGTTGAAATTGCTAACTCAGATGAGCTCTATGCACATCCTCAACATGATTATACTAAACGTCTATTACAGGCAATTCCTCAAGGAATTCAGCATATTTCTTGAGCGTAAAGTTATGTCGTTAAAGGCACTTTCGAGTGCCTTTTTATTTGGTTTATTGTCTAAATGCTTATAAAATAACAGAAGTAAAGATAGGGTATTTTATTCTTGCTATGTGTGCCAACTTTAAACCTTTAACGCTTGCTCAATTACAGCAACTTCAGTTGCCTGTGGTTGGCTTTAGCTATGCCGAAGAGGTTTATCCTGCGGGAACAATGCCACTATTATTCAAATCACCACAAGGGCTTGAATGGCGTGAGGTGATGTTTGGATTGGTTCCAAAATGGGCCGAAGATACAAATATAGCAAAACATACCTACAATGCCCGTCATGAGACTATTTTCCAAAAACCGAGTTTTCAAGAAGCTGCTCTTAAATGTAAATTTGGTGTGATTCCAGTGACCGAATTTTATGAAAGTAAGTATATAAATGATAAACCCGAGCGGTGGGGTGTTCGCCGTAAAGATGGGCAGGCTTTTTTCATCGCAGCAATCTATGAAATTTGTAAAATAAATGAAACCGTTATTCGTTCTGCAAGCATGTTGACCATGGATGCCATCGACCATCCTATGATGAAAGATTTTCACGAGCCAGGCGATGTTAAACGATCGGTGATTGTGATTCCACATGATCGTTTAGATGAATGGTTAAGCTTAGAAACGCCTGATATTTCCAGTTTTATTGAAGGTTTTCCAGTTGCAGAGTTTGAGTGCTCTCATGTCCCCAAAGAGAAAATTATAAAACCTACACCACAGTTAAGTATGTTTGACTAACTTACTTACCATTAAGATGAGGTTATTGATCTCAAACTTGAATCAATAACCTATATCACTTATTCAATATTTTTACTTAATGTTTGTACCTCAGAATCTTCGGCTAAATAGTTCAATTCAATCGGTGAAATCACAAAAGTTGTATTATCTGAGGTCTGTTTAAATACAAAGCCATATTCAAAAGATTGGCTATTTTTATTTGGTAACCAGAATAGATAAGGACAACCTGTATAACTGCCATCCCAACCCATTTCTCTTGCTAGAGCCAAAGCAGTATCAGATTTTGCTATGATTTCTTTAAGAGATTCTTTATCGCTTGTCGAAACGTCACCATCATCATCTGCAAAGGTTTGTAGAAACTCAGTTAAGGGCTTAAGGTCTTCCCAGTTATGTTCTATTGTCGAGAAATGATATCCATATAGCATCATGTGCACTTTCTTCCATCTTGTTATTGTGTCTTTGAACATACCAAGAAATATATGAAAAGGAAATGGATAAATCTGATTTAAGTTGTTTATTTTTCATAACTTATAGATTGCTTTTTGTACGGAATAAAAGCTTTTATAAACATTATAATTATTCATATTAACTTTACAGCCTATGCGGAAAGCAACGATCCTTATGATTAAGATAAATTACTATTTTAGTAAATCAAACTGTTGGCGAATATTGAATTGTTCATAATTCACCTATAATAGAAGTGAAACTATGTAGAGCACATTTATGTTTATAACAACTACACACCCACAAGATAATTTAATTAATCAACTTCTGCCTATTTTGGAAAAGGCGAGCCAGATTTTACTAGAAGAATATCAAAACTATTCTGCGGGTTATGAGTTTACTATTCATGAAAAGCAAGATGATTCTCCTGTAACCCAAGCAGATCTAAAGGTAAATAAATTCTTATTAAAACATCTTGCGGAAATTACTCCAGAGTTGCCAGTATTGTCTGAAGAAAGTGATTATAGTGCTCGACATGAATGGTCTACTTGTTGGATGTTAGATCCACTCGATGGAACTAAAGAATTTATACATGAGCGTGATGAATTTACGATCAACTTAAGTTTAATCAAGGGCAAAGAAACGGTTTTCTCAGTTATTGCTGTGCCATGTGAACAAGTTGTGTACTTAGGATATCTGCAAGATTTACCTTTTAAATATAGCTTTAGCCAACAACAGTGGTATCAATATCAGGTTAGTTCAACTTCGCTAGATGTACCTATACAAATAGGACTTAGTCACGGCAGTAAAAATCCAAAATACCAAAAATTTATACAACCTATTGAAAAAGAACATCGCATTATTCGACGAGAAGCTGGGAGCGCCTACAAGTTCTGTATGATGCTAGAAGGTGAAATAGATATTTACCCACGCTTTCATCCTACTTCTGAATGGGACACAAGTTCAGGTCAAGGGCTATTAGAAAGTATAGGCGGCGGCTTACTTACTCTGGATGGGAAGCCTTTTGAATATAACCAAAGAAATACGGTTTTAAATAAGGGCTTTATCGCTTTTCGTGATGAGGAAAGTAAAAAAATAGCATTTGAAGCTTTAGCCCAATCAGGTGTTATAGATTGAGAGTTATGCCAGACATGTTATAGTGGCAAAGTATTGAAAAAAGATGACAAGATAAAAATGGCACTCGATTTATTGCCTAAAAGTATGTTTGAAGCAATTGATTTATTGCCCGATGCTTCAACTCCTGTAACCTTATTTACACGCCATTCTTTAAGAGAACTTGTAGATGGGCAGGGCTTAGCTGGATATGATCTCCAACTTACTCCTCAGGGGCGTGAGCTTGCGCAGGCATGGGGTAATTATTTAATCAAAAATACAGATCGTGTTATTCAGCATTGTATTTCAAGTCCCATACAACGCTGTGTTGATACGGCTGCGCTCATGATTGAAGGGGCTGATGATGTAAGCCCTCAACCTAATACGCATACAATTGAAATTATCGAGCAAGGGCTACTTGTTGAACCGGGTAGCTTTGTCTTGGATATACAACAAGCTGCTCCTTATTTTAAAAAGCAGGGTGCTTTAGGTTTTATTAATAGTTTTGTAAATAATGCATTACCAGGCATGAAACATCCTATTACTGGTGTTTTAGATGTATTAGAGCTTATTTACCGGACGCATCCTAAAACTAAAGGTGGCCTTAGTTTAGCCGTTAGTCATGACACGATTATTGCAGCCATTGTTGCTGTAATTTCTGGTGAGAATAAAATTAACAAAGAAGACTGGCCGGAAATGATGGAAGGATTATTTGTATGGTTTGAAGGTGAAGAGTTTCCAAATTGTAAATTAAAATGGATTTGGAGAGGAAAGGCCTATGAGCTGAATGTGGCTAAATTTCATAAAGTGCTATAAGCTCAAAAAACGATAGATAATAAAAAAAGCCCTATTGGGCTTTTTTTACATGTTCAAATTAGTTAGCTAACGCTTTAACTTGAGCATTTAAACGGCTCTTATGACGAGCAGCTTTATTTTTGTGGATGATGCCTTTATCAGCCATGCGGTCGATTACAGGAACAGCTTTTTTGTAAGCTTCTGTAGCAACAGCATAATCACCACCAGCGATTGCACTTAAAGTACGTTTGATGTAGGTACGAACCATAGAACGCAAGCTTGCGTTGTGTTTACGCGCTGTAACGTTTTGACGCGCACGTTTTTTAGCTTGAGCAGAGTTTGCCACTCTTGCACTCCTTGAAAATAAGTTGGTCTGGGCGGGCTGTGGTCAATTCAGTAAACTGATGTAACCATCACCAGCCCGTAAACAAGTGCCATATTGTGATGAATCAACACCGTGAAGTCAAGCCTTGCGAGCATTTTAAGCGGTTTTAGGGGCTGCTAAAAAGGTAAGAAAAGGTTAAATTTGATACAAACTTACAGAGGGTTGGATAAAAAATGACTATAAGTACTAAAAAAGCAATTGTGATAGGTGCTACAGGACTGGTGGGTTTGGCTCTTGTCGAACAGCTTGAGCAAACACCAGAATTTGAAGCGATTACTGTTGTGGTAAGAAAAGAATCACAACTACTTAATACATATAAAAAAGTTACTCAACTCATTATAGAAGATTTTTTACTGCTCAATGACGAAGATGTGAGTGGCCATACCCATGCATTTAGCTGTCTGGGAACAACATTAAAAGTGGCTGGTTCAAAACAGGCTTTTTATGCGGTGGATTATGAAATCAATGCTCATTTAGCAGATTTAGTACAAGATAAACATATTCATCTATTGCTAGTGAGTGCCCTTGGCGCAAATGCAAATTCTCCAATTTTCTATAATAAAGTGAAAGGACAGTTAGAAGATTATATTGAGAGTTTAGAACTCGAAAAACTATCTATTTTTAGACCGTCTTTACTGATTGGTAAACGCAGCGATGTACGGTTTCTTGAAGACTTAGGACAAAGTATTTTTAAATTTATTGAGAATAAATTGCAAAAACCATTCAAATATAAGCCCGTAACTGCGGAGCAATTGGCTCATACGATGGTCGTAGCGGCGCTAACGCAAATTGAAGCCTTTAAACGATATGATAATCTGAACATACAACAAACTCGATAAGGGAGTATTAAAGTGTCGACAGTACCATTTGTAACATGTGATTTATTAGATGATAACCCTGATAAAGACTTACAGGTTGTAATTCCATCAATGGATGGCAAGTTCTTTCAAAGTTATGGAGCACGTAAAACTTTTGGGGGGCAGGTTGTAACAGTAAAGTGCTTTGAAGATAACTCACGTGTAAAAGAGTTATTGGCAACAGATGGTACAGATAAAGTCTTAGTTGTGGATGGTGGTGCATCTATGCGCTGTGCACTCATGGGTGATTTGATTGCTGAGTCAGCAGTTAAAAACAACTGGAATGGTGTCGTGATTTACGGTTGTGTACGAGATGTAGATGCGCTTGCAACCTTAGATTTAGGCGTACATGCATTGGCTGCAATTCCGCAAAAAAGTAATCGTAAGGGCATTGGTGAGGTAGATATTAATTTGTATTTTGGTGGAGTCACAATTCAATCTGGTGATTTTATCTATGCTGATAATAATGGGATTGTGATAGCAAAAGAAAAATTAGTCTAATTCTCTAATATAAAGGAAGGCATGATGGTGATTCATCAAATTAAAGTACTTCAAGCAGTTGTTTCTGCAATTGCTGAAGGTGGTAGAGGTGTTTCAGGAACAGCATTTCCACAACAACCTTTAAAAGCTTTGAAACTATATGAATTTGAAGGTTCACCATTTTGCCGTCGCGTTCGTGAAGTGATTACACTTTTGAATCTGGACGTAGAAATTTATCCATGTCCTAAAGGTGGAACAAAGTATCGTTCAGTTGTAAAAGAGAAAGGCGGCAAATTACAGTTTCCATTTTTAATTGATGAAAATACTGGCGATCAGCTATATGAATCACAGGATATTATTCATCATTTATTTAAGCATTATGGTAAGACAGGGAAAACACCGCAGAAATTTTCGAGTTACCCAAACATGCCTTATGTTGCAGTTGCAGGGACTATCTTAAATGGTGCCCGCGGTGTTTGGATAAATAAAAAAATTGTTGATAGAGCTGCGCCTGAGCAAAAACTTGAGTTATGGAGTTTTGAAGCAAGTCCGTATTCACGAATTGTAAGAAGTCTACTCTCTGAACTTGAGCTTCCATATATTTTGCATAATGTGGCAAAAGAGAGATGGCAAGATATGGGACCTGCTATTCTTCGCTTAAAACCAGGTAAATACATACCTTTAGAAGGTGGGAAAAGAGAGAGGTTGTTGCCTATTATGCAAGGTAAAATGCAAGTGCCATATTTGGTAGACCCAAATACGGGAGTGAAGATGTTTGAGTCGGCTCAAATCGTAAAATATTTAAAAAAGCAGTACGGACATTAATTAAGTTTAATCTGAGTAAGAGTTTAAGGGGTTTTACTTAAACTCTTATGAACATAAGATTTTATGAAGGTATGTATGAAAAGAAAGTGAATATGCTAAATTAACGAGGTTAAATACCTAAAAAGGCATATTTCATGGAATGTATGAGAATTCAACCTGTAACGAGTGCTCCTGGTGAAAATGCATTATTTATTGTGTTGGGGCTGGCTCAAGGTGATTCTGTAATAGAAAAAGTAAAAGATTTTGCTGCTAATTTTTCAGCATTAACTCGAAGTCTCTTTAATCGTTATCCAGATAGTAAATTTAATGCTACTTTAGGTTTTAGCTCAAATGCATGGGATATTTTATTTCCAGAGAAAACAAAGCCCCAAGAGTTACAACCATTTCAAGAAATTAGAGGTCCGAAATATACGGCTGTTTCAACTCCAGGGGATTTATTTTTTCATATTCGTGCTGATCGCCAGACTTTATGTTATGAGCTGGGTAATATAATTAATCAACAGCTTGGTAAAGTAACTTATCCAATTGATGAAGTTCATGGCTTCCGCTATTTTGACGGACGAGCAATTATTGGCTTTGTGGATGGGACTGAGAACCCTGAACCCATTATTGCAGCGCAGTGGGCATTGGTCGGTGATGAAGACCCTGATTTTATCGGGGGAAGTTATGCTTTTATCCAAAAATATACACATGATATGGATAAATGGCGTTCATTAACTGATGAAGAACAAGAAAAAGTGATTGGCCGTAAAAAGTTCAATGATGTTGAGCTCGGCGATGATGAAAAACCTTTAACTGCTCATAATGTCGTTAGTAAAGCTCATGATGCAGAAGGTAATGAACTTAAAATTATGAGAGCTAATATGCCTTTTTCAAATCCTTCTAGAAATGAATATGGCACATTCTTTATTGGCTACTCTCGTAAATTTAGTACAACCCGACAAATGCTTGAGAACATGTTTTTAGGCAATGAGCATGGTAACCTAGATCGGTTACTTGACTTTAGTACTGCTCAAACAGGTACTTTATTTTTTGTACCGACTGTAGATTTTCTTGATGATTTAGGCGATGAATAATCGTTAATTTAGAAGACTTAAATAATGGGAGTGACTAGATTACCTCCATTATTTAAATTGAAATAAATATGATGTGATGAAATGTTTAAAAAGATAACGCAGCTTTTTCAAGGCTCGAAAGAGACACCTGAAAAAATTTACTTGGAAGAGAATCAGTTAAAATTTGATTCTGAACGTGGACCTATCATTAATGATGTAGTGATTAATCAGAAGTGGTCAGAGCATCTTGAGTATTTCTCAAACCGTAAATTACAGAATTTTGATAATCTTCAAAAGTTATTTTTAATTACGCCACAAATTAATGAAAAGATTGATCTAGAAATCGCAACACAGCGCTATGTTGCAAGATTGGAAAATACTCA
This sequence comes from Acinetobacter lactucae, assembly GCF_001605885.1. Lineage (GTDB taxonomy): Bacteria > Pseudomonadota > Gammaproteobacteria > Pseudomonadales > Moraxellaceae > Acinetobacter > Acinetobacter lactucae. The sequence continues at coordinate 107,181 of NZ_LRPE01000004.1, read as the reverse complement.
AGAAAAGCTACTTCAACTCAAAGCGATTATACAAATTTTAAATCAATATTACGTTTTGTTTTTGCGTGATAAATAATCATAGTTGATTGATTAAAAAATATAAAAAGTAGGGCTAACTAGTAGTTTGATTTTCAAAAAAATAACTCATTTCACTAAATACATCATGCTACTATTGAGCTCATATCTTCTTAGCTGATAAAAGCCATATACATGTTTCAACAAGAAATCTCTCAATTGAATTTACAACAGCTCAAAGCCGGTGAAAAGCGTTGGGTAGGGTCGTTATTAGGTTCATCTGCTGCATTATTGTTCAAAGAAATTGCGATTCAGCATTCATCTTTGCTCGTTGTCGTAGCTCGAAATAACCAACATGTTGCTCAGTTAGAAAGTGAACTTGAATTTTATGGCATCAAACCGACAATTTTCCCAGATTGGGAGATTTTACCGTATGACCGCTTGTCACCTCATCAAGATATTGTTTCAGAACGACTCGCGATTTTATCCAATATGCCGCAAAAAGGTGTATTGCTTATTTCAGCAAGCACTTTAGCTCAAAGAGTTGCACCATATTCTTGGGTTTTAGGTGAGCATTTTGATATTCGTGTAGGGCAAAAATTTGATTTAGAACAACAGAAGCTACGTTTGGTACAAGCTGGCTATCATTTAGTAGATACGGTTTATGACCATGGTGAGTTTGCCGTACGTGGCAGTATTATGGACATTTTTGCATCAGGACAGGAAGCACCTATCCGTATTGACCTGTTTGATGATGAAATTGATACTTTAAAATTCTTTGATCCAGAAACGCAAAGAACAACAACTGCTTTAAAAAGTTTTACAGTCTTACCAGCAAAAGAGTTTCCACTAAAAGAAGCTCGTTCAATTTTTAGAGACCGTTACTCTGAACTTTTTCCGACCGCAAATCCTAAGAAAAATCCCATTTATCAAGATGTTCTTGATGGAATTGCATCTCCGGGAATTGAGTTTTATTTACCTTTATTTTTTGATAAAGCTCAAATGCAAGCTCAAAGTACACTGACAACGTATTTACCAAAGAATTGCATTGTAATTACAACCAATGATATAGATACTGATTTAACCAGTTTTTGGAAAGAAGTTTTCCGTAGATATGAAGATAGACGTCATAACGCCGATCAGCCAATTCTACCTCCTGATGAGTTATTTATTGCACCAAACCACTTACTTAGTGCCTTAAATCAGTTCCCACGTATGCTTGTGAGTGCTGAGACAATTGAAGAAAAAGCTGGAGCTTTAAATCTCAAAGTTGAGCAACCTCCTAAGTTGGCAGTTGACCCGAAAAAAGAAAAACCATTTGCGGTAGTTAAAAAATATATTGATGAAGCGAACCATCCTGTTTTATTGGTTGCAGAAAGTGCTGGTCGTCGTGAAAGTTTAAGAGATGGTTTGCGTGCCAGTCTGGGAGATATTCCTAGCGTAGATAGTTTTGGGCAGTTCCAGAAAAGTCAGTTCGCGATTGCGATTACTAATGCGCCATTAGACCGTGGGTTACTTTTAACCGATCAATTGTCTGTTATTTCAGAAAATCAGTTATATGAGCATCGGGTAGTCCAACGTCGTCGTAAACGTCAGCAAGAAGTTTCAGAAGAGTTCTTAATTCGTAGTTTGACCGAATTAAGTATTGGCGCTCCAGTTGTTCATATTGACCATGGTGTAGGGCGTTATGCTGGGTTAATTACTTTAGCAATTGAAGGTCAAGATTATGAATTCTTGCAACTAGACTATGCTGAAGAGGCAAAAGTTTATGTTCCTGTAACGAATTTACATCTTATTAGTCGTTACAGTGGTGGAGATCCAGACTTAGCACCATTACATAAAATTGGAACTGATGCGTGGAGTAAGGCGAAACGTAAAGCTTTAGAACAAATTCATGATGTTGCAGCAGAGTTGTTACATATACAAGCACGTCGTCAGTCAAAACCAGGATTTGGCTTTGAAATAGATCAGTCGCTTTATATGCAATTTGCGAGTGGATTTGCGTATGAAGAAACACTTGATCAAGCCAATGCTATTGAAGCGACGCTTTATGATATGCAACAAGCTAAACCGATGGACCGACTTGTTTGTGGTGATGTTGGTTTTGGTAAAACTGAAGTTGCGATGCGTGCAGCATTTGTTGCAGTGCAAAATGGTAAACAGGTTGCTGTTTTAGTACCGACAACATTACTTGCTCAACAGCATTATGAGTCTTTTAAAGACCGCTTTGCCGATTGGCCTGTGCGTATCGAAGTATTATCACGCTTTGGTTCAAATAAAACGCATACGAAAAATATTGAAGACCTTGCTGAAGGTAAAGTCGATATTGTGGTGGGTACCCATAAACTTTTACAAGAAAATGTACAGTTTAAAGATCTAGGATTAATGGTGGTCGACGAAGAGCACCGTTTTGGCGTGCGTGATAAAGAGCGTATTAAAGCATTACGTGCAGATGTTGATATGTTGACACTTACAGCAACACCAATTCCTCGTACGCTTAATATGGCTTTTTCGGGAATGCGTGATTTATCTATCATTGCTACACCGCCAGCCCGTCGTTTAGCTGTTAAGACCTTTGTACAAGAACATACCGAAGCGTCTATTAAAGAAGCCATTTTGCGTGAATTATTACGTGGTGGACAAGTATATTTCTTGCACAATGAAGTTGATACGATTGAAAGAGCTGCTGAAAATATTCGTGTGCTTGTACCTGAAGCTCGTGTAGCAGTGGCTCACGGACAAATGAGGGAAAGAGAACTTGAGCAAGTCATGCAACAGTTCTATCACAAAGAATACAATGTATTGGTATGCTCAACCATTATCGAAACCGGAATTGATGTTCCAAATGCCAACACCATTTTGATCGAAAGAGCTGACAAACTTGGTCTAGCTCAATTACACCAACTGCGTGGCCGTGTAGGGCGCTCACATCACCAAGCCTATGCTTATTTACTAGTTCCTTCGATAAAGCATTTAAAAGGTGATGCAGAAAAACGTCTAGATGCAATCCAACGTGCTTCAACTCTCGGTGCTGGTTTTATGCTGGCTACAGAAGATTTAGAAATTCGAGGTGCAGGCGAGCTGTTAGGTGAGCAGCAAAGTGGTTCAATGCAGGCAATTGGATATAGCTTGTATATGGAAATGCTTGAAAAAGCCACCAAGGCAATTCAACAAGGAAAAACGCCGAATTTCGATGCACCGTTATCATTAACTGCAGAAATTAATTTACACATTCCTGCACTGATTCCAGATGATTATTTAGGTGATGTGCATCAGCGTTTATTATTTTATAAGCGTATTAGTAATACAGATACCCAAGAAAAGCTCGACAATATCCGTATGGAACTGATTGACCGTTTTGGAGTTCCACCGCAATCAGTTAAACACTTATTTAGTGTTCACCAAATTCGACTGAAAGCTGAACAGCTAGGTATTACTAAGATTGATATTAATACTCAAGGTGGCAATATTGAATTCTCGCCTGATACGCCTGTTCAAGCCATTAGTATTATTCAACTCATGCAAAAGCATCCAACCTATTATCGTATGGAAGGTGGTCAACGTTTAAAGGTTATGGTTCAGCTTGAAGAGCAGGAAAAACGAATCCAATTTATTAATGATTTATTAGCGAAATTATTGAATGAATTACATGCTTAAATCGTGTTTTAAAGTGATTTCAACTCAACAAGAATCTTTTGTAGATTGATAACAGAATTTTATGCACGATTTCTCGGTCTATTCGGGGAATAAGTGCATAAAATCATTGTTATTTGTAATCAAACCAGACACTAGCAATACTCACATTAAAACTGATGTGATAGTATTAGCCATTATTGTTTATTGTCATTTATAAAAGATATGTTTAGTTTGCATCCACAACTTGCTCAAGATACTTTTTTTGTAGGCGATTTTCCGCTTTCAACATGTCGTTTAATGAATGATATGCAATTCCCTTGGCTGATTTTAATCCCTCGTGTGCCGGGAATCACAGAATTATATGAGTTGAGCCAAGCCGACCAAGAACAGTTTTTGCGCGAATCAAGTTGGTTATCTAGCCAGCTATCTCGTGTATTCCGTGCTGATAAAATGAATGTTGCAGCCTTAGGGAATATGGTGCCTCAATTGCATTTTCATCATGTTGTGCGTTACCAGAATGATGTTGCATGGCCTAAACCAGTCTGGGGTACACCTGCTGTTCCTTATACAAATGATGTGCTGGCTCATATGCGTCAAACTCTTATGCTTGCTTTACGTGGTCAAGGCGATATGCCTTTTGATTGGCGCATGGACTAAATCAATGCAATGCCACATTTATAGAAATGTGGCTACATTGAGGTATGGAGGATAGGGTGCAATTAGAGAGGTTTATCGATAGAGAGCCTAAACAGTTTGCATATTTTCATCGTTTGATGGGATATTCAATTCTGTCATTAATTTTAGTGATCTATGCTTTTACCTCACCTAATACAAATTATCAGATCTATATTCCACCTTTTTTCCTATTTCTGCTTTTTATTAGCTCGAAGTTAGAACACTGGCTTCAGTACCAATTCGATAAAAAAACTCAAAAAAGTGTCTTTTTTGCAATCGATGCAGTTGTGGTAGCAGTTACTTTGGCAGGTCTGCATCTTAATTTAGTACCTACATTTATTGCACTTTTTGCGTTGTTTTATTCAGCAATTAATAGTCGAATTTCTTTCGCAGTCATTTGTTTAACGAGTCTGTTAGGCGCGATTATTTTTTATTTAAGTACTTTTTTCCTATTTGGTTTTTATACATATTTTGAGCCTACTAGCCAAGAGTTGACAGTAATAACTCTTCTTGGGTTGGTTATGTTTATTACCATTGGAAATTATTACCAGCATCGCTGGGTTAAAAAAATCAGTCAACAGCGTCAACATTACTATGACCAAATGACCCGCTATATTGCTTTTGCTAATCAGCTAAGCCGTTATGCGCCACTACAATTGTGGCAGTCTATTATGCGCGGCGAGGCTGAAGCAAAAATTGAATATAAGCGTAAAAAAATGACGGTGTTTTTTTCTGATATTCAAGGTTTTACAGAGTTATCAGAAACTTTAATCCCAGATGATTTAGCATTTTTGCTTAATGATTATTTAAGCCATATGACTGAAATTGCTAAACAGTATGAGGCTACTGTCGATAAATTTATGGGGGATGCCATCCTCATATTTTTTGGTGATCCAAATTCACAAGGTGTAGAGCAAGATGCCAAAGCCTGTGTAGAAATGGCAATCGCTATGCGTCAGCAAATGAAATTACTGCGCGAGCGTTGGAAAAAAATGGGTTATTCAGCATTGCATATCCGTATGGGGATTAGTACTGGTTATTGCCACGTAGGAAATTATGGAGCAACGCATCGTATGGCTTATACGATTGTGGGCCGTGATGTAAATTTAGCGGCTCGTTTGCAATATGCTGCGGAAATAGATGAGATTTTAATTTCAGATGATACTTATCAATTAATCAAAAGTGATTTCCTGTGTGCTCCTAAGACGCCGATTTATCTAAAAGGTATTCAAGGTGCAGTCAAAACATGGCAAGTAATGGAGAAATATACGGGAAATAAGTCAGATCATCAGCAATGGTTTGACTATGAGTATAAAGGGTTTCATTTAATACTTAATTTAGAAGAAGTACAAAACTATGAATATCCTGAATTAGTAGAAGTGCTTGAGAAGATGATTCAACGAATTAAAGTCCAACAGACTTTAGTAAATACTCAAGGCATTGCGCAGTTAAGACTCGAAGATGAAGTTAAACCTTTAGAAATAGACCAGCAAGATCAAGTTTAGAGTTTATAAAACATAAAAAAGCTGCTTTTAAAGCAGCTTTTTTATTATGGCAATTAATGATTTTCTGAAGCGTGGTTGATTGTATATTTAGGAATCTCAATTTCTAAATCTTCATCAACAATTTTTACCTGACATGAAAGGCGAGAATCTGGTTCAAGACCCCAAGCGCGATCTAAAAGATCTGCTTCAATATCATCCATTTCTTCTAGGCTATCAAAACCTTTACGAACTACTACGTGACATGTTGTACAAGCGCATGACATGTCACATGCATGTTCGATTTTAATTCCTCGATCAAGCAAACTTTGGCAAAGATTTGCATTTTGTTCAACTTCAAATTCTGCACCTTCAGGACAAAATTGAGCGTGAGGAAGTACTTTAATGCGGGGCATATTGATCACCTATACCTTTAGTTTGAATTTGACCAATCTTCAAGTTTTGTACCTTTTAAGGCGTGGTCAATATGTCGATTCATACGTAGTGCAGCAAAAGCATCACTATGTACTTTAAGTTGTTCTACAGCTTTTTCAATTGCTTGGATATCATTGCCTTCAAGTTGTACTTTAAGCGAATTTTCAGCGGCTTTAAGTGCTTCGAGTTGCTCATTATTGAGTAAATCAGCATCCACTTTCAAAGCTTGTTCTAATGCTTCAAGCTCACGTTGGGCCTCAACTTTGGTTTCTTTTAAATGACGCAGATTTTTATCTTCTTCCGCGTGCTGGAAACCTTCAATTAATAAGCGTTCAGTGTCAGACTCTGATAAACCATAAGATGGTTTAATATCAATTTGGGCTTGTACACCAGAAGTTGTTTCACGAGCCGAAACCGTGAGTAAGCCATCTGCATCTACCTGAAAGGTAACTTCAATACGTGCTTGACCAGCAGTCATTGGAGGGATGCCATGAAGAACGAATCTGCCTAGTGAGCGACAATGTTCTACTAAATCTCGTTCACCTTGAACCACATGAATCAGCATAGCAGTTTGGCCATCTTGATAAGTGGTGAATTCTTGGCGGCGGGCAACTGGAATAGCTGTATTACGTGAAATAAGGCGCTCTACTAATCCACCCATGGTTTCTAAGCCAAGAGAAAGAGGAGTAACGTCTAAAAGTAACGAGCCGTCCTGGCTATTTCCAATTAATTGATTAGCTGTAATAGAAGCCCCAATTGCAACTACTTCATCAGGATTAATCGTGCAAAGTGGTTCTTGATTAAAAACATTACGAACCGCTTGCTGAACAGCATATGAACGGGTAGAGCCACCTACTAAAACAACATTTTGAATATCTGATAATTCAAGTTTTGCATCACGTAAAACGCGTTTGCACACACTAATTGTCTTATCTAAAGCTACTTGAATAATGCTTTCAAAAGTTGAGCGATCAAGTGTTAGTTCATTTTCAAGTAGTTTTAACTGAACAGATTCTTGTGTAGAGAGTTGTTCCTTTGCTTGACGAGCAGCAACAATAAATACTGCATAGCTTTCATCACTCAGCGTATCAATATTTAGCTGTTTTTTAGCCCATTTAACAATGAGTCGATCTAAGTCATCACCACCTAAAGCGGTATGACCACCTGTAGCTAATACTTCAAAGACACCTTGTGAGAAACGTAGGATAGATACGTCGAAAGTACCACCACCTAGGTCATAAATCACATAGTTATGATCGGTAGCTAAATTAGTTTCTTGATCTAAACCATAAGCGACAGCAGCTGCAGTAGGCTCATTTAATAAACGTAATACATTCAAACCAGCAAGCTGTGCCGCATCGCGTGTTGCTTGGCGCTGAGCTTCATCAAAGTAAGCTGGAACAGTAATTACGGCCCCATTGACTGGGTTTTGTAAGCTAGATTCAGCACGTTCTTTTAGTTGTTTTAAAATTTCAGCTGAAATTTCAACAGGGGTTTTGCGCCCAGAACGTGTCTCGAAAGCTGGCATCTCATTTTCAGAACCCACTAACTCATAAGGGTGTTGAAACTTGATATCTGCTTTTGAGCGTCCCATAAAACGCTTTACAGAAACAATTGTATTTTTTGGATCAGTAATAATGAAAGGCTTTGCTTCTTCACCATAGTGAGTGATATCACTTCCATAGTGCACAATAGAGGGAAGAAGTCTTCTTTCTTTTTCGTCGTTGAGGACTTTTGGTTTGCCTGATAACACTGTCGCAACTAGAGAATGTGTTGTTCCTAGGTCGATACCAATCGCAATGCGGTGTTGATGTGGGGCACTGGATTGACCCGGTTCAGCAATTTGCAAAAGTGCCATGAGTTAAATCCTTTGAATATAAATTGAAAAAAGCAAATTAAAAATCGTCATCTAAATCAAAGTTGTCTTCATCATCCAACAATTGATCTTCTGCTTTTTCAATATCGTTAAGAACGCGCTGAAAGAAACGTAACTTACGTACAGTATCTCGAGCTTCACCCCAGTCTTCATCTGAGTAATCAATTTTAAACTCGCGAACTAAACCATCAATCCACTGAAACACTTCTTGTTTAAGAGTGCTTAAATGCTCTTGTGAAGTGGCTTCATCAAGTTGTTCACGAAGTTCTAGAGCTGATTGTAGGAACTCAAAATCACTAATAGATTGATCGAGGTGATGATCTTGCTTTTTTAGTGCTAGGAGATAAGCAGCGCGGCTATCTACTTGCGACAGAACTTTAAAAGCTTGATTGATTTCACTTGATTTGATCAACGCCTGATCTTTATCTTCTGCTTTATCTGGATGATATTGCTGCTGCAAACTTAAGAAATTGGATTTTAAGCTCGCCAAATCGATATCGAGTTCTACGGGTAAATTGAACAACTCAAAATGATTCATTAGAAAGGAGGTCCACGTTAATTAAATACATTAAAACAGTGCTATAAAAAGACACTGTTTTAATGAAAAGGATGGAAGGAGAAGTGGGTTATACAGTGAAAGACTCACCGCAACCACATTCACCTTTCTTATTAGGATTGTTAAATTCGAACCCTTCATTAAGGCCGTTCTTAACGTAGTCCATTTCTAAGCCTTCTAAATAGACTAAGCTTTTTGGATCTACAACAACCTTAACGCCAAATTGTTCGAAAACTTGGTCATGTTCATCGATAGAATCAACAAATTCGAGAACATAAGCCAATCCAGAACAACCAGAAGTTTTCACACCCACGCGAATGCCTTCACCCTTACCTCGGTTTTTAAGGTAATTGCTAATATGAGTCGCAGCATTTTCAGTTAAATGAATCATGAAAACTCCAACGTTTACAATGGTAACAAATTAAGCTTTAGATTTTTTACTGCGGTAATCATCAATCGCAGCTTTAATTGCATCTTCAGCTAGTACAGAGCAGTGAACTTTTACTGGTGGAAGTGCAAGCTCAGTTGCGATATCAATATTTTTGATTGCCTGAGCTTCATCAAGAGTTTTACCTTTTAACCACTCAGTTACAAGGGAACTTGATGCAATTGCAGAACCACAGCCATAAGTTTTAAAGCGTGCTTCTTCAATCACGCCGCTATCGTTTACTTGAATTTGTAAACGCATCACGTCGCCACATGCAGGTGCACCCACCATGCCTGTACCAACATTTTCAGAGTTTTTATCTAAAACACCAACATTACGAGGGTTTTCGTAATGATCAATTACCTTTTCGCTATAAGCCATTTCGCTTCTCCAAACCTCGGGGTCAGCCTAATATTAATATGAGGGTAAAAATACTAATTTCAATGAATTAGTGTTCAGCCCATTCAACTGTAGAAAGATCGATACCTTCTTTATACATATCCCAAAGCGGAGAAAGTTCACGTAATTTCTCAACAGCGGCTTTGGTAATTGTAAGCACGTGATCAATATCTTCTTCAGTTGTGTATTTACCAAAACTAAAGCGGATTGAACTGTGTGCTAGCTCATCAGATAAACCTAATGCGCGAAGAACATATGAAGGCTCTAAGGTTGCAGAAGTACAAGCAGAACCACTTGATACCGCCGCATCTTTAAGAGACATCATTAAAGATTCACCTTCAACAAAGTTAAAGCTGACATTTAAATAGTTAGCAACGTTTTGAGTTGGATGGCCATTCAAGAAAACTTGTTCAAGATCTTGTAAACCATTCCAAAGCTTGTCGCGAAGCTTACGGATACGTTCTTGTTCTGCTTGCATTGTTTTGCCAGCAATTTCAAAAGCTTCACCCATACCTACAATTTGGTGAGTCGCTAAAGTACCAGAACGCATACCACGCTCATGACCACCGCCATGAATTTGTGCTTTTAAGCGCACACGTGGACTACGACGTACATATAATGCACCGATACCTTTTGGACCATAAATTTTATGAGCAGAGAAACTCATAAGGTCAATTTTCATAGTAGATAAATCAATTTCGACTTTACCAGCCGCTTGTGCTGCATCTACATGGAAAAATGTTTTATTGGCACGTGTTAATTCACCAATCGCTGCTACGTCTGTAACTGTACCAATTTCATTGTTTACCATCATAAGTGAAACAAGAATAGTATCTGGACGAAGGGCAGCTTTAACCATTTCAGGAGTAATTAAACCTGTTTGTGGCTCTGGCTCTAAATAAGTAATTTCAAAACCTTGTTCTTCTAATTCACGACAAGGATCTAGAACAGCTTTATGTTCAATTTTACTTGTAATGATATGTTTGCCTTTAGACGCATAGAACTGAGCTACACCTTTAAGAGCAAGGTTATCTGATTCAGTTGCACCAGAAGTCCAAACGATTTCACGTGGATCAGCTTTAATTAAATTTGCTACTTGCTCACGTGCATATTCAACTTTTTCTTCTGCCTGCCAGCCATAAGCGTGGGAACGAGACGCAGCATTACCAAAGGTACCGTCGAAAGTTAAACACTCCATCATACGTTCTGCAACTTGCGGATCTACTGGAGTGGTTGCTGCGTAATCAAGATAAATTGGACGTTTCATATCAAATACCTGTACCCGATAAAAGAGCTGAATCTGTGCCAGTCACATTTTGGCGTAATGCAACAGTTTGAACGTTGTCTCGGCTAATGAGGTCGGCAAGAGAGATTTTTGCTAAATAGTCGGCAATATGATGAGAGAGTTCTTGCCATAAATCGTGGGTGAGACACATTGCACCATTTTGACAATTAGCTTTATGGTCACAACGTGTTGCATCAACGGTTTCATTTACGGCTTCAATAATTTCTAACACAGTAATTTCATCAGCATTTCGAGCCAAATGATAACCACCATTTGCACCACGAACACTAGAAACTAACCCATGACGCTTAAGTTTTGCGAATAACTGTTCTAAATAAGCAACTGAAATGGATTGGCGTGCGGCAATTTCGGCGAGCGTGATCGTTTGTTCAGTTGGCTGCAAAGCTAAATCAAGTAGAGCAGTCACTGCGTAGCGACCGCGAGTTGTAAGGCGCATGATTCGATACACATGTTAAGACTAGATAATAGGATTTTATGAATCCCGACTAAAATAGTCAAGTTTTTTTATTTTTAATTCAAGTGCAGGAACAAAATAGGAAAATAAATTAAGCTACCCATAAATTATATATGAAATAAGCAATAAATATTAGGCTAATTATACCAAAGGAGAAGTTAATGTTTCGCTGGCGTCGCTGCAAGCGGGAAATTCGATTTTGATATTGTTTAATTTGTACATGAAGTGAATTTATTTCTGATCGTTGATGATCAATTTTTTCAAGTAATGGCGCAATTTTTTTACGTGAAGCAAGCGTTTCAGCTTCATCATCAGGTGAGTTAAACCATTCTTTCCAGTCCGCTAGTAATTTAGGTAGCGTTAGGTGAGAAATTAAATCTAGAAGTTCGTTTTTGGTTTCCTCATCTCCATCAATACGCATATTGTTAAGGCTACGCTGATTGGAAAAACCGAAAATTTTAATGAGGTCAACGAGAGTACTATTGATTTCAAGATCAATACGTCTGTCAAAAGAGTGAATGTCGAATAACAAACCTTTCTCTGTAAATTGTACATAGAAGTCAAAAAAAGGCAGATAGCTGTTAATGCGAATTGTAGTTTTGTTTAAGATAAACTTTTTCGCTTGCAAGCGAAGAGCACCATCATGGGTGAGAATAAATGAAAAAAAAGTTTCTAAAATAATTAGAACAATGTTCAGCAACAGACGCGGATGTTTTTGTCTTTGTTGCGTTTCACTCATAAAAGTTTATCCTTAGAAATAGCAATTAACCGAAGAATGGGACATCCTATCCCAAACTGAACACAATGTCGTGTTAAATATATTTACATGACTTAATTGCTTTGTAGAACAGTTTTGTAAATGGATCAAGTCTTTACTTTGATATTATAGAAATATTTTGTGGTCAAATCAGTCATCATTTCTCTCATCTGATTAGGAGTTTAGATAAATGGATAATGCAAATATAGATAACCAGACAGAAGAGTCAGAAGAAAAAAATAAATTAAAATCAAGAAGTTCAAGAAAATCGGCTTTAGATTTTAGAAAGTATACGAAGCAAATTTGGTTAGCAGGACTAGGGGCATTTTCACGTGCGGAAGAAGAGGGTAATAAACTCTTTGATTCCCTAGTCAAGGTCGGTGAAGAGTTAGAATCAAAAACTGGGGACTTAGCAGATAACACTGTAGGCAAAGTCACAGAAAAAGCTAAAGAATCTGTATCTGAAACAAAAGATAAAGTAGAGAAGATTCTTGATACGAGTGTTAATCATTCTTTAAATCGAATAGGACTAGTCACTCCGAAGGATTTACAACACATCGAACAGCTACTTGTACAACTGCATATTAAGGTGGATGCTTTAATAGAAGAAAACCAGCAGTTGAAAGCAAAATTGAATAAAAAGTAAAAAAATGTTGGGATTTAGCAAATATATAACAGTTTTTTAGCATTTATTTTTGCTAAAAGCCCTGCTCTAGTATTGCGTTTTCCCCTAAAGCATTGCTATAAAGGCGTCATGGCCTTTTAAACTATAGCCTTGGACCTTAAACAAACGATATTAAGAGGATGTTTTATTCATGAATAAATCAGAATTAATCGATGCAATTGCTGAAAAAGGGGGAGTATCTAAGACTGATGCAGGCAAGGCACTCGATGCGACAATTGCGTCAATTACTGAAGCACTTAAAAAAGGTGACACAGTAACTTTAGTTGGTTTTGGTACTTTCAGTGTTAAAGAGCGTGCTGCACGTACTGGTCGTAATCCTAAAACTGGTGAAGAGCTTCAAATTAAAGCAACAAAAGTACCTAGTTTCAAAGCTGGTAAAGGTCTTAAAGATTCAGTAGCTTAATCTTTTAAGATGAATAAACGCGCCAATATAGGCGCGTTTTTTATTAAAAATCTGAATTGACCAATATTGCTCATTCATTGATTGTGGTTTTTCAGTTAAAATTCTCCTCGAAATAAAATATTGGAATACTTATGGAATCGTTTCGTACAGTCATTAAGGGTTGGCTCGGCAAAGTCCTTCTAATTTTGTTTTTGACCCCTTTAGCACTTGTAGGTATTGAAGGATATTTTAATAGGGGAAACAAGGCTGATGTTGCAAAGACAGTAAACGGCCAAGAAATATCTAAAAAAGACCTTGAAACTTTAACTCAGTCTTACAAAGAACAATATTTAGCTGCTGTTAAAGGGGATGAAAGTTTACTTAATTTGCCTGTCATTCAAGCTAAGGCACTTGATATTTTAGTGTCACGTAATTTATTAATTCAGCAAGCGGAAAAATTAGGTATTTCTTTGAGTGATACTCAAATTGAGCAAATGTTAGCTCAACAGCCTAGTTTGCAAGAGAATGGTCAATTCTCACAAAAACTCTATGAAAATTATTTACGTTCTATTGGCATGACAAGCCAAGGTTTAATTTCAAGCCTACGTCAAGATCATGCTTTGAAAATGTTGACCTCGACGTTTACCGATTATTCTTTAGTAAGCAAAGTTGACCTCATGCAGATTGCGAATTTGCAAACTGAACAACGTACCTTACATTTAGCCAGTATTAAATTAGATAGTTACAGAATAGGTTTAACTGCCTCTAATCAAGAAGCTACAGATTATTACAACAAGCATCAAAATGAATTTAAGCAACAAGCTTCGGTTGATGTGGATTATGTTGTGTTATCGCCTTCGATGGTGGCTAAACCAGCTCCTGCAACTGAAGCTGAACTTCAGCAGGCTTATGCAAAGTTTGTTGAAACTCAGAAAAAAGATGCTAAGCGAACGGTGAAGCATATTTTAATTACTACTGATGCTCGCGATGATGCAGCAGCTCAAAAGCTCGCAAAAGAAGTATATGCAAAAATTCAGGGCGGACTTTCATTTGCTCAGGCTGCATCTCAGTTTTCTGAAGATCCTAGTTCTAAAGCAAAAGGTGGTTTAGTAGAAGCATATGCACCAGGAGTTTTCTCAGACGCATTTGATAAAACTGTCTTAAGTTTGAAAAATGGGCAAGTTTCACAACCAGTAAAAACACAATATGGTTACCATATTATTGAAGCAGAAACGCAAGCGAACCAAATCCCTTCATTTGAAGCTGAGAAGGCACGTTTAACTGCTGAGGTTGAAAAGAATAAAGTTGCGACTGTTTATTCAGATACCGTAAATAGTTTGAATGAAACGATTGTTGGCAATGATTCTTTAGAAGCTGTTGTACAAGAAGTAAAAGGTACAAAAGTTGAATCATTAAATGGTGTAACTTTAGCTACTCAAAATCCATATTTAAGTGATCCAAGCGTCAAAATTAAATTATTTAATGATGATGTGAAAAATGGTGACCGTAATACATCATCTAATATTCAGTTAGCGAATGGTGATACGGTATGGGTTAAAGTGCGTGATTATCATGCAGCTGGTGTAAAACCATTAGCACAAGCGATGAACCAAGCGAAAGCAAAAGTTATCGATGAAAAAGCACGTAAAACTGCTCAAGCAAAAATTGCTACTATGTTGACTGAGTTTAAAACTCAACCTGCAGATCAAGTGGTTGCTAAAAATAAAGTCGTATTTGAGTCAGCCGGTGTATTTACTCGATCACAAGGTTTAAAACGCGAAATTGAACGTGCTGCATTTAGCTTAGCTACACCTAAACCAGGTATGTGGTCTGTTACAACAGCGAACTTACCAAATGAGCTTGTAGTCGTTGCAGTTTCAAATGTAAATTCATCAGCTGTAAATGCTATTCCTGCTGATCAATTACAACAGCTAAAACAACTTTATCGTCAATCTCGTGGTCAACAAATATTGGAAGATTACAGTCAATATTTAAAATCACATGCAAAAATAAAATGATGATTTGATCAAATAAAAAAAAGCGCTTCGGCGCTTTTTTTTATTTTCTATTAATCTAAATGATGCTCGATATATTGTTGGCGATATTGTTTAGGTGATAAATCAAAAATACGTTTAAAGGCCTGACTAAAAGCAGTCTCGGATGAGTAGCCGACTTTATTTGATATTTGTTGAATTGAAAAATTACTTGTGCGTAAGTACTGACTTGCTAAACGAAAACGGTAATGTTGCAAATATGTTAGAGGTGGTTCCCCAATAATACTATTAAACAGATTTGCGAATTTTGAACGTGACATACAACATTGTTCTGCTAAAGATTCAACGGTCCAAGCGGCTTCTGGCTGGCTGTGGATAGCAGAGAGGGCATTACTCAATTCAGGATGGGTTAACGCACTTAGCCAGTTTTGTTGATCTGTCATTTGTTGAACATGATCACGAATGCACTCAATGAGAAGAATACTGACTAAATGATCAATAATTTTGTCATGACCCGGCCTGATTTTTTGAGTTTCAATTGCTAAAAAATAAAGCCCAATTTGTAGCCATTCGGGTGGGTTGGTTTGATTTTCGTGCCGAATATGCATGATCGAAGGTAATGCATTAATCAAAGGGCCTGCCATATGAGTATCAATCTGACAGCGCAGACACAGCAATAAGGTTTTATCCGGAGAGGAGGTACCAAATTCAATTGCGTCTTGTCTATGACCGTTAAAAAATGAAGTAATATCTAGAGAATCTACTAATTTACTCGCTGTTGATTTTGAGTCAGTGGCACTATGTGCTTTTCCTGAAGGAATTAGAATAATATCACCAGCGGTTGCAGTTATTTTTTCTGAAGAATTAAGTTGAATATATACTGAACCAGTTAACACAATATAGGCAAGCAAGGCAGATTGATCTTGTGTTTTAAAAGCCCATTCTCCTTGCGCTTTTAAATAGATGTATTCAGACTTATTAAGGTGAATATCATCAAAAAATTTACTTAGTGCATCCATCGTTAAATGATCAATCATTATTTTAATAAAATTATAGTGAGCTATAAGAATAGATCAACATGTGTTTTTAGGACAAAAAAGTGGAAGAAAATGCCAAAGACTTTAACATAGGTTTTTTGGACGGTTACTACTGTTAAGTAAGCACTATTTCTTTAACTATATAGATATATAGAAAAAGGAAATATGACTATGAATGCACCAGTTAATGTTCAGCAAGAACTTATGCCAGTGCCTGCGTCTATGCGTGAAATAGATCGCAAACGCTATTTATGGATGATTAGCCCAGCTCTACCTGTAATTGGTTTAGGTATTTTAGCTGGTTACCATTTTGGTCCACGCCCATTAAAAAAAGTTTTCGCATTAGGTGGCCCACTTTTATTACATGTTGTAATTCCTGCAATTGATACGATTATCGGTAAGGATGCACGAAATCCAACAGATGAAGAGATTAAACTACTTGAAAAAGATCCATATTACTCACGTCTTGTGAAAAGTTTTATTCCGCTGCAATATGCTGCAAATGTTTATGCATGTTATTTGACAAGCCGTAAAACAACTTCATTTATTGATAAAATTTTGCTTGGTATTTCGATGGGTGCCATTAATGGTATTGCAATTAATACAGCCCATGAATTAAGTCATAAGCATGATCGTATTGATCATATTTTATCTCATCTTGCTTTGGTTCCTACAGGTTATAACCATTTCCGTATTGAACATCCTTATGGCCACCATAAACGTGCAGCAACACCTGAAGATCCAGCTTCTTCACGTATGGGTGAAACATTTTATGAATTCTGGCCACGTACAGTTGTAGGTTCTTTTAAATCTGCAATTGAAATTGAGAAAAATCGCTTAAAACGTAAAGGAAAAGAATTCTGGTCAGCTGATAATGAATTATTACAAGGCTGGGGTATGAGTGCTGCTTTCCATGCTTCTATGGTTGGAATTTTTGGTAAAAGCACAATTCCATATTTAGCGACACAAGCATTTTATGGCATTAGTCTTTTTGAAATTATTAACTATATTGAGCATTATGGCTTATTGCGCCAGAAAAAAGGAAATGGTCAGTATGAGCGTACAATGCCAGAGCATAGTTGGAACAACAATAACGTCGTAACAAACTTATTCTTGTACCAGTTGCAGCGTCATTCAGATCACCATGCTTATCCGACTCGTCCATTCCAAGCATTACGTCATTTTGATGAGGCGCCAGAATTACCAAGCGGTTATGCAAGTATGTTATTACCAGCTTTAATTCCTTCTTTGTGGTTTAAAATAATGGATAAACGAGTTTTTAATCACTATAAAGGTGATTTAAATAAAGCCAATATTTCGCCAAAAAGACGTGCAAAAATCTTCAAAAAATTTGGAGTAGTAGACCAATCATTAGAATCAACAACTGCTAAATAATTAAAAACTTAAGACCTGAAATACGAAACCCTCTTATTATTTTTAATAAGAGGGTTTTTAGTTTCCGAACTTTGTAAATGGGTAAGGGAATATTGAAATTCCCTTCACTCTATTATTTTAGTTCGCTAGAGGATTTACCCAGTTCTCGGCGAGCAATGATTAATTGCTGGATTTGCTGAGTACCTTCAAAGATATCGAGAATTTTTGAGTCACGTGCCCATTTTTCAAGTAATTCATCTTCGTTATAGCCAACGCTTGCAGCCAGTTCGACACATTTTAAAGTGATTTCATTACCAACACGACCCGCTTTTGCTTTTGCAATAGAAGCTTCTTTTGAGTTTGGTTTTTTGTTGTCTGCCATCCATGTGGCTTTTAACATGAGCAGACGAGCAGCCTCCCATTCAGCTTCCATGCGGTAGATCTGTGCTGCCAGATTAGAAGCATGTAGGTAAGGGGTAGAATAGTCAGGATCGAGTTGATCTTTAAAAATCTCTTTAATACGTTCTAAAGATGCTTTTGCGCACCCAATTGCCATTGCTGCAACTAAAGGGCGAGTATTGTCAAAAGTTTCCATTACTCCAGCAAAACCTTTAGCAACGTCAACTTCGGCATTGCCCAAAAGATTTTCGGCTGGTACGCGGCAGTCAATAAAGCTAATCACGGCTGTATCTGAAGCTTTAATTCCCAATTTATGTTCGAGACGCTCAACCTTCATTCCGGGCGTACCTTTAGGTACCACAAATGATTTAATTGCTGCACGGCCAAGTTTACGATCGAGCGTAGCCCAAACAACGACAGAATCTGCACGTTCGCCTGAAGTTACAAAAATCTTTTCACCATTTAGAATGTAGTCATCGCCATCTTTAGTTGCCGTGGTACGGATAGCCGCAGAGTCGGACCCGCAACCAGGTTCGGTTATGGCCATTGCTGCCCATGTTCCTTTGAATCGTTCTAATTGTTCATCATTGGCGACAGCGGCAATTGCTGAGTTTCCAAGACCTTGGCGTGGCATGCTGAGCAATAAACCCGTATCGCCATAACACATCTCAATAATGCCAAGAGCGGTCGACATGTTGGTACCATTACGAATACCTTCATTATCTGTATCACCGCGCTTTCCTGCACCGGCAGCTCCAGCATTAATCCCTTCGCCACCTTCATTCATACCATCAATGAGAGAAGCGAGCATATCAAGTTCTTTTGGGTATGCATGCTCAGCTTTGTCATATTTACGAGATATGGGACGTAAAACATTGATCGCAACATCATGTGCTTGATCAATCATCATTTTGAATTTTTTAGGATTTTGTAAATTCATTAAAGTATCCTCTGATTGATCATTTAAGCATGTAAGCCAGATTGTAAAATTGCAGTAGCTCGTAAATCACGATACCAACGTTCAACTGGATGTTCTTTTGTGAAACCATGTCCACCAAGAATTTGCACTCCATCTGTACCTATTTTCATGGATTTCTCAGCACAAAGTAGATGAGCTAAGTAAGCTTCGCGGTGAAATGGTTTGCCAGACTCTGCAAGGCTTGCAGCATTTAGAATCAACATACGCATTGCATCAATTTCAATAGCCATATCAGCAATCATGAAAGCGACACTTTGTCGATGAGAAATTGGCTCGCCGAATGCTGTTCGTTCATTGGCATATTTAATACAGTAAGCTTTAACAGCTTCACATGTACCTACAGCCATTGCACACCACATTAAGTTGCCCAAATCTAAAAAGGCTGTGTAATCAAAGTCTGTTGCTCCTAGTCTAAGAGCTGGTGTGTGATTAAAGCGAAGAGTTGCTGTTTCTGTCGCTTTAAGACCCATAGCCGGAGTGTTTTTAATAGAAATAGTTTCGTTGCTCTGTACGACAAACATATCGGGTTTACCGTTAAAGTCTGCACTTACTAAAAACACATCAGCTAAATCACCTAAAATCACTAATGTTTTTTCACCATCTATAAAATATTGATCATTTTCAAGAGAAGCTTTTGTTTTTAAAGCATAAGGATTAAATGCTGGAGTAGCCTCTTGTACTGCAAAGGTTGCGGTTATATCTGCATCTTCTGCGAAACATGGCAAATACATCGATTGAACTTCGGCAGAACCCCAACGTGTGATTGCATTAATAACGCTAAAGGTAGTGAGTAATCCTGCTGTAAGGCTAAAATCACCCTCAGCTAGTTTTTCAGCAATTAATAAGTTACTAACAATATTTTGTTCGGCCGCTACTCCTCCTAATGCTTCTGGAAGTGCATAGTAATTGAGTCCTAAATCTTCAACATATTGCCAAAGACTCTCAGGAAACTGAGCTGCCTGATCAGCATCATGAGCCAAGCCCAATAAAACCTCTTGAGCAAATTGAGACATTGCCTCTGAAGTCATTTGCTGTTCTTCGGTTAGACTTAAATCAAATAGATTTTTGTTCTGTTGAGGTAGACGTTGTTGAGATATTTGCTTGGGTTTAAATGCTTTTTGTGTCTGGCTTAATGTTCTAAAGCCAGCTTTTGAACCTTGATAAAGAGATTTTTCAACAAATTTACGCAACTTGAGTTGATCAAGTACATCGCTTCCAGCCAATCTAGTGATCAGCGATAAACCCAAACCTTGAGCTTTATTGATCATACTTGTCATGATTATGGTGTCCTAACACATTGTTATTGTTTTATGCTGACACGCCTTATATTAAAAAACTATGTCGTTAGTGACATTCGAAAAATGAGTAGATAAAAGGTAAATAAAAATTAATTAAGTTGTAATATATTGATTTTATTTGTTTAAATTAACTTTAATATCGGATGAGGTGAGATGTATTGACTAGAATGACATAGAATCATTCTAGTCTTTCACTAAATCAAGCAAAGTTACGAATCATACGTCGCACATTGGTTTTTGCATCAATAACCGTCATAAATGTATAGGCTCCAATGAATTTACGGCTAATGAACATAAACTCTTTTGGCGGCACTGAAAAATAACGTGAAGCCATTGATTTACTAGCTTGTTGCATAACACGGCTATGGAGCTGGCTTTTCTTCCAGTCATAACGTTCGTGTTCATCCATAAGACCAACAGGCATATCTGGATTATTTGCAGGAGTACTAAATGCCTCTGTGGCGAGTAAGAATACATCAGCCATACCTGGTTTAATACTTTCAGGCATTGCATCAAAAAACTCGTAACCAGTCATGGCTTTCACCATTGCGTCTTTATTATGCTGATAACCTGCTTGAATGAGTTGACGTGCAACTGTTAGCAAGTGTTCATCAAACTGACGAATAGCACCAAAATCTAATAATACAATTTTGTCCTGAACATCTTGTCCATTACCTAAACGTACTAGGTAATTACCAAAGTTAGGGTCAGTTTGCATTTCACCCCATTCAAAAATTTCACGAACCGCAATTTCTAGCGAAGCTTCACCAAGTTGATTGCGACGTTCTTGAGGTAAAGACAGCATAACCGGGCTGTTAATTGGCACACCACGTTCAAAAGTCATGCAGAGTACTTGATTGGTACAATATTCATCTACAATTGTTGGAACAATATATCGCTCATCATCTTTTAAACGTTCACCAAAGCGACGAGTAGTGGCAGCTTCAACACCATAGTCAACTTCACGATGCATCATTTCACGTACTTCATCAAACCACTGATCAAATTCACGGGTTTGTGGCACCATACGTGTCAATTTAAGCATGTTTTTAAATAGACTCATATCTGAATCAATTGCATTTGCAACGCCAGGATATTGAATTTTTAAAACTAACTCTAAGCCATCTGATTTACGGGTTGCACGATGTACTTGCGCGAGAGAGGCGGTACCGATTGGTTCATGATCAATCGTTAAATCATTTAATTTAGCGCCTAGTTGCTCTTGAAGGTGTGGCTTAATTGCAGGCCAATCTAAAGCAACTGTCTGGTTATTTAAGGTATTTAATGCTTGTGTAATTTCTTCAGGTAAGAAATGCTCACCATAAAGGGCCATCATTTGGCCAATTTTAACAATAGAACCCTTAAGTTTACCTATTTCAGAAACCAGATAATTAGCTTGTTCGCTCATCGCTTTTTTACGTTTCTTTTCTTTTTCTTCCTCATTAGAAAATATAGAAGAGGCACTTGCAGTTGCCCAACGTGTTCCTGCAAGTAAAGAAGCTTTCGCGATTGATAAGCGTCGATCCATGGAAGAAGTTTTTAAACTCTTGAGCTTATCTTTCTGATTTGACATGAAAATAGAATCCTATGCGCATCATGCAGCCAAACGCTGGTGATCTAAAATTGTAACGAATATTACATGTTTTGAGCGTATTAAAATAGTTCTCTCAGACTGAATGATCAGTCGAAATGGCTATCTTTATTTCAATAATTTTAAAATAGCCTAAGCAAATTTAAAATTGAAGAAACTTACAGCGTTCAGATGAGTAAAAATAGGGTAAACGGATCTTTTATAACAACTTAGATTACATTTTAAATTGAATCTTAAATTCAGACTTTTGCATCAAGTGAAGACGATTAGTCTGAATATGCTGTAATAACATTTGTTTGACTGAATCATGCATAAAACCAAGTGCATAAGCTTTTACAATAATGATGCTAGGTAGGGTATAGAAAAAATACTTAACATCGTCGAGTGTGGCATCGTTAAAGATGCCTTGTTCAACTAACGTCTGCTGCAAAAACTGCTTTTCATTTCGTACATAATCTGAAGATTCATCCCAAAAACGGTGACGCATAGCCATCAGATTGTTGTGTTTATAACTCATAAAATTGTCAGCTCAGACTTCAACTTTAAATAAAATATATGGAGTCGAGCCTTGAATATCAAGTCGAGATTATTTTTTATTCAGTTGCTGTTTGATTTTTTATGTAATTCTTGTAAATAGCCTAAGCAAATTTAAAAATTTTTTTAAAAAATCTATAATCGAAACAATTTCATCTATAACATCACTTACTATGACTCCTGCATGTAAATTGTTAAAAAGTAATAAAATTGAATTTTCAGTCCATGAATATGAACATGATTCAAATGCTAAAAGTTTTGGATTAGAAGCTGCAGAAAAACTAAATTTAGATGTAAGGGAAGTATTCAAAACCTTGATGGTAAGCGATGATAAAAATTATTTTGTCGCTGTATTGCCAGTTAATCATCAATTAAATTTGAAAAAAGTGGCTACGGCGTTTGGCTGTAAAAAATTACAAATGGCTAATCCTAAAGATGCTGAACGTTTAACTGGATATTTAGTTGGAGGGATTAGCCCTTTAGGCCAAAAGAAACGTTTAAAAACCGTTATTGATGCATCTGCACAAGAGTTCAGCAAAATTTATGTAAGTGGAGGGAAACGGGGACTAGATATTGGCTTAAACCCTAAAGATTTAGCACAACTCTTAAATGCTCAATTTGTTGATGTAATTGATGAGTAAGTAAAGGTCTAGAGATGTACATTAAGAAAAAATTTTATTGAGAAAGGTATTGCTTGTTGCAAATTTTCTTCAAAAAATAGGTGTGAAAAAGCTTGAATTATTATTTGATAATGATTATCATTATCTATATTGAAAGTTAAGGAGTGTTCTAAAAAATTAGTTATAGTGCGTGCTACTGTAATGTTAAGTTTTTAGGTAATTTTAAAGTTATACCAGAGACTCCAATAATGATAACGGTGAAAGATGAGTTCATTTCTGGTATTTGGGCACCTGCAAGACATTATAAAAATAGGCAGGTTCAACTAGCGGTAAATGGAACAAAGAAAAATAAACATTATCAGCGCAATAAAAAGAACTAATCAAAAGCAGTAGGCGAGGAAGGCCTGCTGCTTTTGTATTTAAAGTTAATTTCATAGTTATTCATATATTTCAACTGTTTTAGACTTTTAAGTCTCCGCATTAACAGATTGATTATATTTTTGATGAAAAAATAATCACTAATGTTTCATTTATTAACATCCTATCTTTTTAGCCATTTTTTTGTATACCCTGAATAAAACATGATCAAAAAAAGAGGTAAAAACGTGCTTATTTTTCATGGAAAACCTGTTCACGGAGCTATCTTCGATATGGATGGGACAATGTTTGACACTGAGCGATTACGGTTTCAAACATTGCAACAGGCATCTCAAGAACTCATTGGGCAGGAGTTTTCTCACGAATATTTAATGCAATGTTTAGGTTTAAGTGCAACTACCGCCGAGCAATTGGCTCAACGTCTATATGGCGTTAATGTTCCATATAAAGAAATTCGAAAAAAAGCTGATGAGATGGAACTCGAACATATTCGAAAACACGGCGTGCCTATCAAAAAGGGTTTAGTTCAAGTTTTAGAACGTTTAAGAAAATCTGGTTTAAGAATGGCTGTTGCCACGTCAAGCCGTAGAGCAATTGCCGAAGAATATTTAATTAACGCCAATGTTTATAAATTTTTTGATGTGATTACTTGTGGTGACGAAGTAGAACAAGGAAAGCCGCATCCAGAAATCTTTTTAAAAGCTGCTAGTCAACTTCACTTGGAAGCTAACCAGTGTCTTATGTTTGAAGATTCTGAAAATGGTTTAACTTCAGCTCACACTTCAAAAGGTTTAACGATTTTATTAAAAGATATTAAAGAACCAAATGATGAAATGCTAGAAAAAGCACATTTTTATTATGACCAGATGTATGACTTCTTAACTGATCTCGACCAATTTATCCCCGTTATGGACATGCCAGAAATACAGGAACCTTTTCCGCAAAGCCTAAATCAGCTTACTGTTGGGATACATGGTTTCGGTGCTATTGGCGGTGGTTATATAGCGCAAGTCTTGTCACATTGGGATGGATATACAAAACCGAAGAGAATTATTGCTTCTACACGAAATAGTCTTTTTCGCGAAGCTGTAAATGCATTTAGAAACTATAGTATTCGCTATGGGCAATTTTCTTATGATGAACGTATTGAGAATATGACCATTGTTGATTCTCACAATGAACAACAAATGTTAGAGATGTATACTCATTCCAGTTTGATTGCACTTTGTTTACCTGAGCAAGCTATTGAAGCTGAATCAAAAATAATTGCAAAAGGACTATATGCACGTTTTAACTCATCACTTGAAACATGTATTGAACCGCTAACTTTTCTAATTATTTTAAATAAAGTCGGTGCGAAATATTTGGTTATAAAGCATCTTAAAGAAGCTCTGCTAGAGTTAACAAATGATGAAGATGTAACTGAGCATATTTTAAAAGAACATTATTTTTGCGACACCGTTGTAAACCGTATGGTTTCAAAACTATCTAATCAGAATTTATATCGTCAACTTCGTATTAAGCACCATTTTCTTGAACAGCATTTATCTGATGTAGAGCATGAAGAACAAGTTGAAATTGAAGAGTGTAATAAACTGACCCAAGATCAACAAAATCAGGCCTCTTTATATGTTGATAACATGCGCCGTAATTTCCAGCCGGGGCATATCTTACAAAGTATGGACCTAATTCTATTTCATAGTGAAACGGATATGCCAATTTATGTAGAGAAAGACAGTCCTTTACTCGAAAAGCTGCGTCAAGTTGTCTTGGTTAGTCAGATTACAGACATTCAATTAATCAAAAACCGACTATGGAATGGCGTGCATGCCATGCTTGCTTGGTACGCATCTTTACTAGGTTATGAGTCTATTGGTGTTGCTATGGGGAATCATTCGGTTAAAGCATTTGCAGAGAACCTAATTAGAGAAGTAAAACAGGGTCTTGCAATTGTCTTACCTAATTATGCAAAAGATCTAGATCGAATAGCACAAAGCTTTTTAGACTCATGCGAATATGCATTTAAAGATCCTTGTCAACGAGTGGCGAGAGATCCACTACGAAAATTAACTCATAATGAAAGAGTAATTGCATCAATTGAGGTGAATATCGCACATGATTTACCTTATAAAAACCTATTAAAAGGCGCTGCTTTAGGTTATGCCTATGCGATTCAATTTTTAGAAATTGAAGAGATTGATGCAATTAAACATTTACATGACCAAGTTCAAAAACTGGATATGAGTGCTGCTCAAAAAGCACAACTTGAAGTTGAGTTAACGCAATCAGTTCAATATTTATTTTCTGAACAAGGCAAACAGCCTTTAAACATGCATATTGTCAACTCAGAAAAAGCGCGTACTCAATATGCCTAAATCCTTTTAATTATGCTCTACAACTGAAAGGCAAACATGCTTTAATACAAAAATTGAATGATTTTGAATTAAAGCTGTGTTGCTAAAACCCTCGACGTTCATGATGCCAACATCTATACGGGATTATCCTGAGTGGCATCTTGGGCGCCAAAATTATGCGTTATGGTATTTAGAAATTAATGATCAAAAAATAGTTGATTATTTAGATTCCTTGCGTGCACATTTTTCAGAATTTTTAGTAGAACCTAATAATCGTCAATATCATGTCACATTATTTATATGTGGATTCTTAACTCACAAAACTAAAATTTACAGTGATGACTTTAGTTTTAATGAATTTGAGCAACATAGGCAAATTTTTAGTAAAGAGAATTTTTCCTCATTCCAACTAAAAATTGGTTCAATCGATAGCTTTAGTAGTGCTTTATTTATAGAAATACGAGACACCGAAAATATCTTATTTCAGATACGCCAAAAGTTAGGTTTAGTTTCTAATGAAATTGCGGCTTTAGATTATTGCCCACACATCACCTTGGGATTGTATAAAACAGACTATAATAGTGATTTGATTTTACAAAAAATTTCTCAATTACCTGTACAATATAAACAGGCTGAATTTGATCTTAAAGTTGAGCATTTAACATTTGGTTATTATCAAGCTCAAACTTTACAAGGTAAGTTATATCCATATCAGCATTTGTTTTTAGGTGATCCATGTTGCAACTGATTTTGGGTGGAGCCCGTTCCGGCAAAAGCCGACTGGCTGAACAAACGGCAATATCAATGCAATTGCCTGTAACCTATGTTGCAACGGCACAAGCGCTAGATTTTGAAATGCAAAGCAGAATAACACATCATCAAAATCAGCGTCCTTCTCACTGGTCTTTGGTTGAAGAACCTTTATATTTAGCAAAGATTCTGCAAAAAATTGATCGACCTAATCAAATTATTCTTGTGGATTGTTTAACACTTTGGCTAACCAATTTATTACTTTTAGAAGATCAAAATGTTCAACAACTTGAGTGTGAGCAACTATTAAAAGTTTTACCCACGCTTCAGTCAGAAATTATTTTAGTAAGTAATGAAACGGGTTTAGGCGTTGTGCCACTCGGTGAGATTAGCCGTCGCTTTGTCGATGAAGCAGGCAGACTACATCAGCGTTTAGGGCAAATTGCAGATAAGGTTATGTTTTGTGTGGCTGGTTTTCCAATGATTTTAAAAGGTGAGAAATAGAATGAACTGGTGGTTAGAATCTGTACAGCAACCTGATTTGGACGCAAAACAACAAGCTGAGCAACACCAGCTCCAACTCACTAAACCTACAGGAGCTTTAGGTGATCTAGAGCTGATAGCAGTTAAACTTGCTAGTTTGCAGTCAACTGCCTATCCACAAGTTAGCCATCCATGGATTACAGTTTTTGCTGGTGATCATGGCGTGGTTGAAGAAAATATCTCTGCATATCCTCAAGCCGTTACCCGTCAAATGCTACAAAACTTCACGACTGGCGGTGCAGCAATTAGTGTCATTGCCAAATATCATCAAGCTCATTTGCAAGTGATTGATTGCGGTACAGTAGGCGAAGCATACGAATATGCAGGGGTTGAGCGTCATTTTATCCGTGCTGGCACAGCAAATTTTGCTAAACAAGCTGCGATGAATGCTGACGAATGCCGTGCTGCTCTAGAGTTAGGTAAAAAGAGTGTAGATACAGCCAAAGCTGAAGACGCAGATATTTATATTGCGGGTGAAATGGGAATTGGAAATACCTGTTCCGCTTCTGCCTTAGCATGTCTTTTATTAAATGATACTGCCGAGCAACTCACTGGTGTTGGCACTGGTATTGGTGCCGATCAGTTAAGACATAAAATTGAAGTAATTGAAAAGGCAATCGAACTTCATCATAAATATGTTGTTGGTGATGTCTTCAAAACATTATGCGCCGTAGGCGGTTTAGAAATTGCAGCAATTGTGGGAGCTTATATTCGCTGTGCTCAGGTCGGTCTACCTATCATTGTCGATGGTTTTATTAGTTCGGTCGCTGCTTTATGCGCAGTACGAATGAATCCTAAAGTGCGTGACTGGATGCTTTTTGGTCATCAATCGGCAGAATATGGCCACCAACGTATTTTACAAGAACTTAATGCTGAACCGATTTTAAAAATGAATTTACGGTTAGGTGAGGGTAGTGGTGCTGGCACTGCCTTGTCATTAGTTAAAATGGCATGTGTATTACACAACCAAATGGCTACCTTTGAGCAAGCTGCTGTAAGCGGGAATAAAATTGAGTAAATTTAGCATTGATTTGCTGAGACATGGCGAAAGCCAATATAGCCATACTTTACGTGGTCATTTAGATGATGAGTTAACAGCCAAAGGTTGGCAGCAAATGCAGTCAACCATTGAGCAAGTGGAAAATCATCCATGGGAGGTCATTGTAAGTTCATCATTAAAACGTTGTGCTTGTTTTGCTGAGCAACTTGCGAAGACGAATGAACTCCCTTTACTTCTAAATCATGACTTAAAGGAAATGTATTTTGGTGATTGGGAAGGCGTCTCAACTCAGCAAATTTATGAAACCTCACCCGAATTGCTATCAAATTTTTGGCAAAAACCGAGTCAATATTGTCCACCTCGTGCTGAAACTTTAATGCAATTTCAAACAAGAGTTGTTAAAGGCTTTAAGGATCTACTTGTATATATGCAAAGCCAAAACATGCAACATGCATTGGTTGTTACTCATGGCGGTGTGATTAAACTATTGGCATGTTTAGCCAGACAACAACCTTTAGATGATTTACTGAAAATGTCGGCAGATCTTGGAAAGTTATATTCACTCGATTTTTCTGAAACAGGTGGTCAATTAACTTTTAAGTTAAGATAATAGTTTTATATTTTTATACACATGTAAGTTATTATTTTTATATAGATATTTTGGTCTGTGTAATAGAACTGTCATTGCTCAAAACTAAGCTATTGGCATTTATTATTAAACACTCATCTGACTTATGAATATTTTATTTAAAACAACTGTGCTTGCAGCATCATTATTGCTCGCAGCGTGTAACGATAATGATGATCAAGAAGCTCAAACTGAACCACTTACGAACCAATCAAAATACTATCAAACAAAAACACCTTACCAACCGCAACAAGAAATAAAAAATTATGAACAAGCACCGAATGGATTCCAGCCAGTTTTTACAGAGTTAGTGGCACGTCACGGTTCAAGAGGTCTCTCAAGTCTGAAATATGATTTGGCACTTTATAATTTATGGAAACAGGCAAAAGCAGAAAATGCCTTAACGCCACTAGGTGAGCAATTAGGTGCTGATTTAGAAGCCATGATGAAAGCGAATATTTTGTTAGGTTATGGTGTAGAAGGAATCCGCCAGTACGGTTATGGAAATGAAACCATGACTGGTATTTTAGAACATCGGGGTATTGCAGACCGATTATTGCAACGTTTACCAACTCTTTTAAATTCACAAGCCTCTATATTGGTACAAAGTTCTGGGGTAGACCGTGCGGTAGATAGTGCTAAATTTTTTACAGCTGAGCTGATTAAACAACAACCGCAACTTAAAGATAAAATTGTTCCAGCTTCTTATACCAATTTATCAAGTGAAAGCGTGCCAAGTGTTGAAGATGGTGGCGTTGATCGTTTTAAACTTTATTTTCATAGTTTGAATGCAGACGAAGACTTAGTTCAACCACTGAGTGTTAGCCAACAAAAAATTTATGATGCTAGTCAGGCTTATCAAGATTTTGAAGAAAATAATAAAGATTTAGCACAAAAGTTAGATGAGTTATCAAAAAATATTGAGGCTGAAAAAACAGCTCAAACAGTGCTCAAGCCTCTATTTAAAGCAGACTTTATTAAAAAACTTGGTACTACAGGTTATAGTTTTAGCAACACCGGATCTTTTACAGTCACTTCGCCTAAAGGTGAGCAAGTTACAGAAAAAGGTAAGGGGAAAAATACAATTGCTAGCGCAGTTGATGCAGCAGCTTATATTTATGAACTTTATTCAATTTCTGGCGGTATGAAAGATGAGTTGAAAGGTATTGATTTTGATAAATATATGCCGTTAGATGCTGCAAAATTTTATGCTGAATTTAATGATACCAATGATTTTTATGAAAAAGGACCAAGTTTCACTGAATCAAATCAGGTGACAAGTGAAATCGCACAAGGTTTAAAACAAGATTTATTCCAACAAGTTGATGCGGTTGTAAATAAAGCCCAACCTTATAAAGCAGTTTTACGTTTTGCCCATGCTGAAATTATTATTCCTTTGGCGACCAACTTAGATTTGCATAATATGATGCAACCTTTACCTCTTCGCCAGACTTATAATTATTCAACAAGCACATGGCGTGGTGAAGTAGTTTCGCCTATGGCGGCAAATGTACAGTGGGATATTTATCAAAATAGCCAAGGCAATACTTTGGTCAAAATGCTTTATAACGAAAAAGAGACTTTATTTAAATCTGCTTGTAACTATGCACGTTACACACCAACCAGTTTTTACTATGACTACATCAAATTGAAACAGTGCTATCAGATGCAATAGATTTTCAGTTTTTGAAGTCTTTAATGGGAATAGGGATTGCTATTCCCATTTTTATTTCTTCATAATTAAATTTGTTTTTAAATATAGATCAGTTAGAGAGTTGGATATGACACCTTTTTGGATTGCATTGCAATTTTTAACTGTTCTGCCTATTGAGCTAAAGACAATACCGACGGCGCAACAAAATGGTCGGGCTATTTTATTCTATCCGCTGGTTGGGCTGATTATTGGTGGCATACTTTTTATTGCGGCCTGTCTTTTTGCCAAATTACCTATTCTTTTAGTTGCTGCAATCATTCTCACTTTATGGATTTGGCTGACAGGTGGATTGCATTTAGATGGGCTAGCGGATACTGCAGATGCGTGGGTAGGTGGTTTTGGTGACAAACTGCGTACTTTACAAATCATGAAGGATCCAAGTTGTGGCCCAATTGGAGTACTCAGTTTAGTCATTATTTGTTTACTCAAATTTGCACTGATTTATGCGTTGATTGAACAGCATCAAACGTTATTTTTAGTCTTTGTTCCCATCCTTGGGCGTGTGGTGCCATCTATTTTGTTTTTAACTACGCCATATGTTCGTGAAAAAGGTTTAGGCCGTTCTTTGACAGACCATTTACCCAAAACTGCTTCATGGATAATAACTGTATTTGTTTTGCTGCTACCTTTATATTGGAAATGGCAAGGACTTATTGCCATAATTAGTTTTTTAATTGGTCTTGTTTATTTAAGACATCTGTTTATTAAAAGAATTGGCGGTATTACGGGTGATACAGTAGGGGCGGCGATTGAGCTAAGTGAAACGGTACTGCTTTTTGCTTTTGTCGTGAGTTATTTTTATTTAGTTTGATTTTGAATTTCATCCAAAAATAAAAAAGCCCTCAAGAATGAGGGCTTAATTTTCAATCTTAAAAAGATGAATTAGCGATTTGGTAAAACATCTTTTAAAGCTTCATGCATTTCAAGTAATGTCTTTTCAGTAGTTTCCCAATCGATACAGCCATCAGTTACTGATTTGCCATATTCTAAATCACAAAGATTTTCAGGAATATCTTGGCGGCCGCCTTTTAAGTGACTTTCAACCATGATACCGACGATTGACTTATTACCATCTAAAATTTGTTCAGTAATATTTTTAAGAACAAGCGGCTGTAAGTACGGGTCTTTATTTGAGTTGGCGTGACTCGCATCAATCATGATTTTGTTGCTAACTTTAGCTTTTGCTAAAGCATTTTCTGCTTCTGCAACAGAGCCAGCGTCATAGTTAGGTTTGCCATTTCCACCACGTAATACAACGTGTGCATAAGGGTTACCACTGGTATTGATAATTGAAACTTGGCCATCTTCGTTCAAGCCTAAGAAACTATGGCCATATTTAACAGACTGCATTGCATTGGTCGCAACAGTTAAACCACCATCTGTACCATTTTTAAAACCTACTGGTGATGATAGACCAGAAGACATTTCACGGTGAGTTTGACTTTCGGTTGTACGTGCACCAATTGCAGACCACGAAATTAAGTCTTGGTAGTATTGCGGAGAGTTCGGGTCAAGTGCTTCAGTTGCACATGGTAAACCTTTTTCATTTAATTCAAGCAAGAGCTTACGACCAATACGTAAACCTTTTTCGATGTTAAATGAGTCATTCATATCCGGGTCATTGATTAGACCTTTCCAACCAATTGTTGTACGTGGTTTTTCAAAATAAACACGCATAACTAGATATAGAGTATCTTTAACCTTTTCGCTAAGCGCTTTTAAGCGATCAGCATATTCGTGAGCAGCTTTTGGATCATGAATAGAGCAAGGACCAATAACGACAAACAGACGCTTATCTGAACCATCTAAAATATTACGAATAGTTTCGCGGCCTTTTAGAACAGTTTGTGAAGCAACATCAGATAAAGGAAGTTCTGACTTAAGCTCATTTGGTGTTACAAGAGTTTGAATGCTTTTAATATTAACGTCGTCGATATCTGGCTTTGAAACGGAATTTGAATGTGTAGTCATTGCTGTCACTGGTTCGATCATACTAAAGGTTGTTTTGTGTACTGAATATACCATGAAATAATTATGAAAATCTTACATCTCATGGTATTTCAGTTTGGAAAAATCCTATTGATTTTACTATCTTTCAGTCGAGTTGCTTGTTTTTTCAGCAACTACTGCTTGTTGTACCACAGGTGCTTTTGGTTTTGCTTTGACTGGATGAACCATAAAATTCACACCAAGAGCAAATAGAGTAATCCCTAAAATTTTTCGGATTAAACGTTCCGGCATACGAGAGCTGATTAAAGTCCCAATAATAATTGCAGGAATTGAACCCACCAATAACCACATCAGAAGGGTAAAGTCGACGTTACCAGCACTCATATGTCCAAGGCCAGCCACTAAGGTAAGCAATACCGCATGTACAACATCTGACCCAATAATTCGAATCATTGGTAAGTTCGGAAACATAATCACCAGTGCCATGATTCCAAATGCGCCAGCGCCAACTGATGAAAGTGTGACGAATACACCTAAAATGATGCCCATAATGACGATAAAGCTACGTTTTTTATGGATTGCTAATTGCTCATTTTCAGTTTGAATGGTTTCTTTATTACGGAATTTATTAAAAAACTTCTCAATACGAGAACGGAAAATGATAGACACACCAGTTAAAGTCAGCATAAAGCCTAATACCATTGTTAACACAGCTTTATAGTGTGTTGACTGACTTAAATAATGCTCAAGTACCCATGAAGTAATGAAAGATGCAGGAATACTGCCTACTCCTAACCATAAAACAATTGGCCAGACAATATTGAGCTTTCTAGCGTGAACCATTGACCCACAAAATTTTGAGATTGCAGCATAAAGTAAATCGGTACCAATCGCGATATGAGGTTCAATTCTAAAAAGACTAATTAAGATTGGTGTCATTAATGACCCACCCCCAACTCCTGTAATCCCGACACAGAAACCAACTAACATACCCGCTAAGATAAATTCAAAAGGACCAAACATCTTTATCGCCACTTATCACGAAACGCAGATATCTTATTCCTTTTAGAGATAAACAGTTGTCATGAATAATGATTTACTTATGCAAAAAAAAGCTAAGCAACGAAAATTTTGCTTAGCTTGTACTATTTTTCATCATTTCTTGAAGAAAACGATTATTTTGATGATCTTAGAGGATTAAGTAAAAGTATAAGAGTAAAAGTTAAAGGTGTTGCAAAGATCCACCAACTGACAAAACCAATTGAAAATTTATAGTGTTGAATAAGAATAACTGCGCATAATCCAAATAAAATGAATGCGGCTATTTTAAAGTATCGGTAATATTTTTGAGCTATCGATTTGAAATGACCTGCGGATTTCGGTGATCGATATTTTTCGCTCGCCATAAATAACAAATACATACCTAATAAAATCAAGATGAAAGCTATAACAATCATGAGTTCACCTCAGTATTTAATTTATTCAGTTTTTTTTGAATTTTTGCGACAGCTTTATGTTGGATAGGCTGAATTTTGCAGAATATAAAAATAGCTAACGCTGCAAATATCCACAAAAACACATCTACACGTGCAAAGGTCCAATAATCACTGAAGTTTTGTACATAATCATGTTTGAGCAAATAACTTAGATTTAAGATTGGAAGTGCAATACATAGCATAATAAAAACACTAAGTTGAGTTCTCCACAAATGCTGTTTTTGAGTAATTAAAGCAGTGAGGAAGCTAATTAGCCAGACCAAGAAAAAGCTATAAACTTCATAATTGATTGTGGTTGAAGTAACTGTAAACAATCGATTTGCGCTTAAATAGGCAACAGTGGCACAAGGCAATCCAACAAACGCTGCAACATTTAAACGGTCAACTAAATAGTGCCCGAAATGAAATTTACTATTCTTATTTTGAATTTGGCGTTTAAGACTCCAAAGTAACAAACCAGAGGCAATCATTACACAACCTAAAATGCCTGAGAAAAAGAATCCTAAGCGAAGTAAAGGTTGAGCAAATGTCGCCATATGTAGGCCATAGACGCCCGCATTTAACGTTGCAATAGCACTATTATTGCGTGTATCCGCCAAGACTTTGCCCGTTGAAGCATTTAAGGTAATTTGAGCCTGATTACGAGTGATAGAGTGATCTTCTTTTTGAACAAAAGTAATTTGAGCTTGATTGGTATTCGGATTCTTTACACTCATTGTTGATAAAGGTTGATTGCCCCAACTTTGTTGAACTTGGCTTAATAACTTATCAATAGCTAAGTTTTGAGCAGGTTGAATCGATTGATTCTCAATGACAGTTTTTGTGCGAATTTCATTAAAATATTGATAAGGATTTTCGGGATAAATCTTTTGCATTCCCCAAGGCAGATATAAATAAAAGAAAATAGCTAAGCCTGTAAATGTAATAGTTAAAAAGAAGGGTAGAGCAACGACTGATGAAATATTATGAAAGTCTAGCCATGAACGCTGAGACTTAAATGTACGTAAAGTAAAAAAGTCGGTGAATATTTTTTTATGGGTAATAATGCCTGAAACCAAAGCAATCAGCATAATAAATGCTGCAAGACACACGACTAATCGTCCAACGATTATTGGAATACCAAAAAGTTGGTAATGGAAACGGTAAAAAAAGTCGCCGCCTAGAGTTGCCGAAAGTTGAAGTTCTTTTCCCGTGTTAGCATCAAGTGTGGCATTGCCATAACCGCCGTCAGCTTTTTCCCAGTACATCGTGTTGACGGGACTTTCTGGTGTTGCAACAGTTAAATACCAAGATTTGGCGTCTGGAGCGTTTTCTTGTAAATATTGATATGCTGTTTTAATAGCAGCATCTTGTTTTACTTCATATTGCGCAAGTGCAGGTTGCATCCATAAATTAATTTCATGGCGGTAATAAGATAGGCTACCCATTAAGAATATGGCAAACACGAGCCATCCAAAAATTAAGCCA
This sequence comes from Acinetobacter lactucae, assembly GCF_001605885.1. Taxonomy (GTDB): domain Bacteria; phylum Pseudomonadota; class Gammaproteobacteria; order Pseudomonadales; family Moraxellaceae; genus Acinetobacter; species Acinetobacter lactucae. The sequence continues at coordinate 71,991 of NZ_LRPE01000004.1, read as the reverse complement.
GTCCATGAATGTAGCCATGCCATAGATTGACGTATACCTTTATGCATAACCCACCATACGCGTTGCAAAAAAGAAAAGGGCACACAAAATGATTGATAGCCCAGTGAGTTTCAAAAGTGATTGGATGCAGAAACCAACAATTACAAAGACTACATAAAATAGAATTGCTATAAATGCTGCAAGAAATATAGCCTCTGCTTTGTCGAGGTTCAAAAGAAAAATTCCAGTGAGTCCAAGACTTAAATATGTCATACAAGCAAAGCCCATACCGAAAATGAGCAAGAATCGATATAAAACTTTTATACGATATGACACGGGAAGATTTACAGTTTTGGACATTGTTACTGACACATAAACAAAGAGTAATAAGTAAAGCCAATCCCTAAATTGGGATTGGCTACGGTATTAATATTTAAACTTTACAGCAACTGTATAGTTGGCTGGAGCGCCATAAAAAGCTTGCCCATCTGGAAAACTATTTAAATATTTCTTGTCAAAAATATTATTACCATTTGCTTGAAGCGTAATATGATCATTGACTTCATAGCTCGCCATTAAATTGACTAAAGCATATGCATCTTGTTTGATCGTACTGTTTACATTTGAATCATATAACTTTATCCCATCTTGCCATTGTAAACCTGCACCAACTTTCAGCTTCGGTAAAACTGGCGGAGTGTAGGTGGTTAGCAAGTTAAGTGTCTGGTTTGGATTGTAGGTTCTTGCCTCGCCACCATTTTTAGTATCTTTAATACTAAATTGAGCATAGCCGAAAGAAAGATTTACGTTATCAGTAATTTGACCTGATAGGCCAACCTCCACACCTTGTGACTCTAAATCACTCGTAGGTACTTTGCGGTTAAGTGGATTTCCATCCGAGCTGCGTAGAGGGTAATTATTTTGTTCCGTTTTAAATACTGAAAGTGTTCCTGTTAAACGGTCATCTAGCCAAGAACTTTTTACGCCCATTTCATAGCTTTTACCCTCAATAGGTTTTAAAGCTTGATTGGTATCTTTATCAATACCAGTTTGAGGACGGAAAATTGAGGTGTAACTCATATAACCTGTATATTCAGGTGTAAAATTATAGGTTAGTCCAACATATGGCGAGACTTTACTTTCACGATATGACATTGGAGAACTATAACTTTCGCCTTTACTTTCAGCTTGAACATAGTTTGCGCCAAGTAAAAGTTTTAAATCTTCATTGAGATGTAAACGTGTCGCCGCATAGATTGAATTAATATTCTGTTTATAGTTCGCCGCTTCCGTAAAATCTGACCACGTTACAGATTGCGGTGTCCAGCTTGCCCAATCTGTAGTTGTTGAATTTATAACATTACTATCGTTAATTGTTCCTGTAGATTGTTTATCCTGCTGATGATTACGTACATAGCTATAGCCGAGGGTGGCCTCATGTTCTCGGTTAAAAAGTTTATAGGACCCTTCGAGATTAAAATCGACAGCATGTTTTTCTTGGTGCTCTTGACCACCCCAAGGAATCAGAGAAACACCTGATCCATCAGCTTTTGGATAACCATAATAATAAAGAAGACGGCTATTATGCTTGGTATCAAGATAGTTATAAGTCAGCTTAGCAGTCCATAGGTCATTAATTTTTTGTTTTAATTCAACAAAAGCATTTTGTGTCTCATTATCCCAGTGCGCCCAGTCAGGGTTTGGGTTATATGAGCGATCATATGAAATTTGTTTACCATTGGCATCTAACAAAGGCAGAGAACCCCAGTTGTTTGCATTGGGCTTATTTTGTTCTTGGCTATAACCTGCGGTAAGTAAAGTGCTATCTGTCAAATCAGCTTCAATAATACCTGCGAAACCATTTTTCTCTGAAGAATATCGGTCAAGATAAGAATCACCAGTTTGCTCATAGCCCATAATACGGCCACGTACTTTTCCACTCGGTAGAATTGAGCCAGATACATCAGCTTCATAACGCTGCGTATCCCAAGAACCATAACTTATGCCGCCACTTGCTTGGAATTCTTGAGTCGGGCGTTTTCTAATATTGTTAATTGTTGCGCTTGGATCACCAAAGGCATTGGTTAAAGAATCAGCACCTTTAACTACCTCTACACGATCATAAAAGTAAGTATCAGGATTCGTATTGCTATAGTTATAACCAGATAGGGGGAAACCTACGCCATCAGTTAAAATATTTGAAATTTCAAAGCCACGAGCCATATAAGTGGTTCGTTCCGTCTCTTGATTAGATACGGTTACCCCAGGCGTGTTTCTTAAAACATCTCGGGTACTAGTAAGCCCGAAATCTTCAATTTGCTGTCGAGTAACGACATTAATGGTTTGAGGAGTTTCTTTAGCTTCGATATTCAGCTTGGTTGCGCTACTCGAATTTTTAACATTATATGCTTTGGTTTGTTCAGAAGACTGCTCAGTATTTGATGCTTTAACTTGGATCGTTTGTAAAGCTTGTACCTCTGAGTCTTGAGCATAAGAGAGGTTCGCATAACAAATCGCGCAAGCAATTACGGTAAGCTTAAATGGTCGGGGTGGGATATTCATAAGATTAGAGATAATGTAAATAATTCTCATTTATTTTATTGTTTGTAAATGTAAGCTACAATTCAAATGACATTGTTAATTTAGATTAAAATATCTTGGGTGAATGTAATTTTAGATAGTGATAGACCATGCTTAGTTTTATCGAGGACGTTTTTATCGAGTTCAAGATTGATAAACCTCTATGCTAGAATGCATTATTTCAAATTCTTGGGTAAATCACCTTGGCAAACCGAAAACTTAAAATAGGCATTGTAGTTGGGGAAGTTTCAGGAGATACGCTTGGCGTTAAACTTATGCGTAGTTTCCGTGAACAGGGAATCGATGCTGAATTTGAAGGAATCGGCGGTCCTCAAATGATTGCTGAAGGTTTTAATAGTTATTACCCGATGGAAACCCTGTCTGTAATGGGGATTGTTGAGGTATTAAAAGACTTAAAAAAATTATTTGCCGTGAGAGATGGGTTAATCAATCAATGGACTCAAAATCCAGTTGATATTTTTATTGGAATTGATGCACCAGACTTTAACCTCAGGCTTTCAAAAAGTATTAAAGAAAAAAATCTTCTCATAAAAACAGTTCAATATGTGAGCCCATCAGTTTGGGCATGGCGCCAAGGACGTGTTCATGGCATTAAACAGAGTATAGATTTAGTACTTTGCTTATTTCCTTTTGAAAAAGTCTTCTATGAACGATATGAAGTTCCAGCAGCATTTGTAGGACATCCGCTAGCAAAACAATTACCACTTGAGAACCCAATTCAAATTGCTAAACAACAATTGGGTATTGATGAAAATCAGAAGCATATTGCTTTGTTACCAGGAAGTCGAAAAGGTGAGGTAGAACGATTACTACCTATGCTATTAGGTGCTGCCAATATTTTGCATACCAAACATCCTGACATTCAATTTTTAATTCCGGCGATTAATGATGCTCGTAAACAACAGATTGAGCAGGGTGTTGAACAATTAGCACCTCAATTAAAAGCAAAAATTCATATTTTAGAAAATACGGATAGCGAATCGAAAATCGGTCGTATGGTCATGAATGCAAGTGACATTATTGCTTTAGCATCTGGAACGGCGACATTAGAAGCCATGTTAATGCATAGACCAATGGTCACTTTCTATAAATTACATTGGTTGACTTATCTAATTGCTAAATTCTTGGTGAAAATACCTTATTACTCGTTGCCTAATATCATTGCGGGTAAGAAAGTCATTGAAGAGCTGATTCAAGCCGATGCAACACCTGAAAATTTAGCAGCTGAAATAGAAAAACTAATGAATGTTGAAACCGCTCAAATTCAGGTGATGCAGCACTTAACCATGCATAAACAGCTTATTTCTGGAAATACAGAAGATCCGGTTCAAGTCATCCTAAATGTACTAGAGAAGTAAAAAAAGGCATTCTTATGAATGCCTTTTCTATTTATGCACGTACAATCAGCTCGTACCCTGTATATTTACGAATGTTGATAACACCGATATCAAAAATTAAATATTGGCCTTTAATCCCTTGTAAGACACCACGAATTTTTGGTGTTTTATCTAGGTTTAAAGACTTAATTTTTTCAGGATATTGTTCAACTGGGTAAACAAACTCACGTGGCAATTCATTTTCTAGTAGTTCAACCGTTTCGTTAAATTCAAGGTTTTGACTAAATTCTTCACGAATAGTTTGAATTTTAGGGGCGAACTCTTCAATTAATTGATCACGTTGTTCAACCATATTTAAGGGTTCAGCTTCACCTTTAAGAAGTTTACGCCAATCTGTCTTATCAGCAATTAAAGAACCAAACATGGTTTCAAGCTGACCAGATAAACGGCGTGATCCAACCTTTAAAATAGGTAAGGCTTGAGTTGCACCTTGATCTAACCAACGACCTGGCATATGGCTAACACGGGTAATACCCACTTTTAAAGCACTAGAGTTTGCCAAATATACAATATGAGGTTGGAAACAAACGCTATGGGCAAAATCATCTTCACGACATGTACCTAAATGATAGTGACATGTTTCAGGTTTCATAATGCAAAGGTCACATTCTGCTTTGGTTTTAAAACATTTAAAGCAGTGGCCTTGAGAATAAGATTTTGGTGTTTTAGTGCCACATGACGTGCAATAAATATTACCTGTCCATTCGATTTCTAGTTCTTGTCCTAAATTAAAAGGAAGATCAATTTCTGAACGGTCTAATACAAATTTGTATTCAACATTTGCCTTGGTTGTCTGTTGATCAGTTACACTAGCATCTTTTAGGCCTGCATGCATTTTATGGCAAATGCCTTGTAGTTCCATAAAGTTTAAACTCACATCTTTCAATTAAGGGTTGCAGTTATGGCTGAACAAAATGTCATCACTTCTATGCTAGACGATTTATCAAACGAACAGCCCATTCATACTGCACTTTGTATTGGCCAGAAAATTGACCAGAATAACGCAATTCAATGGCACTATTTTACCGTAACTGAGCTTTTAAGTCTGCCTTTTACTCAGCGTTATGACTTGGGTTTTGTATTGTTCGATACTGAAGAAATGCAAAACATCAGCGATGCGCAAAAATCACAACTATTAGTGAAGCTAAGAGATTTATTAGCAAAACGCATTGTTGTAGTGAGCAAGCGCAGTGATGAGCAGTTATTACGTTCTTTAGGGTTTACTCAACTTATTGATAAAACTTCACATGATAGTGATTTTGCTTTATGGCAATTTAATATATTGACTTATAAACATGTGCCAGACTGGTTTAACTCAAAGTTCTGGGCGAACCCGGAAAACTGGAATAAATTCCGTTGGTAAAAAGGCCTTAAATCTCTTTCAAAATTTAACAATTTGGCTTTTGCTGTCTTAACATGAATCCGCGTATGCTCATGTATAAACCATACATAAGAGTTACACATGACAAATTTAAGCAACATTGTAGAAGCTTTGGCTAAGCAGGCTTTAGGTGGCAACCAGCAAGCATCAAGTCAAGGCGGTTTAGGTGGAATTTTAGGTTCTGTATTAGGACAAATGGGTGGTAATAATACTTCATCTGGTGCCCAAGGTGGTCTTGGTGGAGTATTAGGTTCTGTATTAGGACAAGTGACCGGCAATAATAATGCATCTCAAACAGGTGGTGGTGTACAAAGTTTATTAATTGCCGTTGTGCCTTTAATTTTAGGTTGGGTGCAGCAACAAGGTGGTTTACAAGCTGCATTAGAAAAGTTAAAAGGGGCTGGTTTAGGAAGTCAAGTTCAAAGTTGGGTTGATCCAAATCAAAGTAATAGCGAAGTTCCGACTCAGCAATTACAGAGTCTATTTAATCCTGCTGACATTGAACAAGTTGCCGAGCAAGCCCAAGCGCCAAAAGAGCAAGTTTACGGTGCAATTGCTTCTGTCTTACCTCAGGTCATTGATTCATTAACACCTCAGGGTGAAAGTACCAATCCTCAAGAAGCAAACCAAGACATTCAAAACGTGATGAATCTTGTAAGTGGTTTCTTAAAATAAGATATTAATCCTAAAAAAGCCGATAACTTTTATATCGGCTTTTTTAATCAGCGCAAAAAAATAAAAGGGCATAAGCCCTTTTATTTTAGATCTGAATTAAATATAGCTAATTAGAAGTTATATTCGATACCAGTACCTACAACTGTTTGTGTATCGTCGTCATTTAACCAGTCACGTTTTTGTTGAGCAACGATACCGTAGAAGCGAGCTTGTTTGTTGATTTGGTAATCAAGACCTAAACCATATAAGTCGATTTTACGATCTGATTGACCACTTACTTGTGTTTCAGCAGAAGCGTATTCTGCTTTCACTTTAAGTTTCGTGTTTGGAATTTTATAAGCAGCAGTTACTGCATATGCTTCTTCCTCTAAACCACGGTAAGCTTTACCAGCTTTATCGATTGAACCATCTGATTTATATGTTTGACCATATGCAGTTAGATCATCAGTAGGTTCAGCATGTTGCCATAAAGCACCTACAACAAAACCAGATTTAGCAATGTCATAAGAACCAGTTACACGGTAAGCATCTGTATATACGTCTTTTAGGCCGTAAGCTGCGTATTTACCTTTAATACCAAAGTCACCAGCAGCAGCAATTGCTAAACCAATATCTTTGTTTTCATAGCCAAGCGCAGTTGACACAGAATCAAAGCTATCATTTTTGCTGTCTTTACCAGTTTCACCTGGTTTACTATCAGAGGTGCTTTCACCAGTTTGAGCCATGATATTGAAGGTTAAACCAGCTAATAGTTTAGGGTCTAATTCAAAACCAATCACGTTATCTAAACGGTTTTCACCGTACATGATATTTGTAATATCTAAACGCGTATCGTCATTAAAGATGTCTTGGTTACCACCAGCAGCAGTTTTGAAGTAAGAATCATACTTACCAACTTTTAATGTACCAACACCATCAGTTTTTAAACCGATAAAACGGTTACGAGCGCTAAGGTCAGTATCAGAACCTGAACCATCAGTTGCAATTGCCCATTCAGCTAAATAAACAGCAGATAACTTGTCAGTTAATTTCTCTTCGCCTTTTACCCCAATACGTGAAGAGTTTGAGTTAACTTCGGTAACGTCACTTTTACCATCGAAATTTTTATTATCAACTTGGTTAATAGAAACATTTAGTTTGCCATACAAAGTTGGCGCTGCTTGCACCGCGTTTATGCTCAAAGTTGCAACTGCGGCAGCGAGTAGCAATTTCTTCATTGAGATTTCTCCAAAAGGTATTTAAAAATGGCGTATGCCTAGCTAACTATTTATTTTGTAGTTGACTTATGTACAAAAAGTTACAAAAGCTCACCAACTTGCTAAGCAGTATCGGCAAATTTTGTGACAGAGAAGTGAAGAATAAATGACAGTTTTATGACGTTTAAAATTTAGAAATAAATTAGTTGCTTTCATTTTTTGATAGTTTTTAGACGAAAAAAAGCGGAGTCTAAACTCCGCTTTAATAATTGAAAAATCAAAGAGCTGCTTTAATTTTTTCCGCTAATTCTTTAATTTTTTCTTGATCTCCTAACTCAACAGCATGGCGTCCAAGATGATGCACATTTGTTGGAATTAGGTGAAAATGAACATGGGGAACAGTTTGTCCTGCGGCTGCTCCAGAAAGCTGCATCAATACAATACCTTCCAAATTAAGCGCTTTTTCCATTGCCTTAGCAATCTTTTGAACAATTTGTATGGTATATGCTGCTGCTTCAGGTGGTAGATCTAGCAGTGTTATAGCAGGTGTTTTTGGAATAACTAATGTATGACCATCGGCTTGAGGCATAATATCCATGAAAGCTAGAACTTGATCATCTTCATAGACTTTTATCGCTGGAAGTTCACCACGTAAAATTTTTGCGAAGATATTTTGATCATCATATGCCATGTATTATTCCTTTAAAATTATTTACATTTCAATTCTTTCTGACGTTCTTTAATAGCGTCAAGACGTTGCTGTTCTTTGTCAGAAAACTTTGGTTTTGTCGTATGACAGTTTTCATTACCATATTTTTCTTTTGCATCAGGATCTTTAAAACAAAAGCCTTTTGATGCATAAATCAAATTGTAGTCATCTTGCAATTTTTGACATTCTTGCTCAGGTGTTGCAGCTTGTATGCCTACGCTAGCAATGCTTACCACGCCAGTAAAGACTGCAACCATAAATTTATTCATGAGCTTTTCCTCAGTTAAAGGTATGAACCTGTACTCAATATAAGGTTTATTACCAATATTTCAATGACTATTAATTACTCAAGTGTCATTTTGGTTTATAAATTGTTCAAAGAATAGATAAAGTTATTAGATATCAATGTCTTAAAAATATCAAGTAAAAACATAAACTTAACTTGAAATTTATATATTTTTCCATAATTTAATTTTTGTTAAAACCTCATATAGCGGTTAGTAATGAGCGAAAAAGAATGCTTGTGCTAAGTTTTTAGTGAACTAAAAAGATTAAGCTGATGACTTTTTATTTGCTAAATAGACAGTCTTAGTCTGGAATCTGGTCAATGAAAAAGCAAAATATCGATGACATTATCAAAAAAGCAAACGTGATAATTATCACATTTTGTATTTTAGGATTAAGTGGAGTTCACTAGGCTCATTTTTATTTTAGACGGAAATGGGCTTTCTTTTATTGAATAAAATATGAAAAGTTAAAATTAATTCCAGTCTCTATTTTAATTTATCATTCAACTGAAAGATGTATTGATTTTACATATTATAGCTTTTATTATATGACCATTAATTGCTGCGTTTGATAGTTTTTGTTTTGATGGCCTATTTCTAAAATGAAATAGGCTTTTTTTTATTAAAGTTATTTTGAATTAGGAAAATTTAGTACTTTATAATTGTGTTGAGCGTTCGGTTAGCCATGTTGCCAACTGTGGCCAAAACTCAAGAGAACTTGCTTGACTCGACATTAGGCCTAAATGACCACCGGGAATTAGTGTAAATGTGACATCTTGGCTGTTTGTCAGTTCACTTAATGGATAAGCCGCATCGGCAGTCACTAACTGATCGCTACGACCCGCGCCTACTAAGAGAGAGCAGTCGATATTTTTTAATTCAATTTTTTTATCTTTTAATTGAATAAAGCCGAGCTTCAATGGATTTTGCAACCAAACATTGAACAACATGTCCTGATTAATTCCACCTGGGTAATCAATCATATTATTTAAAAAGCTACTTAGAGTGGCATGCTCTTGTACAAATTGTAGGTCATCAAGATTTTTTAGGAGTTGAACATGTCCATCAAACCATCCTTTAGGATCAAGAATTTTGAAACCCAAAGAATTTAAAATTCCTGGGCTATGAATCAGACGTTTTGGCAATCCAGAATAAATACGGTCCTGAATTTTTTTATTACGAGCAATCACGTTGTTTATGGTTCTGTAGAGTTTTCCAATATAGCCAGAGGCATAACTGTCTATTGGACTTCCAAGCACGATAAGGTTTTTAACATAGTTGGGTTGATTTAAAGCTGTATATAAAGTGACAAATATACCAGCCATACTCCAGCCATGAAGCGAGATTTGTTCACTTCCTGAATGTGTACGCACAAGTTGTATTGCTTTAGGAATAAAATCTTCAATAAATGTTAAAAAATTAAGATGTCTATCTTTAAAATTTAAACGGCCCCAATCGACAAGATATACGTCAAAACCTGCATTTTGAAAATATTTAATAAGAGAGCGATATGGATACAAATCATATATCGCCATATTAATAGCTAGTGGGGCAATAAATACTAAAGGTTCTTTGAATCGTTTTTGAGTAGCTGCGTAATAGCGGATACGGGTTTGATTGAATTCACCAATCACTTCAAACGGAGTGCTTTGTGACAATACTAATGTTTGAGGGCGAAATAGTCGGGTAGAAAGGTGCTTGATTTGACTTTGTTCAGAGACAAGGGACTTTAAGCGTTTCATCTTGCGTTACCAACTATTTAATAAAGATTGAATAAAGTCTAAGCGATAATTTTAATGTTTACCTTGACCTTAAATACCCTAGACACTCAAAATGATGATAGTTTTTTAGTACATGACCAGTAAAGGCGAACATTTAATGAACCAGTCTGATGATTTAGAATACCAACTTGATACCTTAGCCATTCGTACCGGACATACTCGTAGTTTTGAAGGTGAGCATGGTGAACCGATTTTTTTGACTTCATCATTTGTATATGAAAACGCAGCAGAAGCTGCAGCAAAATTTTCCGGTCAGGTTCAAGGAAATATCTATTCTCGTTTTACCAATCCGACTGTATCGATGTTCGAAAAACGTTTAGCAGCTTTAGACGGCGCTGAACGAGCTGTTGCAACAAGCTCGGGAATGGGCGCGATTTTGTCAGTTGCTATGGCATATTTAAAAGCTGGTGATCATGTTATTTGCTCAAGAGCAGTTTTTGGCTCAGTTGTTGCCTTATTTGAAAAATATATTGCCAAGTTTGGTGTAGATATTACATTTGTTGATTTATGTGATTTGGACGCATGGAAAAATGCTGTACGTCCCGAAACTAAACTTTTTTTTGTTGAGTCGCCGTCTAACCCTCTAGCGGAGATCGCAGATATTCAAGCGCTTGCAGATATTGCCCATGCGAATGGTGCAATACTTGCGGTTGATAACAGTTTCTGTACGCCCGTTTTGCAACAACCATTAAAATTTGGGGCAGACCTTGTAATTTACTCGGCAACTAAATACTTAGATGGGCAAGGGCGCGCTTTAGGGGGTGCTGTTGTCGGTAATCATCAGTTATTAGAAGAAGTTTTTGGTGTTGTTCGTACGCTTGGACCATCAATGAGTCCATTTAATGCATGGGTGTTCTTAAAAGGTCTTGAAACTTTACGCTTGCGTATGAAAGCACACTGTGAGGGTGCTCAAATTCTTGCAGAATGGTTATCTAATCATGAAAAAGTAGAGAAGGTCTACTACGCTGGTTTACCAACTCATGAAGGACGTGAACTTGCTGCTAAGCAGCAAAGTGGCTTTGGCGGTATTGTATCCTTTGTCGTTAAAGGCGAGCGTGAAGGTGCTTGGAAGGTTATTGATAATACCAAGTTTATTTCGATTACCGGTAACTTAGGTGATGTGAAATCGACAATTACACATCCAGCAACTACGACACATGGCAAACTTTCTGTTGAAGCAAAAGAAGCCGCAGGTATTCAAGAAGGTTTAATTCGTGTTTCTGTAGGCCTAGAAGATATTAATGACATTATTGATGATATCTCACGTGGGTTAGACCTCATCTAATTAAATTATGGTAGTTCTGGAAAAAGCCACATTAAAATGAATGTGGCTTTTTTGTGTTACTTATAAGCAACAATAGAAATAAAAAGTCTACGTTTTGTTATAAATCAGTTTAAAATTTCAACGTATAAAAGTTCTAAATTTAATAAAAATAACAAAGAGAGTTTTTAATTATGCTTAAACCTATAATTATTTTAGTTGCGATAGGGGCAATTGGACTGGTGGGCTACAAAGTATTTGCCCAAAAAGATGAACCAACACAAATGAGTGAAACTGTATTATTAATTAATGATGCAAACAAATCTGTTCAAGATGCTGATCTTTCAATAGAAAAAGCCAATACTTCTTTCAAAAAAGTTCCTTTAAGCGAATATAAAACAGTCAATACAAGTTTACAGGCCTCACAATAATAATCTAAAGCAATTAGATCCTAAAGAAATGACAGCTAATTTTAATTTAGGCATGCGTGTTGTACCTAAAATAGAGCTAGAGATACTGATAGAAAACATTACTTTATTGTGTCAGAATTACGGATTAATTTGAGTTCAATGTACTAGCTTGCATGGATTTTAATCAATACAGCTAGCTCAACGAGATTAAGTTTTTATAAAGTATTGGCAGATAATGAATAATACTTTAAAGATTTGATAGAGATACGGAGTAAGGTTATGAATATCAATATGCTCATGCAGCAAGCGCAGCGCATGCAAAAAGATATGGAAACAAATATAAAAAAGGCTAAAGAAGAGCTTGCTCAAACTGAAGTTCAAGCAGAAGCTGGCGGTGGTTTGGTGAAAGTCACAATGACTGGCCGTTACATCGTAAAACGTATCGAAATTAATCCAGAATTACTTCAAGATGAGCCAGACATGATTGAAGATTTAATCGCTGCTGCGGTTAATGATGCTGTGCGTCAAGCAGAAGTGATTTCTGAAGAAAAAATGCAAAAAGCAAATTCTGGTATGGGCTTGCCACCTGGCTTAGCGGGCATGTTCTAAGGAAATTCAGTGTTTAGTGATAGATTTGAACAACTCGTTCAAGCTTTACGTATATTGCCTAGCGTTGGTCCGAAGTCGGCTCAACGTATGGCTTTACACCTATTAATGAAAAATCGAGAAGGTGCGTTTGCATTAGCTCACGCCTTACATGAAGCTTCAAGTTATATACATGAATGTAGTGTCTGCCATTCTCTGACTGAACATGAAATTTGTGATATTTGTGCCTCAACTGACAGAGATGATCAGCTATTATGTGTAGTTGAATCACCAGCAGATGTGATGGCGATTGAGCAAAGTGGTAGTTTTCGAGGCAAATATCATGTTTTAGGTGGTCATCTTTCTCCTTTAGATGGTATTGGACCTGAAGAAATTGGTATTCCTTATCTGATACAGCGTTTAAGCCAAGGCACGATCGAAGAAGTGATTTTGGCAACGAATGCGACTGTTGAAGGACAGGCAACAGCTCATTATTTGGTAGAGGCGACTAAGCATTTACCAATACACATGACACGTATCGCTCAAGGTGTACCTCAGGGGGGTGAACTCGAGTACGTAGATAGCCATACCTTAAGCCAGGCAGTGCATAACCGCATGAGAATGAAATAAGCATTCCGATGCTTATTTCATTAATACAATATCAATTTAATTGAAAAACTTGTGAATTGAATTCAACTATTAAACATACATATTATTTTGGTTTTATAATAGTAGAAAGTTTAAATAGAATATGAATATAAGCATGAAAAAGATCTTATAAATTTTATAAGGGTTATTTGGAGATAAATTTAAAAATATAAATAAAAGATCAAAAAATTATCTATTTTCGAAAAATTGTTCAAAAATAGAATATTCATAAAGGTTTAAGTGGCATTTTTCTGCTTCTATGTTATATATACCAGAGTTTAAAGCACTCTTTGCATTACTTGAGAAAGCATGTTTCAGTTTATCCAACAGCAAACCGAATTGGTTGATGTTCTTCAAAAAATGGATCAATGTTCAATATATGGACTTGATACAGAATTTATTAAGGTTGACACACTTTGGCCTAAACTTGGAGTTTGCCAAGTCAATGTAAATGGCAATGTCTATCTGTTGGATGGTGTTTCATTAGATCTAAGTCAGTTTTGGAAAAAGATCTTTCTCGCACAGCAAAATATTTTCCATGCCTGTGGAGAAGACATCGATTTAATCTACCATTATGCAGAACAAGAAGATTTGCTTAAGGTCTTTGATACTCAGGTGGGCCTTTCTTTCTTAGGTCACGGTTTACAAGTCAGCTACCAAGGTGCTTTAAAACTTTGTCTCGATATTGATATCGAAAAAGATCAAACCAGATCTGATTGGTTAGCTAGGCCTCTATCGCCTCAACAACTTTGTTATGCAGCCAACGATGTTTTATATCTAATGAAGTTAGCGAGTCATATTCAAGAACAGCTTAAGCAGAAAGGGCTTTATGACTATGTTCTTGAAGACTGTAGCAGCCTAACCAAAGAAATTATTAGTGAAACCCCGACAGAATTACTATATACCGATGTTGGTAATTATCGTCATTCACGTCGTCAATTAATGCAACTACAAAACTTAACTGAATGGCGTGAATACATTGTAAAAGCAACAAATCAGCCACGCAGTTTCATTCTTAGAAACTCAACAATGATTGATATGGTTGAAAAGAATCCACGTAATAGCTTTCAACTTTCGCAAGTGAAAGATATTCGTCCAAATGTAGTTCGTGAATATGGCAAAACTATTTTAGAATTACTTAAAGATTTACCAGTCGAAAGCAAATGGCCATCAAAGATTGCAAAACCATTTAAGGTCACTTCTAAAGAGACTTTACATAAAATGGATATGGTGCTTGCTCATGCAATAAATGAGACTTCTATTCCTAAAGAAGTGTTGCTAAGAAAAAAATGGTTAAATGCCATTCATCAACATGTTCTTTATCGAGGGGATGAGCAAGATCTACCTGATTATCTATTAGGCTGGCGTTATGAGTTGTTAACACAACCATTAATCGAGTTATTTCAAGAAGAAAAACAAAGTCTATCGATTTAAAATTCATCCATATTTATTGTTTAAAAGGCTCATCATTGATGGGCCTTTTTTAATTAAGATTGGTGAATAATTTAAATTGGGTAGTTTTTATTTATAAATAATAGATATTCAATATTAATAGTTAATAAAGTAAATTTTTATGTTAGCTATATTAAATAATTAACTTTTTAAAAAGCTAGTAAAGTGATGGGTTGAAGTAATTTAAATTTATAAAATTGATAATGAATTAAATTAATTTATACAGTGAGAAAAATTCAATTGATTAAACATACAGGTCTGTATATTCTTGGTTTTAAGAAAAACAATTTCAATATGTATAATATATAACTATAAGTTTGTTTCGGTGCAGAAATAAAAAAGCCAACCCAATTGGGTTGGCTTTTTATTTTTAATCATAAAACTCAGTTAAAATGTCAGTAGATTATTAAACTTGAAAAATTAAGGATTCATATTGTACTAACTTTTTGTGTATAAACTGGAAAGTTGCGCTACGAGTTTCTCAGCTTTTTGAAAAGCATTTTCTAGTGATTTTATATGTCGTTCATCTCCAAACTCCTGATATTCAGAGCTAATTTCATAAATTTTTTCTACGCCTAAATATTTGCTCAGTGTACAAATGTGGGGTACAAGATGACTCATATTTTGTCGAATTCCATCTTTCTCAAACCCAAACTCTCCGCTGGAAGTAATAATAATTAAAATTTTGCCCGACAAAAGAGGTTGTAAAGGAAAGTCTCCTCGAGCAAGGTCAAAATCAAAAGTTTTATTAATTCGAATAATTTGATCAAACCATGCTTTCAGTTGAGCAGGCATACCGTAATTGTACATAGGTGAAGAAATTACAAGAATATCTGAGCTAGAAACTTCTGCTATTAATTGATCTGATATAGATAAAACATCGTGTTGAGCCTGAGTTCTTTTATTCTCAGGCGTAAATACAGCCTCAATCCAATCTTGAGTAATAAAGGGTGGAGGATTCATTCCTACATCTCGATAAATATATTCATCTATAGGCACTTGCTTTTTCCATGAGTTGATCAACCGATTGGCAATATTTTTTGAAATCGAACTATGTTTTGGATTGGGGTTAATGGCAGCTCTTACACTGGCATCTATATGTAATATTTTACTCATCATTAATTCCACAAAGGTTAAGATTCAATTTATTTTGAGTTTTAAAAGATAAGTAGACAAACGAGAAAATTACATTTATAGATGATTTTAATTCACCTATGAATATCACTGGGGAGAAAGCATGCAAGTCTCTTTGCAAGCACTTAAGGCATTTGAATCAGCCGCTCGATTGGGTAGTTTTAAGTTGGCTGCTGAAGAACTTTCACTTACACCGACTGCAATTTCACATCATGTCGCCAATCTAGAAAGCAGATTAAATGTTGATTTATTTCATCGACAAGTCAGAAAAATAACGCTTACAACGACAGGGGAAAGACTTGCGGGAGCAATTTCTGAAGGATTTCGTAAAATAGAAGATGCATTAGATGAAATAACAGTAAATGGAAATATAGTGAGAGTTGCAAGTACCTCTTCACTAGCTGCAATGCTGTTAATTCCTTCTATAAATGAATTTTATCAATTGAATCCAGATATCTCAGTTGAATTTTCTACGGGTGAAACTTTAGACAATCATTTATATACATTACCTATTCGATATGGTGATGTATCTTCAGTACCTTCTAAAGATGTCCTTAAATATGAGTCTTTTAATGTATTTGGCGTATCTAAACTCGCTCTGTCCAAAGATACGAGTCAGTCAATAACGTTATTCACCACAGAATGGAAAAATAAAGCATTACCAAGTCCACCATTAGAGAGCTGGCTTGAGGTGAATGGATGGGACCAAAAGAGGGTAACTATTAAGAAGTTTGATCAGGAGATTTTTGGGATACACGAGGCTTTATCTGCCAATGGGTTAGTATTTTGTTCTGCTACACTGACCCATAGGTTTGTTAAAGCCAATCTTTTGCAGGAATTCGAAACTAAACCCATTCAATCAGAGCTGTGTTACTACATTCCAAATAGGGAAGATTTTAAAAATAGAAATGCTAGAAAATTTATCGATTGGGTAGAACATTTATTCAATCAATAAGCTTATATCTTTGATTGGTTTTAACTACACAACACTAAAACTTATATAGCCTTTTTATGTTATAAAATTAGATAAATTAATAATTAGAGAGATAAATATGCTTAACAACTTTAATGCTGAACAAGCTCGTCAAAACGCTAAAAACTTTAAAATAAATCAAGACGTCATATTGGAAAAAATTTTAACTGGTACTGAATCTGAATCTAAGGAGGGGAAGCGAAAAGCAACTTTCTGGTTTCCTGTTGATGCTATAAGTCCTGATCATCTTACATTGGTGGAAGAGGAGCTTAAAAGTAGAGGGTTTAATGTCTCAACTGATATTGAGCACTCGGGTACCACCATCACAATTGAAATAAGCTTTTAATTATTGATTGTTTTAACTAAACCACCCTTAAAAAAGAGTGGTTTTTTTATTACATGATTTATCGTGAGCTAAAAGAAGTTAAATATAAATTTATTTACAATTAAAATTATATTAATCAAGATATTATTTGACAGGTTCTATCTTCTTCTGTAGCTTTGCTTTTTGAGTGGAATATGGATATGAACTTCCAAACAATACTTTTATCTTTCAAAAATCAATCTACTGGTACAGATGCATTTAAGGATTTAAAAAATGCTTGTGAGCAGTCTCTTAAAGAATCTAAAGATACAAAAGAAAAAGCAGCAGTTTACCTAATCTACGGTTTCGCACGTAGTTACGTAATATTATATGAAGATGAAGCTGTAACAACCGAATTTGCTCATACCTCTAAAACTAAGCTTATTGCCTATATGGAAAGCCTTAACCAAGCTTTATTGAGCCAAGATGATAGCGCTATTTTGAATGCCTTAAATCTGGTAAGCGATGACTATATAAAAAGCTCTCGAGTTTTCTAAATATTATTGATTTGTTTTTAATGAAAATACTTCTTTAGCCCAAGCTAAAGAAGTATTTAATGTTTGTTTTAGTGAGACTTTTTCTTACCGCCACCATCTTGTTTATTGACGGTAGACCATGCAATTCGTTCGGCTTCTTCTTGAGAATGACCTCTATCTACTTCACTCTCAACAATATGTTTGGCCTGACGTTTTTGTTTTGCTGTATAAGCACTTTTATCACCACGAGGCATAATTTTGTCCTCCATATCTATGAACAAGATACTTATTATTGAAACATATTCAGATAATAACTAAGTTAAGTAACGTCTGGTGATGTGTAGTGAAGTGGTTAAAAGTTTTAATTAAATGTATGTGTCTCTATAAGAGGCGAATAAGTTTAATAATATATTTTTCAAACAACTAAATAGTAATTTAAAAGATTTACCAATAAAGAAGTATTTGATGATGAATACTTTTTATAAGTCCTAAAACTGGTTTTATTTTAGTAAAATAGATTTTATATTTTAATATTTAAAATCAATAGGTTAAATTGTATTTTTGAAATCTAATCCCTGTTTAGAACAAAGTTATTATCGACCTTAATCAATGTTGTAGGTTAATATTTCTCAAGAATTAAAAAAACGACTGATGCGTAAACAAACCTGCGTGTGTGTGTCGTTTTTTTTCATGTATGCTGTCCTTAGTTCAAGAGTTGATTTGAAATGCACTGTGATATTTATAGATCGAGCAAAAAAGATGAAATGTACATGTATATTGCTCGTCCAAACTATCCTGACGATGCGGAGCAAGCTGATCCGTTTGAAAATGTTCCTGAAGCTGTTTTACAAGCGTTTGGTCGTGCAACGTTTGTCATGCATTTAGAGTTGGCTCCAACACGTAAATTGGCGCGTGTTAATGTTTTACATGTTTTAGACTCATTACAAACAAAAGGTTTCTTTATTCAGATGCCGCCAGAAGGGTTAATTAACCCGAATGCAGTTGAACCAGAGGGCTTACGTGGTGCGTGAAGATCAAACTGGAATAATGAATCAATTATTTTCTTTTTTGGATGTTATTCCTGAAGGTGTTATTGCTTTAACAGCTTATGGAATAGGCGCTATTATTGCTTTGTGGTGTTGGTGGCGATTAATGCGTCGTCTTCCTACAACTCTTGGTGCAATTAGCTGGCTTGTTGTATTTGCTATTTTAGTCACACCAACCGTGTCTGAAGGGCCGAATGCATCTGTGGCACCTGCTATTTTTGGACTTCTTTTTGGTGTTTTAACTAAAGATAGTCCGTTAATTTGGTCGAATTTATCTTTAATTCTGTTTGTCGTTGGTCTAGGTTTGGTGATTGGATATTGTTGGTCAAAATATTCAACAAACAAAAACATGCGTTCCATCTAACCATTGAAATAGAAAAATAAGGTCTTTACATGTCTGCTGATACCCAACATTTTACTGGTACAGATCAATATATCGCGACTGATAGTCTTAAGCTCGCTGTAAAAGCAGCTCGTGCTTTGCAAAAACCTTTACTGATTAAGGGTGAACCGGGCACGGGGAAAACTTTACTTGCTGAACAAGTAGCACAAAGCTTAGGTTTAAAACTGATTACTTGGCATATCAAATCTACAACTAAAGCGCAGCAAGGGTTGTACGAATATGATGCAGTTTCTCGTTTAAGAGATAGCCAGTTAGGTGATGACCGAGTTTACGATATTAAGAACTATATTAAACCCGGTAAATTGTGGGAAGCTTTCACGAGTGAAGAGCGCTGCGTATTATTAATTGACGAAATTGATAAAGCTGATATCGAGTTTCCAAATGACTTGCTGCATGAACTCGATAAAATGTCTTTTTATGTTTATGAAACAAATGAAACAATTACCGCAACACAGCGCCCAATTGTAATTATTACTTCTAATAATGAAAAAGAATTACCTGATGCTTTCTTGCGTCGTTGTTTCTTTCATTACATTGAGTTCCCAGATGAAGCCACAATGAGAGAAATCATTGCAGTTCATTTCCCGAATATTTCTGCAACATTGGTGAACGAAGCTTTACAGGTTTTCTTTAAACTACGTGAAATTCCTAATTTAAAGAAACCACCGTCAACTTCTGAGTTAATTGATTGGTTAAGTTTACTCATGGCAGATGATATGCCAGAAGATGTATTACGCAATCGAGATACCTCAAAAGCGATTCCACCTTTATATGGTGCGCTGATCAAAAACGAGCAGGATGTACAACTTCTCGAACGCTTGGCTTTCATGTCTCGACGTTAAGGGAGGGAGTAACCCATGTTTGTGCGGTTATTTTACACCTTACGTAAATATGGTGTTCCAGTTACTACTCGTGAACTTATTGACTTAAACCGTGCAGTAAGTGAAGGTTTGGTTTTTGCTGATCAAGAAGAGTTTTATCAACTTGCTAAAACAATTTTAGTTAAAGATGAGCGCTTTTTTGACAAGTTTGATCGTGCCATGAAAGATTACTTTGATGGCATTGAAACCTTTGATCTGGATGAGTTACTCAAGCAAGTTCATAAATTACCAAAAGACTGGTTCGATTTAGAACTTCTCGAAAAGCATTTAACACCAGAGCAAAGAGCTGAACTCGAAAAAGCAGGTTCCTTAGAAGAACTGATGAAAATGCTGGAAGAGCGGTTACGCGAACAGCATAAGAAACACCAAGGTGGCAACCGTATGGTTGGCACAGGTGGAACTTCACCTTTTGGAGCCTTTGGTGACCATCCTGAAGGCGTACGCATTGGTGGACCAGGGCGTAAACGTTCTGCGGTTAAAGTCTGGGAACAGCGGAAATACCAAAATCTAGATGACGACCAAGTTCTTGGAACTCGTCAGATGCAAATTGCTTTACGACGTTTACGCAAATTTGCTCGCCAAGGCGCAGCTGAAGAGTTAGATGTTGACGGAACTATTCGAGAAACAGCCAAACAAGGTATCTTAGATGTTCAGATGGTGCCAGAGCGTCGTAATCGAATCAAAGTACTCATGTTGTTTGATGTGGGTGGTTCGATGGATGCGCACATTGCTCAATGTGAGAAACTTTTTAGCGCAGCTAAAACTGAATTTAAAACACTCGAATACTTTTATTTCCATAACTGTCTTTATGACTATGTCTGGAAAGATAACTACAGAAGAACAGCAACCCGCATGAATACGTGGGATTTGTTTCATACCTATGGACGTGACTATCGTGTAATTGTGGTAGGTGATGCCAGTATGGCACCGTATGAGCTGAAATCGGTGGGTGGTTCGGTTGAATATATGAATGATGAAACAGGCGAGGTTTGGTTACGTCGCCTACGTCAACATTTTGATAAAACAGCATGGTTAAACCCTGAAACGGAAGGGTATTGGCATTACACTCAAACAATTGGTTGGATTAAAGAGATTTTTGAAAATCATATGTATCCAATGACGCTAAAAGGCATTGAGGATTTAACGCGCTACCTTTCTCGATAAACTTGATAACTTTAATAATTTAAAAAAGAGGATGATATGCAACATCAAATTAATGGTATTGCTTTACCGAATGAACAGGGATTCTTTGGTGAATATGGCGGTCAATTCATTCCGCCACATTTAAAAGAAGCAATGGATGAAATTAATGTTGCTTATGAAGAAATCCGCCATACAGCGGAATTTCAAAATGAACTATCAGATCTTTTTTCAAATTATGTAGGCCGTCCAAGTCCTTTATTTCATGCTAAGCGTCTGTCAGAACAGTTAGGCGGTGCGCAAATTTATTTAAAGCGTGAAGATTTAAATCACACAGGTGCTCATAAGATCAATCACTGTTTAGGTGAGGCTCTTCTTGCTAAGTATATGGGCAAAAAGAAGGTTATTGCTGAAACAGGTGCGGGTCAGCATGGGGTCGCTTTAGCAACGGCTTGTGCTTTAGTGGGTATTCCATGTGAAATCCACATGGGACAAGTCGATATTGAAAAAGAGCATCCTAATGTGGTCAAAATGAAAATTTTGGGTGCTCGTTTGGTAGCAGTTACACGTGGTACAGCAACTTTAAAAGATGCCGTAGATAGTGCATTTGAAGAATATTTAAAAGATCCTAAAAACTTTATATATGCAATTGGTTCTGTAGTTGGACCACATCCATTTCCAAAAATGGTTCGAGATTTTCAATCGATTATTGGTAATGAAATTAAAGAGCAGACACATCATCGTTTTGGAAAAAATCCGGATTATGTGGTGGCATGTGTAGGGGGCGGTTCAAATGCGATTGGCGCTTTTACCGCATTTTTAAATGATTCGGATGTGAAATTAGTCGGGGTTGAACCAGCTGGACATGGTTTAGAGACCAATATGCATTCAGCAACGCTAACTTTAGGTAAGCCAAGCCAAATTCATGGTATGGCGTGTTATGTCCTTGAAAATGAAGCAGGTGAACCGTTACCGGTGCATTCTATTGCTTCAGGATTGGACTATCCAGGTGTTGGGCCACAACATAGTTTCTTAAAAGATTTAGGGCGTGTGGAATATAGCACTGCAACTGATCAAGAATGTTTGGATGCTTTTATGACCTTATCTCGTGTTGAAGGTATTGTTCCTGCACTTGAAAGTTCACATGCGGTCGCTTGGGCAATTCGTGAAGCGCCAAAGCTGTCGAAAGAAACCATGATTGTAGTTAATCTTTCTGGTCGTGGAGACAAAGATTCAGATTATGTGGCAGAAAAACTTAAGCTTTAAACCAACTAAACATAAAAAGCGGTCAAACTTCAAAGACCGCTTTTTTTATTTCATAGACGAAATCTATCCCTTGTTAAAAGTTCATTATTTCTTAATTAAAACAAAGTATTCTAATTTTAAGCTGTGATTGTTAGAGATAGGTGTGTAAAACACTGGTTCACAAGGCAAAGCGTTGCGTTGCTTGGTCTCACTCAGTAGAATAGTCACTTTGCAAAATTTGCCTTTGGAGACGCCTAAGTGGAGCGACCGACGATTAGCCCTGAACATTTACAGGAAGCTGCTGAAAATTTATCAACAATTCGAGATTTTATTCGTTTTGGGGTATCAGCATTACGTCAACATGATGCACATTTAGGACAAGGTACTGAAGATTATTTTGCAGAAAGTTCTGCACTAGTTTTACAAACCTTATCTCTTGAATGGTCAGCAGACGCAGAAATTCTAGATGCCAAGTTATTACCAAGTGAAAAAGCAGAATTTTTAAGTTTGTTAGAACGTCGTATTAATGATCGTATTCCAACTTCTTATTTATTAAATTTAGCTTACTTCTTTAATAAGCCATTTTATGTAGATGAGCGTGTACTTATTCCACGTTCGCCAATCGCAGAGTTAATTGAGCAACGTTTTGCACCATATTGTTTAGATGAAAATGGGCAAATGCGTGAAGCACTAAATAATCTACCAGAAAATGCAAATCCTAAAACGCCACAACGTATTTTAGATATGTGTACAGGTTCTGGTTGTATTGCTGTAGCTTTGGCTTATGCTTATCCAGATGCTGAAGTAGATGCAACGGACATCTCTAAAGAAGCCTTAGAAGTAGCCTCGATTAACGTTGAACACCACAATAAACAATATCAAGTTGCGTTACTTGAATCTGATTTATTTGCAAAGATTCCAGCTGAAAACCAGTACGATTTAATTGTAAGTAACCCTCCGTACGTTGATGCCGAAGATATGGCTGACTTACCGGAAGAGTTTTTGCACGAACCTGAGCTTGCATTGGCAGCAGGCCAAGATGGTTTAGACCTCGTGCGTAAAATGCTTGCTCAAGCGGCAGATTATTTAACTGAAGATGGTTTAATTGTCATTGAAGTGGGTAACTCTGAATGGGCTATGCGCCAAAACTTCAATACTATTGATTTCAACTGGCTTACTTTCCAAAAAGGTGGTTCTGGCATTTTTGCTTTAACCGCAGAACAATGTCGTCGTTACAGAAAACTATTTGAACAGCAACAAGCATAAGGAGTTGTACGTATGGCAGGGAACAGTATTGGACAACTCTTTCGCGTAACGACATGTGGTGAGTCTCATGGCGTTGGCTTAATGGCAATTGTTGATGGTGTGCCACCTGGTCTTGAGTTAACCGAAGAAGATCTACAAAAAGATCTGGACCGCCGTAAGCCGGGTACATCAAAATTTGCGACTCAGCGCAAAGAGCCTGATCAAGTCGAAATTATTTCTGGTGTGTTTGAGGGTAAAACGACTGGTACGCCAATTGGCTTACTTATTCGTAATACTGACCAAAAATCGAAAGATTATGGCAATATTGCTCAGACTTTTAGACCGGGTCATGCGGACTACACCTATACACAAAAGTATGGTTTCCGTGATTACCGGGGGGGCGGTCGTTCTAGTGCTCGTGAAACTGCTATGCGTGTTGCAGCGGGTGCTATTGCTAAAAAATATTTAGCAGAAAAATTTGGTGTATTGATTCGCGGTCACGTCACACAAATTGGTAATGAAGTTGCTGAAAAACTGGATTGGAATGAAGTTCCGAATAATCCATTTTTCTGTGGTGATGTAGACGCTGTTTCACGTTTTGAAGCCTTGGTGACATCTTTACGTGAACAAGGTACAAGCTGCGGGGCTAAGCTAGAAATTTTAGCTGAAAAAGTTCCTGTAGGCTGGGGTGAACCTGTTTTTGACCGCCTAGATGCTGACATTGCTCATGCCATGATGAGTATTAATGCGGTTAAAGGTGTTGAAATCGGGGATGGTTTCGCAGTTGCTGGGCAATTTGGTCATGAAACACGTGATGAGTTGACGAGTAATGGCTTCTTGGCGAACCATGCAGGCGGTATTTTAGGAGGTATTTCGAGTGGTCAGACGATTCGAGTTGCCATCGCATTAAAACCTACTGCAAGTATTACAACACCAGGTAAAACGATTAATTTAAGCCGTGAAGATACTGATGTGTTAACTAAAGGTCGTCATGACCCATGTGTAGGTGTACGAGCAACTCCAATTGCAGAAGCAATGCTAGCCATTGTTTTAATGGACCACTTCCTACGCCATCGTGCACAAAATGCAGATGTTGTTCCACCGTTTGCCCCAATTGAACCATAGTCATAATTTTCGACTATAGTAATTAAGCCCCCATATTTAACTTAAACTTGGGGGCTTTAATTTTTTACCATATTTGACTCTATTAAATTTTAAATTATTTCCTTGTCTTATAATCTCTATATAAATATAATACGCGCGATTTATTTCTGAATATATTTATCTGCTTAAGTAAGAAATTAAAATCTTATTAATTTGTTCGCTACGCAAGATATTTATATCTTAAAACTAATTTTAGTCAAATTGGTTTTATATAAGTTTATTACATATTTAAATTTTATTACTTTAAACAAATAATTTTCAAAGTCATCATTGAAATTGGGGAAATATCAATGAATCAATGCACATATAGAATTGGCTGTATGTCAAAGGATAAGCTTTTGCCTAAAAATTTACAGGCAATGATAAAAGTTATTCATGACTTGTCTTTGTCATCTCAGTTATCTGGAAATTGGGTATATAATGATAATGATCCAGATATACATATTATTGATTTAGATAGTGGTTATACCAATATTCTTATTCCTAAAAAAATTAAAATCGTATTAAGCAATAATCCTGAGCTTTTAAAAGGTTACCAATATGGGTTAAAGAGACCAATACGGTATCAGGAACTTTTAAATATTTTACAAAAAGTAGAAAAGAATGAATATTTTCAAAATACTCATCAAGAGCGTATAGAAAATAATAAAAATATAACTTCTAATGATTCTTTGGAAACTAAAGTTTTATATAAACTCGTTTGTTATCCAAACTTTAAAAATATTCATGCAGAGCAAATTGTTAATGTCACTAGAGTTTGTGCTTTATTATCTATTGAATCAAAAACAGTCCAAGAAATTAAAAAATTCTTGAACTTATCTGTAGATGAAATACAAAAAACGATAGAAATTATTAAAAAAGAAGCTTATCCGAACTATGAAACGATACATGAAAATATTGTCTCGATATTACCGTTTTCAAATGAAGTTGTTCAGACAACACCTCCCAGGATTGAGCAAAACTTATTGCTCTATTTTATAAATAAACTTTGGAGAAAGTTGAAAGGAGAATTCTGATGAACTGGAATATTTTAGGTTAGAGTAGAGTCGGTATTTATTAATCTTAACTAAACTATTTTTAATTTAATTTTAACAGTTAAACAAAAATATTTAGTCTATATTAAAGCTAAATAGATAAGCTTTTCATTATTTTAATTCAAATGAGTAATACCAAAAAATAATATAATCATTAGCCAAAAGTTATCTTCAATAGTTATTTGCCATTTTAAGTTAAATCTACAATTTGTTCTTCATTTACAGCAATTTTATATTGATTACGCCCATTTGTTTTTGCTTTGTATAAGGCATGGTCAGCTCGTGCAACAAAAGCAGAAATTGAATCGTTTAGCCGTGGAATTGTGGTTGCGACTCCTACGCTAATGGTGACATAAGGTGAAACATCACTACATGGATGCTTAATCGCAATTTTATTAATCGCACTCATTAAACGTTCGACCTGTATTAAAGCTTGCTGCGCATTTGTCATTGGAAATAGTAGCAAGAACTCTTCGCCGCCATAACGAGCAACTAAATCACCACTACGAGCAGCAATAGAAGAAATAGCAATTGCGATTTCTTTTAAACATTCATCACCTTTGAGATGTCCTAGCGTGTCATTGTATGCTTTAAAATAATCGATATCGACCATCATAATTGTGAGTGGTGTTTCATGCCGTAATGCACGGCGCCATTCATTATCAAGTGTTTCATCTAAATAGCGTCGATTGGCTAAACCCGTAAGTGCATCTTGTTGTGAGAGTAAGGATAACTGCTGTGCTTGTTGCATGAGCTCAATACGGTTAAGCTCGATCATACAGTTTTGTAAATAGTTTTCTCGGTGCTGACGGTCAGTTGCATAGGCGAGAGTCATTCCTAGAAAACTACTGAAGGTATAAGTGCGGTTCAGAAAAGTCCAGTCGATTACACCATTTAAGTAGTTACTTACTAAAATTCCAGCTAGTCCTCCTATCCACCCAGCAAATATGGCGGTGTAAAAACGCATACCAACAGCACCATAAATAATAACGATTGCATACATCATCGCTGCATGGAAAAGAACATTCTCTTGGCCATTTTCAATAACATTAATTAAAATAAAAGTAATTGCTACCGCTAAAGCTGAGCCAATTCCTACATAATAATCAAAATATTGGTTCAGTTTTTTAATAAATGATAAAATCCAAGCAATAAAAACAATTACACCTACCCAAGAATAATAACTAAACCAGGGCAAAACTTGTTCACTTGGTAAAACTTGATATATACCAAAGCTTAAAAATATATATAATATTAAAATAATAGGCGCTCTATAGCGGAACTCATAGGCAGCACCATTTTGGTACTGAAAACGATAAATCGTTTCAAGCCGCTTTGGAAACCATACGAAGTTTAATCCTCGCGTGGTTAATAAATCTATTTGTTCCTGTCCCAATATATTGGAACCTTGCAACTTCATAATTAATGCTCACTATATTGGAAGTTGTTATAAAATCAGACTTATTTTAAGTAAAGTTCCATCTAAAAATATTGATTATATAATGTGTGGTTTATTCAAAATAATAATACAGATTTTTTAAAAAAGTAATGATTTTTATCTATGTTAAATGTGATAAAAATCACGACATTTCAATGATTAGCGTAATAATTATCTAAAGTCTCTCAATCCATCGAAAAAAGTTACAAATGGTCGATTAACGATTGTATCTTTATCATTTTCGGATAGACTTATAGCGTGAAATACAGATGATTGCTGTCATATAAATAGGAAAATTAGCAATGACTGCTCTAAATCAATATGGAATGAATTTAGAAATTACGCCGCATAATGGATGGTCACAACGGTTCTGGGACGACCTGTTACCAGCAAAAGAACGGGTGAGTAAACATCCGTTTTTTACGGAAATGGCCAATGGGGGATTGAGCCTAGATAGTTTCCGTTATGCTTTACTTAATTTCTATCCATTAGTCGCCCATTTCCCGTCGTATATGGCTGGAGCATTAGGGAAAGCAACAGGGTTTTCTGAACCGGGAGTTACAGAAGCACGAGATTGGTTAATCCAAAATATTAAGGTAGAAGAGCGACACTTAAAATGGTATCGCGATTGGGCTGGAGGTTTTGGCTTAACAGTTGAAGAACTTGATCATGTACGTCCACCAGCTGCTATGAACGCGGTAAACCATTTTCTATGGAATATGAGTCATCGAGGGAATTTGGCAGAATGTCTGGCTGCAACAAATTTAGCAATTGAATGGGCAACCGGAGATTGGTCTATTCAGGTGTATAAAGGTATTCATACCTATACGAATCATCCTGAAGTCACGATTGATAAACGTTCTTTAGCTTGGTTACGTGCTCATGCACATTATGATGATCTTCATCCATATGAAGCTATGGAACTGATTAAGCGTTTATGTAATGACCGTCCTGACTGGCAGCAAAAAGCATTTCATGCTGCCGAAGAAGGGCTACGGTATTATGAATTAGCTTTGGACGATTGCTATAGGGTACAGCTTCAAGCCTCTGCTTGATCTGGCCTTAAAAAGGGAGAATATTTATACGATATTCTCCCTTTTATTTTATTCGAGCAACTTTAACAGTTTAGTTCGATAAGGTGTTTCTTCGGGTAATAATTCAAGTAAGCGTTCAACAGCATCTACACGGTCTGGTACACGACTGACTACGCGTAATAATTGATCAATATCTTCAATTTGATAAATCACATGGCTCAAACGAGCGTCAAAACAATCTCTCCATGCACATAAAAAAGGGCTTTCTGATTTAGATAAAAAACTTCCTTTATAAAGTGTCAGCGTAGTTGATGTGAAGCCTAGGTTTAATGCTTGTTCAGCCATTAAAAAATCACATTGAATTTCGCAGTTAAGTCTATATGGTCGTGACTCGATAACGTCGGGTATTAGGTTTCTAAGTTGAGAAAGTTCTGCTTTTAAAGTGGTGGTACTTACAGGCCGATCACCATATAAAGCATAGTGAAGTTCTTCAAGATTAATCCCTTCAGGACAAAGAGTTAGAATGCACAGAATTTCAATTTGACGTTGAGTCAATGTAAGGCTGTGTTGGTTATATTGAACTTTGGGAGTTCCAAAGGCCTTAATATACAAAATATTTTTTTGATGTAGCTGAATAGCTTGTTTAACAATATCTGCACATCTTTCAACGGCTAAAAGACCAAGAGAATTATGCTTATGAGATTTAGTCGATAAATTCATAATCCCATAAAATTGACCTGTATTTGTATCTGTTATTGGGGCTGCGTAACACACCCAGTCTCTAACACTATTCATTTGGTTTTCGTGTGAGTAAACACAGCTTGCAGAATGTGTATTTAATGCTAAACCAATTGCATTTTGACCTACTGCCTGAGTAGACCACTGACCACCTTCAACAAAGTGTACTTGCTCGGCCGATGAGCGCATTGGATGACTACTCCATGTCCAAAGTAGCGTGCCATGAGGATCAGTCACACCAATTGCCATATCGGCATCTTCGGCAATATGCATTAAATTGCGATGACACTCATGAATCGAACGACCAAATAATGAATGTTCCCATTCCTCACCCAGATCAAACAAAGGTGCTGCCTCAAGCTCAAGTGATGGTTTTTTTCCTAATAATTTAGAATGAGATGAGGATTCCGGCCGAAATAAGGACGGAGTAGTGTCTATAAAAGGCGATGATAATTGTTCTGACATATCCATATCGAAATTCCTTTATCATTGAAATGGCGTATCCGTAGCCGCTCAACTGTTATAACTTTTTTATTGTGACTATTTCCTAGTTATCTCCTTACCTTAAATAATTTTATAGGTCTTGACCATTATCCTATTGGATAAGTTTTGTTAATTGCCTATTCCTTACGATAAGACATCTTGTCGACTAAAAGGTTTCGGTGCTTCTTCTCCAAAATATTGTCGATCAGCAAAATAGCTAGAACGAACCATAGGTGCACTCCAAATATTTTTAAAACCTAATCGCTTACCGTGTCGGGTATATCGTTCAAATTCTTGTAAATTTACAAACCGATGAATAGGCGCATGTGATTTTGAAGGCTGAAGATATTGACCAATCGTGACAAGATCGACTTGATAGTCTTTTAAATCGTTGAGTAGGGCAAGCACTTCAGCCTCTATTTCTCCTAATCCAACCATCAGGCCAGACTTGGTTTTGATATCGGGACAATATGCTTTAAAGCGTTTTAGCAGCTCGAGTGAATGTTGATAGTCTGACCCAGGACGCATCGCTTTATATAAACGCGGAACTGTCTCAATATTATGATTAAACACATCTGGAGGCGATAAGCTTAGAGTTGAAAGCGCTGTCTCTAAACGACCGCGAAAATCTGGTACTAAAATCTCAATTAATGTCTCTGGACAGCGCTTTCTGATCTCTTCAATACATTTTACAAAATGTGCAGCGCCGCCATCATGTAGATCGTCGCGGTCAACAGAGGTAATCACGACATACTTTAAGTTTAGGTTTGCGACTGTTTCTGCCAAGTGTTTAGGTTCATCTTCGTCTAAAGCTCTTGGGCGACCATGAGCCACATCACAAAAAGGGCAGCGTCTAGTACAGATGTCTCCCATAATCATAAATGTTGCCGTACCTCCACCAAAACATTCCGGTAAATTTGGACACGCTGCTTCTTCGCAAACACTGTGTAACTTTTGTTGACGTAGCAAATTTTTTATGCGGTTAATTTCTTCAAAATCGGTTATTTTGGCTCTAATCCAGTCAGGTTTTGTTGGTAACTCTTCTGTAGGTAAGATTTTAATCGGAATACGAGCAACTTTATCCATTCCTCTTAATTTAATACCAGTTCCTATTTGCTTTTTTAAGTCCATATATAAAATTCCATTTTATATTAAATAATTTGCAACTAGACTCTATATAATAAAAATCCTTATAAATTAAATAACGGATATTGAGTTTATTAATGAGCATAGTACACAGCTAATATTATAAATTAATAAAGGTTGGTTAAAGGTTTGTTTTGCAAGACAATGAAATGTATTAAAATTTTTTAATTTTATTTTTGCTGTACAAGTTTTTGAAAAATAAAAAATAATAGCCATAAAAACCATTTAAAAATTTTTAGTCTAATAGCATATTAAATTAAATTGAGCTTTATTGTTTATAGCGAAATATATAACTCTCGCTGAAACTTGGTTGATTTTCAATAATCAAGATAATAAAGGAAAAGGATATGCAATTAACGGAAGAGCAATTACTCGCAGCATATAAACGCATGCGTGATATTCGTGAATTTGAGGATCGACTTCACGAAGAAAATACCAATGGTGATATTCCTGGCTTTATTCACCTATACAGTGGTGAAGAAGCTGTAGCAGTCGGGATTTGCGAAAACTTAACCGACAAAGACTATATCACTTCAACACACCGTGGGCATGGACACTGTATTGCAAAAGGCTGTGACATTCATGCCATGATGCTGGAAATTTTCGGTAAAGATGACGGGCTATGTCGTGGAAAAGGCGGTTCTATGCACATTGCCGATTTGGATAAAGGTATGCTCGGTGCCAACGGAATTGTGGGCGGCGGGCCTCCATTAGCAATTGGTGCAGCGTTGACAGCAAAAACCTTAAAAACTGGTGGCGTGGGCCTGTCTTTTACAGGTGATGGTGGTTCAAACCAAGGCCTTACCTTTGAAGCGATGAATATGGCTGTTGTGCTTAAACTTCCAGTCATTTTCGTTTTCGAAAATAACGGTTTTGGTGAAGGAACGGGCCATGATTACGCGGTAGGAAGTAAGGATATTGCTGGTCGTGCAGCTGGTTTTGGTTTACCAGCAGTTAAAGTTGATGGTACCGATTTCTTTGCAGTTTATGAAGCGGCCCAAACTGCTATTGATCGTGCACGCCGTGGTGAAGGTCCAAGTGTGATTGAAACCATTACGAACCGCTTTTATGGCCACTTTGAAGGTGACCCGGGCTTGATTCGCTCTAAAGAAGAAGTCGAATTCATCAAAGAAAATAAAGATCCTTTGAAAATTTTCCGAGAAAAAGTCAAAGGCAAAATTGATGAAGCCAAACTAGACGAGATTGATGCAGCATCTAAAGCAAATGTTGATGATGCCGTTGCTAAAGCTCGTGCTGCGGCATACCCACAACCAGAACAACTCCTTACTGACGTCTATGTCTCTTACTAAAGGAATAGTAAAGATGCCAAATAAAAGTTTTCGTAATGCGATTAAAGAAGCCATTGAATCAGAAATGCGCCGTGACCCAACTGTTTTCGTGGTTGGCGAAGATGTGCGCGGCGGCCATGGTGGTAAAAATACCGAAGAGAACGAGCTTGAAGGCTTCGGTGGGGTACTTGGTGTAACCAAAGGTTTATGGACGGAATTTGGTTCAGAACGTGTGATTGATACTCCAATTACCGAATCAGCGATTATTGGTATGGCCGCTGGTGCTGCGGCTACAGGTTTACGTCCTGTTGCTGACTTAATGTTTATGGATTTCTATGGCGTGTGTCATGACATGCTTTATAACCAAGCCGCTAAGTTCCGTTATATGTTCGGCGGAAAAGCAAAAGCGCCAATGGTTGTACGTGGCATGATTGGTGCAGGTTTTTCTGCGGCAGCTCAGCATTCTCAGTCACCATATAACGTATTTGCTGCGGTTCCGGGTTTAAAAGTTGTAGTTCCATCTAGCCCATATGATGTGAAAGGGCTATTAATTCAGGCTATTCGAGATGACGACCCTGTAGTGTTCTGTGAGCATAAAATGCTTTATGACATTAAAGGTGAAGTTCCAGGTGATGCCTATACTATTCCTTTTGGTGTAGCAAATTACACTCGTGAAGGGACAGATGTGACCATTATTGCTTTAGGGTTGATGGTACACCGCGCCAATGAAGTAGCGGATAAATTGGCAAAAGATGGCATTTCAGTTGAAGTGGTAGACCCTCGTACAATTTCACCTCTGGATGAAGAAGGAATTTTAGAGTCTGTTGCATCGACTGGACGTGTGGTTATTGTGGATGAATCGGCGGCACGCTGTGGCTTCGGGCATGATGTTGCTGCACTAGTTGCACAAAAAGGTTTCCACTATTTAAAAGCACCTGTTGAACTCGTAACGCCACCACATACGCCTGTTCCATTCTCTCCGGTTTTAGAAAAAGAATGGATTCCAAGTGTAGAGCGTATTGAGCAAGCTGTGCGAAAAACATTGGAGGCTTAGGATGAGCGAAATTAAAACGCTGGAGATCCCGAAATGGGGATTATCCATGGAAGAAGGCACGATTGCCCAATGGTTGATTAAAGAAGGTGATAGCTTTAATAAAGGCGATGAAATTTGTGAAATTGAAACCACAAAAATCGTCAATGTATTAGAAGCGCCTTTTGCAGGAACGCTCCGTAAAATTTTAGCAAAAGATGGTGAGACTTTACCTGTCGGTGGTCTCATTGCGGTATGTGCTGAAAGTGAAGTTTCTGATGCAGAAATTGAAACATTTATTGCATCACTCGGTGGTTCAGCAGCTAAAGCTCCTGAAGCATCTTCGGAACAGAGTAAAGCGGAAATATCTGCACCTGTTATTGAAAAAGCGGAACAACCACAGTCTTTAGCTGTAAGTGCTCCAGTTCCAGTAAAGGTTGCTAAAGGTGACTACGCTGTACCCGAGTCATTACAAGGTTATCAAACATCTGATGAGTTGTTTACAACACCGCATGCGTTAAAACTTGCTGAAAAACATAATGTGAACTTAGCGAAAGTCACAGGCTCTGGCCGTGAAGGACGTATTAGTGTTCAAGACATCCAGAAAGCTGTGCAGGCTGCTGGAGGTCAGTGGCCTGACGTTAAACAGCAAACTCAAGCTAAAGTGGTTAAATCTACTGCCGACGATAGCCGAGTTTCAGCGACGCCTGTAGCACGTCGTTTAGCAAAACAATGGGGCATTAACTTAAATGACTGCCGTGTTTCAGGTACTCGTGGCCGGGTTTGTAAAGAAGATGTTGAAGCGGTTTACAACCGTGACAACCCAACGGTGGGAAGTGAACAGTCTACTCAGTGTGCTGTTGCTCAACCACAATCGACAATCACCACAGTCGCGATGAATGGTATGCGTAAAGCGATTGCTTCACGCTTGCAAGCGGCAAAACGTAATGCGCCACATTTCCGTCTTGTAGTCGATCTAAACGTAGAAGCTATGCAAACACTACGTAAGCAAATTAATGAAACTGTGCCACAAGTGAAGCTTTCTATTAATGACATGTTAATTAAGGCAGCTGCAGCGGCACTCATTAAAGTACCTGAGGTGAATGTTCAATTTGATGAGGCGACTCAATCAATCTTACAGTTCTCTCAAGCAGATATTTCGGTAGCTGTGGCAATTCCAAACGGTTTAATTACACCCATTGTGAAAGCGGCGAATCAGAAGTCTTTAGCACAGATTTCCGATGACATGCGTGATTTGGCAACGCGTGCCAAGACTGGCAAGTTACAACCTGATGAGTTTCAAGGCGGCAGTTTTAGCATTTCAAATTTAGGAATGTTAGGCATTAAGCAGTTCGATGCCATTATTAACCCACCGCAAGGTGCAATTATGGCATTAGGTGCTTCTGAATCTCGCGCTGTTGTTGAAAATGGCAATGTAGTGGTTCGTGAGATTGTCACAGCGACGTTGTCATGCGATCACCGAGTCATTGATGGTGCGGTTGGAGCGAAATTCTTGGCCAGCTTTAAGCAGTTTGTTGAAAACCCTGCTTTAATTTTGGTGTAGGAGAACCCGCATGTCAGAAGCTCAATTTGATTTAATTGTGATTGGCGCGGGACCAGGTGGGTATGTGGCTGCAATTCGTGCAGCCCAGCTCGGGTTAAAAACCGCAATTGTAGAAGAACAACATCTAGGCGGAATTTGCCTAAACTGGGGCTGTATTCCAACTAAAGCTTTGCTTGCAGGGGCAGAGCTTGCAACTCAGTTTAAACATGCCGGACAGTTTGGTTTTCAGGTATCTCAACTCGATTTTGATATTCAAAAGCTTGTGCAACATAGCCGTCAAGTGTCAGCTCAGTTAGTACAAGGTATTGATTACTTACTTAAAAAAAATCAGGTGACTGTATTTAATGGTCGTGCTCAGCTTACGGCTAAAGAAAAAATTGAAGTGACCGATGCTCAAGGTAAAAGTCAGGCTTTGAGTGCGCCCCATATTATTTTGGCAACTGGAGCTAAAGCTCGACATGTTCCTCAGCTTCCTGTCGATGGAACGTACGTGTGGAGCTATAAAGAAGCGCTTGTACCAGAGCAATTACCAAAAAGCTTATTGGTTGTAGGCTCGGGAGCGATTGGCAGTGAGTTTGCTAGTCTTTATCAAGATTTAGGATGTCAGGTCACCCTTATTGATTTAGCCAAGCAGATTTTACCCACTGAAGATGCGGAAGTTGCTCAATTTGTTAGAAAACAATTTGAACAAAAAGGTATGAAAGTCTTAACCGATGCTGTCGTTCAAAGTATTCAGATTGAAAATGAGCAAGTCCACTGTGTGGTTGAAACGGCAAATGATGTTCAAACGCTTGTTTTTGACCGCGTGCTTTCGGCAATTGGTGTACAGCCTAACACCACGGGGCTAGGACTAGAACGTTTAGGTGTAGAACTCAATCCACAAGGTTTTGTGGCAATTGATGACTATTGTAAAACCAACGTAGCAGGACTTTATGCCATTGGTGATGTGGCTGGAGCGCCGTGTCTTGCCCATAAAGCAAGCCATGAAGCCATGATATGTGTCGAGAAAATTGCTGGTGTAGCAAACGTACATTCACTCGATCGTAGCCAGATACCGGGTTGTATTTTTACGCATCCACAAGTGGCGAGTATTGGTTTAACGGAAAACGTAGCAAAAGCTAAGAACTTACCTGTACGAGTCGGCAAGTTTTCTTTAACTGCGAATGGCAAAGCTTTGGCAATTGGAGATGCGTCAGGCTTCGTTAAAACAATCATTCATGCAGAAACGGGCGAACTACTTGGTGCACATATGGTAGGTCATGAAGTGACTGAGCACATTCAAGGCTTTGCGATTGCTAAATATCTAGAAGCAACTGATGAAAGTTTAGCTCAAGTGGTTTTCCCACATCCAACCTTATCAGAAGCCATGCATGAATCTATTCTGGCTTCAATGCAACGAGCGATTCATATGTAGAAATTCTACATTTACAGGAGTTGAACATGGTTAAGGGATTAAAAAATAAAGTCGTTTTAGTGACTGGGGCAGCTCAAGGCATTGGCCGTGGGATTGCCCTGCGCTTGGCGCAAGAAGGGGCACATATTGCCCTAGTCGATATGAAACAAGATCGACTGAACGAGGTGCAGCAGGAAATTCAGGGTTTAGGTGTAAATGCGAGCATATTTATTGCTGATGTCAGTGACCGTGAGCAAGTATATACCGCTATAAATCATGCTGAAGAGACTCTTGGTGGATTTGATGTCATGATTAATAACGCTGGAATTGCACAAGTTCAAGCCATTGCTGATATCACACCTGATGAATTTCAAAAAATTGTTGATATCAATATTGGTGGAGTACTGTGGGGCATTCAGGCTGCTGCTGCAAAATTTAAGCAACGGCAACATAAAGGAAAAATCATTAATGCTTGCTCAATTGCAGGCCACGACGGGTTTGCTTTACTCGGTATTTACTCGGCAACCAAATTTGCGGTACGAGCACTTACCCAAGCTGCGGCAAAAGAATATGCCAGTCACGGTATTACGGTAAATGGATATTGTCCCGGAATTGTCGGAACTGACATGTGGGTTGAAATCGATAAACGTTTTGCTGAAATTACCGGTGCCGCTATAGGTGAAACTTATAAAAAATATGTGGAAGGTATTGCTTTAGGTAGAGCCCAAATACCAGAGGATGTAGCTGCATTAGTTGCTTTTCTGGCAAGTGAAGATTCAGATTACATTACAGGCCAATCCATTTTAACGGACGGCGGCATTGTCTATCGCTAAAACAACATCCTGATTTGAGGGAGATAATAATGAAAGCAGCGCGTTTTTATGACAGAGGCGATATTCGTATTGAAGATATCCCTGAACCAGAAGTCACTCCCGGCACTGTAGGTATTCAGGTGGCTTGGTGTGGAATCTGTGGTACAGATTTGCATGAGTTTATGGAAGGACCGATTTTTATTCCACCGTGTGGACATCCGCATCCTATTTCAGGCGAATCTGCGCCGATTACTATGGGACATGAGTTTTCAGGTGTGGTTTATGCCGTAGGTGAAGGTGTTGATGATATTGAAATTGGTCAGCATGTAGTCGTAGAGCCTTATATTGTGGCCGATGATGTGCCGACTGGACCGGGTGATAATTACCATCTTTCTAAAAATATGAACTTCATTGGTTTAGGCGGTCGTGGCGGTGGTTTATCGGAGAAAATTGCGGTTAAACGCCGTTGGGTGCATCCAATTTCCAATAAAATTCCACTAGATCAGGCGGCCTTGATTGAACCGTTATCTGTGGGTCACCATGCTTTCGTACGTAGTGGTGCAAAGGCTGGTGATATTGCACTGGTAGGTGGTGCGGGCCCAATAGGTTTGTTGCTTTCAGCAATTTTAAAAGCAAAAGGTCTTAAGGTCATCATTACCGAGCTAAGTGCAAAACGTAAAGAGAAGGCCAAAGAGTCGGGAGTCGCAGATTATATTTTAGACCCGTCAGAAGTTGATGTTGTTTCTGAGGTCATGAAAATTACCAATGGCGATGGCGTTGATGTCGCGTTTGAATGTAGTAGCGTTAACAAAGTTTTAGATACTTTGGTTGCAGCAGTCAAACCAACAGGCGTTATCGTTATTGTTTCGATTTGGAGCCATCCAGCATCAATTAATGTGCATAGTGTGGTGATGAAAGAGCTTGATGTACGAGGCACAATTGCCTATGTGAATGACCATCAAGAAACGATTAAACTGGTTGAAGAGGGTAAAATAAATCTTGAACCTTTTATTACCCAGCGTATTCAACTTGATGATTTGATTTCACAAGGTTTTGAAACCTTAATTCATAACAATGAGTCAGCCGTTAAGATTATCGTACAGCCCTAAATAGATACTTAGACCTATAAAAAAGAGCGATGATTCGCTCTTTTTTATTAAAGTAAATTGTTGTCTTGGGCTTCAATAATAGGCGGTAATGGCTGTCCTAAAGAGCTTAGAGACTCTCTCTCAATCAAACGTACAATTGAATCGAGCGGTAAATCATTTTCTTGCAAACCAAAAGGTTCTTCAATTTGAGCACTTAAGGCATCTAAACCTAAAAACATATAAGCGATTAAGCCGACAATAAGCGGTGTCCAGATGCCCAAAGCTGCTTCAAGGCTAAATGGTAATATGAAACAGAAGCAGTAAACGGCACGGTGCAAAAGTACTGAATATGAATAGGGTAAAGGTGTCCCAGCAATACGATCACAACCTGCTTGGATATTGCCTAACTCAACAATATGTCGATTTAAGGTGCTATAGATAATGTCACTAATTTCACCATCTTTTAGTATTTTAACTAAATCTTTTTGAATGTTTTCGAGTACAAATTGTGGTGCATTAATATGCTCATTTAAATAATTAAGTGAAGAGTTCGTTAAATAGGCATGTTCAAGAAATTTGGTGGGTTCAACTGTTTGTTGACGCAGTCGATCACGCAATAAATTACTAAAAATTAGGACTTGATGAATTAAATGTTCACGCTGTTCATTCGATAGAACATGGCTATCTCTAACGATATGTCTGGCATTGGCAATTAGCGCACCCCAAAGTTTGCGACCTTCCCACCATCGGTCATAACACGCGCTATTTCTAAAACCCGTACAAATTGACAGAATCACACCGAAGATTGTAAAACCAATTGCAGGTACGGTAGGGATTTGAATCCAATGATAATAAGAAAGAAAAACAACAAATGCTGAGATCAGAATAACAATGCTCAGTGCAGGCAAGACCTTCGGCAAAATTGTTCCTTTCCAAGCAAATAATAATTTAAATACATTGCTTTTATCACGGACAATCATATAAAGCCTTTGAACTAATGAACCTAACCAAGTGCAATATGATACGCTTTAGACGAGCTAAATACCTAGCTAAAGCTTATGCTTTTGTCTGTATCGCCAAAGCGTGGTACGGCTAATTCCAAAAATATTCGCGACCATATTCAGGTTGTGGTGATATTTTTCTAGAGCTGCCTGAACATTTTCAGGTGTAAGTTCTGCATTATTTTCAGGTAATTTAACGTATTCGTCTGCATCTAATAGTTCATTTGGTAAGTCTTCAACTTCAATTTCGTCTTTACCATTTGCCATGGTTAATGCATAAAGCAATGTATTTTTAAGCTCACGAACATTTCCTGGCCAGTCATAATTTAATAGAACTTGTATAGCTTTTTGATTGACATGACGCGGCATTGTGTCGAGTTGAGTTGAACTCTCTTTTAAAATCTGATCCACAATGAGTGGAATATCGACTTTACGTTCTCTGAGTGGTGGTATAAAAATTGGAATTACGCGTAAACGGTAGAGCAAATCGTGGCGGAAACGTCCAGCCTTAGCTTCTTCGCGTAAAGCTTTATGTGTTGCAGTGATAATTCGGACATTGGCTTGAATCGGTTTTTCACCACCTACAGGCGTAAATTCACCTGTTTCTAACACCCGTAATAATTTAGCCTGAAGTTCTAAAGGGATCTCAGCAATTTCATCCAGAAAAAGCGTCCCACCAGCGGCACGTTCAAACACGCCTTTATGGTCACGAATTGCTCCTGTAAAAGCGCCTTTAACATGTCCAAAAAGTTCACTTTCTAAAATATTGGCATTGAGGGCAGCACAGTTAATCGCTACAAAAATCTTATTTTTACGCTGACTATAATCATGAATTGCTTTTGCTACCAGTTCCTTACCACTACCAGACTCGCCGCGGACGAGTACTGGAAACTCAGTAATTGCAACTCTTTGAATGATGGAAAACATACGAGCCATTTCTGGTGAGCAACTGTTAAAAACCTTGGCTAAGTCCTGTAATTGTTCTGTTAGCGTTGATTGACCAGCAATATCATTTTCTGTGCCAACTGGCTGTAAAATATGTAACTTGCCAATAATATGATGCTCGGCAATATAAATATCATGTTCTTGATAGATAAATCGCTTTCTTATTTTAGGAGTATTGATCTCAAGATATTGATTGTGATGATCTTGAGTAAGCGCTGCCATGCTCTCAACAGAAATATCGTCTGTATTAAATTTATAGTGAATGGCGTGAGTCGTTGTGTCTGCTAAAAACAGACTTGCATTTGGAAATAAAGCCTTAAGTTGCTCAAATAATATATAAAAATCTTGTTCTGACTCAAAATTTAACTTTGCCATTTCATGTGTTTCACAATCGTTTCATTGAAACATACTTGAGTTTCAAGGGAACATCAAGCTCAGTTCATCTTCTTATTTTAATTTCATTAATTAATTTAATTTATTGATTTTTATATTTATTATTAAATTTTAAATAATTGGCACCTTATTTGCAAAATATAGGAAAGAAATAAATTATTAAGGTATAAATCATGTTCTTTAAACAGTTTTTTGAGCAGGAAAGTTCGACTTATACATATATGCTTGGGTGTGAAGAAACACGAGAGGCGGTTTTAATTGATCCAGTCGCATCAGATATAGAAATTTATGCAAAAGAATTAGAGCAACATCAATTT
The DNA here is from genome assembly GCF_001605885.1 of Acinetobacter lactucae. GTDB lineage: Bacteria > Pseudomonadota > Gammaproteobacteria > Pseudomonadales > Moraxellaceae > Acinetobacter > Acinetobacter lactucae. The sequence continues at coordinate 31,853 of NZ_LRPE01000004.1, read as the reverse complement.
ACGCTCATCTATACATTAGATACACATGTTCATGCAGACCATATTACTGCTGCGAATTTGCTTCGTGAACGTTTCCATTGCAAATCGGTTTTACACCGAAACTCAGATGTAAGTTGTGGAGATATTTTAATCACTGATGGTTGCATGCTTAAAGTCGGTAATCTCAGTATTGAAGCGCGCTATACACCAGGTCATACCAATGCTTGTACAAGTTATCTGGTAGGAAATATAGTTTTCACTGGCGATGCATTATTAATTGACGGTTGCGGTCGAACTGACTTTCAACAAGGTAATGCAGGCACACTTTATGACAGTATTCATAAGCAACTTTTCAGCCTACCTGACAGCACTATTGTATATCCTGGACACGACTATAAGGGTCGTTTGTCTTCAACGATTGGTTATGAACGTTTAAAAAATTCACGTCTAGGTCAGAATCGCTCGCGCGAAGATTTTATTAAATTAATGAATAACCTAAATCTGCCATATCCTAAACAAATCGATAAAGCACTACCTGCCAATCAGGCCTGTGGTTCAACTTCCCAATCATAAGGTGGCAATATGGAACTTAAACGAGTTAATCAAGAATTTTATGTTGCTGGCCAGATTACTGCTGATGATGTCGCAAAAATTGCAGACCAAGGAATAAAAACTCTGATATGTAACCGTCCAGACGGAGAAGGTGCAGACCAACCTAATGTGATTGAAATTGAAGAAGCAGCTCAGCGACATGGTCTAAACGTAATTTATCAACCTGTTACCAGTGGCAAAATTACTGACCAACAAGTTACCGAGTTTAAGCAGCTTTATCAGAATGCTCAGAAGCCCGTTTTAGCGTATTGCCGTTCTGGTATGCGTGCAATCAGTTTATGGGCTTTGGGCGAAGTTGCTCCATCAGATGCAGCACTGTTAGTTGAAGCTGGTAACAAACTTGGCTTTAACTTAAAAGGCTTGGTGCCACGTATTTTAAAACGTGACCACGAACCAGCGACAATTCCTTGTTATAGCGTTGTGATTGTGGGCGCTGGAGCAGCAGGAATTTCTGTAGCATCAAGCTTACTGTCTCGTGAACCTCATTTAGATATTATCATTATTGATCCGGCCGATACTCATTATTATCAACCGGGCTGGACCATGGTTGGGGCTGGTATTTTTAAACCCCAAGTAACCGCACGCTCAATGGCAAGCGTGATTCCTTCAAAAGTGAAATGGATGAAAGCTGCCGTTGCTGGATTCGACCCTGAGCACAATCAGGTTATTTTGGAAGGATGCCAACCCATTCAATATAAAGCATTGGTCGTGTGTCCCGGTTTAAAACTCAATTGGCATGGCATTGAAGGTTTAGTTGAAACCTTAGGTAAAAATGGGGTGACGTCTAACTATCGTTATGATTTAGCGCCGTATACATGGGAACTGGTGCAAGAGCTAAACGGTGGGAAGGCTGTCTTTACTCAGCCGCCTATGCCGATTAAATGTGCTGGTGCTCCACAAAAAGCAATGTACCTTTCAGCTGACTACTGGTTAAAGCAAGGCAAACTTAAAGATATCTTTATCCACTTTTATAACTCAGGCGGTGTTTTATTTGGTGTGAAGAAATATGTACCTGCACTAATGCAATATGTCGAAAAATATGGTTCTGAACTGCACTTTAACCATCAGCTTGTCAAAGTAGATGGGCCTGCAAAAAAAGCATGGTTTAAGGTAGTGAACGATGAAAATGCAGCATTGGTCGAGACTGATTTCGATATGTTGCATGTTGTTCCACCGCAACAAGCGCCTGATTTTATTCGTGCAAGTACTCTTACTGATGAAGCCGGCTGGGTGAGTGTGAATCCTCAAACCTTAAAACACACACAACATGCCAATATTTTCGCTTTAGGTGATGTGATGAATGCGCCTAATGCCAAAACTGCTGCTGCGGCACGAGCACAAGCACCCATCGTTGCTGTGAATGTTATAGCCCAGCTCAAGGGTGAACAAAACTTCTTTGAATACAACGGCTATGGCTCATGTCCGCTCACGGTAGAGCGTGGAAAAATCGTTCTCGCAGAATTTGGTTATGGTGGCAAATTACTTCCTAGTTTTCCGAAATGGGTAATCGATGGGCAAAAACCATCACGTTTAGCATGGTTGCTTAAAGAACAGATTTTACCGCCAATTTACTGGCAAGGCATGCTCAAAGGCCGCGAATGGATGGTCAAACCTGAGCGAGGATAAGTAAAGATTAATAATCTTTACCCGAGCGCAAGACGAGAGCTGTGCTCGAGTTAAGAGGGTAAACAAAGCAACGCTTTGTCCTGAGAAGCGGTTGAAGCTTCGCAAGAAGGCGAGAGCTGTGCTCGAGTTAAGAGGGTAAACAAAGCAACGCTTTGTCCTGAGAAGCGGTTAAAGCTTCGCAAGAAGGCGAGATCTACTCACTCATTAACCAGCAGTCTACTGCAAATGATGTATATGCAATTTTAGGCTTTTGATATGTTATTACTTGTCGTTGAAGGCATCGTGATTGGCTTCTTACTTGGTCTTACTGGTGCAGGTGGGGGTATTCTTGCTGTACCTGCGCTCATGACCAGTCAAGGCTGGAGTGTGGCGCAAGCTGCGCCGATTGGGTTATTGGCAGTTGCGCTATCTACACTCATTGGCACCATTGAAGGCTTATTTAAAAAGATTGTTCGCTATCGTGCTGCGATCTGGATTGCCCTAATTGGTGCTCCTATGGCACATATTGGCATTTTAATAGCCAACACGATTTCACCTGTCTGGCTCATGTTAATGTTTAGCTTGGTCATGTTTACTGTGGGTTATCGACTTATTAGTAATAGAGTTTCAGATTTTCATAACCCGCCGTGTCAGGTCAACCCAAGTACGGGACGCTTTATCTGGAATTTTAAAACAGGTAGCGTTCTTGCAAGTATAGGAATTATTGCTGGGCTTTTAACTGGTATGCTCGGTGTTGGTGGCGGCTTTGTAATTGTGCCGGCGCTTAGAAAAGTCACAAATTTGGATATGCATAGCATTGTTGCAACATCACTTATGATTATTTTTCTCATTAGTGGCATGAGTATTGTGATGCATATTGCAGGGGGTTTCCATTATCCTGTAGCCATTACCAGTGCGTTTTCGCTCGCATGTGCATTCGGTATGCTATTAGGACGCAGAGCTATTCGTTTTATTCCGTCTGCAATCGTGCAAAAAGTCTTTGCTTTAATGGTTTTTGCTGTCGCAATTTATATGGTCATTAAGATTGTTAATCTAACAAATATCTGAGCAATATAGTATTTTAACCTTCTCTATAAATAGTAATTTTCCAAAGATGAGATGTTAAAATTATCTTTGGAAATTTGATTTAAACCATATAAATTTTTGAGAAAGCGATATGAAGCGAATTAACGTGGCAATTTGTGGTTTTGGACGGATTGGGCAACAAATTGAAGAGCTTCTTTTAAATCGATCGACATACTATAAACAAAAATATCAAATTGATGCCCGTTTAGTGGGTGTCTGCAACTCATCATCAGGTCTAATTGATCAAGAAGGCTTACAAGCTACAAAGTGGCTAGATAAAACACAATATCAAGTAGGCTTAACTGAGCAAAAGTTTTTAGAACAGATTCAAGCAGATGTCATTATTGAGACTGGCCCAAGTGATTATGTTACCGGTGGAAAAGGCCTATTTTATTTAAATTATGCTTTAACACATAACATGAATGCGATTGCGGTATCTAAAGGTGCGTTAGTCGTAGATGGTAAAAAATTAATTAACTTGGCACATCAGCACAATAAAAAACTATTTTTTAGTGGTGCGACGGCTGCGGCTTTACCAACTGTTGATTTATTTGAATATAACTTAGCTGGCTGTCAAATTTTAGAAATAGAAGGTGTGTTTACGGGCACCACAAATTTTATTTTAAATGATATGTTGCAAAATGAATGTACATTTGCAGAATCTCTTGAAAAAGCACAAGCAAAAGGTATTGCCGAACCTAATAGCTCTTTCGATGTAGATGGATGGGATACCGCTGCTAAAATTACTATACTGGCAAATACTGTTTTAGGAGCTGATGTAAAAATTCAGGATATTCCAAAACAAGGAATCAGTCATGTTACAGCCGATCATATACGTGATTGGAAAAAAGAAAATCTAATTCCTCGTTTGGTGGGTTTTATTCATAATAAAAATCAGCAAATTCAAATAGGTGTTGAATTAAGATTAGTTCCGCCAAATCATTCTTTTGCTCATCTGCAAGGTTCTAATAAATGCATTCGGGTGTTAACGCAAGAAATGGGTGAACTTGTTGTAAGTGGAGGGGCTTCTGCGCCTTTAGCTACGGCAGCTGCTGCTTTAAAAGATTTGGAGTTGATGCTAAAAACGGGCTGCTAAAATTAATTATGATTTATAAAAAAAAGCAGGCTTTTAAGCCTGCTTCTCACAATTTTTTTGACTATTAAATAACTTCTTTCCAATTTCAAACTTACTAAACATTAAGTAGTTGCCAAGTAAGATTAATAAAATTCCAAATACAGCATTTAAGGTCCACTCATATCCTTCAAAAAAGGTAGAAACAGTTAGAGCCACTAAAGGGAAGAGCAACGTGCTATATGCTGCTTTTGAAGCACCAATTCGCCCAACTAAAGAAAAATAAGCAGAGAACCCAATAACTGTGCCAAATACAGCCAAGTAAAGTACCGAACTTAAAAATGGGAAATTCATTGGAGGCATTAAATTTTGACCAGTAAATAAAGCTAAACTTAACATCACCAGTGCACCATATGTCATGGCATAACAGTTCGTTGAAAAGATATTTAGACCACGTTTTTGATGTCTAACACTGATCATATTCCCTAAAGAAAAACCGTAAGTGCCTACAGCACATAGCCCAATACCTAATAATAACTGAGCATTAAACTGGCTATTTATGAGGTCATGCCAAAATAGTAAAACGATGCCACCTAAACCTAAAAGTGCAGCTGGACCAAAATTTGGTGAAGGTTTTTGCTTAAAAAAGATAAGGGCATTAATGGCATTAAAGAAAACAGCCATCGAAAAGATGACAGACTCTAAACCGCTGTTTACATATTTAACTGCGGTATAAAAGCAAATAAAGTTTAGGCCGAAAACACATAGACCTTGTAGCATACAAAATAAATGGTCTTTTAATGCAATTCGTTGTAATTTTCCTGAAAATAGTAAAACAACCCAAAGTAATAAGGCTGAAATGGCAAAACGCCATAAAATTGCGACGACAGGTGTTGCATAATGGCTCTGAACGGCAATTCCAATCCATGTTGTTCCCCAAATCAACACCACCGCAACATAGAGTAAAATATTCATAAGTTCATCCTCGATTACCAAGCTTAAGTATCTAGGAATGCTTCATTTTTCACGTATATATTCTTGTGTTCTACATGCAAGATCTTGCGTTTTTTATAGAACTAAACTAGCTCAATTTTGCTGAATATGGTTAACTTAAGCTCAATGAGATTCGTTTTAATTTTGCATGGCCTATCAAACTTTAGAACAGCTACAGCAATCTAAAGCCAAGCTTCACGAAACGGTGGTGCTTGATGAAAATATGCAACTTGCATTTTGGTCTAATCAGCAAGATCGTGTAAGTGTCTGTAGCGATCACCACACTTTAAGTCTGTATATTCAAGATGGCTATGAAAGCTATCAAAAAACACCTGCGGGCTGGAAAAATGGCGGTGGGCCGGGTCGTTTTTGCTTATTGCCTGAACATCAGGAGTCGACTTGGGATATACGAGGTGGGCTTAAATTTGTCCACTTGTATTATACCGATCAACATTTGCGTGATGTTGCTGAAAAAATATGGGACAAAGAACCCAATCAAATTGAATTGAATGAAGTCGTTTTTAATGATGATGAAAGGATCCGAGCGCTTTATCAGTTCTTCTTACTAGATTGTGATTGGAAAGATTCAGCAAACCATTTACAGATGAGTATCACTGCCAGCTTATTGCTGAATCATTTAATTCGAAGATATAGCAACGTGAAGTGGCAACAACCTGTCATTAAAGGTGGGTTGGCGCCTCATAAACTCAAATATATTCAAGACTGGATTGAAGGGCATTTAGATCAAGCACTCACTTTGTCTGATTTAGCAAATGTTGTGAATTTAAGCGAATATCATTTTGCTCATATGTTTAAACAATCCATGAATATGGCGCCTCACCAATATGTCATGCAAAGACGCTTAACCAAGGCAAAAGGTTTAATTCAATCATCTCAGCTTTCTTTACAAGATATTGCCCTAGTATGTGGGTTTAGTTCAGCGAGCCATTTAAGTCATCGCTTTAAACAGTTTTATGGCATGAGTCCTTCGCAGTTACGTTAAGTATCTAATGTAATTGGTTTCTCCTGAGCTGCATCAAATGCTGCTCTTGCCGCATCAATATCTGCAATATGCTGCTGCGCCCATTGGCCTAAAGCAATTACAGGTTCTGTAAGTGAATGGCCCAGTGGTGTTAATTCATATTCAACATGCGGTGGAACTACAGGATAAACAGTACGTTTAACTAATCCATCTCTTTCTAAACCGCGCAAACATAAGGTAAGCATACGCTGCGATATTCCATTGATACTTCTTTTAATTTCAGAAAAGCGATGAGAACGTGATGCAAGTGTCATTACAATGAGTATACTCCATTTCTCACCAACTCTAGCCAATACTTGACTGACTCTTTGACAATCTGAACTTTGGATATCGTGAGGTATGGTTACAGTCATATTACTTGGTTCCCTAAATGTGCCTTCTTGTGCATAAGAATAATAGTAGTAACATAATTAGTTCAAGTAACAATTTTATACTGTAGGTATAAACGATGAAACTACTTCAAATTGACACAAGTATTTTAGGTGAGCAGTCTGTTAGCCGCCAACTCACCTCATCTGTTATTCGTCAGCTCAGCACAGCTTATCCAGATGCAGAAATTATTCATCACGATTTTGCTTTAGAGCCAATTCCTCATTTGTCTGATGCTGAGTTTTTAGCATGGCAAGGTGTTGAACCTAATAATGAAACAGCGCAACAACGTGTTGCAAGAAACACCCAATATTTGGATGAGTTCTTATCGTCAGATATCGTTGTAATTGGCGCACCTATGTATAACTTTAGCTTCCCATCACAGTTAAAAGCGTGGCTTGACCGACTATCTGTTGCTGGAAAAACATTCCGTTATACGGAAAATGGTCCTCAAGGTTTAGTAGAGGGGAAACGTGTCATTATTGCTTCTTCGCGTGGTGGTGTGTATTCAGAAGGTTCACCAGCTGAAGCTTTAGACTATCAAGAAACTTATATCAAAGCGTTTTTCAATTTTATTGGGGTGACTGATATCACTTTTGTGCGTGCGGAAGGGATCGCTTTCGGACCAGAAGCACGTCAAGCTGCCTTAGATAATGCAGCAGCGCAAATTGCCCAGTTAGCGGGTTAAAAATATAAATAGCCGAACAGAAAGGAACTGTTCGGCCTTATTGAGATTATGATTTTGAAAAATCAATTCAATCAGTAAATAACTAGAAGAAAGTGACTGCGAGCCCAACCAGTGCCGAAGCAAAAATGACATATAACACGTTAACATTAAAGCGGAACAATGCAATAAATGCACCCAGAGTAATGAAGGCTGCTGCAACATCAAAGTGTCCTGAAAAGCCCTGTGGCCATAGCACGTGATAACTAAAAAATAATGCTAGATTTAAAATGACACCAACCACAGCAGCGGTAATTGCAGTCAGTGGTGCGGTAAACTTAATTTCATTATGAGTAGATTCAATAATCGGTGCACCAGCAAAAATAAAGACAAATGAAAAAAGGAAGGTAAACCAAGTGACAATGACAGCTCCTAGTGCTCCGGCAAAAAATAGATACTCAGAACCAAGTAATGAATGATTGACACCTCCTAAAAAACCAACAAAGGCCACAACCATAATTAAAGGTCCTGGTGTAGTTTCACCTAAAGCCAAACCATCAATCATTTGGGTAGGTGAAAGCCATCCAAAATGATTTACAGCTCCTTGATAGACATAAGGTAAAACTGCATAAGCACCTCCAAAAGTGAGAAGCGCAGCTTTAGTAAAAAACCATGCCATTTGAGTATAAGCATGATGCCATCCAAAATATGCACCCAAAGCTAAAATTGGCAATAACCATAAAACGATTGCCACAAAAATAAGTTTAGCTAATCGCAACCAATGAAATTTAGCGTGTTCTGGTGTTGGAGTCTCATCATCAATAAATGCCGGGCCATAATCTTTTTGACTGGTTTTATGCCCAACTGGTGAGGAAAATAGTTCTGGGTACTTTTTACTCGCTAAATAGCCAGCAATACCAGCTGATAAAACAATAAGCGGGAAAGGAAGCTTTAAGACAAAAATGGCAAAAAACGCAGCAATTGCGACTAACCATAAAAATTTATTTTTAAGTGAACGGCTACCAATACGGTAAGTTGCATGAAAGACAATTGCGGTAACGGCAGGCTTAATCCCATAGAAAATACCTGCGATAGCAGGCACATCTCCAAATTTTATATAAACCCAAGACAGCGCAATTAAAATAAATAAGGATGGCAATACAAATAGAATACCTGCAACTAATCCTCCAACAGTTCTATGCATAAGCCAACCAATGTAAGTTGCTAGCTGCTGTGCTTCAGGACCGGGTAACAACATGCAATAGTTAAGTGCGTGCAAAAATCTTTTTTCGGATATCCAGCGTTTTTGCTCAACCAGTTCCTGATGCATCACAGCGATTTGTCCAGCTGGCCCCCCAAAACTAATAAAGCCAAGCTTGAGCCAAAATAAAAAGGCTTGCCAGAAGGTGACTTGTTCCACTGAATCATCAGGGGTATTTTGTTGTTTTTGTTGCATATTATCCCCTAAAAAATAATATTAATTTCTGCATTTATGGTATGACGGAGTATGTTTTATAGCATAACAAACACAAATGTATTTTTTATGATAATGATTAATTTTTTATAGATAACTACCTATTAAGCTGATGATATTAATTGAAATTATTTTTTTAACTAAAGTTATCGCTTTAAATTATTTCCAAAGCTGAAACATTTTAAACATTATTTGCTCAAGTTGTTATAACAGGTTGTGAGCCGTGAGCCAGCTATCCCAAGATCCCAGAAATCATAAACCTCTTTACGATCAGTTAAGGGAACTCATCCTGAACAAAATTGTAAATGGTGAATATGCCGTGCTGAGTCAAATTCCCTCTGAAAACGAGTTTGCTGAACAGTTTGGTGTAAGCCGAATCACAGTTCGCCAAGCACTCAACCAATTACAGTTGGAAGGCTATATTTTTAAGGTGCCCGGTAAAGGGACTTTTGTAAGTAAGCCAAAAACGTTCCAGAACATTTCAAGTTTGCAAGGTTTTGCAGAAGCAATGTCATCTGCGGGTCACGAAATTTTAAACCGTGTCATCTCGGCCGAGCTTAAGCAAATCCCGATGCACGTTGTACCGAAGTTAAAGTTACCTGTTAAAGCGAGTGTGTATGAAATTCAACGTGTTCGTTTGCTAAACCGTCAGCCTGTGTCTTATGAGTTGACTTATTTGCCAGAACATATTGGGTTGAAACTCAAAGAGAAAGCGATTGATTTACGCACAACAGATATTTTCAAGGCATTAGAACAAGAGTGCGAAATTCCTTTGGGACATGCGGATTTAAGCATTGATGCCACGGTGGCGGATGAAGAATTAGCGGATTTGCTGCAAGTCGAAATCGGAACTCCGGTATTACGGGTTGAGCGTTTGACTCATGACGCAAATGGCCAACCGATTGACTATGAATATCTCTATTTTTCGGGCGATACATTCCAGTACCGTTTACGTATTCATCGTTAATAACTCAGATAAAAATAAGGATTTTACAATGGAAACTAAATATCTTGAGTTCGATATTGTGGTGATTGGTGGTGGAACTGCTGGACCAATGGCTGCGATTAAAGCAAAACATGAAAACCCGAATTTAAAAGTCTTGCTCATTGAAAAAGCGAATGTAAAACGCAGTGGGGCGATTTCAATGGGAATGGACGGTCTGAATAATGCCATTATTCCGGGCTACGCAACACCTGAGCAATACACCAAAGAAATTACCATGGCCAATGATGGAGTGGTTAATCAAACCACTGTATATGCATATGCAAAGCATAGTTTCAAAACCATTCAACAGCTCGATCAATGGGGCATTAAGTTTGAAAAAGATGAGACTGGCGAATTTGCAGTAAAAAAAGTACATCACATGGGGGCATATGTATTACCAATGCCCGAAGGCCATGACGTTAAAAAAGTTTTATATCGTCAGTTAAAGCGTGCTCAAGTCAAAATTAATAATCGGATTGTCACCACAAAGCTTTTAAAAAATGAGCAAGGTGCAATCAATGGAGTACTTGGTTTTGACTGTCGTAGTGGTGATTTCTATGTCATTAAAACGAAAGCTGCCATTTTATGTTGTGGTGCCGCAGGGCGTTTAGGTTTGCCAGCTTCAGGCTACTTAATGGGTACTTATGAAAACCCAACCAATGCAGGTGACGGCTATGCAATGGCATACCATGCAGGTGCAGAGCTTGCCAATTTAGAATGCTTCCAGATTAATCCACTGATTAAAGACTATAACGGACCGGCTTGTGCGTATGTGACTGGTCCTTTAGGAGGATATACTGCCAATAGTAAAGGTGAACGTTTCATTGAATGTGACTACTGGAGTGGTCAAATGATGTGGGAGTTTTACCAAGAACTGGAAAGTGGTAATGGTCCTGTTTATTTAAAAGTAGATCATTTGGCTGAAGAAACGATTCAGACTATTGAAGAAATATTGCATACCAATGAGCGCCCAAGCCGTGGACGTTTTCATGAAGGCCGAGGAACTAATTATCGTCAAGATATGGTGGAAATGCATATTTCAGAAATTGGTTTCTGTAGCGGACACAGTGCTTCTGGCGTATGGGTCAATGAAAAAGCCGAAACTTCAGTTAAAGGCTTATACAGCGCTGGCGATATGGCGGCTGTACCTCATAACTATATGCTTGGTGCATTTACCTATGGTTGGTTTGCAGGTGTAAATGCCGCCCAATACGTGATTGCAGTTGAAGATAGCGAATTAAACCAAAGCGAAATAGAAGCAGAAAAAGCACGAATATTTGCGCCACTGGATTGTTCTGAAGGTTTACCTGCCGAACAAGTGGAATATAAGCTGCGCCGTTTTGTAAATGACTATTTGCAACCGCCTAAAACTCGCCAAAAAATGGAAATTGGGCTCAAGCGTTTTGAAGAAATCAAACAGGATATTAAGCGAATCTCTGCAAGAAACCCGCATGAGCTGATGCGTGCTGCTGAAGTTTCTTTTATTCGAGACTGTGCTGAAATGGCAGCTAGAGCTTCACTGTTTAGAGAAGAAAGCCGCTGGGGACTGTACCACTATAGAGCAGATTTCCCTCAAAAAAATAACTCGGATTGGTTCTGTCACGCGCATTTGAAAAAAGATGAATACGGCAACATGGTCAGTTTCAAAAAGCCAATCGAGCCTTATGTTGTGCCGATTAATCAAGATGAAGCTGTGTCGTATGACCGTTTACGTATTCAAAAAGATGTTGCTCTAGCAGACTAAATAAATCAGGAACTCAAATCATGGCTTTTATTTTTAAAGAAGTACAGCACCGTACTGTCGCACCCGTCATTATTGATGAAGATAAATGTATTGCTGATAAAGGATGCACAGTCTGTGTAGATGTTTGTCCAATGGATTTATTGGCTATCGATCCAACAACTCAAAAAGCCTATATGCAATTTGATGAATGTTGGTACTGCATGCCTTGTGAAAAAGACTGCCCAACAGATGCAGTTAAAGTAAATATCCCATACCTACTCAAATAATTAATTTGGAATACTCAACATGAGACAAAATAAATTGATCAATAAAAAACTATTACTCAGTAGCTTAATTGGTGCCATTGTACTTAGCACTTTGGGATGCGGCGGTAAAACAGAAACTGTTCGTGTAGCGATTGGCACGCAAGACACCACCATTAACTGTGCAACAGGTGGGTTGCTAGTTCGTGAATTGAATTTATTACCAAAATATTTACCCAAAGATGGTAAATACAAGAATGTTAAATATGACATTCAATGGAAAAACTTTACCTCTGGTGCACCACTTACCAGTGAGATGGTAGCTGGGCGTCTAGATTTGGGAGCAATGGCTGACTTTCCTGCGGTTAATAATTTAGCGGCATTTAAAAAAGCTGGAAAAGAAAGCATATTTTTAGCGCCATTGTCAGGCAGTATTAATGGTAGTGGTAATGCGATTGTTGTTCCAATTGACTCAAAAGTAACTTCACTCAAAGAACTAAAAGGACAAACCATTTCTGTACCTTTTGCTTCAACTGCTCATGGACTTTTGCTGCGTGCGATTCAAGCTGAAGGTTGGCAACTTGATAAAGATATTAAAGTGATTGCTCAGGCGCCAGAAGTGGCAGGGCCTGCATTAAAAAGTCATAAGATTGCTGCACATGCTGACTTCGTACCATTTGGAGAGTTATTTGCTTATCAAGGTTTTGCTAAAAAAATCTATGATGGTTCACAAGCAAAATCACCGACATTTCATGGTTCACTTGCCAGCAAGGATTATGCACAGCAGCATCCAGAAGTCATAAAAGCTTATTTACAGGCAACTATTGAAGCGAATCGCCTGATTCGAGAGCAACCTGAAAAATATAGTGAATTTATTGCTGAAAAAACAGGTATTCCTGCTGAAGTGGTCTATCTGTTTCATGGTCCACTCGGCCTGCAAACTCGTGACTTAACATGGAAACCTGAATATCGAAAAGCGACTCAAATTGCGATAGATACCTTAAAAGTTTTAGGCAAAAACGATGGTACGCTTGATGTAAATAAATTTATTGATGACCAATATATTAAGGATGCATTTCAGGCATCTGGACTTAATTACAGCCAGCAACTTGCTGACTATGCAAAATCACCTTTGGTTGCCAATGACGCATTAACGGGCCAACCCATCAAAACATTTGATCGGGTGACTCAAATTTGGGTAAAGGGTGAAGAAAAAGTGCGTAGCTATGAAACGCCTGAGCACGCTTTTTCTGATTTAAAGAAAATACAAGCCGATGGAAAAATGGTGCGTGTGGTTTATAGCCAAGATCATCAGTCCGACATTAAGTTACTTGCCAATCTGGCATGGTATGCCACAGACAAAGCAGGACAAATTCAGGCCTTTTTATTAAAAGATGATGCTGAAAAATGGGCTAAACAACAAGGCGGAAAAGTATATGACTTTAAAGCTATTCAGCTTGTAACACAGAGCTGATGTGTTGACTTACCTAATGAACAGGAGGTGACAAATGAGTAGTTTAGCCCAGACAAAACTTAATAACCAAAGTACATTTTTGACTAAATTTTTTCAGCAGTTGAGATCATATTCAGCGCATTTAAAAAGCTATGTCATTGCTTTTACATCAATAGCTTTTTGGATCGTAATTTGGCAAGGACTTGCTCAGTTTAAAATAAATTTAGGCCTTGTGAACTTTAGTAATGTCCCGACACCTTTGGATGTCATTCATGCGCTATGGGATTTCTTTCAACTTAGCACTGCATTTAAACATGTTGAATCCAGTGTATTTCGAGTGGTGATTGGTTTTGTACTCGCGGCTTTAATTGGTGTAGGTATTGGTTTGTTGGTAGGACGTTATCAAAAACTGGCTGCCTTTCTCATGCCGCCATTAGAAGTATTACGGCCAATACCAGCAGTTGCATGGATTCCTTTAGCAATTCTGATTTTTCCATCATCAGAAGCCTCTATGATTTTTATTACCTTTATTGGGGCTCTATTTCCAATTTTATTAAACACGGTACATGGCGTTGGTGCAGTTGACCCAAGGCTCGTTGCATCAGCGAAAAGCTTAGGTGCTTCTGATCTGGCTATCATTTATGAAGTCATTATTCCGGGTGCATTACCGAACATTATTACTGGTTTATCTATTGGAATGGGCACTTGTTGGTTCTGTTTAGTGACTGCCGAAATGATTTCGGGCCAACACGGAATTGGATACTTCACATGGGAATCTTTCACCTTGCAAAACTATAGCAATATTGTGGTTGGCATGGTGCTAATAGGAGCCTTGGGTATGTTTAGCAGTACTTTAGTGCGCGTGATTGGAAACCGATTTACACCATGGTATCAACTGAGGAAGTCTTAAAATGTCAATTACACAAGGCCATGTGCGTATTCAAAATCTATCGCTACATTTAGGGCAAGCTAAAAATCGTTTTCAGGCATTAGATCGAGTTAATTTTGAAATACAACCAGGCGAATTTATATGTCTACTTGGCCCGTCGGGTTGTGGTAAATCAACATTATTAGGTGCTTTGGCAGGGCATTTACCGATTAGTTCTGGGTCTTTAACTGTCGATAATGAATCGATATTTGAACCACATCCAGATAGAGGTTTGGTGTTTCAGCAACATACCTTATTTCCATGGAAAAGCGTGCTTGAAAATATTGCCTTTGGTTTAAAAATGAAAGGCATTGCTAAACAAAAGCGTATTGAACAAGCTCAGAAAATGATTGATCTGATCGGACTTAAAGGCTTTGAACATAAATTTCCAGCCGAACTTTCTGGTGGCATGCAGCAACGAGTTGAAATTGCGAGAGTATTGATTAATCAACCTCGGATTTTATTAATGGATGAGCCTTTTGGTGCCTTAGATGCCCAAACTCGTTTAAAAATGCAAATGCTATTACTCGAAATTTGGCAAGAAATCCAAACGTCGGTTTTATTTATTACCCACGATATTGATGAGGCACTTTTTTTGGCCGATCGAGTGTTGATTATGAGCCATCGGCCAGGGCGAATTATTGAAGAAATTCCGCTTAAGTTTGAACGTCCAAGAGATGTTGAGCTTGTAACGAGTAGTGAATTTACTGCCATTAAAAAACATTGCATCCAGACTTTAAAAGAAGCCACTCAGCAAAAAGAATTAAGCCGTTTAAATCCATTAGGGCTTGGAAAGAAATCACAAATCAAGGAATACGAATGAGTTTTTATTATCAAGCTTTAGACGACCTCAATGAATATAATCAGGAATTTCTTGCACAGCTCAATGACCCAGATGAAAAGATTCGTTTTGTCGCTTTAATGAATATTGGTGATGAAGAAAATCCGGATTTACTTCCTTGGTTGCATGCAGCACTACAACACGACTCTTCAGCTTTAGTTCGCGAAGAGGCGGCAAAAAAACTAGAAAGTTGGGAAGATCCAACTAGCTTGCAAGTATTGGCCCAAGCCTTATTTGATACTGATCTGAATGTAAAACAAGCTGCCAGCCAAAGCTTAAGTGAAGTGAAAAATGCAGCATCCGCCCAGATCCTTGCACCTTATTTAAAGCATACGGATACTTTCGCTCTTAGTGCAATTTTACGTGCTTTGAAACCTTTACGACCACAGCAATTATTCACAGAGATATCTGCTTTGGTACACCATGAAAATGCACTTGTGCGCCGTGAGGCAGTCAGTGCATTAAGTTGGTTACAACAAGACCAAGCGATTACAATATTGGCAAAAACAGCTGAAACAGATGTAGATGATGAGGTTCGCCGCATTGCAACAGGTGGTTTGGCTTATAGCCAGAACATATCAGCTGAGGTGATCCAAGCACTTCATCATTCTTTAACCTCGGAAAGTTGGCAATTAAGAGTCGAAGCTGCACTTACGATTGGAAAATTACATATCGTTCAGCTCGAAGCTCCTTTAATTCATGCTTTAGCAGACTTATATTGGCAAGTACGTATTGCGGCGGTACGAAGCTTAGGACTACTTAAATCGCATCTGGCAGTCGCTCATTTATCTGATAACTTTAAGCATGAAATTAGCAATTTACGTAAAGAAGTCGCTTTAGCACTAGGTGAAATTGGTACAGCAGAAGCTCAGAACCTATTAGAACAACACCAACATGACTCCGACCCGGAAGTACGAAAAGCGATTCGTATTGGATTAAATCAAATTGGTGAGGTGAAGTATGCAAATCAGACCTGATATCCGTGTCGACACTATAAATAAGCAGGTTCACTTTATATGGATCGATGGCTCAAGCGTATGTCTTAGTCATCAACATTTAAGGGAAATTTGCCCATGTGGCTTTTGTCGAGCGAAGCGAATTAAACAAATTAAAATAGAGCATCAAAATGTTGAAGTGACAGCTATGTTCGATCAAGGTTATGGTGCCCAAATTTGCTTTAATGATGGGCATGATAAAGGGATTTTCCCGTGGGCTTTTTTAAAAGAATTTGCTAAGAGATAAAAGATGCCTTCTGCTTGGGACAGAAGGCATCTTATTTAATTAATGATCATGTTCTAAATAATCTGGTTTTTTAGGAAGCGCAAGGCTACACAAGAAACAGATAATCAGCATGATAATTACATATATAAAGAAGGTATTTTCAATTCCGGCAGCTTTAAACTGTAAAGCAACCGAAGGTGCAGAACCGCCAAACAGCGCATTACCCACAGCATAAGAAAACCCTACACCTAAAGCTCGTACATGAGGTGGGAACATTTCAGCTTTTACCAAGCCACTAATAGATGTATAGAAACTCAGAATCATCATCATAAAAATAAGCAACAAGGTAATGATGATCGGCGAATCTATATAATTAGGCATCCCAATGGCCATAACTGGATAGATAAAAATGGCGGACAATAAGCTAAATGCCAACATTGAAGAGCGTCGCCCAATACGATCCGAAATTGCACCAAATACAGGTTGAGCACACATATAGACAAATAGTGCGAAGGTCATGATATAACCAACAGTTTTTCCATCCATCCCTAAATTGGTTAAATAGGTTTTTGAATAAACAGTCTCTACATAAAACGTTAATGAACCAGCAGAAGTATATCCAACCACCAATAAAAAGGTTTTCCAGTGTTTCTTAAACAGTTCTCTTAAGCTACCAGATTCTTTTCGTTCGCTGTCTTGATGAGAAAGTGTTTCTTCTAAGCGACTACGTGCCAGTAAAGATAAAATTGCGGCAATACCACCAATAACAAATGGAATACGCCACCCGCCATCATGTAATTGTTGCTCACTCAAAAACGTTAATAAAATAACGCCAAGTAAGCTGGCAAGTAATTGACCACCAGAGAGAGTGACGTATTGGAAAGACGAGTAAAAACCACGTTGACCTTTTAAGCCTAATTCACTCATATATGTTGCTACTGCACCATATTCACCACCAACTGATAAGCCTTGAAGTAAACGTACTACCAGTAAAAGAAATGGGGCAAATAAGCCAACTTGGTTATAAGTGGGTAGGGCTGCAAATAAAAAAGAACTCAAAGCCATAAGACAAATTGAGATGACCATCGATTTTTTTCGACCATGCCGGTCTGCAATACGTCCAAATACCCAACTACCAATAGGACGCATAAAAAAGCTTGCAGCGAATACTCCCCACACGTAGATAGATTTAGTCGTACTATCCATATCTGGTGCTGTTAGCGCTTGAGTAAAGTAGGCAGCAAATACCGCATAGATATAAAAGTCGAACCATTCAACTAAATTACCAGAGGCTGCGCCTACAATCCCACGTATTCTGCTACGTTTTTCTTCCTGAGTGTATGTCATATTTCTTCCATCATTTGCAGACAAAAACGAGGAATTTTTAGATATGCTGGATAGAAAATAGAATGAAACTTTAAATATCACTCAATCCTGAGCATGTCCTTAAATTCCTAACTCTTCATTTTTTCTAATTTTAAAATTCGATTCTAGTGAAATTACGTCCTTT
This sequence comes from Acinetobacter lactucae, assembly GCF_001605885.1. GTDB lineage: Bacteria > Pseudomonadota > Gammaproteobacteria > Pseudomonadales > Moraxellaceae > Acinetobacter > Acinetobacter lactucae. The sequence continues at coordinate 14,033 of NZ_LRPE01000004.1, read as the reverse complement.
TGTTCGATTTAAAGAGATTTTTACTAATGATCGAACAGTTCCTTTCACTTAACTCGATAATTCTTAGTATCTAAAATCAGTAAGCTCATTTCACAACATTATTTTTCTGTTCTATTTCTCCTTTTGAGTACCATTTCGAGCTTAAGTTTATTTTGAATATTTGGTAATACTTAAAATGTTATAGCGCCAATTCCTAAGAAAATAGATGAAACTCATATAATGATAAGTCCATAAAAGTTGTATCACCTTCACTTAATCGAAAAAATACAGAATGTGTTGTTTCTCAATATATGTAGCGGTATTCTTGCGTGGCTAAAAATAGGCTCAGCAGTTACTTCTAGCGCTTCAAATTATGCACGGTATGGCAGGTAGTTATTCAATGGAAAGACGTACGTTAAATCTTCACTTCATGACATGCTCTAAAACAGCATTGGCTTCATCTATTGCACTCATAACATCTGTCGTTTATGCAAATGAAGCGGAGGTTTCCCAGCTCCCAACCATTACTGTGAACGCCACCCAAAATAATGATGTGTTATACACATCAAAAAAAGTTAATTTATCTGGTTTTCAAACGGGCGATGTAAAGAAGGTCCCAGCATCTATTACAACTATTACTTCTGAACGTATAGCAGATCAACACGCAAAAACCTTAACCGATGTTATTAAAAATGACTCATCATTGGGAGATGGCTACGCTGCTATTGGTTATTATCCAAACTTTGTAGCACGTGGTTTTGCACTCGATTTAGGCACAAGTTATCTCATTAACGGTCACCCCATACGTGGTGAGCAAAATGTGGCTTTAGAAAATAAACAACAAGTTGAAATCTTAAAAGGCATTTCTGCAATTCAAAGTGGAATGTCGACTCCGGGCGGTGTTGTCAACTATGTAACCAAAAGACCTGTCGACGTTAAAAATATTACGGTCGATGCGAATTCAGAAGGCGGCTATACACTGGCAACAGATGTCGGCGGCTTTGTTAATGATAGTTTTGGTTATCGAATCAATTTAGCGCATGAAAGTATTCATCCAAATGTTGACCATGCAAATGGTAAGCGTGAGTTTGGTTCAGTTGCTCTAGACTGGAAAATTAATGATCGCTCTAAATTACTATTCGATATTGAAGCACAGCATCAAAGCCAACGCTCCGTACCGGGTTATCAACTGCTAGATGGGCAAGAAGTACCAACAAATGTAGATCAAGACCGTTTGTTGGGTTATCAGTCTTGGAGTAAACCTGTTGTAAATAACAGTGTAAATGCGAGATTAAAATATCAATACGCATTTAATGATCAGTGGAATGGTAGCTTAAGTGCATCTCAAAGCCGTGTTGTGATTGATGATAATAGTGCTTTCCCATGGGGATGTTATAGCGATATTTGTGAAGTTAGTGGCTTAGGTAATACTTTTGATAAACACGGTAACTATGACATTTATGACTTCCGCAGCCCAGATGACACACGTATTACTAACCAGTTCGCTGCTGGGTTAAATGGTCAATTCAATACTGACAATATTCAGCATCAAATCGCTTTTGAATTACAACGTACTTATAAAACCTTAAAGCACCATATACCACTTAATGTAGCGGTAGGAACTGGTAATATCTATAATGATACGATCGACTACAGTCCATCATCAGACAGCTTAGGCGATCGTTACAAAGCTTTAGAAAGCGAGCAGACTGCTTTTACCATATCTGATCGGATTCAATTTAATGATCAATGGTCAACGTTACTAGGTGGAAAACTTATTCACCTTGATGAACAAGCTTATGGTCCAGATGGGCAGCAAAGCCGAGACACGGATTTAAATAAGTTCTTGCCTCAATTAGCACTCATGTATAGCCCAACTGCTACGACTAATCTTTATGCTTCATATGCCAAAGGCTTATCAGATGGTGGAGAGGCCCCGTGGTTTGCTAATAATGCCCTAGAAGTTCTTGCTCCTAAAAATTCTGAACAATATGAAGTTGGTGTTAAGCAACAAATACGCAACTTCTTAGTAACTGCAGCTATTTTTGATTTAAAACAAGACCATCAATATAGCCAAGTCAATGCAGATGGAACATTTGATTTTGTTGAACAAGGCGAACAACACAATCAAGGTATTGAGTTAGGTTTAACAGGTGCTTTAACCGATACACTCGACGTAAGCTCTGGCATTACCTATACTAAATCTCGTCTTGTTGATATTAATAGTGACAGCTACAAAGGTCATCAAACTCAGAACGTACCGAAAGTACGCGCAACTGCACAGTTATCTTATAAAGTACCTTCAATTGAAGGATTAAGATTACTGAGTGGTATGCAATACAATAGCAGTAAATATGCAAACAAAGAGGGAACGGCAAAAGTAGGCGGGTACAGTGTCTTTAATGTTGGTGCTGCTTATAAAACAAATTTTGCTGGTCATGACACAACTTTTAGATTCAACATTGATAACTTATTTAATAAGAAATATTGGCGTGATGTAGGCGCATTTATGGGTGACGACTATCTCTTCTTAGGTAATCCACGTACAGCTCAGTTCTCTACAACTTTTAGCTTTTAAAATATAAAACAAATAAAAAAGGAGCTTATAAAAGCTCCTTTTTTATTTCAGGAATTAAGCCGACATTTTTGGTTTAACCATATTATTAATCGACAAGATATCATCAAGCACTTGTGCTGATAATAAACCTTCATTTTGAACTAAAGCCAATACGCTTTGTCCAGTTTCGTTTGCAGTTTTGGCAATACGAGTTGTAGTTTCATAACCTAGGTAAGGGTTAAGTGCGGTCACAATACCAATTGAGTTTTCAACTAAAGCTTTACAGTGTTCAGGGTTCGCTGTAATCGTATCAATACACTTACTTTGGAACATCGCCATCGCCTTACCAAGCAAATCCATAGATTCAAACAGTTTGAATGCAATAAGTGGTTCCATTGCGTTTAACTGTAATTGGCCCGCTTCAGCAGCTAAAGTTACCGCTAAGTCATTTGCAATAATTTGGAAGCAAGCAAGGTTCATTGCTTCAGGAATGACTGGGTTTACTTTACCTGGCATGATCGAACTACCCGGTTGACGTGCTTCTAAGTTAATTTCATTAATGCCCGTACGTGGACCACTTGAAAGTAAACGTAAGTCATTGGCAATTTTTGAAAGTTTAGTTGCGGTACGTTTTAATAAACCAGATAAAAGAACAAAGTCACCCATATCTGAAGTTGCTTCGATTAGATCAGGAGCAGACTTAATTTTCTTACCAGAAATTTTTGCAAGTGCTTGAATGGCAAGTTCACGGTAACTATATTCAGTTGTAATTCCCGTACCAATCGCCGTACCACCAAGGTTCATATACGCTAAAACATTTGGAATAAGCGTATTAATTTGCTCAAGGTCTTTCTGTAAAGTTACTGCAAAAGCACCAAACTCTTGACCTAATGTCATAGGCACAGCGTCTTGTAACTGTGTACGGCCCATTTTTAAGATGTGAGCAAATTCTTGTGATTTATTGCGGAAACTTAAGATTAAGTTATTAAAAGGAAGATTAAGTTCATCTAAGCTTAATAACAAACCTAAGCGAATCGCAGTAGGGTACACATCATTTGTTGACTGCGACATGTTAATGTCGTTATTTGGATGTAGATATTGATATTGGCCTTTAGAATGTCCCATATATTCTAAAGCAACATTCGCCAATACTTCATTTGCATTCATATTAGTTGAAGTACCAGCCCCGCCTTGCATCATATCAATCGGGAACTGGTCGTGAAAATTACCGCGAATAAGTTGATTACAGCTGTATTCAATTGCTTCAAATTTAGTTTGATCTAAGCTTTTAAGATTATAGTTCGCTTCAGCACAAGCAAGCTTTACCATTGCTAAGGCTTTAACAAGGTGAGGAAAGTTTCCGACCTTGCTTTGAGTTAAATTAAAGTTTTCTAGAGCACGTAACGTTTGAACTCCGTAGTAGTCGTTGTTATTGATCTCTCTATAACCAATAAGATCCTTCTCAATACGGGTGGTAATTTCAGCGTTCATCATTAAACTTCGAATTAGTAAAGAAGATAATTCATATTAGATTTCGAAATGCTTCACTTCTAATGCATTTATCAGCTTAATTATGCATTTTTTGCATATCGATTTTTAAATTTTACTGTTAACTAACTATGAGGATTCGTTTGCAAATCTGAATTTGAATTAAATTTTACTTTTTAAATTAATTACTTAATGTTAAGAAAAAGTTAATTTGAAAATTTGTTTAATGAAATTGATGATCTGCTAATTTCAGATAGCAACTCATTTTAAAATTCAAGACTGCTTAATTTAAGTGAAATATCAACTTAATTATCTTTATTATTGGCTTTTAAAGTGTAGATTATCTAATAAATTTATATAAAAATGTGATGCATTTCACATAAAAAACACTATAATACGAAAAAATCTTAGTTTTAAGTTTATGTTAAAAGTCACAGCCGCATTAATTATCTTGGGAAGTTTTACATACTATGTACTTTTCCACGGTGAAGAGAAAACTGAGTCTAAAACTTCTCGTCTGCTTAAAGAAGCAGAGCAATCAATCGCTTCTGCTGAAACCTCTGTAAACAAGGCTAATAGTATTGTACCAATATCTTATAAGTAGCCGCAGTTCTTAGGTTAACTATTTTATATTATCCCTCAAAATATTGTTTTATCTAATTTTTTTTAAATTTTAGATAAAAGACTGTATGTATAGAGACAAAATTCATGAGAATGAAGTTTATCGCCTATGATCCCAATTCTGGGGAAAAATTAAGCTTAAAAGAACATATCCATCATATGGATAAATACACCACTTATATCTTTTTTAGTGATGAAAAAGATAATATGGTATTCAACCCCCAAAAAAAACAAGTTTTTGAAATTACTCAATATACTTCAAACATGATGGTTGAAATCTCAAAAAAGTTATATTACCTGATTGGTGAATATTAGAAATTCGTTTTTATTCAATCTTAAGTTAAATACTTTAGTAGAATAGTCAGGTTTTTGGAGCTGAGTTATACTCTAAATATATCTTCTGATTTAAATGAATTTATTAAGTCAGAGGGCTTAATTCCTGAAATAAGCAAGATCGTAATTTTCAGTTTTACAGTCCGTATTCATCCCCAAGGTACGGACTTTTTTTTATAAAATAAAACATGACTAATACATAGGATTATTTCTATTTTTTATTAAGTTGAAACTTGTTATTTACTTGCGTTATATATACCTTACTTTTTGATTTAAAAAAAATTTTTGAATAATAATTTTATCTTTGTATGAGTTGGTAAGTTAAATCAAAGTCTTTTATTCTCTTACGCTCGTTTCTATGTCAGAATTATTCAATACTTAATTTTATTGTTTGGCTTTGCCAATCCTCCATCGCATTTTTGCAGGTACTCCCATGTTTTATAGTTTTTATTCATCTATTCAGCTATTTATCCAGCTTCCCAACCAGACAGATTAAGGACATAAATATAAAAAGGGAATGCATAAAATGAACTTAGAAGTACGTTGGGTAGAAGACCTTTTGACACTAGAGCGTGAGCGTTCAATTTCAAAAGCAGCGGAAAAACGATTTATTAGTCAATCCGCGTTTACGCGTAGAATTCAGCAAATAGAGGAGATGATTGGAGCTGAAGTTATTATTAGAAATAATAAAAATAATATTGAATTTACTGACATCGGGCGAATTATGCTGGTGATGTCTAAAAATATTGAGAAGCAAGTAGAAGAAACTGCCAAACTGATTAAAAACATCAAAAATGAAACCGAATCTACGATTCGCTTCTGTGTCGTTCACTCATTAGCATCAGGTTTTTTAACAACTTTTTTAAAAAAATTCCCAACATTTATGCGTGATTTAAAAATCGAAATTGTCGCAACGAATAGTGGTGAAGGCTTATCTCTTTTAAAAGAAGGCGCCTGTGACTTTATGATTTGTTACGCAGATCGATCTAATATTAATCGAGTTGGCGATGATATTTTAAGTGGTATCAAGATTGCTGAAACAGAGATTGTGCCAGTGTCAGCTACCGAGGCCGACCATACGCCTAAACATACAATCCAGAGTAACTTTTCATTACTTGCTTATAGTAAACATGCTTATTTGCGAAAATTGGTCGATCAACTGATCGAAGGTAAACTGAACTATAAAACCTTATATGAAACTGACAATGCCACCAACTTGAAAGAGCTTGTATTACAAGGTTTAGGTGTAGCATGGATTCCAAAAATTAATGTAGAGGAAGATCTCGCTACCGGAAAATTGGTCATGTTGGATCATAATGAGTATTGTCTTCCGCAAGATATTTATATTTTTAAAAATAATCTGAGTGATAACAAATCAGTTCAGCAAATCTGGAAGGGCTTCCAAACTCAGCATGATTAAAATTTATAATGATATGTGATGTATTCAACACATTTACATACAAAGTAATCAATTAAAGAGCTCATACCTTTGTCTTTGTGATGAAAGGCTTTATAAAGCATTGCTCATGGTCTAGATTCTTTGTTAATTTAGACCATATATCAATAATTCAGAAATTTAGTGGGCATTTTTATATATGCTGTACCTGATTTCATTCCTTTTGAATGGATTATTTGATCCAGACGGAGACAATTTTGTTTGATCTAGATAGTAGATTACTAAATATTTTTTATCATATTTATCGGTTTAAAAGTGTTTCAATGGCTGCCGATGCTATTGGCCTTACACAACCGAGTGTTAGTAATGGACTCAACAAAATCCGTCAACATTTTAATGATCCACTTTTTATTCGTGTTGGAAATGAAATGATTCCAACCGAATTGGCTAAAGAAATCTTTCCGCTCATTAGTGAAGTGATTGATAAAGTTGAAAGCATTAATAACTTTAGTGTGAACTTTGATCCGCTAACTTCAGATCAGCTTTTTACAATTGCCATGACAGATGTCTCTCATCTGGTTTTATTACCGCAATTAACCAACTATTTGAAAGAAAAAGCGCCTTTAATTCGCTTGAATATTAGGCCGATTACGCCAGAAACCAGCTACCAAATGGCAAATGGTGAAATTGACCTCGCAATTGGTTTTTTACCCCAATTAGAAGAAGGCTTTTACCAACAAAAGTTTTTTAAACAGCATTATGTGGTGATTAGCTCTAAAAGCCATCCTCGTTTAGACCCAAATAATTTCACTTTAGATGATTATATGCGCGAATATCATATTGATATTGATGCAGGAATCGGGCACTACCATATTAAAAATGAATTACAGAACAAAGGATTGGATCGAAATATTTTAATTCGATTACCAAGTTATTTAGGAGTGGGATTAGTAGTACAAGAAACAGATGCGATTGCAACGGTACCGTATTATTTAAGCCAAGTTTTACTGGTGAGAGAAAATTTACAGATTTTACCGGCGCCTCTAGACTTCCCAACTTATGATGTTAAACAACATTGGCATATGTCTTGCCATCATAAAAGTAGTCATAAATGGTTCCGCCAAACCTGTTATGAACTTTTTAAAGTCTAAAAAAAAAGAAGGTATAAGAAAAATTCTTACACCTTCTGCGTGGTTTGATTTTTAGATTTCAATTGCGACAGCTGTAGCTTCACCACCACCAATACATAATGCAGCCACACCTTTCTTTTTACCTAGTCGTTTTAAAGCATAGATAAGAGAAAGAATAATTCTTGAGCCTGTTGCGCCAATAGGATGGCCTAAAGCACAAGCACCACCATGTACATTAACTTTTGCTTCATCAATACCGAGTTCATGAATTGGTGCCATTGCCACCATTGCAAAAGCTTCATTAATTTCCCATGCATCTACTTCATCAACAGACCAACCAGCACGCTCAAGCACTTTTTGAATTGCACTAATTGGAGCAATAGTAAATTCGCTTGGATGCTGTGAGTGAGTAGAGGTTGCAACAATTTTCGCCAAAGTATTTAAGCCATGGCTTTGAGCATATTCTTCAGTCGTAAGTACTAATGCAGCAGCACCATCAGAAATGGAGCTTGAGTTAGCAGCTGTAATTGTTCCGTCTTTACTAAAAGCAGGGCGCAATGTTGGGATCTTCTCAAGATTGGCTTTTAATGGCTGCTCATCTTGATCGATAACTTCGACACCTTTACGTGTTTTTACTTCAACAGGAACAATTTCTTCTTTGAAATAACCTTCGGTAATCGCAGTTTGCGCTTTTTTAAGTGAAGAAATCGCAAAGTTATCCATTTGCTCACGTGTAAAGCCTTTAGTGTTTGCCATGTCTTGCGCAAACGAACCCATTAAGCGGCTTGTTTCAGCATCTTCAAGACCATCTAAAAACATATGATCCTTAATTTCGCCGTGACCCATACGGTAACCACCGCGAGCTTTCGGTAAAATATAAGGCGCATTGGTCATAGATTCCATGCCACCTGCAACAATAATATTGGCACTGCCTGCTTTTAAAGTATCTGAAGCCATTAACACCGCTTTCATGGCAGAGCCACACAGTTTATTAATAGTGACTGCACCGACATGATCAGGTACACCAGCTTTACGCATCGCCTGACGAGCAGGACCTTGGCCAATACCTGCACTTAATACGCAACCAAAAATAACTTCATCTACTTGTTCAGGAGCAATGCCTGCACGTTGAATCGAATCACGGATGACAGCAGCGCCAAGTTCTGGTGCAGTTAAAGCCGATAGGCTACCTTGAAAACCGCCCATTGCAGTACGGCTACCTGAAACTATAACAATTGAACTCATCTTAATATCTCTTATTGATGTATTTGCTAAATTTGCCTTTAGTCGAAACTAAAGGCGCCAGTAAATTAAAAAGTAGGTGGGGTGTAGCTAAGTGTTCTTCCAAAGAACCATAATAAAAATAAAACTAATGGAAAATGTACAACGAGCTGAGTGACTGTAAAACCAATCACATCTTTTGCTTTTAGTTTTAGAATGCCTAACATTGGAAGCATAAAGAATGGATTGATTAAGTTCGGTAAAGCTTCGGCTGCATTATAAATTTGTACAGACCAGCCTAAATGAACCTTTAAATCATTTGCTGCTTGCATGACATATGGGGCTTCAATAATCCATTTTCCACCGCCAGATGGCACGAAGAACCCCAGGATGGCAGAGTAAATTCCCATCACAATTGCAAAGGTTTCTTTTGAGGCGATTGAAACGAAAAACTCGGCTATATAATGCGACAGCGATAAATCCTGACTATTTAAAGCTTGCGTCATAATAAAAGCGATGCTTCCATAAAGTGGAAACTGAATTAAGATTCCCGATACAGCAGGAACTGCCTTTGAAACAGCATTTAAAAAGTTTCTTGGCGTTCCATGCAACGCTAGCCCTAGCATTAAGAACACAAAGTTATATGTGTTTAAGCTTGAAATAGCGATGATTGGATTACTTTTTGAAAATTCAAAAAACATCCAGATTAAGCCTAATGCCACCACAATAATCGTTAAAATAGGTGAGTTTTCTAACCAGTCGCCTGGGCGCGTCGATTTTTCCTCGTGTGGTTTGTCTTCTTCAAACCGCACATCAAAACTATCAATTGTTTTAACATTATTACCTTTGGGAGCTGACCAGTAAGCAATTGCGATTGAAACAATCACCAAAATAATAGTCATCGCAATAGATTGCCAAAGGAAAATCGTTTCAGTAAATGGAATAACACCGGTCAGATTGTAAATTGACTCTGGTAAACTGGTTTTATTTGCCTGAAGCTGTGCTGCCGAAGAGCTAATTCCCAGTGCCCATGTTGCTCCCATACCAATAATTGCCGCCGCTGCCGCTGCACGATAATCCATGTTCAGCTCTTTACGTTTTGCTAATGCAATCACTAAAAGTGCAGTAAGAATCGTACTTACTGCCCAATTGACCAGTGAAATTAACAAGCTGACAGTTGCCACCAAAACAATAGCACCACGTCCAGAATTTGGAATACGTGCCATTTTTTGAATTAGGAACTTTACGGGCTTAGATACAGAAACCACATAACCCACAATAATGAGCATGGTCATTTGCAGGGTAAAGGGAATAAGGCTCCAGAAGCCATTACCAAATGAAGTCGCTACATCATGTATCGGCGCACCAATGCCCAACGCGGCAATAGATACAATAATGACGCCAAGTAGAGCAAAAATATATGAATCAGGAAACCATTTTTCAGACCAGTCACTAATCCGAAGAGCAAATCTTTCAAAAATTCCTTGCTGTTTTTCCATAGCTGAAAAAATCCTTCTCGTTCTTATTCGTAGACAGCACATCCGGTGCTTAAAAGGGCTAAGACTTAAGCTCACTTTGTAACTTAAGTCTTATCTCAATAACTAAAAATTAAAATTTACGCGACTAATGTTTTGTGAAACTCAACACCTGTAGCAGCTTGAATCTGTTCAAGCGTAACATCTTTAGCTAGTTCAATGAGTTCTACACCTTGTGGGGTAATGTCCATTACGCCTAAGTCAGTAATTACGCGGTGAACCACGCCTTTACCTGTTAAAGGTAAACTACAGTCTTTCACGATTTTTGGCGTACCATCTTTTGCACAGTGTTCCATAAGCACAACAACTTTTTGGACACCTACAACCAAGTCCATTGCACCGCCCATACCTTTGACTTTCTTGCCCGGAATCATCCAGTTAGCCAAGTCACCATTTTCAGAAACTTCCATGGCACCTAAAATTGCAATATTGACATGACCACCACGGATCATGGCAAAAGATTCTGAGCTTGAGAAAAAGGCAGCGCCAGGGCGTGCTGTAACCGTTTGTTTACCAGCGTTAATTAAATCAGCATCAACCGTTTCTTCAGTCGGGAATTCACCAATACCTAATAGGCCATTTTCAGATTGAAGCCAAACATTAATATTTTCAGGAATATAATTAGCAACTAGGGTAGGTAAGCCAATACCTAAATTGACATAAAAACCGTCTTCAAGTTCTTTTGCAGCACGTTGTGCCATTTCATTGCGTGACCAAGCCATTTTATACTGCCTCCGTGCTTAAAGTTTTATGCTCAATACGTTTTTCAGGTGACGCATTAAGTACAATGCGGTTTACATAGATACCCGCTAAATGAATCTCATCCGGATCCAATTCACCAATTTCAACAACCTGTTCAACTTCTGCAATTGTAATTTTTCCAGCCATCGCGCATTCAGGGTTAAAATTCTGAGCAGTTTTACGGAATACTAAATTACCCGCTTTATCTGCTTTATAGGCCTTAACAAGAGCAACATCTGCTGTTAAAGATTCTTCTAAAATGTAATTTTTGCCATGAAAGGTCCGTTCTTCTTTACCTTCAGCAATCAGTGTGCCGACGCCAGTTTGCGTATAAAATGCAGGAATTCCGGCACCGCCAGCACGTAACTTTTCAGCTAAAGTACCTTGTGGGGTAAGTTCTACATCAAGTTCACCATTTAAATACTGACGCTCAAATTCTTTGTTTTCACCAACATAAGAAGAGATCATTTTTTTAATCTGTTTGGTTTGAAGCAAAATACCTAAGCCAAAGTCATCTATACCTGCGTTATTAGAAATACAAGTGAGACCAGTTACACCACTTTGTTTAACTGCAACAATCAGTTTTTCAGGAATTCCGCATAAACCAAAACCGCCAACTGCAAGTGTTTGATTGTCTGCAATTACATCTTTCAGTGCTGCCTCTGCATTGGCATAAACTTTATTCATTCTATTGTTATCCTATATCCCTTAGTAATCTTAGTTTTAGCATCTGAATTCGAGTTATAGAAGTTAATTTTTTTAAAGGATTAATAAGTATAATCAATGAATGGTCTCAAATTATCTATAAAAGATCAGACGTATATAACGTTTAAATCTTCATAAAATCATTATAATATATTGAAAATTATAATAATTAAGAATTTAACTTAGCCTTATGCTTAGCTCATTCTAAAAATACAGTCTTTAATTTTTTAAAATTTATATTGAACCAAAGCCTCAATAAATTGAGTCGAAATATTTGAAATTTCAAAGTTCTTTTTATAAACAATTCCTACAGTCTTATGAATAGCTTCATCCTTTAACTCAATCAAAACGTTATGTTCTTTATCAATGTGTTTAGCAAAATGCCTTGGAATCGCACTTACTCCAATTCCATAAGCCACAAAACTTGAAAGTGATGAAATTTGATGACATTCAACTTTCAAATCGAGCGTTATATTATTTCGCAAACAATTTTGTTCAACTAAATATCGAACAATTGAAGGTTTTTGTAATGTCACGAATGGGTTTGAACAAAGCTCGTGCCACGTAATAGAAGGCGACTGAGCAAGTGGATGAGTCTTAGGTAATAAAGCTAAGAAATCTTCTTCAAATAATGGTTTGAACTCTAAGCCTTCGGTGAGATCCGGTTCGAAGCAGATGCCAAGCTCGAAAATGCCATCTTGTACTTTTTCTATAATCGTCTCATTCGGAATATCGTGGATTGAAAAGTTCAGGTTGGGATGAAGTTCTAAAAATTGATGAATCACCTCAGGCAAAATTGCATGGGTCACAAAGGGCATTGAGGCAATACTTAATGTTCCCCGATTGAGCTTAAAGCGTTGTTTTACATCATTTTCCATTTCATCCCAATTGGCGAGTAATTTTTTAGCATAGGGAATAAGGGATTTACCTTCTTGGGTAAGCTCGACACGGCGTGTATTACGATTAAACAATTTTCCGCCTAATTCTTCTTCTAGGCTTTTGATAGTGAGGCTTAAAGCAGACTGGCTGAGATGTAGCTCTAAAGATGCATTGGCATAGTTGAGGGTACGCGCAAGAGCTAAAAAAGCTTTTAATTGTTTAAGCGTCATTTCATTCCTTTAGATTGCTCAGCTCACCTAGAAGGGTAATTTATACGAAAATTTGTCTAATATGATGTTTTTTGAAAAAAATAAGAAAAATAAAGCAGGGAACAATGTGCTGAGCTACTTCAGTAAATTTTCCCAACAGAATTCATCAGTGTTGTTAGCAAAGTATAGAACCATTCCAACGACATGAAAAAATAAATAACCTAGCCAAATTGCTTGAGGAGCAACTTTTAAGCCTTCTAATAAAATAGTTGTTGAATAAATTGCTACTAAAAAAGTGAATAAGATGATGTATGTAATACTCGCTACAAACTTATATTTTGGTGCTAATTTAGGAACTTTATAACCAATCAAAATTTGCATACCGCAATTTATGATCAGCGCTATTATACCTACAAGTATTTGTGGCGCATTTAAAAATTCTAAAGAAAGCTGCTCGATGATGAAAATAATTTGCCATAGTATAAACATACCAATGGGATACAATAAAAATTTAAGCCACATAGTTTTTCATTTTCTTATAAAAATTTATGTCGGCATTCTATTGAATAACGAAGATAAAATAAATAATTTTTTCAAAAACTTAAACTACTGACAGGGGATTTGTATTATCCTTAACTTTTAAATTTTACACATTATTAAAATGGATAATGTCATGAAAAAGATTATTTTTTTAGCACTAATTCTAGGCCTAGTTGGATGTTCAACTGCTCCTGTTGTTTCGAATACAGTGAAACCAATACCTAATGAGAGAGTGTACAATCAGAACTACCTAAAGAAACAGACTCCTGAACAAGCAAAAGTTACATTCTTAAGAGATAAAGGTTTTCTAGGATCTGGCTGTTCTCATGATATTTATGTAAATAACGAAAAAGCATTCTCAATTCGCTCAAACGAAATAGCTACCATTTATCTTGAGCCTAAATATTATATTTTTAGATTAGAAACAGGTGGAGGGATGTGCCCCAATATTGCCACTTCTCAAGAAACGGAAGTCAAACCAAGAGCTGAGATAGAATATCGTATTTTACTTCCATCCGACTTTAATTTAAGACTAACTCGAATGAAATAAAAGAGTAAGTTCCTGTGTCTAAGGCAATCGAGCAATATTAAATTTTAATTAAACCCACTCGTCATTAAGTGGGTTTTTAATTATTCACTAATAGAATACTGATCTCAGCTAAGAAAATATTAAGTAAACTATTTTAAAAAATATATTAT
>NZ_LRPE01000003.1 GCF_001605885.1 Acinetobacter lactucae | reverse complement strand
GATTGTATTATTGTAAGTAAATGTGAAAATATTCACAAAGCTATAATTTTTTGTTAAGATCATTAACATTAAAAACATAGAGATAATAATAATGATCAATAAAGTATTAATAGTGTTGTGTGTAAGTATTGTCTTTGTATTAGGGTATTGGGCCTATTTAGATACTCAAAATAAAAGACATCAAGAGCTCATGCGGATCATACAAGAAGCTGAAAGAAACCTGCAAAGTATAGAACGTAACCCAAACCATGCTCATCACAGCAATTTAGCTTCTTATAATATGCAAGAATATATCGGTGAGAAAAAAATTATTTTCTAACAATAACGAGCTATAAATTTCTAACTTTTACAGTGTCATTGGTCATATCTTTTCATAATTTTTGATCATGTTTCTGTTGAATCTGTTAAACTTATTGAACGTATAGTAAAAAAGCTGCATAGGGGTTATGCAGCTTTTTTGTGTTTCAAGAGGGGCTGTGGTTATTTGCTATGTATGAAAACAGACATCAAATGAGTGGCATATTTGTTGCTTCTAAAATTTGAGATTCTTGTGTATAGGACTGAACAGAAAAACAATATTGTTCAGCGACCTACATAGACGTAAATATTCCACAGTTCAGATTTTGCATAGAGGCTACTTATGGCGGCGCCCAATTCTTCGGCAGGCTGGTTAGAGCGTTTATTTAAGTTAAGCGACAATAAAACCACTTTCCGAACTGAAGTTCTTGCTGGTGTAACTACATTCCTAACGATGTGTTACATCATTATTGTCAATCCACTCATTTTATCTGAAACCGGCATGGATCATGGTGCCGTATTCGTTGCGACCTGTTTGGCAGCAGCAATCGGATGTTTAGTAATGGGGATCATTGCAAATTATCCAATCGCACTGGCCCCTGGTATGGGTTTAAACGCTTACTTTACCTACTCGGTTTGTATGGGGATGGGCGTGCCATGGCAAACAGCTTTAGCGGCTGTTTTTGTTTCAGGCCTTGTTTTTCTTGCAATTAGCTTTTTTAAAATTCGTGAAGCGATTGTCAATGCGATTCCGATGTCACTTAAGTTTGCAATTGGTGGGGGTATTGGTTTATTCCTAGCACTAATTGCACTAAAAAATGCTGGAATCATTGTAGATAACCAAGCGACATTAGTCGGTTTGGGTGATATCAAACAACCTACAGTATTGTTAGCGCTATTTGGATTTTTAATGATTGTAGTTTTACACCAATTAAAAATTCGCGGCGCAATCATTATTAGTATTTTAGTTGTTACGGCCATTGCTACTGCTTTAGGTTTAAATGAATTTAAGGGTGTAGTGGGTCAAATTCCTTCAATTGCACCAACATTCATGCAAATGGACTTTGAAGGTCTATTTACAGCAAGTATGGTCGGCGTCATTTTCGTATTCTTTATTGTCGACTTGTTTGACAGTACGGGTACTTTGGTTGGTGTATCACACCGTGCAGGCCTTTTACAAGACGGTAAATTACCTCGTTTGAAAAAAGCATTATTCGCAGACTCTACTGCAATCGTTGCAGGTGCCGCATTAGGTACATCTTCAACTACACCATATATTGAATCAGCTTCAGGTGTAGCAGCAGGTGGACGTACTGGTTTAACCGCTGTTGTCGTTGCAGTCTTATTTATCTGCTGTCTATTTTTAGCACCTCTTGCTCAATCTGTACCAGGTTTTGCAACAGCGCCAGCTTTATTGTTTATTGGTGTGTTGATGATCCAAGGCATCACTCACATTGATTGGGATGATATTACTGAAGCTGTTCCAGCATTTTTAACCATTGTATTTATGCCATTCACCTATTCAATTGCTGATGGTATTGCAATGGGCTTTATTAGCTATGCATTAGTTAAATTATTCACGGGTAAGGCAAAAACTGTACCGTACATGGTATGGATTATTGCTGCGCTTTGGGTATTTAAATTTATCGCGTTTGGCGGTTAATATGATTTTTTATAATTTTCTTCTTGAGCTATCTTAGATATAGTTATCGATAAGAAGAAAATTATAAAAGGGTGTGATTTTGACCACACCCTTTTTTCTTTAGACGTGGAGTTAATATGAATCAAGTCGAGCTGATTCGCGCCTTACCAAAAGCCGAATTGCATGTACATATTGAAGGGACTTTTGAACCTGAATTAATGTTTGCAATTGCCCAGCGCAATCAGATTCAGATTCCTTACAAATCTGTTGAAGAAGTAAAGCAAGCTTATAACTTTCATAATCTTCAATCATTCTTAGATATTTACTATGCTGGTGCAAATGTTCTTGTGCATGAACAAGACTTTTATGATTTAGCATGGGCTTATTTTGAAAAATGTGCCGAAGATCGTGTTGTTCACACGGAAATGTTCTTTGATCCGCAAACCCATACTGACCGTGGTATTGCATTCTCAACAGTGATTAGCGGTTTAAAGCGCGCTTGTGCAGATGCCAAAGCTAAGTTGGGTATCAGCTCTCAACTGATTATGTGTTTCTTACGTCATTTAAGTGAAGAAGCTGCATTTGAAACACTTAAGCAAGCATTGCCATTTAAGCAAGACATTATTGCTGTAGGGCTTGATTCAAGTGAAGTAGGGCATCCGCCAGCTAAATTTGAACGTGTTTTTGCTAAGGCGCGTGAAGAAGGCTTCTTAATCGTGGCTCATGCTGGTGAAGAAGGTCCTCCTGAATATGTATGGGAAGCTTTAGATCTACTTAAAGTGAATCGTATTGATCATGGTGTGCGTTCTGAAGAAGACGAACAATTAATGGCGCGTTTAATTAATGAAAAAATGCCATTAACGGTTTGTCCTTTAAGTAATTTAAAGCTATGTGTTGTTAAGGATATGAAAGATCATAATATCCGCCGTCTTTTACAAAAGGGCGTACACGTGACGGTTAACTCAGATGATCCTTCATATTTCGGTGGATATATGAATGACAATTTCTTTGCCATTCAGCAAGCTTTAGACTTAAATAATGATGAGTTGAAACAACTCGCAATTAATTCTTTTGAAGCTTCTTTCATTTCAGATGAAGAGAAACAAAAGTGGATTGCAGAAATCCAAAAAATCTAAATAAAAAAACCGCCTATCTCGGGCGGTTTTTTTATACATCAGGTTTATTTAGGTTGTTTGGTCATGCTATTTAAAATATTGTCTTTATCAATAAAGTGATGTTTCAAAGCTGCAAGTACATGCCCAACAATAAGAAAACCTGCAAACCAAGAAATATAAATATGTAATGGTTTAACAATAGCTAAAAGCTCTGGGTTATCTTGCACCAAACGCGGAATTTCAAATAAATATAAAACAGGGGCAGGGTGACCAGCACTCCAACTAAACAAGCAACCAGTGACAGGTAAAGCCACTAAAATTACATAAAGGAATAGATGACCCACGTGTGCCAGAGTTTTCATCATCGGTGACATGGTGTCAGGTAGTTTTGGAGCTGGATGTGTATAGCGCCAAAAAATCCGAATAATCACTAAAAAGATAATGGTGGTTGCAATATTTTTGTGCAAGGTAATCACATCACCTTTAAAGCTGCCATCAACGTCGTAACTTAAAAAATTTCCACTATAGAAGCCAATCACCCATGCGACGATGAAAATAATTGCCATCACCCAATGCAGGATTTGTGCGGTACGGGTGTAATACTGAGAGGAAGCAGCAGGCATAAAAGACCCTTTTTTTGTCGTTTTGATTTGTGATTTTAGGGGAAAGTGCAGATTTTGAGAAATGTTTTAAATGTGACAGAGCGTGCTAAAAACAGAACGTTTTACTCCAAAAAAGGATTTGATGAGCTGAATTTCACTCGGCAAAATAGATTGCATAAATGCATCAAATTATTTGTTTCTTCTAAAGTTGAGTTTAGGCACAATACGCGCTGCCAAGGTTCAATCAAAGGAAAAAATGATGAAAAAATTGATGCTTGCTCTAGCACCAGTTGTTTTAGCTTTAACAGCATGTGCAACAACTACAGGCACTGACACAGGCGCTTCTGCACAAACGACAACTCAACAATTAGGCGTTGCTGCGTTAAAGGTTGCTGTAAATGCGAAATGTATTACAGAGATTAATAATGTTGCGGCTTGGAAAACAGCAACAAAATATATGACTGCTGAGCAACGTGATAGCATCCAAACGAATGTGTGTGGTTGTGTGAGCGAAAAGGCTCCAAACAGTGTGACAGCAGTAGAATTGGCAGCAGCTGCACTTGATGTAAACACACGTGCTACAATCGTCAACCAAGTGGTTTCTAAAACTGTAAACGCTTGTGTGGCAGAAGCTTTACAAAAGTAATTAATAATTTTGTGTTAAAGAAGGCTGATTACTATTGATCAGCCTCTTTTGTTTTTAAAGGTAGTGAGTCGATGTTTATTGCTGGTGTAGATGAGGCGGGACGGGGGCCTTTAGTAGGTTCGGTTGTGGCAGCGGCCGTTATTTTAGATCCGAATAATCCAATTCTAGGATTAAATGATTCTAAAAAATTAACTGAAAAGAAACGTGAAAAGTTGTTTATTGAAATCCAAGAAAAAGCCTTAGCTTGGTCCATTGCTGAAGCAACACATGCTGAAATTGACGAGTTAAATATTTTACAGGCGACTTTTTTGGCTATGCAGCGCGCTGTTGATGGTTTGAAAACTCAACCACAAAAAGTAATTGTAGATGGCAACCAAATTCCTAAAGGAATTATTATTCCATGTGAAGCCATTGTTGGCGGAGACGCAAGCCATGCTGAAATTAGTGCAGCAAGTATCTTGGCAAAAGTGACACGAGATCGACAAATGGCGGAATTAGATCAGCAATATCCACTATTTGGTTTTGCCAAACATAAAGGATATCCAACCAAAGCACACTTTGAAGCAATTGCTGTGCATGGCGTGATTGATCAGCATCGTCGTAGTTATGCACCTGTTAAACGTGCTTTAGGTCTATAAATACAAGCACTTAAAAAATTTAAAGCGACTATAAAGTCGCTTTAATTAGGGAGAGAACAACTTCATACTAACGATTGAAGTTTTTCTGTGCATAATTATCATCTTCATAAGAAACTTGATAATCTTGATCAAGGTGTTGAAGGTGTTCATGCATTGCACGTTCATGTTGAATACGTTGATAAATTTCTTCGCGATGAACAGAAACCTCTTTTGGTGCATTTACACCAATACGAACTTGGTTTCCTTTGACGCCAAGCACAGTAACACTGACTTGATCCCCAATCATTAATGTTTCCCCGACACGGCGGGTCAGAATCAGCATGTTTATCTCCTTGCTAAACGCTTAAAACTGCAATATTGGTACCCAAATAAAAGCTCAACCTCAGTTTTCAGTCAGATTCTAACAGAAATATGAGAACAAAGTCATATTTTGATAATCTCTGCCAAAAAACTTTCCGTTTAATATAACAGAGCCGCTATAAAAAAAACTATAGCGGCTCTGTGTTTTCTTTAATTATTGTCGGACAAGTAAACATTTTTTAATGAATTCTTGACCGATTGGTAAAATTAAGCGCGGGCGCTGCTTTCACCATGTTCACGATCTAAACCAAAAGCGGTATGTAAGCAGCGAACAGCAAGTTCAAGGTATTTTTCATCAATAATGACAGAAACTTTAATTTCAGAAGTTGAAATCATAAGGATGTTGATACCTTCGTCAGCAAGGGCAGTGAACATTTTGCTCGCTACACCTGCGTGTGAACGCATACCGACACCAACGATAGACACTTTAACGATGTCATCACGTGTTGAAACTTCACGTGCGCCAATATTTTTAGCAGTTTCGTTTAAGATTTTTTCAGCTTTCGCTAAATCAACACGGTTTACAGTGAAAGTGAAATCTGTTGTGCCATCTTCTTCAACATTTTGCACTATCATATCGACTTCGATATTGGCATCACTTACTGGTGATAAGATTTTAGAAGCAATGCCTGGTTCATCAGGTACACCTAAAATCGTTAATTTTGCTTCGTCACGGTTAAAAGCAATACCTGCAATAATTGGCTGTTCCATAGTATCTTCTGCCTCAGTAGTAATGAGTGTACCAACATTTTCTTTAAATTCGTCGTCAAAAACGCCGTCGTCGTCATTATCAAAGCTTGATAACACACGTAAAGGAACTTGATATTTCCCGGCAAACTCTACTGAGCGAATTTGTAAAACTTTAGAACCTAATGATGCCATTTCTAGCATTTCTTCAAAAGAAATACGGTCGATTTTTTTGGCTTTAGGAGCAACGCGAGGGTCAGTGGTGTAAACACCATCTACATCAGTATAAATCTGGCATTCGTCAGCTTTTAAAGCAGCAGCAAGAGCAACACCAGAAGTATCTGAACCACCTCGACCTAGTGTTGTGGTATTTCCATTAGCATCAAAGCCTTGGAAACCAGCAACCACAATAACACGGCCTGCATCTAGGTCATTGGTCATGACATCTGTATCAATAGACTCGATACGCGCCTTGGTAAATGCACTGTCAGTTTTAATACCGACTTGACGTCCGGTATAGGATTTAGCTTCCACACCAATCGAATTAAGTGCCATAGCTAACATGGAAATCGTCACCTGTTCACCGGTTGAAACCATTTGGTCTAACTCACGTGGGTCAGGTGTTTCGGTAATGGCTTTAGCGAGAGCAAGTAAGCGGTTTGTTTCACCACTCATTGCAGATACGACCACAACAACCTTGTGACCGTGATCATGCCAACGCTTCACACGACGAGCAACATTTAAAATGCGCTCGGGGGTACCCATAGAAGTACCGCCATATTTTTGAACGATTAATGCCATAGTTGTTCCATATAAGCCATGACCCTGAGAGGCTTTTCAGGGTCAGTTACACAAAAAGTGAAGTCTTATTTTTGTTCAAGCCATGCAGGCAATGCTGCGATCACTTGTCCAAACTTCTCGTTAAGTGGCGCGCCACCTTGTGCTAAGTCAGGTTTACCACCACCTTTACCACCTAACTCGGTTGCTAGATGTTTGATGATGTCACCTGCTTTTAGAGTTGCAGTGTATTGTGATGCAACTGAAGCAAGTAGGCTAACTTTGTCACCCTCTACACCAGCTAACACAATAACTGCATTCTCTAATTTCGATTTAACACTGTCGTGTAAGTTGCGAAGTGATTTTGCATCTACACCTTGAACAGTGGTAATAAGCGTTTGACGATCAGCAATAGTCTGTACCTGATCAATCAATTCTGACGCTTGGAAGTTTGCCAATTTCTGATTGAGCTGTTCAATCTGCTTTTGTAATGCAGAAACCAATTCAACATTGGCTTGTACACGCTCAACAGTTTGGTCTTTCTGTGCTTTTAATAAGCTATTAATGTGCTGGATATCAGCATCAGTTTTTTGTACTACATCTAGCGCTTTAGTACCTGTAACAGCTTCAATACGACGTACACCAGCAGCTACACCACCTTCAGAAGTGATTTTGAATAAACCAATATCACCTGTACGTTTAACGTGGATACCACCACAAAGTTCAATTGAGAAGTTTTTCTCATCAATAATTGAACCCATAGAAAGTACACGTACTTCATCACCGTATTTTTCACCGAACAACATCATGGCACCTTTAGCTTTTGCAGCTTCAATGTCAAGAAGTTCGGTTGTTACAGCACTATTTGCAATAATTTCTGCATTCACTAAGCGCTCAACTTGTTGTAACTGTTCAAAAGTTACAGGTTGGTCATTAGCAAAGTCAAAACGTAAAATATCACTTGCAACTAAAGAGCCTTTTTGCTGTACATGTGAACCTAAGATTTGACGAAGGGCAGCATGTAATAGGTGAGTTGCAGAGTGGTTACGTGCAGTTGCCTCACGAATGTCTGCTTTAACAATCGCTTCAACGTTTTGATCTGCTTTAAGACTACCAACGGTCACAATACCTTGATGAACAAAGGCACCGCCTGACTTTTTAGTATCTTGAACTTCAAAAATACCTGTTTCATTTTTGAAGATACCAGTGTCGCCAATCTGACCACCACTTTCAGCATAGAAAGGAGTTTGGTTTAAAACGATAAGCGCTTCATCACCTTCAGAAACTTCATCAACTTGTACACCATCTTTATAGATCGCTACAATTTGACCCTGGCTAGTGGTGTTGATATAACCGTCAAACTGAGTTTCGCCTTCAACTTTTACAATGTTGTTGTAGTCAACTGCGAATTTACCAGCATCACGAGCACGTTGACGCTGTGCAGCCATTTCTACTTCAAAGCCAGCCTCATCAATAATAAAGTCACGTTCACGTGCAATATCAGCAGTTAAGTCTGTCGGGAAGCCGTAAGTGTCGTAAAGTTTAAATACAGTCGCACCAGGAATGGTCTTATCTTTTAATTGAGCAAGCTCGCCTTCAAGTAGTTTTAAGCCTTGCTCAAGTGTTTTAGCAAACTGTTCTTCTTCACGAATTAAAGTTGCTTCAATTACATCTTTACGAGCTGCAAGTTCCGGATATGCATCACCCATAACTTCAATTAAAGGTTGCAACATTTTGTAGAAGAACGTACCAGTTGCACCAAGTTTATTACCATGACGCACAGCGCGGCGGATAATACGGCGAAGTACGTAACCGCGACCTTCATTGCTTGGGTTTACACCATCAGCAATAAGGAAACAGCATGAACGCGCATGGTCGGCAACAACACGTAAAGAAGGCTGACCTTCGTCTTCAATACCAATAATGTTTGCAGCAGCTTTTAATAGGTGTTGGAACAGGTCAATATCGTAGTTCGAGTTAACATGTTGCAATACAGCAGAGATACGCTCCAAGCCCATACCAGTATCAACAGATGGAGCAGGGAGAGGGTGAAGCACGCCATCCGCAGTACGGTTAAACTGCATGAAAACGTTGTTCCAGATTTCAATGAAACGATCACCGTCTTCTTCAGGTGAGCCTGGTAAACCACCCCAAATGTGGTCACCATGGTCAAAGAAGATTTCGGAACATGGACCACATGGGCCTGTATCACCCATTGCCCAGAAGTTATCAGATGCGTATTTTTCGCCTTTATTATCACCAATACGGATAATACGTTCTGGTGCTAAACCGATTTCTTTGTTCCAGATGTCGTAAGCTTCGTCATCGGTATGGTAAACAGTGGCATAAAGTTTATCTTTTGGTAAACCAAGCCATTGTTCGCTGGTTAAAAATTCCCATGCGAATTTAAGTGCATCACGTTTGAAATAATCACCGAATGAGAAATTACCTAACATTTCAAAGAATGTATGGTGACGTGCAGTATAACCAACATTGTCTAAGTCATTATGTTTACCGCCAGCGCGTACACATTTCTGTGATGTGGTCGCACGTACATAGTCACGTTTCTCAAGACCTAAAAAGCAGTCTTTAAACTGGTTCATCCCAGCATTTGTAAATAATAAAGTTGGGTCGTTGGCAGGAACAAGAGAACTCGACGCGACACGTGTATGCCCTTGCGTTTCAAAGTAGCGCAAAAATGCTTCACGAATTTCAGCAGATGTCATTAAACGAGTACTCACAACCAAGTCACTCCATATTTTCGAATTTGGCTAAAAGTATCAATGCCTGTTTGTTTTATGCCAAACCTTAGCATGTGATACGGGGCTTATTTTTTAAAAACGCTAAATTGTAGCGGAAAAACCCCACCGAACCAACGATTTTAAAAGGAATATCTTACAAAACTGTGATTTGGCTAAAAATCTATATTCAATTGGTCGTGACGTGCTTTACTATATGCCTTCTTTAGCTTGTAGTTTTGTTGATAAGGATAGGTCATGCAACGTATTGCCATTAATGGGTTTGGTCGGATTGGACGCAATGTTTTACGCGCCTGGTTCGAAAGCCCAAAACAATTTCACTTTGAAATCGTGGCGATTAACGATATAGCAGATGTCCAGACATTAGTGCACTTATTTAAATATGATTCTACACATGGCCGCTTTAATGGAAATGTGGAAATATTGATTGAAAATGAAAAAGTTTTTTTGAATATTCAGTCAAATCACCAAACGTTAAAGGTTGAGGTTCTAAAGCAGAAACAACCGGAACTTTTACCATGGTCTAGTTTAGATATTGATGTGGTACTTGAGTGTACCGGACTGTTTCGCTCTCATGCGGATGCAACACGTCACCTAGAAGCAGGGGCAAAGCGGGTCATTATTGGAGCAGCACCTTTTGACCATGTTGATGCAGCCATTGTTTATGGTGTGAACCACAATGAAGTCAAAGCGACTGATCAAATTATTTCGAGTGTGTCATGTACTACTCAAGCTTTAGTTCCACTGGTCAAGATCATTGATGATGCGTTTGGAATTGAAACTGCACTTATGACCGAGATTCATGCAGTAACGGCTGACCAATCTGTACTTGATCATGCACATCGCGATTTACGTCGTGCTAGAGCTTCAGGGCAAAATATTATTCCCACTACGTCTAGTGCACTCGGAGCATTAAAACGTGTTATGCCTAAAATGGAAGACCGTATCGATGGTTATTCAATTCGAGTACCTACTATTAATGTGGCTGCAATTGACTTAACTTTTATCGCGCAATCTCCAATTACTGTGCATCACATTAATGAGTTACTCATTAAAGCTTCTCAAACAGACTATGCAGAAATTATGGCTGTAACAGATGAACCGTTAGTTTCGAGTGATTTCAATCATTCACCTTATTCACTCATTGTTGATTTAACCCAAACTATGGTGGTTGGGCATCAAGCTAAAGTATTTGCTTGGTATGATAATGAATGGGGTTATGCAAATCGATTATTGGATCTGTGTGACTCTTTCTAAATGAAAGGCAAATTTAAATAAAAAGGGTGTTTAATTAACATCCTTTTTTATAGTTATTATTTTTTGGTATGGATTATTAAAATTCTAAATATTAGTGTTGTCTGAAATTAAATCTATTTGTATGATTCGCAAACATTAAAATTTTAATTATAGAGTTCATATGAAATTTAATTCAAAAAGAATAAGTGGGTTTTTAACTATTACATCTACTCTTGTTTTAACAGCTTGTGGTGGAAGCTCAGATCAAAATACGTCTGAACAAGCTGAAAATAATTTAGAAAAGGAAGACAAAATTTACCAAGTTTATTATCAACCTTCCGATATTTCTTCAGGTATCTATAGTGATTCTTTTGAAATTGCTCAATATCCAATTAAGAATAATGAAATCTTTTTTGCAAAGTCACATAACCAGCCGTTAGAAACTGAGGTTTTAACTGAAAAGAAAATTTTAAATAAAGGGACGTTACAAACCAATATTGTGAAAAGGCTATCACCTGATAGTTGGACTTATGAATTAACACCTGATTTGAAAAAGAATTTAAAGTTTGAAATTGTGAAGTTGGATGGTGAAAATATCTTTGACCGTGTATTGCCAGGCTATAAAGAAAATAAAAATCTAGAAACAGGTCTTCATAATCAACTTGATAAAAATTTAATTGGATTTTATCAAAACTATAAGAATGTTAGGTTTCCAAAAAATAGTTATTGTTATCGTTTAAAAGAGACTCAATGGAATCAATCTTATACTTCAGATATATCTGGTTTTGAGTCAAATCCGTCGTTTAGTGAGAAAAAGCAGTCAATTATCGAAAGATATAATAACCTAGGTTCAGATAAAAAGTATTTTAGGCTTCTAAATTCGCAGTGGTACGGCTATAACCTAACTGTTTTAGAAAACTTGGAAACTGGTGATATTCAAAGTGCCTTGGGAAATAATAATAACCAGTCTGCTTTTTTTATTAATTTTATATCAAGTAGTCGGTGGGATGCTGATAGAAATTTAGCTTATGAGAAGTCTCATCTGTATTCTATAGAAGATAACCCGCTTAATGAGGTGCACTCATTAATTGCTTTCAGACAAAAGCTAAAAATCGCAAATCTTGAAAAAGGTTGTTTTGCTTTTAATACTCAAGCAGCTCAAGCTATTCAAAGATTAAATTTAGTTAACTGGCAACCAGGTGATAGTTCAGATATTGGCCCATTCTTTGGTCGAAGAACTTTTGCCTATAATATGAGTAAAGCACAGTAAATTATTGAATATTCTTATTAATTCAAAAAATCTTCTTTTTGACTTTAGAGTTTATTAAGAAAGATTTATGCAAATTGTCAGGTGCATGGCAGAAAGTATCATGCTACACTAAGAGAAATCGGGTGTGTTCCCGATTTTTTTATGTGGGGTCGTTCCACGTTGATCAGATTTTAGGCTTGAAATATGACCATTTCAGAGACATGGTTGCTGCCTGACGGGGTAGCAGATGTATTGCCGGAACAGGCACAAGTCATTGAAAAACTTCGCCGTGAAGCTTTAGATTTCCTCGCGGTACGAGGTTATCAATTGGTATATACACCATTTATTGAATACATCGAATCGTTGTCTTCATTATCAGAATCAAATCAAGACTTGGATTTAGTAACTTTTAAGGTCATTGATCAGCTCTCAGGCCGTTTACTCGGTGTTCGTGCTGATATGACGCCACAAGTTGCACGTATCGATGCACATGTAAGACCAGTTGAAGGCGTTGCACGTTACTGTTATTCAGGGACTGTATTACATACTAAACCACAAAATTTTAATGCCACACGTGCACCTCTACAATTAGGTGCAGAGTTATACGGGCATGACAGTATCGAAGCCGATGTCGAAATGGTCGATGTTATGCTAGGGCTGATCGAGAACATCTATACTTTACAAGGCGCGCATCTAGATTTAGGCCATGTAGGGTTGTTCCGCAGTTTAGTAAAGCATGCTGGACTGTCAAAAAATGAAGAGCATGAGCTTTCAGATCTTTATCAAAGAAAAGCGTTACCAGAGTTAGCTGAATTTACTCAAAATCTCAATATGGGTTCTGATTTCTATGCGCTTGGCCGCTACTCTAGTGATCTAGAAGCTTTGCAGGCGAATTTAAGTGCAAACATCTTACAAGATGCTGAATTTAAGTCAGCATTAGATGCACTGAAAACAACGTTTGCGCAAATTAAAGGCCGTTGGCCAAATCTCAATATCGGTATCGATGTTGTAGAGCTACGTAGTTATCACTATCACACTGGCTTAATGTATGCAGTCTATGCACCAAACCGTGCTGCACCTTTAGCACAGGGTGGCCGTTACGATGGTATTGGTGAGCACTTTGGCCGCGCACGTCCTGCTACTGGCTTCAGTTGTGATTTATATGCCTTAGGTGCAAATCAGTTCGCCGAAATCGAAACTGTTGTTGCTCCAAAAGGCTCAGAACAAGATTTACTCTCAGCAATTTCGAATGCACGTGCTCAAGGTCTACGTGTCGTTCAATTGTTAGGTAATGATGATTTAAGTTCTATTCCATATGCGACTCATCAACTCGTGTCGCAAAATGGACAATGGAATATTGAAAAGATTTAATCGCCAACAGTAAATTTTACTGGTGGTTTCCAATTTTAACAGCATGATGTAATGAGGCTATTATGGGCAAAAATGTTGTGGTACTTGGTACCCAATGGGGCGACGAAGGTAAAGGTAAAATCGTCGACCTGCTCACAGATCAGGCGGCTGCGGTAGTACGTTATCAAGGCGGACATAACGCAGGTCATACTCTTGTCGTAGGTGGTAAAAAGACTGTATTGCACCTCATTCCATCAGGCATTTTACGTGAAAACGTATTGTGCTTAATTGGTAATGGTGTAGTACTTTCACCAGCCGCGTTAATTGAAGAAATGGGAATTTTGGAAGCGGAAGGTGTTCCTGTTAAAGAACGTCTACGTATTTCTCCAAACTGTCCACTCATTTTGCCTAACCATATTGCACTTGATCAGGCACGTGAAAAGAAACGTGGTAACGCTAAAATCGGTACTACAGGTCGTGGTATTGGTCCTGCATACGAAGATAAAGTAGCTCGCCGCGCAGTGCGTGTTGCTGACCTTGTTCGTGGTGGTGCAGCATTAGAAGAAAAACTCCAAGAAATGCTTGAGTTACATAACTTCCAATTAACTCAGTTCTACGGTGTAGAAGCAGTTAAATTTGAAGATGTATTGGCTCTTTGCAACCAATGGCGTGAAGTGCTTGCTCCATTAGTGATTGATGTGACTAAAGTATTGCATGACTATCGCAAAGAAGGTAAGGCTGTAATGTTTGAAGGTGCTCAAGGCTCACTTTTAGACATCGACCACGGTACTTATCCGTATGTTACAAGTTCAAATACAACTGCTGGTGGCGTAAGCTCTGGTTCAGGTATGGGACCTTTACATCTTGATTATGTATTAGGTATTACTAAAGCTTATACAACACGTGTAGGTGCTGGTCCATTCCCAACTGAATTGGTTTATGATGCAGCGGCTGATTCTGGTGACCCAATTGGTAAACACCTAGGTACAGTTGGTCATGAATTTGGCGCTTCTACTGGTCGTCAACGTCGTTGTGGTTGGTTTGATGCTGAGATTCTTCGTCGTTCTGTAGATGTAAACTCACTTTCAGGTATTTGCTTAACTAAACTTGACGTTTTAGATGGTTTAGAAGAAGTGAAAATCTGTGTAGGTTATGAAAATACAGATTCAGGTTGTGTAGGTTCTTCAGATGCGGTTTCTTTTGAATGCTTGAAGCCAATCTATGAAACTATGCCAGGTTGGAGCGAGTCGACTGTTGGTTTAACTAGCATCGACCAATTACCAGCAAATGCTTTGGCTTATGTTAAGCGTATTGAACAATTAATCGAATGTCCGATTGATATCGTTTCAACTGGTCCAGACCGTGCAGAAACAATTGTTTTACGTCATCCATTCTCTGCCTAATTAGCAAAGATTAAAAAGGCCTCCTGAAAGGGGGCTTTTTTATACCCGACTAAAGTGCAGTTTTCGTTTTATCAGATTCAGATTAAAACGTTGTATATAGATAAGGAATGATGGGCTCAGGATGAAGCTGCAACCAACTATTTCAAAAACAATTTTTTATTCTTTTTTATTTGCTATTGGTGGTTCACCCACGCTGGCGATGTTGGTTATTTATGGACAGGAATATCATGAAGATTTCTTTATGACTGCTTTTATGAGCTTATCGGTTTTGTTCGCATGTGTGTTAATTCCTGTGGTACTCATACAAAATAGTTATTTACTCTGGAAAAGGGAAAGTTCTAATCTTGAAGAGAAAGTTAAAACCTTAAGTCATGTTTATCTGGGTTTAAATGTAATCTGTTTAATTTTCTGGATTTATTTGATGACATTATCGGCTTGATCGTTACATAAATACTATGATCATGAAGAAATGAGAGATTCAAAGCATGAGTGGTATTTCTTATAATAAGTGCAAAAGAATAAACAGCTTTTTAATGATTTAGGTGATCAATGTTATGAATAAAAAACTCTTTTTAAGCTTGTGTGCTGCAAGTGTGATGACCATTTCTGGCTGTGCAACAGTAGCGGACATGGCTGGTGCAGATACTGCAACCTTAAATGCTCAATCTGCTCAAGGTTTTAATAAGATGGTGCAGGAAGCACGTGGTAAGGGTGCTCTCGATACAAGTTCTAGTACATATAACCGTATTAATGCTGTATTCAACCGTTTAAAACCATATGCCAACCAGATGAATCAGACTGGCCAGCCATTTACATGGCAGTTAGCGGTGTTGAAGTCAGATACAATTAACGCTTACGTTGCACCTGGTGGCAAGGTGGTGTTTTATACAGGTATTGTGAATAAGCTGAACCTGACAGATGCTGAAATTGCAGCTGTTATGGGGCATGAAATGACACATGCTTTAGAAGAGCATGCAAAAAGTAAAATCGGTGCACAGGCTTTAACTGATTTAGCTCTAGGCATTGGTTTAAGCTATGCGGGTAATAACGTAGGCCAGCTTGGTACTGCTGCTGCTCAGCTAGGTACACAAGTGGGTGTGGGCTTGCCATATTCTCGTAGCTTGGAAAGTCGTGCGGACCAAGGCGGTTTAATGCTGATGGCGCGTGCAGGCTATAATCCAAATGCGGCGATTACACTTTGGGAAAAAATGAATAAGCTTGAAGGTGGCGGTGGTTCATCATTCTTGTCTACTCACCCATCTAACTCTCAGCGTATTGGTGATATGCGTAAAAACTTACCTGCGGCAATGGCAGTTTATAATAGCCGTAAATAAGATATAAAATCCTTTATAGATAAAGAAAACGGATGCTTAAGCATCCGTTTTTTGTTTAAGGAGCAGGGTTGGGTTGTTGAGTATGGATGGCCTCAATACCTTTTAGAACTTCACTTGGTAACTCAATCTCAAATGCCTGAATATTTTCTTTGAGTTGGTCTAAATTCGTAGCACCAATAATTGTGCTGGTCACAAAGAACTGTTGTTTAATAAAAGCTAAAGCCATCTGAGTTAAGCTTAGCCCATGTTTTTCTGCTAGCTGTGCATATTGTTCAGTTGCCCATTCGCTTTGAGGGTTACTGTAGCGACTAAAGCGAGGAAATAGTGTTACACGGGCATTAGCAGGGCGAGCGCCATTTCTAAACTTACCCGTTAAGTAACCAAAAGCCAGAGGAGAGTAAGCGAGCAAGCCGACATCTTCATATTTAGCAATCTCTGACATCCCTATCTCATAAGTACGGTTAAGCAAGCTATATGGGTTTTGAACACTTACAAATTTACTGACACCCAGCTTTTCAGCCAAATGTAAAAATTTCATAGTGCCCCACGGGGTTTCATTTGATAAACCAATATAGCGAATACGCCCGCGATTAATTTCTTCTTGTAGAGCAAGTAATGTTTCTTCTAGAGGTGTTGTGTCGTAATCATTTTCAGCTTGCTGATTGCCATAAGCGAGCGTACCAAAAAAGTTGGTATGACGTTCAGGCCAATGCAGTTGATAAAGATCGATATAGTCCGTTTGGAGACGTTTAAGTGATCCATCTAGAGCTTTGGCAATATGGTCGCTGTTAAAGCGAGTATGGCCTTCTCGGATGTGTGTCCCTCCAAAGCCCGGACCTGCAATTTTAGATGCAAGAAAGACTTTGTCACGTTGTCCGTGCTGAGCAAACCAATTACCAATAATCGTTTCAGTTGCGCCATAAGTTTCAGGTTTTGGTGGAACAGAATACATCTCTGCTGTATCCCAAAAATATAAACCATGTGCCAAGGCATAATTAAGTTGTTCAAAAGCTTCTTGTTGGGAGTTTTGCTCGCCAAATGTCATGGTGCCTAAACAAATTTCTGGAAGTTTAAGGCCTGTGCGACTAAGTGGGTTAAATTGCATACAGCGAAATCCTTGGAAATTTTGAGTTAGCCTAACGGAGAATATGTATTCAACTTAAATCATAAAATTAGAATAGTTTGTAAGTTTTGTGTATTAACTCATTGTTGCATATAAAAAAAGCAAACCGAAGTTTGCTTTTTATTAAAAATTTAAAGAATATTATTCTTCATCGTCGTAGTCATCATCAGAAACAGGGTTTTCTTCTAATGAAGCATCAAAAATAAGAATGGCTTTACCATCAGTTTGGATCATACCTTGATCTTCTAAGGTTTTGAGTACACGGCCAACCATCTCACGTGAGCATCCAACAATACGGCCAATTTCTTGACGAGTAATACGAATTTGACGACCATTCGGCAAAATCATTGCTTCTGGCTGAGAAGATAGATCGATTAAACAACGTGCAATACGACCAGACACATCAATGAAAGCAAGATCTGTCATTTTACGTGTCGTATTTTTTAGACGGCGAACTAATTGTGCAAAAACAGCATAGCTTAGGTCTGGATATTGTTTGCTAAGTTCGTGGAAGTTGTCATAAGAGATCTCTGCAATTTCACAGACATCACGAGTACGAACTTCGGCTGTACGTTGAGGGTTCGGTTCGAAAAGCCCCATTTCCCCAAAGAAATCGCCCGGATTTAAATACGCAACAACAATTTCACGTTCATCATCTTCACGTAAAATAATTGAAACTGAGCCTTTTAAAATTAAATATAAAGATTTTGACTCTGTTCCGGCATCAACAATTGTGGTTCGTTTTGGATATCTGTTGATGTGAGCACGTTTTAACAATGCTTTAACGGATTCAGGTAGTTGCCCCGGGGATAAAGCATCTGTGCTGAGTTGTGAAAAATTTGAAGTCATGCTTAATATGTTCCGAATAGGGTAAACAATTCACACAAGCTCGAGATGAGCTATTACACAGAAGAGATGAAATTCCTTATCAACTCATTTTATGTTAGTGTACAAAACAAGGGCCTGTTGACATTTCACAGATGGTTGCAACATAAGACAATTTTTTTAGACGTACCAAATAAGAACTATGAAATTTAGCCATTCTAAATAAATAGATCTTAACAACGGAACGTACAAAATAACTTGGTCTTGCGCTATGCCTGCGCTGCTTTAATTGCAACTCAGATTATGGCTGAAATTTCACAAATTTTATTACAAAACTGGACAAAGGATTGCCATTGTCTGGGTTTTGCGTCTTATTTGGATTAATTTTTAGCTATAACGCAATCCATAGATGAAATGTCAACAGACCCTGCTTAAATTTATAATTTTTTTTGGGTAGTTGCAATGCAAACAAGTGTACATTGGCTAGAGAATGTTGCTTTTGAAGCGAAATCAGATAGTGGGCATAGTGTCATCATGGACGGCTCACCTGAGTATGGTGGTGAAAACCGTGGTCCACGTCCTATGGAGTTGCTATTAATGGGACTTGGTGGGTGTGCTTCGTTTGATATTGTGACCATTTTAAAAAAATCTCGCCAAGATGTGACGAATGTTGTATGTAACTTAAAAGCTGAGCGCGCTGACGCAATTCCGGCGGTGTTTACTAAAATCCACTTACATTTTGTGGTAACTGGTAAATCTGTGAAAGAAAAGCAGGTTGCAAAAGCAGTTGAATTGTCTGCCGAGAAATATTGTTCAGCAAGTAAAATGCTTTCCGATGGTGGTGTAGAAATTACTCATGACTTCGAAATTATTGAAGCGGAATAAGGCATTTTTTGATAGCTAGAAATTAAAAAAAGCTGACATTAGAGTTGGCTTTTTTATTGTCAAAAATAACTAAAAAATAAGAGGAGGAATGAAAGTGAATATTCGTTCTGCTAAATGGGACAATACTCAAACGATATGTATTCTACTTAAACAGATGGGATACCTACAGCCTCTTGCTCTTATTCAAGAAAAATTTGAATTATTAAAACGCATCTAACTCACAGACCTTTGGCACATCAATTTTATCTAAGAGAAGGTTATATCGAAGCACCAAAGTATTTTCGTAAAGCTTTAAGTTAACGAGCTGTATTTAGAAAAAGCTGCGGATCTACCCGAGCATTATTAAGGCTCATGCCCCAATGCAGATGAGGGCCTGTCACACGTCCAGTTTTGCCTACTAAGCCTAGTGTTTCTCCTTGGCGGATATGCTGGCCTTTCTCTACTTTAATTGCGCTTAAATGGCAGAACATGCTGACTAGACCTTGGCCATGGTCAATCAACACGGTTTGTCCATTAAAAAAATAAGATCCAGTTTGTATAACGACACCATCTGCGGGTGCAACAACTTTTTGTCCTACTGGCGCTGGAATATCTAAACCAGAGTGAGGCGCGCGTTCTTCACCATTAAAAAAGCGTTTTCTTCCAAAAGAGTTGCTAAATTTCCCTGAAGTCGGGCGTATAAATGTTGGTAAGGTTTGCCATGAACTTTGTGTAAATGAGTTATACACATCATTTTGTTCTTTCGCTTCTTTAGCGTAACGGTCTAATTGACTTTGATTGGGGTTCACATAATCTTGGTTAGTGACTTTAATTCGTTGCTCAGCGTAAGGATAAGACTTAACTTCTACTTGAATCGGAGCTTTATTCGTGTCGAGCTGAATACTGCCGATTGGAGTAGACAATGGAATACCAAGCACGGCATAACGCTGCTGACCTTCTTGGCTAATTAAAACAGGCTTTTGTTGAAAAGTGATCTGAGTAATATCAGAAGTTAGAGGAACAACTGCAATTCCACCGGGTCTTCTGGAATCTTGTGGAAGCTGAGCGATTGCCAGTGCCGAAGTAAAAAGACAAGTTGTTGTTAATATAATATGTTTAAAGTGCATTTTCATTTCAAAACGAGTAGGAAACTAGCAAGATAAACTAAAGCTTAATTATTAAATTCTCAATAAAGACTTTGTGAAAAGTGTAGTATTGATAAGCATGAATTTAAATAATCAGGCATTTTAATAAAATGTAGCTGAACTGTACTTGAAATATATACAAAACAATCCCATATTATAATGGAGTTTTATTCGTTATTATTTAAATAACATTATGAAAAATATATAAAAATTTATTTGAAATCCGAAGAAGTGTTCCCATCTATTAGACAAGTACAAATTTGTTGTGAGGAATAACAAGAATGCGTTTTGAAAAATTTACAAACCGCTTGCAGCAAGCCCTCTCAGATGCTCAATCTTTAGCGATGGGTAAAGACCATACTGCTATCGCAGGTATTCATATTTTGTCTACCTTGTTAGAAGAGCCATCAAATATTAGTTTGTTGCAACAAGCAGGTGCACGGTTACCTGAACTTAAACAAAAACTTGAGCAAGCTATAAAAGACGCGCCGACTATTGCCAATCCAACAGGTGATGTCAACTTAAACCCAGAGGCCGTTAAAGCACTTAATTTGGCAGACAGATATGCGCAGAAAGCAGGTGATGAATTTTTATCAACTGACTGGGTTTTATTAGGTTTGGCAGAAACAGGCGAAACTAAAAATATTTTAAGTGCGGTAGGTGTAACTCCCGACAGCTTACGCAAAGTAATTGAACATATTCGAGGTAATGACAAAGTCATGAGTAATAATCACGAAGACCAACGTGACTCACTTAATAAATATACGATTGATTTAACAGAGCGTGCTTTATCTGGAAAACTTGATCCTGTTATTGGGCGTGATGATGAAATTCGCCGTACCATTCAGGTTTTATCGCGTCGTACAAAAAACAACCCTGTTCTTATTGGTGAGCCGGGTGTTGGTAAAACCGCTATTGTTGAAGGTTTGGCACAGCGTATTGTGAATGGTGAAGTGCCAGAGGGATTAAAAAATAAACGTGTTTTATCCCTCGACTTAGGTTCATTACTGGCCGGTGCTAAATATCGTGGTGAGTTTGAAGAACGTTTAAAAGCTGTTTTAAAAGACTTGGCTAAACACGAAGGCGAAATCATCCTGTTTATTGATGAGTTACATACACTCGTAGGTGCAGGTAAAGGCGATGGCGCTATGGATGCAGGTAATATGTTAAAACCTGCGTTGGCTCGTGGTGAATTGCGGTGTGTGGGTGCAACAACCTTAGACGAATATCGCCAATACATTGAAAAAGATGCAGCTTTAGAGCGTCGTTTCCAAAAAGTACTGGTTGATGAACCAAGTGTTGAAGATACGATTGCGATTTTACGTGGACTCAAAGAAAAATATGCCACTCATCATGGTGTGCAAATTTTAGACTCTGCGATTATTGCTGCGGCGAAAATGTCTCATCGTTACATCACCGATCGTCAATTACCAGACAAGGCAATTGATTTGATTGATGAGGCAGCTTCTCGTATTAAAATGGAGATTGACTCTAAACCTGAAGCACTTGATAAGCTTGATCGCCGTTTAATCCAGTTGAAAATGCAATTGGAAGCTGTGAAAAAAGATGAAGATGTCGGCAGTAAAGCTGAAGTCACTCATCTTGAAAAACAGATTGCTGAAGTCGAGAAAGAATACAACGATCTTGAAGAAATCTGGAAGTCTGAAAAAACTTTGGTAGAAGGTACTAAACAGGCTCAGGTGGAACTTGATAAAGCGCGTATTGCTTTTGAAAAAGCTCAGCGTGAAGGTGATTTGGCTGAGGCAGCACGTTTACAGTATGGCGTAATTCCAGAGCTTCAAAAACAACTGGAGCAAGATGAAGTTGCAGAAGAGAACGAAGAGCCAAAACTCATTCGTACTAAAGTGACTGAAAATGAAATTGCCGAAGTTGTAAGTGCTGCAACAGGTATTCCGGTTGCTAAAATGATGCAAGGCGAGCGTGAAAAACTTCTGAATATGGAAGAGTTTTTACATGACCGTGTTGTTGGGCAAGATGAAGCTGTTGTAGCTGTATCGAATGCAGTTCGTCGTTCACGTGCCGGTTTATCTGACCCGAATCGACCTAGCGGATCATTCTTGTTCTTAGGTCCAACAGGTGTTGGTAAAACAGAATTAACCAAAGCACTGGCTAATTTCTTGTTTGACAGTGATGATGCCATGATTCGTATCGACATGAGTGAATTCATGGAGAAACATTCTGTTAGTCGATTGGTTGGTGCACCTCCAGGTTATGTGGGTTATGAAGAAGGTGGTGTTTTAACCGAAGCTGTTCGCCGTAAACCATATAGTGTGGTGTTGTTTGATGAGGTGGAAAAAGCGCATCCAGATGTCTTCAATATCTTGCTCCAAGTATTGGACGATGGTCGCTTAACCGACTCACAAGGTCGAGTAGTAGACTTTAAAAATACGGTCATTGTGATGACCTCGAACTTAGGTTCACAAGATGTACGTGAACTAGGTGAGGGTGCAACAGACGATGAAGTGCGTACTATTGTAATGAATGCGGTAAGTCAGCATTTTCGTCCGGAATTTATTAACCGGATTGATGAGCTTGTGATTTTCCATTCACTCAAAAAAGCACAAATTCGTGGCATTGCCGATATTCAGTTGGATCGATTACGTTCACGTCTTGTTGATCGTGACATGAGTTTAACTGTAGATGATACTGCTTTTGATTTATTGATTGACGCTGGTTTCGATCCTGTCTATGGTGCGCGTCCATTAAAACGTGCGATTCAACAACAGATTGAAAACACATTAGCCCAAAAAATCTTGTCGGGTGATTTTGTCGCAGGTGATACTATTCTAGTTAAAGGCGAAAATGGACATTTAGTCTTCGATAAAAT
Organism: Acinetobacter lactucae; assembly: GCF_001605885.1. Classification (GTDB taxonomy): domain Bacteria; phylum Pseudomonadota; class Gammaproteobacteria; order Pseudomonadales; family Moraxellaceae; genus Acinetobacter; species Acinetobacter lactucae. The sequence goes on along the minus strand of NZ_LRPE01000003.1, from coordinate 27,537 downwards.
GAAACTCAGCTAAGCTTTGTCTGCTAAAACCGAAAAGAGAATATGGAAACATATTCTCTTTTTTTATGGTGAATCAGTTCTTATGGTTGATGTGAGTAAAGCAATTATGGCATCTGAAACTTTCTGAGTTAATGTCTTTAACTTTTGTTCTGAGTGACCAGATAAAAAATAACGATAATGATAAATATGATGTTGGTAAGAAATGCAAATAAAAAAGGTGCCCACAGGTTTTTCTGGGGTTTCACTTCCACCAGATTTTAATAGCCCAGTACAACTGACAATAATATTAGCTTGTTGAAATAACCTTTGACCCAGCCTACACATTTCCTCTGTGACTTGCGGTGACTCTGCTGTGTAAGTATCTATTATCTTTTGATCGATATTTAAAATGCTAATTTTAATGCTCGGGTCGTAGCTAACTAAGCCACCAAGTAAAATATCTGCACCACTATTTTTATGAATAGAAAACTGACTTGTTAAATAACCGGAACTCGCACTTTCAATAAAAGCGATTTTGAGCTGGCGATCTTCTAATAGTTGGCAGCACTGCTGAAGCATTATTTCACCTCGAATGGTGTTTATTTATAAATAAAATCGATTTACAGATAAATTATAAAATTACAGTAAGTGATTTAGCCGGGTCGTACAAGTCTGAGATAAAAATCTATAAAACAACTTGAATATTCTCAAAATGCTTGTGAAATATTTCCGGTTTTAAAATGATCAATGTTAATTGTCGGGAAGTCTACTTATAACATTGCGGCATGTTTAAAAAATTGTTAATTTTGTTCGATATAACGAACAATAACAACTTAGGATAAATGCAATGAACAATAAACAAGGATCTGCGCTGTGTGTTTTGGGCTTTATGTTACTACCCATCAATGTATGGGCTGCGCAGCCTCTAAGTGAAGGGGCTTTAGCGACACAAACAGGAGCGGTGAATGCAGCTTTACCTGTGATTATTGCGAAAGCTCAAGACGATGCTAAGAAACCAATGATAGAACAACAACAAGCACGTCAGGTGTTAGGGGATAATTATTTACAACAAGTTCGATGGGATGCACTTAGAACAAGCGTACTTTCTCCGTATCAAGAACAAAAACAAAATCATGTTATCGATAGTAAAGAAAAGAAGAAATTGGAAATGATTGCGTTACCGGAAAGAGCAGATCGATTTACCAAATATGATTTTGAATCAAAAAATGTTCATGGTGAGGTTATTATTACCGTGAAGTAATAATAACCTCTAGTCTTATTAATATTGATCTAGGCCAGGATGCTGGATTTTCCATGCACGGTGGATTTTTTGATTACGTTTAAAATCAGGGCCAATGGTTTCAGAAGTGATTTCTTCAACATGAAAAATAGCTTCAATCTCTTCGTCCATTTCAAAACCACGATAGTTGTTTGAGAAATAGAGCGTTCCTTCACTGTTTAAACGGTTCATTGCACGCTTAATCAGTGAAACATGGTCACGTTGGACGTCGAAAGTACCGTAGAACTTTTTAGAGTTTGAGAATGTCGGTGGATCGATAAAAATAAGGTCGTATTGTTCGTGACCTTCTTTTAACCACTCAAAACAGTCGCTCGCAAAGAACATATGCTGTTCATCTGCATGATCTACCGTTAAACCATTTAAAACGAAGTTTTCTTTTGACCAGCTTAGGTAGGTGTTAGATAAGTCTACACTTGTCGTGCTTGCAGCACCGCCTAAAGCGGCATGTAAGCTTGCTGTAGACGTGTAACTATATAAATTCAAGAAGTGCTTACCACGAGCTTCTTGAGCGATACGTAAACGCATTTGACGGTGGTCAAGGAATAAACCTGTATCTAGGTAATCTGTCAGGTTCACTAAAATTTTAGCTTTACCTTCCTGAACGATAAAACGTTTTGAAGCTGTGCTTTGTTTCGTATATTGATTTGTACCTGTTTGGCGCGCACGTGTCTTAATAAAGATGGCATCGCGGTTTAAACCGGTAACAGCACGAATTGCAGCGAGTGCTAAATTAAAACGTTTTTTTGCTTTTTCAGGATCGATTGTTTTTGGTGGTGCATATTCCTGAACGTGTAAGCGATCACCATATAAATCTACAGCGACATTAAAGTCAGGTAAGTCTGCATCATATAAACGTAAACAATAAACATTTTCTTTGGTTGCCCATTTTTTCAAGGCAGTCATATTTTTTTGCAAACGGTTAGCAAAATCTTGAGCTTCTTCCATTTCAATAGGTTGAGCTTGCCAAGTTGCTAAAAATGGCTGAGTTACTTTTTCAGGCTTAATTGAACCAAAACGAATGTAAATTGGTAACTTACCATTCATTAAACGTAAGGTTTCAGGTGCTTCAAATGCTAAAACATCTGCTTGTTCAATTTGAGCTGCAATAATGGCTGCATATTGATTTGGGAAATGTTTTTGTAGAAGTGCAGATAAACCTAAGTAAAGAGAACGGTTAGAGGCTTTATCACCTAAACGTTCACCATATGGAGGGTTTGTCACAATAAATGCAGTTTTGCCTTCTGCTGAAAAATCAGGCCAGTCAGCTAAAGTACGTTCTTCAATTTGAATTTGATCTAATACTTTTTCAAAACCCGCCGCAATAATATTTTCACGAGTCGCTTTTACCGCTTCCCAGTCTGCATCGTAGGCATAAAATTTAGGTAAAGGTAATTCTAGCGCTTTTTCATGACGTTCTGCTGCTTCAGCTTTAAGTGAAAGCCAAAGTTCGCGGTCATGACCATGCCAACCATTAAAACCAAAACGGCGAACAAGGCCTGGTGCACGGTCAGTTAAAATCATTAATGCTTCAATAATAAATGTACCTGAACCACACATCGGGTCGAGTACAATCTCTGGCTTACGTTGCTGAAGCTGAGCTTTTTGTAAAATTGCCGCAGCAAGGTTTTCTTTAATTGGCGCATCCGTCATATAACGACGGTAACCACGCTTATGTAATGAATCACCAGATAAATCTAAGCAGTAAGTATGCTCAGTTTTACCTGCTAAAACATATAACGTAATTTCTGGTTGTTTGGTGTCAATGCTTGGGCGACGACCTACCGCTTCCATAAAAGAATCGACAACACCGTCTTTTGCTCTAAGCGTTGCAAATTGAGTGTTAACCTTAATTTCACGTTCTGCATGTAAACGAATAGCGAAGGTACTTTGTGGTGCAAAAATAAGTGACCAGTCAAAGCTAATTGCACCTTCATAAAGCTCTTCAGCTACATCACGTGCATCGTGTGTATGTTCGAGTTCATAAGTATGAATAGGCAGTAAAACACGAGAAGCAAGACGTGACCACATGCAGATGCGGTAAGCATGTTCAAGCGTTCCTTCAATGATTAAACGTCCTGCTTTACGTTCTGTCACTTTGGTGCCAAGCTGTTCTATTTCTTCTTGTAAGAGGGCTTCTAAACCATCAGCACAAGTAATCCAATAGTGGTTTAAACGTAAAGAGGTATTCATAAACTCGATTGACCAAAACATATAAATATTAACGATGCAAAGTTTAACTTATTTTGATGTGTAAAGGTCTTTAAATTATTGCAACCTATCACAATCCAACCAATAAACTGATTTTTATAGATTAATACAGTAAAAGTGGTATGTATTTTGCTAACTCTATCCTATCAATAGTTATTTATTTAACAAACGAAGCTATTTTTTAACCATTTTATTATTTTAAAGTGATGGGGTAATAATAAATGAAAGACATGATGGGGAATGGTTTTATTGCCAATGCAGATGCCTTCTCGGTAGCTACACAAATTTATGTACGCATGCGTAGGGTGACGGGGCGGGTAATAGATGCAATGTACATGGTTCAAAATAAAGATTATGCAAAATATGTCATTACGCTTGCCCTAGAATCGGAGGATGATGAACTAAAACGATGTGTTGAGCGATTGAAATCGTTGGTTGACACAATACCTGAGCCTTCTCAAAAAGAAAAAATTGCTGCTGTTAAAGTCGATGAAGAGTCGGAAATTACTGCCGAGGATATTTATCGGGCACAAGTTCCGCACCATTACATTGGTGCATTAAGGTAATTGCCAATAAGGTTCTAAATTTTCTGGTCAATTTAGGGCCTTATTCTGTAAAGTTCTTCTGCGAAAAGAGCGGAATTCAGCTACACTATGCACGTTTTCGCGATTCGACCCATAGGAATCCATTATGCATATTGCAGCGTTGCATCAACCGAGCCAGGTTCAGCTCAATCAAGACGGAAATTTAAAACATTTTTTAACGATTGAGGGACTTTCAAAAGAAAACCTCACCAAGATTTTAGATACCGCACAAAGCTTTTTAGATGATAATAATAATTTAATTAACCGTCCGCTCTTAGAGGGATTGACGGTTATGAATCTCTTCTTTGAAAACTCCACCCGTACCCGTACTACTTTTGAAGCAGCAGCTAAACGTTTGTCTGCTAATGTACTGAACATTGATATTGCACGTTCAAGTACTTCAAAAGGTGAAACGCTGCGCGATACGCTCTGGAACCTTGAAGCAATGGCAGCGGATATTTTTGTTGTTCGCCATTCATCTTCGGGTGCTGCACATTTCATTGCTAAAGATGTATGTCCAAAGGTCGCGATTATTAATGCAGGGGATGGGCGTCACGCTCATCCAACGCAAGCGATGCTTGATATGCTGACTATTCGCCGTGAAACTAAAAAACCATTTGAAGATTTAAGCGTTGCCATTATTGGTGACATTAAACACTCTCGCGTGGCACGTTCTGATGTGGCTGCACTGCAAACATTGGGCTGTAAAGACATTCGCGTGATTGCACCGAATACACTATTGCCAGTGGGCTTTTCGGAATATGGCGAGCACGTTCGCTTATTTAACAAGATGGATGAAGGCATTACTGACTGTGATGTGATTATTGCCTTACGTATTCAAAACGAACGTATTGACTCTCCAGCATTATCTTCACAGTCTGAATTTTACAGAATGTATGGTTTAAACAAAGAACGTCTTGGTTTAGCTAAACCAGACTGTATTGTGATGCATCCGGGACCAATGAACCGTGGTGTAGAAATTGACTCAAGTGTTGCAGATGGAGACCAGTCGGTTATTTTGAAACAAGTAACCAATGGTATTGCAGTTCGTATGGCAGTATTGGCGTTATCAATGCAAGGCCAACTCCAAGAGCAAGGTTTAATTGAAGCGATTACGTTGTAAGGAATGGATCACATGAGTATTGTAAAAATTGAAAATGTACGTGTGTTAGACCCAATCCAAAAAACAGACAGCGTACAAACTGTATATATTGAAAATGGCAAGTTGGTTGCGCACGTTGAGCACGTTGAGCAAACCATTGATGGCCAAGGCAAATGGTTAATGCCAACCATGGTTGATTTGTGCGCACGTTTGCGTGAACCGGGTCAACAGCAACATGGGACATTGAAATCGGAAGGCAAGGCAGCACGTGGTAATGGTATTTTGCATGTCATTACTCCGCCTGACTCAAAGCCGATTGTACAAGACAATGGTGCTCTCATTCATGGCCTGATTGAAAAAGCATGGTATGATGGTGGTATTCACATGCATATCATTGGTGCTCAAACCCAAGGCTTAAATGGTAAACAACCAGCGAATATGGCGGGTCTGAAAAAGGGTGGCTGTACTGCTGTTTCTAATGCAAATGCTGCTTTTGAAAATGACGATGTGGTTATTCGTACCTTGGAATATGCAGCAGGTCTTGGTTTAACAGTCGTATTTTATGCTGAAGAGCCACAGATTGCTAAAGACGGATGTGCACACGAAGGCTTTATCGCTTCTCGTCAAGGTTTGCCGATGATTCCGGCAATTGCTGAAACTGTAGCGATTGCAAAATATTTGCTTATGATTGAAGCAACTGGCGTAAAAGCTCACTTTGGTTTGTTGTCTTGTGGTGCATCGGTTGAATTAATTCGTGCGGCAAAAGCAAAAGGTTTACCTGTAACTGCCGATGTCGCAATGCATCAGTTGCATTTAACTGAACATTTAACGGATGGTTTCAATTCGCTTGCGCATGTTCGTCCACCATTGCGTTCTGAGCAAGATAAAGAACTTTTACGTCAAGGCTTAAAAGAAGGCGTTATTGATGCAATTTGTACGCATCATGAGCCTTTAAGCAGTTCGGCAAAAATGGCACCATTTGCTGAAACTCAACCGGGCATTACTGCTTTTGATACCTATGTATCTTTAGGCATTCAACTCATCAACGAAGGTTTATTTGAACCTTTGGAGTGGGTTGAAAAAGTGACTAGCGTACCTGCGCAGGTTGCCAATATGACTACGCGTTGGAAAGATGAAGCAGGATGGGTATTAGTCGATCCTGAATTAAGCTGGACAGTAAGCAAAGACACGATTTTATCACAAGGGAAAAATACTCCATTGTTGGGTCAAAATCTGACAGGTAAAGTACTTCAAACTTTTGCTAACTGATAAAATGCTTATTTAAAGTAAATTTAAAATATAAACAGGTAGATCAATAAGATCTGCCTGTTTTGTAAATACTAGATGGAAATTTGTATATAAATTATTTAAAAGACAACAAAAGATTGAACGCACATTAGAATAAAAAACTATCAGCAAAGAGAAGTATTTGAATAATCAAAAGTTGCTGGTTACGACGTATAAAATTCGGGAGAATAACCAATGTCGATAAACCCTATAGAACTGCTTAAAGAAAAAGTATCTTCAACATTATTAGATAATCAGGATGGATACCTAGGCGAAAAATCGAATGCTTTATCTAAGTTTTATCCAATTTTACTTTCACTATTAGCTGCTAAACCTGATCTTATTGGACAATTAAAAAATAGTCTGGCTCCCTCGTTATCAGACCTTTTTTCTCATAATGACCAAATCAAGAATACTGTACTGACTCATTTAAGTGGTACAGCACCAAATAATGAAATCGAAAGCACACTCAACAGTGCAATTAAACCCAGCCTTAATGCAATTTCAGACGTTGCCGGAAATGATCAACAGAGTATTGTGAATTATTTACGTCAGCATGCAGAAACAATTCGTTCGCATTTACCAGGATGGGCAGTAGGTCTATTAGCGCCTTTAGGACTTGGTGCAGGTTTATCTTCAGTTACACATGCAACTTCAAAAGCTCCGCCATTAGCTGCGGCCAGCGAAAAAACGGGAAAATCTCGTGGGTTCCTCCCTATTATTGCCTTAATTATTTTGGGCCTTATCATTGCTTGGTTATGGCGTTCTTGCCAGCATAAAGAAGCTGTACCAGCACCAGAACCGACAGCTGCAAGTGGTGTTGAAGCTACTACCGCGGCTGCACCTGCGAGTTTAACTTTAACTACAGATGATAAAGGTGCTGTAAGCCAGTGTCAGGCAGGTATTGGCGATCAAGGATTCTTAGCAACATTACAAACTCAAGTTAAGCAGGTTTTCTCATCAACTCAAGATTGTAATGTGGATACTAGTCAAACGTATGAGGCTGGATTTACAGACAAAGATGCACTTGCTGGTGTACTCGCTGCCTTAAAAGGTGTGCCAAATGCATCTTTAGAATGGGTGGGCGACAAAATTACTTTGAAAGCAGGGGATGCAGCTGCGTTAGCAGCATTAACTGCAAAAGTAAAAGCTCTTGTTCCTCACACTGAAGTTGTTTCTAATGCACCAGAAACAGCTGAGCAATCTGTTAGTAATAGCTTAACTGCTTCGCAAACTGCTCTAGGCTCAATTGATCCGAATAATGTCGATGTTAATGCAATAGTAAAAGCGCTTAACTTGCAAATCATTAACTTTGCGAGTGGCTCAAGCGATATTCCAGCAGATAACAAAGCCATTCTTGATCAAGCTGCAACACTTTTGAATAAAGTGACTAATGTAAAATTAAATGTGGGTGGTCATACAGACTCGACTGGTAATGCTGCGGCAAATAAAGCTTTATCACAACGTCGTGCTCAAGCTGTGGTCGACTATTTAACATCTAAAGGTGTAGATGGGTCTAAATTAGTTGCACAAGGTCATGGCTCTGATCAACCAGTTGCAGAGAACACGACAGAAGAAGGGCGTTTTAAAAACCGTCGTATCGAGTTTTCAGTAGCTCAATAATGCTCTGATGAATTAAAAATTAGTTATTTTAATTTGAAAAAAGCTTCTCATTTTGAGAAGCTTTTTTGTTGAAACAAATAGTGTTGGATTGATATGAAAATCAGTTTGGTGGGAAGTGGGCGAGTTGCCTTTCATTTGGCAAAGGCTTTATTGGGCCAAGGTCATCACATCGTACAAGTGTATGCACGTGATTTTGAGAAAACCCAAAAGTTTGCAGAGCAATTTCAGGCAAAAGCATGTCAGTCTCTTCGCGAATTTCAACCGACCGATCTTATCATTTTAGCGGTTTCAGATAGTGCGATTGCAGAGCTTGCAAAGCAGATTCATGAATTGTTTCCTGAAACACTCATGGTTCATACCTCTGGTAGCACAGATATTGAAGTCATCAGTCATGTGCACAAAAAAGCAGGGGTATTTTATCCATTACAAACATTTAGCCTTGAGCGAGAAGTTGATTGGCACGCAACACCATTATTTGTCGAAGCGGTAACAGATACTGATCAAGAACTACTTTTAGACTTAGCAAATAGCCTAAGTAAGCGAGTGTATCAATATACCTCAAAACAGCGTTTAACTTTACATTTAGCAGCTGTGTTTGCTTGTAACTTTAGTAACTATTGTTTTGATATGGCAAAGCAGGTTGTAGATAAAGAGCAAGTCGACTTTAGCTTGCTCTATCCTTTAATTGTGGAAACAGCAAAAAAAGCCACTGAAAATGATCCAAAGCAAATGCAAACAGGGCCTGCAATGCGTGGTGATCAAAATATTTTGGCAATGCATCAAGGCTTATTGGCTCAAGCAGAGCGGGATGATTTAAAACAGGTTTATCAACTTTTGAGTGATGGCATCGTGAAGCGCCATCACTCGGACTAAGGCTTATTCAAAATTAAGGTTCGCCGTTATTTCCCCATTTTAAGAAACCCGCACGTTGATTTAAAAGTTCAAAATATTGGTCGACATGCTTAAGCGTTGGATGGTCAAAAGGAGTGGCCTTCCAGCGTTGTACAGACAGACCAATTGGAATATCGGCTAGAGTAAACTCAGTACCTGCAACATAGGCGTGAGTTTTTTCAAGTTGTTGATCGAGAATCTGCATATGATGATTCCAGTCATCAATACCTTGTTGTAATAAGTTTGGATCTTGATGATCTGGAGAATGTCTCAATAGAGACATAATTGTATAAGTCCAGCTGTTATTCAGCTCGATGGCTTGCCAATCAATCCACTGGTCAACAAAGAATCTTTCTTTCGCTTGAGTAGGGTAAAGCTGATGTTCTTTATCGTAAGCATTTGCCAAATAACGGATAATACTGTTGGACTGCCAAAGGACTAAATCGCCATCTAAAACAACAGGAATTTGACCATTTGGATTTAATCGTAAATATTCAGGTGATTGAGCAGAGCGAAAGCCTCGTCCCCAATCTTCTCTTTCATATTCAAGATTGAGTTCTTCACACAGCCATAAGACTTTGCGTACATTAATGGAGTTATCGCGTCCTAAAATTTTTAACATAGTGTTTTCTGACTTTTCGTGAGTTTAAGTAATTAGTTAGTGAAGTGTTCATTTTTATATTTTTAACATGATTTATGAATATTAATAAGTCTAGAGAATAGCTAAAGTGATATTTAAAGAAAATTATATTGCTTGAGAGCTTCTTATTTTAGGGGGGAAATAAAGGAAGATAAAATATACCTCAAAAGGGGGTATTGGTACTTGAAAACAAAATGGGTATCCTCTTGTTAAGTTGTCTGGATCCGCTTTTAGCACGTAATAAAAAACCGCACTTCATTTCGGCGGTTCTTTGAATTTTGGTTTATTTACATTGGTTCTCTGGCTTATCTAATTGCTCACGCAGCCATTCAGAATCCTCTTGTAGATTTTCTTTAGTATATCCCATTGTTCGAACTTCTTCTGAGGCTGATTCATATTCTTTAAATCTACTTAAAATAAAGTCAAAAAGTTCAATATTTTCTTTCCATCCTTTGCAATCTAGAGCTTTGAGTTTATTAGACCTAACTAGATCTTCTTGCTCAGTTTTTGCCTCTGTGGAAATGACTTGATTTCTATCCGATTGTGTTTGAACATATCGCTCCATTAACTTGTAATATTTAAGTTCAAAGCCATCTTGAGTTGAGGCAAAGCAGCCACTTGATACAATTACACTAATTAGAAATGCGGGAAGCTTCATTGTTATTTTCTATCTAGTTAAAATGGGGGTTATTATTATATTTATATAATTAATAATTCAAAGGTTATTTTAATTTAAATCTTTAGGCCTTGCTAATTTTTAATTTCGCTTATTTACCGTATTATTTTTAAAATAAAAAGGCCTAGTTTATTACTAAGCCTTTTTTATTATTTACTTAATCTTTTTAAAGATAAAGTCATTAATTTTATGACCTGATTCAATACCACGGCGTTCGAACTTAGTCACTGGACGCCAGTCTGGACGTGGATAGCTGTTGCCTTTACCTGCCAAGTTTTCAAGATCTGGACGATTATCTAAAATATCAAGCATCCATTCAGCATACGGTTCCCAGTCTGTTGCTGCGTGGAATGTACCACCAAGCTCAAGTTTCTGTTCAACCAGTTGCATACGCTCATGAATAACAAAACGGCGTTTGAAATGACGTTTCTTTTGCCAAGGGTCGGGGAAGTAAAGTTGTACGCAGTTAATGCTGTTGTCTGGCATTTCACGTAAAACCTGAATTGCGTCTGCATCAAGTACACGCAAGTTTTTAAGTTCCGCCATACCTGCTTCATAAAGACACTGAGCAATACCAGGTACGTGAACTTCAATACCCACATAGTTGCGTTCAGGGTTGGCTTTTGCCATAAGCACTAAAGAACGACCCATACCAAAACCGATTTCAACTGTTAAAGGACGTTCTGGATGTTCGAAGTGCTGGCGTAAGTCACCAACAGGATATTCCAAAATTAAATCGCGATGTTGTTCTAATGCCGTGCGTTGAGACGTATTAAGTGGTGCTGAACGACGCATAAACGTCACAATTTCACGGTGTTCAGGCAAATTGTCTAAGTCTGCAATTTGCGTTTCTAACTGATCGATCGACATAACCTTGGCAATATTGAAATTCAAATGCGGTATTTTAAGTCTTCATGTGGTCAAGTCAAATGTTTCGGTGTTTTTCTTCATGTAGATGTCATGTTGAATATTTAATCTAAGAATCTATATAAATTTCAAATGAACATATTTACTCATGAAAACTTTTCAATTACGCACACTTTCTGTGCTATTAGGGGCACTTGGTGCTTTTACATATAGTCCTTGGGCACAAGCACAGCTCATGTTTAGTCAATATGTTGACGGCAGTAGTAACCGCAAAGGTTTGGAAATTTATAATCCAGATGGGACTACAGTTAATTTAGCCGACTATGAAATTCAACAATTTAATAATGGCGGTACAGCAAAAACAGCGACTTTCCGTTTACAAGGAACGTTAACCAGTAAGCAGAAGTTTTTAGTAGGTCGTTCTGAGTTGCAGGCTGAACTTGGTAGTAAAGTAAATCAGGTCGCTGCATTATCTTTTAATGGTGATGATGCCGTTGTGCTGGTGTACAAAGGCACACCTGTAGACCGTTTTGGGCGTATTGGTGAACGCCCAGCAGCGGGATGGGGAACAGCCGTTTCAAGCTTGGGGAATAGTTTTAAGCGTATTGAAACAGAGAACCCAGCTTTAAGTATTGATGCAACTGCAGCATTTGATTTGGACCGTTCATGGTCGGCTTGGACAAACCGAAATGACTTTTCAAATTTATCTGGCTCAACAACACAGCCTCCTGTTGAAACAGTAAGTTGTTCAAGCTCCGATACACCAATTGCTGATTTATCAACCGCAGCACAAAACCAGAGCTATACCGTGCGTGGGGTGATTACTGCTGACTATCGTTATGCCAATGGTTTCTCAGGTTTTTATGTTCAGACACCTGACACCAAAGCACGTGCAAATGTCAGTAATGCTATTTTTGTATATATTCCAAATAGTAGTGTGGTAAAAGGTGGGCAAGTTGGCGATGAAGTTATTTTGCGTGGTCGTTTAACGTCTTATCAAAACCAGTTGCAATTAGATCAATTACAACAAGATATTCAAACCTGTAATAGCAATATGGCAAATCAGGTTCAGCCGATTAGCCTTGAACTTCCGTTTGCTAGTTTAAAGGGTGGTTCAATTAATTCTCCGCAGCGTTATCAAGGTATGTTGGTCAAATTACCTCAGACTTTAACGGTGAGCGAGAACTACAATTACGGCCGTTATGGTGAACTATCTCTAAGCTTAGGCCGCTTATATATTCCAACCAATTTATATCCAGCGTTATCTCCTGAAGCTAAAGCTTTAGCTCAGAAAAACTTACTGTCGAAAATTGTTTTTGACGACGGCTATAACAATCAAAACCGTACACCTTGGTTACCAAGTAATTTTAGTGCTACCAATACGCTACGTTCGGGTTATCAACTTAAAAATGCTGAAGGTATTTTAGAGTATCGTTTTAATAGTTGGCGTGTGCAACCAGTGCTTGGACGTAATCAGCCTGAAGTAATTACTCAAACAAACCCGCGTCAAAGTGTGCTTACCAAAAATGCCAATCACATCCGTGTAGCTTCATTTAACGTTTTGAACTATGACAATGGTGCAACTGGTTTTCCAACAGAACGTGGTGCAACAACACAAGCTGAGTTTGATAAACAGCACCGTAAAATCGTGAGTGCGCTCAAAGCAATTGATGCTGATGTCTACGGTTTAATGGAAATTGCGAACAATGGTTATGGCCCGAATAGTGCAATTGCCCATTTGACCAAAGCTTTAGGTAGTGATTGGAAATACGTTGTTCCTGAAAATCTAGACCGTTTAGGTGGCGATGCAATCGCAGTTGCTATTATTTATAACAGCAAGCGTGTTAGACCTTTGAATAAACCTGTTGTGCTTGATTTGGGCGACAAGAACCGAACAACATTGGCGCAAAGTTTCCAAGCAGTTCGTGGGAATAAAACGTTTACCGTCATTCCAAACCATTTGAAATCGAAAAGCTGTAGTGGGGTGGATGCTAGCTCTACTGATGCAGACCAAAACGATGGTCAAGGCTGCTGGAACCCGACTCGTGTGAAAGCAGTTGATCAAATTGTGCAGTGGTTAGCGAAAAATCCGACTCAAGTGCCTAAACAAAATGCTTTACTTGTCGGGGATATGAACAGCTACGCAAAAGAAGAACCAATTTTGTCATTTGAAAAAGCGAACTACAAAGTTTTGCTGAATGACGCTAAGGTAGGACAGGGTACTCAGGCATATAGCTATGTGTTTGGTGTTGCGAGTGATTCCAATGGAAATGGTGGAGCAGGTAACCTAGACCATGCAATTGCGGATGCGTCTTTATATCCAAAAGTAGTAAGAACCTTTGCATGGCATATCAATGCTGATGAGCCAACGGCGTTAGACTACAATGAAGAATATAAAACTGATGAGCAAAAGGCTTTGTTCTATGGTGAAGATGCTTATCGTTCTTCAGATCATGACCCTGTAATTGTCGATCTAGATTTAAATGGAAAAGACTCAAGTCATCCTGATGATGATAAGAAAAACGGTATTTTTGATTTCTTAACTGAATTAATGAATTGGCTTAGCCAGCTTTTTAAGCGTAATTAACGGAAAAGTTGCGTGACGCAAATGTGTTTTATCATATTTTAAACAATCGTCACGCAAGACAACTTGCAAGGAATAACTTTTTCAAGAATATTAGATGGTGTAAGTATTTTATAAGTTTACGCTTTTTTACAATTAAGAAATTGGGCAAACCTTGCAGGTTTTCTAGAAGCAATTTAAAACGTTAATATGAGATAACAAGGATCAGATATGAAATTATATTATTCGCCAGGCGCATGTTCTTTAGCTGCACATATTATTTTAAATGAAATTAATGTTGATTTTGACTTAGAACGAGTAGATTTAAAAACACATAAAACAGAAAAAGGCGCCGATTATTACGAAATCAATCCAAAGGGATATGTACCAGCTTTAGAAATTAACCCTGGTTTAATGTTAACTGAGAACGTTGCGATTTTACCTTTCCTTGCTCAGCACGATCCTAAGCAGGACTTAATTCCACCATCGGGTATGGGCCGTGCGAAAGTGTTGGAGTGGTTGGGGTATTTGAACTCTGAATTACATGATGCTTATGCAGTATTCTTTGGGGCGCCGTTAACAACTGATGAAAAAACCAAAGCTTATGCTGAAATTGATCGTCTTTTAAAATATATCGATAACTATTTGTCTGAATCTGACTACGATTATTTGGTAAATGATAATTTTGGTCCAGCAGATGCTTATCTATTTGTTTTAACAAATTGGTCAAACTCAATTGAGCACGATTTAACACCTTATAAGCACATTATTGCATTACGTAATAAAGTTGCCGAGCGTCAATCTGTACAAATTGCGATGCGTGATGAAGGCTTAATTTCATAATAGATTTTAATAGCCAAAAAAAAGCCCCTAATCAATAGGGGCTTTTTTTATACTAAAGACGATTAGTGTTGAGCGTCTTTTTTCACTTCAGCAGCGGTATTTTCAACTGCTTGAGCTGTATCAGCAGTTGCTTTACGAGCTGTCGCTTCAGTTTGCGCAGCAGCATCAGCGGTTGCATCAGCAGCGTTGTCAGCAGCAGCATCAATCTTCTCGGCAGCATTATCAGTTGCAGTAGCGATATCGTCAGCAGCTTTATCACCAGCAGATTTGATATCAGCACTTGCTTGTTGTGCTGCGTTTTCTAAATGTTCACCTGTAGTCGCCCCAGTTTCTGGAGCTTTATCTTTATTACAACCAACAAGGGCAACAGTCGCAGCAAGACCTAAAGCAACAAGTAATTTATTCATTGTGTTTTTCCTTCTAATTCATGGCATCCAAAATTATGGATGTCTAAAATATAAACATAAAGTAAATGATTAATAAAGATCGAAAATTGTTAAAAAGTTGTAACTCTATTATTAAAAAAGCCTAGCATTTTGTAATGCTAGGCTTGAAATAAATAATAATGATTTTGACCGATTTTACTGCCCAGAACGGATAATGTAATCAAACGCAGAGAGCGATGCTTTAGCGCCTTCACCTGTAGCAATAATGATTTGCTTGTAAGGTACAGTCGTACAGTCACCCGCAGCAAATACACCTTGCACATTGGTTTCGTTGCGGTCATTCACAATAATCTCGCCACGGTTGGTTAACTCAACTTCACTGTCTTTCAAGAAGTCAGTGTTTGGCAGTAAACCAATCTGTACAAAGATCCCTGCAAGCTCGACCACATGCTCTTCATCAGTCGCACGGTCTTTATATTTAAGACCAGTCACTTGTGAACCATCGCCTAACACTTCTGTACTTAAGGCATTCATAATCACCGTTGTGTTTGGCAAGCTATGCAATTTGTTTTGCAACACTTGGTCTGCACGAAGCTTGGTATCGAATTCAACCAGAGTTACATGCTCAACAATCCCTGCAAGGTCAATTGCTGCTTCAACACCTGAGTTACCGCCACCAATCACGGCAACACGTTTGCCTTTGAATAATGGGCCATCACAGTGTGGGCAGTACGCAACACCACGGGTACGGTATTCTTGCTCACCCGGTACATTCATTTCTCTCCAACGTGCACCTGTTGAAAGGATCACAGTTTTCGATTCAAGTTTTGCACCGTTTTCAAGTTCAACTTCAACCAAGCCATTTGCAGTCTGGTTGGCACCCGTGATTTTGCTGACACGTTGCAGGTTCATAATATCGACATCATATTCACGAACATGGGCTTCCATCTCGGCAGCAAACTTAGGACCTTGTGTCTTTTGCACAGAAGTGAAGTTTTCAATGTCCATGGTGTCCATGACCTGACCACCAAAGCGTTCAGCCACGATACCCGTGTTAATACCTTTACGTGCAGCATAGATTGCAGCTGTTGCACCCGCAGGACCACCACCAATCACCAATACATCAAAAGCATCTTTAGCATTGAGTGCTGCTGCATCTTTTTCAGCAGAGTTCGTGTCAAGTTTTGCCACAATCTCTTCAAGGGTCATACGACCTTGGCCAATGTGTTCGTTGTCTTGGAATACCATCGGTACGGCCATGATTTTGCGTTGCTCAACTTCGTCTTGGAAGAATGAACCGTCAATCATGGTTGCCGTGGTGTTCGGGTTATAAATCGCAATCAGGTTAAGCGCCTGTACCACGTCCGGACAGTTATGACAGCTAAGTGATACAAATACATCAAAGTTTGCTTTGAGGTTTAAACCTTTAATCTGGTTGAGTACTTCATTTGACACTTTAGGTGCATAACCAGACACCTGCAACAGTGCCAAGATCAAAGATGTAAACTCATGGCCCATTGGTAAGCCTGCGAAGAACACACGAGGCTGTTCACCTGCTTTAGCCACACCAAAGCTTGGACGACGTGTATTGTTGCCATCAAAACGGGCAGTGACTTGGCCAGAAAGCTCAGCGATTTCACTCACCAGCTCTTTAATTTGAGCAGCTTTATCTGATTCATCTAAAGCAGCAACTAATTCGATTGGACTTTCTAAACGTTCTAAGTAAGCTTTTAATTGAGTTTTAATGTTTTGATCTAACATCTGTTTTTTACTCCAATGCATCCAAATTCTTTCAATAGATGCATAGTACGTGAAAACATAAAATAGGTGAAACAGTATGTTTTTATGTATTTAATCGGTTTTTTGAATTATTGAGGCTATTAATAAGTAAGATCAATAATTTATCTCTAAAATGTTCTTTTTTATGTTTTGTAGTGTTTTAAAGTGAAAGTATTTAAAAATTTATATATGTTATATGGCTGTAAAGTTTTTATGTCATAACATTAAAAGGTACTTTCATGTCATTGCAACGCGGCATTTATCAGCATTATAAAGGTAATCTCTATCAAGTTTTTTCTGTGGCAAAACACAGCGAGACTGAAGAAGAGTTAGTCGTTTATCAGTGTCTTTATGGTGACTATTCAACTTGGGTACGTCCTTTAGATATGTTTACTGAAACGGTTCAAATGGCTGATGGAAGTATTGTGCCGCGATTCAAGTTAATTCAAAGCACTTAACGCAAACGACTTTTATATAAAATAACGATTTTAAAGGGTGAATATATGCCAAATACTTTTTTCTTACAAAGAGTTGCCGATTTATATGACACCTTTAAAAGACATGATGCGCAGCAGACAGATCGTTTGCTACGGTATCGTAATATTGAGGCGGAGTCTGCAAAATTACTATCGCAATTTATTCGGATGCAGCAAGCCAAATCAATTTTAGAAATTGGGACTTCAACAGGTTACTCTACTTTATGGCTTGCTGAGGCTGCTCAAGCTACTCATGGAAAAGTAACCACGCTTGAAATTGATGCCAATCGTAGTAATGAAGCGAAACGCCATGCGACTGAACTGGCATTAGATGAATTGGTTGATTTTTGGGTGGGAGATGCAGCCGATTACCTAAAAGAAACTCAGGAAACTTTCGATTTTATTTTGTTAGATGCTGAGCGTCCTGCTTATGAGAATTATTGGCCAGATTTAAAACGTTTAATGAAGCCAAAAGGTGGTGTACTCATTATTGATAATGTTATTTCACATGCGGCTGAAGTCAGTTCATTCTTAGCTTTAATTAAAAAAGATGAAAATTTTATGAGTAGTATTTTGCCCGTAGGCGCTGGTTTATGTATTGTGGTGGCAAGATAAGCCATTTAAAAATCTGATTTATTCATTCATAAAGGCCTGTTCAACGCAGGCCTTATTTCATTATGTTATGAAGCATTCACTAAAGATAGGCGAGTAAAGTGTAAGTCGAATTCTAAATATTTATGTACAAAAGCAGCTTTGTCTGTTGATCGTAATAAGTTGTCATAAATAAATTCTGGTACAGGATGATAAAGTTCGCCTGAACCATCGCTATAAAATATTTTTAGATGACGTGAAGTCGCATTGTATTTCCATGAAGTGACTGCCACAGTATTCGCCATAAATTTTTCCCCTTTTATTTCATATGATTTAAGCTCAAAAAACATCGGTTATTTATTCGACATTACTCAAACTTCATGTAATGGGGAAGGGCATAATTGTAAAAGTATCAGTAGAAAATGTGATGTGCTTATTCAAAACAAAAGAACCATCCGATGAGGGATGGTTCTTTGAGTTTTTAAAATCTAATAAGAGATTAGATTTTACCAACTAGGTCGATAGATGGAGCAAGAGTAGCTTCGCCTTCTTTCCATTTAGCTGGGCAAACTTCACCTGGGTGAGCGTGTACGTATTGAGCAGCTTTTACTTTACGAAGAAGTTCAGATGCGTCACGGCCAATACCACCAGCGTTGAGTTCAACGATTTGGATTTTACCTTCTGGATCGATAACGAAAGTACCACGGTCAGCTAAACCTTCAGATTCAATAAGAACGTCGAAGTTTTTAGAAAGAGTCCAAGTTGGGTCACCAACTAATGGATATTGGATTTTTTTGATTTCTTCAGAAGTGTCGTGCCAAGCTTTGTGAGTGAAGTGTGTATCAGTAGATACAGCATAAATTTCAACACCAAGTTTTTGGAATTCAGCGTAGTTGTCAGCTAAGTCACCAAGTTCAGTTGGACAAACGAAAGTGAAGTCAGCTGGATAGAAGAATACAACAGACCATTTACCTTTAAGGTTAGTTTCGTTAACTTCAACAAATTGGCCGTTGTGGTAAGCAGTTGCTTGGAATGGTTTAACTTCAGTATTAATCAAGCTCATCATTGTCTCCATGATTGAGGTTTATATTTAAACTTGTTTACGAGATGTAGAATAAATAAAAATTCTTTATTGGGGAAATAGTATTTTTACATGACTAAAATCGGAAAATCGAATAAGTGATAAATTTACGATTTTTAAGTCCCCAAACACTGTATTCGATTTGACTGCAAAAACATGTAAATCAAATGACAGTTATCGTAAAAGAAACTTGCCTAACAACATGAAGTCTACTTAGCCAAAATTCAAGGGTAAAATTTTAAAAAATTAAAAATATATAAAAAACCAACTGTTTTACCTTATGGTCATTAGAGCGTAAAATAGAGGATTGTTGTATTTTCAGGAAAATTTGTCTGTGCAGAATGATTTAAATATTGATCAGTGGGTGATGGCAAGAGATCGTTACCGTTTAAATCGTTTGCGTAAAGATAAAAAAGCCAATACAGCAGAGATTGAAAAATTATTTGAACAATCTAATGCCAAAGTAAGGCAGCGATTTGAACGTCTCCCTAAAATTAAACTGAATCAGGATTTACCAGTTTCTCAATATGCTGACCGTTTAATTGATGCGATTCAAAAGAATCAGGTCATTATTGTGGCAGGTGAGACAGGTTCAGGTAAAACCACTCAGCTTCCTCAAATTGCAATGCTAGCAGGTCGCGGCTTAACAGGTATGATCGGTCATACCCAGCCACGTCGTTTAGCTGCACGTAGTGTTTCTCAGCGTATTGCAGAAGAAGTCGGCGAAAAGCTCGGCGAATCTATCGGTTTTAAAATCCGTTTTAATGAACAAGGTTCGCAGGACTCTATCGTACGGTTAATGACCGACGGTATTTTGCTTGCCGAGTTAGGCAATGACCGCTTCTTGTCTAAATATGACACGATCATTATTGATGAAGCGCATGAACGCTCACTCAATATCGATTTTATTATGGGCTATCTAAAGCAGTTGCTGCCAAAACGTCCAGATCTAAAAGTTATCGTGACTTCGGCAACTTTAGATGTAAATCGCTTTAGTAATTACTTTAATGACGCACCTATTTTTGAAGTAGAAGGGCGTAGTTATCCGGTCGAAGTGCTTTATCGCCCAATTTCAGAAATGAATATTGGTGGTAGTGATGACGACGAGTTTGATGATTTTGAAGAAAACCTTCCTCGTGCAGTTGTACAAGCGGTAGAAGAATGCTTTGCAGATGCAGAAGCAAAAGGTCATCCAGAACATGCCGATATTCTGATTTTCTCAAGCACAGAGCAAGAGATTCGTGAGTTGCAGGAAACGTTGCAAAAGTATGGGCCTAGACATACCGAAATTTTACCTTTGTATGCACGTTTAGCAGTTTCTGAACAACAAAAGATTTTTAGTCCGGGTGGAAAAGGCCGTCGTATTATTATTGCGACCAACGTAGCCGAAACTGCACTTACGGTCCCAAATATTCGTTATGTGATTGATAGTGGTTTTGCACGTATATCGCGTTATAACTATCGTTCACGTGTACAACGCTTACCAATTGAAGCAATTTCTCAAGCCGCAGCCAATCAGCGTAAAGGGCGTTGTGGTCGTATTGCTCCGGGTGTGTGTATTCGTTTATATAGCGAAGAAGATTTTTTAAGTCGCCCTGAGTTTACCGAACCAGAAATTAAACGAACCAACTTAGCGTCTGTTATTTTGCAAATGCAGAGCTTAGGGTTAGGTGAGCTAGAAAACTTCGACTTTATTGAGCCACCAGATTTCCGCCTAGTCAATGATGGCCGTAAACTGTTGATTGAGTTAGGAGCCCTTAACGAGAAGAAAAATGAGCTGACCAAAGTCGGGCAAATGATGGCACGTATGCCAATTGACCCACGACTCGCTCGTATGATTATTGGTGGTGCTCATTTTGGCGTGCTCAAAGAAATCTTAATTGTAGTAAGTGCTTTAGCAGTTCAGGACCCGCGTGAGCGTCCGGCAGATAAACAGATGCAAGCTGACCAAAAGCATGCGTTGTTCAAAGAGGCAGATTCAGATTTTCTGTTTTATTTAAAACTTTGGGAGACTTTAAATCCTAAAGGCGAAGCAGGGATGTCTGAAAATAAACGTCGTCAATTTGCTAAGCAGCATTTCTTAAGCTGGTTGCGTTTACGTGAATGGAAACAGACACACCAACAATTGGTTGAGTTAGCCGAAGGCTTAAAACTTAGCTTTAATGAAAAAGCTGCAAATTATGAAAACTTGCATCGCGCATTGCTGACAGGTTTATTATCGTTCATTGCCAATAAAACAGATGAACGAAATACCTTTATGGCCGTGCGTCAGCAAAAGGCTAAAGTTTTCCCTGCGAGTACTTTGCACAAAACTAACACCTCTTGGGTGATGGCTTTTGAGATGGTCGAAACCTCACAAGTGTATTTACGTACTTTAGCCAAAATTGACCCTGAATGGATTTTGCTTGCTGCACGTGACTTATTGAAATATCACTATTTTGAGCCGCACTGGTCTAAGAAAGCGGGGATCGTCAATGCATATGCACAAATTTCCCTATTTGGTTTAATTATTGAGCCGAAACGGTTAATTAATTTTGAGAAAGTTGACCAACCTGCTGCTCATGAGATTTTCTTACGCGATGCATTAACCACGGGTAACTTGGGTACGATTCCGTCATTTTTAAAACACAACTTACTTAAGCTTGAAGAAGTAGAGCGAGTTGAAGATAAATTGCGTCGTCGTGATTTAGTGGTGGATGAAGAAACGATTTATCAGTTTTATGCATCTAAAATTCCGGAAGAAATTGCGAGCCGTCGCAGCTTTGAAGACTGGCGCGCCACAGTAGAAGCAAATAATCCACGTTATTTATTTATTGACGATGATGCGCTTTGGCTCAATGACCGACCAACAACGCAGCAATTTCCAGATCATTTACACAATGGTCAGCTACGTTTAGCAACCACATATCATTTTGACCCGAGCCATGACGAAGATGGGGCAACTGTTCAAATTCCTGTACAGGCATTGCCTCAAGTTGATGAAAATATCTGGTCATGGGGAATTCCGGGTTGGCGCCAAGATTTAATTGAGGCTTTACTTAAAGCTTTACCTAAAGATAAGCGTCGTAATGTAGTGCCTATTCCAGATACTGCTCGTAAGCTCATGCAAGGTATTGATGCAGTACATTTACGTGAACATATTTTCAGTTATTTAGCTTTTGCCTTGCGTGGTGAGCAAATTACCGAAAAAGATTTCTCGTTTGAGCGTATTGATCCATATTTGGTGCCTTTCATTAAAGTGATTGATGAAAAAGGCAAGCTCATTGCTAAAGGTCGTGATTTACCTGAGTTAAAAGCGCGTTGCCGCGTGGAAACACATCGTCCAGTTCAACAGCAAAAAGGTGAGTTTAAAGACTTTCCTGAAAACTTTACTTTCGAGGCTTCTCATAAAGTTACGGGCGTTGTAGTCAAACAATATCAGGCTTTAGTACCGACCAAGGCTTTTGCTGAGCTCGAAGCTAAAGATGAGTCAGGTATTGTTATTCAAACGTTTAACGATCAAGCTGAGGCGATTAAACAGCATCGCGAAGGGATTATTCGTCTAGTCCATATGCAGCTTGGTGACTTGGTTCGCCAGTTGAAAAAGCAGATTTCAAAACCGCTCGCGTTGGCTTATTCACCTTTAGGAGATAAGGCTAAGCTTGAGCAGATGTTGGTCTATGCAACCTTGCAGATGGCAATTACGACTTTACCTATTAACGCTGATGAATTTAATAAGCTGCTAGAGCAAGTTAAAAAGCAATTTTTGAGTTATGGTCAGCAAGCACTTGAGCAATTAAGTGATATTTATATTCAGTGGCAACAAATCCGTCGTCAGCTTTTAGTGCTTGATCCAGACGTGTTTGGACGCAGTATTGATGATATTGAAGATCAGTTAGATCTCATGTTACTTGGCAATTTTGTTTACTGCCAACCAGTCGATCTTTGGCAGGAATACCCGCGTTATTTAAAAGCATTGCTATTGCGTTTAGATCGATTGCCAAATAATCTACAGCGAGATCATGCTGCTATTGATGATGTCGATCCATGGATGGACAAGGTGTTTAAATTCAAAAACAATCCCAAAATCAAAGAATTGTATTTGATGTTGGAAGAATTCCGCATTTCTTTATTTTCTCAACCGATGAAAACCAAGATGCCTATTTCGCCAACTCGACTGCAAAAGTTATGGGATCGTTTGGGAATCAGTTAAGATAGATCGGGGTCTGTTTATGTTGTTGTTTAGCCTACAACGCAATTTATAAATGAAAGATTAACAGATCCTATTCATTTTTTTAGGAGTTTTACATGGGCATTCGTATCACAGGTACTGGGTTATTTCACCCAACAGAAATCATTTCTAATGAAGAACTGGCCGACAGTTTAAATGCTTATGTGGAACAATATAACCAAGAGAATGCAGAGAAAATTGCAGCAGGTGAGCTAGAAGAGTTACGTGGTTCTAGTGCTGAATTTATTGAAAAAGCGTCTGGTATTAAGCGCCGTTACGTCATTGAGAAATCAGGTATCCTCGATCCGACACGTTTGCGCCCTCGTTTGTCTGAACGTTCAAATGACGAACTTTCACTTCAAGCAGAGTGGGGCGTGATTGCTGCAAAACAGGCAATGGAAAATGCAGGCATAACTGCTGAAGATATCGATGTTGTAATTTTGGCATGTTCAAACATGCAGCGTGCTTATCCGGCAGTAGCGATTGAAATTCAGTCGGCTCTTGGCATTCAAGGTTATGCTTATGACATGAACGTAGCATGTTCAGCTGCAACTTTTGGTTTGAAACAAGCAGCTGATGCAATTCGCTCGGGTGCTCGCCGTGTTTTATTGGTAAATGTCGAGATTACTTCTGGTCACTTAGACTATCGTAACCGTGATTGCCACTTCATTTTTGGTGATGTTGCGACTGCTTCTATTATTGAAGAAACCACAACTAAAACTGGTTTTGAAATTTTAGATATTCATTTATTTACTCAATTTTCAAACAATATTCGCAATAACTTCGGTTTCTTAAACCGTAGTGAAGATGCAGTGGTTGATGACAAGCTGTTCCGTCAAGATGGCCGTAAAGTATTTAAAGATGTTTGTCCGTTAGTGGCAAAAATCATTAATGCGCAGTTGGAAAAAATGCAGTTAACTGCAAACGATATTAAGCGTTTCTGGTTACATCAAGCTAATGCCAACATGAATGAATTAATCTTGAAATATGTGGCTGGTAAAGAGGCAGATCTAAGCCGAGCGCCTATTATTCTAGATGAGTTTGCTAATACCTCATCAGCAGGTGTGATTATTGCTTTACACCGTACAGGCCACGAAGTAGATGATGGCGAATATGGTGTGATTTCATCTTTCGGTGCTGGTTATTCAGTCGGTTCGATCGTTGTACAAAAGCACGTTGCTTAAGTTAAAAGATTAATTAAAAACGCTCGTAAGAGCGTTTTTTTATGAGTGAAATCATATAAAAAAGCGGACTCAAATTGGCCCGCTTAGATTAAATCAAAAGTAATTAAAACTTTTTGGTGTAGTTTACAAACAAACGGTCTTCACCAAAGTCATTGCCATGTTTAACGTTGTAATCAATGCGAATATATTGCAGGGCAACGCCTTTTAAGAATGGCTGCTGCAATGCATAGTTTAAAATCACATTTGACTCGGTTTCATGGTTTTTCTCACCGTTGGCTGCTTTAAAATCATGGCCGTAAACATATTTCACCATCGCATTTAGGCCCGGCACATAATCTTTAAAATCGTAGCCATACATCACATGGTAAGACTTTTCGTCTTCTTTAAAGAAACCCGTTGCATTCCAGTTTATGAAATAGGTTTCTGGCAAGAAACCATCTGGTAATGGGTAAGCTGACTCACCGATAATCTGTTGATAACCTAAACCAAAGGTATGGTTCTTTACTTTAAGTGTTTCTAACACCCCAATGTTTTGCGCATCAATATCAAAGGTATTGCCATCATCTTTTGCATTAAAGTATTTAAACTTAGAAGTAAGCGCAAAATTAGGTTGTTTCCAATTATGCTCAAGTCCGACATAATGCTTGTTATACAGATCTTCCAAATTACCAAAGTAATATTCGCCCTTGAGTGACGGTGTAAATTGATAACGCAGGTCAATATAATTTAAGCCATCAGATTCTTTGGTAATTCCATTTGCCGTAAACGAAAACTTTTTAAAGTCTTCTTCATTTCGTGGCGACACTTTTTCAACCCGACCAATTTCAGCATAAAGTTGATCTGAAAGTTGCGATTTAAGATTGGTTCCCCAATAAGAGGCAAGTAATTGTCGGCTTGCATCCACAGCCGTTACAGGCAGGTCTAACCAAAGTTCACCGACACTTAAAAGGGTTTTGTCATAGCCCAGCTTTAATGTTGCACCATATTTTAAAAAGTCAGATGCTTGAGATTGTGTTTCCTTATTAAAAGGCAAAACTGTGTCCGCAACATGTTTATCTGAACTCAAGCGAACTGCGTATTGAACAGAAGCATCTGCACCAATCGTAATCGGTTTGTCTGCAATTTGCAGCGGAGTATCATGCATTTTTGACTTATAAAATAATGATGCGGCTTGAGACCAACTGCCGGTATCTTTGAGTGCATCATTGTCAAAATTACGGTTGATATAAGCGTTTTTTAAAGTGAACTTCCATTCATCTGCGTTTTGTTGAGCGGTATCAGCTGCCCATAAATTTGAACTAGTCAATAAACCTAATAATGTGGCTATTGCTAAATTACATGGCTTAAAACGGTGTAATAATTCCATAATCCATTTCCAAAAAGATGCGCCAGTCCTAGGCGCATTTATATTTACTGCTGGGTAAGCGTTTTTTGAGGGGTAAAAGTTGAGGGAGTCTGCCCGGCAACAGAGGCTTTTAGATTGACCATAAATATTGCAAGTGCAGCAATCACACCCGGAATTGCAATCGCTAAGAAATTCATTTGGTGAGGAAGTTCAAAGGTGAGCAGAGCTCCAGTTAAAACTGGACCGATAATTGCACCAATACGACCAATTCCAGATGCCCAGCCCATGCCAGTTGAACGAAGTGCTGTCGGATAGAACTGTGCAACGAAAGTATAGAGTAAGATTTGCGAACCAATTGTGGCAGCACCAGCAATCGCAATTAGGCTATATAAAATAAATTGTGGACTGTTAATGCCAAGCAGAATTAAAGCTGCTGATCCCACAATAAACATGATCGTAATAACAGGTTTTAAATGGAATCTGTCTGCTAAAGCACCACCACCAATGGCACCGACCATACCACCAATATTGAGTGCAAACAGGAACAACATGCTAGCACCTAATGAATAACCCGCTTGCAGCATGAGTTTAGGTAACCAGCTTCCTAAGGCATACACCATGAGTAAGCACATAAAGAAAGCAATCCAGAACATAAATGTGCTGAAGGTACGGCCTTGCTGGAAAAGTGCACGGACAGGTGCGTCTGTAGTTGTACTTTCATTTAACACCAGTTGAGTATTGGCGTTTACCTGCGTTTCTGGCGCAATTTTACTCACAATAGTTTTTGCCTGTTCGCTATGGTTAGATTTCACTAAAAAGGCGAGAGACTCTGGCAAAAATTTCCAGATGAGTGGAAGTAATAACAGGGGAATACCCGCGATTAAAAACATGATTTGCCAGCCCATATCTTTTACGAGCCATGCGCCGAGTAGCGCAGATGTCATGCCGCCAATCGCATAGCCACTAAACATGATTGCCACTAAGGTACTGCGGATTTTTTTAGGTGCATATTCGGTCATAAGTGCCACAACGTTTGGCATGACACCACCAATACCAAGACCTGCAATAAAGCGCAAAATTGCAAACTCTGTTGGTCCTTTAGCAAAGGCACCGAGAAAGGTAAATCCGCTAAATAAGGTGACACAAATCAAGATGGTTTTTTTACGGCCTAGTTTGTCTGAAAGCGTGCCGAAAATCATGGCACCAAACATCATACCGAATAGAGCAGCACTGGCGAGTAAACCAGCTTCAACAGCAGTTAATGACCATTGCTGCATTAACAGAGGAAGAGCAACCCCATAAATAACTAAATCATATCCATCAAAAATAATAATAAGTAAGCACCAGATTAAAACTTTCCAATGAAAAGATGTAAAACTGGCTTTATCAATTAACTCATTAATATTAACCTTGCTCATATCCATTTTCTTCACCTCCAATTTGTGAAGCATCGCGTTATTTTTTAATAAACTATTTTGTTATTGGATTAGAGTCAAAAACCTAATTGATATATCTTTATGTCTTTTAGGTATTGTGTTTTTATTGGTTTAATTTATTGAAAAATATAATTTATTTTTAATGGGTGAGCTGTTGTTTTTGTCGTTTTGAAAATAGGGTTGAATATTGTAATGTGAGAATTTTAAGGGTTTTATGGATGTTTTTTTATAGATTTTATTGGTGAGAATCACAGCTAAAAATATAGCTAAATTTATATGTTGAATTGAAATGAAAATATAAACACAAAATACTAAAGTCTATTATTTAATTATTTTAGAGATTCATCTTAAAAATTAAATTTAATCTATATTCAATAAAAAATCACCAAGTCAGAATTAGCAAATTATTTGCCTCCTGATTTGGCGATTGAGGCTTTATTTTAGTGTTGGGCGCTTAGATAAAAAATTAATTTGTGGCTGGAGTTG
>NZ_LRPE01000002.1 GCF_001605885.1 Acinetobacter lactucae | reverse complement strand
ATCTTACATATAAAGAGATTTATTTCACTAGTATTAAAGATTAACTTTCCATTTGTATTAATTAAGTAGAATTATTTAAAGATCTATGTAACCGCTAAATAGTTATGGAGAAATTTTATAATATTAATAGAAGGATAAAATATAACTATTCTGGCTTAGTCAAAATAGTAAAAAAGCGCTTATAAAAAGACTATTCCGACAACTTTTGATTAATTATATTAAGTAAAATAATATAGAATCGCCCAACCCCAACCCAACATACACCTAAGAATCCCAATATTATTAAAAAACAAAATTAATGTTAAAAAAGAGTTACTTTTAACTCTTTTTTATTCAGGAATTAGTGAATTTACGGATCATTTTTTACTGATTTAAAGCACTAAAAATTTCTTCTAAAGTTACTCCAATCGCAAGTATTTCACTATCCTGATGAGGTAAACCATCGACTTCCAATCCAATTGGTAGTTTCGATTTCACGCCCTTCCCAATCGGTAAACTCAGCCCCGGTATTCCGATATTACTTCCAGGATCTGTATTTCGAATGAGTGTCTGGAAATTTTCAATTGAACTGACTTGTTCGTTTGCTAGCGGTGCAACAATCGGTGATGTCGGTAGTAATAAAGCATGTAAGTTATGCGCTTTAAATGTGTTTTGGTAGAGTTCAAGCAATTGTGGACGAGATTCACTGATGGCCTTTTCATAGAAAGGTAAAACAGGAACAAGTTGACCCGTCTGATCTTGAATTAATTGAGGAAGAATATTCTGTTTAAAAATTGCCTGTACATCTGGGCTTGAGATTTGATCAGTTACATCCTCTAAAGTCAAATTTACATGATGATGTTTTAAATATTGAATAAGGTCATATTTGCCTTCATAGATGACCACAGGAAATGAGATAGCATGATTGAGCTGTTCTAAATTCGGCATCTCGACAGGAATAATTTCGACTCCCGCCTCTTTTAACAGCCCAAGCGCAATATGTGCCTGTTGATGAACGTCTTCATCTAAATGATTCCAAAAATATGGATTGATACCGAGCCTAATTTGATGAGGCTGTAATGGTTCTTTCTTTGGCTCTTGGGTAATAAGCTGATCAATTAAAATAATGTCAGACACTGTATGTGCAATAGGACCAGCAGTATCCCGCGTATGTGAAATTGGGGTAATGCTGTCTTGTGAGTATCTTCCTATTGTTGGACGAAAGCCGACACAACCATTTAATGCACTTGGCAAACGTATTGATGCACCAGTGTCTGTACCAATCGCAATCGGAACCATTCCCGCCGCAACAGCCACAGCACTACCTGACGAAGACCCGCCAGCAATATGCAATGGATTTACGGCATTTCTTGTACCCACAACTCCTTTAATGTGCATAGCAGTATTATAACCTGTTACCCCAAAGGCCAATTCGTGCATATTGGTTTTACCAACAATGATCGCACCGTGATCAATAAGCTTTTGAATAATCGGTGCGGAATTTTGAGGTTTAAATTGGGCTAAAGCTGGTGTGCCTGCACTATTTGAGAAACCAGCAACATGAATATTATCTTTAACCGCAATTAAAATGCCCATTAAAGCTGGACATAGTTTTCCACTAAGCAGGTATCTATCCCAATATTGAGCTTGTTGAATTGCTGAAGCTTTATCTGTGCTAATAAAAGCATTTAAAGACTGTTGTTTTTCAATAATGTCGAAGTAATGATGCACGAGTTCTTCACAAGACACTTTTCTTTCATGAATCAGTTGAGTGATGACATCAACTGAAGCATTTGATAAACCCTGTGATTCAATCCAATTATTTTTTTCAACTGCATTTGACATGGTGACTTAAAATCCATTTAAGTTGTGATCTTAAGAACTTAGTACAAATTGCTCAATAATTCGTATCCTCAAAATTGAGGATTGCTTTGTTTTAATGTTGAATGAGTAAGGCCATTTCAGTGCGATTATTGCAGCCTATTTTTCTCATAGAATTATTCAGATGGGTTCTTAATGTGGTAAAACCAATACCAAGTAAACTTGCCACCTCTTTATCACTTAAACCTTTAGAGACCAAATGAACCACTTCTTGTTCTCGTGGAGTCAGACCATATTGTGTTGACAAATCGGCTGGTAAGGCTTGAGTAAAATAAGGTTCAAGCAGATTTAATATTCTTTTTTCACGCTCACCAAACATGTCAGCATCTTGAGCACGCCAAATGCGTAAATCACCAATATCCATACCATTTCGGACAAAATAAATATTTATACCGTGATACAAACCATAGGTTTTTAAAAACTCATTGTAATAGTCTGTTTTTTTCAGGTCTGCCAGAGGCATGACTTCGTTTACAAATGTTGGTTTCTTGAGTTTATGAAGTTGTGCAGTAATGGGGTCATCAAATTGCCAAACACACTCATAGTCCTCCATTGCTTTTGGGTCGATTTTCCATATCACACCTTCTCTCGATAAGTTAAGCGTTGAATCCCAAATATAAGATGCGGCAAAATCAGCCCGCAACAAGATGGCAATATCTGCAATGATATTTTCACGTAAATTGTATTGCCCTTTTCCTGAGCCAAGTTTCCATAATATTTCGGAAAACAACGTAAACTCAGATGGGCTGAAATCCTTTTCTAAAAGTGCGGTCATCGTCTACCTATTTAACGAAATCCATCGAATTTTAAGAAGATCGGTTAAGCGCTTCCTTTGAGCTTAGTACCAACCCCATCCTTTTCTATAACATATCTATTTTTTGATTTGGTAGGTAAATAGTAGTTATAAGTTAAAGACGCGGGTTCAACTCCCGCCATCCCATATAAAAGTCACTATTTTCATCTTAAATCCCAATCTTGCTCTACCCCTCTATTTCTACATTCCAAGAAAGATTTTAAATGAAACTTTCCAATCGCTTTAAGTTTATCTTCATCGCTAGAATATAGGGGGTATTCATATGCCTGAAGAACTATTTGTCGTTGCTTCATTTTCATATCTTCAGGAAGACTTCCTTCATCTGCTGTTTTATATACATAGTCAAAAGACAGTCCATTTTGTCTCCCTTCCATGATTGCTTTTGCTAATTCAGAAAGAGTTTTACATTTACTATCTCTTGTTTGTATTTCGTATTTTTGATCAATCATCTTAATAAGCTCTTCCTTGGAAGGAAGCTCTATATTTGTATTTGCGAGACAAATTTTAGGTATCAACACTATGGCAACTAATAAAATTATCTTCTTCACCTCAATCCACCTTGTTAAAATTCTTCAAAACTTTGTAAGTGATATCTTGATTAGTAGCGTCAATTACTTCTAATAAAGCGCCTTTATATCCTATTTGTTTAGATTGGCTTAAATCATATTCAACATCATTATTGAATGCAGGACGTGCTTGATTACTTGAAAATTCACGGTAGCCTACATTAATTTTATTTCCAAATTTTCCACTATAAATTAATGTTTGTTGGAAGGAATTATCTGATGCAATTGCTACAGTCTTCATGATAGCTTGATGTTTATCAGTACAGTTTTTTGCATTAAATACTGTTACTACACAGAGCTTACTTTCATTATCAAGCATAACTACTTTAAATGGGTCAGCTAAAGGGTTTTTCTGAACCATACCCCCACCGCTTACAGTATTGAATGGCTGAAAATATTGCCCTTTTTCATTTTGGCCTGTTTTTAAGTAAATGCCCGAAGTAAGTGAATAGGCAAAGCTAATTTTAATATTTTCAGGTACATTTAGAACTTCACGATCAACCACTATACCTTGTTCAAGCATTTGATCCCCTACAAATGCTTTATTAACTGAGCCAATTGGTGGCTTGCTTATATTTTTAGGGACGGTTTGATAGTTGTAGGCTGGAGAAGCACAACCAACTATACCAATACTTAAAATTAGTAAACTAATATTCTTTTTCATGATTTAACCAGTTTTATAAAGTTCACATAATCTAACAAACTGGTTACTAATTGTCACATAAAAATATTAATGTAATCTTCATGAATTATCAGTTAAGTTAATACTTATATCAGCTAAATTAGATTAGATTTATGAGTTATTCTTAAAGGCTTAAATTAA
Source organism: Acinetobacter lactucae (assembly GCF_001605885.1). Lineage (GTDB taxonomy): Bacteria > Pseudomonadota > Gammaproteobacteria > Pseudomonadales > Moraxellaceae > Acinetobacter > Acinetobacter lactucae. Next base: position 91,589 of record NZ_LRPE01000002.1, on the reverse strand, counting down.
TGGCTATAGAAACCACTTATTTTGGATTAACAAATATTGATCTTTCTTTTTGGTCAATGATTGGCACTTGGTTAGCCTCTATTGGAACTTTAGCGGCAGTAATTACTTCACTATATTTAGCTCGTAAGAATGAAAAAGTAAATTTGTTAGTTACTTCCAACTTAATTTTTTTATTTAGCGCTAATCATGGATATAATGATGATGACCATTATATCCATATTGAAATTACAAATAATGGAAATCGACCAGTAACTATTCAAAGTGTAAGCTGGCGTATGGATAAGAAAAAAGCTTTTGTAGTTCCTATAAATCCTAATCTTATTAACACTCCTCTTCCTAAAATGCTTAATTATGGTGAAGTAGCTAGATGGGCAATTGAAGTAAATGCGGTTAAAAACATATGGGCACCAGATTTAATAAATCAAGGTATAAAAAGGAAAGCTATCAATAAATGGAAAATAATTATAGCTCTTACCACTGGTGAAAGGATTTTAGTTAAACCTGATAAAAGAATTATTGAACTGATACAGAATTGTTTACCCAACTAAAAAAGCACCCTATATTTTGGGTAACTTTCCTAAAACTGAAATCAGATTTAAATGTATAAACGAAGAATAAATTGAGCCATAAGAGAGCAGCTTCCACTTTTGGCCGTATTTGTTTCACGGGAAGGTAAAGAGATTACCAGAACTAAAAATGAAACCCACTCATTGAGTGGGTTTTTTTATTACTAACCGTTTTGCCTGAGGTGATCTTGGAACTCTTGGTCGTGTATTTTGTTGTAATTAACAGGGTCATAAACACATCCAGTTAAAACAACAATTACAGTAAGTACAGCAACCAACTTTTTCATTGAGACAGCCTTTCTTTTAACGCAAAAGATTTGCTTTAATTATACTCCTCGGTGATCACTTTGATTGGACATAATTAAGGCAAACGATTGTTATTTTTAAATTATTGCCATTCTTTAGCATATCATTTGATTTTTTAACAAGTTCAAATCAAGGGTTAATACAAAACTTAAGCTTCTGTTGCTAAATACCAGTTTTTCCAAGAACTGGTCCCTCTCGTTTCAAGTTGTACCGTTGGAATCAATTTCTCTTTTAGTATTTCAGTTTGTGCAACTGCTTTTGCAAGTCTTGCTTTGACTGAGTGAATACATTCACGGTCACCAAATTCACAGCGGTCTAAAGTTGTTCCGCCACAGGGCCCGTTGGCTAAACCTTTTGGACACGTTTCAGGACAAATATATAAAGTGTCACCTAAACGGCACTGACCACAGCTTTCACAGCCCACTAAGCTATGTTTACTCAGCACTTCTGTTTTAATTAATACCTTAGCGACCACAGCATTTTCCCAAAAAGATGCTTTAAAAATAAAGCGTCCAAGCCCCTTGGCAATTTTTGATCCAAACATTGCTTCATGCATAACATGCAATTGGCGATATTTAATGATTTGTTTGGAGGTCGGCTGACGCGAAAAACGAGTAATTTCAGGTGAAAACTCTTTGCCCGTCGTGACTTGCCAAAGTGAATTCCAAAGCTCTTCTAAAACTTTAAGCTCCAAATGTCTGTATTGCTCGACGTAGCTTTCAAGCAGCATTTGCTCTTCTGGCTTATGACAAGCAGATAAATGAATACCCGCAAATCCTATATGTTTACATATCAAAATCTGTAAAGCACAGCGTAAATAAACGCGGTCTGTATGCCCTGCCTGTTTTTCATCTGCCAAAACTTTTAACATGTGTGGGGTAATTACAATACCCGCGACTTTATGCTTCACCATAAAATTGGCTCGGCCCAAAGTTAGAGGCATGACACAAGCCAGTATTTGCTGCGAATAATGGTTCTTGGTTAAAAATGATTTGGCTTGCTTTAAGGCTTCAATGTCATAACCCAATTGGGTAATGATAAAGTCAGCACCTGCTTTAATCTTCTTATGCAGTTTTAAATACTGTGCATCACGCTCAGCTTCAACATATTTAAATGGGTTAAAGGCAGCCCCAATACGAAACCCGCCGTGTTGCTTGGCTGCCATTACGGCGTTTACCGACTCTAGGTATCGACTACGAGGTTGTCCATCTCGCCCATTATGGTGTTCTTTAAGTTTATCACCTGTAAGCAATAACAAGTTTTGAATATTGGCAGACTTGGCTTGCTTTAAAAAGCACTCAAAGTCTTGTATGTCTCGGGCCTTACCTGAAAAGTGTAAGACTTTATCGATTGAGTCGGGATAACTTTTGCTGGCTTCAAGTGGCGCAATATCATGATCTGAATGTACGCGATCTGCCAATGTCATTGCAGCCGGAAATCCCGCAAGCTCATGTTTCACAGGATAAATCTCATGCAGTGAAGTGAGATATTCCACCAACACAAAAAACTGGTTTTGCTGGAAGCAGGGAGAAACGTGTGACATAGGCAAAGTGCTGATCAAAACATGACATCAATCATAAGCGCGGCATTATAAATCAAAAGTGCATCAAGATGCGCTAGTCAGAAAGCTCATTGTTTTGCTTATCTTCACCCTCTTTATTTCTGGGTAATTCGAGTGAACGAGGAAATATAAAATCAAAAGAATCGAGTGCATAGCGGTAAAGCTGAGCTGGTCGTTTACCCACGGTTTTACTGTGGTTGGTTTCTTCAACTGCGCCCGCTTCTATCATACGACGTCTAAACGCTTTTTTATCTAAAGATTGCCCAAGAATAATTTCATAAATAGTTTGTAGCTCAGTTAGCGTAAATAACTCGGGCATAAGACTAGCTGGCAGTGCGGTATAGCGAGTTTTATTGGTTAAACGCTCTAAAGCCAAAGTGAGCAATTCATTATGATCAAAAGCCAATGCGAAATCTTGTGCTTTTGCTACAGGCACCCATTCGCTGTACTCAGCTAATGCTTGTTGTTGATAGGCATTAAAATCAATTAATGCAAAATACAAAATAGTCACGGCCCAACCACGCGGGTCACGTTTGGCATTACCCACAGAAGCAACTTGTTCCAAATAAGGTGAAACAATTCCTGTTTTTTCGACCAGCTTACGATAAGCCGTGGCCATCAAGTCTTGATCATGGGTTAAATCGGCAAAACCACCCGGTAAAGCCCATTGGTCTTTGGCTGGAAAGTTGGGTCGCTTAATGAGTAATACCTGCAACTGACCATTAAATACCGAGAAAATAGCCATATCTACAGTGAGTAAAGGTGCGTCATAATCTCGGCGATCATAACTGGCAAGGAATTCTTGTTCAGTTTGAATAGTCACGTTCAGCCTCTCAATAAAAATGATGAGCCGATACACACGCAACGACTCATCTAAGCTCAGTTATACGATAGATAAACGCTCACGTATTTGATCCAAAGTACACTCATATTGAAGTTTACCATTTTCAAAGACTGTTTTAAGTGCTCCGCCTTGCTCTTGTTCGGCTGTTTGCTCATCAAACAAAGTAAAGCCATTTTCACTTTCTTCGATGCGTAACAGACCTTTCGCAGATTTTTTTACACCTGAGTCAGTAATTGGGTCTTTAAACAGCTCACGGCCTACTTCATTTACTTGCCCCCAAGTCGCTTTCACAGCAAATCCAAAAGTATCGCGAGTTAAGTAGTTATAAGTAAAACTTCCGATACCAAACACCAAGTTGTTTGATGCAAAACCTTTGGCTTCTAGCCCTTCCAAAATACGCTGTGCGCGGTCTAAAGTAATTGAGTCACCGTAAATTAAACCGACACGTTCATTCAGTACTTTATAGCTTTGGTCAGTCGTTGTACCGCCAAATACTTCCCATAAACATTCAACCGCGCCTTTGTATGCTGGGCTGCCGACTTCGGCGTCTGGGTCACCACAAATAATTTTGACAGGGTCGCCAGAGTCTGGACGAAAAACCAATTTAGCCAAGCCCAAAGCATTGGGTTGTCTTGCCAAAATTTCAGGTTTTAAAGCCACCGTAAACTCGGTAATCACTCGCCAAAAATCCCATGTATCAGACACAACACTAACCACACCAGACGGATAAAGCTCGCAGATTAAACGCTTAAATGTGTCTAGCTCACTGTTTTCTGTGCCCATACACATCACACTGTGTTCAGTTGCTGGTACAGAGACCCCAATCACACCTGTTGCATTGTAATATTCTTCTGCGTAGTCAATTGAAGCAACCGAGTCTGTTCCAATAAAACTGGTTAAGTGGCCTACACCGGATTGTGCGGCATCATAAATTCCGCTCATACCACGGCTACTAAAATCGTGTCCTTGCACAGGTACAAAATCGAGTGGTGCGCCAGTTTTTACGGCATATTGAGTTAATAAACGTTTGTACTCATAGGCAATTGTGGCCGTAGTACAGCTTTTCCAAAGTTCAGCACTTAACACAGTTTCAATATAGTTGGTTAACCAAAAGAAACGCGGGTCGGTATTAATTACGGTAAGCACGGGTACACGCATATTGACGCGACTGCCTTCTGGCAATGCTTTAATCCGTAAAGGTAAATAGCCCAAGTCATGTAATGCTTCAATGTGATCAACCGGCACAGCACCTTCACCTAATGAACTATCCATACGGCGTTTATAAGCAGCCACTACTTTGTCTTTAGGTTGCTTGAAAAAGCCTTCATTCCATGTATCTATTAAAAAGTGTTTGATAAAACCCTGAAGCCCAAAGAACACAACTTTATCGTCAAAGTCAGGCAACATTTTTGCGAGACGAGATGAACGCGGCGTAAAGTTGGCGTATACATACTCTGTGCCTGCCGGATACTGACGTCTGTGGTCAGCTTTATAAAAATCGATAGCGTTTAATGGATTAAGTTTAATAGTCATCTTTATTCTCTTTATTTTGCTGCAAAAGCAATTACTGAAATTTTGTCTGTTACTTGTTGTGGAAAGCTGTCCGAGGTAAATAGCTGGTCAAGCAGCCCATCAAAAACCTCTATTCCTTTACTGAAAATACCGTGGGTCACGTATAGAACGACCTTATGGCAATTGAGACGACGGAGTTCTTTGGCAATACCAATAAAAGTTGCACCGCCATCACAAATGTCATCGGTAATGACCGCTGTTAGGCCTGATAAATCAGTAGCATGTACATGCGTACCTAAAATTTTGCCAGTCACTGGGTCACGTTTTTTATCACACTGAACAATAGTGATTGGTTGTTTGCGCTCCAGATTAAAAGCGTCTGCAACCATTTGTGTGCGTGCTTTTGCGCCTTTGTCTGGGCAAATCAGTACTGTTTTTTCATCTTTTAACAATGTGCTTAGCGCTTCACTCTTTGCGATGATGTCGACTGAACTGACATTTACAACTTCGTTAAAAGAAGTATTGGCAGCAAGCAAGGCTGTTGTTACTTCACTATGGCAGTCCCAAACAGTGATTTTGCCTTGTTTACCTGCTTTTTTGTCTGCGTTGATGTTAAGTAGCTTCGTCATCACATCAAGTGAAAATGCTTGGCCTACTGCACAAATACGGTCCTGACGTGCATATGGAAAATACGGAATTTCTAGGTCAACAGTTAAGCCCTGATTCAGCAATATATTTTCAAGTAGCAAATAATCCATCACATCGTGACTTGAGGCCATTTGCGCGCGGACCAATACGTTGCCAGATAGTGAACCTAACGTTGTCTCATCAATTTGAACATGACGCTCTCCACCAGAAAACTGCGAAAATTTCACTGGAATTTCATTTCTTGCCGCATCTAAAAGCTGGATAGCCATATCATCCTCTTTTTGTCTGATGACCTTCGATGAATATATAGTGGCATAAAGCCACTATATATTTCAAGTCTATTTTTCAAACTTTTTTCAAGCTAATTTAAGACATAAAATTTGCTGTTTGGGAGCGTTTGTAAATTAGTTATTTAATAGAAATTATTATTCAAGCTTTTGAAAAAATAATTAATTTATAAAAATCATGACGAGTAAAACTACTATTAAAAGTAGCGGATACAACTTTGCACGCCATAAATCAGGTAGTTTTGAAATAAATTTTTTTAACAGACTATAAAGATTTACTCATGTGTATAGTGTCATAGGTCTCGATCCATTCCCGTTTGATAACGTCAAACCCTTGTAGAGTCCAAAATTCTTCAGCCGCCGGCAAAAAAGGATGTGTGTGCAAATACAAGCGAGTAATGCCATTGTTTTTTGCATAGCTAAACAACATGTCACATAGCTTGGTTGCGATGCCCTTACGGCGGTATTCAGGTAATACAAATAACTTAACCACTTCCACCGTATTGGACGCTAAATTTAAATCAAAACGATGGTCATATGCCCGATATGCAATGGTGCCAATAATACGGTTTTGATCTTTTACGGTAATGAAGCAGCCCAATGGATCCTGAACATAATATTGCTCAAAATTTTGTAAATCTTTGGGGACTTGCCCATGATAAATTTCTGGGAATAGCAACTGTCTTGTATAAAGCGCAAACTCTACCGCAGAATCGTGGTCAGATTTTCCAACCAACTGATAATCAAACATATTTATAGCCAAGAATGATCAGGGATAACAATAGTTTTGTCTTGAATCATGGCCTCATGAAACTCGACATCGTAAATACTTTTTAAAAACTTCGGATCGGTGATTCGTGTTTTTGACTCAGGCTTAACCACCTCATGTTGTCGCATAAAAAACAGATGATCTGCAAATAAAAAAGCCAAGTTAGGATCATGCATAATCGCAATCACCGTAAAATTTTGCCGCGACAACTGACGCAATTTTTTCATTAAATAAGACTGATAATAAACATCGAGATGATTGGTTGGTTCATCAAGCAAAATAACTTTTGGGGCTTGCACTAAAATGCGGGCAATCATAACCAATTGCCTTTCACCACCCGATAACTCGGTATAAGGACGGTCACGTAAATGTTCAATGTCTAAATCAAGCAAAGCTTGGTCTACACGTTCCCAGTCTGATTTTAAAGGACGATATCGGCTAAAAGCTGCACGTCCCGTAATCACCACATCTTTAACCAAAAATGGAAATACGGTTTTATGAAACTGCGGTAAAAAGCCGAGCAAGGCAGCCCGATCTTTTCCTTTAAAGTCCGATAATGGTTTTCCAGAGTAACGAATCAACCCATCTTTTACGGGTTCTAGGCCCGCCATCAATTTAAAAAGTGTCGATTTGCCGCAGCCATTGCGCCCTAAAATGACGGAAAACTGATTTTCAGGAAACTCCAGATGAATATTTTTAAGAACCTGTTTGTGCCCATAAGCATAATTTAACTGATCAATTTGAATCATGCCCAATGAGTCCTCTGTGTTTTCATTAATAATAAGAAAAATGGCGCGCCAAGTAGCATGGTAAAAATACCAATCGGTATTTCAAATGTCAGTAAAACTCGAGAAAAGTTATCAATCAATAGTAAAAAACTGCCACCCAACACCATATTGGCAGGAATACTATAGCGGTGATCTGGCCCAACCAACATTCTCACAATATGCGGCATAAACAGCCCATATAAACTAATAATGCCCGCCGCAGCCACAGATGTGGAAGTACATACAGTTACTAGTACAATTAAAAGAAGCTGTTCCCAACGCGGATTAACGCCCACAGCTTGTGCTTCTTCAGCACCGAGTGCCATTAAGTTTAGGCGCCAACGCATTGCAAATAATCCAGCAAGGCCAATACAAATCGGTAGCACGGCGTATTGAACCTTTTGCCAAGAAGCTTGATGTAAGTTACCCATGGTCCATTGCACAATGGCTTGCAGTTTAAATGGATCACTTAAGTATTGAATAACTGTAAGTCCTGCCAAAAACAGCCCCGAAACAATCATGCCCGATAAAATCACCATCACTAAAGACGTCTGACTTTCATGTTTTTGATGTGCAAATAAATATGTTAAGCCAACAGCGCACACACCAAAAATAAAGGCTGATAGATTGGGCGAAATCCAACTTAAAGAAAGCGCTAAAGCTGCACCGAACGCAGCACCAGATGAAATACCGAGCACATATGAGTCAACTAAAGGATTACGAAACAATGCTTGCAAGCCATTACCCGCAGTTGCTAACGCAGCTCCCACCATAAAGGTCAGTAAAATTCTAGGCAATCTGACATTCACAATAATGTTTTGCATCAGTCCAAATTGTTCCGCATCAAAATATGGCGTACCAAAGACCGCTTGTACGCCCCATAGTATATAGTCCCATGCACTCAACGTCTGCGTTGGCCCAATAAGCAGCGAGATAAAAATCATGAGGAAAGGTAAAGGATAAAACCAATAATATTTCAGTTTTTCCATATTCATTGCACCAACGCTTTGGCAAGCTGCTCACCATACAACTTAGTTAAAATACGCTGTTGTAAAGCACTTACTGGTAAATCGGACTGTTCAGGGTAAATACTGTGATTTAGATAAATCGCCGTAATAATAATTTTGATGGTATGGGGGTTATATATAAATGCAGGACTCAAATTAAATACCTTACGGTTTTGCACAGCGCTTAAACCTTGTAATTCTTTTCGTTCATAAATCAGTTGGGGGTTGGTATTCCAAAGCACAATATTGTCAGGGTTCCATTCAATGAGGGTCTCTGGGTTTACATTAGGTTGATTGGCATCGGTCTGAACAATGTTGTACGCACCCGCCAGCTCAATAAAATCATTGGTAATTGACTGACGTCCCGATGTAGAAAAAATACGTCCGCCTGACCATGCATAGTAAATTGATTGCTTATTGGGTTGACGTGCAGTTTTGGCTGCAACTTCCGCCACAATTTCATCCGAAAAGTTTAAAATTTCCTGAGCACGCTTTTGGGCACCGCTCAGAACAGCAATTTCAGATAACTCCTCTTTCACTTGCTCGTAAGTACCCGACTCCATCACATATACAGCAATACCAAACTGCCGTAATAGTTCAATTGTTTGGGTTTGCCCGCTCCCTACAATCACCAGATCTGGTTTTAACAACACGAGACTTTCAATATTGGTTGCATTAGCACCTTGTGAAGGTGTCGCAAGCTGCTTATTAGCAATACGCTTATCTATTTTTGAATAGGCATTAAATAATAAAGGTTGGATATATACTTCGGCTGGTATACCAATCACTTTGTGACCTTGCCCTAACATATATAAGCCATCTAAACCCGACTCAAATAAAGAAACAATTCTTTGTGCTGGTTTGTCTACACAGACTTTTGTATTTGTACTATCAAAAACACATATCGAATGAGTTGTTAAGTTTTCTTGAGTTTTTCTATTTTGTTCAGATGAAGAGCATCCGTACAGGATGAATAAAGTGAGTATTGAAATCAGCAATCTCATTTCGGCACTTCGCGCACAAATACAGTGCAAAATAAAAAGATGTGCCTATTTAGTGCATTTTTCATGTGAAAAAACACCATAAGGGAGCAAGAAAATTTGAATCATCATTAATATAACAATCAAATTGAGTATGTTAGATAAGATCTTAGATACTAAGCAAAAAAAACGCCAAATTTATCAAGTAATAAAAAATATTGAATGATTGGGTTAAAAACCCTACACAAAAGCGAGTCAAATAATTTAATCATGTTTACAGCTCAATCAACATTAAAATAAATAACTCGTTATAATCCAGCCCAAAATCTGATAGACATTATCTTCCGATGCTGACCCAATCATCTTTCTGGCGTAGTCTTTACCGTTTAATTCATATTTATGCTGGTATTTTTATTGCACCATTAATCTTGTTTGCTGCAATTACCGGTTTACTCTATGCCATTACGCCTCAACTAGAACAAGCCATTTATAAAGATGTTCTATACGTTCAGCCATTGAATCAAACACCACATAAACTGAGCCAGCAAATTGAAGCCGCAAAGCAAGTAATGCCTAAGTCTGCACAGGTGATTGAAGTTAGACCAGCCCCTAGCACTGACCAGACAACTCGTGTCATTTTTTCAGACCCTATCCATGATTTTACAAATGAAGCCGTTTTTATTGATCCTTTTACGCTTAAAGCCCACGGTCACCTAGCGGTCTATGGTACGAGTGGAGTGCTACCGTTTCGTACTACGCTGGATCAACTGCATAGCAATTTATTGCTCGGAAAATGGGGCCGCTTTTATAGTGAACTGGCAGCAAGCTGGTTAGCTATTTTGACTTTAACTGGACTATATAATTGGTTAAAACGTCGTCAAAACCTTAAAATCCGACAAACACAAAAAAATAAATTATTGAGATGGCATAGCACACTGGGTTTAACTTTATTTCCACTCTTATTATTCATCGCCATTACGGGTCTTACATGGTCTGAATGGGCTGGAGATAATATTCGAGTTGCTCGTCAATGGCTGAACTGGCAAACTCCAACATTAGCAACTTCTCTTCAAGAAGATAATTTACCTACAGTGATGCACCATGAACATCACGAAATGCCACACAGTGAAAATCTCAATTTAAATATCGTTTCCAGTGAGTACGATAGCGCTCTTTCAATAGCCAGAGCACATGGCATTGATGCAGCACAAATACAAATCAAGCCACCAACCAGTGGAAATCAAGCTTGGACCGTAGCCGAGATTCAGCGCAAATGGCCAACTCAAGCAGACAGTATCGCTATTGATATGGAACAACACAAAGTTATCGATCAACTTGCTTTTAAAGATTATTCGCTGGTAGCAAAGCTCACTCGTTGGGGAGTTGATGCGCATATTGGGGTTTTATTTGGCTGGATAAACCAACTGGTACTGGCGCTTTACGCGCTTGCCCTGTGTATCATGATTATTTATGCATATAAAGCTGCATTTAAAAACTCGAATTTAAAACACATGACCACCCACTTTGTTGGTCAAAGCTTATTGATTTGGAGTCGTGCAACTGGCCCACAAAAATTAGGGTTAATATTGGTGAGTCTCGTATTAGGGCTCAGCTTACCTGTTTTTGGTTTTAGTATTTTATTTACGCTATTTATCTTTGCTATGCGTAAATATATTCCTTCTAAATCATAAATTTTTCATTTGTGTAAGGAGTTAGACTTAAGCTTTGTCTAACTCCTTTTTAATAAAAACCCCAAATTAAAAGTGAAAAAACTACTCAATCTGCACCAAAAAATAATCCAGCAGCCTTTCCCTGTCATCCACACTATTTACATCCAAAAGCTGAACCATTGCTCCATCAATCACAAATAAGAACATATGTGCATCTGGCTTTGAAGCATTCTCGTTGGTGGGTAAAAGTAACTTATAGATTTCGTTAATGAGCCAGTTTCGATAGTCAATCACAACTTGATAAGCTTTTGGATGCGTTTTCGAAATTTCAAAAATGGCTTTAAAAGGTAAATGATAAAGCCCGTCTAAATCTGCATGTAAGAAGTAAATTTTGCGAAGTTTTTCAATTAATGTTAAATCTTTTTGAACATAGATAATCGAAATGACCTCATGTTTAAGTCCATCTTTTTGGAAAGTTAAGCTCATTTCAATCAGTCTTTCTTTTGAATGAAAGTAGTTATAAAAAGTGGCTTTGGGGATTTTTGCTGATTCAATAATTCGGTCTACCCCAACTTTATGAAAACCGTATTTATTAAAAAGATAACGGGAAGTGTGAAGCACGCTTAAAGCACGAAATGAGAGATCTGAATGTGGCATATTTTTACCGTTATAAAATAAATTCTTGTTGTATATAAATGAGATATAAAAGCCACTGCTCTTTTGGGGAGAAAAAAGGCATAGCAAAACCTATAAAGACTGTGCTTGGCACATCTCAAGTTTTATTGTTGCTTAAGTTTTTAGTTGTGACGAATTAAAGTCAGATAAGCCTATTGGCGATCAAACTGCTTTAATCATTTAAGTTGTGTCGTTATAGCTTTTGGCAATAGCTGCCAAGAAATGATGAATGTACAAAGCCAACTCCTTTTATTGGGAGTTCTGCCAAAACATCAAAATTATGGTGGCAGAACGGAAGAGGGTTGACAGACTAGCATGAACTTAAACTAGCACACCCGAAGGTGTCCCTCTCCCGTCCTACCGCTACGGGAGGGAACGAGTGTTTCACCACACAAGAGTATTCCTCAGATGGAATAACTCTGATGTGAAAGTTCATGAGCAGTCTGTCAAAACTGCCTGGCAATGTGGCCAGCCTGCAAATGGTAATCTTCAATATTTGAGGTGTCAATGTGAAATTGGCTAGAAAATATTTAAATAATTATTGTTTTTCATTTAATTACATAATTAAGGAAATTCTTAAATATCAACTTAATAATACTGTCTCGTTTAGAGGCTTTTTTTGAGCTGTGCACCCTAAGGTAGAATGCACAGCTCAAATCGAACAAACTTAATGATCAGATAAAGTTTTCATATCAATCACAAAACGATACTTCACATCACTCTTTAACATACGCTCAAAAGCTCCATTGATATTTTGCATATCAATCATCTCGACCTCAGAAACGATATTATGCTCACCACAAAAATCGAGTAGCTCTTGTGACTCTTTAATTCCACCAATCACCGAACCTGCAATGGATTTTCTACCCAAAATCATTGGGATTGAATTTGCGCTAATTTCACCCAAATATCCGACCAACACAATGGTTCCATTTAAAGCTAGAGTTGGAATATAAGGTTTAAGATCGTGGTCATAAGGCACAGTATCAATAATTAAATCAAATTGATTTAACACTGATTTCATTTGAGCTTCATCTGTTGAGAGTACAACATGATGCGCACCAAGTTGTTTTGCATCCTGTTCTTTGTTGGCTGATCGAGTAAATAAGGTCACTTCCGCACCTAGAGCATTGGCAAGTTTAATCGCCATGTGTCCTAAACCACCTAAACCGACTACAGCGACTTTACTGTCCTTTCCAACATTCCAGTGACGCAGTGGCGACCATGTGGTAATCCCAGCACAAAGTAACGGCGGTACAGCTTGCACATCCAGATTTTCAGGTACTTTTAATACAAAATCTTCACTACAAATAATGGTTTGAGAATATCCGCCCTGTGTTTGTCGTTGGTCATGACGGTCTACGCCACCATAAGTTTGGATATTGCCTTGTTCACAATACTGTTCTAGTCCGGAATGACAAGCTGAACAAGTACGGCATGAGTCGACCATACAACCAATGCCCACCAAATCACCAACTTTATACTTTGTGACTTTGGGGCCAATTGAGGTGACACGCCCTACAATTTCATGACCCGGAACTAACGGATAAGTGCTAAATCCCCAATCGTTTTTAGCTTGATGTAGATCTGAATGACAAACACCACAATATTCAATTTGAATAACGACATCATCTTCACGTGGAGCTCTACGTTCAAACTTAAATGGAACTAAAGGAGTTTCTGATGACAGCGCGGCATATCCTAGAACTTCAATTGTCATATTTTTTCTCTCATGTTTAATGTAAATAAAGACGATTTTTCGTTGAAAACTCAGCAAGGGCTACAGATTTTTAAACTCATCATTGTGTTTTAAAAGGTGTTGGCTCAATAGGTTGCAACTCATCGTCTTTTCGCCATGTTTCTCAGTATAAAAATGAAAGTCGACAGGCGTTGTTCTATTCCTCTTACAGATTTGCCTAATCCTCCGAATTGTTGCACTTCTCTCTATTTTTCTGTTTTGAAATGCCTACAATAAAAACACAGAGGGTAAACGGTGGAATCTGAATGGCGAATAGGTCTCTAAACCCTAATCAAGAATTAGCTCAACTTGTCGATCGATGGACTAAAGAAAAAGGTACATTCGAAACACCTATTATGGGACTGACCTTATTTCGTGCAGAAACACTGACCCAGCCAAATAGCAGCATGATGGATGCGAGTCTATGTATGATTGCTCAAGGGAAGAAACAGGTGATTCTTAGTGAAGAAACCTATACCTACGACTCTAACCATTTCCTTTTTACCGCAATTGACCTGCCTGTAATTGCCCAAGTTCTTGAGGCTTCGGTTGAACAACCTTATTTATCAATAGTCTTACGACTAGATCCCTATGTGCTTGCCCAAATCATGCTTGAAGCGCATATTCCTTTTAAAGATACAAATAATGAAAAAAAAGGAATGGCTGTTGGAGTGGTGAGTTCGGAACTGAATGATGCTTTTATACGGTTATTAAAACTACTAGACACACCACAAGACATCCCAATCTTGTCTCCTCTTATTATTAAAGAAATTTTTTATCGTTTATTGATGAGTCCGCAAGGCGATCGCCTTAAACGTATTGTAGCGGCAGGAACTACAGGCCATCGAATTGTGAAAGCAATTGAATGGCTGAAAATAAATTTTGCAAAACCATTTAGTATTGAAGAACTGGCAAGCAGAATGGGGATGAGTGCATCAAGTTTTCATCAACATTTTAGGGATATAACCTCAATGAGTCCCTTACAGTATCAAAAGAGAATGCGGTTGACCGAAGCACGGCGTTTATTAATGACCGAAGAATATGATATTTCATCTACAAGCATGCAAGTCGGCTATGAAAGCTTGTCCCAATTTTCCAGAGAATATAAACGTTTTTTTGGGGTGCCGCCGTCGGTGGATATAAAGAGCGTATAAAAAAAGAACCTTTCATTTGCAGATTTCATTGCAAGAAAAAAGTTCAATCCAATATGAATCTTATATTAAGCATCTTCAAAATTTATAAGCTAATTATTTAGAATTTGCTCCTAAATATAAAAAACTGCTTTCAGCAGTTTTTTATTAAATAGATTCCATACTTTTATTCAATATATTACCTTACCCCCTCTCATAACTAAGATCGGCCTGAGTATTTTTGATGATTTGTTGCATAAACTCATTTTGTTGTTTAGCTTTATACTTACCTAAACGATCAATACCATTAGGTAGAATGCGTGCAACTGAAGTGAGAACAAAGTTCTTAGCAAAAGTCCCCCCGACTAATGCGGTGCCAGTAATTGTTTTTTTAGGAAAAGTTAATGAGCTAGCTATCTCTTTACCAAGCATTAAATGAGTAAGAGTACTAATATAATCTTGAGTCATTTTTCTTTTAATACGATCTACAAGTTTATTCTGATCGAAACGTATTATTTCATCTAATGATTGCCAGAGAGCGCCACCCAACATAGCAGATGTCTCATCAGGGATAAAAACTTGATGTAATTCCATCCAAGTTAAACGCCAAATATCTCGTTCATTCGTTGGAACAAGTGAAGGATGTACTCCAACAACATATGCAATGAAACGCCAAAGGTGAAAAATATCTTCCCGCTCCATTTTGCCATAAAGCACTCCTAAAACATTTGCCCCCATAATTGCAACTAAGGCAAATGGTACAATTGTTGCGGTGTAAATAACTTGATGGATAGGGTCATCCCACTGTTCAAAATCCCAGTCATTTCTGGATTTCATTGCTTTTCGCATATGCGCATGAACCATTCTTATTCGTATACATGCTTTATATCCTGGACTAAAACGACTGCTCATACCATTTGGAGCAGTGACAGCATTAAACCAATTTAAGGTTTCTACAGCACGCTTCCCTGCTTTTTTATAAAGATCTCCTGATCTTAGTAAAACATGATTAGCAAGAGGAGCAATATAACCTATCGCCAATCCAGGAATAAAAATAGCAAAAGCTTCTTTACCTAGTAATTGATAAAAGCAAGTAGCTCTTTCCATCCTTTTATGATCTACCCAATATGGGAAGTCATCCACTACAGCAAAAAAATCTATGAGTTCTTGAGGTGGGTTATCAACTGTTTCAATTCCATATTCAAGCGCTTGATTAAACATATGTCTAGATGAAACTCCAACCCTATGCATACATTCAACTAAATTATCGGCTACAGGATCACCAATGTGTCTAAAGCAATTAAAGGAAGCTATTTGTGCTTCTGTTGCGTTCGGTGCATCTTTATTAAAAAATCTAGAAGCTACATTGAAAGGAAATCGTTTCATCGCGATTGGATTTTCAACAACTGCATAAGAATATTTAGCTAACATCTGGGAACTCAAAATAATCAAAGATTAGTTTATAAATTATTCAAAAACTCCTTCACACAGTAGGTGGAGTTATGCCATATTAATAATCAATTTAGGCCGGGACTAAATAATATATGCAAGATCCTTTTGGTTTATTTCATGAGACCATATCGATCTCTTATGCCCGTCTTTTATTAGAGATTTGCGAAAAATACGATCTTAGTGCTGTGACTCTTCTGGAAAATACGGGACTAACCTTATTAGACATTAAGCAACATGATGCAAAAATTAGTGCACATCGATGGTCTAAGTTAGTAGCCAATGCGCTTCGGCTGACTGGTAACTATCGTCTAGGAATAGAATATGGATATGCTTTATGGCCAACTGCTCATGGTTCATTAGGTTTTGCTTTTTTGAGCTGTGTTGATATAGAAGCAGCACTCAATCTTTGCCAACATTTTTTCTGTACACGTATTCAAACTTTCATACCAACTTGGACTTTCGACGAAAAGCTTGTATACATTTATCTTGATGATACTCACCCAGTAAAATTAGGTGATGAACAGCAGTCTCAACAATTAAGAGCATTTTTAATTGAAAGTCTTTTATTTGGTGGAGTTCATTTATTAGAACTGCTCATTCAAGAAAATTTAGAGAACTGTGAAATTTTTCTAGATTGGAGTGAATCTTCAGATTATGAAGAGGTTTTAAATAAAAATATAAAGATTCATTTTAATAGTAAGCGGAATGCTATAGCTTTTCCTTTAAAATATTTAAAACATCCCAATCCGCAAGGTGATTTAGTTGCCTTCCAACAAGCTATTCAATACTGTGAAAAAGATAAAAGTTTAATAGTAAAAGATGCTACATATCATTTACAAAATTCGATAAGAATGGAACTCTTACATAATTTCAATAAAAACTATCCATCTCTTCCCGAGATTGCTAAACGTTTAAATATGTCTGAAAGAACGATTAAACGCCATTTACAGACACAAGGAACAAGCTTTCTTCAAATTCTCAATGAGATTCGTTTCAAAGAAGCCAAAAAACTTTTAGCAAAAGAACAATATAAAATTCAAGATATTGCAACCTTGATTGGATATGAAGAGTCTACTAACTTTGTTAGGGCTTTTAAAAAGCAATTTGGTTTAACACCTCATCAGTACAGGAAAATTAACTTTCAGAAGTAATTTTCTAACAGTTAAAATTTATTTAATAACCTGAATTACCCTAAAATAATTCAGGTTTGTTATGTCGGTATTTCTACACCGAACACCACTGGAAGAATAATAATTAATTAGCTTTAGATATTATTTCAATCATCTCTTTTGTTGGTCGCAAGTGACCTAATTGCCACTGTTCAGGAGGATATTCATCAATTCGTATCCAGACATGCTCCCGAAAAGCCTCATTTCCCCTTCCTTCAATCTCTACAAATAAATCTGTTATTCGCTTAAAAAGCTCAGCCTTACTTTCTTTATCTAGTAAGCCTTCTATTGTTTGTATATTTATAAATGGCATAATGCTACCTGAATTAACCCTAGGTCTAAATTGTAGACTCATGCTAATTGGAGCCCCACTGAATGTCAAATCAAATTATTCCAAATATTAGATTCTCGGCAGATGCGTGTGGAATTTTTCAAATTGCTGAAATATTGAATGACACGTGGACCATCCTCTTATTAAGAGAAGCTTTTTATGGGGTAACCAAATTTAATGAATTTTTAGAAAATACAGGCATATCAAAGCAAATTTTATCTAATCGACTAAAACATCTTATTCAATTAGAAATATTTGAATTATCTATTTATAAGGAAATCGGCGTTAGAGAGCGCAAAGAGTATTTACTCACACCAAAAGGTAGAAGCTTAAATATTGTATTACTTGCAATGCTTGAGTCTGGCAGCAACTTTATTGAAGCTGATAAAGATGTGGTTAAGGTTTTCCACAAAAATACAAATGATTTACTTAAATTAAAGCTGGTTGATTCAAATGATCAGGTCGTTAGCTTAGAAAATTTAGAATTAAGATTAATTCATCGTCAGGTAAAAGTTGATTCAGAATAAATAAAAAAGCCCTGAATATTCAGGGCTTTTTTATTTATCGCTTATTACTGTGGAATAATATTCACAGCACTTGGACCTTTTTGGCCTTGAGCGATATTAAAAGTTACTTGCTGACCTTCATATAAAGTTTTGAAGCCAGAAGAAGCGATTTCTTTAAAATGGGCAAACACATCTGGACCAGATTCTTGTTGAATAAAACCGAAACCTTTAGTTTCGTTAAACCACTTTACTGTACCATTACTTGTATTAGACATAATATATCCTTTGATTTTAATAATTTGAGTCATTTTAAAATGACAAATATAACTTTGAAAAAATAATAACGAATTGAGCTTAAGATCTGAAAAAAACGAAGGATTATGACTAAAACTGCGATACTTAAAGAAGATTTACTACAAGTCTTTTTTCTAGTTAAGTTAAGCATACAGGAAACCAATATTTATTCAAGATATTTATATGCAATATTTATTTTTTTTATATTAAGGAAAAATACCTCATCTATGGAGTAAAGATAAATGCCTATTTTACTTAGACATTTATCTCTCACGAGCCTAAGCTGGGCCCCTTCAACTATACTTTTTTAAAACCCAATATATAAGAAAACTACATTGGACTTGCACCTTTAGGCTGAGCATTCGGATGTAAAATATGAAATTTATAACCTTCCACAATGTTCTTTAATTGATTTTTTATGGCTGCATTTTTATCTTTATAAAAATGATTATTACGGTTGTCACGAGGTTCTATATTGCTAAAAGTAAGCTTAGCTTGATGATCTTTAACTTCTATTTTCAAAATATAATTAAAAGAATCATCCGCTACCTTAATCATATTTCTGCTTAGACAGTCCATACAATTATCAAATTTTAGCCCTGCATGTCCTTTAATGGTCAGTACTTTATTTACTTCATCTGCCTGAATAATCTTTCGACTTGAAACATAATCCACCACATTGTTTCGCCAGTTTTTAGAAGCATCATAAATTTGCGTTTGGCTTAATCCTTTGAACTTAACAGTTTCTGAAAAATACTCGTTTTCCTTTTCAGCAGGTTTTTCATCAACTTTATTAGGCAAAGAAAGACAACCTTGCATACCTAGTACGGCAAAACTTAATGTAGCAGCTAAAATTACTCTTCTCACGTAACGCTCACTTTTTAAAGAGACTAGAAGTTAGAACCTCCAAATTTACACCAGCACATCTGATAATTTGGTTTATATAAAGTTAAAAATGCAGTATCTGATTGTCAGGTGTATCAGGTACTGCCAGATCTAGAAGGATGCTTTAGCTTAAGTTTCCTAGGAATCTATCTTTGATCGTTTTAATTTTCTGGACGAGTCACTATTGGAAACCCATTGCTAGACTTTTTAAATGAAGAAAAGAATTTTCCAATTTTTAAAGGATTGCCCTTTATTTCGCTGTCCTTAGAAAATAAAACTTTCGAAGCATCCACTTCACCTGTAATTAACTTTAAATATAAAAGTTTAGTCAGCTTCAACGTTGGGCAGTTTGTAGGTAGATTACTGCTGTCATATTTATCAAAGAGCATGACCGAGTTTTCAATCCGTAATGAAAAATTTTCTTGTGTATCGGTCAATACTAAGTTCATACACTGATTTTCATTTTTTAAATTTTCAACATCCAGATTGGTTGCCATCGCTTCAAGAAATCTTTCAGTCGGCGTATGAATAAGTAAACCTAAACGTCCCGAGGTATTCTTAACTGGGGTAACACCTTGTAATTCTTGTGCGCCCGATAAATAGAAATTACGCCAAGTCGAAGCTTCCGCTGAATATCCTAATTGTCGATAAGTTTTTGCCAGCAATTCTTTGGCTTGAAAATTCTTTGGGTTATTAAATACTAAATGTTTTAGAACTTCCGCAGCCCATCTGTAATCAGCCTTGTCGTAAGCTTGCTGAGCATTTTTTAAAGCATTTGCCTCGCCACCTGCCAGTTCAATATATTTCTTTGCAGCATCTTTAGGCGGTAATGGGTCTAAATTTGACGGGTTGGCATCAAACCAACCCATGTAGTATTGATATACAGCCTTTGCATTATGTTTTAAGGTTCCATAATAGCCGTGAGCATATAGCTTTTGGTCTAACTCAGGTGGCAGTTTAATCTTCTCGGCAATTTCAGCACCATTTAAACCAGAGTTCATATAACGAACAGTTTGATCATGAATGAATTTATAGACATCTCTTTGTGTCTTAATAAAGTCTTGAATATTTTGTTGCCCCCAAACTGGCCAGTGATGTTGGGCAATAAAAACTTCTGAGTTTTGGGTTTGCACTAAAGCTTGGTTAAGATAACCGACCCACTTTAACGTATCGCGTACTTTAGCACCCCTTAGAGTGTAAAGATTATGTAGCGTATGGGAGAGAATCTCTGCGCCGTTATATAGTTTCATTGAGGGAATTGAGAAGGTTAATTCTGAAGGAGCTTCAGAACTCGGAACGTTATAAAATACGAAATCTACCCCATCAATATTCAATTTTTGTTCTTTCTGGGTAATTAACTGATTGGGTGCTAAAATCCCGATTTGTCCGACTGCTACAGCCTTACCTAAACCATTATCTACTAAACCTTCGGTATTTTTAGGCAAATATGTTCCATACATATAGGTTGCTCGCCGAGTCATTGCTGGGCCAGCCATAATATTCTCGCTGGTCGCTTCTTCCATAAAGCCTTCGGGTGCAATAATCGGTATTTTCTTTTGCTTTAATTCTTCGGTAGAGATAACACCTAGCGCTCCCCCAAAATGGTCAACATGGCTATGTGTGAAAATAATCGCTGAGATTTTTTGGTCACCTAGATGCTGTCTTGCAAATTTAATAGCAGCTTGGGCAGTTTCTTTTGACGTTAACGTGTCAACAATAATCCAGCCGCTCTTGCCCTGAATAATGGTCATGTTTGCCAGATCAAAACCGCGAACTTGCCAAACACGGTCTGCAACTTTAAACAAACCCACATTATTATTTAATTTAGCCTGCCGCCAAAGGCTCGGATTTACAGTATCAGGGGCCTGATCTTTAATAAAATTAAATGCATCAAAATCCCAAATCACATCTCCTTGCTCATTCTTTATTTGCCCACTGGGTTTAGCAATAAAACCTCTTGCGGCGTTATTAAACTCATCGGCATTTTGGAGATTGTATTTACTAGTATAAGAAGCGTTTGAATCAATAACTGCTTTTTCTACTTTAGTTTCTGCAAATGTATTGAAAGTTAAAGCGCATAACAATGAAGTAGTGAGTACGTTAAGTTTCATAAAATTTCCTTATTTATGTTCTATAGACGTTGTATCCCATCATATTTGGGAGTCATTTTTATTGAATTAAACTTTCTTATTGAGCTAACAAAAAACCAATCTTTCATCAAAAGATTGGTTTAGTTTGAACCTGGATTTTAAGAACATCCTTTTGTTTCAAAAGCGTCTTTCGAGGTGTAATGAATATCTGGTAAATAGTCGCCCATTACTGCTTTTTCTTCACCCGGTACTTTCACCTTCTGAACGGCGTGAGCAAAGGCATTATCAGGTAATAAATTACGCATAATAAATAAACCAAAGTCTGAGTGACCGAAAGCTTTACCATCTTCGGCTGTATAACCTGAACCACGAGGGCTTAGCTCAAGGAAATATACGCCACACTCTTCTCTTGCATTCGCTGGTCGATCTTCTGGTAACGAAGCAACAATGGTATAGAACCCGTCTTTGTCTACTTTTTGAATATTTTCATCATAAAGACAATAATTTGTCGCGGTTGAAATCACTTCATTTGTACAAATTGACCAATAACGTACATCTATTTTTTGAACAAACGGATCATTATTAAAGGTTTTTTCTGTAGTTGGAACTTTACCTCGAAGTTCTATCACTTTGCCTAATCGTCTACTTACCGCCGCATAAACATATTCATTGTCAGGCGTAGCCCAATAACCAAGTTTAGGTGTGACCGCCAAACCTTCGCATTTATCAATCGGCTGTTTTGTAATAGGATCGAATTTATAAATACATTTAAAGCTATCTAAAGCACTAAAGGCTTTGTACCATTTTGGTTCCTGTTGTGCAGGAAAACCCTCATATCTGTTTTGGTTAAATGCATCTACAGTATTTTTTAATGGCATTGTTGATATACGATCAATCGGTGCTTTTTTTACTTGTAGAACATTACAAACATCTTGACCCTTTTTAACTTCCCCATTTGCAAGTTGAACTTTAAATCGAGGAAAACTCACATTTCCTTTAATATCCATATTTTTGTTGGGTACATATACACGATATAAAATGGCAACTTTACCGTCTGCTGTTTTAGGCGCATACAAAGTATTACTTAAAGGACTATGTGGTAGGTCTCCCAATTGTAATTGCGCTGAATAAGCGCGGTTTTTACCTAGACGGTTATTGCCGACTACAAACGGGTTAACTGAACCTTGGTTAGGCAAAATAGTAGCGTCTAATAATGAGTTAACCCGCTCACCTTTAGCAGTATAGCTCACCAATGAAAAGTGTCTTGAATAAGGATAATCACCATCAATCATCACTTTTGCACCCTCAGGTACAGTAAATTCTGATGACCAATACGTTACATTAGAATCAGGAAACGCATAATTTAACGGGTCTTCTCCAGTATGCTGTTTACTTGTTACAGAATCTTGCCACATGCAATCTGTTAACTCAGTTTCTGGGTTTGTTGGTTTATTTACCTGAGTAGAATCATCACTATCATTACACGCACTCAAACCCACAGAGCCAATAACCGTCAATAATATTGCAATCCTTAACTGATTAAATTTTTCCATAATACTTTTCCATTTTGACCAAGTGATACAAACTTGATCTCTTTGTTATATTTCTTAATCTCGAATTTTTTCCGAGACTTAATCCATTTAGATTAAAATAATAATCCAACTAGATTAAATATCAAGCTATTTTTATCACCCATGAAGAAAATTATTTTCTTGCGTCAAATCAATAAAATTATTTTAATATCAAAATGATAAGTAACAAAACATGTTGTTTTGAGGCATAGTGAATATGCAGATACTCTAAAAATGTTAAATGAGACACTCTAAAATTATCTTTGTGAAATTAGACGAACTTCTTTCTTTATTTATAAAAATGTTCAGCTTTAAAACGAATTCCCCCTTCAATATAGTCTTTTAAATATTTTCCTAATAATCTATGGTCCTTAACATCTGTTGGCCAAAAATGCTCAAGCCCAATATCACTAATCACATTTAAAATGATATTAAAAGTAAAAAGAACTTTAAGTGAAATCGCATTAGAATCAGCATCAGGTAAAGCCTGTTTTAATAAAGCTACAGCTTTATTTGCAATCGGCACTAAGGTTTTCGCAACAATAACTCGTCCTTCATCTCCGGCACTAATCGTTTTAGAGAAAAACTTTAAGTAATGAATTCCATTATCCTGTAAAAGTATTTTTACCATTGGCTTCATTAACGCATCTACCACATCAGAAACCTGTACGTTATCTGGAGGAATAGCATTTAGTAATTCAAGGCTGTCAGCCATATATGGCTGCATAACATGATCTAAGGCCGCTTCTACTAAGCCCCATTTAGACTTAAAGTGGTAATAAAGTGCTGATTTGTTTGCTACGCCTGCGGTCTCATTAATTTTTTGCACTGATAGCGTTTCAATATTATTTTGTGAAAAAAGAATGATTGCTGCTTCTATCAATTTTTCTTTAGTCTGCTGTTTACTCATTAGATTCCACAATTCAGTTAAAATTAAATTCCTTAAGGGCATAGACATAATAAATAAACCAAAATTTAATATATTGGCCTTATAAGTAAGTCAAACAATCAAAGATGAATTCAAAAATTTCTAACTATTTTGTTTAAGAGCGTTCATCTTTAAAAGAAAAAT
The DNA here is from genome assembly GCF_001605885.1 of Acinetobacter lactucae. Taxonomy (GTDB): domain Bacteria; phylum Pseudomonadota; class Gammaproteobacteria; order Pseudomonadales; family Moraxellaceae; genus Acinetobacter; species Acinetobacter lactucae. The sequence goes on along the minus strand of NZ_LRPE01000002.1, from coordinate 67,759 downwards.
AATAATCCATATAGATTAAATAGCAAGTTTTTTATTGGAGGAATTGGGGTTTGTCAGCTTAATTTTAGCCTCCTAATTTGTTGTAAATAAGCAATCGTTATCGAAGTTAAATAGTGCTCTAATTGATAGAGCGATTGATGCAGCAATAGTTCTGCTGCATCAATCAATTACCTATTAAGATATTTAAACATGATTAAACGTGATTCATTCGCTCAAGTTCACGAATTAAACCAGAATGATCCAACTCACCGTCTCCAGCAGCAAGCATATTTTCAAACAATTGACTCACTTGTTGGGCGATAGGCAAATTCAATTCAAGTGATTTAGCATAGCTAACGGCTGTATGAATATCTTTATGCTGGTTTCGAGCAGTGCCACCAGGTTTAAAATCTCGATTTAATATACGCTCGCCATGCTGCTGTAAAATTGGAGAATCGGCAAAGCCTCCTGTGAGTGCTTGTTTTAGCTTAATAGGATCGGCGCCCGCTTTACTGGCAAGCAATAAACCTTCACTTACTGTTGCAATAGTGGTGGCTACAATCATTTGATTTACAAGTTTTGCGAGCATTCCGCAGCCAGTCCCACCCACTAAAATTGGTCGGCCCATTGCACTTAAAATAGTTTCAGCCTGTGAAAACGTTTTAGCGTCACCGCCCACCATAATGGCGAGACTTGCATTTTGGGCACCTTTTTCACCGCCAGAAACAGGAGCATCTAAGTATCTAAGTCCTCTTTCTTTACACTTTTCACTTTGTGTCTTTGCAACTTCAACCGGTATTGAACTCATGACAATAACCGTGCTTTCAGGTTTTAGCTGTGAAATTGCACCGTGTTTTTTAAACAGAATTTCATCACAGGTTTTCCCGTCGCTAAGCATACAAATTAGAAACTCTACATCTTTTCCGACTTGTTCAAGTTCAGAGCAAACTTGGGCACCCGCCTCTTTTAAACTATCTGCTTTAGAGGAAGTTCTATTCCAGACCTTAAGTTGATGACCTGCCTTCAGTAAATTCATAGCCATCGGCATGCCCATAATGCCTGTTCCCACAAATCCGATGGTCGCCATTATTTCATCTCCGTAGCTGTTCGAACTTTAAGTTGCTGTTGTTCTACTTTTAAGCTATTCGATTTTAACTTTGCTAATAGCAATAGTCCTAAGCCGCCCATCGCTACAAAGCCTGCAATGGCAAGGAATGCGACTGTATAGGTGCCTGTGGTCGTATATAAATATCCAGTTAAATATGGGCCAGTAAAACCACTTAAATTACCTACCGAGTTAATTAATCCAATTCCGGCTGCGGCCCCCACTCCCGTTAAAGTTTGCCCAGGAATGGTCCAGAAAATGTTAATTGCGCTAAACACACCAATTGCAAGAAAGATAAAGCCCGCAATAATAGCCCACGGTTGATTTACAAGTAGTGCAATCGCAATTGCTAATGCAGCCATAAGTGCAGCACACGCACCGTGTTTATAACGCTCTTGTTTACGGTCAGAGCGGCGGCTCCATAAAACCATACCAATAGCTGCAAATGCATATGGAATTGCAGTGAGTAAACCATTTTGAATAAGGCTAATTTGCATACCAAATGTATTACGGAATGATTCTAAAACACTTGGTAAGAAGAAGAACATTGCATTTGAACCAGAGGTAATTCCAAAATACACAATTGCCATAATCCACACTAAAGGGTTTTTAAACACTTGTTTAATGAGTTCACCTTTGGTTAAAGCAGCATCGGCAGATTGCTCTTTTTCTCTTTCTTCACGCTCTAGTGTAGTCATTAACCACTGACGCTGTTCAGCCGTTAACCATTCTGCTTCTTTTGGGTTATTGGTTAAATATTTAAGACAAACTAAGCCCAAAATAATGGATGGAATACCTTCTAGCACATACATCAAACGCCAGCCTTCATAGCCAATGCTATTACCCCATTGCATAAGACCTACTGAAATTGGTGCTCCAATAATTTGAGCAATTGGCAATCCAAGATAAAACGTTGCAAAGACACGGGCACGATATTTTGCAGGAAACCATAAGGTTAAATAAAAGATAACACCCGGAAAGAAACCCGCTTCTGCAATACCGAGTAAAAACCGTAAAACAATAAACTGCGTACCGCTATGAATAAAGCCCATCAGTGCAGCAATAATGCCCCAAGTAATCATGATTCGGGCAATCCAGATTCGTGCTCCAAAACGATGAAGCAAAATATTACTTGGAACTTCTGCAATAAAATAACCTAGAAAAAATACACCTGCACCTAGACCAAAAATGGTTTGAGTAATTCCAAGTGCATCATTCATGTGTAGGGCAGCAAAACCAATATTGGTCCTGTCTAGAAATGCCATAATGAAAAGAATAATGAGAAACGGGATAATTCGATTCGAAATACGTTTGATTGTCTGCTCTTCGAGAGCAGTTACATTTTTGATATCTTCCATAATAACTCTCACATCAACTGGCGATCACTGCCATTAATTTTGGGTATCTTCTATATGTGCCTGAATCACGCTTTCAAAATTTTTATCTGCTTGGAAACCTAAAGATTCGGCATATTCAGCTTTCACCTGAACAGGCCAACTTTTAACAATACGTTGAATGGTTTTGTCTTCTTGCCATTGCACTAAATCAGTTGCTTGTTTACCCGCAACTTTTTCTAGTGCCTCAAGCATTTCTTTAACCGTGACTGTTAATCCCGGTAGAGGAATGATTCGGTTGTCTTGAAGTACATCTGAAGAAATTGATGCCGCTTTAATCATTGATTCAACACAACGTCGCGGTGAAGTAACAAAAACTGGAGTATCTGACGGTACTGGGCAAACGGCCGTTTCACCTTTTAACGGTTCACGGATGATTGAGCTAAAAAATGTCGATGCCGCTTTATTGGGTTTGCCTGGACGAACTACAATCGTCGGTAGTCTTAAAATACGGCCATCAATAAAGCCTTTTCTTGAGTAATCTGAAACAAGTAATTCTCCTACTGCTTTTTGCATGCCGTAAGAAGACTTTGGTGTAACCACTGTCTCATCTGTCACAACTTCTGGTAATTGACCACCAAATACAGCACAGCCGCTAGCAAAAATAACTCGAGGCGTGGTTTGTTTCTTTCTTAATTCTTCTAATAAATTTAGGAGTCCATACAAATTAACATCCATACCTAAATCAAAATCAGCCTCTGCTGCTGAACTCACCACAGCGGCCAAATGCCAAACGACATCAATATTTTCTGTAATATGAGCAACTGTAGTTTTATCGGTAATATCACCTACAATCACTTCAATTCTTGGATCTTGTGGCAAATCATCGCCAGCAAATGCATCAAATAGAATAATTTTATCGATGGGTTCAGGTTTATTGTTATCTAAAGTTAAACTGCCAGCTTTTAAGATCTCTTTGGCAATTTGCTTTCCAATAAAACCTGTTCCACCAGTGATTAGCACATTCATATAGAGGTCCTTTCCTAGTTTTTATTCACTTAAAAACTTTTGTAATTGTCGTGAATTAAACGATAAGGAGTCCTTTCAATAATTTCCAATGAATATTTTCTAAATATTGATAACTTTTTAATATCAGTTTTATGTTTATAAATTTACTAAACAAAGCAAGTTGTCTTTTAGTTTTAAAACTTCAAACCGAACCCTGCTTGAGGCTGAATACTTTATTTACGTTTTGCATTTTTAAGTAAGATATTAATAAATGCTGCTGCAATATCAGATACTGGCTCATCTTTGCGCGTCAAAACTCCATAATCCTGCGCATCTAAAATTAGATCTGTTTCTAAAATCTGTAATTGCCCTTCTTTTACCTGATCAATCACCATCGCTTCGGGCAACATTCCCACCATAGGGGCGCCTTTCAAGATCTGCAAAAAGGTCTGCATCGACATGGTATTGACCGTATTTAAAGGAATTTTGACTTTTGCTCTGGCAAATGCACCTTCCATACGTTCTCGAATTGGCGTTCCTTTAGGATAGAGTACCCATGGCCAATTTAGTAATTCTTCTAATGTACAAAACTTTTTCTGGGCACATGGATGAGCATGATTAACTACAATACAAAACGGCTCTGGGCCTAAAGGTTGAAAATCAAAAAACTGACTTTGTGTCACATCGGTAAAACGGCCTATGGCTAAATCTAGAGTATGCTCACTTAACATTTCCATTAAATGGTCACTGGTTTGTTCAACAACATCGATAGAAAGTAAGGGCCATTGTTTCTTAATCTCAATAATGGAGTTTGGAATCACCACTGCGGTTGCGGCAAAGATACCACCTACTTTTAAAAAACCGTGACCGCCCAACCGTAAAATTTCTATGTCTTCGACAAAATGCTTTGCATCATTTAAAACTCGCTGCGCATATCGAATCACGTGCTCGCCCAAAGCTGTTACTGGCATATTTCGAGGCAGTCGCTCAAAGACCTGAAACCCCAGAAGACTCTCAATTTCTTTTAGCATTTTACTCACCGCAGGCTGACTTAAGTTCATCTGCTCGGCGGCCGAATGCATGTTATTGGTTCTTGCTAAAGTTTCAAGAAGAACCAAATGTTTGAATTTCAACCAATTATTTAAGCTTGAGTATGTCAAATCTGCCATTTAAAAAAATCCTTTTCGATAACTTTTCGTTATTAATAATTAAATTATTACGATTGGTGTTTATTAAATAAGAAACATATCATGATTTCAAATAAAAGAAGGATGCTTTAAATGAACTTTACCTTAAATTCCCAGAACTCATTACCAGACGATGCTACTCAAGGATGTTTAATTGGCCGTGCGTGGATTCCAAATCAAATTTCCGGTCCATCTCCGATTCTTTTAAAAGGCGATCAGGTTTTTGATATTTCTGAAAAGTTCCACACGATTTCTCAGTTGCTTGAAAGCACTGATCCTTTAAAAGCTTTATCTGAAATTGAAGGAAAATTAGTTGGATCAATTGATGAGTTATTTGCCAATACAGTCGCTGAGCCAGATACAAACAAGGCATATTTTTTAGCCCCTATCGATTTACAAGTGATTAAAGCGGCTGGTGTTACTTTTGCAGCAAGCATGTTAGAGCGTGTGATTGAAGAACAAGCTGGTGGCGATGCACAAAAAGCTCAATCGATCCGTGAAGTGGTACAAGGGGTAATCGGTGATAATTTAAAAACAATCGAACCCGGCTCGGAAAAAGCCCTTCAACTCAAAGAATATTTAATTGAGCAAAAAATGTGGTCTCAATATCTTGAGGTGGGCATTGGTACCGACGCTGAGATTTTTACTAAAGCACCCGTTTTAGCGGCTGTGGGAACTGGCCAAAATATTGGTATTCACCCGAAATCTGAATGGAATAATCCGGAACCAGAAGTTGTATTGGTTGCAAATAGCCACGGTAAAATTTTAGGCGCAACTTTAGGAAACGATGTGAATCTAAGGGACTTTGAAGGCCGTAGCGCCTTACTGTTGAGTAAAGCCAAAGATAATAACGCATCGTGTGCAATCGGACCGTTTATTCGCCTTTTTGATAATACTTTTACTTTAAATGACATTCGTGCTTGCGATGTTGAACTGAAAATTGAAGGGACAGATAACTTTGTGCTCAATGGTGTGAGTTCCATGTCTCAAATTAGCCGTGACCCAGAAGATTTAATTCAACAAACCCTCAATGAAAATCATCAATATCCAGACGGTTTTGTTCTGTTTTTGGGAACTTTATTTGCGCCTACTCAAGATCGTGAACAAGCTGGGGCTGGCTTTACCCATAAAGTCGGAGATGTCGTCCGTATTCATTCACCTAAACTTGGTACTTTATACAACACGGTTATGACCAGCGACAAAGCAACGCCGTGGAATTTTGGAATAAATGCTTTGATGCGTAATTTAAAGCAACGTGAATTACTGTAATTTTCACGTATTATCGATCGGCTGAATTGTAAGATTCATCTCGTGAATAAACTAAATTTCAAAAAGTATGAGTGAAGGGATCAAAAAATGAATGATCAAAATAAACGGATTTTTTTACGTAGCCAAGAATGGTTTGATGATCCTGAACATGCCGACATGACAGCACTCTATGTTGAGCGTTATATGAATTATGGCCTGACCCGTGCCGAACTACAATCAGGTCGCCCGATTATTGGTATTGCACAAACGGGCAGTGATTTAACTCCATGTAACCGTCATCACAAAGAACTTGCTGAACGGGTTAAAGCAGGTATTCGAGATGCGGGTGGTATTCCCATGGAATTCCCCGTTCACCCGATTGCAGAACAAACCCGTCGCCCTACTGCTGCCTTAGACAGAAATTTAGCTTACTTAGGCTTAGTTGAAATATTACATGGCTATCCGCTTGATGGTGTGGTGCTAACCACAGGTTGTGACAAAACTACACCTGCTTGTTTAATGGCTGCCGCAACAACAGATATACCAGCCATTGTGTTGTCTGGTGGACCAATGCTAGATGGTCATTTTAAAGGTGAGTTAATTGGTTCTGGTACTGTGCTTTGGCATGCCAGAAATTTACTTGCCACCGGTGAAATTGATTATGAAGGGTTCATGGAAATGACCACTTCAGCATCGCCTTCGGTCGGACATTGCAACACTATGGGCACTGCACTTTCTATGAATGCCTTGGCAGAAGCTTTGGGCATGTCTTTACCGACATGTGCAAGTATTCCAGCGCCGTATCGTGAACGTGGGCAAATGGCCTATATGACAGGCAAAAGAATTTGTGAAATGGTTCTAGAAGATTTACGCCCTTCTAAAATCATGAACAAACAATCATTTGAAAATGCCATTGCGGTAGCTTCAGCATTAGGTGCATCAAGTAATTGCCCTCCTCACCTCATTGCAATTGCTCGTCATATGGGGATTGAGCTGAGTTTAGAAGATTGGCAACGCGTTGGGGAAAGCATTCCGCTCATTGTAAACTGTATGCCAGCGGGCAAATATTTGGGTGAAGGTTTCCACCGTGCTGGCGGTGTTCCTGCTGTTTTGCATGAATTACAAAAAGCAGGCGTTTTACATGAAGACTGTGCATCAGTCAGCGGTAAAACAATTGGGGAAATTGCTAAAAATGCAAAAACTTCAAATGCAGATGTCATCTTCCCTTATGAACAACCATTGAAACATGGTGCAGGTTTTATTGTGCTTAGCGGCAATTTCTTTGACAGCGCCATTATGAAAATGTCTGTCGTGGGTGAAGCATTTAAGAAAACCTATTTATCTGACCCAAATAGTGAAAATAGCTTTGAAGCACGTGCGATCGTTTTTGAAGGTCCTGAGGACTATCATGCACGAATTAATGACCCTGCTTTAAACATTGATGAACATTGTATTTTGGTCATCCGTGGTGCTGGTACTGTTGGTTATCCGGGTAGCGCAGAAGTCGTCAATATGGCTCCTCCAGCGGAGTTAATTAAAAAAGGGATTGATTCACTGCCTTGCTTAGGAGATGGCCGCCAAAGTGGTACGTCTGCCAGCCCTTCTATTTTAAATATGTCACCCGAAGCGGCGGTAGGCGGTGGAATTGCTTTATTAAAGACCAATGACCGTTTACGCATTGATCTCAATAAACGCTCCGTTAACGTACTCATTTCTGACGAAGAGTTAGAACAACGCCGCCGTGAATGGAAACCAACTGTCTCTGCCTCTCAAACGCCTTGGCAAGAAATGTATCGCAATATGGTTGGCCAATTATCTACTGGTGGTTGTTTGGAACCTGCAACTTTATATATGCGAGTCGTAAATCAAGACAACCTTCCAAGACACTCTCATTAATTTCAGGATATTTGTTATGACCATTATCGGACACAACTTTATTGGCGGTTCACGTAGTGCACAAAGTACAACTTTATTGAAAAGTGTGAATGCAACAACGGGTGAGGCTTTGCCTTATGAGTTTCACCATGCAACCGAACAGGAAATTAATCAGGCCTGTGGAGTGGCTAGCCAAGTCTTTAAGACTTATCGTCATACATCACCTGAACAGCGTGCTGCCTTTTTAGAAAATATTGCCGATGAGCTTGATGCTTTGGGTGCAGATTTTCTTGAAATCATCTCACAGGAAACCGCTTTGCCACTTGCCCGTTTGCAAGGTGAACGTGGCCGTACCAGTGGACAAATGCGCCTGTTTGCTAAAGTGTTACGTCGTGGTGACTTTTTAGGTGCCCGTATTGATACAGCTTTGCCTGAGCGTCAGCCTTTACCTCGCCCAGACTTGCGCCAGATTAAAATTGGTGTTGGCCCTGTAGCAGTCTTTGGCGCAAGTAACTTCCCTTTAGCCTTTTCAACTGCGGGTGGCGATACTGCTTCGGCACTCGCCGCAGGCTGCTCTGTAGTGGTGAAAGCGCATAGTGGTCACATGGCGACAGCAGACTTTGTAGCTCAGGCAATCGAACGTGCCGTAGAAAAATCAAATATGCCTAAAGGTGTATTTAACATGATCTACGGTAATGGCGTGGGTGAACCACTGGTTAAGCATCCTTTAATACAGGCTGTAGGCTTTACAGGTTCTCTTCGCGGTGGCCGTGCTTTATGTGACATGGCCGCAGCCCGTCCACAACCGATTCCAGTCTTTGCGGAAATGAGCAGTATTAACCCGATGCTGATGTTACCGGAAGCCTTGAAAAACCGTGGTGAAAAAATTGCACAGGACTTAGCCGACTCAGTTGTTTTAGGCTGTGGTCAGTTCTGTACCAATCCAGGTTTAATTTTAGGTATTAAATCAGCTGAATTTAGCCAGCTCATTCGCAACCTAACCGAAATTATGGGCGCTAAGCCTGCACAAACTATGCTGAATGCCGGAACCTTAAAAAGCTATATCGCTGGTCTTGAGCATTTAACCGAGCATCAAGGCATTGAACATTTGGCAGGTCAAGCCCAGCAAGGCAATCAGGCACAGCCACAACTATTTAAAGCTGATGTTGAGCTATTACTCGCAGGTGACCAGCTTTTACAAGAAGAAATCTTTGGTCCAGCAACAGTGGTGATTGAGGTTGAAGATAAAGTCCAACTTGTGCAAGCGCTACAAAGTATGAATGGTCAGCTCACTGCAACTTTAATCGCCGATGAAGCAGACTTAACCGAGTTTGCGGATGTGGTTCCTGTATTAGAAGAAAAAGCCGGTCGATTACTTATAAATGGTTATCCAACGGGTGTTGAGGTGTGCGATGCCATGGTGCACGGTGGGCCATACCCAGCGACTTCTGATGCAAGAGGTACATCAGTTGGAACTTTGGCAATTGACCGTTATTTGCGTCCTGTGTGTTACCAGAACTATCCACAAAGTTTGTTGCCGGAAGCCTTAAAAGACAGCAACCCATTCCAGATTTTAAGACTTGTAAATGGTGAAATGACTAGAGAAGCGATCTAATTAAGAATAAAAAGAGACCACTAGCTGGTCTCTTTTTTAAATTTCTACATTCAGAACTTGGTAGGAAAAAATTTCCTAAATTAACTTGGTTTGTAATTTATATTTTTTAAAAATAAATCAACTGCATACTCAACCCAAGTACTAATTTCATTATCAGAAATTGTATAATTAGGATGTGTTAGACATTTTAGATGCGCATCACTTCGCAATAATGCTAAAAATATATTTGCTGCTATAGCGGCAGAAGAATTCAATTCAATTTCTTTATTTTTTTGAGATTTTTCAAGATAACCCGCAATAATATTTGCAAGCTTTTGTGGCCCTACTTCAAAGAATTTTTCAGATAACTCTGGAAAGCGAACTGCTTCTGCAATACAAACTCTAAAAAATGCCAAGCCTGAATGCGACAATATAAAACACAGATAGGTTTTTCCCATCTCGGTTAAAGCTGACCGTAAATTTTCAGCTTTTGTCTCGACTAAAATAATTTGCTCTTGCATGCTCGTGCATTGTCTTTCAATGACAGCAGCAAACATCACTTCTTTATTTTTATAACAACCATACATGGTTGCTTTTGAAACGCCCGCTTCCTTTTGAATCATGTCTGTTGTTGTGCCACTAAAACCATGGGTCAGAAAAAATTTGGTAGCTGCATCCAGAATTTTTTGATTTTTTTCATTAGTTTTAGTTGAACCTGACATATTGACCTTATAAAAATTTTAGCGATTTCGTCCTAAGTGTAACTCATCGAAAAGTTCAAAATCGAGAATTGACGGGAATTTAATTAAAGAGTAGAGTACCGATCGGTACAGTTGAGTTCAATATCTGCCTTCTGCACTAAATTCATGTTTAAGATTTAAGGTAAAAGATGAATATAAAGCCACTCATCGGTTTGGCAGGCGCAATATTTGCTGCAATGACTGTTGAATTTAACAACCGAATTACCAGTATTACCTTAGTCGACATACGCGGCGCGATGGGAATTAGTGTTGACGCCGGTTATTGGGTCAACAGTATTTATGCCAGCACCATGATTATTGGCATGATCCTGTCCACGAGTTGGGCCGTTATTTTTTCTATGCGAAGAGTTCTGCTTTTTGCGATAGGACTTTGCCTTGTTTCTAGCGTTTTGATTCCATTTAGTCCCAATATCGAAATATTTTATTTATTACGTGGCTTACAAGGTCTCGCCAATGGTTTAACCATTCCTTTGCTCATGGCCTGTGCACTTAGATTTTTAGGACCTGATATCCGGCTATGGGGTCTCGCTTGCTATGCATTAACCGCAACATTCTTTCCGAACTTAAGTGCTGCACTCGCTGCTTTTTATTTAGATGTGATTGGCTGGAAAATGATATTTTTCCAAACCATTCCTTTTTGTGCGCTAAGTGCTGCTCTGGTGTATTTTGGGATTCCACAAGACCAATTAAATTATTCAAGAATAAAAACTTACGATTGGATGGGTGCCGTTTTAGCGATTATTAGCTTAGCGAGCCTGAGTACAATGTTGTTGCATGGCAATCATTTAGACTGGTTCCATTCTCAATTAATTTGTGTCTTGGCTTTAATCACTGCCGTTACTTTACCTTGGTTTTTTATACATGAATGGCGTTATCCAACCCCATTAATTAAACCGCAAATGCTCGAAATTCGAAATTTTGCGTATGCAATTTTTGCTTTATTTTGCTTTGTCATTATTGGTATGTCTACCAGCACATTACCACTGAATTATCTCAGTACTGTGCATGGCTATAAACCGACCCAGACCATGTGGATTGGCTTACAAATTGCGGCATTGCAATTTATCTATATTCCTATTGTTGTGAAGCTTTTAAATCAGGCTTGGATGGATAGCCGATATGTGCATGGGTTTGGTTTACTTCTAGTCATTGCGGGCTGCCTAGGTGCAAGCCAACTTGATACCACATGGAATCAAGATCAGTTTTATTTTTGGCATGCAATCTCATGTTTGGGGCAAACCTGTGTCGTGCTCTCGCTCTTAATGATGGGAACAAACAGTGTTCACCCAACTATGGCAATTTATGCATCACCGATGATTAACACCCCGCGTGCCATTAGCGGTGTACTGGGTGTTTGTATTTTGGATTGGATAAACCGAGTACGCGGTGAATACCATTCAACACGGCTGATTGAAAATACTGCCCAACATGTTTTCCAAAATATTCAAGGCCCTGTTATTAATCCGCTTACTCCCCCTGTGCTTAACGCAAATGGTGCAGATCGTATTTCAGGTGGTTTATCTGCCCTAAATTCTGCGATTCAAGCGCAACAATCTGTTTTAGTTATTAGCGATCAATATCTCATCTTAGCTGGCCTTACCGCTATTTTGTTCATTGTGATGTTGATTTTGCCAGTTCGAACTTATCCGCCACGTATTGCTCTCATTAAGTTAATGAATAGTCATAACTCAGGAAAATCTTTATGAGTACTCTCGAAGCCCAAGACACCACCCATACCGAACCACCCAAGTTAACCAAGGTGCAATTTCTCAAAAAGCATTGGGTTATGGCTATGGCGTTCATTATTGTCTTAGCATCTATTTTGTGGGTTTTAAAACTTATATTTTTGCCATCTTCGATTATTGAAACAGACGATGCGCGTGTGGATGTAGAGTATTCAACCATTGCCCCTAAAGTATCTGGCAATATTGAAGAAATTTATATTAAAGATCATCAGACCGTAAAAAAAGGCCAACTTTTAGCAAGAATTGATGCACGTGATTATCAAGCTGCTTTGGCTGAGGCTGAATCTAATTATGCAAAAGCACAAGCTGATGTGAGTGAAGCAATGCTCGCAGTGGATAGACAACCCACTGTTATTCGAGAAACTGAAGCACAGCTGAGAAAAGTAGAAGCTGGAATCAAACTCACAAAAGACAATACGGCGCGTTATGAGCAACTACAGGCACTTGGAGCTGAGTCTAGATTAATTACACAGCAATCTAAGACTACTTTGACTGAACAATATGCTGACTTAGACAGCAGTAAAGAAAAAGTGATTGATGCACAGTATCAGCTCAACCAATACAAGATTCAGGTACAAGCCAAACAAGCAGTCCTTAAACAAGCCCAAGCAGCGCTTGATAAAGCAAAACTGAATTTGAGCTATACAGAGGTTCGTGCACCTATTGATGGCATGATTGGTCAAAAGTCAGCTAACGTAGGTAACTTTGTGAGTGCTGGTAATCCACTCATGGTGGTTGTTCCTTTAGATCAGGTTTATGTAGAAGCCAACTTCCGTGAAATTGAGTTAAAAAAGATCAAGATCGGACAACCTGTTAATGTCTATGTAGATGCTTATAACGTTGAATTAAAAGGTGTGGTAGACAGCTTTTCTCCTTCTACTGGCGCATTTTTCTCTCCAATATCAGCGACCAATGCAACTGGTAATTTTACTAAAATCGTTCAGCGCCTTCCTTTACGAATCAAGCTCATTGAAAATCAAAAAGACGTTAAATTATTACGTCCAGGTTTATCGGTTTTAGTATCGATAGATACGAATAAATAGATAGTCTGATTTTAAAATATGAGAGAAAAAAGAGACCATTTACGGTCTCTTTTTTAATTATGGAGTTATAAGACTGTTCAGCTTAGGTTAGTTAAAACTTGGTGGTGTTCTTTTTTGAGGTGTTTAATGAGTAACAACGAAACCGCTGCACAAAATGCAGGTATCGCTAAAATGCTTAGAATTTCAAAACTGGAGAGATTTAATGACATTAACCAACCACCCATAATTGATCCAACAATCGACCCTGAGCGCCCTACTGCATTGGCCCAACTTACCCCTGTTGCACGGCAATGTGTTGGATAAAAACTAGATGCAAAAGCATTTGCTCCTACTTGCGAACCACTAATTCCTGCACCTACCCCAAACATAGCAAACATCAATAAAACCGTATTTGCCTGTTCAATTCCAAATCCTAAACAAATCAGGAAAAAACCACCAAAAACATAAGCCGTACTTAAAATTTTGGTTGCATCCATCTTATCCATCAGTAGGCCTAGGACAATGGCACCAATAGTTCCCCCTATTTGGAAAATTGAAGTCAGCCATGATGCGTTGGATAAATTAAAGCCCTCATTGGTCAATAAAGTAGGCATCCAACTTGAAATCATATAAATAATGAGAAGGCTCATAAAAAAGGTAAACCAAATCAAAAAAGTGCCTAGAGCAAAGCCTTTACTAAACAAATCTTTCAAACTTGATTTTTCGACTTCATTGACTGTTGGCACCAAGGTCGGCGTGCTATTTAAATGCGGTGCGATACGGTGAATAATCTTTTCAATTTTCTCGGTGCCCTTCTTTTTAAGTACTAAGAAACGAATAGATTCAGGTAATAAGAAATATAAAAAAGGTACGGTCGCTAACGGCAACACTCCCCCAATGAGCAAAATACCATGCCAACCTATATGAGGAAGTAACTGAGCAGACAGGATACCCCCAAGAGCAGATCCAATGGTAAAACCACAAAACATCATCGTCACTAAATTAGAACGGCGAGATGTAGGCGCATATTCAGAGGTTAAAGTAATTGCATTGGGTAAAGCCCCGCCTAAGCCCAAACCAGTGAGAAATCGCCAAATAATCAGGGTTTGTAAATCTGCTGAAAAAGAGGCAAAAACACTGGCAATTCCAAACATAATGACCGAACCAATCAAAATCGGTTTACGGCCTAATTTATCGGATAACGGTCCAAAAATGAGTGCACCAGCCATCAGTCCAAACAAGCCAGCACCAAATAAAGGTGCCAAATCGGTTGCTTGCAACCCCCATTCTGCCTTTAAAGCAGGTGCAATAAACCCAACTGCCGCGGTATCAAAACCATCAATCGCAACAATCAAAAAACATAGCCACATAATTAATTTTTGCAAAGACGATAGCGGTATTTCATCAATGAAACTTTGTACGTCTATAGAATTTTGAGACATGATAGCTCCTTTCGCCAATACATTGGCGTATATGCAATCCTTAGCAAAAGTGCCCAACTGTATTTTTTATTTAGGTTGAGCACCTATTTCAATAAATCAGATCAATTTGATTTATTTCACATTCACCGTAATTCCAGTCAGTCCAGTAATGTCTGCACGCATAACATCACCTTTCACTACCGCACCCACGCCTTCTGGAGTTCCTGTAAAAATCAAATCACCTGCTTTGAGTTCAAATAGCGTCGATAAATTGGCAATCGTTTCAGCCACAGACCAAATCAGGTGACTGACATCGCTGTGCTGTTCGGTTTTACCATTTACCGTTAAATGAATATCGGCACTATTGATTTCACCCGTTTGAGTAATCGGGTGAATTGGGCCAATTGGCGCAGAAAAATCAAAAGCTTTACCAATTTCCCATGGGCGGCCTTTTTCACGCATTGCCATCTGTAAATCACGGCGTGTCATATCTAAACCAACGGCATAGCCATAGATATAATTCACCGCATCTTCAACCGAAACATTTTTGGCATCTTTACCAATCGCAACAACCAACTCGATTTCATAATGAAAATTTGAAGTTTCAGATGGATATGAAATATCAACCGCATCTGTATTTACTGGAACAACCGACTCAAGATCATTTGGCTTACAAAAGAAAAATGGTGGTTCACGATCTGGGTCAAAACCCATTTCACGTGCATGAGCAGCATAGTTACGGCCAACACAATACACACGGCGTACTGGAAATTTATGCGCTGAGCCGTGAATAAATAGACCCGCAGTGGTCATTGGTTCAAAAATAAATGACATGTTAAATTCCTTCTATTAAGTTAATCACGACTCAAAATGCGTCGGCCTGCTGTTCAGGTGCCGTTTTTTGAAATGCTTCTAAGGTCATGCAATGTTGGTAAATTTCATTAATGTGTGGATAAGCCGATAAATCGACTTTAAAACGCTCGGCAGAAACTACTTGTGGAACTAAATAGGCATCTGCAATGGTCGGTTGCTTGCCATAGCAGAACTTTTCGCGATTCTGGTCTTGTTCCAAAATATGCTCTAAAGCAGCAAATCCATCCTGAATCCACTTGGCACACCATGCATTAATTTGTGCTTCATCCAGCCCTAAGGTCTGGCGTAAATATTCAAGAACACGCCTGTTGTTTAAGGGGTGAACATCGCATCCAATTAAAGCCGCAATGGCGCGGACTTTTTCACGACCCAACGCATCTGTAGGTAATAAAGCGGGTTCGGGATATTGTTCTTCTAGCCATTCGATAATGGCTGGACTTTGCAACAAGTTTCCCGACTCAGTTTCAAGTACGGGTACAAACCCTTGCGGATTTAAAGCTTTAAAAGCAGCTTGATGGTGCTCGTTTTTAGCGAGCGAGATATAAGTCGCTTCATAGGCCAAGCCTTTTAGATTCAACACAATGCGGGTTCGGTGTGATGTACCGCTACGGAAAAAGCTATAAAGTTTCATGCAACATTTCCTTGATAGTTTTTCACTGCATCAAGGCAGTTATTGACATTCCAGCCATACAACCACTCCATTGCATCATAAAAACGCTCAGTAGGACGTCCACGCCACAAATCGTTTCGAACCAAGCGTTGTACACCTTTGGCATGGTAAATTTTGCCCATTTCACGTGAAGACAAAACAATACGTGCTGTACGTGCCACTCGTGCTTTTTGGTAAATATCAAAAGCTTTTAAAATGTCATGGTCGGTAATACGTAACGCTTCGCCTAAAGTTACGGCGTCTTCCATTGCCATACATGCACCCTGCGCCATATATTGCGTAGTTGGATGTGCTGCATCGCCAAGTAATGTCACACGGCCAAAAGTCCATGTTTCAATCGGTTCACGGTCTGCGGTTGCCCAGCGGCGCCAGCTTTTAGGTAACTCAATCAATTGGCGAGCTTTCGGACAAATTCCTTGAAAATAAGACAGCACTTCTTCTTTAGAACCATCGGTTACGCCCCACTGTTCTTGCTCACGACTATGGAACGTCACCACAACGTTATATTCCTTTCCGCCGCGCAGTGGATAATGTACAAGGTGGCAATTTGGCCCTACCCAAATACTGGCTGCATTCCATTTCAAGTCTTCAGGAAACTCGCTTTCAGGTACTACAGCACGGTAAACCACATGACCTGTAACCAATGCAGGGTCACCTACATAGGTATCACGCACAACAGATTTAACCCCATCAGCACCGATAAGTGCCTGACCATGATATTGCGTACCGTTTTGATCGGTAATCATTACGCCGGCATCATCCTGGTCAACTTTTTGAATATGACAATTAGTGATAATTTCCAAGTTGCCGTATTGCTTAGCGCCTTCGACCAATGAACCATGAATATCGGCACGGTGAATCACCGCATATGGGTTACCAAAACGTTCACGGAATTTTTCATCGGTTGGAATTTTGCCGACCTGATATTCATCAATCGCATCATGCATAACCATATAGTCGGTATAGACCGCTTTACTGCGAGCAATCTCCCCAATTCCTAATGCATCAAAGGCATGAAATGCATTCGGCCCTAGTTGAATTCCTGCGCCGATCTCACCAATTTCAGGGGCTTGTTCAAAAACTTGTACCTTAAAACCTTGTTTTGCCAAAGCGAGTGCAGCTGCAAACCCGCCAATGCCGCCACCAGCAATTAATATCGGTTGTTGAGTATTTGACATGATTTATATCCTTATAAAATATCCTATTTACTGGCGCTCACGCACAGAGTACAAACCCAGTTTCCGTTGTAAGGGCGCTTCATCTGCAATAAACAAATAACATGGTTGATCTGAGGTATTGATTAAATCAATATGAGAAAAACATGGCGCACATGCCGTATCAGCTTTATTTAAATTGAAATCTTTCTGATCAATTTTGACTTGGAGCTGACCGTCAATCACATGAAAAATTTGGGCAGTAGAGCGCGGTTGGAGCTGTAAAGTTTCATTTGGTCTGAGCATTAAAGCTGAGTAACCAATAATATTTTGGCAGTCATCACCAGTTTCAGGATTGATGTAAGTCACCTGAATTGGAGCTTGATGATTTTTATCATCTGCAAGTGCATGCAAAACTTTTTTGGTTTCTTTCCAAGAGTAACGCATGATCGGATACGAGGCATTTTCACGGGTAAAATGTGCAGTTGGCACAATGCCAGTTCCATAATGATGGGCATTTCCGGCACTGGTCACTTTTTGGATTTCACCCGGTTGTACATAAGAAGCTTCCATGTAATAAACCAAAGGTAAATCCAGCACATCTAACCAGATCACAGGCTCATCGCCATCATGTCCATGTTCATGCCAAAGCCCTGATGGTGTAAGGATTAAATCCCCATGCTCCATCATGCATTTTTGACCTTCAACCGTCGTATATGCACCTTCACCCTCAACAATCAGACGTACTGCATTTGGGGTATGTCGATGTGATGGTGCCCATTCTTTTGGCAACAAAAGCTGCATGCCAAGATACATGACTGAACTGGCTTTCATATTTTCCAGACCATGTCCGGGATTTGCTAAAACCAATACACGGCGTTCAGCTTTTTCAATCGGTGTTAACTCACCTGCTTCGAGCAATAAAGGTTTAATATTCTGGAAATACCAAGCGGTGGCTACGGTCTGCGGCATCGGTTTATGCGGAGGTAATACATTACGTAAACTTGGCCATAAAGGGACTAAATTTGATTCTTCAAGTTGACCAAGATAACGTTTCGGTAAGTCATCTAACGTTGCTAACTGTTCCATTTCAGATCCTCTATTTATGGCCGATTGGTACAAGAATGCTTTGTACTTTTACGACCTATTCTTCCTTGATCATCAATGTAACAATCGAAAATTGTTGAATCCATGCACAAAAAACAATAGTCTGTATTGATAAAATCAATACAAGGAAATTAAAGTGTTTGATCTTGATACTCGGCTTTTACAAATTTTCTTTGAAATTTATAAACATAGCAGTGTGTCTAAAGCTGCCGAACAGCTTGAAATTGGACAACCAACTTTAAGTATTGCGTTAAATAAATTACGTGAGCATTTTCAAGACCCACTTTTTGTCCGTATTGAAAATAAGATGCAACCTACTGAGTTATCTCAACAAATATATCCGCTGGTTGTAGAAATTCTGAACCGACTAAAACTGGTTCAAAACTACAATATTGAATTTGATCCACAGACTTCAAATTATCAATTTAAAATCAGCATGACTGATATTAGTCATTTGGTTTTATTACCTAAACTGATCAATTATTTACGTGCCCATGCCCCTAATATTCGCTTAGAAATTGTCCCAATTGATGCCAATACACCAGTCATGATGTCAAACGGTGATATTGATTTAGCCATTGGTTTTTTGCCTCAGCTCGAAGCAGGTTTTTATCAACAAACGCTTTTCCAGCAACGTTATATTTGCATTGCCAGTAAAGAACACCCGAGGCTTACAGGCACAACGCTTTCAGACCAAGAATTTCGCCAAGAGTTACATGTCGATATTTTTGCAACCGGTGGACACTATGTGCTGGAGCATGAGTTACAAAAACTGGGAGTAAACCGAAATATCCTGGTTCGTTTGCCAAGCTATTTAGGAGTTGGCTTGGTTGTTCAAGACACAGACGCGATTGCGACTATTCCTCATTATTTAAGTCAGGTGCTTTTAGTCAGAGGTGGTTTAAAAGTTTTAGAACCGCCTTATCATTTTCCAACTTATAGTGTAAAGCAGCATTGGCATGCACGGGTTCATCAAACACCCAGTAACCAATGGTTAAGAAGAGTATGTTTTGAGCTTTTTTCTGAATAGAATATTTAAACAGACACCATTAAAAATCTAATAAAAACAAAAAGACTTTGCATAGGTGAACGAGATTTCACTACACAAAGTCTTTATAAAAACTTTCTTAATTAATCTAAATTCATGGCAACCGATCGGGTTGCTTTACGCTTTCGCGTGACAAACAACCCGCAAATCACCACCAATAAAGTTACGCCTAAAGATAAAGTGGTTTCATAACTATAGGCTGGTGACAAGAACATATAACCTAAAACAGTCATAATCACTAAAATTACAAACCACGTTAACCACGGGAACAACCACATTTTAAAAGATATTGCTGCTCTTTCTTTTTCCAATTTATGTCTTAAACGTAGTTGTGAAAATGCGATCACTAGGTAAACCAGTAATGCGATTGAACCTGTGGTGGATAACAAGAACCCAAAGACTTGCCCAGGAAACATATAGTTCACCGCACAGCAGACCACACCAATCAAAGTAGACAAAAACACAGCAGAAGTCGGTACACCTGCTCTATTAATTTTTGTCACAACACTCGGTGCTTCCTGACGTGTACCTAAGGCAAATAACATTCGAGACGAGGTATAAACTGCGGCATTCATACAGCTTGCAACCGCAATAAAAACAACCGTGTCCATAATGAGTTTAGTCTCGGGAACATTCAGACTCATTAATACAAACTGAAAGGTGCCAAATTTTTGTAAGTCTGGCGAACGCCAATCGACCAAAGCAACCGCAAGAAAAATCGAAACTACAAAGAATAAAATAATTCTGTAAAGCACTAAATTTGTAGCACGTTTAATTTTTTCTTCTGGATTTTTAGATTCTGCGGCAGCAATAGAAAGAATTTCTATTCCAAAAAATGAAAATGCCGAGATTAAAATTGCTGATAAAACACCGCCCATTCCGTGTGGCATAAAACCACCATTTGAAAATAGGTTGCCAACACCACTGACATTTGTTGCTAAAGGCCAAATTCCAAATACAGCCATTGCTCCAATAATAATAAACACTACAATCGCAATAACTTTAATGAGTGCAAACCAAAACTCAAACTCACCAAAACTTTTGGTACTAAAAAAATTGGCTAGGCTAAGTAAAATAATAAAGGCAAGCGCATAAACAGCACTGGACATTTGCGGGAACCATGCGTGTAAAATTTCAGCTCCCGCAATCGCTTCAATTGGAATCACCAACACCCAAAACCACCAATATAACCATCCAATGGTAAAGCCTGCCCAAGGACCGATGGCTTTACGGGCATATGTAGAAAATGAACCTGTATCAGGTTGGGCGACCGCCATTTCACCCAGCATGCGCATAACCAGAAAAACTAAAATACTTGTAATGATATAAGCGAGTACGGCGGCAGGCCCTGCTTTTGCAATTGCCGCAGAAGAGCCGACAAATAAACCTGCACCAATAACACCACCAATACTAATCATGGTGATATGTCGATTAGAAAGTCCTTCACTTAATTTTATTGTTTTCTCATTGTTCATATTCGATTCCTTCAAATTGACAAACTGATTTCAAAACCGTCTTAAAAATGTACTTCTCCAACTTGTACAAAACAAAAAAGGGAAAATCAGAGTTTTCCCTTTTATTGATTAATTTAATGTAGGCATAGCAAATTGTTTGGCTTCACGGACCTGCGTTGAAGGCCAACGTTGGGTAATAGTTTTACGGCGTGTATAAAAACGCACACCATCTGGGCCATACGCATATAAATCACCGAACAATGAACGCTTCCAACCACCAAAGCTATGATATGCAACTGGTACAGGTAATGGCACATTGACCCCAACCATACCGACTTGAATATTGCTGGTAAAATAACGTGCAGCCTCGCCATCACGAGTATAGATACACGTTCCATTGCCATATTCATGGTCATTAATGAGCTGCATTGCATCTTGCATAGTTTGTACACGAATGACCTGTAAAACAGGACCAAATATTTCTTGCTGGTAACTTGTCATGTCTGGTGAAACTTGGTCAATTAAAGTCGGCCCAACAAAAAAACCGTTTTCATAACCTACCGGTTTTGCATCACGACCATCCACAACAATTTTAGCACCTTGTTGCTCTGCACTTTGAATAAAAGCTTGTACTTTGTCTTTATGTGCTTGCGTAATGAGCGGTCCGAAGTCATTACGTTCATCTGCATAGTGACCAAACTTTAATTGCTTCATTTCTTGTTTTAATTTTTCAATCACCACATCGGCAACTTCATCGCCAATTGCAACTGCGACTGATAATGCCATACAACGTTCACCAGATGAACCAAATGCAGCACCTAACAAGGAAGTCACGACATTATCAATATCGGCATCAGGCATAATAATCGCATGGTTCTTTGCTCCGCCTAAAGCTTGGCAGCGCTTACCACTCGCCGTTGCCGTGCGGTATATGTACTCCGCAATAGGCGTTGACCCAACAAAGCTAACCGCTTGAATTTTAGGATGATGCAGCAAAGTATCAACTGCCTCTTTATCACCATTTACAACACTAAAAACGCCATCAGGCAATCCAGCTTGTTTTAGAAGCTCCGCTAAAAATAAGGCAGCAGAAGGCGCTTTTTCTGAAGGTTTTAAAATAAAACAATTACCGCAAACAATTGCCATCGGGAACATCCACAACGGAACCATTGCTGGAAAGTTAAAAGGCGTAATCCCAGCAACCACACCTAATGGTTGAAACTCGCTCCATGAATCAATATCTGGACCCACATTTTTTGAATATTCACCTTTTAAGAACTCAGGCGCTCCGCATGCATATTCAACATTTTCAATGCCACGCTGTAATTCACCTTTAGCATCGTGGCAAATTTTTCCGTGTTCCTCGCCAATCAGCTGGCAAAGCTTGTCAGCATTTTCTTCGAGTAGTTGCTTAAACTTAAACATGACACGTGCGCGTTTAATCACTGGTGTATCACGCCATGATGGAAAAGCCTGTTCTGCAATTTGAACCACTTGATTGACCAACTCAACATCTGCAAGTGCAACTTCTTTGGTACTTTCACCAGTAGCAGGATTATAAACAGGCTGTTTCTTGGTGGTTTTAGTGATGAGCCCACCATCAATAAAATGTCCTACCACTTTAATGGCTTGCTGGCTTGAATCTGTATCTGTATTAGCACTAGTGTTGCTATCAAAATTCTCTAAAGTGTTCATCTTTATTCCTTATATCTACTCATCTTTTCCAGTTAAATCTCAAAATAAATCACCGTTATTTCACTTGATAAATTGCTTCACCCACGGCATTCATGAGCCGCTGTAATTCAGTCTCTGTGCTATTAAACATTGGGCCAAATTGAAGCGTATCTCCCCCAAAACGCACATAAAAGCCAGCTTTCCAAAGCTGCATGCCAATTTCAAAACCACGAATCGTCGCATCGCCATCACGGGGTGCCAATTGCACAGCACCAATCAGCCCGCAGTTGCGTATATCGATAATATTTGGAGCACCTTTTAACTCATGTAGAAGTTTTTCAAAGCTTGGAGCCAAATCAGCCGATTGATGAATTAAATTTTTCTTCTCTAAAACATCGAGCGTCGCTAAGGCCGCCGCACAAGCTACCGGATGCGCCGAATAGGTATAGCCATGGGTAAACTCAACCGCATGTTCAGGTAAATCTTGCTGCATAAAGGCATCATAAATTTCATGGCTGGCCACCACGCCACCCAGCGGAATAGCTCCGTTGGTAATTTGTTTGGCAAAATTTAAAATATCTGGCGTAACGTCAAAATACTCTGAAGCCGTCCATTTACCCATTCGCCCAAAACCAGTAATGACTTCATCAAAAATAAGTAAGATATCGTATTGATCGCAAATTTCTCTTAAGCGTTTTAAATAACCAGTCGGCGGCACAATGCATCCTGCCGAACCAGAAACAGGCTCTATGATGACCGCAGCAATATTCGAAGCATCATGTAGCTCAATTAACTTAAGCATTTCATTGGCAAGCTCGACCCCACCTGTTTCTGCACAGCCTTTGGTAAAACTTAAATCGGGCTGTAAAGTATGTGGTAAGTGGTCTACATCCATAAGCTGACCAAACATTTTTCGGTTACCACCGATACCTCCAAGACTTGTCCCCGCAACGTTTACACCATGGTAGCCACGTGCGCGCCCAATCAGCTTGGTTTTGCTTGGTTTGCCTTTAATTCGCCAATAGGCACGTGCCATTTTAATTGCGGTGTCGGCAGACTCTGAACCTGAGTCGGTAAAGAACACATGCTGCAATTTTTCAGGCATATGCTGAATAATTCGTTCAGCCAATTGAAACGACAACGGATGACCAAACTGAAATGCCGGTGAGTAATCCAGCTTTGACAACTGAGTACTCACGGCTTGCTGGATTTCAGGAAGCGTATGCCCAGCACCACAAGTCCACAGACCTGATAATGAGTCGTAGACTTCGCGGCCTGCGCTATCAATTAAATATGATCCTTTAGCACCGACAATCATGCGCGGATCTTTATGGAAATTACGATTTGCAGAAAATGGCATCCAATGCGCTTGATAATTTAAGCTCATCTGAGCATTTGATTGAACGGTTTCCGATGCGTCGTCGTCATCAGTTAATTTGTCGATATCAAACATAATCACTCTTCTTGTTTTGAGGCTATTTTTTGAGTGTACAGAGCGATATAGTTTTGATAAATTCAAATTATCTTGAGTTTAGATTTAAAAAAACAAACCTAAATGAAACCTAAAAAATTAAATCAAGTCACTGATTTTGATATTAAATTACTTAAAATATTTAAAACGGTTTGTGACTGTCACAGCTTTACATCTGCCGAAAGTATTCTTGGTATTAGTCGTTCTGCAATTAGTTTGCATATGAGCGATTTAGAAAATCGTTTAGGCATTCGGCTATGCCAACGTGGCCGCGCAGGGTTTGCATTGACTGATGAAGGACGTGAAATTTTAGAATATATAGAAGTGCTCACCGCTTCTATCGAAGACTTTCGCTCTAAAGTCAATCAAATGCATAACCGTCTAAAAGGCGAGTTTAATATAGGTATTATTAATAACCTTGTGACCATGCCAAGTGGCTATATTACCAATACGCTGGCACAACTCGCCGAAGAACATTCTGAAGTAATTATTAACATTAGTATGAGTACACTTTCAGATATTGAGTGCCGTGTATTAGACAACCGTTTACATGCGGGAGCAATTCCTCTTGTTACTCCGCTGTCTGGCCTAGACTATTTTGATTTATATAGTGAAAGTTCATTTTTATATTGCGGCAAAAACCATCCCTTATTTGGCAAATGTAGCAAGATGGATTTAGATGAATTAAAAAAATGGCAAGCGGTACTTCCCAATTATGCAATCACACCTGAAGCGGCAAAGTTGCACCAGCTTTTAGACTGTAAAGCGACAGCAAGTGACCGTGAAGGAATCGCATTTCTAATTTTAACTGGAAAATTCTTAGGTTTTTTACCCGACCACTATGCAAAAAAATGGGTAGAAGATGGTTTTATGCAAGCTGTATCAAAGGAAAAAATGCATTACAGCACGCCCATTTGCTTAATTACTCACAAAGGCAAAAACCACAATATTATTTTAAAAACTTTTATGGAAATGCTTGAGAAGCGGATCGTGGGGAGTTAAAAAAAGAGACCATTAACTGGCCTCTTTTTTTTAAGCAATTTACTCTAAATAAATTAATAAAATTAAAAATATTATAAATAGTTACCATCAGCATCTACTTCATCTTTTGGTCTATTGTTATAATCAGAAATTAAAAATGAAAAATAGTCCATCATATTAACAACTATATTTCTTGATAACCTTAAACTCATATAATCCCCATACTTTACATCCCGACTTGAATCAAAAAAAGTCTGTACCAAAATATTAAAAAAAGCCAACCAATCCTCATCGATATCTTTATTATTATTATTAGTAATAGTAACTAATAATAATTCATTTCTTTTTTCAGAGAAAATACCAATTAAATAACCTCTTAAATAATCATGAAATGAAGATAAATTACCTCCAAAACATTTTGTATTAACAAGAATATCATTTAAATATTCCCGACCATTACCATATATATTTTCACCAAACAAATTATAAGCTTCTTGTTCAGATTCAAAATCAGAAATATCAAAGGAAATATTAATAATTAGCTTATCACTATTATCTATTTCAGAAAAAAAATGACACATATCATCTTGCAATTTTATACTTTTCACACCACAACTCCTATATTAAAAATATTAAGGTAATTTTCCTAATACACGCCAAGTATTGGCTGCTCCTGTTTGTGCAGTGCCATAATGATTAGGTGTGTAATATAACATTCCAGTATCTCTATCTATGATAATTCGTTGATTACCTCTACTAGCAACTCCGGGTGTTGGTACAGTCCACTCTTCAAAATTTTTACCTGTTGAAACAGGCATACCAGGTTGTTTATAAGGTATAGATGGTTTTGAAATATTTTGATATTTTATTCCATCACGACTATTTAAAGGCTTATTATTAACAATACGATTTAATGTTGTTGTTAGATCGACATCTATTGCTTTACCACCTACAGTAACTTTCTGCTTAACTATAGTTTGAGGTAACTGAGTAATCCACGCATTTTTTTCTGCTTGGGTTAATGCTCTAAGAGATACCATGTCTGGATGATATGGTGTGTTAGGCAGAGCTGGCGTATTGACATTTTTTCCAGCTAAACTTTGGACAAATGCTTTATCGCGAATCAATTCTTCTACTTTTCTAGAAGCAATACCATTACTTTTCTTTAAATCAGTTCCAACAACTAAATCAATAGCTGCCATAACCCTATCAAAATTTGAGGTATTTCTTGCAAAGATACTATATAAATCATCTGCCATACCAAGCAGCTCATCTGCACCTTGCTTTTTAATAGAAGCTTTCAGATCATTAACTGTAAAGTTTTTTCCTGCTTTTCTAAAAGCATTTAACTCATCTAATGATTTAACTAAAATCTTACCAGCAGTAGAAGCTAATTTTACTAATGAATTATTTTGTATTGCTATATCTGCAGAATTAGCTGCTGTATTCACATCATAACCAGAGTATGCAGAAACAACTCCAGCAACAATCTTTCCAGTATTTCTAATTTTTAATTTTTCTTCTTCATTGTATTCTATACCATTGACTGGACCTGGCATTAAACTAGCAACGATTTCTCCCACTCCAGCTCCGATTGCACCAGCTTCACAACTTTGCTTGGTTGCAGCGGCTGTTGCACACCCCACTGCTGCATGGGCAATCTTATGAATAGTATATTCCCATACATTTGGGTCTACTTTATCTAATTTATCACCTATTTGGCTTGCCAACTCACCTTGTAAAGCACCCGCAAGTCCTGAAAGTAGAGCAACTTTAAGATTCTCCTCTAAGTCTCCACCCTTAATAGCAGTTTGCACTAATGTAGAACCGACTGAACTTGTAAAGTTATTTAATAATCTATCTGATAAAACTGTACTATCTGGTTTTAAATTTAAAGCAGTACTAACTTGGCTCATTAATCCTGCTGTAACAACTGAAGCTGCCAAATTCTTAATTGAATCTTTACTTCCTAAATCTTTTAGTGTTTTACCAATATCTCCGCCATTATTAATTAAACTAATGCCTGCTTGTGTTGCTAAGCTTGTAACAGCTGCATTCGCCATAGCACCTAGAGCTGATGGAACGATTGCACCTGCTGCAGTCGTAGTCACACCAGCAGTTCCAATCATGCTTGCGCCTAGACCAACTGTAGTACCACTTGCTGCTGTTCCTCCAGCCGCACCTGCCGCTGCAGCAGTTCCTGTACCCATGGTTACAATCGTTATAATAATCACAATAATTGCAGCACCAGCAGCAGTAAGACCTTGCTGTTTATAGTCCCAATCTTTTTGAGTTAATAAAACTGTTTGCCAATCTACATCTTTTCGGTTTACTAATTCTTTTAAATATTCGTTCCCTGGTTTTTTAGATAAATCAAGAATCGCATCACGTAGCTCTACTTTATTAGCGTCTTTTTCACTAATTGGAACTTGTACACTTAAACCACCTGCCGCTTTAAAGGTAGGTAAAACTGGACCGTTAAAACTTGGTAATTGAGCAGTTTCAGTAATTGAGCCTTTATCTTGCATTGACTGCCAAACTACAGAATTTTTTTCTTTTTTCACCAACTCTGTAATAGAAGTTTTAGCAGCAATTAACTCTAGTGTTCCTCCTGTTTTTATTGTTATATCTTTTAAATAATCAAATTCAGTTCCTACCAATCGTGTTCCCCCAACAGATTGTGTACCAATATAATCTGCTGTTAAGGTTGCAGGTAATTCACTAACTTGAGTACGTGTTGCATTAGTTTTAGAGGTATTGTATTTAATACTAGCAAATGATGATTTTTTTGTAATATCTACATTACTGCTAGAACTCTCTTCTACTGTGTAAAAATTAAGATCACCACCAGAGTTAATCGAAATTTTTCCACCATTAGCAGTGAAACGACCTGAGTAAATATCAATATTATTATCTGGTGTCTTAGCATCTACAGAGGGATCTAGTTTCTTCGTTTCAATCGAAATATTCTTTGCAGAAATATCAACTGATGCCGCATTTGTTTCATTATTTTCAGAAACAGTAGTAATATATTTTTTCTTTAAACCACCCCATGATTTTTTCTTTTCAGTAGTTATTGTACGGTCATAACTTTGTTCAACTGCGGCATCAAATAAAATACTTTTATTTGATTCTATTTTTACATCACCATTTTTTGCAATAATACCAGTAGCTTGTAAAACCAAATTATCATCCTTAGTTTTCCCTACCGCTCTTATGTTAACTCCTTTATCTCCATTAATAATGGTAGGGATAACTAGTGTTCTCATACTATAATTTTCATCATTTTCATTGCCTTTATCATAAAAATCCTGTGAACCATCAATAATAACACTTGCTCCAAGAGTCTTAGGTTTTTTATCCTTCCCTTGTACTGTACTTGTATAATTTTGAGATAATGCTCCAAGTGCTTCGATATTCACTAGTCCTTTTTTAGACATTAATTCAGAACCAGAAATAGAAATACCTTTTGATGAATTAATATCAATATCCCCTATGTTACTAACTAATTTGGAGCTAAAGTGCTCGTATCCATTTAATTTTGATAAATAATCAATTTCACTTCTAATCTCATTTTGATTATATTTATATTTAAAATAACCATTTGGGCTTAAAATATCTTCCTTGCGAGCATAATCTCCATCACCAAATGGAACAGCTATTGAAATTTGAGTAGAATATTTTGTTCCATTTAATTGCTGAGAAGATATATTGGGCTCAATAATATCACTATATTTTTTCACAAAACCATCATAAAACTCATTAAAAAATTGTATATCTTTATCAGTTCCTTTTCGATAAGAAGCATCTTGCTCATAAGCAGAAGGATTAAAATGAAAAGCTATATCATACGCATTTTCAAGAATTTTAACGTCAGCAAGAAAACTTTCTGTATATTTATTATTAATACTTATTTTCTTAAATTTATTATCTATTTCCATTAAATCAACCAACAACTTATTGCCATCTGACAACTTATTATTATTGAGTTTATTTTTAATAGCACTTACCTGAACATCATCATTATTTGCTAAAATTTTAATGTTTTTTTGTGCAACCAACTCAGAACCTTGTAATTCAACCCTTGTTCCTTCTAAACTAATTCCTCCGGTTAGTGTACTAAGCTTAACAACTCGTTCAGAACCAATCCCATCTTCTCCACTATGTCCAATTAAAGTCAGATTACCGTTTTTAGAAACAAGTTCAATATCACCCACTGCTTTTAAACTATAAACTTTAGGATCAATGGTTAAGTTAGAATTGGTTTGAATTGTTAGGTCACCATTCAGGCTATTTAACTTTGTATCATTCTTGAGTAACTCACTTCCAACCGCATTTAAGTTCAATCCAGTCTGGCCTGTAATAAACCCGCCCGCCTCTAATAAAACAGCCCCGCCGGTTAAATTTGTATTTTGTAATACCTGGTTTCCTGTAGCGGTTACAGAGGTAACACCCTTAGATGTTAAGTTAGTGACTTTATCCGCAATCCATTTGGTCGCTGGCGTATACTCAGCATTGCTATAAACCGTACGACCAGAACTTACCGCCAGATGCTGGTCTGATGTAGCATTCACACCCTGTAAAGTCAGTAAATCTTTTGCATAGAGTTCAGTATTACCTTTTGACGTTAATACGCTGTCGATAATTGTACTCATGCCTGCTCTACTATTGATCGCAAGTTTACCAACCGTTGAGCTTAGATCTGTATTTTGTATTTTAATATCGGATTTGCTATTTTCTATCGAAACGGTTTGTCCCTTTAGAATATTATTTACCGTTTTAACTTGGCCCTTATTTGCAGTAACAACTACATCAGTATTCGCCTTTAAATTTATTCCATTATTACTTGAAACTAATATATCGCCCTGACTCGCATTAACTTGTACTGATTGCAAGTTCACTGTGCCATCACCAATAGAACCAAGCGTTACTCCTTTTAAACCACTAATAATGGACTGATCAGTTGTTAGTTCATCTTTATCAGCTGAAGGCATCGCCTTGCTTGTCTGGGTCGAGTTTAAATTTATATTTTTATTCGCAAGTATAGAAATCTTTCCAGCCGAAGATGTGGCCTTTAAGCTATTTGCAGTAACTCCACCAGCTAGTGCGGTAAGATTAATATCACCTTGAGCCTTGAGTGCCTGACTTAAAACAAGATCAGCAATTTCAGAACTCACATCAATATTTTTTTGTGAGGTCAGTGCACTATTGAGTGCTATTTGATTGGCATGGAGTTGAATGCTGTCTTTGTTAGAAATTTCTTTTGCTGTAACAGTTAAATTATTGGCTGCATCCAGCTGAACCATGCCTGTAATAAGTGGAAGTGCCTTGTCAGCATTGTTCCAGACCAGATCACGTCCACTGTAGGCTTTAATGTTTTTGACACGTGTCGCAGCGTTTTCAAGTGAAAATCCAAGATTCTTTAGATTTAAATCTCCTGAACTATAGAGGTTTAAATCTTTACCCGCATAAATCGTTCCACCTTGAAGATCAATGATATTTTGGGTATTAGCCGAATTTGCTTGTAAGTTGATTGAACCTAAAGATGCCTGTATATGGTTCTCTGTAAGTGATAACTTACCATTACTTAAAACATTTAAATCTTTGGCAGCAATCAGTTTTGCGTCTTTTGCTGCAACCAAGTCTTTTTGTACCTGTATGCTTGCTGTACCACGGTTACTGGTGATGCCTGCGTTAGTTGCCAGATTGATGTTCGCTGCATCAACATATACATCCCCGCTCTGCGCATCATTAAAAATTCGACTATTCGCCGCTAAATTTAAATTACCTTTAGTATTGATCATTAAAGGAGAGGAAGCCAAGCTACCGTTATTAATAATAATTTCTTTAGCATTTACATTCAGGTTATTGCCTGAATCGATATTTAGCATGCTATTACTGTTAATACTGCCTGATGAGTTGATATCGGCAGCTGCACCAGTACCCGTTGTTTGTATGTTTACTAAACCCTGGGTTTTACTGGTCGAACTGATTGTGCCACTGTGTTCAATTTTTCCGGCACTGGTAATCACCAGATTGTTGACTGCCTGAAGAGTCCCTGCGTTAGTCACGCCTAAACCTTTTTCAGTTCCCATCAAGTAAATATTATTGGCATACATCCCACCAAGCGCTTTAACATCTACCGCTAATGTCGGTGCGGTTCCAGTACCAGTTTTAGCCGTAACATCCTGTAAATCTGCACTGACATTATTTGCCCCGGCAATGACCTGAATATCATTTTTAGCACGAAGTTCAGCACTGAGTTCTAATGCACGGGCATAGAGGTCTACATAATTTGCATCGTTATTATTTCCACCTAGTCCAAATTTAGAATTAGGATTTGCTGAAACCGTAATTTTTCCTTGATCAACCGTAAACTGCTTGATACTGCCATCGGCATTTAACTGAGGCTTCCCTGTGGTAAAAATTGCTTTATTGGCATTAATAAAGCCACCACCTTTAATGTTAATACCAGATGGATTGGCAATAATCACATCAGCCATTTGCCCTGCAACTTCCAAGTTGCCCTCAAAGCGTGAAGCCGCTGATGAATTTACTTCATTTAAAATAACTCGTGCTTCACCTGTAGCTAAAAACGGGTTGGCTGCAACGTTTCCTACTGTTTTTGTTGTAGCACCCTGACGGCTGTTATTCAGTACAGCACCTTCTGCCAGTACATCAAACTGTTTATAAATATTATGGGATATCCCATTTTTTGGAGTTTGAATATTAACGACAGGAACAACTGTACCTGCTGAGTTCTTACCCGCAGCAA
This sequence comes from Acinetobacter lactucae, assembly GCF_001605885.1. Taxonomy (GTDB): domain Bacteria; phylum Pseudomonadota; class Gammaproteobacteria; order Pseudomonadales; family Moraxellaceae; genus Acinetobacter; species Acinetobacter lactucae. The sequence goes on along the minus strand of NZ_LRPE01000002.1, from coordinate 36,273 downwards.
TGACTGCTCTATTCGCAGCATTTGCAGCACTATCTGCTACAATACCTGCATAAACTGGTGCTAAAGGCATCCACAAACTTATACTGGCAACCAGTGCTTTCACTTGCCAGAGCTGATGAAATGCCTGAGATTCAGTATTATTAATTTGGTTCTGGGAGCTAGCTTCACTTTGACCCGATGTCTTGGTTTGGCTTCGTACATTTTCAGCCACAGCCACAAACATTTGACGTGCTTTGCTATAAATAATGCGATAACTATTCTTGTTCATGAATAAAGTCTTTTCTAAAGTAAATTAATAAGAAAGGTTGATACTAAAACCGGTAACCCAGTCTTTTTTTATGCTGTCAGGTGCAATTAGCCCCCGACCTGTAAAGGCATCCAGATAAAAACTATTTTGATAGGTGCGTAGCCCTAAGACGCTTCCGAGTAAATAACGTTGACCCGGTATGCTATTGTGACCATTGACCCAGCCCTGATCGACTGCCATATAAAACTGGGTATTAGGAATTGGTGCATTCAAGCTGATTTCTTGCTGTACATACTGTCCGTTATCTCCGGAAAGCATGAGTTCACCATCAAAGCCACGCACGCTATAGCGCCCGCCAATATAAAAGCGGTCGTTAGGTACTAAAATTTTCGGTGCATATTGTCCACGCCAGTTAAAGCGATATTGAGCAGGTTTTTCGAGCAAAAGAAATGGTGTACTAAAACGTAAATCGGCACTTAAAAGTGGAGCACGGGAGTAACCTTCAACAGGAAGATGATTTCCCTTATTATCTGTAATATTTTCTTCAGGTGCTGTCCAAGCATTTGTCCCCATCCCACGACGGTAATCAATACTGCTATCGAATACCGCATTTCCTAAATATTGACGGTGTTGAACGCCTAAATTCCAGCCTGATGTTTTACGGTGTAGTACGCTAATTTCAATATCATCAATAAAACTTTGGCTTTCTTTATGATAAATCTTCCCGTAAATACTGGTTTTATGTTGTCCGCTACGGCTAATCACACGAGACAAATTCAGGTTGGCTTGTTGGCTGTTGCCATGGTAAAGCAGTGGACCGTTCGCACCTAAGACTGTTTGCTTATATTGGTAGTCATTATAGCTAAGACCTAAATCATAATAACCAACAGGTAACTGATAACTAACAAAGTAACTTCGGTTTAAGTCTTCATGAAAGTCATCTAATGAATGACTCACGTTTAACGATAAAATATCATTTAAATGAAATGGATTATTGACGCCTAACCCGATATTTCCCATGTAGGTACCGGTGTCCTGATTACCCGAGTCATCTATACTTAAATTGAAATTAACTTTTTGTAGTGGTTGAAGTTTGAGTATTAAATCACTATAACCCGTTAATTCTTTATCTTGAGCACTTGCGGGAGTAATTTGCATATCTACCGCATAGACACGTTTTAGGTTTTCCAGACCCTGATCAAGTCTTTTTAAATTTACAATGTCACCCGCTTTAAAGGGCAAGCCAGTCTTAAGCTGTAATGACGAGATTTTCCCTTCTTGAATTATGATTTTATTCAAGCGTCCGATTTGTATACTCAGGTTTAAATTACCCTGATTTAAGTCTTGCGGACTCACAACAATTTGACTGGTAATAAAACCCTTTTTTAAAAGTTCGTTTTGGGCATAGTTGACAATGTTGTGTAAGCTTTTGGTTCCAATACATCTACCCAAAATATTCTGTGGGTGTTTTTTTATGGCCTTAACCACAAAGTTAAATTGATGTAAGTCAGACTCAGACTGATCATTTAAAGGGACAAGACTAATTTTTTTAACCGTTACGCATGGGCTTTCTTCAACAATCAGACGCTTAAAATCCTGTAAGGGTTTTGTGTTTTGATAAGGTGCTTGCTGGGCAAGCTGGTCTTGTAGTTGCTGATTAAGCTCTTTTAAACGTTGATCTTGAAGCACCTGACTAGGCAAAGATACATCTTCGACTGCATAAACATATTGGTGAAAACCTGCAAAAAGAATAAGGGAAGAAGTTATAAAATTTCTAGTTAACATCACATATACAGAAAAGTACGTATAAGAACTTTATTTTACATAAAAAAACATATTATTCAATTTTTCTTTATATTTGCATAAAATAAAATTTATCAGAATTAAGATATCCTCCTCTATTTAAGCCATATTAATTAGAATTATTGAGGATCTTGTTAGCATCTAGATAATCTTAGATAGGAAAACGTCTACAAGATTATTAAATCCTACTACAATATAAATTAATTTTAAAAATCAATTACTTTTCCTACTTCATTGAGAACGATGTAGCAATTTCTACATCTGAATGTAAAGCTGAATTATTAAAAACCTTTATGGAAATGCTTGAGAAGCGGGTGCTTAACAGCTAAGTACTAGCGGAATTTTATTATTAATTGACTTAAACACAAAAAACCTCCCAAAAGGAGGTTCCAAGCAAAACCTAACTCATACTGTAATTATTTTAAGTTTTAGCAATTCCCCTTTTTCGCTTGTCCAGGAGGACAAAAACGGCCATGACTTCGTCCATCATGATAGCCACCGTCAATCAAGCGACCATCTGGATCAACCACAACACTTCCTTCACGAGTATGTACAGCACAAGCTGTTAAACTCAACCCACTCAACACAGTCAAAATCAATAAAAGATTTTTCATAATTAACTCCTTTTTTCTCTTCAAAAATAAAATTAGTTAGAGCTTTTTACAATCAAGAATTTGTTATCAATACTTTAGTTTTTAGGTATTCTTAATTAATTAACCACATGAACTAGCCACTATTCTTTTTGTTTTTGGGTCGATTACTATAGTAACTCTGTCTGGGCGAAATTCTTCTGTAACTGGTTCTCCAACGTAAGCACTTCGATAAACTCTCGCATTTGTCATCGACAGAACTTGTTTGTCTGTTAAGCCAGTTTTACCAATAAGATTTTTAACTTTAATAGGATCACAATCAAAAGACGAGTCCCATTCTTTACTTGTGCTAGTGCCTGGTGGCTTAAGTTTTTGATCTTGTTGTTTTCCTTGAACTTGTTTAGGAATCTCAGAATTTAATTTATTATTTGAACAAGCTGAGAGCAGACTTATCAAGAGACCAACACAAATATATATTTTCATATCTTTTAAATTTTCTAATTATCCACTTGCTATCAATATATCATGAGTTAAAGAAGAGAAATTATTACTCTATCTAATGCTTACTTCTACTTTTGCATTACTGTTTTCATCTATATCTATCAAAACTCAGCAAAATTAAAAAAATTCGGTTTTGGATCAAAGTAGAACGCATCATTATCCTTTTAAAATCAACTATTAAAAAACCCACCTAAGTGAGTCATTTATATTCTATATAATAGCTGTTGCCATCGGAACTGTTGAAAACCATATTTGAAGTAGGGTAAATAAATTCCCCTCTTAACAAAATATATTCAACAGTGGTTCTTTGAACTCTAGATGAATAATTGATTTTATTAGTATTTACTTCTTTATAGCTTGCCTGTGCTCTTAGTTCCTTTCCTTGATAATCAATAATGGTAATGTCTTTTAGCATTAATATGCTCCAATTTAATCAGACATAGTATGCTTAACAAAATTTTTATACTATCAATATTTTGTAGACAATTAGATTGAGTGATTTTTTAAAATTTATCCATTCACTACTTTGAAAAAATTTATATATGTGTGCTTTATGTACCCCTACTTGAAATATGGATAGCATAATTCCAAGTTTTAAAGGAAAGGATTCAACGAGTTGTATATAATTGATTTTATTTATGAAATATATAGTCGAAATAAAGCCTATTTCTATGACATATCAACACATATCAGTCTTAAAACTACCGCAATGTAAAGGCATTTAAAGCGTACTATGGGCTTTCCCTAGTAAAGATAAGAAGATAAAAATGTCAGGTTTTAAAAGTTTTTCTCAAAATACAACTAACCACGCTAATATCATTAAAGCTCAAATAAAAAAGCATTCTGCAACCACACCCCCTACTGAAACTCAACCATCAGAAGTTCCTGGCACCGTAAAAGATCTGCCAGAGAATAATGATCAACCTGATCCGAACAACAAATAATTTCTTATTAACAGTGCCTTAAGTTGTTTTAAGGCTTTGCTACTATTAAGAATAAATTAGTGCACTGATTTATTATACTATTAACTACTTTTATCAATTTGATTTGTTTAGTTATTTAAGAAATTGCAGCCATTCATCCCAGAAAATTGATATGACTAGTCTCTCAGATATGAGGGGCTTTTTTAATTGTTTTTCCACTTAACCAGTCCTTATCTTCTCATAAAAAAGAGCACCTCAGTGCTCTCTCATCCTTATTGATTTTTATATAAGGCAAAATTTATGGCCCTATCATATGCCTGTTCCTGTAACTCCGTATATACATAGAAATGCTGTTCTGCCTTGGTAACAGGATTAATAAGTTTCATTGGTTCATAACTATGAGTATTTAAATCATTGGGATCAACATCAAAAGCTTCTAATTGCTGCTCTCTCCACTCTCCACTTAGTGCACCACCTACACAAAGCCATTTCGTTGTATTGTCTGACATATCTAATCCTTATTTTTGGAGGTGTTCACATACCATATCACGCCGTTCTTTGAGCTGTATTATTTTTTTCATGATAAAAATTGGTCATCTACTTTTGCGACTTCACTCTGTGGTTAATTCCCATGTTGTTCAGCGTCCTAAATGATTTAGCTCTATTTGAAGCTAAAAAATTAAATTAAAAAACCGCCCCAGAGGCGGTTGCTGTAATATTTTCAGCAGTATATAGAAGTATGATGCACACACTTCCATATGCTTCTCACGAAGATATTTTTGTTTTTTTAAGGTAATCCTCAGATTTAAAATAATTTATTATCATTTCAACACTTTCTTCTTTTTGTGGGGTGGTTGGTACAGATTTAATGTCTTTATTAAATTCAAAACCTTTTGGTATCATCTGAGATATAGGAGGAAGTTTTGGCTTTCCACCGATTGTTATTCTTTCAATAAAGCCTGCTAGCCACAAAATGAACTCATCTTCATTTTGAAACCTAGGCATAAGAGACAGATCAATTTTGACTTCACACTCAGCTAATGGTTTTGAGAGACACTCTTCAAAATTGATAAAATTATGTTTAAGTTTAAACTCAGTATCTTTAATAGCTTTACGGATTTCACTGATTAAACAATTTAAGTTCTCAACTGTATTTTCCGTATATAACTTATCATTTTTTATTTTTTTATATACCTTATCTGCGATAGCTAAATATCTTGGCATCTCCATCTCCTTATAGTTATGAGATTTAAAAGTCTTCTTACGCTTAGATCCCTCTTTATGAAATTATGATAAATTTAACGTCAAAAAATGAAACAATAATATGATCAAATGTAATCACTATAGTTGCTATGTAAATATAGCTCTTAATACCCTTTAAAATTTAAGGTTTTTTATAATTAATTAACAATATAATTGGTGAACATCTAATCTCAACTCTTCAATGAAGATTCTATTTGAATTTTATGCTGAATATCTTTCCCCTCATCCGTATAGGTTAGTGTTTGTTCATCCCTTTTTTTCCTTAATTTTCCAATTTCTGAGTCAATCTTTGCGGTAATTAAAGATTCTTCTTCATCTTCCTCATTAGGAATGTAGCCAATTCTTGTTTTCATACTTTGACACTCCTGTTTTAATGCATTGTTAGTTCAGTACAACTAAATAAACAAGTATCTTAAGGTGTTTTTTCTAAAAAGAAATTCTAAGATCCATAACAATAAAAAAGCCCATCTTCCGATGAGCTTTTTATTCAATTAGGATTATTAAATGCATTAGCCTTTAAATTCTGCTAATACAAAGTTTTTTACTATTTCATCAAAATTAGGTTTCAGAAGAGTTGGCTTGCTATCTTTTATAGTTTTATACCAATAACTCGCTGCAACTCCCATACTAATCAAAGCTAACAATTTCATTGCTCACCTCACTTATTGGGAAGAGTGAAACTTAAAGTATCATTCGTGTTTGTAGCGTTCCAACTCGTTTTAGGGAGGTTTCTGTATATTTTTTAAGCAGTGTGTAATATAAAGAATCACATCTTTGTGAGCTTTTTAAGCTTCAGAATGAGAATATCTTTATATTATTCCAGACCATATTAATTCCCCCTCCTATAATAACCTACACAGAAAATAGGCTCTATAAGAGAGCATCCTTTCAAAACAAGATGTTTCCAAATAGATTAACTTCATTTTACATCATTCTTTACACTTAACTTTCAAAATCGCTGCTTTTGTATTCACCGGAATAATCATTCCTGAATTGTAGGCAGTGTGATGATTTACAATTTTGTTATTACTATCTAACTCATCAAAACCTTTATTCTTGCATACTTCTTCCGCCTTATTGATGAGCTTTGATCGTAAAGCATCTCTTGAACCAAATGCATTGCTTTGAGCATGAAGTTGATAAATTCCAGGATTTATCTCAGCTACGGTAGGAGGAAACATTTGTAGACAGCCTGACAACATGAAGGAAACTATGCCCAGAATAGTTATTAATTTGGTCTTTTTCATTTAAATGATCTTCAAAAATAATTAAGCACAATAAAGTTTAAAATGAGAATATAATTTCAATAATTAAATTCTCATTTTTGAGAATAAAAACATCTGAAATTAATTCAATAAAGTCTGATTAATCAATGATTCAATTTTTTGAGAAGCAACTGAATTATAGTAAGTACATTCATTTTTTGCTTCTTCAATCGCACTTTGGAACGAAATTACATCAATATTATTATTAATTGAATCAAGTGATCTTTCATAACCTGCAACTAAAGTCTCAATTGAAGTATTAGGATTCTTTTGCCAATAACCTGAAGCTAATTTATTGTCTATATTCATATAAACCGAAATCGTATAATACTTAGGATCATTTGCCTCAGTATTTAAATAAGCCCACTGTACATTGCCCCATTTTCCAGTAACGGCATTACTTCCGGCTAAGGAAATATAATTTGAAAGGTTATTAACACTAACACCATTAACAAAAGCCAAGCTGTCCGTATTTGTGATTACATAATAAGGTACTGAATAGCTTGTTCTTTCAACCTGAAAACATTTCGCTCCTGCTGGAAATATATTTTTCTTAGTTAAAGCTAAAAAATCTTTAAACTGATCACCAATAAGTTCTGGATGAAAAAATACACTTGTAGGAATTTTCTCTGCAAGAAGATTCCAATATACAGCGGTTCTGTCACTTATCCTGACATTTTTTAAATCAACCCAGCGTCCTTTCTCTTCTATAACAATATTTTTTAGACCATCTTTGTTATAAGGAGTTTTTCTAAGTGTCGTTCCATCTTGTGAAGTAGATCTCAAAATATAACGTCTATAACCCAATGGATACTTCGTCTCATCAGGTCTATAAAGGCCATCTGTACTTAACATTAAGCGTCCAATATCTGGTTCTGTACCTTTATCTAACTTAGGATAATCAGCATACCAAATATTTCCATTTCTTGAATTCTTTGTAATCTCAACAAATGTTGTATCAAACTGAATAGATCCCCATTTGTAAGAAGTAGTATTATCAAACTCTGTATTAAGAATTTCATCTTTTGTTGTGACAACAGTATCGCTACTTCCTCCACCACCACAGCCCACTATAAGACCTGAAAGTAGAAAAAGAAAAATAGTTTTATTAAGTGTCATCAAATTTACTCTTTTTTATCGACTGGTATAAAATGCTTTTAAATATAATAATTTAAAATTTTATTATATGAAATAATTAATTCTCAGTTTTAACTATCTTTAATAGCAGACGTGATAATAAAAAACTATTAACGGCCCATCCCACCCAAAAACCTCTCCACCACCACATCCCTTTCCTCCAAACTCTTTGAGCTTAAAATCTGGAACATCAAACCATCAATAAGATTTATAATCATGTCCGCACTTGGTTTTAATGCATGAGTTTCTAAACTAAACACTAGATCAAAAAGTTCTCGAAGTAACCATTTTCTATACTCAATTGCCATACGATAGGCTTGAGGGTAAATCTGTTTAATTTCAAAAATGGCTTTCAGTAATAGATGGTACAGGCTATTAAAATTGACATGTAAAACAATAATCTCTTTGATTTTATCGCTTGAAGTTCGGTAACGGCTTGAGTAAATAATTGCCAGCACTTCTTCTTTAAGTTTGCTTTTTTGAAAAGATATGCACGTTTCAATCAGGCGTTCTTTTGAGTGAAAGTAGTTATAAAAAGTGCCTTTAGGTATTTTGGATTTTTTGACGATTAAGTCCACGCCCGTATTGTGAAATCCATAGTTGTTGAATAGCTCTATTGCGGTATGGATGACTTGTAATTTTTTTGAAGATTTTTCTAAAGTTGGCATAGTTTTACCGTTATAAATAAATTTTTGTTGTATATAAATGAGATACTTTTTTGGGAGAAAAAAAGGCATAGCAAAGCCGTAAAGACTGTGCTTGGCACATCTCAAGTTTTATTGTTGCTAAGTTTTAGACGTAATGATTTAAAGCCTGAAAAGCCTAACGGCGATCGAGCTGCTTTAAAGTGATTTAAGTTGTGTCGTTGTAGACCTTGGCAATGTCTGCCAATAAATGATGAATGTGCATAGCCAACTCCTTCTATTGGGAGTTCTGCCGAAACATTATAAATTATGGTGGCAGAACGGAAGCAGGTTGACGGACTGGGTAAGACTCCAGCACACCCGAAGGTGTCCCACTCCCGTCCTACCGCTACGGGAGGGAACGGGGTGTGCACATATAAGTATTCCTCAGAAGGAATAACTCTGATGTGGTCTTACAAACTCGGTCCGTCAAAACCGACTGGCAATGTAGGCCAGCCCGCAAATGGTAATCTTCAATATTTGAAGTGTCAATGTGAAATTGGCTAGAAAATATTTAATTAATTATTGTTTTTCATCGTATTAGGTAATTCAACTTAACATTATATAAAGTAATATTGAACACTGTTTTAGAAATACAAGCTTCCTCCTCTATTTTTTCAAATGTTATATGAATCAGTTCCTGTACATGTCTATAAGTTTAACTTAATAAAAATACTAAGATGGACGAGATAATTATTGCTTTCTTTTTAGAAAATAAGCTATTTTACCAGCACAAAGTTGTATATACATGTTAGGTTGTGATTATACATTTAACGCATTTAAACCATGTATAGCCATAACGCTAAATACGCTTTATCACAAAATTTAATATTGAGAACTGGGCATATTGACCGTTTGTTCTCCTCTGAATAAGAACTGACTACTGAGGCAAAACATGGATTGTTTATTGAATAAATCTTTTGAAAAGACGGTGAAAGGATTTCATAAATTAGTATTGGTGGCACCCCTACTCATTACCACTCAGACCAGTTTTGCCGATTGGATTAAAGATTCTGTTTCTAAAAATGAATCAAAAACCATTCAAATTCGTCATCATATTCATGAACATCCTGAGCTTGGCAACATGGAGTTTAACACTTCAAAATTAGTGCAAAATGAGTTGAAGTCTTATGGTGTCGAAGTTCGAAAAGGATTTGCCAAAACAGGGATTATTGGAATCTTAAAAGGCGATCTGCCCGGTCCTGTCATGGCATTAAGAGCAGATATGGATGCCTTACCAATAGAAGAAAAAACAAATTTGAGTTATGCAAGCAAAGTAAAAGCACAATATCAAGGAGAGCTGCAACCCGTAATGCATGCGTGTGGTCATGATGCACATACGGCTATGCTATTGGGTGCAGCAAAAATACTTTCAGAAAATAAGAATAAACTTGCAGGCACTGTTGTTTTTGTTTTTCAACCCTCCGAAGAAGGAGCTGCTGATTTGGCAGGTTTTAGTCAAGGTGACCAAATTGGTTCGAGAAAGATGATTGCGGATGGTGCATTAAAAAACCCAAAACCTGAAGTTATGTTTGGTATTCACGTTGTTTCAGGTATTCCAAGTGGCAGTATTTTCTATAAAGATGCAGCTATGCTAAATAGTGCCGATGAATTTCGGATTAAACTGACCGGACAACAAGTGCATGCTTCTATGCCATGGGCTGGTCGAGATCCAATTGTTGCTTCTGCTGCTATTATAAACAATATTCAAACCATGGTTAGTCGCCGTTCTGATCTAACTAAAGGTATGGCCGTAGTGACAGTAGGACATATTTCTGGCGGAACTGCTGCCAACATTATTCCCAAAGAAGTTGATATGGAAGGAACCATTCGTACAAATAGCGAAGAGATCCGTCAAAATATTCTTCAACAATTACCTGACATGATCACACATACTGCGCTGGCAAATAATGTTAAAGCAGACATTGAACTTTCTCCCTATGCCCCTGTAACTTATAACAATAAGATGCTCACTCAATTAATTTTACCTACTTTAGAAAATACAGTAGGTAAAAATCATTTGCATCGAATGGACACCAATGCCAGTGCGAGTGATGACTTTGCACATTATGGCAAACTTATGCCATCTCTTTATATCTCACTGGGTGCTACCCCTAAAGATCAAGACATGAGTAAAGCAGCTCCAAATCATAGTCCAGAATTTATTGTAGATGATACGACCTTAAAAACAGGTGTTGAGACTCATGTACGTTTCGTTATGGACTATCCCACTATTGCCAATCACGTACAATCCGCTTGGAAAAATGGCGATAGATAATAATTAAAATCTGGAAAATCAAGCCATCAATTAGGTTTAAAACTATGATGGCATTGGGTTTTAATGCATGAGATTCTAAACTAAACAACAGATCAAAAATTTCTGAAAGCAGCCATTTTCTATACTCAATTGCCATACGGTAGGCCTGAGAGTAAATCTGTTTAATTTCAAAAATGGCTTTCAGCAATAGATGATACAAGCTATTAAAATACACATATAAAACAATATCATGATTTCTGAGTTAAAATGTTGCAGCCCATTCGCGGGCCAAATGACATAACTGTTCGTAACAACCCTTTAATTGGTTTAGGTGGTTGCCCTCGGCTAATACGGCTGAATTGAGCTAAATGCCATGCAAGCTGTAAATATGCATCTACGGGTTTATACCCCACTGATGGAACGTCTACTGTTTCAGCGATAGATTTTCCAGCCAATAGTTTGATTGCCAAATCTGGTTCGATTGCAAATGGTCGCGCCATGCCTACTAGGTCAACAATACCATCGGATACAATCTGGTTCATGAAACTAGTGTTACGTAACCCTCCAGTTAACATGAGTGGTAATTTGCTTTGTTTGCGAAGTGCAGTGGCATAATCAATAAAATATGCATCACGCTGAATAGAACGATCAGGCGCATATCCAAGCTGAGCTGGAGACTCATAATTCCCCCCTGAAATCTCTAATAGATCGATACCTTCCGCGTCTAAAGCTAATGCAATTTGGAGAGATTCTTCCTGACTTAAACCTCCTTTTTGAAAGTCGGCAGAGTTGAGTTTTACACTTAATATTTTGTCTTTGCCGATTGCAGCTCGTACAGTCCGAACTGTTTCAATCAACATACGGCGTCGATTTTCAGGGCTTCCTCCCCATTGATCGTTTCGAACATTTGAGAGTGGTGACAAAAATTGTGAGAGTAAATAGCCATGGGCTGCATGCACCTGTACCCCATCAAAACCAGCCTCAACGGCAAGTCGAGCAGTTTGAGCAAATCGATTGATCTGCTCATGTATTTCCTGTTCGGTCATTGCACGTGGTATGCGAATAATATTCATGGCTGGTAAATCAAGCCCAACTGCCGAAGGTGCTATAGGTTTTTTCAAAAGGGGTAAAACTGCAACACGACCTGGGTGGTTAATCTGCATAATAATTTTAGCGCCATGTGCTTGAGCAGCCTGAGCCCATAACTTATTTGCTTGCAAAAACTTTGCCGACTCTAGAACCACATTTCTTGGTTCTACAAAAGCACGACTGTCTATCATGACATTGCCTGTAATCAGTAACCCTGCTCCACCTTTGGCCCAAGCTGCATACAACTGTTGCAAGTCAGTGGTCGGCGAACCATATCGATCGGCAAGTTGCTCACTCATGGCAGATTTAGTGATCCGGTTTGGAATGGTAATGCCACACGCTAAAGTTAAAGGGCTGGCTAATGTGGGCTTCGGACTAGATTTTGTCATTTTCTTTCTTCCTAAATTTATAAAATAATTAATGCAGATATTGATCTTTTAATTTCATCATTTGCTCACGGTTATCGTGCTGCCAAGGATGAAAATCTTTCGAATAAAAATCTAAATATGCTCGACTAATTTTTCGAATAACCCCTTGTCTGCCAAGCAAATATTTCAAACCCACGTATAGACTTTGAAAATCTTTATTCTTACCCGAAGCCTTTAAAAGCTCTTTTGTTCCTCTGGTGGTAATTATGAGAAAAGAAAGCGTGGTTTCTAACATCACTAACCGCAAGAAGTAAGGTCTGTTCACTAAAGATTGATAAACATCAAACGCCACAGCTTTATGTTCTGTTTCTTCAATGGCATGCCAAGCCCAAATTTTTCGCAAATGAACATCAAACAACTCTAAATCTTCAGGCGCGATACGAATAAAATAGTCCGCTAAAATTGCTGTTAGATGTTCCATACATACCGTGCAAGCCAATTGATGTTCTATAGAAAATCGTTGCTGCAACATACGGTTCATCTTTTTAAAACGTTTATAAATGCGTTCAACTGGGTAACCTTTTTTAAGCATCACAGCATTTAGTGCATCATGTTCTTTACCGTGATGTGCTTCTTGGCCAATAAAAGCTCGGACCTGTTTAAGCAAAACAGGGTCGCTAATTTTGTCCTGATAATTACGCACACTATAAATAAACTGCCGTTCACCATCTGGAAATGCACTCGATAAGGCAGTAAACAACATAGTCAGCAAAGGGTTATCTTTAAACCAAAACTCTGGTATTTCATCTGGAAAAGATAAGTCTAATTGACGCACTGTAATATCAATTGATGCTGAAATTTTAGAAAAATCTTGGGTTGGCTGTGACTGAAAAAAAGCATTCATTCTTTATTCTCCAGTTATAAAACACGTGGATTAAACTGACGTAATAAAAATAACGGCGTGCGTAACCTAGGTATTTGAATCGGTGGAATTAGCCCTCCCGACAAATCAACGCGATGTAATCTGGCCTCAACAATCTTGCCTAACCCCATATCGTGTAAAGGATCGTTTGCAGTGCCGGTAAAACGTAGGTTCATTTCAACCTGACGCACTTCAACAGCATGCTCTTTGGGGGTAAATCGAACTTCACGTGGTAAACCAATTCCTAGTCCACCCGTAATATTTCGATGCGGTAATCCTAAAATTGGAGGTGCATCATTAATGACTTCACCCAGCGTGGCTTCCATTTCAATAAGTGTGGTGCCTCGGCGTGAAGCTTTGCTTAAAATGCGTTTGCCATCGTTTTCCCAGCTAATTTCACCCATCTTTTTAGGGTAGCCGAGCAACTCACGGCCAATAATCATGGCGCGGTCATCGTCCAAAATCATCCAAGGACAAAAGATTCCAGTTTTGTTGCCAACTTTAATATGAACAAATAGACCCGCTTCATGGTAAGCGCCCGTATAGACATTTTCGGGGAAATAAGCACAAAACAAATCGGCTCTGGCAGGTTTAACGAGTGTCATTCCAGACGGTAACCAACGCGCCATCGCTTTTTCATCGACTTCAACTACAGCAGTCAAATAGTGGGCATTGTGATACAGCTTATTTCCAAGATTGGCTAAACCCACAGGCACACGTAAGTCATTAATTAACTGTTTCATGAGCTTAATCTCGAAAAAACTTGCTTAAGAATAGGCAGCAAAATAATGCGCGGCGTGTAACGTCCTCCCAAGGTTTGGGCCTGTGCCACGAAACCTGGAATCACAATTCGACAATTACGATCCATTCCTTGAATAGCTTCTTTAGCTACTCGTTCTGCTGTTACCCAAACAAGTCCTCCTCCAACACCATCAATTTTTGTAATACCAGCAACCTCATTAAAACCAGTTTTAGTCGGCCCTGGAGCAAGCAAAGTACAGCTCACACCCGTCCCTATGAGCTCGCTGTGTAACGACTCAGCAAATGAGTTTGCAAATGCTTTTGTTGCTGCATAAGTTGCATTTGCAGGTGTCGGCTGATGGCCAGAAGTAGACCCTACAATCAGTATTGCCCCAGCTTTTCTTTTAATCATTTGTGGCAACACAGCTAAGGTTAGGTCGTGAATTGCCACAGCATTGACTTCTACTTCTTCACGTTCACGGTCTGCATCTAAATCTTGCAGGCAACCAAAAGTCGCAAATCCTGCGTTATTGCAAAGAATGGCAACATCAATATTTTCTAAATAATGACGAAATTTAGTTCTGGCTTCTCTATGACCCAAATCACATGGATATAAATCTACTGATATTTGATATTGAGCTTTTAATTTTTCAGCGAGAGCCTCTAATTTTTCTATACGGCGAGCGACTAAAACCAATGAATAACCTCGTATAGCAAACTGTTTTGCTAACTCTTCACCAATGCCTGATGAAGCACCTGTAATCACAACTCGTGATGAAGATAGTGGAATGGGTAAGCTCATAATTCATGCTCAAAATACATTAAATTGATTATTCCGAACTTTTAACTTGAGCGTGAGGTGTAGTTCAGACATACTACTAATCATTTTCGGCCACAATAAAATCAATATGAAAGATCCGTATGGGCTTTCCAAAGCCAGCATTCCCATTTCTTATGCGCATTTGTTATTAGAAATCATGGTCGATAAAGGATTTTCTGGGCTTGAAATTTTGAAAAAAAGTAAAATTCCTTTAAACCTTTTAGATCAACTAGATGCACGAATTACCCCTGTACAGTGGTCTAAACTGGCGTGGGAAAGCTTGGTCTTGGCAAAAGATTCTGGCTTGGGATATGAATATGGTCTAAAACTACGTTTAACTGCTCATGGCCCTATGGGATATGCCCTCATGAGTAGTCCACACTTACGGCAGGCCATTGAGGTTTCAACGCAATTCTTTAACATGCGATTAAAAGATTATCGTATTGCTTTACATGAAAATAATGATTTTTCTATTATTGAAATTAACGAAACTCATCCGATTATCAGCAATCAACCCGAACAAGCGGAAACACTTAGACGATTTTTTTATGAATGTTTGATGATTGGCGTGATTCAAACTGGCCAATTTTTGATAGAACATGACTTTGCCGAAATTGAGTTATGGGTAGATTGGCCCGAACCTAGCTATCACAAAGCGTATCAACATCTATTACCGCCTATTCGATTTAACCAAGCAACTAATCAAATTCGATATAACCAAAAGCTTCTAGATTTACCCATTAAAATGGCAGATCCAATTGCTTTTAAACAAGCTCTAGCACAGTGTGAAGCTGAACAAATCCGTTTTTCCGAGCAAATTAAGGATATATGCCTGACCGTAAGAGCGGAATTAAACCTAAAACCACAGGTGGGTTATCCCTCATTTGATGAAATTGCAACTCGCTTAAACATGTCTAGCCGAACCTTACGGCGCCACTTAAACCAAGTCGGCTCTTCATATCTGCAATTGCTTGAAGAAGTTCAGCAGAAAGAAGCTGAGCATTTGTTACTTCATAGTGATATGGACATACAAGAAATTGCACTTTATCTCGGCTATATACAACCTACAAATTTCACACGGGCTTTTAAGAAATGGACGGGAATGACACCAATCCAATTTCGAAAGACATATATAAAAACTAATATAAAGGTTTAAACACTAATGATTTAAACCTTTTTGTTTTTTAGATAAGAGTTATAGCATCGACTTAAGATAAAAATTCTTTAATCGTCTCTTGCATACTCGTAGTGGCACGACCAATTAACTGGTGTAGGTCTTTGCGATCACTATATAAGCCGCCCTTAGATACACCTTCATCTGAATCTGCCAAGATATTAGCAAACCCTTCTGAGATACCCAATTGTATCAAAATCGCTTTATATTCTTCTTCTGATAAGTCTTGATAAATTACCTCTTTTTTACTGTGTTCACTTGCCCATTTTGCAACATCATCAAGGGTATAACTCGTGTCACCTGCCAGTTCATAAACTTTATTTTCATGTCCTTCTTGAGTTAATACCACAGCGGCAGCAGTCGCATAGTCTAAGCGTGAAGCAGAAGCAATTTTCCCGTGATGCGTTGCCCCTAAAATTTTGCCGTGCTCAACTGCTTGGGCAAGTCCAATCGCATAGTTTTCGTTGTACCAGTTATTACGTAATACTGTATGTGGAATATTCGACGTTTTTAAATATTGTTCAGTCTCAACATGTTCTTTTGCTAATAGAAGCGGCGTTGTATCTGCGTTTAATAAACTCGTATAAACAATAAATTTTATCTGCGTAAGTTTTGCCGCATTAATCACATTTTGGTGTTGTACTGTACGTTGACCAATTTCATTTGACGAGATTAATAAAAGCTTATCAATACCAGCCAATTGTGCTGAAAGTTTATCTGCATCATGAACATAATCAAAAGCACGAACCTCTACCCCTTTTGCGCTTAAGTCTGATGCTTTTTCAGGGCTGCGGACTAATGCCACAATATTTTTTGCCTCAGTACGTTCGAGTAATTGAGAAATAACAAGTTGGCCAAGTTGACCTGATGCACCAGTAACTGCAATACGCATGATGATCTCCATCTGATGTAGTTGATATCTTTCAATCATCGTAGTACCTTAACTTACTAAAAGTAAGTACTTACCTAAAAGTAAGTTTAGAAACAAATGTAAAGTTTTGTAATTAAGGTGTGCATGATGAAAGGATACGTTTTTTCAGCAGATTGTCCCTCTCGGAAAATTTTGTTGACACTCACTAGCCGTTGGAGTGTTTTAATTTTAGTTGCACTGCGAGATCAACGTTTGCGCTTTAGTGAATTAAAAAAACTTATTGATGGCATTAGCGAAAAAATGTTGGCACAAACCTTAAAAACGCTTGAGCAAGATGGTTTTATCGTTCGTCAAGATTATGCAGAAATACCTCCTCGTGTAGATTATCAATTAACAGACTTTGGACGAGAAGCTTCCGAACGACTTTTTGACTTAACCACTTGGCTTGAAAATAATTTATCCAATTTATTAGAAAATCAGCCGAGTGCAGACATCGTTCAAAATTGACTCGGGAAATAAAAGTATTATCGTATATTACGCGATCAAACTCGCTTCATTCACCACTTTGTGTTAGTATTTTTTTAGTAGTTACTATTGAGTTTATTAATTCGATATGAGTAAAAATAGCAATCTTGAAGTCTGCCCCATCGCTAGAAGTCTTTCTGTTCTAGGTGATGCATGGAGTATGTTGATTTTACGTGATGCTCATGCGGGCTTTACTCGTTTTGATCAGTTTCGTAAAAGTTTGGGTATTGCACCTACAATGCTAACAAAACGTTTGTCTGTTTTAGTAGATGAAGGATTGCTCGAAAAAAGACAATATTCTGAACACCCTCCTCGTGAAGAATATGTATTAACTCAAGCTGGTAAAGATTTTCTACCTGTCTTATTTGTGATTGGCGCATGGGGTCGAAAATATAAACCTTATGAACAGCCTGAGAAAATGGTGACTTTCATTGATGCAGAACAAGGTACTGAAATTAAGCCTATTGTGATTGATCAAATGACTGGCGCCGAAATTGGTACCCGCCCGATTAGTCAAAAATAGCGAATTACTCAATAGAAAAAAAGCACTCAACTGGAGTGCTTTTTTTATGTTTATAGTGCTTTAAATCGGACAGTCTATACAGATTCAGTTTTCTAAAATGAATTTTTATTACCAAATTAAGCTCTTAAAAATCAAAAACTAAATATTTTTTAAAAATTATATTCAATCTTTTCTAAAGCCTATATTCAACATAAACAGATAGTTACTATCAAAACAATACTAACAACAAGCTAACAGACTAAATAGTAACTATCTTTTTAGTAGTAACTATTTTATTTTTAGATTATGATGAAAAAATCAAGCCTAAATTCATTCGTTCAGGCATCAAAATTTAAGTAAGGAACATCATATGACCAGTAAAGTAGTTCTGATTACAGGCGCATCTTCGGGTATTGGTTTAGCAACAGCAAACCTTTTACATGAGGCTGGATTTATTGTTTATGGCACAAGCCGCCAAGCAAAAAACTCATCACAGCATAAATTTCATCTGATTGAATTAGATGTAAATCAAGATGATTCCGTTACTCAAGCCGTTGAAAAAGTAATTGCAAATGAAGGCCGAATTGATGTCTTAATTAACAATGCCGGGTTTGCAATATCACCTGCTGGTGCTGAAGAAAGCTCAATGCAACAAGCACAGGCCATTTTTGATACTAACTTCTTTGGTGCTGTTCGAATGACTCGCGCAGTTATTCCGCACATGCGTCAGAAAAACTCAGGACTTATTTTAAATATCAGTTCAATTCTTGGAATTGTGCCTATGCCTTTTAGTGCTCTTTATTCTGCGTCTAAACATGCACTTGAAGGTTATTCTGAATCTTTAGACCATGAGCTTAGATCACAAGGTATTCGTGTGTCTTTGATTGAACCTGCTTATACCAATACTTCTTTAGGAGTAAACTTACTCGAAGCAGACAATAAAGTTTCTTTTTACGATAAAACGCGTGAAAAGCTACACAAACAAATGATTCATTCAATTAATAAGTCAGATGACCCGAGCGTAGTTGCCCATACCATTTTAAATGTCATTGACAGTCAAGACGTCGTACCTCGCTATACAGCAGGTAAAACTGCAAGAAACTTAAAAGCTCTTCGACGCTTTGCTCCTGTCAAAGTCTTTGACAAGTTAATTCAGCGAAACATGAAGATATAGTGCAGAACCAAAAATTAAAATATTAAAAAATAGAGGTTTAAAATGAAAGCAGCCTACATAAGCCGTTATGGCAAGATTGATGATGTACAAATCAATG
Source organism: Acinetobacter lactucae (assembly GCF_001605885.1). Lineage (GTDB taxonomy): Bacteria > Pseudomonadota > Gammaproteobacteria > Pseudomonadales > Moraxellaceae > Acinetobacter > Acinetobacter lactucae. Next base: position 17,321 of record NZ_LRPE01000002.1, on the reverse strand, counting down.
AACAAGCCAAACCCTCTCTAACCGAAAATTCAGTACTTGTTAAAGTGCATGCTGCCAGTATTAATCCTCTAGACTTAAGAGTTTTAGAAGGTGAATTTAAGGCAATTCTGCCCGTTTCATTTCCTTTTATCTTGGGTAATGATTTTGCAGGTACAGTTGTAGAAGTAGGTTCGAAGGTTACCCAGTTTAAAGTCGGAGATGAAGTCTATGCCAAGACCGATTTAAACGGCGCATTTGCTGAATATACCGTTGTTCAAGAATCTTCTCTGGCACTTAAACCGCAAAATATTTCGATGGATCAGGCAGCTGCTCTCCCTTTAGTTGCGCTAACTTCATGGCAAGCACTAGTTGAAATTGCAAAAGTTAAAGCTGGTCAAAAAGTACTTATTCATGCAGGTTCAGGTGGTGTGGGTTCAATTGCAATTCAACTTGCCAAGTCTCTTGGTGCTACGGTTGCGACCACAACCAGTGCCAAAAACAGTGGTTGGGTGAAAGAGCTAGGCGCTGACATTATCATTGACTATAAAACAATGGACTTTGAGCAAGAGCTTAAAGACTACGATGTTGTTTTAGATACACAAGGTGGCAAAATCTTAGAAAAATCAGTAAATGTTCTTAAACGCGGTGGATGTCTTATTAGTATTTCAGGGCCACCTGACCAAGCTTTTGCAGAGGCAATTAATCCGAACTGGTTCTTAAAATGTGTCATCCCGATGTTAAGTTGGTCAATTCGACATAAAGCAAAAAAACGCGATATTACTTATTCATTTTTATTTATGCAGCCTAATGGTCAACAGCTCTCAAAAATTACCGAACTGGTAGAGGCTGGAAAAATTAAACCTGTGGTAGACCAGACCTATGGCTTTGTTCAAATCAAAGAAGCGCTACAATATGTAAATACGGGCCGATCAAAAGGGAAAGTCGTTTTACAATTTGACTCGTAATATTTCTTTTCACCTTATTATTAAGCTTTATTCAAAATTTGATTACTCTCTCATTATTTTTATGTATGATTGAGTAATCACTCAATTAATATGTTTGTATATGGCTCGTCCTCGTAGTGAAGATAAACGTAATGCGATTTTAAGCGCTGCTATTGAAACATTAGCAGAGCTTGGCGAACGTGCGTCTACCTCAAAAATTGCCAAAGTTGCTGGCGTGGCAGAAGGTACTTTATTTACCTATTTTAGTAGTAAAGAAGAGCTGCTGAACCAGTTATATCTTTCATTAAAGGCCGAACTACGTCAGGTGATGATGCTTGGTTACTCTGCTAACTCCGACTTACAAACACAAATGTCGCATATCTGGCAAAGCTATTTAGACTGGAGTTTAAAAGCTCCTCTGAAACGTAAAGTCATGGCGCAGCTTTCAACCTCGGAACAAATTACCGAGCAAAGCAAACAAATTGGTATGCAAACCTTTTGTGACCTCACCCAAAACATTCAAGAAAGAATTAACGATGGCAAACTAAGAGATTACCCACCGTTATTTATTGCTTCAATTTTAGGTGCACTTGCCGAAGTTACACTCAATTTTATTGCCCAAGACCCTTCTCAAACCGAGCGTTATCGCAAATCTGGTTTTGAAGCGTTTTGGCATGCAGTTTCAATATAGATTAAAGAGTAAGGATGTATGGCGTCCTTATTTTTAAAGCAATTAATGAGTGAGTAAATACTCATTTAAATAAATCAAAATAAGTACTTAGCCCAAGTTCTTATTTGTACATATAGGTTTGTTCCAATAAGGAAAAACAAAATGACTATTTCAAACACAACTGACTTGCCTGCTCCCTTAACGTCATCTCAGCAACACAATGGCAAATTTAGAAATACGCGTCCAAACCAACACAAGCCTTCTTTTGGCAAAACGCTTCAACTCATGTGGAAGTTTCTTTTTAACAAACCAAAAGACACCGTTCCAAACCGAGAAATTCCTGTTTTAAGTTTGTCGAAAGAACAACTTTTGAGTGCGCCTGACCGTTCTTTATTTCGTTTGGGGCATTCAACGATCTTGTTAAAACTGCAAGATGAATTTTGGTTAACCGACCCTGTTTTTTCGGAGCGTGCCTCACCTTTTCAATGGCTTGGACCAAAACGTTTCCACCAGCCACCGATTAGTATTGCCGAATTACCACCCATTAAAGGCGTGATGTTGTCGCATAACCACTACGACCACCTCGACTACCATGCAGTCATGCAGCTTAACGATAAAGTTGAGCATTTCTTAACACCGCTTGGTGTGGGTGATACGCTCATTAAATGGGGAATTCCAGCAGAAAAGGTTCAGCAGCTCGACTGGTGGGATACTACTCATGTGGATGGATTAAAATTGGTGGCTACCCCGGCTCATCATTTTTCAGGCCGCGGTATGGGCGATAGCAATGCAACACTTTGGGCTTCGTGGGTGATTATTGATAATGACTTACGTGTATTTTTTAGCGGTGACACGGGATATTTCGATGGATTTAAAGAGATTGGATACCGTTATGGTCCCTTCGATCTCACCATGTTAGAAACAGGTGCTTATGATCCTGAATGGCCCGATGTTCACATGCAGCCAGAGCAAACTTTACAAGCACATATCGATTTAAAAGGTCGCCATTTGCTGCCTGTACATAATGGTACTTTTGACTTGGCACTGCATGCTTGGGACGACCCGTTTGAACGTATCGTGGCGTTGGCTCAACAAAACGAGTTAGCAATTAGTACCCCGCAAATGGGTGAACTCTTAAACTTAAACGAGCCAAATGTTGAAAATTATTGGTGGCGTTCGTAAGTTTGAAACAATTATTTGTATTTGGAGAGTAAAAGAATGCTTTTACTCTCCACTCTTAAAATTTTAACTTGTCTTATGTGCCTTCCAAGGGAACTTAATTGTGCACAAAACAAAAACCAGAAATAAAAATTGGGAAATATACATATAGTTGAGCAAGTCTCGGCCCACTTTTAATGTAATCCAAGTGTTGTGAATGACATCACTAAATATAATAAGAAAAGTTAGAATTAAGCCAATACGTGGCCTATAAAATAGAAGAATTGCTGCAATTGGATCAATAAACGTTAAAGATGTCCAATAAATACAGGTAAATAGTGGTGCATTGTTATAATCCCAAAACAAACCGTACATTAGAACTGTTTGTAAATGGTTGAACCCTGCACCTATAAGACAAAGCGCATAAATACATCTAATAATAAATTCAGTTTTCAAAACAACTCTCTTATTCATTCATCATGCTATATAAAAAAATATTTTTATTCAGCTAAAGCTATTCAATATTTTAATTGAAACAATCTATATAAATATAATTTAAAAGACTCTATAAATAAATGATAAATGCCTATCCCCTCTTTCATCTATCTTACTTATAAGTTGTGAACTGTCTCATCAAACAACTATTAGATATTTTTACGCTCAAGAGAAATAATTAATTTTTATAAATTCTTAAATTTTTATTTTATTAAAATTTATATTATTCAAATAGATAGACTAATAATTAACACTTTAACAAAGCCCACTTAAAACTAGGACCAACTTTGTCTTAGTTTTATTGTTGACTTAAAACACAGACTACATTAGTCTGTGTTTGTAGTTGATCAATTATGAAATTAAATGGCTTATATCACTAGTAGCGTCGAGTATGCGATTCACTGTCTTCTTTTTCTTGTGAACAATGAAGACAAACCTTTGAGTAGTAAGGATCTTGCCGAATTACAAGGAGTCTCTCCAAGTTTTATGGCTAAGATTTTTCCTAAACTTGAAAAGGCTGGACTTGTTGTAGCACAAGAAGGTGTTCGCGGCGGATATTTACTGGCTCGCTCTGCGCACGAAATTAGTTTTTTAGATATCGTGAATGCAATTGAGGGTGAAAAACCGCTTTTTGAATGCCAAGAAGTCCGTGGAAAATGTGCAGTCTTTAACAATGCCCCACCCGATTGGGCAACCAGTGGTGTGTGCGCAGTGCATGCAGTCATGCTTCAGGCTGAAAAAGCCATGCGAGACGCTTTAAGTGCTCATACACTTGGCGATATTGCAGACCGTTTTGGCCGTTATGCACCCGACGTATTTTTTAGTGATGTAAATGGTTGGATCAGTAAACGCATTGAAGGAAGAACAGCAAAAATGCGAAAAAGTAAAATATCACGGGATACACCCGACTAATAAGCTGATAGGGCTCCGCGCCCTAAAGTAAACTCCCCCTAATCCTTTTAAACGCCTTCTCAGATTTTTTCGGACAATCAGAGAATGGATTCGCTCACCCAAAATTTTGTGATGAGCTGGAATGTGTTGTCCGAAAAATCGATCAAAAGGATAATCAAATGAGTAAGCGTATTATTATTGCAGGTTCTGGCTTTGCTGGTTTATGGGCTGCACTTGCTGCACAACGGGCAATTCACTTAGCATCGCAAGAACAAAACATTGAAGTGGTAATGGTTTCCCCTAGTCCAAATGTGGATATTCGTCCTCGCCTTTATGAAGCTGTACTTGAAAATATGTACCCTGATATTTCAGAAGTATTAAGCGTAGTTGACGTTAAATATGTAGCCGGCTGGGTAAATGAAATTGATGCTGCTGCCCAAAATCTTGTGATTACCACATCTCAAGGCGATAAACAGACTTTAAACTATGACCGTTTTATTCTGGCAACTGGAAGTACGACATTTATGCCACCTATACCGGGGCTTACCGAGTATGGATTTAGCGTAAGTACATTAGAAGATGCTGAAAAATTAGACCAGCACCTTAAGAACTTAGCCAATAAACCTGCAAATGCAGCTCGTAATACTGTAGTTGTTGCTGGTGGCGGCCTGACTGGGCTTGAAACGGTTACCGAAATGCCTGAACGTCTGCGTAGCATTTTAGGTGAAACTGATATTCGTGTGGTTTTAGTCGATTCATCCGCAGAAATTGGTGCAGCCTTGGGTGACGAAGCTGCGGCTGTCATTCGTGAAGCTCTCGAGGAACTTGGTGTTGAAGGTAAAGCTGGGCTACGCGTTACTGCACTTGATGCTTCTGGCGTAACCCTTTCTAACGGCGAAAGAATTGAAGCAGAAACTGTCATTTGGACTGCGGGCATGCGAGCGAACTCGCTTACCTCTCAAATTGCAGGTGTAAAAGATAATTTAGGTCGTATTTTAGGTGATGCTTATTTACATGCACCTGAGGCAAAAAATATTTTTGTGACGGGTGATACGGTAAAAGTTCCAACTGACGATTTAGGTAATTTTAACGTGATGTCATGTCAGCACGCTATGAGCTTAGGCCGTGTAGCTGGTTACAATGCTGCCGCAGAATTGGTTGATTTACCATTACATGCTTATAGCCAACCAAAGTATGTGACTTGTGTCGACTTAGGCCCATGGGGCGCCCTCTATACTGAAGGCTGGGATCGAAAAGTTCAATTTGTGCGTATTGATGCGAAAAAAATTAAACAAGAAATTAATACGGTCTGGATTTATCCACCAGTTGCAGATCGTGAAGCAATTTTTGCAATCGCAAACCCTGATTTTGTAATTGTTCCTTAATATTAGTTTTTCTAGAACAAATTACTTTATTTAGATACCCTAAAAGCAAAGCCGTTGCTGGTTTTGCTTTTAGGTTTATTTTGAGTCATTAAGTTATGACTTTTCTAACTCTTCTATTATCGCTAAAGCCGTTTTTTTAGCAGAAAACGGGTTTTGTCCTGTAATTAAATTGCCGTCTTGAACTACGTGCGGTGCAAATGGAATAAAGGCCTTATCATAATGTGCACCATATTCTTTGGCTAACTCTTCGGCATTATATGGAACTTTTTTTGCGACTCCTGCCAGAACCTCTTCACTCCATGCAAAGCCCGTTAACTTTTTGTCTTTTATCAGTCGTTCGCCATTTGAAAGCCGTACATTGAGCAAGCCGCAATACCCATGACAAACACTCGAAACAATGCCACCCTTTTCATAAATATTTTTGGTGATTTCTTGCAGTTCAGGATTATCTAAAAAATCCCACATAACACCGTGACCGCCTGTGTAATAAATCACATCATAATCTTGCCAATTAATATCGGAAGGTTTAAAAGTATTGGCCAATAAAGTCATAAAAGCTTGATCATCTTCCCTTACTTTTACAGATTTGTCAGAAACCAAAGCTCCTAGTGATTTTGGTTCAATCGGTGTTTTTCCGCCATTGGGACTAACAATATCTTGTACATAACCTTGCTTTTCAAATTCGTCATAGGCATGAGTAAGCTCGCCTAGCCATAGTCCTGTTGGTTCATCGACATCCTTGTAGCGTGAAACATTGGTCACGACATGTAATATACGTTTAGCCATTTCCTCACCTCATTTTTCCATATTTATAATTCTATCTTTCATCTATCAAAACATAGAAAGCTGTTACTGAAAGTGTGCGCTTGGTAAAGTTATGAACCTTGCTTTTACATGACGATAAGTCTAAAGTTAACTTGAAAGTCAATAGAGTATGTGGTTATGAATATTAGCGAGTTATCTAAACTAAGCGGTTTAAGTACCCCTACCATTCGTTACTACGAGCAAATCAAACTCTTGCCTAAAGCCAAAAGAAAATCGAATGGCTACCGTGAATATACCGACAACGATTTAAAGCAACTTTCTTTAATTCAGCAAGCCCAGCAAGTTGGATTTTCTTTAGCAGAAATTAAAGCCTTCTTGCCTTCAAAAGTTGCTACTTGGAACCATGACGCACTCATCCAAACACTTGAATCAAAAATTCAGGAAATTGAACTTTTAGAACAAAAACTAAAAGTGAGTAAGCAAAATTTACGAACCATGGTTGAAGCGATTAATAACAAACCAGATGAAATTACTTGCGAAGAAAATGCAGAACGACTCATAAACCTCTATTACGACAAAGCAAAAACACCGTAATTTCTTAGACGACTATTGACCTTAAAGTACACTTTAAACATACGATGGATCTCAGGTGATAGATGAGGAACCTGTGATGTTTAAAGTTTGGGATTTTCAGCGTTGGTTAACAATTATTTTTGCTATTTTTTTGACTACCAATGTGGCACATGCCGCAGAGTCAGATAAAGCTCAGAGCCCTACTAAAGCAAATGGAAAAATTTTAGTCGTGATGACCAATCACTCGGCTTACCCTTCCCGTTCAGATAAAACAGGACTTTGGCTGACCGAGCTCACTCATTTTTACGATGTCGCTTTGGCTGCTGGCTATGATATGGATTTTGTAAGTCCTTTAGGCGGTCAGGTTCCTCTAGATGAACGTAGTTTAAAGTCTATTTATTTAGACAAATCAGCACGAGATCACTTAGCCGATCCAGCATTTATGCAGCGGTTAAAAACAACATTAGCTCCAAATATGATTAATCCTTCGCAGTACAAAGCCATTTATTATACTGGTGGCCACGGCACCATGTGGGATTTCCCAACCAATAAAGCCTTGCAGAACATCAGTGAACAGATCTATCGCCAAGGTGGGATCGTTTCAGCAGTATGTCACGGCGTGGGTGGTTTATTACCTTTGCAAGATGAAAATGGCAAACCTTTAATTGCAGGTAGAACCGTTACTGGTTTCGCAAATATTGAAGAAACGCTGTCTGGCATTAAGTCTCAAGTTCCGTTTTCACTACAAAATGGACTCATTGAACGTGGAGCAAACTACAAACAAGCATTTGTTCCATTTACGTCGTATGTAGTTTCAGACGACAGAATTATTACGGGACAAAACCCTCAGTCAAGTAAAGAAATTGCTGAGGCAGTTGTTAAACGTTTAAGTACGACTCAATAAATTGATAAAACATTCAAATTGAAAAGCCAATTATAGATTAACTCTCTAATTGGCTTTTTGTTTTAAGTAATGATCAGTGGACCAGAACCCGGCAGTTCGGTCACTAGCTTATAACCCATCAGTTTTGCTGGTGTATAAGTACCACCTTTAACGGTATTTTTGAGTAAATAATTCACCACAGTTAGTGAACCATTTACGGTAAGGCTATACGCATTTTCAGTTTGGATACGGGCAGTCTTTAGTTCTCCACGTGCATTTCTTACTTCCCCCCAAACATAGGTCGGTACTTTCGCACGGAGTTCCTCATTTGGTCCAACGACCGTTTTTTCAATACGCGACTTAATAAACTTCTGTACTGCTTTTAGTTTTAATACTGGGCGTACATAGTTCATCATTTTCGCACCCATGATCATTTTGGGAAATGCGGGTACAAACACTTCAATGTTTGGAATACCTGTTGTATAGAACGCTGTAGATACGTCTCCCCACGGAACGCTCATAGCACTTTTTTTACCATCCCCAAAATCAATAGTCCGGACGTAGTGCGCTAATGGAACTGTAGTAATTTTTCCGTTTTTACGAATTTTTCCACCTTCACCCATACCTTCTATACTTGTTTTGGCCGTACCTGGTGAAAGTCCAGTTCTTGAGTCGAAACCAAGTGCTAAATGGGTCGCATCTGGCAGTGCTTCTTTCAAGGCAGCTGCCACACAGTCTGTCGGAATCACATCGAAACCAACACCCGGACAAAGCACAATATCGGCTTTTTCGGCTTGGCTGTTAAGTGACTGCGCTAATTCAAATACCGCAATTTCACCCGTAATATCGAGATAGTGAGCTCCTGCTTTTATACAAGCTTCCATCATGGGTTTCGAGGTCGCTGAAAATGGTCCTGCACAGTGCATCACCAGTTTAAAGCCTTGGAGTTGCTCACTTACTGCATCTACGCTATCAAGTCCAAAAGCCTTATAGTTGAGCCCCAACTCTTGAGCGAGTGTTTCAACCTTGGCTTTGTTACGACCAGCCAAAGTTGGTTTTAGACCTTGACGCACCGCTTCACGGGCGATTAACTCACCCGTGTAGCCATTTGCTCCATAGATTATCCAGTTTGAATCGTTAGGATTTGTCATAACACTACTCTTTTATTAAGAAGCAAATGAATAAACACGCATACCTTTTTTGTATTGGCGGGTACGGCATGACATCGCTGATTGTTGCAAAATTAAAGCCCAAGCTGGTGAAACATTTGGTTTTGTTTTTTTGCCAGAACTTAAATTACGTAACTGAAATTTGACCACAGCCATATTTGCAAGTGAAGCGAGTGTTTTATTCTTCCAAGTAATTGGTTTTAGCTCTGGTGTGACATTGTGGCCTTGTTTCCAAGCATTTGGCAAATTAGGTTCAATTGCGAGTGCTGTAGCAATACCGACCATATCTACACCACTTTCAACCACTTGCTCTGCTACCTGCTTACGGCGTATGCCACCTGTTACCATAACAGGCATTTTGGAAACTTTTCGGATTTCTTGTGCAAACTCTAAAAAGTAAGCTTCACGGGCAAGTGTTCGACCATCACGCGCTTGACCTTGCATTGCTGGCGCTTCGTAACTACCGCCTGAAAGCTCCACCAAATCGACTGCATGCTCATTTAACATTTTAACCACTTGTTGAGCGTCTTCAGCACTAAACCCGCCACGCTGAAAATCAGCTGAATTTAGTTTTACCGCCACAGTAAATTCAGGTGAAACCACTTTACGAACTGCATCCACAATTTCAATTAAGATACGAGCGCGGTTTTCTAAGGAACCACCCCATTGATCTTGGCGTTTATTACTCAGTGGAGAAAGAAACTGGCTTAATAAATAACCATGCGCTGCATGAATTTCTACACCAGTAAAACCTGCTTTTTCACCTAACCGCGCAGTGTTTGCAAAACGCTGAATCACCTCTGCAATCATAGATTCAGTCATTTCGATTGGCGTATTAAAACGGTCTGACATTTTTCCTAAATCTAAAGCAACAGCTGAAGGCGCCCATGTTTGTTGCCCTAAATTTGACTGCATTTGACGACCAGGATGATTGATTTGAAGCCAAACCTGAGCGCCTTTTGAACGACCAATTTGTGCCCATTTTTTGAAAGTATCTAGATGTTTTTCATCTTCCAGCACGACACCACCCGGTCCAGTCATTGCTCGACGATCTACCATTACATTTCCAGTAATGATTAAACCTACGCCACCATTAGCCCAAGCTTGATATAGACGCATCAACTCTTCTGACGGTGCATGGTTTAAATCAGCCATGTTTTCTTCCATTGCCGCTTTAGCAATACGGTTAGGAACATATGAGCCATTTGGAAATACTAATTTTTCGAACACTTTCATTGGAATGACCTCATTCAATATGGCTTTACTTTAAGATTAAAGCTAACTTTAATGTCAATACCTTTTAGTATTTCTATATTTAATATTTTGAATTTATTAATTTTTATATAAAAAAAAGAGGCACTCATTAGGCCTCTTTTTTTGAAGTTTAAATGCTTTTAATTATTCGCGAATAAAAGCCAATAAGTCAGCATTAATCACTTCATGGTTAACAGTTAACATACCATGTGAAAAACCTGGATAGATTTTGAGTTGGCTGTTTTGAAGTAATTCAGCAGATTTGACGCCGGAAGTTTTATAAGGCACGATCTGATCATCATCACCATGCAATACCAAAACAGGAACCGTGATTTTCTTTAAATCTTCAGTAAAGTCGGTTTGTGAGAATGCCACAATACCATCGTAATGTGCTTTTGCACTACCTGTCATGCCTTGACGCCACCAGTTAGAAATGATGCCTTCAGATGGCTTCGTATCAGGTCGGTTAAAACCGTAAAACGGACCTGATGGAAGGTCACGGAAAAATTGCGCACGGTTTGTGAGAACTTGATTTTGCAGGTCATCAAAAACCTCTTTTGGTAAACCTTCAGGATTATTTTCAGTTTTAACCATAAGCGGTGGTACTGCACTGACAAGTACAGCTTTCGCAACATTTTCTTCACCATGACGCGCAATGTAGTGAGCTACTTCACCACCACCCGTTGAGTGACCAATGTGAATTGCATTTTTAATGTTCAGGTGTTTAACCACTTCTGCAACATCATCCGCATAGTGGTCCATATCATGACCATCCCACACTTGACTTGAACGCCCGTGCCCACGTCTGTCATGAGCAACTACACGAAAGCCTTCTTTAAGGAAAAAAAGCAATTGTGTGTCCCAATCATCTGAACTTAAAGGCCAACCATGATGAAAAAATAAAACTTGGGCATCGCGTGGTCCCCAGTCCTTATAAAAAATTTCTACGCCGTCTTTTGTCGTTACATATCCCATCTTTGTTCTCCTGCTGAAAACTGTTTATAGATTCGTTATAAAAGTTTGAATATTTATACTAAGCTTGAAGTTAACTTTAAGGTCAATCATCTTAAATCATATTTTAAGAATAAAATTTATATGAAGACTCTACTCAACTTTGTATCTTTTTAATCTTGAATTGTTTTTATTTTATTTCTTTTAAATGTCAAAGATTTGACATATCAAAATTAAAGCCTTGACCTTAAAGTTAGCTTTAATCTTATAGTGCCCACATTGGCTATTAATTAACATGTCTGGATATGGATAACAGTAGCTACTCGGTCATTAAATATTAAAGGTGAACTCTCATGAATATAAAACAACAGTTTACTGAGGTTGAGTTTGGGCAACAAAAAGTCAAAGTACCCAAAGATGGTTATTATGACCGTTTTAGAATGAACCCTGATCTCAATGAAGTCGCTCAAGACCCTGCTGCGGGCAACATCAATTTTTTCCGCCATATTCCTAAAAAAATTGTAGAGTCACGTGTAGGTCCTGTCTGGGCACCCAACTTTTATTATCGTAGTGCAAATGTACAGCTTTTAATGCTTGCTCCAATTAAGCTCATTAAAGCAAAACTTCCTGCTGCTTTAACACCATTACAACCATTTCCGGGTTATGGCTTGGTCGCCGTCACGTTCTTTAACTATTCAGTTTGTGATAATGACCCTTATAACGAAGTGTCGATTGCGATTGTTGTACGTCAACCTAATGCTCGTGGGCCACACATTGCAGAGTTGGTGAAATCAATGCGTCAACGTCATTTTTATGCGCATGTTTTAGCTTTACCTGTCGATACAGAAATTGCCAGAGTGCGTGGTGTATATGGTTACCAGCTACCAAAATGGCTGACTAAAATTGACGTCAATATTAATTCAAAAGAGGTTCAAGCTAAAATTTTCGATGTTAATGGAAAATTAGATTTAAGCTTGAAAACCTTAGTACCGACTTTAAAACATGTCGCTTCTGAAACACATATCAACAAAGCTATTATGTTACATGTTGTTGATGGGAAATGGCATCAAACAGAAGTTCAATCCAATATTCTTTCTTTCGCTCAAAAGCTTTTTCCAAAGAATGTTCAACTCGAGAGAAATGAAGGGCCTTTAACTACATTGCTAAATGAGCTAGGTGTCTCAAGAAGATGCTTTATCTAGTATAGATAATATATAAAATAATAATTAAATTATATATTTCAACAATTTAAATAATTATTCATTTTTTAAAATATCTTAAAAAAATATATAAAATTTAACTTTTTATATAATCAGTCGTCTGTAACAAATTTAAGAATTTTTTTTATTACATCTATATAGCCAGCTTTATAAATTTGGTCTCCATGCTCATCGAGGACTGATCCATCATTCATAATCTCCCAAAATTTTCTTACAAGATTATACTGGAACTCAATAGAATCCTTTAAGACATTGATTTCCATTAGATCTAATTTAAAACTATTCTCCTCCGGTGAGGAAATTGGAATGTTACTCCATAGATCTTTTGATGTTATAGTTACATTAGCTTTTATAATCTTTTCCTGAGTCTTTACAACTTTTCTTAACTTATTCCTTTCAGCAATAATTGTATAAATATAATTTCTTGCAGCTATATTTTCGATATTTTTATTAATTATATCTATTTCTTTATCAGCAAATTTATTCAAATCTGAAATAGGATCCATACTTACTTTCAATTCAGCTTTATTCTTCCAAAATTCAATTAAATGACGATAATGCTCGCCACTTTTGTTTCTAATAGAAATCTCCGAAACTCCTCCTGAAGCTTTGGAAAGACGACCAATATGAGCAATTGAAAAATTTCTATTACCTTCTAAAAAAAGTGTTTCTAAGAGTTCATTTAATTTTTTCAAAGACTGCACCACTCTAGATGACTTACCATTTTGAAGCTCTTCAATTTTCTTTTTAATATCATTCATAATCAATCCTCTTCCCTATCATTAATATCTGTTAGCTTTAGAAATCTATTTTCATTTTTATCCAAAAAATCATTTAATATACCTTTAAAAGAATTTGAGTTTTCTTGCTCTAAACGTTCTACTAATAATCTAAAGGAATCAAATCTGTTTAATTTATTCATATGTTTAGACATTTCTCTAATCATTGAGTTTATAACTTTAAATTGTTCTTCTTCAGATAGAAAAAGGTAATGTGGTTGATATCCCTTTTTTAACATCATCTTACTAATTATTCTTGTTCTACGTTCAATGGCTGGTGTTTTATTTAATTTATTGTATAAGTCTGGGTATATTTCAGCATCATCACACAGAATGCATAGATGGAGTAACTCAGATTTAGTTTCTAGAAATGCAAACTCAACATCTTCCCTATTACCTACAGCAATAACTTTTTGATTCTCATCATTAGTCTCTCTATTACTTTCTTGAGCATTTATCCTTTCAATAATATTTAGTGTAGCAATAATATCTTTGCAATATTCATCAGCCTCTGATAATTCTAATTTATATTCTTTAAGTAAGCGTTCTAACTCTTTATCCTCATTGAATAACTTTTTCTCTTGTAAGCAATTCTGCTTTTTCTTTTCTAATTCGATCACAGCCTCATTCGCTTTTCTAGCAGCAACTGCAGAGAGATTTGCTTTATAGCTAAGAATGTTAAAATGTGCGATTAATTGGGGAATATAATTTGCATGAGTGATAAACCAACGGCATCTTACACAATTTCCAGCCCCATGTGGAACTGGTTCAAATTCACTTAAACGTTGATTCTTATCCTCTATCTCAGAAGGTCTACCACCATTCCAGCAACCAGCATTTCTAGTATTATCATAACTATCCCGTATATCAAGAGTATTTCCAGCAGCTAAACAAATTCCGTGGTGTTTTTGTTCCCAACCTAGGATATTTCTACCTTGCAAAATAGCAGCTATCGATACTTTATCTTGAAATACCATTTTTTTATTAATTTCATTAATATCATGGTCCTTCAAAAATAATCTCAAATCTTCTTCTTTATTTTTTTCCATTTTATCTTGTGCATTAGAAATAATAGTTTGCATATGATTTGGACTAATTTTTGCATAATACAAAGTCATTAAAAGACTTGAATGGCCAGCAAGAAGTTTCGACAAAATAGGCAATGGAACTTTTCCATCTTGCAAATAGCTTGTAATAAAAGATACTCGTAAACTATGTAGTGGAAATAAAGGTAAATATCTCTTCCTTTTGGAATTAGGCGAAATTTCTACAAATTTAATTCTTGAACTATCTGAAAATGTTTGTCCTTCATTAGCAATATCTTCTTCAAAATCTATTAATAATTTTAGCCATAAACTATTTAACGTTCTGTCAAGTACAGGTTTTAATCGATCGGCTTTATTCTTAGCTGCAGCATGCCGTAAAAGAAAACATATACTACCCATGTTTTTTAAAGTTTCCTCAGCAATAATTTGCCCAAAATGAGAAGTATCTAATTCAGTACAAGGAATAGGATGAGGTGATGGATTATATTTTTCTTGCCAGTTACGAAGCTTTTCAAGCCAATATAAAACTATTTTGTTTTCCCAAGGAATTATATATCCTTTTTCAGACTGCATTTTATTTATATCAGCTGTTTTATTGGTATTAATATAAAAACCAGTATAAATTTCATTATTATTATATTCAGTTATTTTTTTAAAAACTCCCCGTGATAGGTTAGGCCTAGCATATTGATTTGGATTTTTTATCCACTTGCCTTTTTCATATCTTTCATAGTCAGCCTCACCACTATCAAGCATTCTTGCCTGAAAAGTCCTTAAAGGTAAATGTAACTTTAAAAGTACTCCAATAGCAGCAGCTGGTGACCATAGTTGATACTTTTCAGTATTTTTAAATGGATATTTGCCTTTAACAGTCAACTTTCGCCAAACACAATCAGTATCATCAAAATCTATTAATTCTTTAGGAACATCATACCAACCACCGCCTATTTTTGAGTTTGTTGAAGAATATGCCCAACTCCAATCTCTAAAACTACCGAAATCATGAGGACAGATCTTTTTTATCAATGCACGAACATAGTTATACGGTAAAGGGCTATGTACACTTTCATTCCATATTTTTGGTGTTTTTGCTTTATCAAAAGGATTTATATATTTTGGGACAATAAAACCATGGTTATTTTCTACTGAAAAATGATTAAAAAGGATCCAATCAATAAACTTAACCACATGATTTATAATATTATTTATATTATTCTCTATACTAATATTTGTATAGTTTTTAATTGCAATAAATAAATCTTCATTTTTAGGAAAAATTTCTAAACTACCAGAAAGTAATTTTTCTACTGAGTAAGCACCAGGATGGATTTGAATAAGAAAACTCTCAATAAAAATCGCAATTGATCTCATTCTTTGAGATAAACTTCCGGTATGAGTAGATATCCAGCCTGCTGCTAATGCTCTCCACTCTTCCCATTCATTACCATATAAATTTACAACCCATTTAAATTCAATATCTGTAGTTCTACCATCGTATGGACGTAATATACCAAAAGGGTTTGAAATTCTATTTATTAAATTTATATAATTTTTTTTAATAATCCAATTAAAAAACCTCAAACAATCTGCATTAATTGATTGAGTAGTATTACTTTCATGCACAGCATCCAATATTTTAGTAAATAAATCTTTATCAATTAATACTCCTTCCTTTGAAAGGATAACGTTATCAATTAAATAACTTTTTTCAAAGGAAACCAAATAATACTCAAAAAAACGGCTTAAACTAGTTATATAACGCCCTTGATTTGCCTGATTTGATAGGACCCACTCATTTGCTAAATTGGCCCAATCAGTCCACTTTTCACCATACTCATCTATTAGCCATTGGAATTTATTCTTTTCCCTACATAAAACTCTATAAACTCCACCAAATGGTGGAAATATACTTTCATAACGTAATTCAGAATAATAACGATTAAAAACCCAAAATGTGAATTTTTTAATATTATGAAAATAAGTTTTAAGGGTTTGAATTGTACAACTTTTTAGAACATCAGTAAGATCTTCTTTAGTTACTGTCCATTTATCTATTCCTCGAAAGAAATTTATAACATTACTTTTACAAGGTCTATTTAATAAATAATTTTCAAAAAAAATAACAATAGAGGTTCGTTCTGATCTTCGCTTATGATTTGATAGCCATTCCTCCGCATAGTTACACCAAATCTTCCATTCAATGCCATGGGTATGAACAAACCATTTTCTTAAATTACCTGTTCTCGAAGTAACAGCTAATGGATTCATATAATTGGTATTCTTTTCTTTTTTAACTAGATAATCAAAAAATTTACTAGGCCACTTAACGTAAAACCTAATTGATGACTTGGTATAACCTAAATTATTTAGATAATTGTAATATTTTTCACGATTAATTTTACCTATATTAATATTTATATCTAATATATCTGAAATACAGCCATTATTTTTTTCAATATTTTTTAAATAATTAAAAAATACTTTCATCGGTGACACTATTTTTCGATGGCTAACCTTTGGATCATCTATCATCCATTTTTTTATTAATATTCCCCACTCACTCCACATTGGACCTAATGTAGAAATTAGCAAATAAATTGGCTCATTATCCTTAAAAATATTTTTACTTATAGGATTTAATATTTTACTCGATAAAACATTATCAGCGACCCAGTCCAAGAATGTTACTAATGTAGTAAAATATGATCTTTTATGCTTAAGTGAACCTGGACTAACATTACCTAACTTTTGTATAAGATCTTTCTCATTCATCGACCAATTTTGAGTACCTTTAAACAACATTTCAACATCACCATAAGTTGGTGTTTTCACTAAATAATTAATAAAAAATGTTTTTAACACACGTTTTTTATGTGATAAGTTCTCTTTAGAGATTTCTAACCATCTCTCAGCTAAAAGTACCCAACCTAACCATTCTCTTCCATAATCTATTAAAACCCAATTAAAATTTAATGATTCAATTTCAATTCTTTTAAGTTTTAAGCTATTAATATTCCTTCCTAAAATCCAGTTAATAAAATTGCATAAATGATTTGTATTATAATTAAATCTCTCACTCCATCTAAGTTGTATAATTCCTAATAGATCAGAATATTTAAAAAAATTATTTTGAATATCATGAATTAACAGGTTTACATT
>NZ_LRPE01000001.1 GCF_001605885.1 Acinetobacter lactucae | reverse complement strand
ACGTATAAATCTAAAGTTGAAGGCAGTGCAGCCGAACCGGAGAATTGCGGGAGTGCCGAGGTGACAATATCACCGCGCTGGGTGTAGGCACTCGACCACTGAAAACCAGCAAGCCGTACACTACTGCCCCAGTCTGGGCTGTTAGAAATAAAGTCCCCTAAGGTATAGATCCTGATCTTTTCAGGGTCGACATATTGCCACTTACTTTCCAGTCGTACCCACTTTTCATGGCTATAACTATTTTCATTACTGCCGTTATATAAAACGCCTGATGAAAAGTTACCGATCGTGCTGTTAAAAATCCCTTCAGCCGAACCTGAAAAGGTATTTTCATCATTGGTTATGCTGTTATACAGGCTATAGTTGAGAATAGCCGCGTTTAACGGTTTCATCTTGAGCAAATGCGGGCTGGTGATCTGCTGACCATTAAGGTCAACTGCATAGCCCGTCAGCATGTTTGACGGAACATTTAGGTTGAGGGACTGCTCATTTTCCAGATATTTAAACTGGATTTCGCTTAGATCATTAATACATACCCATTGGCTATCTGATATGTGCTCATCCATTTTCAGTCTTAGAGCTTTTAAATCACGCGCACGGATATAGAGCTTGCCATCTTGAGCTTGCTTTACCGAAACCAAATCTTCAGAAGCATTTGCATTCACAGAAACGTTTAAAAAAAGCTGAGTAAAGCTAAGATTTTGTTCCTGTCTATCGACCTTCACCCCTGCATATTTATTCTTGCTATTTATAGCATCGGGAACACGCGGAGTTGCTGTGTTCGTATGATCTTGAAGTTGCTCAGCAAAAGAATATGCAGGAAGATATGCAACACATAAGACACCTATAATGTATTTCATATAAGCCTCTTAAAGTGTGGTTTTCTTACCATTAACTGTCAGAGATACGCTGTATTTATGATTTGGCTGATATGTGAAATTATTAATAGAGTAACTTCGGGTCTGCTGTCCAAGAATATAACCATTCACAGTGTTTACTTGGATCGGATAACTTTTATTTGCTGTAGTATCAACAAGCGTTAAATTATTTAAAAGTGCATGTCGATTTCCAATATTACTAATATTTAAAGAAGGTGCCTTCTGATTAGAATCAATTTTCCAATTCAATTTAGTAATCGCGTCTTTATTGACTACAAATACAGGCAAAGATGAGCGAAGTAATACATTTATTCCTTGAGCTGCTTTACGACTATCAACAGGTTTTGGTAACTCATCAATAATAATACGATAGGTTTTTTCACCAGAAATCGCTGACAGATTAATTCTGACTACACGTAAGTTATACGAGTCATTAGGCTTTAATTTTAAAAATGGCGGACTAATTGCGATCTCATCAGTAGGAATTAATTCATCCTGCCCATTCTTCTGCACCCATTCAAACACGCGAATCTGTAAATCAGTACTTTCATTCGACTGGTTAAATAAACTAATCGAAGAAGCACTTTGATTACTCAATATTTCCACATTCACGGGTGAAATTCGGATTGTAGCCGCACTCAACGTGCTAGATAGAGATAACAATAAACTCGTAATAATAAAGATGTTTTTTTTCATGAGTTGCTCAAAATAAATCTTTTAATGTATTAGCCCTCTTAAAGGGCTAACAGTATTTCTTATTTATAAAAATTAGTAAGTTACGGTCACGGTCACTGTATCTAAATAACTACCTGCACTTGGTAAGGTCGTTCCGGCAGGAATACGGCCATACACATTTACAGTTTGAACATTACCTGTTCCTGTTCCGGTGTATGCTGTTGTTGCAATACCAATTGCTGTTGCACGTCCTGTGTCAGAGAAAAGATTATAAGGAATATATTCTGTAGTGGTTGCTCCACCAATCATACGACGTTGAGTTGATAAAACATTCTGGCCACCATCAAAAGACAAAGTCCAAGGTACAGTGTTGTTACAAAGCACTCTGATTGGGGTCCCACCTGTGGTCGTAGTGTCTGCGTCTACGTTGCTCGCAAGTGAACTTAATGTCCCAAAGTCTAAGACCGCATTTGATGTAGTACCTGTAGCTGAGGTATTTAGAACACAGCTATTTGTAACTGTCGCTCTAACAGTCAATGTTCCAGTTGCTGTAGCGGCATTTGCTGTATTGAGAGAAAATAATCCTGCAGCAATTGCTGATAAATAATAAAAAGTCTTTTTCATGGTCTAAACCTTTTTACATTAAATTGTTGGCATTAATAGATGTAAAAAAATTAACCCTTACTATTACAATCTCTTTTAATTTGACTGCTTTTTAAAGCTTATATTTTTACCCTATTTTGGTCATAATACATAAAAAAAGTTAAACTGCATGACAACATTTTTATTTAGAATTTCAATTAATAAAATACAATTACTCAAATTAACCCCAATTAACAATTCATTAACATTTAAAAAAATAAATTATTGATTTTATTTAACTTAATAAAAATACCATAAAATTTATTGGAGAAAATTTAAATAAATATGTCAGTCTATTTAGCTTAATTACCTATAAACAAAAACGATTTGCAGCGTCAATTATTCTATTTTTTAGTTTATTATTCTAATAATTTTTTATTTTATATTTTTACTTAAAGATGCATTTAAAATAAATCATTAAAAATTATACTTTATCTAAAAGAAAACTAAAAAATCATAAAGCTAGAAAACAACAATAAAGTTAATTCTTGACCGCTATATTTCTATGTAGAAATATAAAAATAAAGGCCTCATATGAGACCTTTATTTAGTGTATCTAAATCTAGTTAAACACTTAACATACTATTTAAAGTTTCAGAAACGTTTTTCGATTTCACTTTAGGCTGCAATGCTTGTAAGGCTTGCTGCACTTGAGTACGTTGAGGCTCTGCAAGCGTATACCAACGTGACAATACTTGTAATAGACGTGAACCTAAAATTGGGTTCTTTTCATCCAGATATTGTGCGAGGTTAATAAAGTGAGCTACACCAAAGCCCCAAGTATTTTCAGGGTTATTTGACAAGCCGCCGCTTACCGCACGAATACGGTTTGGAGTCGTTAAGTCATAGTCAGGATGTTGAGTTAAGTACTCGATTGTTTCAGTGGTTGCATTTGGGTTTGCAGCTTGAATCATAAACCACTGATCTAAAGACAAAGCTTCATCTTTAAAGCGGTCATAGAAATCAGCAAGAGCATCTTGAGCTTGAGGCGCGCTTTGCCAAACCAATACGCGTAGTGCACCTAAACGCTCAGACATATTACCTGTGTTTTGGTACTGCACATGTGCCAATTCAAATGCAGTTTGATCACCCTGACGTGCCATCATCATAAGCATAATATTTTTTAATGCACGAACACCCATCGCTAAAGAAAATTCTTTTTGCTGGTCTGGGTCAAGTGTAAGGTAAGTATCTTTCCAGAATGAACCTAGCTCTTGTGCCAATCGATTAAGTAGAGCTTCACGTTTTACATGAATATCTGCTGGTGCATAGTTCTGATCAATACGACTACCCAAATAACCTTCACTTGGTACATCAAACAAACGTGATGCTAAAAGCGGGTCACGACCAACCAACTCTGGCAAAGTGCTCTGAATAGCTTGAATGTACGCATCTGCAGAATGGTCTTCTAGCAAAATACGCTCAAGCAAGGTTTGAGTTGCTTGCCACTGGTTAAAACCATTTGTTTCGTGCTGAATTAAGAATGCTAATTCTGCATCAGTATAGTCAAACACAAGATTTACAGGCGCAGAGAAATTACGGAGTAACGACACAACTGGCTGTTCAGTCACACCTGTGAATTCAATGGTTGCTTCGTCTTGATCAAACAAGTACACACCATCTTTAACATCATTTACGAATAGGCCGTCACTGTGCAATGTATATTGCTCACCTGATTTAGCATTGAATAGTGCCAACGCTACAGGAATTGGAACAGCTTTTAAATTTGGATATTTAGGATGTGCTTTTAGGCTTTGTTTAAAACTTAAACGATAAGTTTGTGTCGCTGCATCGTACTCACCTTTTGCTTCAAGCTTTGGCGTACCCGGTTGGTTGTACCAAGTTAAGAATGCAGATAAATCGACCCCTGAACCTGCAGATAATGCAGCAACCCAGTCTTCTACCGTTACGGCTTGGCCATCATGACGGCGGAAATATTCATCCGTACCCTTACGGTATTTTTCTTTACCCAACAAAGTCGACATCATGCGGTTAATTTCCGCACCTTTTTCATAAACAGTTGCGGTATAGAAGTTATTAATTTCTACAAAGTGATCTGGACGTGGTGGATGCGACAAAGGACCTGCATCTTCAGGGAATTGATGCGATTTAAGTACAGCGACGTCATCAATACGTTGAACCGCAGCAGATTGTAAATCTTCCGAGAAAGACTGATCACGGAATACCGTTAAACCTTCTTTTAAGCAGAGTTGGAACCAGTCACGGCAAGTAATACGGTTTCCTGTCCAGTTGTGGAAATACTCATGGGCAATTACAGACTGTACACGCATGATTGCAGCGTCAGTAGTGTATTCTTCATCAGCAAGCACGCATGAAGTATTAAAGATATTTAAACCTTTATTTTCCATGGCACCCATGTTGAACTGGCTCACTGCAACAATCATATAGTTGTCGAGATCATATGCGCGGCCATAGTGTTCTTCATCCCAACGCATAGAATGCTTTAATGCTTCCATCGCGATATGGCATTTTGGAATGTCTTTCTCGATTGCATAAATTTCTAAAGCAACATCACGCCCTTCAGAAGTCGTATAACGATCTTTAAGTACAGCTAAATCACCAATGACACAAGCAAATAAATAGCTTGGCTTTTTAGTCGGGTCTTGCCAGATTGCAAAGTGACGGTTTTCACCCACCTCACCAGTTTCAAGCAAGTTACCATTGGCAAGTAACACAGGATATTTTTTGTCTGCTTCTACACGGGTCGTAAAGACTGAAAGTACGTCCGGACGATCTGGATAGAAAGTAATTTTGCGGAAACCTTCTGGTTCATTCTGCGTTACAAATAACTCATCTGCTTTATATAAACCTTCTAACTGAGTATTTGTTTCAGGATGAATAATCACTTGAGTTTGTAAAATGACTTCATCTGGTGCATCAGTGATCACCAGTTGCTCACTATCGAGTGAATATTGTGCAGGAGTGAGAACTTGACCATTTAGCTGAATCGATTGCAATTCAAGATCACGGCCTAATAACACCAAGTCTCCAGCAGTTTGACGCTTCATCACCAATGTTGAATCAACAATTGTTTTATCTTCATAAACTTGAATATCAAGATTAATGGATTCAACCAAGAACGAAGGTTTCTGATAATCTTTTAAATAAATTGTTTGATCTGCCTGAACTGGAGGCTGTGCCGCAATATTCATCTTTATTCCTTATATACTTTTCGGAAACCATAGTACGAATTGTTATGAGTTGACCATATTCAATCATACATACTGTGTTTACTTACCTTTATAAAATTAATGGGACTTCATTTATACATTTCAAATTAGAATCGTCTTTTATTAGCACAGATTAGACCAAATTTACGATAATCGTTGCTTATATAATCAATCTATACAATAAAAATAAAACACCTTCGGCTTTTAACATTTTTTAGGGCTAGCTTACATTTTGGGCATGGTTCTTGCCTTATCTAATACACCAATATAACTATTTCAATCAGAACAAGAGGTATTCACTATGGAATTAAAAGCACATTTACATCGCTTAGAAAATATTAAAGCGATCCATGATCTAGACGCAGCAGGACTTGACCACCATGTGATTGCAGTATTTTTATCTGCTGAAGGTATTTCAATGACTGCCCAAGAAGTAACGACCATCGTAAACACTTACGATGCATTAGGTAAAGTCAAATTACCAAGTAAAAAAGTACAGGCACTCATCAATGCCAAAAAACTTGGACAAAATGATGAGAGTTTGCCGTGCCCTGTTTAATTAAACTTCGAATTATGATGAAGACCTAAAATCCAAACGTAGATTTTAGGTCTTCCTATTTTAGCAGCAAACAAAAAGACAATCTCAGCCATCTACAGCGTTGCTGTGTATAATAGCCCTTTCATTTTTTATTTTATGTTCGGAGCAAAATGGCCTTACAAATTCTACAAAAACAGCTAGATGAAAGTAGCCATTGTCCTCTCTGCCAAGCTTCGATGTACTGGATAGATGCCGAACAATTTGAAAAAGACATTCAATTTCATGAATGCAGTCATTGTCAGCACCGCATATTTAAAGATGAAAAAATGACATGCCACTGTGAAACCTGTACTAAACAACGTAAAAAGCTATTACAGCAAACACGCTTACAAGAACAACGCCAATTTAAGTCAAAAGATCAACCACAGCGAAGTCTGGAACAACTGAGTTTTTTACATAAACTATTTTTACTCAGTGTACTTGATGACTATGCCCGTGATGATGTTGCACATGATGAATACATTCACTGGGACCGGATTAAATCCCATCACATTACTCCGAACTGGATGTTTCAAAACTATCTAATTAAACAACTCCATAAAGATGGAATTTTAAATGCCCAAGATCAAACTGATGAACCTCAATGCTTTTATTTAAACATTCGATTAGATGGTTATAGTGACCCAAGTTTATATAGTGTCGCCCAGCAACTACGATATTGGTTTTATGAAAACCTAAGTCTCGGTATCCCTTTTCGTAGTGCCGATGAAGTGAAAGATGTGCTATTTCAGGTGCTCTATCAAGAAATTATCCAGTTTATGCAGTTCTACTGCAGAACATGGGGCGTTCAAATTGCAGGAAGCACTAATTTCCAAACTTTTTGTTATCGTTTAATGGATTCATTGGCGATTGGACAAATTTACTATTTGATTCAAACCGCGCTCGAATATCTTTATAAACAAAAAGCCCTACAGCCTCGCAATGAGAAATTTATTAACACCAATTTATTAAAGAAAACCTTAGAACAATATCGTGAGAGAGCTTTAGCTGAAAAGTGGGAAACCTCAATGCTGCCTCGTCCTCACAATATTCCCTACAGTAAAATGAGCTATATTTTGCTTAACCGTTTCTTGGGCTACGACGAACAGATATTCGTACAACCTGTCTGGAAAGCATGGCGTAAAATTGAACCGCGTTTAAACTTTTATTCGGTTAAACGTTGTATGCATTGTGGTTCAAATGATTTAACTGTTGATTATGATGCGGCCGATTATGTTTCTTTAATTTGCCAAAAATGTAAGCATCAAGATCACTATTTCACCCACTAAATCTATAATCACTTTGGCTTGATAAGGATAATAATATGACATCAGCATCGACTTTAATTGAGCAAGTAATTAAAGCTTGGCAAAACGTGCAGGCAAAAACACCTCTTGTGCAATGTATTACCAATAGCGTTGCAGCGAACTATACAGCCAATGTGTTACTTGCTTCTGGTGCCTCACCTGCCATGATTGATAATCCTTATGAAGCTGAAAGTTTTACCAAGATTTCATCTGCTTTAAGCATTAATTTGGGTACGCCAACTTCAGAGCAAATGCAAGCCATGCAAATCTCTGCAAAGACAGCACAGCTTCATAATATTCCTTGGGTACTCGACCCAGTTGGATATGGACCAATTTTAGCTTGGCGCAGTCAAATGACAGATGAACTTTTACAGTTTAAGCCAAGTGTTATTCGTGGTAATGCCTCAGAAATCAGTACGCTTGCAGGCAACCAAGTTCAATCTAAAGGTGTCGATAGTACTTTAAGCAGTGATCAAGCCTATCAACAGGCTTTCTCCCTCTTAACGCATGCAGACTGTATCGCTATTTCGGGCGAGTCAGATTACATTTTATCTAAAGAATTAGACATCGTTATCCAGGTAAATGGCGGAAGTCCGTTACAACCTAAAATTACCGCAACGGGCTGTGCATTGGGTGCTTTAATCGCAGCATATAGCGCTGTGACTACCCCAAGCATTGCCGCACTTTCAGCTCATGTTCACTTCGCAATTGCAGGTAAACTGGCAGCAAATCAGGCACAAACTATGGGAAGTTTTAGTACCCTCTTTATGGATTATATCCATATGTTAGATGCCAACTTAATTGAGCAATATGCTGATATCAAACTTTTAAACCTACAGGCATAACCCAAGTTAGGGCTGTATGACTTGCAATCATTTTAAAAGTAAGTAGATATCTGTAATAAGCTCGGATTCTTTCACCTCATGTACAAAGTTGTGATAGTGAAAGAAAACAGGATAATCCCCCGCTTCTTCTGTTTGATCGGGTAACCAGTTTCTAAAGATGTAATACACACTATCTTTAATCTGGTCATGACTACCAAAATGTCTTACGGTTGCATAACGACCCGCAGGAATTTCTCCTATTTGTACGCCGTAAGTATTTTCAGGTACAGCCTTTTCAATTGAACCTGCAATATCAAATCGAAACTCGTCAGATGGCGTCTGTTCAGGGTCAGCAAACGGAATACCATAAGTTCTAGATTTGGTCACAGGTGATAAACCTGTTTCTTTACGCCAAGCAATAAAACGTGCAACCGTTTCAAAGACTTTATCTGGACTGCCTAAATGCGACAGATAGGCAATCTTTTCAGCAGGTCGCTCAACAATATTTACATTCATTTTTAGCTCACTTTTTGGAATCGTAAAAACAAACTTCTGGTGCCAAGATTCCCAGTCTGGTTTATCTCTAAAAGCCCGAGGAGTTTGATCAAATGAACGCTTAAATGCACGAGTAAATGCCTCTGGACTATCAAACCCTGCTTGCAATGCAATTTCAATAATTTTCAGATCGGGTTCAAATGCCAGTTGAAAAGAGGCCCGCTTTAAACGAGAAAGTTGAATAAACCTCATCACATTTAAACCAATATGAATGGCAAAAATGCGATGAAAATGAAACTTGGATAAGGCCGCAATCTGGCTCAATCGGTCAACATCTAGCTCTTCATCTAAATGTCGTTGAATATAATCGCAAACCAGTTGCAGCTTTTGTGTATATACAGCCATACATTTATGTCTGTTCATTCGATAGCACTACTTTTACATAGCGCTCATCTCTATTCTTGATCGAAATTGCGCTTTTTTAGTGTTATACAACTTGCTTAAAATAATCTTCTCTTAGCATATCGATAAGCTCAACGCACAATTGAATTACTTTATTAAAATCTGATTGTAGATATTTTTTGTTGCTGAGTGCCGCTAATAACTGCTCACCCATAAGTTGTTTTTGTTCGGCTGTTCTTCCTGACAAAATGTAGGCTTTTACATGAATATAGGCTTGATCAGCCCCTAAGCCAATGAGGAAAACCTCGTCTTTACGCGCACGGCTTTTAATATCTTCTGGGCTAAATAGCTCTGTTTCAATGAGCGTAGTATTAATTTCTTCAAGTAATTGTTTTGCGTTTAATCCAGTTAAATTTTCTGAATAATCAACTACAACGTGCGGCATAGCCACCTCAATTTATATAATAAGTCATTAAGCGAATTAAACTTTACTCAATAAATAATAAAGCTAATCGGACCTGATCATATCCCATTCGAGGGCTGGTTGCTTCAACAATTGGTCTTAGTTTGATCGAACCATCATCAGAAAAATGATCTGGATTTTGGCGCTTTTTCAGCTTCTTATAAATTTTACGAATTTCTTCGACCACTTCTTCACCCGGATGGGCAACCGAAATATCTAGCTTTTGCTCTTTATGCAGTCGAGCCAAGTGATTAATGATGGTTGCTGGTGTCAGACCACGTTCATGTGCGATGTCTTCAATTTCATACCCTTCTTCAAACAAGACACGTGTCTCATCTAGCGTTGCCGTAGCATAATTTTGCTTGCCACCTTTTGCGAGTTTCTTCTCATTACGAGAGATCTCGGTTTCATTCAAGGTACCGCCGCAATGACGAATAAACGCTTTATGCTGAGCCGTTAAATCTACATCTGCAAAGTTGTCTTCAGCTTCTTTAGACAGCTCTTGGAAACGGCGATCGGCTTTGACAGCTAAACTGTCTAATTCTAAAGCTTGCTCATTAATGCCTAATAGCTTTAACCCCGTTAAAGATTTCAAGCGCGAAAGTGCAACATAACCCTGACCTTTCTCAAAGGTATTCATGAGGTTAATTTCAGCGGCTTCTAAAGTCATCCCTTGGCTTTTATGAATAGTAATCGCCCACGCTAAACGAAGCGGAATTTGCTGAAAACTTGCAATCACTTTGCCTGCTTCATTTTCAACTGACCATGTTTCAGGAGCAACCAGCAAAGTCGTGCCATCAGTTAATTTGACCTTTGGCAGTAAGCCATTTTCGTCATCTTCTTCAAAGCCGATGACTTCACCCAAACTTCCGTTGATATAGCCCATATCAAAGTTATTTTTTACAAACATGACTTTTGCATGTTTTTTAAGTGTGAGTTCTTCTGGAGCACGAACCGAAGATTTTAAAGTTTCTAATAACTTTTCATTACCATCTAAAACAGCATTGAATTGATGCCCTTCATTATCAATTTCGTTTAAGTGCTGATAGTTGATATTGTCGACATCCATATTGTGCGTATAAAGACGAGTAAAGGTCTCACCAATATCATGGGCACGTGATTGACGCAGTGCTTGCAAATGATCGGCTTGAATATTTTGCGCGCGAATAGCGTTTAGAATCTGGTTCAGAATTTCGTCGTCTTGACGGTGTTGTTCCGTTAAATAACATACACGGAATTTAGCTTCGACCCATGAATCTGACATAAAGCAGAACTTGTCACGGTTGGCTTCACCATTACGACCTACAGGCGGCAACTGGAAGAAATCTCCAGCCACGATGACTTGAATACCACCAAAAGCTTCATCGCTTTCTTTAAAATATTTTAGAACTTGATTGACCAGATTAAGCTGCTTTGCATGCAGCATCGAAATTTCATCAATTACGAGAACTTGCGCATTTTCAAGATGTTCCTTGAGATATTTACGCTCTTTCATGCGTTTTAGATCATCGTCAGTTAACAGATCTTTAATACCAATGCCAGCCCATGTATGAATGGTCATACCGTTCATATGCGTTGCAGCAATACCTGTAGATGCCGTAATCGCCACAGGCACTTTACGTGCTTTTAGGTATTGGATGTACTGATTAAGTGTATAGGTTTTCCCTGCACCAGCCGAACCGGTTAAAAAGACATTTTCACCTGCTTTAAGCAGTTTAAGCGCAGTTTCCTGTTTCATAATCTCATATGTACATCTTCAACAGCCCATAGCTTAACGATTTTCCCGAAAAAATTAAATGAATGTGCCAAACTTTCTAAAAAGTGCTTATAAATCAAAAATTAAAAACAAAATAATATTTGGTAGGTTTTTGGTAGGTAGGAAAATAATCTTCACATCACAATACTAAGGCCATGGTGAGGCTCACCTGTAATAACAAACAATGGATTTATGGAAGAAGGAATCACTCCATGGCTTTTAAAAATATTGCAGATCAAACAAACGGTTTTTATATTCCTTGTGTATCACTCTTTGGACCAGGATGTGCTAAAGAAATTGGGACCAAGGCTCAAAACCTCGGCGCAAAAAAAGCATTAATTGTGACCGATGAAGGCTTATTTAAATTTGGTGTTGCAGACCTTATCGCAAACTATTTAACCGAAGCAGGCGTTGCAAGCCATATCTTCCCAGGCGCAGAACCCAACCCAACCGATATTAACGTTCATAACGGGGTAAATGCCTATAACGAAAATGGCTGTGACTTTATTGTCTCACTAGGTGGCGGTTCATCTCACGACTGTGCGAAAGGAATTGGTTTAGTCACTGCGGGTGGTGGTCATATTCGTGACTACGAAGGCATCGATAAAAGTAAAGTCCCGATGACGCCATTGATTGCAGTGAATACAACGGCTGGTACTGCATCTGAAATGACTCGTTTCTGTATTATCACCAATACCGATACTCACGTAAAAATGGCGATTGTTGACTGGCGTTGTACCCCACTTATTGCGATTGATGACCCGAAACTCATGATTGCAAAACCAGCTGGTTTAACCGCTGCAACAGGTATGGATGCATTAACCCATGCAGTTGAAGCATATGTTTCTACGGCAGCAAACCCAATTACCGATGCCTGTGCAGAAAAAGCGATTACAATGATTAGTCAGTGGTTACAACCTGCTGTTGCAAATGGTGAAAACATCGAAGCACGTGATGCGATGAGCTATGCACAATATTTGGCTGGCATGGCATTTAACAATGCATCTTTAGGTTATGTTCACGCAATGGCTCACCAGTTGGGCGGTTTTTATAATCTACCTCACGGCGTGTGTAATGCAATTTTATTACCACACGTATGCGAATTTAACTTAATTGCTTGCCCAGATCGTTATGCAAAAATCGCTGAGTTAATGGGTGTAAATACTCAAGGGCTGACCGTAACAGAAGCTGCGTATGCTGCAATTGATGCCATTCGCAAACTGTCTTCATCAATTGGTATTCCATCTGGTTTAACCGCGCTTGGTGTAAAAACTGAAGACCTTGCTGTCATGGCCGATAATGCTCAAAAAGATGCATGTATGCTCACCAACCCTCGCAAAGCAAATCATGCACAAGTTGTGGAGATTTTCAAAGCGGCACTGTAATACTGATTTAATGGCATATCCCTCTAGTAAGTCAAATCCCTCCGACCGTTGACTTACTTTTTTGGGGAATACTTAGCTCCAGCGGTATTCCCTTTTTTTAGAACCTTTACTCCAACCTTTTCCAAACCTGATTGACAATTCGCCCATTTCATTGAAGGATACTCTGCATGTCTTAATTACAATAGCTCGATAAAAATGAATACATCTTTAGCTAATCAAACTTATGTTCCAGATATTTTAGGCACGGGTTACGAACAGCTCACACTCAACTTTCCTAGTGATTATGAAGGTAAAGTTGTAGCCACTTTAGTGCGTAAAAAAGCCTCTCAACCGTCTCAAAAAGCCGTACTTTATATTCATGGTTTTTTAGATTATTTCTTTCAAACCGAAATGGCTGAGCAATTCAATGCTCATGGTTATGACTTCTATGCACTTGATTTAAGAAAATATGGGCGTTCAAAGCTGCCTCATCAAATTTTCTATAATGTGCTTGATTTGAATGAATACGATGCTGAAATTACTCAAGCATTAGAAATTATTGGCGCAGAGCAACACACTCAGGTTTTACTCGCAGGGCATTCAACTGGTGGTTTGACAGCAACGCTTTATGCTGCCCATCATCCAGATCATTCTCTTATTAAAGCGCTCTGGGCAAATAGTCCATTTTACGACTTTAATTTAAGTTTAGTTGAAAAGAAGTTTGGTATTCCAATGCTCAGTCGAGTAGGAAAATATCTACCAAAAGTTAAATTCCCAAGCCAATTAAACAAATGGTACACCACCAGTCTTCACAAGCAGCTCAAAGGTGAATGGGACTTTAATCTTGACTGGAAACCGACCTCTGCCCCTACAGTTCAACTCAGCTTTGTACATGCAATTCATACGGCACAAAAAGAGATTCACCGCGGGCTTAAACTGAACGTTCCTGCACTCATTATGCATTCTCATCAGACTAAAAACCCACGCAAATGGGGGCCAGATGCGACTCAAAGTGACGTGATTTTAGATGTTAAAGACATTGAGAAACATGGTAAGAAAATTAAAGGCGATGTCTCAGTTGTCTCTATTCACAATGGATTGCATGACTTAGTCCTTTCGGCCCAGCCAGTACGAGAACAAGTCTATCAACAATTGTTCCAGTGGCTGGATCAAAAAATTACTTAACTAAGCTTAGGTGAGTCAAGGTATTTCACCAGCAGTTGATGCGCAGGATGTTCACTTGGTAAGAGCTCCATAAGGCGTTCTACCGCATCAATTGCTTCAGGGAAATGAGCTAGATGCTTTAACAGTAAATCTGTTTCTTGGGTTTTAAAAATTGCATCGCTCAAGCGTGATTCAAGGCAGTCGCGCCATGCACATAAAAACGGACTTTCAGTTTTTGCCAGAAATACACCTGTGTAAAGCTGCAAAGCCGAGGCTGCATATCCCGCATCGAGCGCTTGTTCAGCTTGTAAAAAATCGGCCTCAACATGCACCAGCAAACGATATGGGCGTGAACCAAGTAAACCTCCCAAAATATCTCGTAGTTGAGACATTTCAGCTTTAAGCGTACCCATACTAACTTTACGTTCGCCATAGAGTGCCTGATAAAGATGCTCTAAAGTTAAACCATGTGGACATAAAGCCAATATGGTTAAAATTTCAATTTGACGCGGCGTTAATAACAAGCTTTTGCCATTAAATTTGACTTGCGGTGTCGAAAATGCACGAATATGTAACTGTTGACGCTGCTGCTCTAGCAAAGCGGATTGAATAATGGATGCACATCGTTCAGCAGCCAATATTCCTAAACTATTATGGTTCTTCCATGTGGTTGATAAATCAACAACGCCTAGCGTTTGTTTCGAGTATGGATCGATAATTGGTGCCGCATAACACACCCAATCATGAATCGATTCCATATAATGTTCATTTGAAAAAACACAGCTTGATTGTTGAGTTTTTAAAGATAAAGCCAAGGCATTGGTACCCACAAATTCTTCACGCCACTGTCCACCTTGTACAAAATGCACACGTTCAGCAGCACTTTGCATTTGAGCACTTGGTGCAGTCCAAATAATGGTACTGCCGATATCACCGACGGCAATCACCATTGAAGATTGCTCTGCAATATGACGCAAGTCATCGGCACATTGGCTTAAAGCCATATCTAAAGCATTCTGTGAAGCAGTATTTTTTTCGACTAATGGAGCCGCAAAACGCTCCTTAGGAATCGCAGCAGAGGCTGATCGTTCCCACGAGCTTGCAATACTTTGGCCGAGTTTGGCAGCATTCTGAGGAGAGAGACTATTTTGCGTGCGCAGTTGATCAATCAACGTCCGTTGCTGCAATAAATCCTTTTTTGTGAACATTTGTAAATTCCTTATATATCCACATTTCTATTCCAACCTTTCTCCAACCTTCTTCTTTATATCCTAATTATACAAAGTACGAAAGTACCTACTGACAGGGTTCTTGTTAGTCTTTAGTCCTAAAAAGCAAAGGAATATTTATATGCGCTATATCGATCCAAATCAACCAGGCTCAAAAGTTCAATTCAAATCACAATACGAAAATTTTATTGGCGGTGAATGGGTGGCACCTTTAAAGGGTGCATATTTTGACAATGTATCTCCTGTTGATGGAAAAGCTTTCACACGTATTCCACGCTCTAGTGCCGAAGATATCGAACTCGCTCTAGATGCAGCGCACAAAGCGAAAGCAACATGGAATAAAGCCTCTCCAACGGTACGCTCAAATATACTTTTAAAAATTGCTGATCGTTTAGAAGCAAATCTTGAAATGCTTGCTGTTGCAGAAACTTGGGATAATGGTAAAGCAGTCCGTGAAACTTTAGCAGCAGACCTTCCACTTGCGATTGACCATTTCCGTTATTTCGCTGGATGTATTCGTGCTCAAGAAGGTGGCATCTCTGAAATTGATGAAGATACCATCGCTTACCATTTCCATGAACCACTAGGTGTGGTTGGTCAAATCATTCCATGGAACTTCCCGATTTTGATGGCAGCATGGAAACTTGCACCTGCTTTAGCAGCTGGTAACTGTGTGGTAATTAAACCAGCTGAACAAACTCCAGTGGGTATTTTGCTGGTTGCTGAACTGATCCAAGACATTTTACCACCGGGTGTCCTTAATATCGTCAATGGTTTCGGTGCAGAAGTCGGCCGTCCATTAGCGACAAATCCACGTATTGCAAAAATCGCGTTCACAGGTTCAACTCAAACTGGACAAATGGTGATGCAATATGCGACCGAAAATATTATTCCAGTAACGTTAGAACTTGGCGGTAAGTCACCAAACCTTTTCTTTGAAGATATTTTGGATAAAGAAGATGACTTCTTGGAAAAAACGCTTGAAGGTTTTGCCATGTTTGCCTTAAACCAAGGTGAAGTATGTACTTGCCCTTCTCGTGCTTTAGTACAAGAAAGTATTGCTGATCAGTTCTTGGAGATGGCTGTCGAACGCGTAAAGCGTATTAAAACTGGTCACCCACTTGATACTGAAACCATGATTGGTGCTCAAGCATCTCTACAACAACAAGAGAAAATCTTACGTTGTATTAACACGGGTCGTGAAGAAGGTGCAGAACTCTTACTAGGCGGTAGTGGCCGTAAAGAAGTAGGCGATGGTTATTATGTTGATCCGACTATTTTTAAAGGTCACAATGGCATGCAAGTTTTCCAAGAAGAAATTTTTGGACCTGTACTTGCTGTGACAACATTTAAAGACTTTGATGATGCAATTAAAATTGCCAATGACACCATGTACGGCTTAGGTGCAGGTGTTTGGTCACGTTCAGCTCATATTTCTTACCGTGCTGGTCGTGCTATTGAAGCGGGCCGTGTTTGGACAAACTGCTACAACATCTACCCTGCACATGCTGCATTTGGTGGTTATAAGAAGTCAGGTATTGGGCGCGAAAACCATAAAATGATGCTAGATCATTATCAACAAACTAAAAACTTGTTGGTGAGTTATTCAACTAAACCAATGGGCTTCTTCTAAGTTTTGCACCAAGTTGATGCCACACTATCAACACTAGAAAGAAGTAAAATGACTAATTATATGAGAAGCCAGTAATTTAGATTGCTGGCTTCTTTATTTTATATTGTTAATTCTTAAGTTTTTACTATTTGGAATAAAAAAGTGCCATCTATTAACTAAAGTTTTTCATTTAGGCACTGCTTTTGCATTGATAAATACAAACCAACTCGCAGGAGTATTGTATGAATCAACCAGAAACAGCTTCCGTCATTTCTTCAGATACAGAAATCTCATCAGCAGAATATTTTGCTCAGCGTCAACTTAAACAAGGTACGGTTGGTTGGTTACTCCTGATTGGTTTAGGCGTAGCTTATGTAATATCGGGTGATTTTGCCGGTTGGAACTTTGGCATAGCTCAAGGTGGATGGGGCGGAATGTTTATTGCCACGGCACTCGCTGCGCTTATGTACCTATGTCTATGTCTTTCTATGTCAGAAATGTCCACCATGATGCCGACAGCAGGTGGCGGTTATAGTTTTGCACGTGCGGCCTTTGGTCCTTTTGGGGGCTATTTAACAGGCACAGCCATTTTAATTGAATACGCAATTGCACCTGCGGCAATTGCTGTATTTATTGGCGGTTATTGTGAATCTCTATTTGGCATTAATGGCTGGATGATTTATCTCGCCTGCTACGCCATTTTTATGGGCATACATCTTAAAGGTGCTGGAGAAGCCTTAAAAATTATGTTTGCGATTACACTTGTCGCAGCAGTTGCTCTGGTTGTGTTTATTGTCGCAATGATTCCACATTTTAATACGCAAAATTTGTTAGATATTCCTGTTGGAACAGCAGCTGGCGCAAGTCGTTTTCTACCTCATGGCTATTTAGGCATCTGGGCCGCTGTTCCTTTTGCAATCTGGTTTTTCCTCGCAGTTGAAGGTGTTCCATTAGCCGCCGAAGAAGCAAAAAATCCAGCCAAATCTCTCCCACGAGGTTTAATCGGAGCAATGCTTATATTAACGGCGTTTGCCATGCTCATTTTATTCTTAGGTGCGGGCGCAGCAGGTGCAAGTACTTTACAAAACTCAGGCGCTCCTCTCGTCGATGCTCTGGTTAAAGTTTATGGTACCAACACTTGGCTTGCGACTTTTGTTAACTTTGTCGGTTTAGCAGGTTTAATCGCAAGTTTCTTTTCAATTATCTATGCCTATTCACGTCAAATCTTTGCACTCTCTCGTGCTGGCTATTTACCAACTTCACTCTCTTTAACTAATAAAAATAAAGCGCCTTATTTGGCAATTATTATTCCGGGCATTATTGGGTTCTTACTTTCACTGACCAAAGAAGGCGATTCACTGATTTTAATTGCGGTTTTTGGTGCAACCATTTCTTATGTGTTGATTCTTTTATCCCACATCAAACTACGCCTATCTAAACCCGACATGCCTCGTCCTTATAAAACTCCCGGAGGAATTTTCACTTCAAGCATTGCACTGGTTTTAGCAGTCGCTGCTGTAGTTGCGGGCTTTGTTGTTAATCCTAAAGTTTGGTTTATTGCTGCCGCCATTTATATCGTATTTATTGCTTACTTTTTATTCTATAGCCGCTATCATTTAGTTAAAGGTACACCAGAAGAAGAGTTTGCAAATATTAAAGCCGCAGAACAAGAACTATAAATAAAAGGAAGCAACTATGAGTTATCGCAATATTATCGCCAATCAACAATATCACTTTGCTGACTTGAAGACCTTGATGGCAAAAGCAACACCGTTACGTTCAGGCGATGAATTAGCAGGTGTAGCGGCCAGCGATGCAACCGAACATGTTGCGGCACAAATGACTTTGGCCGATGTACCGCTTAAAACCTTTTTAAACGAAGTTGTGGTCGATTATGAAACCGATGAAATTACACGACTGATTATTGATGAACATGATCTGGCAGCCTTTGCCCCTATTTCACACTTTACAGTAGGTGATTTCCGAAATTGGTTACTGGGAGAAGAAGCCAATGCCCAAACCTTAAAAGCATTAGCATCAGGTTTAACTCCAGAAATGGTGGCTGCCGTCAGCAAAATTATGCGCAATCAGGATTTAATTTATGTCGCCAGTAAATGCGAAGTAATTACCCAATTTCGCAACACCATTGGTTTAAAAGGTCATCTTTCTACCCGTTTACAACCGAACCATCCTACCGACGATGTGCTTGGTATTTCTGCCAGTATTTTAGACGGTTTGATGTATGGCAACGGCGATGCCGTGATTGGCATTAACCCAGCGACGGATAACCTGCATAATTTGTCAGAGCTACTAAAATTACTTGATCATGTCATTCAGGAATATCAAATTCCAACGCAATCTTGTGTACTTACCCATATCAGCTCAGGCATTCAACTGGCTGAAAAAAACGTACCAATTGATTTAATGTTTCAATCAATCGCTGGCACCCAACTGGCTAATGAAGGCTTTGGAATTTCACTCGACTTACTACAAGAAGGATATGAAGCCACGCTCGCACTTAAGCGCGGAACTATTGGACAAAACGTCATGTATTTTGAAACGGGTCAAGGGAGTGCCCTATCAAGTAATGCTCATCACGGCGTGGACCAACAAACCTTAGAAACTCGTGCCTATGCAGTCGCCCGTAAATATAATCCGCTTTTGGTGAATACTGTCGTTGGTTTTATTGGCCCCGAATATCTCTTTAACGGTAAACAAATTATACGTGCAGGACTAGAAGATCACTTCTGCGGTAAGTTACTTGGCGTGCCAATGGGCTGCGATATTTGTTACACCAATCATGCCGATGCAGACCAGAATGATATGGATGTTCTCCTCACTTTATTTGGCGCCGCGGGCATTAACTTTATTATGGGAATTCCGGGTTCAGACGATGTCATGCTCAACTATCAAACGACTTCATTCCATGATGCTCTCTATTTAAGACAACTTTTAGGTTTAAAACCCGCTCCTGAGTTTTCTGCTTGGCTTGAACAACAAGGTATTTTCAAACAACAAAACTCTCAAATTTGCTGGGCAGACCACATGCCGGATCAATTCTCTCGTCTGCTGATGAATTAGGGAAAACACCATGAAACTTAATCGTGATATTCAATACCCATCAAGCACGCATCAAGATCAGTGGGAAAAACTCAAACAGTTTACAGATGCCCGTATTGCATTAGGTCGTGCTGGTTGTAGTATCCCAACACACGCTTTACTTGAGTTCCAGTTGTCGCATGCCCAAGCAAAAGATGCGGTTTATCAAACTCTGGATGTTTCCTATTTATCAGAGCAATTAGCACAACGGCAGCTGCAAAGTGTTCATGTTCAAAGCAATGCTCCTAATAAGGAAATTTACCTCAAACGTCCAGATTTGGGGCGCCAGCTTTCAACCCCATCAAAAGATGCCTTAAGTAAGAAATATGCAGAAAATCCGCAACAATATGACGTTTGTATTGTTGTAGGTGATGGTCTCTCTGCAAGAGCGATTGAAGCGAATGCTATCCCATTCATTACAGAGCTAAATGAACAAATTCAGCAAGAAAACTGGAACCTCGCACCAATTGTACTTGCCACAGGTAGCCGAGTTGCTTTGGGTGATGAAGTCGCAGAAATCTTTAAAGCATCTATGCTTGTTATGCTCATTGGTGAGCGCCCTGGTTTAAGCTCTCCGGATAGTATGGGAATTTACTACACATGGAATGCATATTCGGGTTGCCTCGATGCCAAGCGCAACTGTATTTCAAATGTTCGCTCAGCAGGTTTAAGTATTCCAGTTGCGGCACAACGTTTAATGGCATTAATGAAAAAATCAAAACAACTTGGTTTTTCAGGAGTTAATTTAAAAGATGAACATCAACTTTCAGATATAGGCTTTGAACCAACCCAAAAGCTATTATTTTAAGCAGTGGAATATGCAAAGAGATTTATTGAAAAATAGATAAACCTTTGCATAACAATATTATCTTAACGAAAAATATCAATTTTCAGGTATTGACGATTTATACAGATATTTTCTTCTTTATATTTATCGCTATACTCCAACTATTGATCTTCTATGAATCATTTGTATGAACACAACAAACGCCTTCCCTAAAACTATTTATGCCATTCAGCATCTTGCTTTCGAAGACTTAGGTTCATTAGAAGATGTGTTTTATCAACATGGATTTCGCGTGCGTTATTTTGAAGCAGGCGTAGATGATTTAACTCCTGCTTTCTCACACGATGGATTAACTATTATTTTAGGTGGCCCAATCGGGGTTTACGAAACTGAAGATTATCCATTTTTAAAAGATGAAATTGCTCTACTTAAACAACGTTTAGCAGCAGATAAACCTACACTTGGTATTTGTTTGGGTGCACAGCTTATTGCTCATGCGCTTGGTGCAAAAGTATATGCAGGACATCAAAAAGAAATTGGCTGGGGCCCACTAAGCTTAAGTTTACGTGCCAATCAGGTGTTATCTCCTTTGCTTAATAATGTACATGTTTTACATTGGCATGGCGATACTTTCGACCTTCCCGAAAATGCTGTGTTATTAGCTAGCTCAGAGATTTATACCAATCAAGCATTTGAAGTTGGAAATAATATTCTCGCATTGCAGTTTCATATTGAAACGACAGAAGAGAATTTTGAGAAATGGTTAATTGGCCATACATGCGAACTTCGTAATGCCAATATTTCAATTCCGAAACTTCGAGAACAAAACTTACAATATGCCCAAGCACTCGAACATGCTGCATTTGAGGTTATTCAAAAATTTTTAAAAAGAATTGGTTATAGTGGTTAAACTATAAAAATTCTAATGCGTGCAAATACTAAATTTTACCATTTGGTATTATTATTTGCTTATTTTTCAAACAAAGGGAATACGATATTCGGCTTTAACAAACATTTAATAAAATTTTCAGTGTATTATTAATTTGTAACACAAAATATACGTTGATTTACTATGGATATCTGGAAATTTATTAAAAGCTTTAATACGGTCAATACTTATTTATTGCTTTCATGTATTCTCCTTATAATCTTGGTTCTTTATTTTTATGTGATTAATCCAGCCTAAGCTAATTTGCCAAGGATATTAATCATAAAGAAAAAGAAATATGAGAAGACATCTAAATAAAAAAGCCCAACTGAGTTGGGCTTTTTTATTTCTGTTATTTACTCACAACATGTTGTTCGTCTTGCGAAAAAGTAAGAGATAATCAATCTCTTACTTTTTCTCAGGTTTAAAGCTGTCTTTTAAGTCAAGAATACGGTTGAAAACTGGTTTCTCTGGTGAATGATCATATTGATCAGCGACAAAATAGCCTTCGCGCTCAAATTGGAAACGATCTTCAGGAGTTGCTTGTGCTAAAGCTGGCTCAATGACAGCTTGTACGATTTTTAATGATTCAGGATTAAGATTTGCCAAGTAGTCATCACCAGTTTCAGGGTCAGCTTCTGTAAATAATCGATCATAAATACGTACTTCAGCAGGAATACCTTTAGTTGCAGATACCCAGTGAATCACACCTTTAACTTTACGACCTTCAGGATTCTTACCTAAAGTTTCAGGGTCAATTGAACATTTCAGCTCAATCACTTCACCATTTGCATCTTTAATGACTTCATCACATTTAATGACGTAAGCATGGCGTAAACGCACTTCACCGTCAGGAACTAAACGTTTAAAGCCTTTTGGCGGTACTTCTTCAAAGTCTTTACGGTCAATATAGATTTCCTTGGTTAAAGGAATCACACGATCACCCATATCTACATTAGGATGGCGAGCATGCGTCAGATCCATATCTTCTGGTAAATTAGTTAAAGTTACTTTAAGTGGGCTTAAAACAGCCATACCACGCGCAGCAGTATTTTCTAAAGATTGACGAATACAGAACTCAAGCATTGCAACATCTACAATACCATCAGTTTTTGACACGCCTACACGCTTACAGAAATCACGTAAACCTTCAGGAGTAAAACCACGACGGCGCATCCCTACCACAGTCGGCATACGTGGGTCATCCCAACCATTTACATAGCCACCTTCCACCAATTTACGTAATTTACGTTTTGATGTAATGGTGTAGTCCACGTTTAAACGTGAAGATTCATACTGATGCGGAACAGCTTTAGATTTTACTTTTTCTACAATCCAGTCATAAAACGGACGGTGATCTTGGAATTCTAATGTACAAAGCGAATGGGTAATCCCTTCAATGGCATCAGACAATGGATGAGCATAGTCATACATCGGGTAGATTTTCCATTTATCGCCAGTTTGGTGATGCTCTGAATGCAATACACGATATAAAATCGGATCACGCATATGTACATTTGTACTTGCCATATCAATCTTGGCACGTAAAACTGCTTCACCTTCTTTAAACTCACCACTACGCATTTTTTCAAAGCGAGTAAGATTCTCTTCAATAGATGCATCACGGTATGGAGAGTTTTTACCTGGCTCAACAAAACTACCGCGGTTTAACTTAATTTCTTCTGGAGATTGCAAATCTACATATGCATCACCTTGTTCAATAAGTTGAACTGCCCATGCATATAATTGATCAAAATAACCTGATGCATAGCGTGGTTCACCATTCCAGTTAAAACCAAGCCATTTCACATCATTCGCAATACCATCAACATACTCTTGTTCTTCAGCATCAGGATTTGTATCGTCAAAACGCAAATTACACAAACCATCAAACTCTTCAGCCACACCAAAGTTCAAGCAAATTGCTTTTACATGGCCAATATGTAAATAGCCATTTGGTTCTGGTGGAAAACGCGTTACGATCTGCTTTGCACGTCCTGTAGCCAAATCATCAGTAATGACTTGGCGAACAAAATCTAAGCCAGCCTGTTGTTCTTGCTGCGCAGAATCGACAGAGGCATGAGTATTCGGTGTCGGGTTATTTGGCAGGTTCGAGACAACATCATTAGGCTTCATAGTGTATCAATCACTTCTTTGTAGATAAATTTCGAAAAATTTAAACGCTATCTTCATTTTTCACAAAGATTTTAACGTTTTTTACTTGCCTTGTAGTTTACAGTTTGCTTATGCTTCTCTCAACCAAAAACCCATGGTCATAAGCCCATGTTTAGGAGATTAATGTAATGAGTTTTCCTCAAGTCGAATTAAACACCAATAAAGGTCGTATTGTTCTTGAACTAAATACTGAAAAAGCACCAAAAACAGTAGCAAACTTTTTAGAATATGTACGTGACGGTTTTTATGACGGCGTTATTTTCCACCGTGTCATTGATGGTTTCATGATCCAAGGTGGCGGGATGGACGAAAACTTCAAAGAAAAAGCGACTCGTGATTCTATCGAAAACGAAGCTGACAACGGTTTAAGCAATGATGTTGGTACGATTGCTATGGCACGTACTCAAGCACCTCACTCTGCTTCTGCACAGTTCTTCATTAACGTAAAAAACAACTCTTTCTTAAACCATACCTCTAAAACTGCTCAAGGTTGGGGTTATGCCGTATTTGGTAAAGTTGTTGAAGGTATGGATGTTGTTGATGCGATCAAAGGTGTTCGTACTGGCAACCGTGGTTACCACGCTGACGTTCCTTTAGAAAACGTTGTAATCGAATCTGCTAAAATTATTTCTGAATAATTTTAGGAATAAGCTGTGACTTATCTGTTTATTTCAGATCTACACTTGTCACCTGAACACCCTCGACTCGTTCGAGGGTTTTTAGATTTATTGGTTCATTATCAAGATAAACAAACACAGCTCTATATTTTAGGTGACTGGTTTAACGCTTGGATTGGTGATGATTACTCAGCACCATGGCTCGATGAAATTGTTGAAGCATTAAAAGACTTCAACCAAAAAGGAAATCGGGTTTACTTTCAAGTGGGCAACCGTGATTTTGCTTTGAATCAGGTTTTCCTCAATAAATTTAACGGTGTATTACTACCCGACATTTATTATCTCAACATTGCTGGACATCAGTACCGCCTAGAACACGGTGATGCCTTATGTACAGATGATATTTCTTATCAAAGATTTAAAAAAATTATTCGAAACCCGATCTTAGTTGCTCTTTTACGCCGTACACCACTGGGTTTTCGTACCAAACTGGTGAATGGTTTTCGTAAAAGAAGCTCCGCTGATAAACAGCAAAAAAGCTATGAAATTATGGATGTAAATGAACAAGCTGTACTCTCTGCTTTAACAGATGTAGACAAACTTATTCATGGGCATACTCATCGCCCTTCAATTCATCAATTACAACATAAACAGCGTATCGTCCTTGGCGATTGGCGAGAGCATCAAGCTCAGATTTTGGAAATTGATCCTACTGATAATGCACCGCAGCTAAAGTTAATTGAATGGAAATACTAATTTAGAATTATATATTTATAAAAAATATTATTTAATTGCGACATTACTGCTATAAATTTTTATCAAATCAAAGAGCAAATATCTTTGAATAAAATAGCGTATGATTCAAACTATTAAATTCTCTCAATTGCAATAAGATTGATATGGAGTACAGAATGGATTTATTAAATACAGTTAAAAGCCGCTACACAACAAAAGCCTATGATCCAGATAAGAAAATTCCTCAAGACAAACTTAATAAATTATTAGAAATTTTACGTTTTACTCCCTCTTCAGTAAATATTCAGCCTTGGCATTTCGTAGTTGCAGACAATCTTGCAGCTAAAGAACGAATCGCAAAAGCATTAACAGGGAAATATGCTTACAATGCACCCAAAGTGCTTGAGTCATCACATACAATTGTATTCTGCACAAAAACAGATATTTCCTCTGAATATTTAAATCAACTACTTGAACAAGATGATTTAAGTGGCCGTTTTAAAGATGAAAAAGCTAAACTAGGCCAAAAAGATACTCGCCATGGCTATGTTGAATTCTATCGAAATGAACAGAAAAATTTATATGGATGGATGGAAAACCAAACATTCATTGCTTTAGGACAGTTACTGTTTGCTGCCGGTTTAGAGGGTATTGATGCGACTCCGATGGGTGGCTTTGATGAAGAAGTTTTAAATGCCGAGCTCGGTTTAACAGAAAAAGGCTTACGAAGCTCTGTGATTGTTTCTCTAGGCTATCGCAGTGAAAATGACTTTAATGCTAAGCTTCCTAAATCACGCCTGCCAGATGAAGTGATTTTCACATATTTATAAAAATCTCTATCGTTCAAGAGACTCGCCTCTCTTGAACTATCAAGCCATTGCGCTACCTAAACAAACCACCCCACTTATTCCTAAAAGAATCCCCAAAATAGTAGGCCATTTTAATTTTTCTTTATATAAAATCACTCCGCTCACAATTCCCAATAACACCACAAGAATATTCATGCTTGCAAAAACAATTGCAGGTGAATCTTTTAAAAGAATATGAGCCTTTACATATAAAGCAATATTCAAAAAATTAAGTAAGCCTAATACTAACCCAGCTATCGTACTTTTAAACTGCCACTTTTGTGTCTTTTGTAGTAATAAATATGAAATCGACAATATAAAAGCAGTAATAAAAATAAGATTTAAAGTAAGAGTAAACTGAAGTCCTAAACTACTTGTATATTTTAAAAGAATGTCTACTGCTGCATAACCACACCATACACTTAACAGAGCAAAGATCGCTTTTCGAGATTGGTGATTTGAGAAAGAATTTATTTGTCCAAATAAGACAAGTAAGACTGCAAAAATTCCTAGACCTATTCCCCACAGTTTTAATGCATTAAATTGCTCATGAAAAAAGAAATATGCTGCAAGCAAAGAAAGAACAACCGAAAGTCTTTGGGCAAGTTCCGTCTTAACAATACCTGCATATTCCAATGATTTAGCAAGGCATAAAAAAATACTAGGTAAAATTACGCCCAATGCAATAATTAGCCACCAAGGTGTATGTTGTATTGAAACATGTTGAATATCAGGCTGAAACCATAAAAAACAAAGCAGACTTGCGCTTGCATAGTTCCATGCAATCATTTGTAGCGGTTGATAACCTTTTCTCTTTAAAGTTTTTAATAGGATAGACACCAAGACACTGCTTAAAGCAGCAGCTAATATCAATATCATTTGTTAAAGCCCTAATTATTTAAATATATTAGTCACCATGGTCAAATCATATCCACAGCCAATTAAATATTTAGAATTAACTTTTAAATACA
The DNA here is from genome assembly GCF_001605885.1 of Acinetobacter lactucae. Classification (GTDB taxonomy): domain Bacteria; phylum Pseudomonadota; class Gammaproteobacteria; order Pseudomonadales; family Moraxellaceae; genus Acinetobacter; species Acinetobacter lactucae. The sequence continues at coordinate 97,486 of NZ_LRPE01000001.1, read as the reverse complement.
CATAAAAAAACCAGCCATTATCTGACTGGTTTCTTTTTGAGATTTCAATTAACGATTATTTTCGTCGTCTTGTCCATCTTCAAATTTAGTGTCGTTATCAAAACCACCTTGATGACCGCCGAAACCGCCTTGACCACCGAAGCCGCCTTGACCACCGAAGCCACCTTGACCACCGAAGCCGCCACCTTGACCACCGAAGCCGCCTTGACCACCGAAGCCGCCTTGAGCGCCACCGAAGCCGCCTTGAGCACCACCGAAGCCACCGCCTTGACCGCCGCCAAAGCCGCTACCTTGACCACCAAAACCGCCTTGAGTGCCGCCTTGTGCTGGGAAGCCTGTACCTTGAGCGCCTGCTGGACGTGGGTTACGTGCTGGAACAACAGTTGAAATTGCGTGTTTGTAAACCATTTGACTTACAGTATTTTTTAATAAAACAACATATTGGTCAAAAGATTCAATATGACCCTGTAATTTAATACCGTTCACAAGGAAAATAGAAACAGGGATACGTTCTTTACGGAGAGAATTTAAGAACGGATCTTGTAAAGTTTGACCTTTAGACATTTTTAACTCCAAAAAAAATTTTTAAATCAGCGCAAAAAAACTATCTTTATTTTTCAACTAAAAATTATAAAAAGACAGTGTGCAAATTTTGCTTTATCCATAAGAGTTTCGCAAGTCTTCTTTCGCCTGCTTTATCGTCAAGTAAGTTTTAAAATCGTGTATTTCTTGCAAAGAACGTAACCACGTATATTGACGTTTGGCAAGTTGTCGTGTTGCAAATAAAGCTTTATCCTCCATTTCACGTTTACTTTTGAGACTTAAGTCACTTTTTAATAGAAATTCTAGTGCTTGTCGATAACCCACCGAACGCATTGAGGGCAAATTTTCATCTAAATCGTATTTTTCAATTAGAGCTTCAACTTCACTCAAAAAACCGATATCCCACATTTTGCTTAATCTTTGCTCAATGCGTTGATGTAATTCTACCCGATCTGGAAGCAAAGCATAGTTATGAAATATGTATCGATATGGTACGTTTTTTGGTTGTTCTGCCTGTAATTTAGTAATTGGTTGGCCTGTAATTTTATAAACTTCTAAAGCCCGAATAATCCGTTGCTTATCAGTCACATTAAACTTTATAGCTGCGGCTGGGTCTACAGAAACCAACTCATCATAAACTGCTTGCCATCCTTCATTTAGGGCTTTTTCTTCAATTGCGGCCCGAACTTCAGCATCTGCACTTGGTAAATTACCAGACAGCCCTTCCAATAATGCTTTGAAATACAACATTGTTCCTCCTACTAAAATAGGAGTTTTCCCACGTGAATGCATCTCATCAATCAATTTACAAGCATCTTCAACAAACTGAGCAGCGGAATAGACTTCCAGAGGAGTAATAATATCAATGAGCTGATGGGGATAGAGCGCTTGCTCTTCACGCGTTGGTTTAGCAGTACCGATATCCATATCTTTATAGACAAGTGCAGAATCAACAGAAATTAGCTCAAAATTTCCACGCTCATATAATTCACATGCCAAAGCGGTTTTCCCGCTCGCAGTTGGTCCCATTAAATTGATGACGGGCAATTGATTTGACATGTAAAACTACTCTCCTCGAGCAAATAATTTATCTAATTGAGATAATGGGAATGCACGCCAAGTTGGACGCCCATGGTTACATTGGCTCGCGAATTCGGTTTGTTCCATTTGACGAAGTAAAGCATTCATTTCTGAAAGGCTGAGTTGCCGATGTGCACGCACTGCCCCATGACATGCCATTCCAGCGAGTAATTCATCTCTTTTTTGAAGTAATCCTTGTGCTTCATCATTTGGATCTAAATCATTTAAAAGCTCTGGAATGAGATTTTCAAAATCAGCTTTTTGTAAAATGGCTGGCACGCCGCGAACAATAACTTGCTCATCACCATATAAGTCAATTTCCAAACCTAAGCGCTCAAGCTGAGGTTTTAGCTCTTCGACCCTAACGGCTTGCATACGACTAATAGAGATGACTTTAGGTATAAGTAACTGCTGAGATGTCCAAAATTCCGGTTTATCCCAAGCATTTTTCATTTGCTGTAATAAAATACGTTCATGTGCTGCATGCATATCAACAATAATAAGCCCTTCGGTATTTTGGGCTAAAATATAAATTCCATGAAGTTGAGCTATTGCGATCCCTAATGGAAATTCATCTACTTTAGCAACTGGCTCAACATCTTCATTTACCGAGAAACTCGCAGGTTGGTCACGCAGAGGCGCTAAATAAGTTTTTAAAGCATTATTTAATTGAGCAGAACCATTATATTTGGGTGTTTGATCTGCATACTGAACTGCTTGCGGACGACTAGCGTTAAAATCAGTTAATAATTCTGTCGGTGCATGCTGAGTTTGTGCTTCACTGTTTGAATTTAAAGTTTCATTTGCGCGGTGCAACGAAAATTGTTCTTGATATTTGGGCTGAGGTTGTACTGAATAATCTGAGCTTTCATCCGCTTTCATCGCTTGAGCTAGATCAGCACTCGCTGTCTGAAATTGCGCTAGAGTTTCTTTTGCATAATGCCTTACAAACTCATGTACTTCTCTTTGATTTAAAAATCGAATCTCATGTTTGGTCGGATGAACATTGACATCGATATTTTCAGGATCAACTTCTAAAAAAAGTAAATAAGATGAATGTTGATGGCCATGCAAAATACCATCATAGGCCATGCGTAACGCATGTGAAATTGTTTTATCTTTGACAATACGGCCATTCACATAGACATATTGCATGTCGGCCTGTGCACGTGCATCTGAAGGATGACCAAGCCAACCTGATAAACGCATGCTAATACTTTCAGCATCCATCCAATATGCGTTTTGTACAAATTGCGAACCTAATAACTGCTGAACTCGCTGAAAACGCAGTTCTCCGCTATCTGCTATAGGTAAATTAATTCTAATATTATCATTATGTTCAAGCACAAAACGTATATCGAAATGTGTTAGGGCTAGACGGCGAACGATTTCTTCAATATGACCGAATTCAGTGGTTGGTTTTTTCAAGAATTTACGGCGAGCAGGAACATTAAAAAATAAGTCCTGAACTCGAATATGAGTACCTTTTTGCGCTGCAACAGCTTGTACCTCTTGATGATCAAATGCTGTACCGTTTACTTCAACCTGGTGGCCAATACCACTTTCATCTTGGCTACTGGTCAAAGTCAATCTTGAGACAGCAGCAATCGAAGCTAGAGCTTCCCCACGAAAACCCAAACTCACAATCGCATGTAAATCTTCAGCGGTTTTAATCTTACTTGTAGCATGACGCATGACAGCAAGTGCCAAATCATCCGGATGAATACCATGCCCGTTATCAATAATTTCTATTAGGGTCGAACCACCTTGAGCAATCCGCACAATCAGTTCAGTCGCACCGGCATCGATAGAGTTTTCTAATAATTCTTTGACCACAGAAGAAGGTCGCTCAATCACCTCACCCGCTGCAATCTGGTTCGCTAACGCTGCGTCTAATGTATGGATACGACGTTGTGTTAGCTTTTCATCAGTCATGAAGCTGTTCCTGCAAAGTCTGGTACAAATTTTCTGTTGGTAAAGTTAAAGTTACGAACCTGCTCAACTCATCGTCTGACTTTTGAATGTCAATGATGATATCCGCTTGTGGAATTTCATCGCCACCTTTAGACGGCCACTCAAATAAAAATAACGCATCTGTGATATCTAAATAGTCACGAATTCCCATTAATTCAAGTTCGTATGGATCATTCAGACGATATAAGTCAAAATGAAAAATTTCTTTATCATTAATTTTATATGGCTCAACGAGTGTATAAGTTGGACTTTTAACAGAGCCTTTGTGACCTAAAGCCTGTAAGAAATAGCGCGTAAGTGTTGTTTTACCCGCACCTAAGTCCCCAATTAAATAAATTACACCCGATTGAACATGCTGCGCCAAAGCTTGAGCTAAACGCTCAGTATCTTCTTCATGATTTAAGACCAATTTCAACGAATACGACATAGCATACATAACATGATTCGAAATAATCGATATGATAACATTGCCCTGCCTTAAAAGCCTACTTAAGCCCTAGAAGTTGGCTTTTTTTATATCAATTTTCTTAAATATTCATACTTTCTTATGTCTAGTCCGAACGAATTTCTTCCCCCCATGATTGATGGAGTAAGTGCGAGTCAAGTCTATCTGCCTCCGCAAAAAGATACTCAAACGATTTATGAGTATCTATGTGGTCACTTTGCACATATTAGAACAGATGAATGGAAACAAAGGTTTCAAGACGGGCTTATATATGCAGCAAATGGGGATAAATTAACTTTGACTAGTCCCTATGTAGGCAACACCCATATTTTTTATTATCGCTTTCTTGCATATGAACCGCATGTTCCTTTTGAGCATCAAATTTTATTTGAGAATGATGATTTACTGGTGGTCGATAAACCCCATTATCTAACGATTAGCCCGACTGGACAATATGTTCAAGAAACGCTTTTAGTCCGACTAAAAAAACAAACAGGCAATGAATTTTTAACTCCTATCCATCGCCTAGACCGTGAAACTGCTGGCGTGGTTTTATTTTGCAAGCGAGTTGAATCGCGAGGTATTTATCAACAATTATTTGCAGAGCGCCAAGTTAATAAAATTTATCACGCTGTGGCACCTTATAAAAAAGATTTAAATTTTCCTCAAACCTTACATTTGCATTTAGATAAAGGTCATCCTTTTTATACCATGCGGGTTATAGAAAATGCAAAAACAAATACCGAGACTTATATTGAGCTGATCGAGCATAACCAGAATTGGGCAAAATATCGCTTAACACCGACAACGGGCAAACAACACCAACTTCGGGTGCATCTTAATTACTTAGAAATTCCGATTAAAAATGATCCATTTTATCCAATAGTTCAACACAAGGCTGAAGATGATTTCTCGGAACCATTACAGTTGCTAGCTAAGTACATTTCATTTATAGATCCCCTTACAAAAGAGGGAATGTCTTTTAATTCTAAGTTTGAATTGACATTGTAATGTAACCGTAATGACAAAAAGATTATTTTTTATGCCAAAAAACATTGAAATTACATTGCGATGGTTTAAAATGAATTCCTAAAAATTAAAAATCATTTGGTTTTGTTATTCATGCGAAAAACAGAAGTTTATCAGGTTCGACTTGACTCCCAAGAAAAAAAGCAGGCTTTTGCTGTTTTTAAACAACTTGGAATTACCCCTGCTCAAGCAGTACGACTTTTTTTTAAACAGGTCGTACTCACTAAATCGATTCCTTTTGCGATCGAAAATCAGAATATTAATATGGAGCAATTATTAAAGCTGAGAAAAGCAAAAGCATCTTCATTGAACCAAAATTCATCAACTTTAGCTGAAGATGATGACCATGAAGATTTATTTGAAGAACTTAATGCACTTCTTGGCGAAAGCGACAAAACTTAACACTGTTGCATTTATAAACAAGTTTTAACGTCAAAAAGCTTTTTTTTTCGTTATTCTCTCTTTGTAAAAACATAATGATAAGTTACAAGGAGTGCCAAATGATCGTTAGACGAGCGACTTTTGAAGATTTAGAGCAACTCGCCGTTTTATTTGATGAATACCGCCAGTTTTATGGGGCCTCTTCTAATTTTAATGAATCACTTCACTTCCTTAAACAACGTTTTGAGAATAGAGAAAGTGTTTTCTTCATTCATATTAAAGATGATAAAATTACGGGTTTTATTTTACTCTATTTAGGTTTTTCTTCAGTTGCTTGTTCAACGTACTATATCCTAGATGATGTCTATGTTACGCCTGTTTTCCGTCGGCAAGGTTCGGCTAAACAACTAATCGACACAGCAATCTTATTTGCAAAACAAGAGAATGCTTTACGGATTAGTTTGGAAACTCAAAGTAACAACCATGAATCTCATCGTTTATATGAACAAATGGGATTTATTCGAGATAGTGAGTTCCAAACGTTCCATTGCTTTCTTAAATAATATTTTGAGCAAGCTGTTTTTGTTGCTCAGATAAATAAACCCATTCTCCATCTTCAAGTTCTGGTAAAACCAATTGCCCTACTTGATGGCGATGCAATGCTTCTACTTTGTTTCCTACAGCTGCAATCATTCTTTTTACTTGATGATAAACGCCTTGATGAATCGTCATAGTTAATTGATGAGTTTCTAATATCTCTACATCCGTTGCTGCAAAAACACCTTTTTCTTGATGTAAGCTCACACCCTGGCCCAGCATTTCAATTTGCTCAGATGTAACTGGATCTATAGTCGTAACATGATAAACCTTTGGAACATGTTTACGCGGATGAGTTAAAGCTTGAAGATATTTACCATCATCAGTCAGTAAAAGTAAGCCTGTGGTATCTTGATCTAGACGACCAATGGCTTGCACGCCACGTTGAATCAGGATTTCCGGTAAAAGACTAAATACGCTTTGATGATGGTGAGGCTGGTGGGAACATTCAAAACCTTTTGGTTTTCTTAAAGCAAGGTAAACTTTTTCTCGATATTGATAAGTTTCCCCAAAAAGGGAAAATTCTAAATTTTCTGAAGAGAATTGCTTTTTAAGATCACTTACAACCTCTCCATCAATACTTACAGATCCATTTTTTATTAACTGCTGACAATATTTACGTGAACCAAACCCTTGTGATTGTAAAATTTTTTCCAGCAGCATGAAGTTTTCTCATTAGAACTAAGCTGTTATTTTAACGTAATTTCCATTTTTTTCTAAATACTACTCGCCACTGTTTTCATCTACTTGAACTAGCTCACACCTTACTCTTCAATGACACGATAAATATTTTCGTTCTGTTCGCTTTCAAATAATAATTCGGTAGTAGGCAAAATAATTTCATTATCAACAATAATATGCTCAATACGTTGGCTCAGCTTTAAAGGCTCATTTTCATGTTCCACTAAATTTTTCTTTAGTTGTGCTTTTGCATCATGAATCTTATCAAACTGATCTTTGATCTTGATATCTATAATGTCCATAAAATATCCTGCTCTCATGAGTAATGACTATTTTTATATCACAATTTTAAAAAACTAAATTTTTTAACTTGTTAATTTATATAACATTGTTTCCAAGCGTAAATAGAAATTAAAAATCTTTATCATTTATAGATATACAATGATTTTTTATCAAAAATAAGATTTAAAATCAGCTATATCTTTTAAAGCGTTCACATCAACACTCTTAAATATTATACAATTCCACTTATTTACTTTCTCTGCACTCCCCATGCTTGCCCAATTTGATGTGAATTTAGTTGTTTTACTCGTCCTGCTGATTTGCGGCTTATTAAGTCAAAATGCAGCTGTAACGATTGCAGCAGGTGTGCTCATTGTCGTTAAAATTACGCCATTAAATGAGTTTTTTCCCTATATTCAAGCTCACGGTCTTAATTTAGGAATTCTTATTTTAACAATTGGTGTACTTACTCCAATTGCCAGTGACAAGCTCAGCGGCGAGAGTATTTTAAAATCATTTATTAGTGCTAAATCACTGGTGGCTATCGCAATTGGCTTATTAGTCGCTTGGTTAGGTGGTCGTGGCGTAAAACTAATGTCGAGCCAACCTGATGTGGTTGCAGGTTTACTCATTGGTACGGTCGCTGGTGTTGCTTTACTCCGAGGTGTACCAGTCGGTCCTTTGATTGCAGCAGGTTTACTCTCTTTATTCATTGGTAAATAAGAAGTCGAAATAAAAAGGTGCAATTAAGCACCTTTTTAAATACTTAGGCTAAATTAACTGTTTTAGCCGGAATAATAGGCGTTTCGTTTTAAAGAAAACTTTTCCAACTGCTTTAAAAAGCCTTCAAAATAACTTTTCTCTTTTTCTTCAGTTCGATAACCTGCATATAAAGTTCTTCTTAAACCTGTAGGAGAAACACAATCTAAACGACGACTTGTGACCCATCCCTTTTGTTCATATTCATTTACGACCCAATCTGGTAAAGCGGCAATACCTCGTCCACTTGCAACAAGTTGAATAAGCATTTGGGTTAAATCTGTAGTTCGTATTTGCTTAGGCTGAATATTCGCAGGAATGAAAAGTTTAGACATAATATCTAAACGGTGCTTATCAACAGGATAAGTAATTAAAACTTCTTCGGCCAGGTCTTGAACTGTAATATTTTCAGCCCGCACCAGAGGATGAGTATTTGATAGGACTAAACGTGATTCATATTCAAAAATTGGGAAATACTCAATTCCTTTTAAAGCAATTGGGTCAGCTGTAATCAATAAATCAAATTCTGCATTTTGTAAAAGTTCATGCGGATTAGCCTCAAAACCTGAGGCAAAATCTAAATCAACATCTGGATATTGCTGGCGGTACTGATTTAACAAAGGCATTAACCAGTCAAAACAACTATGACATTCCGATGAAAAAATAATTCTACCTGTCTGCCCATGCACAATACGTGTGATATCACTGTGAGTAATCTGAATTTGTGGCAAAACATCATCAGCTAACTTGAGTAACCGTTGTCCAACATTAGAAAAGCTAACAGGCCTGCTTCGACGATTAACCACCTCTACCCCATACCAATGATCTAATTCTTTTAATTGATGGGAAATTGCAGATGGTGTTAAACAAAGATCGTTAGCTGCCGAAACTAATGAACCATGCTCACGTAAAGCAACTAAAGTTTTAAGGTGACGAATTTCTAACATGGGCTAAGCCTGAACAATAGATTTATCTATGAATGTCTTAATCTGATCTTTGCCTTTCAACAAATAGGAAAGCTCTAGATAAATCTTCATTAATGAACAAGATTCATCTTAACATAAAATTAATTAGTTTTCCTCAACATAAAATGTTCTTCAAAATTATTCTGGCAAATGATTTTTTAATTTAGAGCGGTAGATACAATTATGTAGGCTTTAGAAAAGTTTGTAATTGTAATTCTCACTTAATTGAAGATGAAAAGAATCTTATAAAAACAAAAAATAGACCTGATCTAGGTCTATTTCTTATGAAAAGTAATAATTACTGTGCTAACACATTTAAGCTAATAATCGTATAGCTTTGATTTTTAGGTTTTACCTTTAAATTTAAAGGAGCTGTTACTTCTACAAGATACTCTCCAGCTTTTGGAAAGCTAAGCACAACCTGACCATTGCTTTCTGCTTTAAACTGCTGGACTTGTTTGTCAGTTGCGCCTTTTTCTCTTAAATTAACTTCAGCATAAGCTAAAGGTTGTCCTTTTTCAGTTATGGTTAATTTAACAGGTTGAGCAACTTTAATCTGGTTTGGATGCACAGAGAAATCAACTTTAATCGGTGTATTTGGAAGTTGAATATCTGAAACTTTCCCTTTAGAAAGATAGCTCTGCAATATCCACTCACGTGTTACTTGCTCTGTTTTTATTGTTTTTGTTTTAAGATCAGCTGGAATCAAATATTCACGTTCTGCTTTAGGTGGAGCTTTGTCAGCTGGCATATCAAAAAATAGATGCCATGCTTTTTGGTCATATACATATTTTAAAGGATAACTTGCTTGAGTTTGAACAATGTAGGTCCCTTCTTCAGGTAGAACTACATCAAACACAGTTACAGATTTATGCAATGCGTCTGAGTTGACGGTTTTAAGCTCTTTTTTTGGTGTGATTACAGTAAGTTTGGCATCCTTTAAAGCATATTCACTATTTAATGCTTCTTCCGCATAACCAGCAATTACAGGCACTTGAGTTTGTTCAGTTTTATAAGCCACAGGTGCCACATAAGGTTCATGAGCAAAAGCTGTTGTACATATCAATGCAAGTGACGTCATTAGAAATCTATTCATTATTACAAAATCCTGTTGTATGCAAAGTTAAAAAATTTCAGACAAAATATAAGCGCATACAGTATACACAAATAAAAATAATTCTTATTATCGTTAATGAATTTAATTTTTATAATAGAAAAAATACGTAATCATTTTCTCAATATTTTAGTTTTTTATTATTCTGTTCTCTTTTCCCTTATACTTCTCTTTTTTGTGTCTTCCCTTAACTTATTATGGCGTCCCCGCAATCTCCCCTATCTACCCCTCAACACTATTCTCTCTTTTTAGCAATTTTCTCACTCGCTGTAGGTGGTTTTTGTATTGGAACCACTGAATTTGTCGCAATGGGCCTGATTCAGGAAATTGCAAATAATTTAAGTATTACAGTACCTGAAGCTGGCCATTTTATTAGTGCCTATGCATTAGGTGTAGTTATTGGTGCTCCTATCATCGCTATTCTTGGAGCCAAAGTACCTAGAAAAACTTTATTGCTCGGTTTAATGCTTTTTTATGGAGTTGCGAATGCATGTACTGCTTTAGCTCATACTCCCGAAACTGTTTTAATTTCACGTTTCATTGCAGGTTTACCACACGGAGCATATTTTGGAGTAGGTGCCTTAGTTGCCGCTGAACTAGCAGGTCCCTCGCGAAGAGCCTCTGCCGTTGCTCAAATGATGATGGGACTTACTGTTGCAACTGTGATTGGTGTTCCTCTAGCAACTTGGTTAGGTCAAAACTTTGGTTGGAGAGCAGGTTTTGAGTTTTCAGCAACTATTGCTTTCGTCACTTTAATTGCTGTTGGCTTCTTTGTACCCAATATCCCAGTTCAAGCTACTGCCAGTATAAAAACTGAGTTAGCTGGCCTTAAAAATATCAATATGTGGTTAACACTAGCGGTAGGCGCCATCGGTTTTGGAGGCATGTTTTCAGTTTATAGCTATGTCTCACCAATTTTGACTGAATACACACAAGTTAACATCCAAATCGTTCCTATCGCCTTGGCTATTTGGGGTATTGGTATGGTTATTGGTGGTTTAGCAGCAGGATGGCTTGCAGATAAAAACCTTAACAAAACGATTGTAGGTGTATTAATTAGTTCAGCGATCGCTTTTGTGGTTGCTAGCTTCTTAATGAATAATATTTATACTGCTATTGCCTCTTTATTCTTAATTGGTCTCACAGTAATGGGTTTAGGCGGAGCATTACAAACTCGTCTAATGGATGTCGCTGGTAATGCACAAACATTAGCTGCCTCACTCAATCACTCTGCCTTTAATATGGCCAATGCATTAGGTGCATTTTTAGGAGGCTGGGTACTCAGTCACCAAATGGGTTGGATCGCACCAATCTGGGTAGGTTTTGTTTTAAGCCTCGGTGGTCTAATCATTTTACTTATTGCATTTGCAGTAGAAAAAGCTAGCAAAAAAGCTTAATCAAGAGTGACGCTAACTTATTACTTCTAATCAGTTAGCTTTCCACCACAATGCGGGCAATAACATTTTTTCTCTCGAGCTGATTCTTCTTCCTCTAATACTTTTTCACGCATAATTTGAATAATCAGGTTATGCGCCTGCTCTTTTGGCAATCCGACTTTTTGGCGTACCCGCTCTATTTCAATTTCATCATGTAGAATATCAATACCTCGTGCTTGAAGTAACTCACGAAACTCTTGCTCTAGTCTCTGATTACGTTGATTAAGCTCATTTGCAAGTCCTGACGCCAAAATACCAGCTGGCAATGCTGCAATACCCACACCCAAAATAGTAATAAGCGCCCCTAATAACTTTCCTAGGCTAGTTACCGGAGTGACATCGCCATAGCCTACTGTAGTTAAGGTAACCACTGCCCACCACATAGATTTAGGTATTGAACTAAAAGCTTCTGGCTGAGCCTTGTTTTCAACCACATAAATTCCGGAAGCAGTCATAATAATCATGATAATTAAAATAAAGATAACGGCTTGAAAAGATCCTTTCTCACGTTTAATCACGCATAACAGTATTTGTAGCGAGATAAAATAGCGTGTTAATTTTAATAAACGAAGTAAACGCAAAATCCGAAGCATACGAAGATCGATTCGTACAAAGAAATTCAGGTAAGCTGGCAAAATTGCCATCAAATCAATTATAGCTTCACCGCTTTTCATCCAATTCAAGCGGATTTTCCATGAGGGCTGTGTCGTATCCCGATCAGCAATACTCCACAATCTTAATAAATATTCGATACTAAAAATTGCGATTGAAATATTTTCAAAGTAGTCAAACCAAATACGATAACTTGTGTACAGATCATTTACTGTTTCCAATAAGACCGCAGCGACATTACCAATAATTAAAACAACTAAAAAATAGTTAATGCATTTACTTACCGTAGTTTCATAGTCATGGTTATGGAGATTATTATAAAAAAATTTACGCAATCCTTTCCAAGCTGAATTTTGCATATTGCTCTGACCACTTGATATTGAAGATATAGTAAGCTCATCGCCTCTATTCACCAATATAGTCTCTAACAATTTTGTTTTACTTATGCCAAAATTTAAGTCTTAAACTTTACTTCTTGCATCAATCCGCGGCTACACATCGGAATTCATTTTCTTCCCACCACATCACATCATAGATGCCGGGATGGGATTTTAAAATAATATTTATATAGTTTTGCAGCACCATAATATGATGAGTAATATCAAGTTTTCTAAATAGAAACTTTCTTAAAATCGGCGTATTTGGGGAAATAAAAATTGCGAATCCATTGCTATATTCTTCATAAACGCTGATTCCAAGATACATTGTTATTTCAGGTAGTGGAATCTCAATTTGCCATCCCCATTTCTCGCTATATAGCTCTACATTCAAATGATATCTATTCTTTAATATACTAAAAATATACTGCGCAATATCTTCAGTTTTTTGAACTAATATACCGCCTTCATCAGCATACGTTTTTTGACCATATAATTGATAATCATCAAATTTAAATTCAACAATTGTCTTTAGCATTCTTAAGTTCCCTATATAAAATACTCATATTTTTTTTAATTATTATTAAGTTCGTTCAATTATTTTAAAGCAAAAAACGCTTTAATATCTAGCGTAATATTTATTTTTACATTTTCATTAAATAAAATTTGATCTATTTATTATTTTTAAAACTAATTATCTATAAAGTCTCATTTAAATAAAAAAGGAGCTGAATAATCAGCTCCTTTTTTGTACTAAATCGAAATATTAAGTCAATTGAGCAGCTTGGATTTTCTTAGTATCAACTTGATCAGCTTCTTTAGTATATTCGCTCATCTTGTCGAAGTTTAAGTATTTGTAGATGTCAGCAGAAGCGCTGTCGATTTGCGACGCGTACTGTTGATATTCTTCTGGGCTTGGTAATTTACCAAGAACCGCAGCTACAGATGCAAGCTCAGCAGACGCTAAGTAAACGTTTGCACCTTGACCTAAACGGTTCGGGAAGTTACGAGTAGAAGTCGATACACATGTTGTGTTCGGCGCTACACGTGCTTGGTTACCCATACATAATGAACAACCAGGCATCTCTGTACGTGCACCAGCACGGCCATAGATGTTATACAAGCCTTCTTCCATTAATTGGTGCTCGTCCATACGAGTTGGTGGAGCCAACCATAAACGAGTAGACAATGAACCACCAGGTACTTTGTCAAGTAACTGACCAGCTGCACGGAAGTGACCGATGTTAGTCATACAAGAACCGATGAATACTTCATCAATCTTGTCGCCTTGAACGTCAGAAAGAAGTTTCGCGTCATCTGGATCGTTCGGGCAGCAAAGAATTGGTTCTTTGATGTCAGCTAGATCGATTTCGTAAACTTTTAAGTATTCAGCATCAGCATCAGCTTTTAACAAGCTTGGGTTATCTAACCACTTCTGCATGTTTTCAGCACGACGAGCAAGTGTACGTGCATCGCCATAACCTTCTGCAATCATCCACTTCAACATAGTGATGTTAGAACGTAGGTATTCAGCAACTTTCTCTTCAGAAAGTGTGATTGAACAGCCTGCAGCAGAACGTTCAGCTGACGCATCAGAAAGTTCGAATGCTTGTTCAACAGTCAAGTCATTTTCCATTTCTGATAAATCGATCTCAAGGATACGACCAGAGAAGATGTTTTTCTTACCTTTCTTCTCTACAGTTAAATCACCCGCTTGAATTGCATAGTAAGGAATTGCATGTACAAGGTCACGTAAAGTGATACCAGGTTGCATTTTACCTTTGAACTTAACAAGTACAGACTCAGGCATATCAAGTGGCATAACACCAGTTGCTGCTGCGAACGCAACAAGACCTGAACCCGCTGGGAATGAAATACCGATTGGGAAACGAGTATGTGAGTCACCACCAGTACCTACTGTATCTGGAAGTAACATACGGTTTAACCAAGAGTGGATAATACCGTCACCTGGACGTAAAGATACACCACCACGGTTCATGATGAAGTCAGGTAATGTATGGTGAGTTGTTACGTCAACTGGTTTTGGATACGCAGCAGTGTGACAGAAAGACTGCATCACTAAGTCAGCTGAGAAGCCCAAGCACGCTAAGTCTTTTAACTCGTCACGAGTCATTGGACCTGTTGTATCTTGAGAACCAACAGTTGTCATCTTAGGTTCACAGTAAGTTCCTGGACGGATACCTTGACCTTCCGGTAAACCACATGCGCGGCCAACCATTTTTTGAGCTTGTGTGAAGCCTTTGCCAGTGTCAGCAGGTTGTACTGGAGTACGGAACAATGTAGAAGGTTCAAGACCTAATTCTTCACGTGCTTTAGCAGTTAAACCACGACCAATGATCAAGTTAATACGACCACCAGCACGTACTTCGTCTAAAAGTACAGGAGTTTTAAGTTCTGCTTCAGAAATTTGTACGCCATCTTTAAAAGCAGTTACTTTTGCAGCAGCATGGTCAATTTTCAATACTACTTCGTCGCCCATGTTCATGTTTGCAACGTCGATTTCTACAGGTAATGCACCTGCATCTTCCATAGTGTTGAAGAAAATTGGAGCGATCTTAGAACCTAAGCACACACCACCGTCTTTTTTGTTTGGAATGTGTGGAAGTTCATCACCAAAGAACCAAAGAACAGAGTTAGTTGCAGACTTACGGCTTGAACCCGTACCAACAACGTCACCAACGTAAGCAACTTGATTGCCTTTCGCGATAAGTTCTTTAATTTGGCTTAATGGACCAACTTCACCTGGTTTTTCAGGGTTGATACCATCACGCTCGTTTTTCAACATTGCATTTGCGTGTAATGGAATGTCTGGACGGCTCCAAGCATCTTGAGCTGGAGACAAGTCATCAGTGTTTGTTTCACCAGTTACTTTGAACACAGTGATTTTGATTTCTTCTGGAACGTCAGGACGGCTAGTGAACCATTCTGCTTCAGCCCAAGATTTTAAAACAGCTTTAGCAGCTTCATTACCAGCTTTTGCTTTATCTGCTACGTCATGGAATGCATCAAATACAAGAAGAGTTTTCTTTAATGCTTCAGCAGCTAAGCCTGCAAGTTCAGCATTGTCAAGAAGCTCAACAAGTGGTGCTATGTTATAACCACCTAACATAGTACCAAGTAAGTAAACTGCACGCTCTTTAGAAACGAGTGGTGAAGTTGCTTCGCCTTTTGCAATCGCTGCCAAGAACGCTGCCTTTACGTAAGCTGCTTGGTCAACACCTGCAGGAACACGGTTTTCAAGCAAATCTACCAAGAACGCTTCTTCGCCTGCTGGTGGATTTTTTAATAGTTCAACAAGCTGAGCTGTTTGAGCGTCATCAAGTGGCTTCGGTGGGACTCCGAGTGCGGCACGTTCTTCAACGTGTTGGCGGTAAGCTTCTAGCACGGTGTTCATTCCTCTTTTTTTGAAAAATTACTTGCAAATTCCAGCTTTCTTAAAAGCTTCACAAGTAATGTGGACTACAAAAGTTTACTAGAGTTCAAGGTAAAAGTTAATGAGCGCGGGGTGTTTCTCCGTGATGCCCATTATTTTGTATCTAAATACCTGTGTCCAAATAATGAGCATATTGGGCTAAATTGAGTTTTTTTCGAACAAATTAAGCTTTATTGGATAGAAATTCGATAACTTCATCCACAATTAGAACGATTTATATTTTGGCATTTTGTCATGAGGGGTTGCCAAACATTCATCCATCATTTGCTTTCTAACTTTTTCTTGGATTGCTTGAGGATCTTTGGTCAATTCTTCTTTTGGAATTGCATAAACTTTTTCAATAACATTAAGAATGAATTTTTTAGTTATCTCATCTTCAATCTTATTTGCATGTTCAACTGCCTGCGTTTTTTCAATAGCTTGTTGACGATCAAAAACAATACTTCTTGCAGCATTTCCTACGCTAGTACAAAAGCCATGCCACTGTTCTTCTGGTGTTAATGGTTTCTTTTCTGAACAACCAACAAAGAATAAACTCATTGCAATCAATAAAATCTTTTTCATCATTTCACTACACTAATTATTGCTGTCCATATCATACGGAAAATCATCGTTTTTGCCAAAACTGCCATAAAAAAACCGAGACAACAAAATCTCGGTTTTTTATATGAAATATTAAAAATACCAGTTTAGTGATTTAAATTAATTAAAGAATTTGATATCCGTAGGTGTTGATATTTTTGCTGCATCGCCAGCTGATTTTAACGTGCCATTTTTTTCATCAAAACGGAATAAACTAATGTTATTACTGTAAACATTGGTTACATATAGATATTTACCAGATGCATCGAATGAGAAAGCACGTGGTTCAATACCATTCGCTTTATAAACAACTGGCTTAGCTAGCAATCCATTCTGTTGGATTTTAAATACTAAAAGTTTGTTGTCTGCACCTCGATTGGCAGCAATCACATATTTACCTTTTGGGCTAAGGATAATTCCACTCGCGCTCTTAAATTCAGGTGTTTTGTCCTCGTGTACCAGTTTTAGCTCAGCTACTTTTTTCAAATGACCATCTTGCACGTTAAATGTCACAATTTCACTGCGCATTTCTGCGGTAACATACGCATGTTTGCCATTTGGTGAAAAGACCATATGACGTGGACCAGAACCATGCGTAAAAGTCACATCTCTGCTGCTATCCGCCTCGAGTGGTTGAGGCTTGTTTGGGTTATAACGAAAGGCATAGACTTTGTCATTGCCAAGATCACTAGCATACAAATACTTACCGTCTGGGCTGAAAGTTGTCGAATGAGCATGACCACTATCTTGGCGGCCTTTGACATGGCCCGAACCTTCTTCAAAAACAATATTTTGTACTTTTTCGCCCAAATGACCGTTTGGCAAAATTGGTAAAACAGCCACACCACCACGACCTTTATCAAATGCCGAATAGTTCGATACAAACAGGAATTTACCATCTAAACTAATCGATGCGTGCGTTGGATGCCCGCCATGGCTATCCACTGTGTTCAATACTTCAACCTTTCCATTCTGAATTGATAAGGCAGTCACCGCTCCTTCATTTTCTTCATTCGTGGTATATGCAAAACGGCCATCTTTCGATTTCACAATCCAAGAAGGACTTTTCATTTTCAATACATTAACTGGTGTTAAAGTTCCATCGCTATTTACTTGAAGCTGGTATAAACCTTCACTAGCTTGTTTTGGTTTTTGCACAAGTGGTGCATTTGGAATCGATGTCCATGTTCCCACTAAAGCGATTTGTTGTTGTGCGGCATTTACGGTGGAGCCCCATCCAAATGACAAAAGCGTCAATGACAATGTTACTGTTAACTTTTGAATTAGCCCACGATATTTAATATTCGTATCGTTTTCCTTGCCATATTTAATTTCAACACAAGTATTTATTTTCACTGCTATATCCTTGAAAGAACCACCTTATTTGCACTTATCAACAAGGTCTTATCAATTTAATTTCATTTAATGCTTCTGAAAGCTAATTTATAAAAGAGCAATTTTCAAGTGAATTTTCTTTAATCAGAACCTACTCAGGGTTTGATTACTTTTAAGAAACTGATGTTTATTTAATAAATATCCAACTTTTTTAAATTTTGTGACGGTGTTAATAAATTAAAAGCCCACTTGGAGTGAGCTTTTTAATTCATTCATTATTGGTTTCAATCAACTAAAAGCGCCAGTTGTAGAAAAGGTCGATCGCTCTTTCTAAAGATTGACTTGCTTCAAGGTATAAACGGCGATTCATTTGATAACGTAGTGTGAGTTTATTTACAGGAGTAAACACCCCAACACCATAACGAATAAACAGATCCGGTGTGATATAACCCGTTAAACTCACTTGCGTATCATCACCTGTACCTTGTGCATCTAAAGCTAGGCCACTCAAACCAAACGTACGTCCAATCTGATTAGTTAAAGCTCGTGTACCACCCAAGCCCATACTAATACCAGCAGCAGCAATGGTGTTGTTTACATCAGATTTAAAACCTTCTGCATTACTCAAACCACTCGAACCTTCATTAATACGACCAGTAACAAGCGCATTTAATGCTTCTTGCTCAGATAGACCTGCATCGTTATAGACCTGAATGTTTGGCGATGTCGCAGTACCAGTAACACGTACCCCAACCATACTACCTTGAACATTTTTATTTGCATCAATGTCTAAAGTCGGGTTAGCGAGTGGTCCATTAAAACGGGCAATTGCTCGGTTCAAGTCTAGACTTTGTCCATAGGCTTCGATTTTCACTTTTTGACTAACACCAATTGCCCCATTAGCTCTCATTGCAGTCTCATAGCCACGTTGGCTTAAGTTTAGACGACCAACTAATGGAATATTACTGTTAAAACCTTGGAAGATAACTTGTTTTCCAATATTAACAGCAATGTCAGCTCGAATATCCCAAGGTTTAGCGGCCCGTAAAATTGCAAGTGGATCTTGGCCTTGGCGCACAATACGAACATCTGATGAGGTATTAATCACTGGAGCAGATGTTTCTGGCATTGAAATACGTGCGCGAGGAACATCTACAGATCCTTTTAAGCTTAAGCGCTTATCGAAAGGATACATATCAAGTGTCAAGTTCGGATTGGCAATTGCGGTAATTAATGGAGCTTGGCGCACTAATAAATTATCACCTTTAAGATTTAATTGAAGGCGTGGCGCATCTTTCCATTCAAAACTACCCTTAAGTAACCCTACACCTTGTCCACTATTAAATGCTCCATCAATGGTTGCCATATCTTGACGAATTGATGAATACACCTGAACGTTGGTTAAATTTACCGGTAGAGAAATCATACTGATGGCACCATTTTTCAGACGCATTTCACCAGTAAACTGAGGCTGGGTTAATGTACCGTTGATTTTACCTGCCAAGGCTAAAGTACCACTCATTGAACGAACATCTTGAATAAATGGTTTTAAGACTTTTAATTGAACATCATTAAAGGCCACCTCGCCATGCATTGGCATTGATGACTGGAATGGGTTGATAATAACGTTCGCATAACCCGTACCAATATCTGGTGTTTTAACATCAACACGGAATAGCAGACCCTCTGATACACTTTTTGCAATCACCCCTAACTCATCATAAGCCAAAGTCGTTGCAGGGTCTTGTGGATCTTCAGCAGCTAAACCGATTTCCCCTTTACGCGTAATTAAACGTGCGTCAATTTTTGGATTACTTCCATTTACCCATGATGCCTTAGCGTAACCATTTAATTGTCCAGTCATTGCTAAGCCTTCTGGCATAAATGCAGCGAAGTCGCTTAAGTCCATGTTCTGAGTTACAAAGGAAACATTACCTCGTGCTTTACTCACCCGTACAGGCTGATCAAAACAAAGCTGACTATTGGTGCTTTGCCAACAATGTTGACCTACATATAACTCAGATCGTGCAGAAGTAAAAATTATTGGCGCATTTTGATTTTGTGCCAAACGAATTCGTCGTGAATCAAAGCTTCCTTTTTGAATCTGTCCTAACCAGTCATTGTTTTGGTTAAACCCGCCTGCCAACTGAACATAGAACTTCGAAATTTTATTATTACCGAGTACTTTCAATAAATGTGCTTTTCTTGTACCCGTCAAATTCACTTCTGCAGACTGGATTTCTCTATTTCCGCTTCGTAAATTATCTAATTTTGCGGTTAATTGAGTCGGTGTTGTTTCTGATGTTGGAAGCTCACCCTGAATACTTAATCTCTTCACACTGACAAGTGTATTAAAAGCAAAATTATCTACTGCAATATTTGCTGTTGCTTTTAAACGTGGCTGTGATTGAACATTAAGATTACCATAAGCTCGACCACGTAACCCTGGATATAATTCGTAGAGTGCTGATGCATTGAGCTTAATTTTTAGATTTTGTGCATTACCTGTAGCTTGTAGCTGGTTCTGCCCATACACTAAAAATAAGTTATTTGCTTCAAACTGCTGAGGTAAAAAGCCATTTTGGTTGGAATCCATCAATAAAGATAAATTCCCCTTACCTCGAACAGGTTTATTATTCAAAAAGCCAGCAAGATTCAATTGTTGAATATTAATTCGCTTCAAGTGATCAGACCAAACCCCTTGGGTTTTCAGATTCCCTGAAATTTCACCTTTAACAGTTGAGGCAAAATATTGAGGTTTAAAGCGTACTAATGAGCTATTAATATCCCATGCAATACGGTCTTTTAAATTTACAGAACCTGTCGCATAGATTTTTCCTGCCACACCATCATGTTGTAATTGGCTAATTCGAATATAATCTGGTGTACCGGCTATAGCAAATTTCAACAAACCATTCGCCTGTTTTAAGGCTTTTAAAGACCCATCATAATTAACTGCAAAGCCTTTAAAGCCCCCACCAGCTTTTACATCATGAAATAAAAGGGCTGCTGTACTTTTTCCGCCTAAACTTACCGTTTCTTGACCAGCTTGAGCCAATCGACCCGTTAAATCAATTTTCTCAAATTGGATAATTTGCTGGTTTGGTTTAGCAAAACCATTTGCCTTAATCGAACCGTTTAATAGGTTTACTGGTGCTGCTGCATGAATACTTTGTGGATTAAAATCTTTCGCATTTAATAATGCATTCCAAGCCAGCTGACGTTTTTCAGTAGGTAATAAAACTTTAGCCTGTCCTGTTAAGCTGCCTTTTTCAGCAGCAAAACTAAAATTAGGAACATTTAAGATATTATCTTTAACATTCAGGTTGGCTAGATATTGTCCTGCTGGCAATAAAGTTTTTTCATGCTGATATACTTTTGTTGCAACTTTAATATCTTGTTGACCATCACGTAATGTTAAATCAACTTGACCATTGTCACTACTTAACCAGCCAATATAAGGCATTGCACGATCTATATTTGCCCAAGCCACATTCATGAGCATCGGCTGAGGTTTATTATTCTTTTCAGGTGCCTGATTAAGTTTGAGTTTCCAAGACTCATAACGATCAAAGTTAATATGAGCAAATACTTCTGTGCCTTTTTCTAATGAGCCAGTTGAGGCAACAGCTGCATCTAAACTTGGTGGCAAAAAGTCTTGAACCACCTGAGGAATCGCTTTGTCTTTAGGATTAATGTGATCTAAACGACCTTTGATATCCCAAGTGACATGATCTTTCCAACTTACCAAACCTTTAAGGTTAACAGCACCTTTCATAACTTGGCCATTAAAATCAGTGATATTCAACTGATTAACCAAATCAGTATTCATTAAAGCGTTGTATTGACCTTCAGGTAAATTCTCACCTTTTAAATCTGTATCAAGTGCTAAATTAAGTTGTTTAATATCACCTTGAAACTTGATCACACCATTTTTTGCAAAGAGTTTTTGTTCTTGTAATAAAGGCAAGTGGTAGTTTCTTAGCAATAATTCACCCTGCATCGGAACTTCATCGCGAACAGGATGTAAGATTACCCAAC
Organism: Acinetobacter lactucae; assembly: GCF_001605885.1. GTDB lineage: Bacteria > Pseudomonadota > Gammaproteobacteria > Pseudomonadales > Moraxellaceae > Acinetobacter > Acinetobacter lactucae. The sequence goes on along the minus strand of NZ_LRPE01000001.1, from coordinate 75,799 downwards.
CCGTTAATAAATCTGGAGTTGTTGTAGCCACGCCAGCTTTTAAAGTATCTAAACTTCCGCGAGCTGCAACTTTAATATTCTGAATATTTAGACTTTTTAAAGACGGAATTCTTAAATCTGCTGTGGCATTTAATGGATATTTACCACTAAAGTCCATTTTACCTGTCGCGTTATGGACTGAAAGATACCCCATATCCATACTAGATTTTTCAAACTCTAGTTTGGTCTCTGACCAGAGCGCATCTTGTAAATGGACATTATAGAAACTTACATCTGAGCTCGACAATTTAAGTTCTAAATGGTCAACATCTCCCTCATCTACGCGTAAAACAAATGGCAATTTAATGGGTTTAAATTCAAACGGTTTACCAGAAGGCGGAGTTTTATTAATAATACGTAAGTTACGCACATCTGCATGGCTCAAATGCACTTCTTTTTCTAATAATAAAGAGCGCCATCCCAAGCCTACATCAGCTCGATCTAATGAAACATCAACGTCTTTTAATTGCACCAACACATTTTTAAGAATGATGCCCCGCAGTAAGTTGCCGCCTTCATATTCATATTTAATTATTTTCTGAGCTTCTAAAACCCGATCTAATAAAAAACGACTTCCGCGATCTGTTGACATCATAATGACCAACGAAGAAGCCAATAATAACAATATGATCAATATCGTCAGCAAGAAGCTACGCAAAATGCGACGCTTCTTCTTAGGAGAGCTAGGTGCCGAAGTGGGCTGCTGTTCTACTTCCGCCATAAAATAAACCTAATAAAATTTTATTTTTAAAGTTGTGGGCCTATAAAGAAATGTAAACGAATCGGATGGTTTTCATCTGAAATACCCGAAGCGACATCTAAACGGATTGGACCGATTGGAGACTTCCAGCGAATTCCGACCCCAACGCTATAAGCTGCTGGATTGCTGAAGTCTTTATCGTAAGCATTACCAAAGTCAGAGAAAATAGCTGCGCGCCATCCATCTTTGAACTGATAGTTATATTCTAAAGAACCTACAGCTAAAGCCTGGCCTCCAATTTTATATCCATCTACTTCTGGAGAAAGACTTTTATAGTCAAATCCGCGAATAGTTTGATCACCACCCGTAAAGAATCTAAGATTGTATGGCACTTTGTCAAAGTCATCGGTAAAAATGTAGCTAAGGTCAGATCTTCCAACGAATTGATGATCATCATTTTCACCTAGAGAATAAATAAATCTCCAACCCGCACTTGCAATTGCCATATTGGCATCAGATAGTAAACTTTCACTACCTAATTCTAATTTATAAGTTTGTTTAAAAGCTTTGGTTGGGTTTAAACGTGTATTACTTGAAGTTTTAGATGTTTCATAACTAAATAATAATGCTTCCTGCTCAGATGCCGCAGTTTTAAACGCATCCGGTAACTCAGAAATATCAACATCACCTTGTTGTGTAAGACGGTCTAAACGATAGCGGACACCAATTGTATGTTGCCAGTTTCCTAGTGGACGCTTGATTACCCGTTCACCACCAAAAACAGCCGATTCAGTTAATAAACTTACATCTGGACCAATATCATCACGTGTTTCACGTTCATATCCACCCACAATATTAAAATAGTCATTTAATGGGTGTTTATAAGGAATACTATATCGCCCATCAATAGATTGACGAATTTCTGAAACCTCTAAGTTAGAATCAAAAGAATGACCGTATTTATTTACAATAGCGCGGCGATACTGGGTACGTAAACGCGCACCTGTATCGGTTCCATAACCAATACCTGTTTCCAAACTATTTAGCTTATCTGCATTTAAAGTCACAATAACTGGAATTCTTTTTGTTTCTCTTGCTTGAGCTTGCAAACGGTCCTGTTCAGTTTCTTGTTCATTTTGTTGAACTGAGGCGCTTTTCAACATTGCAGTTTGAGGCTCTGCCTCTTTTGCACTTTGTGTCCCAGCAAACTGCTTTTCATCTACTACGTTTTGCGTAACTTCTTTATTAGAGGTCGCTAGTTGACGCGCTTTCGCAAGTTGTCGTTGTTCAGGTGAAAGTAAATCAGACTCATCAACATCAATGTTTTGCTCATCGACCAAAGCTTGTAAATCTGGTGGTAGCTCAAGTGGTTTTTCAATTGGATCTGGTTTAATGCTATCAACCAAAGTGTAATTAAAATAACGTGAGTTAGTTAGGTTATTTGCTAACACATTTACACGCCAGAAGGCATAGTCATCACCCTCTTTCCAAGGCGCCATACTTTCTAATATATTTTGATTTAATGGCAAAGGTTTCGATGGATCACTCATACGAAACTCAACTTTATCTAATTTATAACGCTCACCTGTTTCATAGCGTAAATTGATATCGGCCTTATTTTCCGGTTGACTCACTTTCACATCGTGCAGTCGCCAATAAGCATCAAAATAACCGTTATCAGATGCTGCATCCACAATACGGTCTTTGGTCGTTTCATATAAACCGTGGTTAAAGATATCACCCACATCTTGATCAGGGACTAAACGAATAACCTGAAATTGTGGCTGCTTTTCACCAGGACCTGTAAATTCAATATTTTGCTCATTAATCCGTACTGGCTCATTTGGTGTTACTCGGACACGTACCCGACTCGGACTTAATTTTTCAAATCGAAACTCAGCATTATAATAACCAACCGCTTGAGCAGCTTGATTACTCAATGTTCTAAGCTGAGGTAAAGCAGCATTGAAGTCTTCAAATGATTCTTGAGTAAATGTTGATAATTTACCTTTAATATTTTTAGCCAACTCATCTGAAGCGCCTTCTACCTCTGCGCTAATACGCGGCACTTGCTCCATCGGAATTGCACGCGGTGGACGTACTTTATTTAAAATACGCTTAAAGAAGCCAGCTTGCTCAGGTGGTTCTTCGACCTCTGGTGTTAATTCAGGCAGTGTTTTCCCAGTCTCATTGGCTTCGACAACAATCTTACTATCAGATTTAATCTCTTGCATGAGCTGATCAATATTCACAGGCGCCTGATTAATCTGATTCAACTCAGATTGAGTTGCATCGCTTACACTAACTTCAGACTGCTTCTGTGTCCCATTTTGAAAGTTCTGCGCTTCACTTTTAGCTTCTTCTGCTACCCTATAAATTTCATTTGCCATGCTTTGATCAACAGGCATCTCAGGTAAATCTTCAAGATTATCAAGAGCAATTGGCTTAAATTCATCAATTTGATTTGGAAATTGTTCTTGTTGTTGCAATATAGCCAAGCTATCTTGTTGTTGCTGAGCTTGAGTCACAAGTGTAGCCACATCTGTCACTGGAGCAGTGTATTGCTGATTAACTTGAGCTGATTGTTCAGTTGACTCATCAGATACAGTTTGATTTAAACTTGATGAATCAGCTACTGCAGAAGAAGTTTGAGCAAAACTTGGCGTTACACAAACACTTAACAACAAGCTGCTACAAATAAGTTTAGGAATCCCCTGCATTTTTAAAATTAAATGCATAGAATGAGAGAGAGTTGACTGTTTAAACTTAATTTTAGAAGGCATAGAAAACTCTAGACTTATTTTTTAATAAAACGCACCAATGTGAGTGTAAAACTCACTCAAAACCATTGATTTTTCATTTAATCAAGCGTTAAAAATATCATACATGGTTTTCGATGCAAATTAACACTCGGTCACATTTTTTTATAAAACACAATGAAGTTTGCACATGATGAAACAAGATGAGCACCTGATGACCTCACGTCGGTTTGTACCGATGTTTTTTACCCAGTTTTTTGGCGCATTAAATGATAACGTTTTTAAGCAAGCTTTATTATTGGTGATTACTTATGGATGGATTCAGCAACAATCTGCTCCGGTAAGCACGCTTAATAATTTGGCAGCCCTCTTGTTTATACTGCCATATTTCTTTTTTTCAGCCACAGCTGGACAAATCGCCGACAAATACGAACGATCTCAACTCGTCCGTGGTATTAAAATTTTAGAAATCATTATTATGCTCATCGGTACTGCGGGTTTACTGTTAGGAAACTTATGGCTACTTCTTCTTGCTTTATTTTTGATGGGTACACATTCGACGTTCTTCGGACCGATTAAATATGCAATTTTGCCTGAAATCTTAAAACCGAACGAGTTAATGTCGGGTAATGCGCTATTTCAATCCGGCACATCCATGGCGATCTTGTTCGGAATGATCTTAGGTGGTGCCGTTATTGCCTCATCAGATGGTAATTTATTGTGGATTAGTATCACCGTCGTGGCTATTGCTTGCATAGGCTATTTATTTAGTCGTTTCATTCTGCCACAAAAAGTTGCTGCACCTGACTTAAAAATTGACTGGAATTTTATCCGTACCAGTTTCCAAACCATTAAATATGCCAAAAGCTTACCGCTAGTATTCACAATTTTGCTAGGCAACTCATGGTACTGGTTTTATGGCGCGACTTATTTAACTCAAATTCCGCAGCTGACCCAACAAAATCTGCATGCATCAGAAAATGTGGTTAGTCTGTTACTGACTTTCTTTTCAGTCGGTATTGGTGTGGGTTCTCTTCTTTGCCGTAAAATTGGTGGTTCAGAAATTAATATTAAAATGGTGCCGATTGGTGCAGTTGGCCTTACTGTTTTTGCGCTCTACCTTGCTGCCAGTTTAGCTTTTGTACCCGAAAGAACTGGGGCATTACTTACCTTAAAAGATGTTTTTACTCAGGGCTGGGTTTACTACCATGTCATGATTGCTGTGACTTTACTGGGTATTAGTGGCGGTTTTTATATAGTTCCTTTGTATGCCATGATGCAGGCTTACTCACCACGCTCACATCGTGCTCGAGTTGTTGCAGCGAATAACATCTTAAATGCCGTTTTTATGGTTTCTTCTGCAATTTTTTCAATCTTAATCTTAAGTGTTTTAAAAATTGATATTAAAATACTATTTATTATTACAGCTGTACTTAGTGCAATCTTTAGTATCTGGCTTCTTGCCCGACTAAAACCAATGCTTGCCACAGCCCACCTTTCTTTAGAGGACTAATTTATGCGCCACTATACTGGAATTGATCAACTTATTAACTCATTTGATCAGGCATTGCGTAGTCTTGTTCCGGGTGCAACAGCAGCACAGCGTCAAAATCCAGCTGAAACAGTAGAAACAAAACTTGGCGTAGAAGATGCTCGCCATGTCGCAGGCTTAATGCGTGTTAATCATAGTGGTGAAGTGTGTGCTCAAGCACTTTACCATGGGCAAGCATTAACAGCGAAATTGCCAAATGTACGTCAGGAAATGCAACAAGCAGCGATTGAAGAACAAGATCATTTAGCTTGGTGCGAAGATCGTTTAAAAGAATTAAATAGTCATACAAGTTTGTTAAACCCAATCTGGTATGGGTTGTCATATGGCATGGGTGCTCTTGCAGGTATTGCTGGTGATAAATATAGCTTAGGTTTTGTTGCTGAAACTGAGCGTCAGGTTAGTCTGCATTTACAAGATCACTTAAACCAATTACCAGCTCAAGATGAGCGCTCTCGTAAAATTTTAGAGCAAATGAATGAGGATGAATTGCACCACCGTCATACTGCGCTTGAAGCAGGCGGTGTTGAGTTACCATATGCAGTAAAAATCACGATGACTGCGATTTCAAAGTTAATGACAAAAACTAGTTATTATCTTTAAAAAAACAAAGGATTGATCTCATTCCGATCAATCCTTTTTTAAAATATTATTTTAACCCGTGATCATATTTGAAACGTTCGATATCTCGAATTGAGTTCCAATAGTTTCTGTTAATGCGGTCACGATCAATTTGTAATTCTCTTAAAAGCTTACGATAACGTTCACGCTCTTCTGGCTTTAATTTTTCGTTGTAGGCATTATCAGAATATTGCTTAAACTTTTCGTCATAACGATCGTATTCAGCTTTTGCATTATAGTAATCGGAAGCTGCTTGATAATAAGGTCTTAAACGATTGCGCTGCTCAACTGGGCACACATTAATATTGCCATTGCCCTCTAAAGCGTTATAAAAAATATTTGCAGGCTGACAATAATATCCTAGCCCCTCTTTGTACCCGCGCTCATATGACTTTTGATCTGGAACAATATTGGCTTTTCCACACGCTTTATAATATTGATCTAAACGTGGCGAAGATCCCTTTGAACCATCTTTCTCACCCACTAATGACCAATTCGCAGTCTTACATTCTTCTACGCTCATTGCAGCACAACCTGAAAGGCTGATTGCTAAAATGGCTAAACCGATATTTTTCATATTAAGAAAACTCAAAAATAAAATTAAAAAACGCAAAAAATAAAATTCCAGTACATGTGCTATATAAGCCTTGCTCAATTCAAGATTTATAAATAAATGTTTAACTGGATAAGCATTTAAGTTTAAAGCAGTTTGACCATCTCACCAAATGAGAAGCTTAAATTTTTAGCTTTGTTTAATTTTAAAAAGAGAAATCAGTAGAATTTTATAATGCGCTGACTGCTCTTATACGCTAATTTTACTTTAAAAATTGATTATCAAATTAAGCATCAAAATATTGATTATTAAAATAAAAAAATCAAAATTATTTATAATTGAATCTTTCATCATTTTACTCTTTTTTTACGAGATTAACGTCAAAGGCTACGGTAGGATTTTAGCTAAATAACCACCAAGGTTTTTATAATGAGTACGCTTATTTATCCTAATTTAAACTTACAAAATCCTCTTTTTAAGGCATTTAAAATATCAGATGATTTTAATCCTCCAGTACAACCTAGCACTTTCAACTCAGAGCTTTTTCTGAAAGAAGTTGATGAATATTTAAATTTATATCCTCACACTCAGCACATTGATATTTGTTTGCATGACTTAAACGGGCACATTCGTGGTAAACGTATTGACGTCAAGAGTCTGAAAAATCTATCTAATGGATGTTATTTTCCACTTTCTGTTTACGCCATGAGCCTTGATGGAAAAGTGATTGAAGAGACAGGTCTAGGAAAATACATTGGTGAGCCAGATAGACTTTGTCTGCCCATTTTAGGCAGCTTGCAACCAAGTGCCTTATCCCCTGAATTCAATGCTCAACTTTTCCTCACAATGCAAGAAGAAGATGGTTCAGACTGTCATTATGAACCACGCAACATATTAAAAAAATTATTAAATCAGTTACATACTAATAATTATTTCCCTGTCATGGCTGCCGAGCTAGAGTTTTACCTTTTCTCACCTCAGCATCAGTCTGAGACATGTTCAGAAAACCAATGTTTTGATATAGATGCGCCAAATAACTACCAACAAGTTCTAGAAGAAGTTGAAAAAGCCGCTCTATTACAGTCTATTGAAATTACCGCTATTGTTGCAGAGTCATCCCCTGGACAATATGAATTAAATCTTCAACACAGTCATGATATTTTAAAGCTTTGCGATCAAATTAATGCCTTAAAAAGAATTGTAAAACAAGTCGCAAAAAAACATGACTTAACTGCTTGTTTCATGGCAAAGCCAAACTTGGCAAAAGCTGGTAGTGGTATGCATTTTCATATGAGCTTGCTCAATCAGTACCATGAAAATATATTTAGTTCAGAAGTAGAAAAAGATAAGCTTTCCATCAAATTACTCAGCGCAATTAGCGGACTTATTGAATTAATGCCTGCATCTATGGCTATTTTATCGCCTAATATTAATTCTTATAGACGTTTTAAAATTGGACATCATGTGCCATTAGAAGCCAATTGGGACACCAATAACCGTAACGTAGCAATCCGGATTCCATGCTCAGATGTACAAAATCAACGCTTAGAATATCGCGTTGCTGGAGCCGACTGTAATCCCTATCTCGTTACAGCAACAATTTTAGCGGGTGTATCTTATGGCTTATCTCATAAATTACCGCTACCAAAACCTGCACATCTTTTAAAGTTTCCAGACGAGCACATTTTATTAGCCAACAATCAACCGGAAGCCTTAAAAATATTTAAAGGAAGTCTTATTTTAAAAGGATATTTAGGAGCAGACTTTGTAGAGCATTGGTACACGGTTAAACAGGCTGAATATCAAAATATTTACAGTCAAATGACCGAAGCAGAACAACATTGGGATATATAACTCAAAAAACACTATGACATAAAAATAAAGAAACACTGTATTCAGCGAACCCTTAGGGAGAAATACCCTAAGGTTTTTTTATATCTATTAATGATTTTTCTGCTTAGCTAAAAAACGTAATCCAACACCTGGCTCAGTTGCAATATAACGTGGCTGAATCGCGTTATCCCCCAGTTTACTGCGTAGCTTGCCCACTAAAATACGTAAATAGTGCGTATCTTCCTGATGGGTTGGGCCCCACAGTTCTTTTAAGAGCTGAGGCTGTGTTAAAAGCTGCCCTTGATAGCGCATTAATAGCGTCAAAAGTTGAAACTCTTTTCGAGTTAAAGTAATTGGCTGTTGCTCGATCCAAACTAATCGTTGCATGACATCGACCTTGAGATAGCCATCGTCATACCCATGAGCTTCTTGCTGAATCGGTTGATTTCTTAGAATGACACGTATACGCGCCAAAAGCTCTTGCACACTAAAAGGCTTGGTCATGTAGTCATTTGCACCTGCATCTAGCAAGGCAACTTTTTCATATTCATCAGCACGGACAGATAACACAATAACGGGAACATTCGACCAGCTACGTAATTCTTGAAGCACTTCTTTTCCATCTAAATCGGGTAAGCCTAAGTCTAAAATAACCAAATCAGCCCCTTGGGTTGCCAATGCCTCTAGGCCTTTGTAACCCGTTTCACAGAGCGTGGTTTTGTATTTTTGAGTTCTTAAAGCAATGTCTAGAAATTTACGGATTTGAGGCTCATCATCAATAATCACAATACGTGTTTCTACAGGTGATGTTTCTGGACTTATCATGAATTTACAACTTATTCTTTTACTGGACGAATGGGTAATTTGATTTGAATTAAAGTACCTTTATTTTGGCGCCCTGAAAATGCTTCTATTGTACCCATATGAGCACCAATAATCGCTTTTACAATTGTTAGCCCTAAACCTGTACCGAATTTTCCACGGTCTCCACGCTCCATCGTATAAAACATATCGAAAATGCGGTGTCTTTCGTCTTCAGGGATTCCTGCACCTTTATCTTCAATTTCTATTTTTACTTCATCGTCTGACAAAAGATGAGTACGAATCATAACTGGTTCATCTGGAGGTGAAAAGTTTGCGGCATTTTCTAAAACATTAAAAATAGCTTGCTCTACTAGTGCTGGGTGGACATACAAACTAATAGTTTGTTCAGGCAACTGAACGATCACTTGAATATCAGGTTTGTAGCGCTTTAAACGGCGGGTTGCCGAACCAATTAATTCATCTATACCAATCCAATCCCTTTTTAAAGATAGGCCCTCATGTCCCAAACGGGTCATATCAAGTAGATTTTGAATATAACGATCTAAGCGCTCACCTTCTAAATGAATTGTTTCAAGCAGATCTTGCTGGTCTTGTTCTGACATATCAGCTTTAAAATTCGCAAGCGTGTCTGCCGCCCCAATAATAGAAGCAAGTGGCGAGCGTAAATCATGCGATACCGACGATAATAAAGCTGAACGTAAGCGCTCTGTTTCGCTGGTGACTTTTGCTTGTTCAAGCTCATTGACCAATTGGGTTCGAAGTACTGCCTGAGCAATATACTCGACCACACTTTCCGTTAGTTTCTTCTGCTCAAAATTTAAGGAAACTACATCATCCCTAAAGTAAATTCCCACAATACCTAGGCTATTTTTCTGTTCTAAAAGAGGTAAAAACCACCAGTTTGACTGACTGAGTGTATCTGTAAAACGCCCACACGGCTGCCTGTGTTTCAAACACCATTCTGCAGCTACTTTTTCTTTATCATTTAGCTCAACATCAGACGAAATTACCCTATCTTGAATAGAAATCCATACCTTTGTTTGAAGCTGTGTTTCTAAAGTCATTCGACCTGTTTGCATGACTTCTTCAAGGTTGACGGCACTAGAAAGCTTACGTGCCAAATCTTGCATTACCGTAGTGTAGGCATTTGCTGCTTTTAAAGACAAAACTTGCTGGCGTAACTGAGAGGCCAAACGTCCAGCGATTAACGCTGCTGCAAAAAAAGCAACAACAGTAACGACCCCTTGGTGTGCTGAAATCTGAAAAGTAAAACGTGGTGCGATAAAGAAAAAATTATAAGCTAAGAAGCAGATTAAGGCTGCCACTACGGCAGCAAGCATTCGGGTTTTAGTTGCAACAATTAAAACTGAAATAATGAAAATGACAGAGAAGTCTTCAATACCAAATAGAACTTCCGCGAAATGAGCTAGAAAAATGCTGCCACACGTCACAGCTAAAACAAAAATACTTTCTTTTAATGATAAAAATGAAGGCTTTTCAATTTGATTGATCTTTTTGGTACCCTGTTCTGGGTGCAAAATGGTTAAAGCAATTGAGTTTTCTTGATTTAATAATTGCTGAGCTAAATTTTTCTTAAATAACTTTAACCACCACGGCGAAATACTTTTGCCAATGACCAAATTTGAAATTCCTCGATCAACCGCGGCATCCATTAACGCTGAAGCAACTCGCGGCCCATATAAAACTTCTGTTCGACCACCTAATTGTCGAGCTAACTCAAACGCACGGTCAATCTCGATATATTCTTTTTTATAAGAAGTCCCTGAACTCTGCCCAAAGTCCAAGCTTTTAGCAACATTCACTACAGTCCATGTAGCGCCATTACGTTCTGCTAAACGGCAGCCTGCTCGCACTAAATACTCAGAAGAGCCTTGCCCATCTATCGCAATCATCAATTCATTTTGCAGCGAGATAGACTTCAAACCTTTAGAGGCATAGCTCTCTTTTAAGTCTGAATCGACATGCTCAGCAACGCATTGCATTGCCAGTTCACGTAATGCAGTTAAATTTGAAATGCTAAAAAAGCCTTGTAATGCCAGATTCGCTTGCTCTGGCACATAGACTTTTCCTTGATGGAGCCTTTCAATAAGCTCACTGACAGGTAAATCAATTAAGCGAATGTCTCGTATACGATCAAATACCCGATCTGGTACGGTTTCATTTACTCGAATGCCCGTAATTTGATAGACCACATCATTTAGGCTTTCTAAATGTTGAATATTTATGGTGGTGAATACATCAATACCTGCGTCTAGCAACTCATTAACATCTTGCCACCGTCGTTCATGACGACTATTTGGTACATTGCGATGAGCCAATTCATCAACCAAAACGATTTGCGGATGCCTAAGTAAAATAGCATCCAAGTCCATTTCTTCTAAAGTATGCCCCTGATATTGCATTTCCTTTCTAGCAATTTGAGGCAACCCTTCCAAAATTTTTAGAGTTTCTATTCTTCCATGGGTTTCAACAATACCAACAACAACATCTGTGCCCTGTTGAAATAATTCTTTGGCGCGGGCGAGCATGGCATAGGTTTTTCCTACACCAGGCGCCGCACCTAAAAAGACTGTTAGTCGACCAGCTTGATATCTGTTGACATGATTTAATAAGGCCTCAGCCTGATTTTCGCGATTGCTTTGCACTTGATATCATCCGGTAAACTAACAACTTTATTTTTAAGTTAATATGTAGATTGTAATTGATCTAAAGCAATATTGAGCTGTAATACATTAACACGAGCTTGCCCCAATACACCAAACTGCTTCGGTTCAACATACTTTTGCAAAAGCTCTTTCACAATCTTAGGGTCCAAATGACGAGCTTCAGCCACTCGGGCAACCTGTAACTGAGCAGATTCAGGACTAATATGCGGATCAATACCACTACCAGATTTAGTCACCAAATCACTTGGTATAGGTGTATTACTGGTGTGATCTTGTTTTTTCACAGCAAGAATCTGAGCATCAATTTGTTGCTGTAGCTCAGGATTAGTACGCGCTAAGTTTGTACCTGCCATAGCCATCGGGTCATAAGCAACCGCTGAAGGACGTGGATGAAAATAAGCCTCTCCAACAAATGGCTGAGCAACTAATTTTGCCCCTAAAACTTTATGATCTATTTCAATCAAACTACCATTCGCTTGATTGTTAAATAACACCTGTCCCGCACCTGTAGCGATAGCACTATAAGCAGCGCCACAGCCAACTAAGGTAAAAATTAATAATCCCAAAGAGGCTCTTAAGGTCTGACCCAAATTTGCTTCTGAATTTTGTACATAAGTTTTCATTTCAAACTCCAGATTACAAACCAAATAATTGAACAATCACTACATCAATCGCTTTAATGGCAAGGAATGGCAGAACCACACCGCCCACACCATAAATCAACATATTTCGACGTAATAACTGAGTTGCAGTTGAAGGTTTAAATTTGACGCCTCGAAGTGCGATTGGAATTAATAGCGGAATAATAATCGCGTTAAAAATTAATGCAGATAAAATCGCGCTGTTTGGGCTTGCTAAGTGCATCACATTCAACACTTGCATTTGTGGAATCGCAGCAGCGAACAATGCAGGCAAGATGGCAAAGTATTTAGAGACGTCGTTTGCTAACGAAAATGTTGTTAAAGCACCACGGGTAATCAGCTGTTGTTTCCCAATCTCAACCACAGCGAGTAGTTTGGTCGGGTCTGAGTCTAAATCGACCATATTGCCGGCTTCTTTTGCAGCTTGTGTACCCGAGTTCATGGCTAAACCAATATCAGCTTGCGCTAATGCTGGCGCGTCATTGGTTCCATCACCGACCATCGCAACTAAACGACCTTGTTGTTGTTCGGTGCGAATACAAGCCAATTTGTCTTCTGGTTTTGCTTCGGCAATATAATCATCTACACCGGCTTCAGCAGCAATCGCAGCAGCAGTTAATGGGTTATCGCCTGTGACCATGACAGTTTTAATACCCATTTCTCTTAAACGAGCAAAACGTTCTTTAATGCCGTGTTTAATCACATCTGAGAGTTCAATCACACCCAACACATGATGTTGATTAGCGACGACTAAAGGTGTTGCTCCTTTTTTGGCAACTTGTTCAACACGCGCTTTTAATTCTAAATCTTGAGAATAATCTTCATCTACAAATTTCAAGATTGCATCTAATGCACCTTTACGAATTTGCTCACCATTCGGTAAATTCACACCAGAAATTCGAGTCGAAGCACTAAAAGAGATAAATTCGGCTTGCTCAGGTTCTTGCTGTTTTAAGCCTTGCTCCTTTGCTAACTTAACAATCGATTTTCCTTCTGGTGTTGGGTCAGCAAGTGAACTTACCCAAGCAGCAGCTCTCAACTCAGACTCAGTTACCGAAGTTAAAGGATAGAAAGAGGTCGCTTGACGGTCACCATAAGTAATAGTTCCTGTTTTATCGAGTAAAAGCACATCAATGTCACCCGCAACTTCTACAGCTTTACCCGATTTTGCCAAAACATTGGCTTTGAGTGCACGGTTCATCCCCGCAATACCAATCGCAGGTAACAAGCCACCAATGGTTGTAGGAATCAAGCAGACCAATAACGCCACGAGCACAACTGGATCAAGTTCAATATGCAAATACTTGGCAATAAATGGCAAGCTAATCACGACAATTAAAAACGTGATTGTCATCACCATTAATAAGAAGCCAAGTGCAATCTCATTTGGTGTTTTTTGACGATTTGAGCCTTCAACCAAAGCAATCATACGGTCTAAGAAACTTTGACCAGATTCAGCAGTCACTTGCACAACAATACGATCTGTAAGAACTTTGGTTCCGCCAATAACACCTGAACGGTCTGTTCCAGCTTCACGTAGCACAGGTGCTGACTCACCTGTAACAGCCGATTCATTAATGGTGGCAAACCCTTCTACAATTTCACCGTCGGCTGGAACAAGCTCACCTGCATGTACTTCAATAAAATCATTTAAATGAAGTTCAGTAGCTGCAACTTGAGTCGCTTGACGGTCTGTCAAAGAGTTGAGTCTTCGAGCCGTTAAATTTTCTCTTGCTGCACGTAATGAAGATGCCTGACCACGACCTCTAGCCTCTGCAACAGCTTCGGCATAGTTAGCAAATAAAATCGTAATGAACAAGATAGCTGTGACCACAAAACCAAATAACAGCGTGGTATAACCCAAAACTGTACTAATTGCAGTAACCACTGTTCCCAGCCATACGATTGCCATTACTGGATTTTTAATTGCATGCTGCGGTAGCAGTTTCACAAATGCATTTTTCCAAACTTCAAAATTTGGTACTGCCATGGTTTTTTTATGGCTATTTACATGAGTTTGTGTATTCATTTTCACTCGCCTCCTTAGCCTTTAACCAACAAAAGTTGATCGGCAATTGGCCCAAGGACAAGAACTGGCATAAATTGTAATAAGGTAAGCAACACCACAATCGTAATTAGCGTTAAAGCAAAGGTTGGCGTTTCAACTTGAAGACTACCTGCTGTTTCGGGCGCTTTTCTTTTTGCTGCTAAACGTGTCGCAATCATTAATGGTAAAATTAAGGTTGGAAAACGTCCTAACAGTAGCGCAATACTACAAGTAACATTCCACCATACAGTGTTGTCTCCAAGACCTTCAAAACCTGAACCATTGTTGGCAAAGGCAGAAACATATTCATAGAACACTTGGCTAATGCCATGTGGTCCCGGATTACTAATTCCAGATATGCCTGAAATGCTGAGGCTTAATGCGGTAAATGCAAGAATAACGAGAGGTTGAATCAAGATAATAATCGCGAGTAACTTAATTTCTGCAGCTTCAATCTTGCGCCCAAACAATTCAGGGGTACGACCTGTCATTAAACCTGCAATAAATACTGCGAGTAACAGATAAATCATAAACTGTTGCAGACCACAGCCCACACCACCCCAAATCGCATTAATCAACATATTGATAAGTTCGACTAAACCAGTAAGCGGTGCAGAAGAATCATGCATCATATTGACCGAGCCGTTATTCACCTGTGTAGTAAGGGCTGCCCAAACTGCTGATGCTGCTGGTCCAAATCGTTGTTCTTTACCTTCCATTACAGCAAGCTGAGATGCTGTCGATGACATACTCTCAGACCAGACAGCCGCTGCACCTGAAATAATCGACATGAAAAGCATGCTACCAAAGACAAAGTAAGCAAACTTTTTACGCTGAGTGAAATGCCCGACCATAAAAATGACTGTGATTGGAATAAGTAATATCGCAATCATTTCTAGTAAATTAGAAAATGGTGTTGGATTTTCTAAAGGTACAGAACTATTTGGACCATACCAGCCGCCACCGTTACTACCCAATTGCTTGATCGCTACCATTGGCGCAACTGGCCCTAAAGGAATTTTTTGAGTTTCAACGCTATTGGCTTTATCAATAAGCTGTACTTCTGGTCCACCTTGGAAAGTTGCTGGTACGCCTTGGCTGTTAAGCAACAACGACCAGACAAAACACAGTGGAAGCAAAAAGCGTACTGTAGGGCGAATTACATCTGCCCAATAGTTACCAATTAAAATTTGGTCTGGTTGCTCGGCCACATCGGCTGCAATATGGCTTGGACGCTGATAAAAAAAAGCTCTTAAGGTCGCGACAACTAAAGCCAGCCCCATCATTGGAGTAATAACTTGCAACCCCACAATACCTGTCATTTGCGACAAATAAGATAATTGAGCTTGGCCAGAATAATGCTGTTGATTGGTATTAGTTAAAAATGAAATAACTGTGTGTAACGCTAAATCCCAACTCATATTTGGTGCATGGTTAGGATTTAATGGTAGCCATGCTTGCGTCATAAAAATAGCTAGAATAGCCACTGCAAGAAAAATACAGCTCACAACAAATGCTAGAGAATAGTGTTTCCAGTTCATTTGTTGCTGTGGAGATACACCTAATAAGCGGTAAACAGGATTTTCAATCCAACCAAATAATCCATCACCCAACATCGGCTGATTTGCCATCACTTTGGATAGATATTTACTGAGGCACCATGCTAGAAAAATAGCAATAAATAAAACAAGTATAAGTTCTAACATAGCTATTCTCCTCTATACCCCTTGGCTTGATTTGCCAAACTGGAAATGAGGAGAGATGGAGAAATATCATTTGTTTTAAGTCCGCATAAGACAATGCCAGACTGATGCAAGATGCGCATTTGAGAATTTATAAGCATCTTTATTGTCCTGAAATAACACTAATTTAGTGAATTTCAGTATCGATAAAATGCCCGTAAATTCTCTATTGAGGAAGTTAAAGCCCGCGTAAAGTTTGCGTAAAATTTAGTTTGAAGGGTATTAAACTTTAAAATTAACGACTGGATAAATCATGCTATCAGCCTTTAAGATTTCACAATGCCAAAGTTCATATAAAGGAATTTTTACATCGAGTGCTAAGGGCAATTTTTTAGAATTAAATTGCATATGGTCCAGATCACTTCCCCATGCAATCAAATCTACATCTAAAGAAATATGATGCGACGGACGAACGCGCCCCGAATCTGACTCAAGTTGCTTTAGAAAGGATTCAATTTGGTCACACGATAAAGTGCTTTTTAATAGACATGCCGAATTCCAATAATCATCTCCAATACCATCACGGCATGGAATTTGATAAACAGATGAAAACTGCACTTTCCCCAAAGTTGCTAATTGCGTATAAGCAAAAGTAAAGTGCTGATCTGCGTCTAAATTACTCGCTAGGGCGAGCGCAAAAATTGTTTCTGGTGCGTTCAAGACGAATTCCTACAGCATTTGCTTCTGCAATGATGGCTGGCTTACGGATGGTTATGGTAATTTTTTCAATTGTTGGAAAGGTTTCAAATAAACATTGCAAAACCAACTGCGCTGCATGTTCGATTAATTCAGGTTTGGCTTGCTGAATGGTTTGAGCCGATAACTCACAAATCTGGGCATAGTTGAGTGTGTCCTCAAGCCTGTCAGACTCTGCTGCTCGGCTCAAATCATTATGGATGGTTAAATCCAACATTAAAGGTTGAATAATTTGTCTTTCCCAGTTGAAACAGCCAATCACTGTCTCAACCTTCAAGCCTTCAATAATAATGGCATCCATAAATTTAAACTGACCTTAGTGCTTTAACAACGAAGCAGGTTCCATATTTTGAACCATTTTCAAACGTTGGTCTGCATAAATATCAGTATATGGTGCGAGTACGCGCATAAAACGATCGAAATAAAGCATTTGCTTAAATAATAAAGCAAAATCACGAGGGAATTTAATCCCGTGGCGTTCGCCTACACCCACCATATCCATCATGATGTCATTTAAATCGGCTGGATTTGAAGACAAGATCTGTTGCGGATCGGCCATTAATACGCCATTAAACAAACGCTCTAAATCTTGTGCCAATACATCAACATCGACCTTGTTATGGGTCATACCCATTTTTAGCATATTTTCAGCCATTGCCTGATACTCAGTCTTTTGTAAGGCATCCATAAACGCAATACATGCTGTCCAAACTTCTGGCTTTAACTGACCCACGATACCAAAATCGATAAAACCAATTCGGCCATCTTCAAGCAACATTAGGTTCCCAGCATGTAAGTCCGCATGGAAACTCTTACACAGCATAAGACTACCAAACCATGTATTCATGGCGGTAATCAGTACTTGTGATGGATCTTTAGCATATTGTTTTACGACACTAAAGTCAGTCAAAGACACACCGTATAGGCGTTGCATGGTCAAAACACGGCGTGTAGAAAACTGATGATAAACTTTAGGCGCTGTCGCTGCTTTATTTTGTGAAATATTAAGATACTCCACAAAATCATCTAAGTTTTGTGCTTCTTCAATGAAATCGACTTCACGAACCATACGGCTTTTAATTTCATCTACAATTTCAGAAAGAGCAGCAAATTTAATCTTTGGTACTGCACGCTCAAGCAGCTTAGCAGCCCAATGCACTACACTTAAGTCAGTATATAAAATGGTTTCAACACCAGGCTTTTGTACTTTAATAACCACATCTTCACCTGTGGTCAACTTAGCGGCATGAACCTGAGCAATTGATGCAGAAGCTAATGGCTTTTCATCGATATAGCTAAAAATCTGACTTAAATCGCGTCCTTCAAATTCAGACGCAAGCACACCTTGAATATAACTAAATGGGAGTGTTGGTGTCTGGTCTAGACAACCTTGAAATTCTTCTACGTATTCTCGTGGAAAAAGCGATGGAGTACTCGCAATAAACTGACCAAGCTTAATATAAGTTGAACCAAGCGACTCAAAAGTCTCTCGCATGAGTTTGGCATTACTTGGTTTTTCAGTTGCGTATTTAATTCCAGCTTTGGCGGCAACCACTGCTGTTTCACCAATACGGGCGACTGAACGTAGCCCATCAAACAAAATATTTTTTTTCATATTTCTTCAAAACCAAATCATTCAGGTTGAGTGTAGCAAATTTTGTTTCATTTACTGATTAGCTTGCCTGACAAAGTGGGCAATTTACATCTTTATCAAAACTAACAATACGTTGTGTCATATTTAAACCATCCCACAATAATAGTTTCTGCTTTAAAGGTACACGATTTAAACCTAAATACAGCAAAGTGTGATGTGCTTGTAATGACGCTATCATTACAGGAGTAGTTGCAAGTACCCCTGACTCTGCACAGCGCAGCCCTTCATTACTATGTTGTTCTTTCGGAAAAAGGCATTCATAGCAAGCTGAATCTCCTTCAACCATAAACATTTGTGCCTGAAAACCAATTGCTGAAGCACTAATTAGGGCGACCTGATGCTTCTTACAAGCTGCATTTACCAGATAGCGAGTTGTAAAATTATCACATCCATCTAAAACCACATCTTGGTGTTCAACAAGTCTATCAATGTTATGTTCGTCTAAACGTTCGTTATAGTATTCAACACAGATATAAGGGTTAATTTTCTGTAAACGTTTAGCTAGAATTTCTGCTTTATAACGTCCGATATCTTCATGACCAAATGCAATTTGACGCTGTAAATTACTTATCTCAATAGTATCTGCATCAATTAGTGTAATTTTACCAACCCCTGCTCTTGCAAGTAGCTCTGCACTGCTACAACCTATTCCACCAGCACCGATAATCAGCACATTAGCAAGTTTAAGTTTTTCCTGAGCTTCAATATCCCATCCATCAAGTAAAATCTGACGGCTATAGAGATGCATTTCTTCATCACTTAACTCTACAAAATCGATATCTTGAAGCTCGGTCACGCGTTAATCCTTTCACTTAGAAGCCCAGTGATTTTATGACTAAGTTTGTCATTATGAAAGCTATAAAATGGAAACTACTTTTTTATTCGGTTAATACCCTATCACATTACTTCTCTCATACTTTCTGCAACAATAAGGCTATCTGTTTTCTGTGTTACTTAGGCTAAATATGTCCCAATCATATATTGCACCTGTAGAGTTAGAAAAAGCTTATCGTTTGTTAAATCATGGCCCTACTGTCCTTGTTTCCGCGCAACATGGTGACGACCGTAATGTAATGGCTGCCGCATGGGCATGTGCCTTAGAATTCAAGCCAGCCAAAGTATCCGTTGTTCTCGACAAAAGCACTAAAACACGACAGCTCGTTGAGCAAAGTGGCTATTTCACTTTACAAGTCCCTTGCTATGCACAGCTCGATCTGACTCATCAACTTGGAACCATTAGTAAGTTGGATGATCCAGAAAAACTTGAACATTGCGGGGTTGAGTTATTCTATCAAGAAGAACTTCCTAGCCCACTTGTATCAGGTTGCGTCGCATGGCTGGTATGTAAACTTATTCCTGAACCGCATAATCAATCAGCTCATGATTTATTTATTGGTTCTGTTGTAGGTGCATGGGCAGATAGCCGCATTTTTAGAGATGGGCACTGGCATTTTCAAGATGCGCCGAAAGAACTTCGCAGCCTGCACTATATTGCAGGTGGAACTTTTTATTTGATTGGTGAGGAAGTCAAAGCTCAGATTTAATCATCAAAAAGCGAGTTTCATTTAATTGCAAAAAACCGCATAACAATTGCGGTTTTTTGCATTCAGTGACTATTTTTAAAATCTAATACTTAAACTTGAGTCACTTCACGAGCAATCACCAAGCGTTGAATATCAGAAGCACCTTCATAAATCTGGCTTACACGAACATCACGATAAATTCTCTCTACGGGGAAGTCACTCACATAGCCATAACCACCATGAATCTGAATCGCATCCGAACATACTCGCTCAGCCATAGTAGACGCAAATAGCTTTGCCATTGAAGCTTCTTTTAAACAAGGCAATCCTGCATCTTTTAAAGATGCAGCATGTAAAACGAGCTGATGTGCTGCTTCAATCTGGGTTGCCATATCGGCTAAACGGAAACTCACTGCCTGATGTTGAACTAATTCCACCCCAAATGCTTTACGTTCATTTGCATATTGCACCGCTGCATCAAAAGCAGCTCTTGCCATTCCAACAGATTGAGCAGCAATACCAATACGTCCAGCTGCTAAATTAGATAACGCAATTTTATAACCTTCACCTTCTTGCCCCACCAAATTTTCTAAGGGAATTCGACAGTTTTCGAGAGTAATGGTCGCTGTGTCGGAAGCATGTTGGCCCATTTTGTCTTCAATACGAGTAACCAAATAACCTTGAGTATTCGTCGGTACAAGAAAACACGAAATCCCTTTTTTACCCGCTTGTTTATCTGTAACCGCAAACACCAAAGCCACTCGGGCATTTTTACCGCTGGTAATAAATTGCTTTACGCCATTCAAAACCCAGTGATCGCCATCGCGCTCAGCTTTACATAAAATCGCACTTGCATCAGAACCTACATGTGGCTCAGTTAAACAAAAACACCCTAGCCATTCACCAGAAGCAAATTTTGGTAAATAGGTTTGTTTTTGCTGCTCCGAACCGTACGCCAGTGTAATACCGCAAATTAAGGAATTTTGTACACTGACAATAGTCGAAATAGCACCATCACCCGCAGCAATTTCTTCAATTGCAAGCACTAAAGATACATAGTCCATTCCCGCACCACCCCATTCATCGGGCACGGTCATACCCATAGCACCTAGTGCACCTAAATCTTTTAATTCCTGAGCAGGAAATTCATGGGTTTTATCGCGATGTGCGGCTGTTGGTTTTAACTGATTTTGCGCATAGTTACGCATCATCTCCTGAACCATACTTTGTTCAGCATTTAAGATCATTTCAGCATCCTTATTTTTATTATTTTGCTGCCATACGAATTGCACCATCTAGACGGATGACTTCACCATTTAAGTAAGAGTTTTCAGCAATATGTGCCACCAAACGGGCGAATTCTTCTGGTTTTCCTAAACGAGATGGATATGGCACCATTTGTCCCAAAGCATCCTGTACATTCTGTGGCATACCTTTAAGCATTGGGGTTTCCATAATTCCTGGGGCAATGGTCATAATACGAATGGCATGTCGCGCAAGCTCACGAGCAATTGGCAATGTCATCGCAACAATAGCGCCTTTTGATGCAGAATACGCAGCCTGACCAATTTGACCATCAAATGCCGCCACAGACGCAGTGTTTACAATCACACCACGATCTTCTTCACCTTCTTCAACCGTGTTTTTACTCATTGCATCTGCCGCAAAACGCAGCATGTTAAATGTACCTGTGACATTAATATTTAAAGTATTTGAAAATAGCGCCAAATCATGTACGCCTTCACGACCAACCACTTTTGCAGAAGGGCCAATACCGGCACAGTTCACCAAACCATGTAAATGACCATGTTTGACCAACACATCTTTAAAGAACTGTTCAGCAGCAACTTCATCGGTCACATCAAGTTTTACAAAGTCAGCTTTTGGCCCTAACTGTTTTGCTTGTTGCTCGCCTGCTTCTACATTCATGTCTACCAAGGTAACTGAAGCACCTTGCTGGATTAAATACTCAGCTGTAGCAGCACCCAAGCCAGAGCTACCACCAGTAATCACGAAATGTTTTCCTTGAATTTTCATTATGTAATGTCCTATAGAAATGTTCTTTAAACTTAGTAATGAGAGTAAAAGTTGTTGTTTTCCGATACAATTTCAAAAAGCCTCAAAATGTTTGCAGCTTTTGATCAATCCAAATTTTAAATATATGAAGAAAATATGAGTCTTTGACATGGTTGTCCAATCTTCTTTAAGTAAAGGCACAATTTCGATTGCACTAGTCCATGAAGCACTGAGTGCTGCTTATGCCAAAGGCCTAAATACGCAAATAATTCTAAATAAAGCAGGCATTCCCACTGAATTACTGATGTCTCCAAAGGCTCGTGTACCTGTTACAACGTATGCCCAACTGTGGATAGAGCTTGCTAATGCCATGAACGACGAGTTTTTTGGTATGGATAGTCATCCCATGCGTCGTGGCAGCTATAAGTTATTGACTAAACTTGTCAGTACGGCTGAAACTTTAGAAAAAGCACTCTACGATATTTTAAAATTTTTTAACTTCGTGCTTGATGATATGCACGGAGAACTCATTCGAGAACAAGACAAAGCTTATTTAGTGATTCATGATCGTGAACAACCTAAACGCATGTTTACCTATGCAACCTTTTTAATATTAGTACATGGGCTGATGTGTTGGTTAGTAGACCAACGAATTAGCTTAAATAATATTATGGTACGCTGCTCTAAACCTCAGGATATTCAGGACTATCTCGTACGTTTTGGTGAAGACATTCAATTTAATGCCGAGATAAATCGAGTTGAGTTCGATGCCCACTATTTAGATATTAGAATTAAGAAAGATAAAAAAGCGCTTTATGATTTTTTAGAGCAAACTCCGCAAAATCTTTTAGTTCGCTTTAAAAATGAAAATGCCTTGAGTGTACTTATTCGTCGCCATTTATTGAAACTCCACCCTGCACAATGGCCCGAACTCAAAGATGTGGCACAACAACTCAATATTTCAGAAGCAACAGTTCAGCGCCGACTGAAACATGAAGGTGTAAGCTACCAGCAAATTAAAAATGAAATCCGCTGTGATATTGCTGTTGAACGCTTAAGCAAAACGAATGACTCGATTCAAGATATTAGTGAAGATTTAAGCTTCCAAGATCCAAGCGCGTTTCACCGTGCCTTTAAAAAATGGACAGGTGTCAGCCCAGGTGCATATCGAGATAATTTAACTGCCCATAAGCAATAACATATATATCGAATAAAGCTTAAGGCATTAGAGCTTAAGCTTATGATATTTATGTCTTTTAAATTCAGTATTTCAGATAAACGCTTTATTTAAAACTTAATAATAGTCATAAAAACAGTGTTTTATAGTTTTATTCAAACTTTTATCTTTCAAACTGATTTATAAATCAAAATAACTAAGTTCATAAGCCTCTAAACACGTGAAAGGATGATCTCCTATTTCATTTCGGTTTTATTTTTATCATGTCTTTAAAATCAAAATTTTCTCTACCAAAGACTTTGTTGGCATCAACATTGGGGTTTGTATTTACTTCATCTGCTTTTGCAGCAATTCCGACTACGCTTAAGCTTGATTATGCTTACTATGCACCAACTAGTTTAGTCGTTAAAGATCAAAAACTTCTCGAAAAAGCACTGCCAAATACCCAAATTAAATGGGTTTTTAGTCAAGGCAGCAATCGCTCATTAGAATATCTCAACAGTAATAGTATCGATTTTGCTTCTACCGCTGGATTAGCGGCTGTATTAAGCCGAGCGAATGGTAGTCCAATTAAAACGGTTTATGTACAAAGCCAACCAGAGTGGACCGCACTTGTTGTCGCAAAAAATTCACCAATTAAAAACCTAAAAGATTTAAAAGGTAAGAAAATTGCAGCTACTAAAGGAACA
This sequence comes from Acinetobacter lactucae, assembly GCF_001605885.1. Classification (GTDB taxonomy): domain Bacteria; phylum Pseudomonadota; class Gammaproteobacteria; order Pseudomonadales; family Moraxellaceae; genus Acinetobacter; species Acinetobacter lactucae. The sequence continues at coordinate 52,048 of NZ_LRPE01000001.1, read as the reverse complement.
GATCCTTTCTTATTTACACTACAAGCACTAGACACTGTCGGTTTGAGTAAACGTGATGTACAACTGGTTCATTTACAACATCCAGACGGCAAGACTGCATTAGAGCGTGGTCAAGTAGATGCTTGGGCTGGACTTGATCCATTAATGGCTTCTGCTCAAATTCAATCGGGTGCCAAATTGCTTTATCGTAATGTTGGATTTAATAGCTATAGCGTACTGAGCGTTAAAGAAGATTTTGCAAAGCAGAGTCCTGAAGCGGTTGAGGCTGTTATTAAAGCCTACGAACAAGCCCGAAAATGGGCAAAAGCCAATCCAGATAAAGTGGCAGCACTTTTAGCTCAAGAATCAAAACTTCCTCTACCTGTGGCTAAACTACAACTGAGCCGAACCAACTTCGATCAAAGCATTCCATCAGCAACTCAAGCACAAGCGCTAAAACGTTCTGGGAAAATTTTGACAGAAGAAGACTTGGTTAGAAAAGGTACTAACGTCAATCAAGTGGTTGATCAGTTGTTAGACCCACGTTTTGCTCAAAAAGTCGTGAAATAGTATATGAGTGATTCACTTAACAAAGCTGAGCTAAATCACTTCTTAACTCAGCAGGCTTTAAAATCTCAGAAAAAGCATCTAAACCACAAATTTACACGTTGGTTTAAAGCGCTACTCATTCCACTCATCTTTTTAGCGGCTTGTGAGTTTTTAGTCAGAAATGGCTATATCGATGCTTATCTACTCCCTGCACCGTCGAGTTTATGGCAATCTTTTTTAGATTTAGCTCATAGCGACCTATTTGCCCATATTTATATTAGTACATGGCGTGTTCTATTCGGCTTTATTATAGGAAGCGGTTTAGGTTTAATTTTTGCGATTTGGGTTGGCTTAAGTAAAGAGGCAGAAGCATATTTAGAACCAACTTTTTCAGCAATTAAGTCGATCCCAAGTCTTGCTTGGATTCCTCTGCTATTACTTTGGTTAGGAATTGACGAAGGTTCTAAAATTACATTGATTGCAATCGGAGCATTCTTTCCAACTTACACTAATACAGTTGCAGCAATTCATAATGTAGATAAAAAGCTCATTGAAGTTGGAAAAGTTTATCGGCTTAATGCTTTTCAGCGGATTATATCTATTATTTTACCGGCAGCCTCTCCGGGAATTTTAACGGGTTTACGCAACAGCTTAAGCTTATCTTGGATGTTTATGATTGCAGCTGAACTGATTGCAGCCACACAAGGGATTGGCTATTTACTTAGCGATGGCCGAGAAACGTCTCGACCTGATATTGTTATCATTGCAATTATTTTATTGGCGCTATTGGGTAAATTAACCGATACCTTAATGAAACTGATAGAAAACTGGTTGTTACGTTGGCGGGATACACTACAAAAGTAATTTTAAATCCAGCATGCCAAAGTGACTCGATCATTTTGGCCATAATCTTGAATGGTTCTTATCTCACTAAAACCATGCTCAGCAAATATAGTTCGAACAGCTTGCCCCTGATCATAACCATGTTCCAGAGCAATCCAGCCTTTTGGGTTTAACCAGCTCTTACCTTGAGCAATAATAATTTCAATATCAGCCAGTCCCTGATGATCTGCAACCAATGCACGGCGCGGTTCTGTTGCCAAAGCTTGCATGTGCTCATCTTCAGGGTCGATATACGGCGGATTAGAAACAATTAAATCAAATTGTTGTGGGTGCAGTGCCTCAAACCAAGCGCCGCAGGCAAATTTCACACGTTGTAAATCATGTGTTTGTGCGTTTTCTTTCGCAACTTCCAATGTAGGCGCATAGATATCAGTTGCTGTGACGAACCAATCTGGGCGTTCACTCGCTAATGCAAGCGCAATTGCACCTGTTCCCGTTCCCAAATCAACAATATTTGCAGTATTTGGTAAATTTAGATTTAAAACGGTTTCAACTAAAACTTCAGTATCAGGTCGTGGCACTAAAGTATCAGATGTTACTTTTAAATCGAGCGTCCAAAATGGCTGTGAACCCGTTACATAAGCTAAAGGTTCACCTTTTTGAATACGTTCAAGACCAGCTAGATAGTCTTGCTCTTGTTGGGCTGTTAATTCTTGCTCAAGTCTAAACTTTAATTCAAGCGAATTAATTTTTAGAAAATGCTCAAGTAACCAAGCATTTTCTTGTCGTTCATAACTATCAGGCTCACCACGAATTGCAAGCGCTTGAGCAATATTCATTAGCCGCCATTTTCCTGTGCAAGCATCGCCAACTGATCTGCCTGATATTCACGATGTAAGCTATCAAGCAATTCAGTTAAATCACCTTCCATAATCGCGTCTAACTTATATAAAGTTAGGTTAATACGATGGTCCGTCATACGACCTTGTGGGTAGTTATAAGTACGGATACGTTCAGAACGGTCACCAGAACCAACCAAATCACGGCGCATTTCAGAAGTTGCTGCATCTGCTGCTGCACGTTTAGCATTTTCTAAACGCGATACTAACAATGCCATCGCCTTAGCTTTGTTTTTATGCTGTGAACGCTCTTCTTGACACTCAACCACTGTACCTGTTGGGATGTGAGTAATACGCACTGCCGAGTCTGTTTTGTTAATGTGCTGACCACCCGCACCCGAAGCACGGTAAGTATCAATACGCAAATCTGCCGGATTAATTTCAACATTGGTATCGACATCAATTTCAGGCAAGATCGCAACTGTACATGCTGAAGTGTGAACGCGCCCTTGTGATTCAGTGGCTGGCACACGTTGCACTCGGTGAGCACCACTTTCAAATTTTAAGCGACCGTAAACACCATCACCATCTACGCGGCAAATGACTTCTTTAAAGCCACCATGCTCGCCTTCATTTTCAGAAAGAACTTCAATACGCCAGCCTTGTGTCTCGGCATATTTGCTATACATGCGAAATAAATCACCAGAGAAAATTGCAGCCTCATCACCACCTGTTCCAGCGCGAATTTCTAAATAAGCCGCATTAGAATCATTCGGATCTTTTGGAATCATCAAAATGTTGAGCTGGCTTTCTAATTCTTCAAGCAAGGTTTTATTGGCTTGAATTTCTTCTTCTGCCATATCTTTAAAGTCTGGGTCAGACTTCATCATCTCAGCGGTTTCAATATCTTCTTCTGCTTGACGGTATTTACTCCAAACTTCGGTAATTTCAGATAAATCACTATGTTCACGAGACAATTTACGGAAACGTTTGTTATCGGAGATCACTTCAGCATCTGCAAGCAATGCAGTAAGTTCTTCATGTCGATCACAGAGTTGATCAAGTCGTAAACGGAGTGACGCTTTCATAAGAGGAAATATCTCAAAAGTCCAAAAAGCTTATCGAACGCTATGTAAGTATAGAAGATAAGCAAAATCGTAAAAATAGCGCATAGTTTACAGATTATGGCGCTTAAATGACATATATAATCAGCCAATTCATCAACTTTCCCAATAAGTAGAGGTGTATAAATATAATGATTTCGAATAAGATTTATTTACTTACCTATAATTTGGCTTTTCTGTAGGAAATAATAAGTTATATTTCCTCTTTATATGACAAGAGAGACTTTATTTCTAAAGCCTCTCTATCACGGTTATCTTATTTTAATTTCCCTAACAAAGTTTTACCGACAAGAACAGCCGAGGCTGGATTTTGTCCTGTAATAAGCTCACGGTCGACCACCACATTTGGAGTCCACGCAGTTGTATTACTTTGATATTTACCTCCTATAGACTGTAGAGCCGTTTGCGGATAGAACTTCATTTCTCCACCTTTTAACAAAGCTTTTGCTAGCTCTTCTTCTTGATTACTAATCACCGTCATCCGATAATTTTTATAAATCCATTCGCCAGTTTTGACTGTTTTACCTTGTTCTAGTTGATCAACTACTTCCAAGGCATTAGGTAAAGTTGACATTAAAGCGATAGGACCATGGCAAACCAATGCAGTAGGTTTTCCAGCTTTATGAAAAGCCGTGAGAACTTTGCCAAGTTGTTTATCTTTTAATAAGTCTTGCATGGGCGCATGTCCACCCGGAATATAAATAGCATCAAACTTATCAAATCCAATTTGCTCAATACGAGATAGGCTCACAACCGGAGAATCTTGAGCAGATGTTAATTTTAGATCACGCAATAAACCTGCATATTTCTTTAATGCTTTTTCATCTTGATTAAAGTACATCGCACTGTTCGATGACTCATCTAAGGTTGGAGCTTTCCCTTTTGGAGTGGCAAATGTTACGGTATGCCCCGCATCTAACAGCATTTTGGTAGGCTGCATTAACTCATTTAAATAAAAGCCTGTTTTAAAAATCTGATTATTTTTTAGCTCTAACAGCCCTTCATCAGACAATACAACCAAAACATGAGCAGCATTTGCACTGAATGCTGCTGAAGCGGTAACTACTGCAAGCATTATTTTATTTAGAGATTTCATCATTAGACCTTCATTCCAACCATTTGCTGGATTTATATTTTGGATGGATATATTCTATTTTTGCCAATGAGGTAGATAAACAATCACCTTTGCAAATCTTTTTTGCGTTTGAGGACTAAATGTCACGTCAATTTGACCATCTTGCCGATATTGAAGTGTTTTTAATTGTGGCTGAGAAGCTTTCTATTAGTGCAACTGCAATTTATTTAGCAACCACTCCTTCAGTCATTAGTAGAACAATTACGCGGCTAGAGAAAAAACTTGGTATTCAGTTTTTTAGAAGAACAACTCGTCATTTGAGCCTGACTGAAGCTGGTCAACTTTATTATGAAAAGATGCAACATGCATTTCAGTTAATTGAACATGCAGAGCGTACTATTCAAGGTGAACAACTACAAATTTCTGGGAAAATTAAATTAAGTGTACCCACAACTTATGGGCATTATCGCCTTCCAGAATTACTACAAAAATTTCTTTTTCAATATCCGGACATTCAAATTGAAATCAGTATTTCTAATCGAAACGTCGATTTAATTGCTGAAGGATTTGATTTAGCTATTCGTCAAGGTCAGCTTCCCAATAGTACTCTCGTTGCCAGACCTTTGGAGCTTGCCCCTCTTCAACTTGTTGCCTCACCCGATTATTTAAAACGTATGGGTGTTCCTAAAACCGCGGAAGACTTAAACCATCACCAATGTATTGCCTTTGAATTACCAAGCACGGGTAAGGTCACGCCATGGTTTTTAAAAAATGGTGATAATGAAATTCAGTGGATACCAACAAATCGGATTTTAGTAAAAGAAGATATTTTAGGAGTCGTATCTCTTGCTGAAAATGGGTTAGGGATATGCCAGAGTTACGAATTTATTGTTAATGAAAAGATTCGGCAAGGAAAATTACAGCCTTTACTTGAGACTTATGCAGGTCACACCCGCCCTTTCTCTTTATTATATGCACAACATAAACATATGTCTTCTGCCACACGAGCCTTTATTGATTTCTTATGCTCAACTGACCATAAAGAAACTCACGAACATTAAGTGAGAATCAGTTCTTTCTATATGAGTATTAAATATTCTATTTTAATAGAAAGCATACAAATCAGACACTAAACTGCAATAATCAAAAGATGGTTCTCCATATTTGGAGAGAAGTGTTTTGTTACATTTGCCGTAACAAAAGATATAGGGTCCTGCGACTTGGGACACGGAGTCAAAATGAAATTAAATGCTTGGTTATGTAGCGCTGTTTTAGCAACTTCTATGGTTACTGTGGCACACGCTGACAATACAACACATGTTGCAGCTGCTTCTGCTTTAGGTAGTGTCGCTGGTACTGCAATTGGTAAAAGCATGGGCGGTACATCTGGTGCGACAATTGGCGCTGCTTTAGGGGGTGCTGGTGGTGCAGCTGTTGCAAGCGATCGTCGTCACCGTACTGAATCTGCTATTGGCGGTGCTTTAGGTGGTGGTGCTGGTTATACCGTTGGTAAAAGCATGGGTGGTACAAACGGTGGTTATGTAGGCGCTGCTTTAGGTGCTGCGGGTGGTTCGGCTTTAGGTAATAAAATTTCTAAAGACCGTTATACAGAAAAATCTTCTAAACACTGGAAGAAAAAACACCGTCGTCATCACTAATCAAATTTGACGCACAGATATTTAAGCACCTTCGGGTGCTTTTTTATTTTGATAAATCTACAAGCTATTATGTCGTATGCTCATGATTTATTCACATATTAATATAAACCATACAATCCGACACAAAACACTCGTATCTCCTTTTGGCTTCTCCATAATTATCACGAAATTTTTTATTACATTTACCTCAAGACAAAAATACCGTCCTTTCAGTAAAAAGGACATGGAGTTCCAAGATGAAAATGAATATTTGGTTGGCTGGTGCAGTACTTGCAACATCTTCTATGGTAACAGTTGCACATGCTGACAATGGTACACGTGTTGCTGCAACCTCTGCTTTAGGTAGTGTAGTGGGTACTGCAATTGGTAAAAGTATTGGTGGTACCTCAGGTGCAACAATCGGCGCTGCTCTAGGTGGAGCTGGTGGTGCAGCGGCAGCAAGTGATCGTCGTAATCGTACAGAAGCTGCAATTGGTGGTGCTTTAGGTGGTGGTGCTGGTTATACAGTCGGCAAAAATATGGGCGGTACCAACGGTGGTTACATCGGTGCAGCAGTAGGTGCAGCTGGTGGTTCAGCACTTGGTCGTAAAGTTGCTGAAGACCGTAACTACGATGATCGTTATGACCGTGGCCGTTATGATCGTGATGACCGTAGATATTACGATGGTGATCGTCGTTATTATAAAGGTGGTAGCCGTCGCCATGACAATGGCTTACACCGCGGTTGGTATAAAAACCGCTAATTTATATATGAATCAAAAGAGCACCTTCGGGTGCTTTTTTATTGATAGATAAAATTTAATATCGAAAAAAAACGATATACATCAAACTTTATATATCGTATTATTTCGATATACCCTTATTCGAGAATATCGCATGCGATCACTTCAAGATACCAAGTTCTCTATTTTGGAACTTGCTCCCATTCGTAATGATAAAACCATCGAATTCTCATTACGTCACGCATTAGAATTGGCACAACATGCAGAAAAGCTTGGTTATGAACGTTTCTGGCTTGCAGAACATCACAACATGGATGGTATCGCAAGTTCAGCTACGGCCGTCTTACTCGGTTTTATTGCAGCACATACACAGCATATTCGCTTAGGTTCAGGCGGAATTATGCTTCCTAACCATGCCCCTTTAGTTGTCGCAGAACAATTCGGGACGCTTGCTACTTTATATCCAAATCGTATTGAACTTGGTTTAGGTCGTGCTCCTGGTACAGATCAACTCACCATGCGAGCTTTACGTCGTGGTCATCAAGAAACAGAAGATCAGTTTCCTAGAGATGTTGTCGAAATCCTAAAATATTTCGATGTACCTCAAGCAGGGCAAAAGATTATTGCAACGCCAGGGCAAAGTACACATGTTCCTGTTTGGCTACTTGGATCTAGCCTATTTAGTGCACAACTTGCGGCAAAACTTGGACTCCCTTACTCATTTGCGTCACATTTCGCACCACGTATGTTAGGTCAAGCGATTCAACTCTATCGAGAGAACTTTGAACCTTCTGAATACCTAGATAAGCCGTATGTTTCAATGGGTGTTCCTGTTGTTGTAGCAGACACAGATGAAGAAGCACAATATTTAGCAACAAGTGCTTACCAACGTGTATTAGGCTTAATCCGCGGAGAAAGCTTAAAGCTTAAGCCTCCAGTTGAATCAATGCAGGGATTATGGAATACAGCAGAACAACTGTCTGTCGAAAACTTCTATGCAATGGCACAAATTGGTTCTGTCGATACAGTTCGCAATGGTTTACAAAAGCTTTTAGCAACATACGATGTTGATGAGTTTATTTTTACATGTGATGTATACGATACAGCTAAACGTTTAGAAAGCTTTACCCAGCTCATGAATGTAAAAACAGAACATTAAAACTCCGCTTCACCCTCCCATACTTGAATTGATTTTGAGTATGGGACGACCATCTATCTGAAAAGACTTTACCCCGACTTGCTGCTTGGTTATTTATATTAAAACGATAAAAACATCATGATTTAAAAACCAAAAGGACTTTTGGAAAATGAGTATTAATATTAAAAATAACACTTCAAAATCAGTAATTTTTCAGAATACTTCTCAAGATTTTGAAGGTTTTACTGGACAAGTGATTTCATCAAGTTCAATTAAAGAATTTGACTTTTCACATTCAACTGTCGCAATTATTGGAACTAATCAAGATAGCGTGACCCATCTTGAAAAAATCTGTCAACAAGCAAAATCTGTGACTGTATTTCAAATCGCCCCTCATTTTATTTTGCCCCTCAGTCAAATGGGCACAAATAAGTTAATTACCCATCCCCTCATTATCAAAAACCGGAGATTATTTAATAATCGAGTAAAAAGTCTTTTGGCCTTACGTTTTCTTGACACGCAAGTGAGTGAAACGTGGCTTAAACGCCTTTTAACCCCCAATATTGCAACCACCAAAAAAGTGTTTTTTAAATCTGATAGCTATTATGCTGCACTTCAAAAACCTAACTGTAAATTACAAACTTGGCCCATTGTTAAGATTACCCCTACTTCTATTCATAGTATGGACGGTATAGAACACCCTATTGACATCATTATTAGAACCACTGCATAAAAATAAAAAAGCATGGTTTTTAGACCATGCTTTTTTATTTATTCATATTTTTGCAAATTACCGTGATCATCGTAATGCAAAATGATGCGTTGTTTTTTTTGCAAATCATTTAGCATGTCGGAAGTAACTGAAAATTGGGCCGCTAACAACTCAACAGAACTATTAGGTGCCTTAGCTCTTCGGTCCTCACCACTAAACCTAATCCAGTTATAACTTGCCCATAAAATTAAAATGAGCGCGCTAATTCCGATCAATAACGCTAAATGTAATAAGGTCTTAACTTCTGATATATGGTCAACCCAGACGTAATCATAAATTAAGTGACCTTCAAAGACCCATAAAAACAGTGAGACTAATGGAAAAAGCAACCACATTAAGCAAAACCAACCGATGGTTTGTAATGTATAGTTTGCCGTTTTATTTTTGACATATTCCGGCTGATCAATATATTCAGGGATATCTAAGGTCTCTATATCCTTATTTTCCTCAGGTTTCATGGGTTATCTCCACGGAAGCCACGGTCTGGGCTTACCCAGCGAGCACGTTTTTTAGTGTTAAATAAAGTTTTTGGTACCGCCACAACACTTGTAAACAAAGTCAATAACCAGAAAAACAACGGATACCAAATCACCCAGAAGTAATTTCTAAAGAAACGCCCGCGGTCATAACGTTGGTCAATCCACAAACTTACTAAAAACTGGATCAAACATGTTCCGCCGAGTATTACACCGTACCACTGTGGCATAAGGGTTTTGATCTGCCATTGCTGAGGCAACTCAACAAATAATCCAACAAAAAATAGCGTGAAGATCATAATCATGACATAAGACCAGATAATACTGACTAGCGCCTCAATCATGACTGGCCACATTCTTCGAACACGCAGTTTGAACATTTGTGGAATATATTCTATAAGAACCTCTACCCCACCTTGCGCCCAGCGAAGACGCTGTTTCCACAGACCTTTAAATGTCTCAGGCATATAGATATAACAAAGCGCTTGTGGAATATACTGAATATCCCAATGGTCGAGCTGTAACTTCCATGAAATATCAATATCTTCGGTAATTTTATCGTCTGACCAAAAACCAACTCGAACGAGTGCTGTTTTACGAAATGCTGCAATCACACCAGATACTGTAAAAATACGGCCATATGTACGCTGTGCACGTTTAATCAAACCAATAATCGAAGAGAATTCACCTACCTGTAATTTTCCTAAAATACTAGATCGGTTTAAAATTCGTGGATTACCCGTTACCGCGCCAATTCTCGGAAAATTGATAAATGGCTGCATTAACCAAAGTACGGCATGCGGATGTAATAATGCATCTCCATCAATACAAACAAGATATTCATATTTACTCACCAATACGCCCGATCTTAAAGCTACGGCCTTACCCTGATTTTCTGCCAAGTGCACAACCCGAAGTCGTGAATATTGCGCTGACAATTCATCGAGAATTTCAGCTGTTCTGTCACTACTTCCATCATTAACGGCGATCACTTCAAAATTAGGATATTTGGTTTGTAGCGCATAACGAATTGTTTGGCGTACTTGCGCTTCTTCGTTAAAACACGGAATGATGATACTGCATCCTTCATCTGTAGGTTCAGGAAGTGCTTGTTCACGGTATTCTCTTTTAAAGAAGAACCAGAGTCCCCCTACCATCCATGTCCAAGCCATTAGTAAGGGATATAAAAAGGCAAAAGCAAATAGAATATCGAGTAATACTCTCATTACTTTTTCCCCTCTACCAATCCAGCAAAAGGCTGATACATCACAGGGCTATAATTCAAACTAATCGGATTATATAAATATTGATGAACATCTTTTGATTTTTCAAAATTATAGCCATCAACACCGAATTTCTGGATCCCTACCCGTTGAATCGAAAAGAGTGCTTTCTGAACTTCTTCCCATGCAGTTTTTTGCGAGTTTTCCGGTAATACTAAAGTCAGCATTATTCTTTGCTTATCATTTGCATCAAGTGTATTTAAAAGCATTAACAATTGATTAAATTGTTTTTTCTTGCCAATCACATCGAACTTCAAATTGACTAAATCATGTTGCACTAAAAGTGTTTTTATAAGCTCAGGTAGATTTTCGATATGATCTAAATCAGGTGTAAGCAATAAACTAAACTGTGCCTGATTACTCATATTTAAATAAGGTTTAACTGCTTTTTTAGTCAGCTGGGCAAGTTGTGCGAGCTGTTTTGATTGTTCAATGCAACTGCTTTCTTGCACGGTTATTTTTTGCATTGCGCAATTTAAAGATGATCCTGCATTAAGCTGAACACCACTTAAATTACTGTTAAAGCGTGCAATATCTTTAGCCAAATCTACTGCTAAAAATGGCTTATCTTTTTGAGGATAAGCTGGTAACTCTAATATTACTGCTTGACCCGCACGAGTTTGAGCCTGCCATAAACTACGATTTAAAATATCTTGTTGAACAGACATTTTACTTGTAGGGAAATAAGCAACATCATATTGCCCATCTCCATCTTTATCTTCCAAAGGTTTTAAGATTAAGGCATTATTTTTTAAGCTATATAGTTTTGATAACAACTGCCCTAATTTTTCATCTGTTTGGGTGTTTTGTGGCGCTGCTAACTTCTTTAAATCCATACTCACAAAATGACGTGGTTGCTTAAATAAATCTGACTCTTCGAAATTCAGAATATTTAACATGCCCTCTGTTAGTTGTTCGGCTGTAGGGTTATTAACAACTAAGCTACGCTTAAAAGTTGAGTCACTCACGCGATTCATACCATCACGCCCCAAACTAAACGAAAACTGAAAACCAGCCTGTTGTGCTAACTTTTCTAATTGCTCATTCACAGCGCCATAGGGCCAAATAATTGCTTTAGGATTAACCCCAACTTCTTTTTTCAAAACGGCATAAGATTTTTTTAAATCCTGCAAAATGCGCTGCTGATATTCCGCATCGGTTTCATAACGTGATTGCGATTTTAAATAGGCATAAGAAGTTGCAGCCGGTTGCTCATTACCTTGAGGATTGGCTAATATCCCATGATGCAAATCATCGCTATGGCTTGCAAACTCGGCTAACCCTGAGGCTTGCATTTCACGAACTTGCGCCCAGTTCACCAAGTTACCCTGCCCGTAAGCTTCAAAACCTGCCTGAGTATTGCCATTTAGCCAACTGGTTGGAAGAGCAAAAACTGCTGGAATCTGATATTGCTTAAGTAAAGGAAATACTCTGCTATAACTACTTAAAGCACCATCATCAAAGGTGAGTAGAATAGAGTTATGAGGTAATTCTTTACCTTGCTTACGCGCCTCTTCAATATCTTGTAAACGAATCGGTTTCCAGTCTGACTGACTAAGCCAGTCAAGAAACTGTGCCAGATTATTGGTATGAATCGCATAAACATCACGGTCACCTTCTTTGAGCACGTCATCCCGTACATCATGAAAAGTTAAAGAAACCGTATGATTTTTTGGTAGTTCAGTTTCAACGCGGGCATAGGTAAATTGTACGGGTAATAATGTTGAGGCAAACACGCAGCTCAACATTTTTGACATCATATTATTCATTAAAAACGCCCTTCAAATCCAAAAATACCATAGGTATGTTGTTCATCATGACCATCGTATGGATGGTATTGCCAACCAATTCCATAATTAAGTTGCCAAGTCCGTGAGAGCTGCCATTGATGTTGATATTGCAAAGAATATGTTGGTCGAGCTGAGTAATCTGCTTGTTTATAAAGCCCTACTCCAGCTTCGAAATGCTGTTTAAATGAGCGCTCGTATTCTCGCCAAGTGACCCAGTCATGGCTTAAATTCAACTCAGCACTGTAGTGATTGCTTGGGCTAAAGTAAGCTGTCTGATCTTGACTATTGCTGCCATAAAACCCACGAACGGTTCCGTAAGTAATATGATGAGGCGCATCAAATAACCGCTCGCGCCAGAAAGTCGAAAACTCTTGTTGTTTATTACCGTCACTTATATCGGTTAAGCCATAACTCGCCCCAATTTGGCGTGACTCATCTTTTTGCCATGTCAAAGCAGCACGGTAAGCTTGTCCATCCTCACCAGCATCAATTGCTTGTAATGGAATATTAGCCTGACTGTCATATTCCAATTGATATTGCCAGTGGTCGTTTAACCATTGCGACCAGTCAAGACGAACACCTGCTTGTCCACCATCTGTACTTTTCGACAAGATTGCCGACAATGCCTTACGGTTTGCTTGCCACTCAGCACCAACACCATAACGTTGATCATGCACATCACCAAAACGGTATTCACCATAACGATCTTGATGCCAAGCAAATAGACGATAGTTATCTTTAATCCACGGGCTATTAATACGAGTTTCCATTTCGCGGTCTTTTAAACCATTTTGCCCACTCACAGAATCACTATTCTCTGCTTTACTTTGGCCCCAAGTTGTTGAGTGTGAAATCGTTGCTCTATCACGATCATCCAACTCTTTTCGACTCTTAACCACGCCACTATCTTCAGGATAATATTGCAAAAGACTTTCTGTGCTTTTGCGCCACTCAGGAATATTCCCTAAAGCCTGAGCATTTTGCATTTGGTTAATTCGGGTATCTTTCGCAACGGGTGTTAAACCATTTAAACGATCAATTGTTTGCTTCGCCTGTAATGGCTTATCTCTCCAGCGCTCAACACGAGCAAGGTTATTAATTAAGCCTTCGTTAGCAGGTGCAAGATCTACTTGTTTCTGAAAATGCTTTTCTGATTGATCCAAATGATTTGCATAAGCTAAATGCATACCCTGTAAAGCGATATAATCATCACGATCAGGATGGCTTGATTTATCTACTCCTTTGGCTTGGCTATATTTATATGTAGGAATCAATCGATCCACTTCATTCAAAAGTTGTTCCGCTTGTTTATATTTTTCTTGTTCAATATAAGAATAATAAAGCCCCGTATATACCGTCATATCTGAGTAGTTTTTTTCGGTAAGTAAGGTTTTAAATGCAAGTTCAGCCTGCTGCGGTTGTCTTTCAGCTAAATAACTATCAGCAATCGCATGACGGACATAAGCCGGTAGTTTTTCTAAAGGTACATTTAATTTAGTAAATTCATCTAATACCGTACGGCTACGCCCACGAAAGTCCAAAGCATATAAATAGTCATAATGAAATCTTAAATAATTAGGGTCTGACGGTTGAATCAAAGGCTGTATTTGCTCACCTTGTTTCAACACAGCATCAAGCTCGGCAAAGCCTTCACTGTCCGACATGCCTTCCCGATTCAGATATTTATAGCGAGTAATTGCGTTATTTACACGTTGAGAAAACTCGCTGACTTGTAACCAGTGTTTTAACGATTCAGTTTGTACATTTTTATCGCTGGCAAGTAATAGCTGCTGAGCTTTTTTATAGGCACCTACAGCCGCTAAATCGTAAGTATATTCTTGCAAAACCGCAAAAGACTTTGGCTGCTGTTGATAAGCTTGCTCAATTGTAGATAAAGCATCTACAGGCGAATTAATGAGTCGATACGCATAAGCAATTTGAACAAGTTGATCAGCTGTAAGGTTTTTACTCTTAATATTTTTTAAGTGTATTTTTGCATTTACAGGATCTTGAGCCTCTGCATATAAAACTGCTAACAAAATCTGGCCATCAGGCGTTTTTTGAATATTAAATTTATTCGACCACTCAATCGCATTTTTAAAGTGTTTAAAATCACGAAAATTACGTAATAAAGGGAATTGCCCATATTCTGGAAAAGTCACATAATTAACATTTGCTAAATGCTGAGAAAAAGTCATTAGATCTTTTTTCTCACTAGACATTACAACTAAATAATCGGCTAGCAATTTTTGGTCATACGGGTATTTATTCAACAATTGTTCTAGTTGCGATATTGCTTGTTGAGTTTGTCCAGTTTTGTAAGTGTGAATAGCTTGCTCTCGCAATTCATCTACTTGAGCGGCATATAAATTAAGTGGCAAGATATATACCAATGAAAAAACACATTTTTTTAGCATTTTGATAATCGGATAGTCCCATATCGAGGTGGGAAAGTATAATTAAAATTAAAAATTAATCACATAACACTAAAAAAGTGTGATCTATTTAACATTTTATGAATTATGGATTTTTTATGAATGCTTTTCTAAAATATTTAGTAAAATTAAATAATTACTATTTTTTGTTGTAATAAAACACATACACTTCTTTTCAATAGTATTATTTAAATTTACAAATAAGTTTCAAAATAACTACGGGTTTATAACCAACAAAAACTATTTAATAATATCTGGTTTTATATATAAAACTTTTATTTTTCACTACGAAATATATTAAAAACCATTCAACTTATCTATAAATTAATATAAATAATTGAATGGTTAAAATAAGCACTTGATTAAATTAACCAATACGTCGTTTTAATCCTGTCATTTGTAAAATACGTGTTGAAATCTCTTCAATTGACATTTCAGTCACATTTAAATATTTAATGCCTTCAGAAATATAAATTCCTTCAATTGCTCTAAGCTCCATTTGGCATTGACTAAAACTCGCATAACGACTATTGGCTTTACGTTCACTACGAATCGCGACCAATCGCTCAGCATCAATCATTAAACCAAATAATTTATTACGATGAGCTCTTAATACTGCTGGTAAACGGTTATCATCTAAATCTTCTTCAGTTAATGGATAGTTTGCAACCCGAATACCGAATTGAAGAGATAAGTAAATAGAAGTCGGTGTTTTACCTGAACGGGAAACTCCAATTAAAATTAAATCTGCTTTATCATAATGACGCGTACGAGCTCCATCATCATTATCAAGTGCAAAATGAACGGCATCAATACGGGCTTTATAGTATTCAGAATCGGTTACCGCATGGGTCTGCCCGACCAATGTTGTTGGTGGTGTTCCAAGCTCTTGCTCAAGTTTGCTAATTAAACCTTCAAACACATCTAGGTTAACCGCTTTAGCTGTATTAATAATCTCTCGCACATGCGGATCAACTAAAGTATCAAATACTAAAGGTAGGCAACCGTCTTTGGTTTGGCATCGATTAATCTCAACTACCACATCCATTGCCGCCTCTTCAGTTGTAATATACGGCATGATGTGAATATCAAAATCTACATTGGGAAATTGTGCTAATAACGAATGTCCAAGAGTCTCGGCAGTAATTGCAGTTCCATCAGAAATAAAAAAAACACTCCGCTTAAATTGTTTACTTTCTGACATTAAAATTCTCCTTAAACATTTGTCTTAGTGCTATATAATCTTTATAGTAAACTGATCTTACATGACTGTCGCTTAGTATAATTCTCAACTAAGCACTTTATTTTTATAATTTCATGCCAAGATAGACATTAATACTGCAAAAGTGGAGTGAAAACTTTGGAAGCGCGCGTAATCGGTCTAGAAAAATTAGGGAAACACGATGTCGAACTCGTAGGTGGGAAAAACTCATCTTTGGGTGAAATGATCAGCCATTTATCAAATGCTGGTGTATCGGTACCTGGTGGCTTTGCAACTACTGCTGCTGCCTATCGTGAGTTCTTAGACCAAAGTGGTCTTAACGCTCGAATTCAAGCAGAACTTGCTCAACTCAACGTCGATGACGTAAATGCTCTTGCAGAAACAGGCGCTAAAATTCGTCAATGGATTGTAGAGACTCCACTCACTGCAACCTTAGAACAAGAAATTCGCGCCGCTTTTACAGCACTTTCTAACGGCAACCCTGATATCGCGGTTGCCGTTCGTTCATCTGCTACTGCTGAAGATTTACCAGATGCTTCTTTCGCGGGTCAACAAGAAACTTTCTTGAATATTCGCGGTATTGATAACGTACTTATTGCGATCAAAGAAGTATTTGCTTCTTTATATAATGACCGTGCAATTTCTTATCGTGTACACCAAGGCTTTGATCATGACGTTGTGGCATTATCTGCGGGTGTTCAGCGTATGGTTCGTTCTGAAACTGGCGCTGCGGGTGTAATGTTTACACTTGATACAGAATCTGGTTTCCGTGATGTTGTATTTATCACTGCATCTTACGGTTTAGGTGAAATGGTTGTACAAGGTGCCGTTAACCCTGATGAATTCTACCTATCTAAACCATTATTAAATGCTGGTAGACATTCTGTTTTACGCCGTAACCTTGGTTCTAAACACCAAAAAATGATTTATGGTGAAGAAGGTTCTGCGGGTAAATCTGTTGTTGTTGTTGACGTTGAAAAACAAGAGCGCCAACAATTTGCTTTAAATGACCATGAGTTACAAGAGCTTGCGAAACAAGCTCTTATCATCGAACAACATTATGGTGCTCCAATGGACATCGAATGGGCAAAAGATGGTGATGATGGTCAAATTTATATTGTTCAAGCTCGTCCTGAAACTGTAAAAAGTCGCCAAAATGTAGGCACTATGGAACGCTACCTTCTAAAACAAAGAGGTACTGTTCTTTGTGAAGGTCGTTCAATTGGTCAACGTATTGGTTCTGGTAAAGTCCGTATCGTTAACTCAATTAAAGAAATGGACAAAGTTCAAGAAGGCGACGTTCTTGTATCAGATATGACCGATCCTGACTGGGAACCGGTAATGAAACGTGCTGCTGCAATTATCACTAACCGTGGTGGTCGTACATGTCACGCAGCAATTATTGCACGTGAACTTGGTGTACCGGCTATTGTTGGTTGCGGTAACGCAACGGAAGTATTAACTGACGGACAAGAAGTAACTGTTTCTTGTGCTGAAGGTGATACAGGTTTCATTTATGAAGGTGCTTTAGATTTCGAAGTTCAACGTAACTCAATTGAATCTATGCCTAAACTTTCGTTCAAAATTATGATGAACGTAGGTAACCCTGACCGTGCATTTGACTTTGCTCAAATTCCAAACGAAGGTATTGGTCTTGCTCGTCTTGAGTTCATCATTAACCGTATGATCGGTGTGCATCCTAAAGCCCTACTCAACATTGACAGTCTACCTCGTGAAACTCGTGCTGCGGTTTTAACTCGTACCGCGGGTTATGCATCACCTGTAGACTTCTATGTTGAAAAATTGGTTGAAGGTATTGCGACTCTTGCTGCTGCATTTGGTGACAAGCCAGTGATCGTTCGTATGTCTGACTTCAAGTCAAACGAATATGCAAACTTAATTGGCGGTAAGTTATACGAGCCTGAAGAAGAAAATCCGATGCTCGGTTTCCGTGGTGCAAGCCGTTATGTATCTGATAACTTCCGTGATTGTTTCGAATTAGAATGCCGCGCACTTAAAAAAGTTCGTGATGAAATGGGTCTTACCAACATTCAAATCATGATTCCTTTTGTACGCACAGTATCTGAAGCGAAACGCGTTATTGAATTACTTGCACAAAATGGTTTAAAACGTGGTGAGAATGGCTTAAAAGTAATCATGATGTGCGAATTACCAACTAACGCTTTGTTAGCTGAACAGTTCCTAGAGCACTTCGATGGTTTCTCAATTGGTTCAAATGACTTAACTCAGTTAACGTTAGGTCTTGACCGTGACTCAGGTATTGTTTCACACTTATTTGATGAACGTGATGCAGCTGTTAAAGCACTTCTTTCAATGGCAATCCATGCCTGCCGCAAAGCAGGTAAATATGTAGGTATCTGTGGTCAGGGTCCTTCAGACCATCCAGATCTTGCAAAATGGTTAATGGAACAAGGTATTGAATCTGTCTCTCTTAACCCAGACTCAGTTTTAGATACATGGTTCTTCCTTGCTGAAGAAAAAATCAAGCAAATCTAATATGTTATAAAAAAAGGCCCATCCATGGGTCTTTTTTCATCTTTAGAATAGAGAATTTTTATTTATGCAAATTTACTTGGCACGTAATAATCAACAAGCTGGGCCTTACACTTTAGAACAAGTAAATCAAATGTTGGCGAGCCAACAAATTTTGTTAACTGATTTAGCTTGGCATGAAGGCATGACAGAATGGAAAGCTTTAGGAGAATTAACCCAAGGTAAACTTGTATATCAACCTATCGGTTATTCTGTACCTACAATAAACACGAATACATCAACTAATGAAACTATTCGTCAAATTCGTGTAGAACCTAAAGTTCATGAACTTGCGTCTATTCCAGCTCGGGCTTTAGCAAAAATTATTGATTTATTGCTTTGGTTACCAATCGCTGCAATTCCTTCCTTTTTCTTTAATGAAGCTCAATATAAGCAATTATTCGAGCTGCAAAAACAGATGCAATCCGCCGAAGTCGCATCGACTAAAGCGGCAGAGTTACAACAGCAACTTTTTACCTTAATTCCGATAGAAGCTTGGCACTCAATGCTTCTTTACGTCGTAATTATGCTTGCTATTCAAGCCATTCTTTTAACGAAGTTTGGGCAGAGCATAGGTAAAAAAATCGTTGGAATTAAAATTGTAGATGCTGAGGATAATAGCAAGGTTAATTTAACCCGTATCTTCTTATTAAGAAGTATTGTTTTTATCATATTAAACTTACTGTTTATGCCGATCAGTACAATTATTGACTACGCTTTTGCATTAGGACAAAAGCGACAAGCTTTACATGACAAAATTGCAAGAACAAAAGTGATCAAATGATAGTGAATGACTCATTCATTTAATGTCTAAAAAAAGAGGAGGCACCCCGCCTCCTTTTTTCTATAGAGAGTTGATATTTAAATAAAAGCTCTATTGAAATTAAATACCCTACAAAAAAAATCGGGTTTTAAAACAATTATTTCAGCCTACTTTATGTATAGCTTAGTTTGTCGATATGAGGCATAATGCCCTACAACGTAGCGGTGTCATATAATTGAGAAGTCTAAATTTTAGGATTAGCGTTCTCAATCATGCGACACTTTAATCGCTATCCCATATTTAATTAGGGAATGGGACTCTTCACCGAGGTTGTAAAATGAGACAAACGATTTTAGCTGTATTGTCTTTATCAACGCTTGCCGCACTTTTGACTGGGTGTGGTGGTGATATGGTACTTCTAAACTCTAAAGGTCCAGTTGGTCAAGGTCAAAGTGACCTTATGATGACTGCGATCTATTTAATGTTACTTGTGGTGATTCCTTCAATCATCATGGCATTATGGTTTGGTTGGAAATATCGCGCGTCAAATAAAGATGCAGACTATAAACCTACATGGGCACACTCAACTGCAATTGAAGTTGTAGTATGGGGTATCCCTGTCATTATTATTGGTATTTTAGCTTGGTTAACTTGGTGGGGTTCCCACAAGTATGACCCATACCGTCCTTTAGAATCAGATAAAGCACCTTTAACTATTCAAGTTATTGCTGAACAGTTCAAATGGATCTTTATTTATCCTGAACAAAACATTGCAACAGTTAACGAAGTACGTTTCCCTGAAAAAACTCCGTTAAGCTTTAAAATCACTTCTAACTTTACAATGAACTCATTCTTCATTCCACAGTTAGGCGGCCAGATTTATGCAATGGCAGGTATGCAAACTCACCTTCATTTGTTAGCAAATGAAACTGGTGTATATCGTGGTTTCTCTTCTAACTACTCAGGTTACGGTTTCTCTCAAATGCGTTTCAAGGCGCATAGTGTTACAGAGCAACAATTCAACGAATGGGTAGCAGCGGTTAAAGCAGGTAATGGTTCAACCATTAACCCAGAAGCAGTTCAAAAAACTACGCTTGACCAAGCTGAATTGGCAACCTTACGTGATGGTAACCGTTCTAAGCATCAGATCGAGCATTTAGTAAATCGTGCTAAAGCTGCTGGTGATGAAAAAGCAGTTGCTGAAGCTGAAGCTATGAAACCGTTCCCGACTAAGCCACACCCTGTGACTTATTACTCTACAGTTGAACCAAAATTGTTTGAAACAATTATCAACCACTATATGAGTAACTATCATGGTGTTGACCACTCTGCTGCACACGCAACAGCTGACACTCATGCTGCAGCTGAACACGCTGCTCAAGGGGAATAAGACATGGATATGATTTTTGGTAAACTGGGTTGGGATTCTATCCCGACAGAGCCAATCGTACTTGTCACCATGGTCCTTATGGCAATTGGTGCAATTGCAGTGCTTGGCGGTATCACCTATTTCAAAAAATGGGGATATTTGTGGAAAGAGTGGTTTATTACGGTAGACCATAAAAAGATTGGTATCATGTATATCATCGTATCCGTTATCATGCTTCTGCGTGGTTTCGCCGATGCGATCATGATGCGTTTACAACTTTTCCTCGCTAAAGGCGGTGGTGAAGGTTATCTACATCCTGACCATTACGACCAGATCTTCACCGCACATGGTGTAATCATGATCTTCTTCGTAGCAATGGGTCTCGTTGTAGGTATGATGAACATCTCTGTACCTTTACAGATTGGTGCTCGTGACGTTGCTTTCCCATTATTGAACTCTTTAAGCTTCTGGTTATTCGCTGGTGCTGCTGGTTTGATGATGCTTTCACTTGTATTAGGTGAATTTGCTGCGACTGGTTGGATGGCTTACCCTCCTCTATCTGGTATTCAATATTCTCCTGGTGTAGGTGTTGACTACTATATCTGGGCACTTCAGGTTTCTGGTCTAGGTACGCTTTTATCTGGTGTTAACTTCTTCGTTACCATCATCAAAATGCGTGCACCTGGCATGAAATTAATGGACATGCCTATTTTCACGTGGACTTCACTTTGTACGGCTGTATTAATCATTGCATCATTCCCTGTATTAACAGGTACTCTTGCAATGCTTACTCTTGACCGTTACTTCGGCTTCCATTTCTTCACAAATGAGCTTGGCGGTAGCCCAATGCTTTATGTGAACTTGATCTGGACATGGGGTCACCCTGAAGTATATATCTTGGTATTACCAGCATTTGGTTTATACTCAGAAATCGTTGCAACCTTCTCTCGTAAAGCGTTGTTTGGTTACAAGTCTATGGTGTATGCAACTATCGCGATTACTGTTCTTGCGTTTGTTGTATGGCTTCACCACTTCTTCACCATGGGTGCTGGTGCGAACGTTAACGCGTTCTTCGGTATCATGACCATGGTTATTGCGATTCCTACTGGTGTGAAAATCTTCTCTTGGTTATTCACCATGTATAAAGGTCGCATCACCTTTACTACTCCAATGTTATGGACGCTTGGCTTCCTTGTAACATTCGGTATCGGTGGTTTAACTGGTGTACTTATGGCGGTTCCACCTGCGGACTTCTTGGTACACAACTCATTATTCTTGATCGCTCACTTCCATAACGTAATTATCGGTGGTGTGGTGTTTGGTATGTTTGCCGGCATCATTTACTACTGGCCAAAAATGTTTGGTTGGAAGCTCAACGAAGCATGGGGTAAAGCTGCGTTCTGGTTCTGGTTCTTCGGTTTCTATTTTGCATTCATGCCACTTTATATCCTTGGTTTCATGGGTATGACTCGTCGTTTGAATACATATGACAACCCTGAATGGGATCCGTACCTTGCGATTGCATTATTTGGTGCTGTTCTTGTTGCGATTGGTATTGCATGTTTCTTAATGCAAATCATCGTTGGTTTCTTACAACGTAAAGACAACATGGACCTTACTGGCGATCCATGGGATGCTCGTACGCTTGAATGGGCGACCTCTTCCCCTGCTCCGTTCTACAACTTTGCGCATGAACCAGATGCAAGCGGTATCGACCGTTTCTGGACTGACAAAGAAAATGGTGTAGCATACGCACGTAACACTAAATATGAAGACATCCACATGCCGACTGATCGTGCAGCTGGTTTTGTCATTGCAATGTTCATTACTCTTCTTGGCTTTGCACTCATCTGGCATATTTGGTGGCTCGTTGTTGTTTCATTCGTTGCAGCTGTTGTTAGCTTGATCGTAAGCTCATTCACTAAGAATGTTGATTACTACGTTCCTGCTGCTGAAGTTGAGCGTATTGAAAACGAACGCTATGCTTTACTTGAAAAACACTTGAAGAAGGACTAAGGAAATGGCTGAAGTACTTCATCACGACAACCACGGCCATGACGGTCATCATGAACATGATGATACTGATTTAACGGTCTTTGGTTTTTGGACATACTTGATGAGTGACTTGATTCTTTTCGGATCACTCTTCATTGCGTTCGCTGTATTAAGCAGTCATATCCCACCAGGAACTCCAAGTGCATATGACCTATTCCATGACTCACTAGGCTACGTGTTAACTGAAACATTCGCCTTATTGATTTCATCGGTAACTTTTGGTTTTGCTGTACTTGCATCTTATAAAAAGAATGTGAATCAAGTCATCACTTGGTTATTTATCACATTCCTTTTTGGTGCAACGTTCATTGGGATGGAAATCTACGAATTCCATCACCTTGTACATGAAGGTCATGGTCCAACTCATAGTGCATTCTTATCATCGTTCTTTACTTTGGTTGGTACACACGGTATCCACGTAACCTCTGGTCTCGTATGGATGCTTGTATTAATGTATCAAATCAAGACTAAAGGTTTGACTTTACCGAATACACGTCGTCTTGCTTGCTTAAGCTTGTTCTGGCACTTCCTTGACATCGTTTGGATCTGTGTATTCAGCGTCGTTTACTTAATGGGAGTTCTCTAATGAGTAGTCATGAGCATAATGCTGCTGGTGCGTCACACGGTAACTTTAAGCAATACACTGTTGGATTTATCCTTTCTGTTATCCTCACCATCATCCCGTTTGGGATGGTGATGGCGGGTGGTTTCAGTCGTGGTCTTTTAGTTACAGTGATTGCAATCACTGCGGTTGCTCAGGTCCTTGTACAACTTGTGTATTTCTTACACATGAATACATCATCTGAACAACGTTGGAATATGATTGCATTCATCTACACAATCCTTTGTATCGCTGTACTTTTAATCGGTTCTGTGTGGATTATGAATTACCTTCACTACAATATGATGATCTAAACTGATTGTCATGTTGAAAAAATATCTATTCCTGACTAAACCAGGAATTCTCTTCGGTAATTTCATTACCACCTTGGGCGGCTTTTTCTTAGCCGCCCAAGGCTCTATAGACATCTTATTATTACTTCTAACCCTACTCGGAACAACTTTAGTTGTAGCCTCTGGTTGCGTTGTTAATAATGTTATAGATCAAGATATTGATACAAAGATGCAGCGCACGCAAAACCGCGCACTTGTTAAAAAAACAATTTCTCCTACTATTGCGATGATATATGCATTCGTACTTGGGGTAATTGGTTTTAGCATTCTGTGGTTCGGTGTAAATGGCTACGCATTTTTGTTTGCAATGATTGGTTTTATTGTCTACGTCGGTTTTTATAGTTTGTGGACTAAACGTACCTCAATCCATCAAACCGTCATTGGTAGTATCTCCGGGGCGAGCCCTCCTGTTATTGGTTATACAGCAGTAACTCATCAATTTGATGTGGCAACCTTGCTTTTGTTTTTAGCATACGCTTTATGGCAAATGCCTCATTCTTGGGCAATTGCAATTTATCGTTTTGATGATTACAAAAATGCGGGAATTCCAATTTTACCTGTAGCACGTTCTATTTATCGTACGAAAATTGAATGTGTAATCTATATCCTGTTATTTGCAGCTGTTTTGAATGGGCTATATTGTTTTGGCTATACCAATATATTCTTTTTAATTACCTTTAATGCTTTGACTGCATATTGGTTATATTTATCAGTTGTTGGATTTAAAGCCGAAAATGATCAATTGTGGGCTAAACGTTTTTTTCTCTACTCGGTCATATTAATTACCTTGTTAAGTTTGAGCTTTAGCTTTACCTATCAATCCCCTGCTCCAAATCTTCCTCTCTTTTAAACAAGAGAGGATTTCCTCTTTATAGTAAAGAAGTTTTACTTTTCTGATCAAAAGATTTGTTTTTAGTCGAACTTTTACCTATAATTCAGCCTTCGCAAATTTTGCGACATAACTTATTAAGTTATGACTCCTTGCTTCTAATTTTTTTATTAGGGGCTGTTTAAACCGTAAGGAGCTGACAATGCGTCATTACGAAATCGTACTTTTGGTACACCCAGACCAAAGCGATCAAGTTGTAGGTATGGTTGAACGCTATATCTCTCAGATCAAAGAAGCTGAAGGTCAAATTCACCGTTTAGAAGATTGGGGCCGTCGTCAATTGGCTTACCCAATTAACAAAATTCACAAAGCGCACTACATTCTTATGAATGTTGAATGTGGTCAAACTACGCTTGATGAGTTAGAAGAATTATTCCGTTATAACGACGCGATCATTCGTAACCTTATCATCCGTCGTGAACACGCAATCACTGAAGAGTCATTGCTTGCTAAGAGTGCTGAAGAAAAGCGTGCGCGTAAAGCTCAACGCGAAGAAGCACAGCAAGTTGCTCAAGAAGCTGAATAAGGAGAACATCAATGGCACGTTTTTACCGTCGTCGCAAGTTCTGCCGCTTTACAGCTGAGAATGTTGCGTACATCGACTACAAAGATATCGACACTTTAAAACAGTACATCACTGAAAACGGCAAGATTGTTCCTAGCCGTATCACTGGTACTAAAGCTCGTTATCAACGTCAATTAGCACTTGCTATCAAACAAGCTCGCTATTTGTCTTTGATTCCGTACACTGACAACCATAAGTGAGGTGATCTGTGGACGTTATCTTATTACAACGCATTAAGAACCTTGGTAAATTAGGCGATAAAGTATCAGTTAAAGCTGGTTACGGCCGTAACTTCCTTATCCCTCAAGGTAAAGCAGTTGCAGCTACTGAAGCTAACACTGCTGCTTTTGAAGCTCGTCGTGCTGAACTTGAGAAGCAAGAAGCTGAAGTTTTAGCTGCTGCTCAAGCACGTGCTGAACAATTGAATGAAGTTAACATCGTTATCACTGCTAAAGCTGGTGACGAAGGTAAACTCTTCGGTTCTATCGGTACTCGTGACATCGCTGACGCATTAACGAATGCTGGTCTTACAGTTGACCGTGCAGAAGTTCGTTTACCAAATGGCGCGCTTCGTCACACTGGTGAATTCAACATCGCAATCCAATTGCACCATGATGTTGTTGCAGAAGTTCTCGTTACTATCGTATCTGAGTAATTTCTCATCAAAAAAAGAGCATGCTTTTGCATGCTCTTTTTTTATATTTAGAATTTTAAAATAAGATATATTAATTCCTGATCAGTTCTTTAGTTTAATTGGTTTTTTAATTAGGTAGTTTATTTAATTTTGTTTTAAGATAGTTCTCGGCTTTACAGCCTCTTTGTGTACACCTTCTTTATCATCAGGTCTAATTATGTCTCAGGCGAATGCCACTTCTTTAGCGCTTTCATCTCCAACAGAAAATAAAACGAGTGAATCAGGCCAACTTAAAGAGTTTCGCACTCCCCCACACAATTTAGCCATTGAACAAGCCGTTCTTGCTGCTCTCATGACAGTTGCCGAATCTTTTGAGCAAGTCAACGATGTACTCAAAGAAAATGATTTTTACGCAACTCGTCATAAATATATTTTTCGCGCAATTGAGAAATTAGCGCAGGAAAATTCACCCTATGATGCTGTCTTGGTAAGTGACTGGCTTCTAAAACAAAATTTACTTGATGCTATTGGTGGCGAAGAATATTTAATGCAGCTCATGGCTGATTCACCATCAAGTTTCTACAACTTAGAAACCTATGCCACTAAAATTAAAGAATTTTCTACCCTACGCAGTATGATTAAAGTTAGTACTGAAATCTTACAAAATGCTTATGACACAAAAGGTCGTGGTGTTAGTGAAATTTTAGACTTAGCTGAAACGAGTATTTTCTCTTTAGCAGAACAACACAATAATAATAAAAAAGATGCAGGCCCTAAATCTATTAGTTCTGTTACCGCAGACGTAATTAGTAAATTGGATGAGCTTTCAAAATTAGATGGCAATATTACAGGTTTGACGACTGGCTTCTTAGAACTTGATAATAAAACATCTGGTATGCAGCCGGGTGACCTAATTATTGTTGCTGCACGTCCCTCAATGGGTAAAACTACTTTTGCCATGAACTTGGTTGAGAGCGTTTTGCAATATAACAAGTTACCTGCCCTGGTCTTTTCAATGGAGATGCCAGCAGACTCGATTGCAATGCGTCTTATTTCTGCAATGGGTAAAGTCCATCAAGGACATTTACGTTCGGGTAACTTAGATGCAGATGAATGGACCAAGGTGACGGGCACAATTTTGCAGCTTCAACAAATGCATTTGTATATTGATGACTCTTCTGCCTTACCTCCAACCGAACTGCGTGCCCGTGCGCGTCGTGTTGCCAAAATGCATGATGGTAAAATCGGTTGTATCATGGTCGATTACTTGCAGCTCATGAAAGTTCCTGGCATGGGTGATAACCGTGTAGGTGAGATTTCAGAAATTTCGCGTAGCTTAAAAGCGTTAGCGAAAGAAATGCAATGTCCTGTTATCGCACTTTCCCAGCTTAACCGAAGTCTCGAAAACCGTCCAAATAAACGCCCTGTAATGTCTGACTTACGTGAATCCGGTGCGATCGAGCAGGATGCCGACTTAATTATGTTTATTTATCGTGATGAGGTTTATAACAAAGAGTCAAAAGAAGCCGGCACCGCAGAGATCATTATTGGTAAGCAGCGTAACGGTCCAATTGGTTCAGTTCGTCTTGCTTTTGAAGGTCAATATACTCGATTTAGTAATCTCTCTCCTGAGTATTACAGCCAATATGATGATGAAGAATAAACTCTATCTCTAGCCCAAAGGAGTAAATAAGGGTGCGCCAAGCAACAGTTTATATTGACCGCAATGCACTTCAATATAATTTAAACCGTGTCAAACAACTCGCAAAAAATTCAAAAATTGTAAGTATGGTGAAAGCTAATGCTTATGGACATGGAATCAAAGACTGTTTAGCAGCCTTAAATGCATCAGATGCCTTTGGTGTCGCCTGCCTACAAGAAGGTTTGGAAATTCGTGAACTCGGATTTCAACAACCTGTCACTTTAATTGAAGGGGTATTTTCTGAAGATGAAATGCCGACTGCAATTGAACAACAATTTGAATGTGTGATTCACCATCAACAACAATTTGAATGGTTAATTAAACACAAACAAGCTTACATCGCCCAAGGTTTAAAAGTCTGGGTTAAACTCAACAGCGGCATGAACCGTTTAGGTTTTAAAAATCCAGAAATTATTGAAGTTATTAAGACTTTAAAATCTGAAGGATATACTTGTGTACTTGCAATGCATTTCGCAAATGCAGATGTAGACCACCCGCTTAACGAACAGCAAAAACAACAATTCTTACAAGTTAAACAAGCGTGTGATCCAGTTTTAGCATCTTGCTGTAACTCTGCTGCTATTTATAAGTGGCCAGAATTACATTTTGATTATGTTCGTCCCGGTATCATGCTTTATGGTGCCTCACCTTTTGCCGATAAAACGGTTCACGAACTTGACCTAAAACCAGTAATGACTTTCTCAGCAGAAGTAATTGCACTAAATCACATTCAAACGAATGAACATGTCGGTTATGGCTCTACTTTCTGTGCTAAGCAAGCAATGGATATCGCGATTGTTTCTATAGGTTATGGTGACGGTTATCCACGGGCTTATATTAAACAGAACTATGTGGCTATTGATAAACAGCTCTGTGCGGTTGTAGGACGAGTGAGTATGGATATGCTAGCAATCGATGTGACAGGTATGCAAGTAAAATTAGGCACCCAAGTCGAGCTCTGGGGCCAACATCGTTTAGTTGATGATGTCGCGGACGCAAATGGAACCATAGGATATGAATTACTCTGTCGCTTAAGTAATCGTCCTACTCGTAAAAGCAGTTAAATAATAAAATATAAAAAAATCCAAGCATGCTTGGATTTTTTTATTTAAATATTCAAAATTTTATCGCCAATAATCATCAGTAGGTTTTGGCATTTCCTGTAATCCACGACGTAAAGTATCCGACCATTGTTTACTAATCTGTGAAAAATAAGGATCATCTTCGGTAATTCGTTTTCCCATTGGAATCACAAAACTATCTTTGATGTACACCAATGCATCAAGTGGCAAGCCAACAGAAACATTTGAGCGTAAAGTCGAATCAAAAGAAATCAGGCTACAACGCAATGCATCATCTAGTGGCATTGCATAATATAAAGCTCGATCCAGAATAGGCTTTCCGTATTTACTTTCACCTATTTGAAAATAAGGTGTATCTGTCGTTGCACAAATAAAATTGCCCTGAGGATAGACATTATAAAGTTGCATGTCACCACCTTTAATCTGCCCCCCCACCAAAATACTACAGGCATAATTCATTTGTTCTTGAGTGTCTGAGCTAATATCTTCTAAAACAGTTTTTAAGGTTTTGCCAATCAGTTCAGCCGCCTCAAACATCGTATTAACACTATATAAATTAGGTTCTTGCTGCAAAGTTAGCGCATTTTGCAAATGACCAATAACGGCTTGAGTTGTTGCTAAGTTACCTGCGGTTTGCAAAGCAATAAAACGTTCTCCGGTAACGCCAAAAGTATGCAGCTTTCGGAACACAGAAATATGGTCAACTCCTGCATTGGTCCTCGTGTCACTAATAAACACTAAACCTTGTTCCAATCTTAGCGCACAACAATAGGTCATTTCATTCTCTTTACATTCAACATGCCAATACTTGAACCACAGACATCATGCTCTCAACTCCACCTTGCTCTCTTACACCACGAATAGGTGCTACATCGAGATAGTCACGACCCACAGCAAGGTAGATGTGATGTTTGGGTGTAAACAACTGATTGCTTACATCAAAACAATACCACTGATTTTCTAAAAATACCTCCGCCCAAGCGTGACTGGCAAGGTGCGGATAGTTTTGATCAAATAGATAACCAGAGACATAACGTGCAGGTAATTGTAACGCACGACACATCGCAATTAAAATGTGCGCATGATCTTGACATACACCTTGACCTGCATGAAATGCTTCAATGGCAGTTGTTTGAACCGATGTACTTTCAGGCTGATAAAGTATTTTTTGCAAAATATATTCGCTTAATAACGCTATATGCTGTCGATCTTTGACCACTACAATATTTTTGGCAAAGTCCAACATTTCCGAATCACATCGAGTTGCACCTGTCATCTGCAAAAACAAATTAGTTGGTGTAGAGAGATTTACATAACCCAGCTCTACATCTTGAAGCTCAATAATTCCTTGGGCCATAAAAGTAAGATGTTGGTATGAATAACGTTGACTAGCCGTCATCCATACATTGTTAAATATATCTCGTTTTATCGTTTTATCGCCTGGCACGCTAATTGCCCAATTCATAACATATTGATGAGGCGATGTTTGAGGCATCATTTTAATATACTGAATACTGTTCCGAGCAGTTTCAGTATAGCTATAATGCGTTTGATGATTAACCATCAATTTCATAATCAGCCCTCAAACATATTTTCCAACTGCTGTGTGAAAGTATAATAAGCGTCCCACGTAAGTTGCTGCTTCAGTACTTGCCAATTCTCATCTATATTTTCCCAATTCAAATTAGCAAGCTGTTGCACCAAAATATCTAACTCTAATAAGAGAAAAGATAAATCTTGTCCAAAACGTAGTTCTATATCAAATTGCTCTATTTTTTGGCCTAAATGCAAAAATAAACGAACATCTTCATGTTCCGCTTCTAATATTTGAGTGCATTGTTTGACAGCTTTATTCAATGCATTAGGTTCAGGTTGAAGCGTGTTGATCACATTGTTTAATTCCGCATAAGCGTGTGATGACAAAATACCTCTTAGTTCCTGAATATTATCTTTAGCAATAATGAGTTGGTTCAGTAATGAAAATGTTTGCTTCTTGTCTAACATATAGTGATTTAGTAATTCAGCATTTTCTATGACCAAACCAAATGCTGCTGCAAATTTTGTTGCTTTCTCATCTTGTGTAAAAGGTAAATGAGAGGCTGCAAATTTAACTCGCATCAAATATCGACCCAACCAATATATTTGATGCGCACTCGAATTGAGTAAAACCATAAAGTTCCTCTTTAACCCACAATCAGGAATGTAATGTTTCGACAACCCATGTATCTTTTATACCGCCACCTTGTGACGAATTTACAACTAAAGAACCAGGCTTCATGGCCACGCGTGTTAAGCCACCAGGTACAATCTCTGTACGATATGGTGAACTTAGTACAAATGGACGTAGGTCAATATGGCGCTCAGCCACCCCGCCTGTCGTTAAAGTTGGGGCAACAGATAAAGCTAGAGTTGGTTGTGCAATGTACATATGAGGCATCGCAATCAATTTTTTTCTAAACTCATCAATTTCACACGAGCTTGCTTTAGGCCCAATCAACATGCCATATCCACCCGAACCTTGTGCTTCCTTCACGACTAATTGATCAAGATTAGAAAGCACGTAATCTAAATGTTCGTCTTTACGACACTGATAAGTAGGTACATTTTTTAGAATTGGTGTTTCATCCAAATAATATTGGATCATTTGGTCTACATAAGGATAAATAGATTTATCATCAGCCACACCTGTTCCCGGTGCATTTGCAATCACCACATTTTTTTGCAAATAAGCAGACATAAGACCTGCTACACCCAACGCACTGTCTGGTCGAAATGCTAAAGGATCTAGAAAATCGTCATCTAAACGGCGATAAATTACATCTACTTTTTGACGCCCACGAATAGTTTTGACAAATACTTGATCATTTTCTACAAATAAATCTCGATTTGTAACCAGTGGCACATCCATTTCACGTGCTAGGAAAGCGTGCTCATAATAAGCACTATTAAAACGCCCTGGTGTTAGCACCACAATAAAAGGTTGATCTGCAGAAGAATTTTCTTGCAATATTTCTTTTAAAAGTTTTGGATAATGCTCAATCCCTTGTAAATTATTGGCTGTACATAGCTCAGGCATTAATTTCTGGCTAATATTTCGGCTCTCAATCATATAAGACACCCCAGAAGGTGTTCTCAAATTATCTTCTAATACAAAAAACTCCCCTTCACCATCCCGGATAATATCGATCCCGCTAATTTGTGAATAGATTTTTCCTTTTAAAGAATGTTTAAGCATATGGGGCTGGAAAGCATCATTTCCCATAATTTGTTCTTCGGGAATGATTTGTTCTTTTAAAATATGTTGTCCATGATAAATATCATCTAGGAAATAATTTAATGCTTTAACACGCTGTGCACAGCCTGAGGCAATTTTTTCCCATTGTTTTTTCTCGATTACTCTTGGAATTAAATCAAAAGGAATAGTGCGCTCCGTTCCTTCTTTATCGCCATAAACATTAAAAGTAATCCCATGATAAAGAAAATGCTGTTTTGCTTGGGTATTTAACTCCTTTAACTCATCTAAAGTACGGATGCTTAACCATTGTTCAATTTTTTTAGAAGCTGCACCATTCGATGTGACATCATCAAGCATCTCATTAAAGAACTGTGATTTAAGTTGCTCAAAGAGATTGGTTTGCACAGAAATATGTTCTAAAAAAGAGGTTGGGTTAATGAGTGCTGTTGTTGTCTGCTCTTGTATAAAAAAATCATTATCTAGATGTAATTCATGCTCTTGTTCTGACATAACCACCTCGTCTTATCATTTATCTATATTTCATTTTTAAATAAGCAATTTCAGTGCCACTTATATATCTCTAATACTTGTTCGGCATCATTGTTATAACTTTCTTCTAAATCTTATCATCGTTTGCCCAATGGGCTATAAACTGAATCTGACAAACTTGCTAAATCTGTAAAGATTTTTTATTGTGTTGACACCAAAGCAATTGGATATAGATGTATTACGCTTATGTCTGTAATAGAAAAAGAAACTTCGAATAGTTTATATCGCCAATGGCAGATCTTGTCTCGCCTACCGACCGGTAAATGGATCGGGACTCGAGAATTACAAGAAATGCTTGAGCGAGAAGGTATTGAAATCAGTTTAAGGACTATTCAGCGTGACTTAAATCAAATTGCTCAGCGTTTTCCGATAGAGAGCAACAAAGCCGTACCTCAAGGCTGGCGGTGGCAATCAGACGCCCCTATCCAGAGCTTACCCCATATGACAAGCTCTCAAGCAGTGACATTTATGATGGTTGAGGAGCATCTTAAGCACTTACTTCCTCCAAGCCTGCTTGATGAGATGGGACCATGGTTTGATTTAGCCAAACGCAGCCTCTCTACTCAAAATAATGTGAGACAGTGGATTAACCGTGTACGTATTGTTCCTGCAAGCCAACCTCTTATTCCGCCTGTAGTTGATCGAAATGCTCAACAAGCAATTTATGAAGGCTTGCTTCAAGACAAGCAAATTGAATGTATTTATAAAGCACGGGTAAATCAGGGAGAAGACAGAACCTATGTTTTAAACCCATTGGCTTTGGTACAAAAAGGTGCAGTCATTTATTTAATTTGCACACGACATGACAAAACCGAAGTACAAACATTTGCCTTGCACCGTTTTAAATCAGCAAAAGTATTAGATAGTCGAGCACTGCATCCAGTCAATTTTGATATTGATCATTATATTGACTCAGGGGCTTTAGGCTTTAGAGTGGACTATAACCAACCAACTGAATCAATTCAGCTCACCTTAACCATGACCGAGCAAACTGCGAAAACTTTTTATGAAAGTCAGTTGAGTAAAGATCAAACCATTACCCCAATTGAAGAAAATATTGTCGAAGTTACGGCGACCGTACCATTTACATCCCAACTGGTGTGGTGGTTACGGAGTTTCGGTAAAAAACTGCTCCATATTGAACCAGTTCAAGTACACAATGCTGTACGAGAGATTGAAACTGATAGTAAGTAGATATAAAAAAAGAGAACCATAAGGTTCTCTTTAGATTTTGAATTATAATTTTCTTAATTTTATATTCTTCTTATATTTTTACTTGTGTTCAGATCAAGATGTTCTCCCCCACCAAAATTGATCTGCTCTTTCTTTTGCGCTATTTTGAACATGAACATTGGCATGCCATTTCATATCCATTGTAGCGAATTGATTTCATTGTCATGATTAAAGCCCTCTTGTTTGAACGTGAATTCAATATAACTGGCGGCTTAAAATATGTGAAATAAGAAAAAAAGGAAGCAAAATCTCTTTTCCTCCTTAGGAAGTTTCCATATATTTTTTGAACAGAAAATAAAAAGGCCCAGTCTTAACTGGGCTAGAAAATTACGCTAAAAGATCAAACACGAATAAAACCAATATGATCACTCTTAAGAACTGATTCACTAGTTTCAATTGAAGAGGATAATAACTTAATAACCAAATAATTAATAAAGCAGCAAAACTGAGTATACCAATCCAATAACATATACCAATAGACCCTCCCCAATGATAAATTGAAAGAGCCAATGCGATTACTAAAATGCTATAACCAGTGATCAAATACCAAATATTGTATTTTGCTTGCAAAACTTTTTGAAACACTTGTTGTTGATGACGAGACATAGAAAAACAAATGTGTAAAAAACCAAGCAGACACAAAAAATAAATAAGGAAAAAATCAATCATTGACCTTCTCCTCTCGCAACAACACTTTCAAGGTTTATATTTTTTTTAGTTTTGTGGATACCAGCTACTTTGTGTTTTTTTACTTTATAAAAAATAAACAACAAAATCATTCCAAGAGCCAAACTCATCAAATCAAAAGTTGCTACTACCCATTGAGCCTCTGCAATACTGCTCCAGATTACTCGCCCACCTGTTAAAGCATTTAAGAGAGGAATAGCACAAAATAAAATAGCACCGAACAAAAGTTGCTCTAACCAAGCATTTCGATGTGGGCGTAAAGCCGCATGTAGCAGAGTTAACAGCCATACAATAAAGAATATTTTAATTTCTAAAAAACTACGATTTTCAGTGGCAACTGGAATTAAACGGTTTGCGTAAAAATAACCAGCTGTCGCAATTAATAAACCAGAAATTGATGCAATATTTAAAACCTCAACCAAACGATAGCCAAAATTTTTATAGCCCTGCTTTTGTTGCTGAGGTGCACGTTTGATACACCAGAGAACTAATCCTGATGCAACCATTACTGTTCCTAAAATACCCGAAAAGAATAATAGCCAACGTAGTCCCAAATCAACACCACGGGCTTCGTGTAATACAGTAACGGTATTATAAATACCGATAGGAACACTAATTTTGAGCTGTTGAGGCTGAGAGATTAACTCACCTGTAACACCATTAAAAATTAGTGTTGGAACAATCGCTCGATTTAAAATACTTTCTGAGTATGTAGCACGGATTTCTACCTCACTGTTTTGACGGTTTGGTGAAATGATATTGAAGGACGCAACTGGATTATCGCCCCATAAATTTTGTGCTTGAGCTAACATTGGTGTTAAATCAGCAAGAGGTGCCTTTTCAACCTCCAAACGACTTCTTTCTTTATTTAATCGACCCTTTTCCCCTTCACCATGTCCATTGCGTTTACTGCTATCAAGTTTTTGTGAACTAGAAGCGAGTTCAGCAGATCGGATAGTTTCTCCATTCAGCTGCGCGCGCTGTGCTTGTAAAAAATGCAGCCTTCCCTCCGGAAATAAAGCAGAAACACCGTAAGGCATTAATGAGTACATCAATAATAGTAAGCCACTAAACGTAATCATAATATGAAATGGCAAAGCTAGTACTGCTGTTGCATTATGGCCATCCAACCAAGAACGCTGCCCTTTGCCCGAACGAAATGTAAAGAAATCCTTAAAAATTTTTTTATGTGTAATCACACCACTGATAATCGCGACAAACATAAGTACTGTCGCGATACCTACAATCCAACGTGCCCAGCCACGAGGCAGGCCATAAAGCTCAAAATGAAAACGGTAAAGAAAACCACCTCCACGAGTTTCACGTGGCTGAAGTTTTTCACCAGTGACTGAATCCAATATGACACGTTCACCACCTCGACGTGCTCTTGGATCTTCGTTTTCACCACGAATCGTAATATCAGTCGTGGTACTGCGTGCATTTGGTAAATTGATATTCCATGCCGAAGCATTTGGAGCATTTTGCTGTAAATAAGCGATAGCTGATTGTAATTGCTGAGACTGATCTTTACGATTTATGGACTGATGTAGTTCAGGCTTCATCCAAATGGAAATCTCATTTTGAAAAAAGCTTAATGTTCCCGTCACAAAAATTGCATATAGCAACCAACCTAGAACTAAACTCGCCCATGTATGTAACCATGACATCGACTGACGCGGGCTTTCTGCATTTCCATCAATACGCATTATATTATTCCTTTCAGTCCCCAATAGAATATAAATAAAAGTACCGATGGAATCACAACTCCCCATGTTGCTCTTTGAGTACTATGATTTATAAAAACCCATATAAATACAGAAACATAAATAATAAAGGCTAACATTGTTGCAGATAAAACAGCATCTACAGGATGAGCTTTGAATAAATAACTCAATACAACACAGGCTAAAGCAGAAAGAATATATCCACCGATACCAGCTAAAATAAATCGATAAAAAATCATCCATCTATATTTTGCAGGAACTACTTTATGTTTTACTTTTCTTTTAATCGAACGTTCTTCTGCAATTAAATTGCATGGTTCAGTCGTTAACATATGAGACACCGAGATAACTTTAATTTAAAACTATTGCTTATATAAAGTCAGTTCTAGACCTATAATATCCGGAGGTAAATCTTCAAGTATTTTTTCAAGTTTCTTATTAATATTTTCATCATGAAATAAAACAGATAAGCCTGTTTTTGAATCAAAAATATTAATACCTACTCGTTGATCTGCAGATTTATAAATACTTTTGTTTTTACCATAGAATATTCGCTTGATTAAGCCATGATTTTCTAGGTCGACTAAAATACGATAAATAGAACCTATACTGATCTTTTCTTTTCCAGCAAGCAGCACATAAATATCTTCGGCTGTTAAACCTTGTGGATTTTCTATAAGCAAATGGAAAAGTACAACACGGGTACGTGTAGCAGCTAATCCATTTGATCTTAGTTTTGAGGCAATATTCATTTTGCAATTTGATATAAAAAGCTAGCTAGAACATATAGCTAGCTTTTATAAGTTTAGAATGAATACTTCAAGGATGCATAATAAGCACGCCCTGGTTCATTATAAGTTTGATTTATAGACGTATCGCGCAACTTCTGCTCATCAAACAAGTTGCTTATACCAAGACGACCGCTTAGATTTTGATTAAATTTATAACCAAAATTAATACCAGCAATACTGTAACTTTTAATTGTTTCACGGTTCAGCGAAGCATTACGAGTTTCTTCATATTGCATTGGTTTTTGACGGCCGTATTGGGTATATACGAAATTGACATCCAAAGCATCGGTAATGTCATAGTTAAGAATAGAATTAATGGTATAGCTCGGTACAATCGATAATGGATTCCCGGTTTCTTTGTTAATTGAGTCTTTCATCCAAGTAAAGTTGTTTGTCCAACGAATATTCCCCCAATCTAGGCCAATACTTCCTTCAAGACCTTGCACCAACGCTTTAGGAATATTTGTCCATTGTAGAAGTCGATATGTTGAACTTCCAACTTCAACAGAATCTAATACAGTTGTACCAGAGGTAATCTTATCTTTATAGTCATTACGGAACCATGCCAAGCTAGCATTAACAATATCTTTCTCAAACTGGATTCCCAGCTCTTTATTAATAGATGTTTCAGGTTTTAGATCAGGATTACCTAATAAATAGCAACTGCCACTATCTACAGATACGGGGCAACCATTTCCTCGGGTAAATAATAAATATCCTTCAGCTGTTTGATATAAATTTGGAGTTTTGTATGCCTTTGCAATACCACCTTTTAAAGTGAAATACTCACCCAGCTTTTGAGTAAGGTTTAAGCTAGGGCTCCAGTTACTGCCAGACTTACTATGGTCATCAAAACGTACCGCTAATACCGCATTGGTACTATCAGTCAGCTGTACATTATCTTCAACATATGCCGAAGCAATCCGCGAATTCATCTTTGTACGATCTGCTGGCAAATTAATAATGCCAGATGCATCGGTTTGTGTAGTATTAGCCGAATCGGTAAAATCGTCTTCAACCCACTCAGCACCGACAGTTAGATTTTGTGGGCGCCAAACTTCAAAAGGAATATTTGCCTCAGCATTAAAACGCAATGTTTCCAGCAGTGAAGTTGAGCGATCAGTACTGTTAATACGCCCTTCCGGTCCGCCCGCAAGCCCCTCTGTCAAACGTTTGTTTTTCGTTTGATCATACGAAGCTACAAACTTGCTCTTACCCCAAGTCCAATCCCCTTCATGCGTTAATGCATAACTATCACGATACATCGTGTTGGTTTCGGTACCTAATAGTGAATTTAATAAAGCATTCGCTTCTGGATCTGTTGCATCAACATTACTATTTTGAGTATCACCAGTATACTCATTACCTTGGCGACTTGATGCGACATCTAATAAAACAGTTTGCTGATCTGTCATCTGCCACGCTAAACGTGCATTAATATCTTTATTTTCTACCCCTTCACGCGCCCCTGCTCGAGTACCACTCTCAGTTATAGGATTAATATCTGGGTCGTCCGAATCAGTTTTATTGAAATTACCATATACGCGATAGGACAAAACATCTTTAATAATTGGGCCACTCAGCGTTGCACTCACACGGCTACTACTACCTTCTTTGCTGTCTTCAGGTTGATTGGTATATACCTCGACTGAGCCATGGGTTTCATTAGTAACTTTTTTGGTAATAATATTAACCACACCGCCCATTGCACCGTTCCCATAACGGGCAGCAGCAGGACCACGTAAAACTTCTATCGACTCAATCGCATCGGCAGGCACCCAATTAGAATCACCACGAGTATCACGCTCTCCACGCCAACCGTAACGTACTGAATTACGTGAAGTCGCTGGTTTGCCATCAATTAAAATGAGTGTGTTTTCTGGCCCCATTCCCCGAATATCAATTTGACGATTATTGCCACGTTGGCCTGTAGAACTGTTTCCAGTGAGATTAACACCAGGCATGCGGCGTAAAATCTCAGAGATATCATTTACAACAGGTGTTTTTTCTAAATCTTCAGATGTGACTACCGATACGCCTAGAGATTGCTTCACCTGCTCTTCAGCAGTCACAACAATTGTATTCAACTTGACAGTTTCCGTTTCTACCTCCTTATCCGTTGCCTCTGCCGACTCAGCCATGGAGCACATACTAAATAAAATTGAAGCAGCCAAAACAGAACGTGGAATATTGAACGCGGACATACTATGCCTCCCCTCAGAGATTAATGATGAGTTGCAACTGCAAATAATGAGTTAACGCATAGTAACAAATAAAAATATAAATACAAATAAAATAGATAATCGTTCTCATTTATTTTATTTAAATATTAAAATTCAACAACTTAATTTATAAAACTTATATTTTTAAAATCAAAACAAAAATAGCAAGCTTAATAATTTATAAGCCCGCTTCTTTTATCATTATTTCTGCTCTTAAATAAGAAAAAGAAAATCAGATATATTATTTAGGATTGTTGTTAATAACAGTTTCAGTAAAATTAAACTTCACACTAATAGCACGTTTAACACATGCTCCTTTTACTGTGTAAGTCTAATAGTCCTTACTGTTATGTTAATCACAATACTCGCAATGTTGATTACCCCTTCCACATATATTGAAAGCTCAACCCGCATCTTTGTCGCCCTTCATAGATGATTCATTCTCAATCATTCCAAATGTCTATCAATTTTGTCGCATACATTTTACTCATCTATAAGCATGAAAAAATGGATAAAAAATGAAGAAAATAATAATCATTACCAAATAATTAAAAATAATATTAATTTTCAAATATTTAAAAATAACAAATTTTTAACATTAATTATAAAAACTTAAAAATTTCATATTAAATTATAATTCTGTCTTAATGATTTACATACTTTTACAATACAAATCACTTATTTTTATAAATTTTGACTCATAAAAAAGCCCAGTCTTAACTGGGCTTTTTCTACATTCAAATGATTAAGCTGTTTTCTTAATCATATTGTTCTTACGAATTGTGATCATTACAAGCTGAACAGCTGCTGGCGTAACACCAGGAATACGGCTTGCTTGAGCTAATGTTTCCGGAAGAACTGTTTTTAATTTCTGGGTAATTTCGCGAGATAAACCAGACACGACATCATAGTCAAAATCGGCAGGAATTTTGGTTTCTTCAAGACGTTTTAATTGAGCTACATCTTCATGCTGACGGTTAATATAACCTTCATATTTCACAGCAATTTCGATTTGCTCGCCCACTTGCTCTGAAACTTCAGAACCAGTAAGTTCTGCAATTTGACCAAAGTTGATGTTAGGACGCTTAAGCAAATCAATTGCGCTGCATTCTTTACTCAAATCAGCACCCGTCATTTCAACGAATTTTTTACCCATAGGGTTATTTGGTGCTGCCCATAAATGTTGTAAACGAGAGGTTTCACGCTCAACTGCTTCCATTTTTTCACAATAAGCAGCCCAACGTATATCATCAACCAAACCAAGTTCACGACCAATAGACGTCAAGCGCTGATCCGCATTATCTTCACGCAACATCAAACGATATTCAGCACGTGAGGTAAACATACGATACGGTTCTTTAGTACCCAACGTAATCAGGTCATCAACTAGCACACCCATATAAGCTTGGTCGCGTTTAGGTGTCCACTCTTCTTGCTCCCACGCACGGCGTGCAGCATTTAAACCTGCCAGTAAACCTTGTGCACCAGCTTCTTCGTAACCTGTTGTACCATTAATTTGACCAGCGAAATACAAGCCATTAATCGCTTTAGTTTCGAGGGTAAATTTCAACGCTTGCGGATTGAAATAATCATATTCAATTGCATAGCCCGGACGTAAGATATGAGCGTTTTCCATACCACGAATTGAGCGTACAAGCTCAAACTGAACATCGAACGGTAAAGAAGTCGAAATACCATTAGGATAAAGCTCATGTGTATCTAGACCTTCTGGCTCCAAGAATACTTGATGTGAATCTTTATCAGCGAAACGGTGAATCTTATCTTCGATTGATGGACAGTAACGTGGTCCAACACCTTCAATAACACCTGTATACATTGGTGAACGATCTAAACCACCGCGAATAATATCGTGAGTTTTTTCGTTTGTATGAGTGATATAACAGTTTACTTGTTCAGGGTGCATAGAAGCATCACCCATGAAGGACATCACTGGAGACGGGAAATCACCCGGCTGCGGAATCATGACTGAAAAATCAACTGAACGTGCATCAATACGTGGTGGAGTCCCAGTTTTTAAACGACCAACAGGTAGTTTTAATTCACGTAAACGCTGAGCAAGAGCGATAGAAGGAGGATCCCCCGCGCGACCGCCACTTGATTTTTCTAAACCAACGTGGATCACACCACCCAAGAATGTACCTGTAGTCAACACAACCGTTTTCGTATCAAAACGGATACCCATTTGAGTCACAACACCTTTAACGGTATCGCCTTCAACAATTAGGTCATCAGCTGCTTGCTGGAAAATATCAAGATTCGCTTGATTTTCCAAAGTCTCACGGATGGCAGCTTTATAACGCACACGGTCTGCTTGAGCACGTGTTGCACGCACAGCTGCACCTTTACGTGAATTTAAAATACGGAACTGAATACCACCTTTATCGGCAGCTAAAGCCATTGCACCACCAAGTGCATCAATTTCACGTACTAAGTGAGACTTACCAATACCACCGATTGCTGGGTTACAACTCATTTGGCCCAAAGTCTCAATGTTATGGGTCAAAAGCAAAGTCTGTCGTCCCATACGCGCAGCAGCAAGGGCCGCTTCCGTACCTGCGTGACCGCCACCGATAACGATAACATCATAAACTTTAGGATAGTGCATGAGTACAAAAACACCAGAAAAAAAAGACGGAACATTATAGCAAAATTATCTGGTTATTGATGTACATAATTACAAAATTGTCTTCACATAATTTACGGTACGCCACATGATTTGACATTTTGTTTCATGAATTCAATACAAAGTGAATGTTTTTAAAATTAATTCATCTTAGAATAAAAAATGTACAGCACTTCTATGACTTTAAAATTAACGCAACGAGAAGGAATACAAAATGAAAACGACCATGTTAAAAATCTTAACTGCATCTCTAATTTGTTTTTCAGGCGTAACTTTTACCCATGCTGCTGACACGAGCAAAGCCGAAATGCAAAAACAAATTCGAGTCTGTGCAAAAAAACAGCAAGGTGAATGGGTTTCTTACAATCACAATGGTGTGATCTTTAACGGTACTTGCCAACCAAATGAAAATGGCAAGTTACAATTTAAAGCCCCTGCTCCTTAATTTGTTTTGACCCAAGGTATAGAAGAGATTACTTATTTTCTGCTATATCTCATCAATATTTTCAAAGGCGGTCCATTAAAGATGGGCCGCTTTCTTTTTTAAAATGGTCTAGTCCGCTACAATACGCCTTTAAATAAAATTTTTAGGTCCTTTTCGTGAAGTGGTTACAAATACACATTACCGTTGATCAAGAACAAGTTGAGTTCACAGAAACACTTTTAATGTCTCTAGGTGCGGTAAGCGTAACGCTGGATGATGCTGAAGATCAGGCTTTACTTGAACCATTACCAGGTGAAACACCTTTATGGAACAAAGTGATTGTGACAGGCATCTATCAACAAGACGAACAAGACCCAATTGATGTCGACACTTTAGAAGCTTTCTTAAAAGCTCAACTTCCAGATGTTCCTATGCGCCATGAAGAACTTGAAGATCAAGTGTGGGAACGTGCATGGATGGATTATTATGAACCAATTCAGATTGGGGAAAAGTTCTGGATCGTACCTGAATGGTTAGAACCACCAGAAGCAGACGCAACTAATATTAAGTTAGATCCAGGTCTTGCGTTTGGTACAGGTAATCACGCAAGTACTTTCCTATGCTTACAATGGCTGGGTAAAACTGACGTTAAAGATAAAATCGTGATTGATTATGGCTGTGGTTCAGGCATTTTGGGCGTAGCAGCTTTATTATTAGGTGCTAAAAAAGTATACGCTACTGATATCGACCCTCAAGCTGTTTTAGCCACAAAGCAAAATGCAGAACTCAACGGTGTATTAGATCGCCTATATGTAGGTCTTCCAGAAGAATTTGATCAAGAATTCAAACCTCAACAGGCTGATGTTTTAGTTGCAAATATTTTAGCGGGTCCATTGATGGCACTTGCGCCTGAATTTGCAAATTTAATTAAATCTGAGGGCGAGTTCGCACTTGCCGGTGTAATCGAAGAGCAAGTTGCTGATGTCTCACGTGTTTATTCTGAATTTTTTGATATATTAGATGTCGAAAAGCGCGAAGAAAACTGGTGTCGCATTTCAGGAAAACGTAAAAAAATAAATTGAGATTTTTAACTCATGAATGAAAAACAAACCCGCTGCCCTAAGTGTTTAACAGTCTATAAAGTATCTCTTACTCAATTGACTGTTGCTCAGGGTATGGTTTGTTGCCCTAAATGTGATTTGAGCTTTAATGCATTAACCAATCTGATTAATATTGAACAGCCAGTCATGGTCAATTCAACAGCGTTAACCAATGGTTCAATGCAAACTAGGTATATGACACATTCTCACGTGTTAGATATCTTTGATCAAAAAGTTGAGAACTCTAATATTGATCTATTAACTTATCTCAATAACTTAAATTATTTTCACAACGAACCTATTAATGCTCTACCCAACCTTAATTTAGCTGAGCAAGCATCCCCACAAGAGCAAGACAATAATAAAAAGCATAGCTGGCTGTACTATACACTTTGGAGCTCTGCCAACCTTATTTTGATTTTAGTTTTTACTTTCCAGATTCTTTGGTTTAATCCTAAACTCATGCATGCAAGCCCAACAGTGAGCCATGCATTTAATTATGTTTGCCAAATACTACATTGCAACAAATCAGCAGAACTCTATCAACTTATCTATATAGAAAAGTTAAAAGTTCGCAAAATTGACGCAAGCCATACTCAGTTCTCAGGCATATTGCTCAATCAGAATAATAAAAGTATTGAGCTTCCTAACCTAAAGTTGATTTTTGCAACAGAACCAGACAAAACAGAGGAAATCATATTAACTCCTCAACAATATCTAGTTGAAAATTTACGGGGCATTCAACGCATTCCATCAAACACTCCTTTCCGATTCCAATTTGAGCTAAACAAAAGCAAAAAAAGGCTAGTAAATTATCGATTAGAAATTGTCCACCCCTAAAATGTAAAAAAAGTGAAAAAAAAATAAAAAAAAATGCAGTTAATTTGCTCACTTTTTCCTAGACAATGGTATGATACGCGCCACGAAAGCTTTGACTCATATACTCCTCGCTCTCAATCCAAAAAAAATACTGTTAAGCATGTGTGCTTTTCTACTTTAAGCGCATAGCCTAACTTTTTTTGTTTTTGAGGGGGCTGTAACAAATATTTAATTATTGTTACGCTTATTTTTTATTCAATACGAAGAAATATGGCAAGCTAATTGTTCTTATGTTTTAGAGTCACTGTTTTAGGATCTAAAACAGGACTCCGTATTTTTAGACCACATTTATATACTACTTTACCCAAGTTAGTATTTGATTTTCGGATTAACTCGCATGAATAGCAAATCTCCTATTTTTACTGCACAATCTGATGTTGCTCTTCGCATCCACGTGGATCGCGCAGTTCGCCATTATTTTGCACAATTGCAAGGTGAGCAACCATCTCAGGTATATGACATGGTGCTAGCAGAAATGGAGAAACCTCTTTTATCTGTAGTTCTTGAATATACGCGTGGT
Organism: Acinetobacter lactucae; assembly: GCF_001605885.1. Classification (GTDB taxonomy): domain Bacteria; phylum Pseudomonadota; class Gammaproteobacteria; order Pseudomonadales; family Moraxellaceae; genus Acinetobacter; species Acinetobacter lactucae. The sequence continues at coordinate 7,569 of NZ_LRPE01000001.1, read as the reverse complement.
AATCAAACACGTGCTGCAGAGATTCTTGGACTCAACCGTGGCACTTTACGTAAAAAGTTAAAAGCTCACGGTTTAATGAGTGAATAAATGATAAAATGCTCACGACGTCGTGGGCATTTTTTTATGCTTATTGGTTTTAATCCGTAGACTTGAAATTGTTGAATTAAACATCATGACTATTAAACGTGCTTTGATTTCTGTATCTGATAAGACAGGAATTGTCGAATTTGCTCAAAACCTTGCAGCTCTAGGGGTAGAACTATTATCTACAGGCGGCACATACAAGTTGCTTAAAGATAATAATATCGCGGTTGTAGAAGTATCTGAACATACTGGTTTCCCTGAAATGATGGATGGTCGTGTTAAGACATTACATCCAAAAATTCATGGCGGTATTCTTGCTCGTCGCGGTTTAGATGAAGCAGTTATGCAAGAGCACAACATCGATCCGATTGATCTTGTTGTTGTAAACCTTTATCCATTTGCTGCAACTGTTGCAAAACCAGATTGTACTCTCCCTGATGCTATCGAAAATATCGACATCGGTGGTCCTACAATGGTTCGTGCGGCTGCTAAAAACCATGCTTCAGTAGGTATCGTTGTAAATGCTTCTGATTACGACACTGTAATTAATGAATTAAAAACTGCTGGTTCACTTTCTTATGAAACGCGTTTCGATTTAGCAGTTAAAGCATTTGAACATACAGCTCAATACGACGGCATGATCGCTTCTTACTTAGGCGCTCGCGTTGGTAAGACCGAAGGTGAAGCTGACTTATTCCCTCGTACGTTCAATACTCAATTGAACAAAGCACAAGATTTACGTTACGGTGAAAACCCACATCAATCAGCTGCTTTTTATGTTGAAGCTAACGCAAAAGAGGCATCAGTTTCTACTGCAAAACAGTTACAAGGCAAAGAATTGTCTTATAACAACATTGCAGATACAGATGCAGCACTTGAATGTGTTAAATCATTCGCAAAACCTGCTTGTGTTATCGTAAAACATGCTAACCCTTGTGGTGTTGCTGTTTCTTTAGACGGCATTAAAGCTGCTTACGATTTAGCTTATGCGACTGATCCAGAATCTGCTTTCGGCGGCATTATTGCATTCAACCGTGAATTAGATGTTGCAACTGCTCATGCAATTGTAGAGCGTCAATTCGTTGAAGTGATTATTGCTCCAAGTATTGCTGATGGCGTACTTGAAGTAACTGGCGCTAAGAAAAACGTTCGTGTTTTAGTATGTGGCGAGTTACCTGCAATTGATGCACGCGCGCCGCAACTTGACTACAAACGTGTTAATGGCGGCTTACTTGTTCAAGATCAAGACTTAGATATGATTACTAAAGATGATCTTAAAGTAGTTACTAAGCGTGCGCCAACTGAGCAAGAAATTGATGATCTTATCTTTGCTTGGAAAGTTGCAAAATACGTAAAATCAAACGCAATTGTTTATGCTAAAAACCGCCAAACTATTGGTGTAGGTGCAGGTCAAATGAGCCGTGTTAACTCAGCTCGTATTGCTGCCATTAAAGCTGAACATGCGGGGTTAGTTGTTGAAGGTGCTGTAATGGCTTCTGACGCATTCTTCCCATTCCGTGACGGCATTGATAATGCGGCTAAAGCTGGCATTAAATGTATCATTCAACCAGGTGGTTCTATGCGTGATGAAGAAGTAATCGCAGCAGCAGATGAAGCTGGTATTGCAATGGTCTTCACTGGTATGCGCCATTTCCGCCACTAATTTAAATTTAGTCCTCCCTAACCCTCCTTTTATTCAGGAGGGTTTTCCACAATAATGGAGCTAAACTCCACCTTGAGGGATAGAGGGGGATGAAAAGGATTAAAGTTAAGGAACAAATTAAAAATGAATATTTTAGTTTTAGGTAGTGGTGGTCGTGAACATGCTTTAGCATGGAAAATCGCGCAAGATACCAAAGTTACTCAAGTTTTCGTTGCACCTGGTAATGCTGGTACAGCAACAGAAGACAAATGTGTAAATGTTCAACTTGATATTTTAGACAACCCTGCAATTATTGCTTTTGCTAAAGAAAATAATGTTGAGCTGGTTATTGTTGGCCCAGAAGCACCTTTAGTGAATGGTGTAGTAGATGCTGCACGTGAAGCAGGTCTAAAAATTTGGGGACCAACTCAATATGCTGCTCAGCTTGAAGGCTCAAAAGCATTTGCTAAACATTTTTTAAAGCGTCATAACATTCCAACTGCTTTTTACGAAGTATTTACGGAAGTTGATGCAGCTAAAGCTTATGTTGAAAAAAATGGTGCACCGATTGTAATTAAGGCCGATGGTCTTGCTGCTGGTAAAGGTGTAATCGTTGCAATGACCAACGAAGAAGCTTTTGCAGCAATTGATGACATGCTTGCTGGCAACAAATTCGGTGATGCTGGTTCACGTGTGGTAATTGAACAGTTCCTTGCAGGCGAAGAAGCTTCTTTCATTTGTATGATTGATGGTAAAAATATTTTACCAATGGCAACTTCACAAGATCACAAGCGTATTTTTGAAGGTGACCAAGGTCCTAATACGGGTGGTATGGGTGCCTACTCTCCTGCCCCAGTGGTAACTTCTGAGATTTTCGAACGCGTTATGACTGAAATCATGCGTCCGACTGTTGAAGGTATGGCTGCTGACGGACATGTCTACACTGGTTTCTTATATGCTGGCTTAATGATTGATGAACAAGGTCAACCACGTGTAATCGAGTTTAACTGTCGTTTTGGTGATCCTGAAACTCAACCCATCATGATGCGCTTAAAGTCATCTCTTGTTGAATTGGTAGAAGCTGGTATTGCTGGCAATTTACCAAAAGAAGCTGAATGGGATGAACGTAAGTCAATCGGTATCGTACTTGCATCCGAAGGCTATCCTGATAGCGTACGCAAAGGCGATGTAATTTCAGGTATTGGACAATCACCTGAAGATACTAAAATTTTCCACGCAGGTACTGCAACTCGTGAAGATGGTCACATCGTGACTTCTGGTGGTCGAGTTCTTTGTGTAACTGCGTTGGGTGACAGCGTTCTTGAAGCACAGATTAATGCGCTTGAAGTATGTGGACAAGTTACATTCACAGGTATGCAATATCGTAGTGACATTGGTTACCGCGCAATTGCACGTGAAAAAGCTGAGTAAAAACTCAATTTATAGAAAGTCCTCTATGAAAGAGGACTTTCTATTTTATTTTCACTTATCAAAAGATTTCATATAAATCCCAATTTTTATTCACTTCCAATCAATCAGATCGAAACATGTCCACTATATTGAATATGTTTTTATTGATATGATTAGTCAAAGCGTTGGAACTTTTCACAAAGTTATTGTGCCTTTAAATATTAGGGCTCATCATCTAATTCTGTTAGGGATAATAGTTATTTTTAACATTGAATACTTTTAGAGATCGTTTAAGACTGATAACACAAAATAAAACTGTTGTGAAAATAGTTTTATTTAGCTCAGCTTATGACGGCAAATCAAGTATCTGAAGAATTAGAAAAGAGTTATAAGTGATAACTTTTAGTATTGAAAACTTTGTGATGTTGCAACAAAACTTATTTCTTTTCTAGTTGAGAGCCAACTCGAATAGTTGATTTCTCACTTAATCAGGACTTTTTTTACATGAAAAAGCTGATCAGTCTTTTTTTAAGCGTGTCTGTGCTATTACTTGCAGCCTGCGGTAAACAACAAAGTGAACCACAAGCTGGAAAGAGTGGTGATTCATCACAACTTCAAACTGTGGTTATTGCCTCAACTGGTTCTGACGCTGATATCTGGCGTTATATTTCGACTCTACCAGAAACTAAAGCTGCTGGTATTAAGCTTGAAGTGAAAAACTTCACTGATTATGTTGCAATGAATACAGCTGTAGCAAATAAAGAAGTTGACCTAAATGCATTCCAATCTTATGCATATTTGGTTGCTTTCAATGCATCAAACAAAGATAAAATTGCTCCAGTTGCTACAACTTATCTTGAACCAATGGGTATCTACTCAAGTAAACATAAAAAAGTAGAAGAATTCCCTCAAGGTGCAAGCATTGCAATTCCTAATGATGCAGCGAATGAAGCTCGCGCGTTATTGTTATTACAAAGTGCTGGCTTAATCAAACTTAAAGCTGACTTCGATCCTGCTAAAGGTACACCAAGTGATATTATCGATAACAGCAAAAAAATTGATATTAAACCAATTCAAATGGCGACAGCTGTACGCGTAAAAGATGAAGTTGATGCGATCGTTTTAGGTAATACGTTAGCGTTAGAAGGTGGTCTGAACGTACTTAAAGATTCTATCTACTACGAGCCTGTTGACCAGAGTACTAAACTGAATGTAAACATTCTTGCAACAGCTGAATCTCGTAAAGATGACCCAATTCTTCAGAAGGTTGGTCAGCTATACCACACTGAAGCTGTTAAAAAATACGTTGAACAACACTTTGGTGGTACAAAAGTTGACGTGAATCAGCCAATCAGCTACCTCACGGAAGCTAAATAGTAATATAATAGCTGCAACGCGAAACAGGCAAAGACTCTTTGCCTGTTTTTTCTTTTTAGCATAGTTTTTGACGACATGATTCAATTTAAAAACATTTCAAAGCACTATCAGCTTAAAGGCCAAACCATACGAGCTCTGGACCAAATTAATTTGGAAATTCCAGAAGGAAGTATTTTTGGGATTATTGGCTATAGTGGTGCAGGTAAAAGTACTTTAATCCGCCTGATTAACTTACTTGAACGACCAAATGAAGGTCAGGTTATCATTAATCAAAAGGACTTCACTGCTTTGGATGCGCGTTCATTACGTCAGGAACGTGCAAATATTGGTATGATTTTTCAGCACTTCAATTTGCTACAAACCAAGACGGTTGCTGAAAATATCGAAATGCCAATGCGTCTGCTGAATTACAATAAGGCAGAACGTGAAAAGCGCTTAAATGAGTTATTGGAGTTCATTGATCTTAAGCATAAAAAAGATGCTTATCCTGATGAACTTTCTGGCGGCCAAAAGCAACGTGTCGGTATTGCTCGTGCTTTGGCAAATCATCCAAAAATTCTTTTGTGTGATGAAGCAACCTCTGCCCTGGACCCGCAAACAACCAAGTCTGTTTTAGAGTTACTCAAGAAAATCAATCAAGAGCAAAAAATCACAATTGTTATGGTGACCCATGAAATGGATGTCATTGAAACCGTTTGTGATCATGTAGCTGTGATGGAAGCAGGTAAAGTCATTGAACAAGGTTCAACGATTGATATCTTTAGTAATCCTCAACATCCGACGACTAAAAACTTTATTCAGACTGTTTTACATCAACAGTTACCTGTGAATATTTTAAATCAACTCGAAAATCAGCATCACCACAGCATCTACTGTTTACAGTTCTTAGGCCGCTCAGCTCAAGAGCCTGTAATTCAGTCATTGATTAAACAATTTGATATTAGCTTAAATATCTTGTTCGCTAACATGACTGAAATTAATGGTACTGTAATTGGTCAAATGTTTGTACAGCTTCTAGGTGAGCCTGAGTTGATTCAGCAGGCTATCGAGTTTTTAGAACAAAATGAAGTGAGTGTAGTTCAATCAGGAGATCAAGTATGAGAGATTTAATCGTACAGTGGTTAACTGAACTTACTCAGCCGTTCTGGCACAGCTCCCTTTCAATTGACCAGTTTGTAACAGCATTGCAAGAAACATTTCACATGGTGTTCTTTGCGCTTTTATTTGGTGGTATTTGGGGATTCATTCAAGGGATTATCCTGCTTGTAACTCGTCCAGAAGGTATTTTGCCGAATAGATTCATTTATCATTTACTCAACCCGATTGTAAATGCGTTACGCTCTCTGCCATTTATTATTTTACTTATTGCAGTGATTCCTCTTACCAAGTTATTGGTAGGCACTTCAATTGGTACATGGGCAGCGATCGTTCCTTTAACTATTTACGTTGGGCCCTATATGGGACGTCTGATTGAGACTTCCTTGCTTGAAGTAAATGAAGGAATTATTGAATCTGCTCAAGCAATGGGTGCTACACCTTGGCAAATTATCTCTCGCTTTGTTTTGCCAGAAGCACGCAGTTCACTCATTTTAAACCTAACCACAGCAACCATCAGTTTGATTGGCGCAACAGCAATGGCTGGTGCAGTTGGTGCAGGTGGTATTGGTGATTTAGCTATTTCGTATGGTTACCAACGTTTTGATACAAGCGTTGTAATTTTAACAGTGATTGTTCTATTGCTCTTAGTACAGATTGTACAGACACTAGGCAACTGGCTCGCAAAGATACGTTAAATTATCGATTATAAAAAGCTCCCTTCAGGGGGCTTTTTTTGTTTGATATGAATCTTTTTTATCAAACAGTTGAGTGCGTGAGTTAATACCATTTTCTGTTATGATCAAAATCAGTGATTATTTATTTACTTTTTGGATTTGGTTTTAGGATAAAACAATGCGTTATAGAATTCATTTTATTGATGTGCAGAATGCCCTCCAAAACTATATCTGGATTTTAGAAGATACTGAAACCCAACAAGCCGTTGCAGTTGATCCAACAGAAGCAGAACTTGTTACTCAATTTTGTCAAAATCATCAACTCACTTTAAAACAGATCTGGCTCACCCATTGGCACAAAGACCATATTGGAGGTGTGGCTGATCTTACTGCTGCTCAAAATATTACAGTGTATGGTCCACGTGATGAGCTTACAAAAATTCCGGGAATCACCCACCCCTTACAACATAATGATCATCTAAAGTTTAATGATTTAAAAGTAGAGATTATTGCGACCCCTGGCCACACTTTAGGACATATTGTTTATTTTATTGAAGAATTAGAAGCTGTATTCTGCGGCGACACTTTGTTTGCAATGGGATGTGGTCGATTATTTGAAGGTACGGCTGAACAAATGTATCACTCACTGAGCCGTCTAGCAGCATTACCTACACAAACCAAAGTTTATTGTACGCATGAATACACACTTTCAAATGCTGAATTTGCCTTAACGGTAGAGCCTCATAACCATGCTTTATCTGAACGAGCAGAAGAAGTCCGTGAGCGACGTAAACAAGGATCAATCACCCTGCCGAGTACGATTGAACTTGAATTAGCAACCAATCCTTTTCTTCGTGCAGAAAGTGTTGAAGACTTTGCTCACCTACGCGCCCTTAAAGATAATTTCTAAAATTAATTTTCAATAAAAGATACAGTTTCATTTTAAAAACTGTATCTTTTTGCATAAGGCTTTTTGATCGTAATTATTTTTTACATTTACTTTATTCTTATTTATTCAAATTTTTTGAAAATTTCGCCAAATTTATACTTTTTTTAAAACATGCCAAGAAATAATATTTTAAATAAAAAAGTTTTATTTTTTAGTTACATAACATCCTCACAATTTTATAAAAAACAAAAATTTCCTTTCTCTATCTTACTTTTTTTACAACTTGCAAAATAAAACAAAGTTTTCCCCCTTTAAAAAATCTAATTAAAACCCTATTAATAAATAAGATGTAATGCCACGGATAGAAGGAGTTCTCACGTGAAAAAGGTTGTTAA